>NZ_JBZFQK010000003.1:3519-645862 GCF_058313575.1 Bacillus sp. z14 (2026)
AACCCCACCAATACTAATGTTGCACCAAACAATTGTATAGCAGATAGGCTTTCATTAAATAAAAAGTACGCCAATACTGCCGCACCTATTGGTTCAAATAATATAGCCATCGATATTTTTGTTGCACTAACCCATTCAATTGCCCAATTAAAAAGTGAATGCCCCAACAATGTAGGAATGATTGCAAGCAAGATAAATAGGTACCACTCTTTTTTAGGATAATCGAATAACTCCTGGCCGCTCCCCAATACATAGATCAATAATATAATTGCGCTAATACCGTATACAATAAAAGTGTAAGCAGTTAACCCCATTCTTTTACGTACCATTTGTCCAATCAAGAAATAAGCTGTTGCAAGAGCACAAGCTACTATGGCAAGTACATCTCCGAACAAAGCTCCCTTATTATGCGAAAAATCGCTGGCACTAATCAATATACTGCCTGAAATCGCCACAATAATACTTACGACTCCACCGATAGATACTCGTTCCTTAAATAAAAAATAGGTACCTAAAAAAGCAAATATAGGCTGCATTGTGACTAGGACAGTTGAATTAGCCACTGAAGTATACCGAAGAGACTCAAACCAAAAAATAAAATGAAAAGCAAGAAACGCTCCGGCCGCTGCACATAATACCCAATCTTTTTTATTAATCCTTCCTATCTCTTTAACAGCCTCCCTACAAAAGTACGGAATTAGAATTAAACAGGAAAATAACATGCGGTAAAAAGCAATGACACCAGACTCGGCTTCCGAATAGCGAACAAGTATCGCTGAGAAGGATACAGCAATCACTCCTACAACAATGGCAAGATAAGGTTTAAAAAGTGACTGAGTCATATATTATTCCACCCTTTAACTGTAATTTAAACAAATAAATATTCATAATTCATAATTCTGGAACAGATCCGTCTCATATTCTATTCTATATAGAAGAACTTATAAAGGCAGGTTGGCAATATGGATTTCTCAATTGATATACAGATGATTATTAAATTATGCATATCAGCAGTATTAGGGCTTATCATAGGACTGGAACGGGAAATCAAAAGAAAACCTGTTGGTCTGAAAACATCTCTAGTAATCTCAATCGTTAGTTGTTTATTAACTATTGTCTCTATTGAATCTGCATATAATGCAAAAGGATCAGCATATGGAGTCACAGTAACAATGGATCCGCTCCGTCTTGCAGCCCAGATAGTATCCGGAATTGGTTTTATTGGAGCTGGCGTTATATTAAGGAGAGGCAATGACAGTATATCTGGTTTAACTACTGCAGCATTAATATGGGGAGCAGGCGGAATAGGGATTACAGTAGGTGCAGGTTTTTATATGGAAGCAATAGCAGGTGTAGTTTTGTTAATCATCAGCGTTGAATTGCTGCCCATGTTATTTAATTATATTGGGCCAAAAAAGTTTAGAGAAAAAGAGTTAAACCTCCAGTTAATTATTGCAGAAAAAGACAGTATAGCGCCAATTATAAATTTAATTGAACAAAAAGAGATTTCAATTAAGTCTGTTCGCATAAAAGATCTGACTAACAGTCATCAAATTCGTTTAAGAACCACCATAGACAGCAAAAGGCTAATTACAGATGTTTATTATTCCGTTTCTTCTATCGATGGAGTCATGAGCATTGAAATTGAAAATGCATAATCAATAGGAGCAGGAAAGAAGCATAGGCAGTTTCTTTCCTACTCTTTTTTACCCTGCATTATAGCTTGGTTAAGTTAGAAGATTCAGCAAAAATACTTCATACAAGATTGACATTCGTATTAAATTAGTTAAAATAAGGTTGTACATAATTTTATTACTTATTATGGGGCTATAGTTCAGCGGGAGAATGCTTCGCTGGCAGCGAAGAGGTCAGGGGTTCGAATCCCCTTAGCTCCATACCGGGAAACCCTTGTGTAGCAAGGGTTTTTTCTTTTTTTACAGGAGACATCTATGCAAAGAATCGGTTGAGTTGCACAACTAGTGCACAATTTGTTAACTAGGCGTTTGACCTTAGAACTTCAAAGCGGACCTCCATAACAATTATGAGTGAAGATGTACTACTGTATAGTTAGAATTTATTAAGTTATTTTCTATTACAGCCATAATGATCAGCGAGTACATTTCCATTCCCCCCAAATAACATAAAAAACAATTAATAATGATTTGTTAAGGAGCTACAGTCGGTGCTCCTTTTTCTTCTGCTTGAAAGAAGGTTTCTGAGAGTCAAATTCAGAATACAGGTTTTAACTCCTAAGACTTTCTAAGCACTTAAAAAAAGACCTTAATTTAAGTTAAGGTCTAAAATTACATATCCATATCCTCATTTATAAATAATTCATCTACTGTTGTATCTAATACAGCAGCTATACTAAAAGCCAATTGTAATGTAGGGTCATATTTATCGTTTTCAATCGCATTTATCGTTTGTCGTGATACATTGCAAAGTTTAGCAAGTTCTTCTTGAGATAGCTTTGTTGATTTTCTTAATTCTCTAATATGATTTTTCAACTTAACCACCATATTTCTTTTTGCAAAATAGTAGTGAGATTAAATACACTAAAGAAATACCTATAAGAGCAGTAAATGGATTTATGCCTTCGTAAGTGTTGTCTGTCCAGAAAGTTACATAAATAGATTCAACAAGATTAATCAATAAATATCCAATAACACCTGCAAATGCAAACGACTGAGCTTTCATCTTAATAAAATCTTTTCTTTCATCACCCAGTTGAGGTAATGACACAAGAGTAACGATGATGAGTAAAACACAAATTGCTAAAATCACAAACAACAGCAAGATAGCTAAACAATCCATTAATGAAAGCTCCTTTGAAAATGTAAAAACCTTTTGACATTTTCATTGTATCCATACTCATCATAAATGTCAAAAAGTTTTTACATATCGGACTTCTAAATAATATAGATTATTCAAAGGCAGTGATCTAATGTATCTCAATTCTATAGGTTAACTCCCTGCTATCATCATCACTCTTGCAGTTGTGTTAAAATCAAATCCACTATCTCGGTATGTGTTAAATGACCTGTTACTTTCACTTCATTTTCCACTTCCAAATAATCATTTGGGGTCCACCATTTTCGTAAAGCATCTACACCGAACTCTTCCTTTTTATCACGTGAGAGATGACGTTTTACCGTTTCTTCGAATGACAAGTCAAAATAATAGATATATGCCTTTCCGCCATAGAACTGGATTAAGTCATTTAGCATTTGACCATAGCGACTTTTATTCAGAATTCCTTCAACAATGGTGTGTTCACATCTCCCTTTCCCATACTCAGCAATTTGACGAATCAAATCAATCGAAAGATTCCCTTCTCTATCCTCGACCTTCAACATCTCACGCCGAACATTATCTTGAGAAACTAACAGGGTACCTTTTCCTAACTGATCTTGAATGCTTTTAGCAATGGTTGTTTTTCCACTTCCGGAGTTTCCTCTTAGAATAATTAAGTTTGATTCCATCGATCCCATTCCCTATTATGTTTTTTATTTCTCTATAAGCCTCTTATGAAAATAATAATTCGGTATGATTAATCATTTTCCTTTTTATCATCTAAGTAAAAAAGTCGCCTCCTATAAATTAGGAAAGCGACTTTATGTCTCTACTGCTTAAACGGTCTTTTAAATTTAGAGAAAAATCCTTACTTAAGTGAATATGTATAGTCTTTAGATACTCTGAACGAAGCTCACTATTAAATAAACAGCGATACAAACCACAATACTTTGTAAGTAAAGGCCTGCTTCCTTCTTTGCAGATTCATCTTTACTATTTTGATTTTTCACGGAACGTACGGAACCATAAAGAATACCTGCAATAACAGCAATTATTAAGGGAACTGTATTCATAGCATCTGCCTCCTTTGTGATTATTCTAACATAGAAGTTTTTCTTATATTATCTATAATGCTTTTGTGTATCAAATCTATTTACTATCCATAAAATAAGTATTACATTAGTTAATTTACCAAAATCTTCAGTATATATTTTTCGGTGAATATTTAGATACTACCTATTAAATTTGTTACGTTAATAAAGGATTAATTACATCTCAGGGGGTTCATAATGAAAAGTGGTAAACTGCTCTTTCTATTAGTATTGAGTATTATGCTGGTTGCTTGCTCATCAAAGGATGAGGAAAATAAAAATTCCGATAATGTGGATGTCAATAAGGGAATGGTAAATGTTGAAGTGACATTACCTGCATCATTTTTTGAAGACACAGATATGGTGAAACTAAAGAAAGAGGCTAAAGAGGACGGGGTAAAAGAAGTAATTGTAAATGATGATGGATCGGTTACATATAAAATGTCCAAATCTAAGCATAAGGAAATGCTGAAAGAGATGGGAGATACAATAGACACTTCCATTAAAGAAATAGAAGCCGATGAAGACTTTCCTTCAATTAAAAAGATAGAACACAATAAATCATTTACAGAGTATACGATTAAAATGGATCAGGAGCTTTATGAAAACAGCAGTATGGACGGATTTGCCTTCTTCAATTTAGCTTATCAATCACTGTACTATCAATTATTTAATGGTGTAAATGAAGATGATTATAAGGTTACCTTCCAGCTAAAGAACGAAGAAACCTCCAAAACATTTGATACCATCGTTTATCCGGATGATATCCAAACAGATGAGAATAAAACAGAAGAGAATAAGTAAGCCAATTTTAAGCGGTCTTCCCGATGAAGGCAGCTCTTTTCATGAATGAATAGTATTTCCACTATACAAATTCTGCTTTTCGTAAAACAATTCAATTGGTTCCCTCTCTTATACTATTTCCTCTTCGGAGCAATTTATTTTAAAAAAATTTCATCTCGATAAAACACCGAGAATCTTCAGTTAAGGGGAGATAATAACTTATTTTTAAAGAAGGTATAAATAGCCTTTCCCCAGATTTGAATACAATTGATTAATTATCTTTCTTCACTTTTATGACCTACTGCTTGCTCTTCCATAAGCTTTTTATAGAAAATCAGTGTTGTATTCTCATTTAATTTTCGGAGTTCACCGGTATTTATATAACCCATTTTTTCATATAGATGACAATTCCGTTCTTCTTCTTTTATCGTGGCCAGTTCCCAGCTTTTTGCTTTGCAATAATAATCTTCAATGATTTTTATTGTTTCCTGTGCAATTCCCATCCCCTGATATTCAGGTAAAATGAACATGGGACTGATTTTATATTCTTCGGTCCCCTCTCTCCACAGAATATTAATGGCTCCAACTAGCTGTTTATTGAACATAATTTTATAAAATACACCATTAGGATTGTTTAATCGTAGGATCAGCCGATCTACTTTTTCATTTGCAGGATTCGTATCGTAATCCTTATATTTTTCTAATAAAGGCATGAACGATTTGCGTTGGATGGCAAATAAAGCTGCTGCATCCTTTTCATCTGCCTTGAGCAATTCAATACTCAAATTATCACTCTCCACTTGCTTCTAATTATTTAGATATGTATCCTGCCACGCTCTTTTCCTACGCCCTTTGTCTCAGCAAAAACGCACTTTTTCATTTATTTCGAATACGATGATAAAAAAACGGAAGGGACTGTTAGAATGGAATCTGAAAATGACTTAAATATATTGGATTTCGCCCTCCCGCTGCTGGATATTATTGTGATTATGCTGACAGACGAAAATCCTGTAAACGGGGTCATCCTTTTAGTGCTATTAAAAGCCGTAACAAACGATCCTTTAATGGAAATATTGTTTATGATATTAGCCATTGTTCTATGGGCTGCCCGACAGAGTGAAGAAGATTGAACTGTTTTTTAATATAAGACAGGCTATCTTGATTCCCTCGTTCATCATAGGCTTAAATAACAAAATAATATTCTTGACTGCAAACTTGAAAAAGGCGCTATGTTGTTTAGCCCTTTTTCTTCATATTTAGGTAACATGGTTATGCAGTAATACTACTACACTTTTATAAATATGGGATGGCGTTGATCGGCATGATTATCTAGCCCAAAATGGAACAGATGAAATAAAAACACGGATTTTATTAAATCTAAGTGTTTTTATAGGAGTATCATATAGTGAAACGACCGACTGCCTCTCACAATTGTTACATACTTTCCGATTTTATTTTCTTGGTGGTAGGGTTTATATAGGATTGATAGGATTTCCAGTAAACAAAAGCAACAAGAATAGATCCGCCTATGGCATTCCCCAAAAAGACAGGTACAAAGTTATTAAAATAATCCATCCAGGTAAAATAACCTTCAAATATTGCTGCCGGAATCACAAACATATTCGCTACTACGTGCTGAAAGCCAATTGCTACAAATGCCATGATTGGAAACCATATCCCTGCTATTTTTCCTGCGATATCGTTTGCACTGTATGAAAGCCAAACACCTAATGCCACAAGCCAGTTACAACCAACACCTGAAATAAGAGCCGGCCAAAAATCAACATCTATTTTATGAGCAGCCACGTCCACCGTTTTTTCGAGAAAGACACCGCTGGCTGTAAACTCTCCTAAGTGGCCAAAGAAATAAGCTACAAAAATAGCACCTGCGAAGTTGCTAATCGTAATCCAAAACCAATTGTGAACTAATCGTGAGAAAGGAATCCGTTTGGCAAGCCAGGCCATTGGCACTGCCATCATATTACCAGTCAATAATTCTCCGCCTGCAATTAAAATTAAAATAAGTCCAAGTGGGAAAACAGATGCACCAATAAATGTTCCAAAGGTCCCCCAGTCTTCAGGCAAGCTTGCGGTTACTCGGATATATAGTAAATAACCCACAGATATATAAGCACCGCCCAAAAATCCCAATAGTAATAAATTTGTTAAAGGTAAACTGGTCTTCTTCACACCTGCTTCTACTGCTGCTATGGCAATTTCCTGTGGAGTTTTGAAACTCATGTATGTTCTCTCCAATCTATGTAATACGTCTTCCACATCATCATATGGAAATAATTATCAATCTATCCAAGTTTATTATATTCGTATTTTAGAAATGCTTAAAGAGAACATTTTATGAATAATTCAAATTCTAATGATGTTAACTAAAGAATCCCCTCCGTTTTTTACAGATGGGGATTTAATTTATATCATTTTTTTATGTTCTTTTAATTCTTCATCAATCATGGAATCGAGTTTTATAATACTGGCTTTCGCTCTTTCATACTCAATCTTCCGATAATGGTGAAGGCCGCCTTCCTCTTCATCTTTTTCATCTGCCCATTTAACAATCTGTTGAAGAGGTGTTCTAACAATATCATTTGAAGGTAAAAAGGAATCTGTATGAAATAAAATTGCGAGGGAGATCGTTTTCGCCTGAACCGGATTTTCACCAAGCCTTATTAATAATTTATGCGCTCTTTCAGCGCCCTTAATTGGATGTATATCGTTCTTTCTATATAAATCATAATCCCATTTACCATTACGGTACCAAGTAAAATGTCCAATGTCATGGAGCAGACCTGCTTTTGCTGCAGAATCGACATCGATATTCTGTTCTTTCGCTAAATGAAAGGCATGGTAAGCAACGGCAATTGCATGTGCCAAGCCAGAACGATTTAAATATTTTTGAGCAATGCGATGCTCAAATATATCAAGTAAAGTTACTTCTCTCATAAGGTCTCCCTCCCTGGTTATTTTTGTATATTTATAGAGATAAATATATATTTTTGTGCATTATAGCATGGATACTTCACTGTTTAAAAGGAATTTATTATTCTATAAAATTATCTTGTTTCTGTACTTTTAAACGAAATTTTACAATTAGCCTTCCTTTACACCCTTATTCGCATTCATTCTTTTGCACTTTATGGCTAGTATTATCGCTAATCTTGGAAAACCGTGGCAGCTTGTCAAGATATTAACATGGACCAAGTTATTATTCATTATTGTATTTTCATGCCCTGTCTTTAAAAACGGCATAATTCGTAGTTGGGCAGATACTAGTTTAGAAAAAACATAAGTATTTCCGAAAAACTCCCATACAAAAATATCCAGGTTGACTTGTTTATCATCATCTAAAAAGGGAATTTTGTGAATACAGGAGGAGGAGTACAAATGAATCAGTATCAAACTTTTTTCTTCGAGGATGATGGTAGGATACCTAATAATCCAAACTTACCAGTCATTCTATATGATCAAGCTGTAGACAGCCCTGAATCCACTATGGAAAGCCTATTTAATGAAAATCAATGGCTAAATAGTTGGACAAATGGGGTATTTGACTATCATCATTATCACAGTAATTCTCATGAGGTACTAGGGGTTATTAGAGGTGAAGCCACCCTTATGATTGGCGGTGAAACAGGAAGGAAGATTCATGTTCAGTCAGGTGATGTGATTATTCATCCAGCCGGAACCGGCCATAAACGCCATAGAGCCAGCTCTGACTTTTCTGTCGTTGGAGCTTATCCAAATGGGATGGACTATAACACTAAATACGGGAAAGAAAATGAACGTCCTGAAGTATTAGAGGAAATTAGCAAGGTTCCCATCCCAAAGACTGATCCTATTAACGGTAAGGATGGTCCTCTGATAAAAGAGTGGCAGGTATAATTTCAAAAGAAGATATGCATGTTATACCGTTTGATAAAGTAGTGTGACTTTAAATTGTTCAGCGATTAATCTCCTGATTTTTTAGCGTTCCGCAAAACAATATTTTACTGTCTTTCAAAATGTTTCAAAGACTATTAATAGGGAATAAAGAACTTACTAAAATGAATATATAGGGGAATTATTATATGCCGGATACAAAAACAAATTTAAGTTTATTAGAAAAACAAGATATGACCAATCCACAAATCGTACCACAATGGGTAACAGAAGAATACCAAACATTTCATAACATTGTTACAAACCCAACATTTCCATGTTACTTTGGTATGAAAGCAGAAAATAAAGGAGAACTCCGTTATGCGTATATGACTCATAATGATTGGTCCTCTCTTCCAAAAGCAGTAGAAAGCTTTCTTGAACTATTTAAGAATCCACCTCATATAAGACACGGTTTATTTGTTTTTGTTGAACCTGAAAAAGAGGAACGCGATATCCCTTACTATAGAGATTATTTTTGGAGAATCCTACAGTATTTACACGAGCATGATCCGAAGCTTTGGCCTGAGGATAAACCGAAGGATCCTGAACATTTCCTTTGGGACTTTCACTTTGCCGGTGAACCATTCTTTATCTTCGGCAATTGCCCTGCCTACAAGCAACGGAAAACCCGTGACCTCGGTAATAGTTTAGTTCTTGGCTTTCAACCGCGAATGATTTTTGAAGGACTTGAAGGGACTGAAAAAGGCGGAATCATGTCCAGAGAGAAAGTTCGTGAACGAGTAGAGAAATGGGATCAGCTCCCTAAGCATCCGGATATCAGTCATTATGGGGATCAAAACCATAATGAATGGAAGCAATACTTTATCGGTGATGATATAGAACCAATCGCTGGGAAATGTCCATTTCACCATAAAGATTCATAATCATATAAAAAAGAAGCTGATCATTGAATCAGCTTCTTTTTTATAGAGTGGGAGCTTGTACGCCTTCAAGATTCGATACATTATTTAATAATCTGCTGAACCCTTCCCACCTGGCCATCCGTTAACCGTACCTTAATGCCATGCGGATGTGTTGCTGAATTGGTTAAAATATCTTTAACGATACCGCGAGTTAATGCACCTGAGCGCTGGTCTTTTTTTAACACGATATCGACTTCTAGTCCTGCTCGTATATCACTGCGATTCTTTCCAGTGTTCATTTTTCTAACCTCCCTTATTTATCTCGATCCATAAATACATTCATTGAACATAACGTAATCTATCCACTAATGGTATAATGGAAAAATAGTAAAATCCACTTTTTTGGAGGCAATATGTTAACTTTTGAAGAAAAAATTGCAATTATAGAGTCCTTTAAGGAACTCGAACGTAAAAATGTTTCACTTGGGCGTATCAACTATCAATATCCTGAAAGCAAATTAGATAAATCGAATGTTGTTTATCACCTGCATCCAAACGGTAATGGTTTCGTTTATGCAGAAGGCATTCCTGGGTACCGTGTGGGTCAAAAGGGATTGGTGAATATCAAGGATTTTTCCGCTGAGCAATTAGAAACTATCATAGCTAAATCCATAGAGCTTCTATCTACTGATCCTTATGAGGATTATGCTGGCGATATAGCAGGTGAAGAAGAAACCTGGAGGAATAACGAAGGACATACTCTTACCGTTATAGCAGAAGAGGATATGTGGAATGTATATGCTGGCTTAAACCTAGATGGCACATTCCCATCCTACAATGAAGCAAAATCTTATTTAATGGAAGAAGGATTCCATAAAGTAAAGTAAACGAAAAGTAAAGTAAACGAACCTAACAGCCCGTTGGTAATCCATAATCCAATGGGCTGTTCCTATTTAATCCAACAAATAAACGGACCATGCAGACACTATCTAATTTATTTACCTGAAAACTCTGCCTTTCGCTTCATAAAGAAGGCACTGATTCCCTCCATCGCATCCTCCGAACGGGCTATTTTCAGCATATTCTCTAGTTCAATTGAGATTCCATCTTCTAAGGAAACTTCTGTACCTCTCCCCACAGAATCAAGGATCCCTTTAAGCGCAAGCGGCGGCCCTTCAGCTAAATTGGCTGCAATCGCTAAAGTTTCATACTTCAGCATTTTAGCAGGCACAACTTTGTTGATTAAACCATACTCCAATGCTTTTATCGCCGAAATTTTTTCACCGCTTAAGATTAATTCAAGAGCCCGCCTGCGGCCAATCAATCTTGGCAGCCGTTGGGTCCCCCCATAGCCAGGCATAATTCCGAGCTTTATTTCTGGAAGAGCAAACTCTGCTGTGTCTGCAGCTATTACCAAGTGGCAAGCCATTTGCAATTCATTCCCACCACCCAGCGCACGACCGTTTATGCTTGCAATGATAGGTTTAGAGAAAGACTCAATTCGGTTAAATAGATCATGCATCCCTTGAATCGTTTCCCTCGCTTTTTCCGGATCCGCTAAATCTGAAAATTCATTTACATCTGCACCAGCTGAAAAAGATTTTTCTCCCGCTCCGACTAATATAATAGCTCTAATCATATGATTATTTTCGATATCATCCAAATAGGTGCCAATCTCATATAATGTATCTCTGCTCAATGTATTTAGGGGAGGTCGATTAATCGTAATGATTGCCACCTTATCAGTTACCTCCAACAAACAATTTTGCCCCATTCCCCTACCTCCCTTTCCAGTATTACAGCAATTGCCTGACCAAAACCGATACACATGGTTGCAAGCCCAAATCTTCCGTTTGTTCTTTCCAATTCATTAAGTAAAGTGGCTATAATACGAGCTCCACTTGCGCCCAGAGGATGGCCCAATGCGATCGCTCCTCCATTCGGATTTACTTTATCCATATCTGGTTCCAGCTCTTTCGCCCATGCTAATACAACTGAAGCAAAGGCTTCATTCACTTCAAAAATATCGATATCATCCATGGAAAGACCTGCCTTATCCAATACCTTTTGTGTTGCCGGGATAATAGCACCGGTAACAAGAGCTACTTTTCCTTCCAGTGAAAATGACATACTTATTAATCTCCTTTCGATTTAGGCAATGACAGGCCAACTGCTACTTCATTAGCAGCTACCTCGATCTCTGCATATGCGTCTTCTTCATACATTTGTTCAATAACTTCTTTATACTTTTCTTCTATTTCTTTAAAACGTACCTTTAAGGACGGAGTCATCTCCCCACCCTCCACAGTCCATTCTTTCGTTACAATGATTAGTTTTTTGGGCTGTTCATAGCGTGCGAATTTATGAGTATTGGATTTTACTTCTCTCGTAATCAATTCCTGTACTTTTTTATTCGTAACCAACTCATTGACAGAACCACGAATGCCCTTCCTTTTGCACCAGCTCTTAAGATTTTCATAATTTAGAGTTAATAAGACGATTACATACTTCTGATTTTGTCCAACCAAAACGGCATTTTCTATATAAATACTTTGGTGAAGTGCATTTTCCACAGACTGTGGAGCCACATTTATCCCCGAAGTAAGTACTATAATCCGCTTCTTTCGATCCACAATTCTTAAGAAGCCATCTTCATCAAACTCGCCTATATCGCCAGTCTTGAACCACCCATTTTCAAAGTGTTCCTTGGTAGCCTCTTCATCATGATAGTAACCTTTCATGATACTTGGGCCTTTAACAAGTACCTCACCATCATCTGAGATATGGACGTCCAGGTTCGGCAATGGTTTTCCTACTGTTCCAACTTTGGTTCTGGAAAACGGATTTACGCAGATAACGGGGGAGGTTTCTGTCAGGCCATATCCTTCAAGGACCGGAAGATCAACACTCCAGAAAAACTTCCCGATTTCTGGATTTAAAGCTCCTCCGCCTGATATAAAGCCTCTGATTCTTCCACCCAATTGTTTTTTTACTTTTTGGTAGACAAGTTTATCAGCTATTTTCCACTTTCTCCTAAACTCTTTCGGTAGTTCACTTTTACGAACCATTACATCTGTAGCACTGGATAAATAATATTTATATCTTGTATTTCCGACTTTAAGTGCCCAGTCAAAAATTTTTCTGCGAATAGGGGTACCGGATTCGACCATCTTTTGAGCCTGGGCATATACTTTTTCAAATAACAATGGGACACTGACTAGGATGGTAGGTTGTACTTCTAGAAGGTTTTGTTGTACGGTATCAATATTTTCTGCATAAGCAATTGTTGCACCAACTGACAAAGGAAAAAATTGACCTGCCATACGTTCAAATATGTGGGATAGTGGTAAGTGGGATAACATGATGTCGTCAGGCCGGGCTTCCAACACCCAAAATTGAACGCCTTCAACATTTGATAAAATATTTCCATGCGTTAACATTGCACCTTTTGGATAACCAGTTGTTCCCGAGGTATGAATAATCGTTGCTAAATCATCTCTTGTTATTGCCTGGAACTCATCTTCCCAGTTAAATAAAGGATGTTTTTCACCTGCTGACATTAATTGTTCCATTGTCAGCATATCTTCTTTCTTTTCTGCTAAGGAATCACCGGGATAAAAGATAATCAGTTTATCGAGAGTAGAATTAGCAAGAATCTTTTGCAGTTGCTTTTGATTTTCTACAAAAAGAAACTTACAGTCTGCATTACTGAGAATGTAAGAAATCTGATCAGATGGTAAAGTTGAATGGATTGGCACACTGACTGCACCCAAACTCATAATCGCTATATCGCTTATAGCCCAGTAAGGATTATTATCAGATAATATGGCTACATGATCACCAAAGCCAACCCCATAATGTGCCAGTCCGGCAGCCGTTTGTGAAACCTGTATCCAAAAATCCCTGTATGTGATCCCCTTATATTCACCTGCTACTTTAACTAAAAAACCATTCTTTTGTGAATTTTTTTCGGCTGTTCTCCAAACCATCTCTACCAAATTTGCAGGTTTCATAAAACACCTCCCTTAGGCCTACACGTCGTAGGGTCACGAAGACGTTGCCACACGATGTGGCGTTTTTAGTCTTTGGTCCACCTTACATGGTCTCCGTTTTTAGCGAGATCTAGCTTCCGTGGCTAAAAGCTCGGGACATAAGCATAGCCTCTTCGGGGGAAGTTCATCCCCTATGAGCCTCTGTCTTATGCTCCTCGCTTTTGAGCAAGCCACTCCAGCTTTTCTTGAGATCTAGCTTCGGCTCCTAGCTCCTCGAGTCATAAGTGTAGCCACTGCTGGAGGGAGAACACCTCCCTACGTGACTCCTCTTATGCTTGTCGGAGCTGAACAGTCGCCTCAGCCTTTCTTATAAATATTCCTTTACGTTATATTGTTTCAGTATTCCTTCTAGTTTGATTGCTTTTCCGATGTCGCCTTTGATTTTTAGTTTGCCGGACATGAAGGCTACGGTTCCGTTTAGTTTGCCGAGAAGGAATTGGCGGAAGTTTTCGACAGACATGGTGAGTGTACAATCCGCTGGTGTTTCTTCTCCTTCGACTACCTCTGCCTGACCATCGTGTATATTAAGCTGATAGATTCCTTCTTCGGAACCGGTGATTGTGAATTGATAGCGTGTCGTAATTCCTTGAATTGGCTGAGGATCGTTTTTAAGTGCTTCCTCAATTTTTTCAAAAGACTCTCTTAATGTATAATCTTCAATTGCTTTTCCCATTTTAAAATTCCTCCCTTTATTATTAAAGGATATTTTTTGATTTTTCAGTTTTATTTAGATGCAGCATTTTTGTCCTGTCGTTTCACCACCTCCTGAACGTATTTATAAAATCATTACACACGAATACCATATGGTTCATACAGATGACGCGCAATAATTAATTGCTGAATTTGATTAGTCCCTTCAAAAATGTCATAAATTTTTGCGTCACGATATAATTTCTCGACTAGATGTCCCTCAAGACCATATGGACCGAGTATTTCCTGACAGGCTGAAGTAACCTCCAAAGCAATCTTTCCACCATAGGCCTTACACATGGCTGCTTCTTTTGCATTCGCTTTTCCCAAATCTGCTTTCCAGGCAGCTTCCCAGGTTAACAGACGAGCTCCCTGAATTTTTTGCTGCATCTCTGAGAAGAGTCTCAGGGCTTGATGATAATGATTGCCGTGCTGAGGATATTCTCTTTTTACAAAATCCAATGTATATTCATAGGACGCTCTTGCAATTCCGGTAGCCATGGCTGCTATTATGGGTCTTGTGTTGTCGAATGTTTTCATAGCAACCCTGAAGCCACCTGATCCATTCGCTTTATTGACATAGGCCTCTTCTCCACCTAAAAGGTTTTCATCCGGAACAAAGCAATCCTCAAACACAAGTTCTGCTGTTTCAGAAGCACGAAGACCCATTTTTTCCGCCAATCTCGAGCATGAGAAGCCGGGTGTACCTTTTTCTATAACAAATGCCCGGTGACCAGCCCTACCTAAATTGCGGTCTACCGTAGCAAATACAACAACCCAGGAAGCTCTTTTGCCATTTGTAATAAATATCTTCTGCCCGTTTATCACATAACCGCCGTCCACTTTAACAGCTGTCGTCTGTAAACCGGATACATCAGAACCTGCCTCTGGTTCAGTCAAAGCATATGCTCCCCACTTCGGTTTCTCATCTCTGGAGAAAATGGATAAAAAACGTTCCTTTTGTTCCGGTGTGCCGCTATGCTGAACAGGCGGACCTCCAAGCCCTGGCCCGGGTAGCGTCAAGGCAATCGCGCAATCTCCCCAGCCTAATTCCTCAGAGGCAATGACTCCCAATCGATTTCCTTGGCGCTCCTTCGCTTTTTTAAAATCTTTTTTCTTTTTATCATCATTGGACTCTCCAAAAGAAGACATGCTTAAAGAAATTCCGAGTTGATTTACTTTATCCAGCCAATCATCCGGTACTTTCTTTAATTGATCGGCAATCATGGATACCGGTCGCATTTCATTTTCAGCAAACCAATGGACCACTTCCTTAACTTGACTTTGATGTGGCGTCAACTCGTAGGTGATCATTACTCATCCCCCTCTCCTTACCATACATGATCCAGTTTCCTGCCCTGATTTCTAAATCGCCCTCTTGTTCAAACCAACCGACTTGTGCCTGAGCGTCCCTCATCCACTTCTCAACAGGATGGTCCTGAACATATCCATGCCCACCAAGGAGCTGTACAGCTGAATCTGTTACATATCGAAGCGATTGATGGGCTTTTTTAAGTGCCTGGATACTGTGGAAAACAGCATCAGTTTCACCTTCATCAATTTGTTTTGCCGCATATAAAACAAGATGCCTTGCTGCACCCGTCTGGATAGCCATTTGTGCAAGGTTAAAAGAAACACCCTGGAATTTTGCGATTTCTACCCCAAACGCTTTTCTCTGGGAGGTATATTCAACTGTGTAATCAAGCGCAGCTGCCATAACACCAATTTCTTTGGCAGCCTCTAATGTTCGTACACGGCTCATTGCTTCATTCATCCAAGTTTCAGCATCTATTCCACTAGCCAAAATATTATTATTGGAAACGCTTACTTCATTAAGCTGAATTCTCGAAAAGCCAGCACTCAATAGCCCCAAACGATAATCACCGTCAAGCACTTTCCAAGAATGGTTATTTTCTTGATCTATCCAGAGCAATACCGCTTCACCATTAGTGGCAGTTCCTGCAATTAATAGATATTCAGCCTTTCTGACATTTTTCAGCGGACTCGTTTCTCCATCAACGATGTATCCATTGTCTATTTTTTTTATTTGGAGTTTATGTTGATTTGGATAAAGAAAGGCGACTGTTGGGCAAATTCCCGTTCCACATTGAGTTTGGTAAAAAGAAAATGCATTATGATCCTCTTTTAGTCGAATAAACGATGCTCCCTCCCCGGCTCCTGGAAGCCCCTGAATAGTATCAAGGTCACCATAAGCAAGCGCCTCAACAATCTGTACCTGGGAAACGAGCGGCAATTCCAGGCCACCGAATGATTCAGGCAGTTCCAGATTTAATAATCCAAGGTCACTCAACTTTCTGACCACGTCCTCACTTACCCCCTGATTCTTTTCCGTTTGCCTGGCATAGGGACGAATCTTTTGAATCGCAAAATCCTTAGCTACATCAACAAATGCCTTTTCTTCCTCACTTGGTAAAAAAGAAACCAACTTTCTCCCTCCTTCATATCAATAGTTTATTAATTTGAGAGACTGCTAAATGAGCGCATGACCAATCGGTTTAATAATCTAGCAAGATATTCTACATCTGTCTTTTGGTGATTTGGTTCCCGGAATTTTTGAATGACGACCTCATTGATTGCTCCAACCATTGCCTGAGAGATGATCCTAACTTCCTGTTCATTCACATTCTCCGGAAACTCCTGGTAAGCAAAAAAAAAGATAAGATCTGCGAAACTTTTAAGTGCTTCTCGTCTGACCAGTTCTACTTCGAAAGAAACTCCGACTGATTCGAGTAAAATAAAATTGGCAACAGCCTTATTGGAAAAGCAAATTTCCAAATAGCGAAGAATTCCGGCATATGCTTTATAACCAATGCGTGGTTCCCGTAAAGCTGCAAGCTTAATCTCTTCTGCAACTTCTCCAATCAAACTTTCACAAAGTGCAACAATCAAAGTCTCTTTATTGCCGAATTGTTGGTAGAACGTTGTTTTCGAGACATGTGCATACTCAACTATGTCCAGAACTGATGTATTCTTGTAACCTCTTGTAGTGAATAATTGGAGGGCTGCATATAGCATTTTATCTCTTGCTTCGGTCGGCAGGTCATTTACATATAACATTCTTATCATTCCAATCCCATGTGTGAGTACGAATACGTATTGGTATCATCATACCTACTCAAAAGGGAAATTTCAACAAAATTGTTAGAAAATTTAATTTATTTTCTTCGACAAAAAAAGAGCCTCCCAAAGTAAAATGGGCACGGCTCTTAAATGAAAATGTTTATTTAAATATTTCAGGATAGATTTTTTCAGCTATCAATTGCAAGCCTTCTGTTAAACGTGGTCCCGGTCTTGACACTGTGTCATTATCTACATCATAAACCTGCTTATTTTGAACGGCAGGTACCTCGGACCAAGCTTTTCTTCCATATACCTTTTCTTCTGGATTTTCAATATAATAGCCATATGTAGTAAGAATAACATCAGGATTGCGATCAATGACTTGTTCTTCATTCATTGTTACCCAACCCTCTTGATCAGCGGCAATATTCTCTGCCTGAATGATATCAAGCATTTCGTCTATATAGGTTCCGTTAGCCGCTGTATATAAATCCGGTGAGGAAGATACTTCAATCCAAACCTTCTTCTTATCTTTTATAGCACTTGCTTTCTCTTTAATTTCTGCTACTTCTTTTTTCATATCCGAAATAATTTCATCAGCTTTGTCTGATGTTCCGGTTGCTTTAGCAATCAATTCAATTGTTCCATATGCACCATCAAACGAATTGGCGTCAGGTACGATAATAACATCAATACCAGCTGTCTGGAATTGTTTAATGGTATCCTTAGCATTATTAAAATGACTGGCAGAAAGCAATAAAAGATCCGGATTTAATTCCAACACTTTTTCAATATTGATTTCTAACCCGCCGACCTTAGGTTTGTCAGCAGCTTCTGTAGGAAAATTACAATAATCTGATACACCAATGATTTTCTCTCCAAGACCTAGTGCATAGGCCGTTTCAGTATTGCTTGGCAGCAAGGATACGATCGTGTCCGGCTTTTCCTCAATCTTGATGCTTTCTCCGGATCCATCCCTTACCTCAACAGGAAAGGCTGTGGACGTTGATTCAGAAACCTCTTTCTTCTGGTTTGAGTCATCTTCAGTTGACGAACACCCAAACATTAACATAGATAGCGTAAGCATTAGCATAAATAAAAATAAATAGTTTTGCTTTTTTAGCATAGTTATTCCCCTTTCCAACATAATAAAAAAGCCTTAGCTCGAAAAAAGCTAAGGCGAAAATCCACATTAAAATAACAGGATTGGACGCCTACTTTTCCCTCCGAAAAATAGTACATACAAAAGAAAGAGCAGGTCTCCTGGCTGACGCATCAATTTACTCTGATTTACCTTCCCATGCTCTAAACAAAGAGCCGGTGGTTTACAAATCATTTCATCCGCGTATACAGTAGCGGGGGCTGCACCGGATTTGCACCGGTTTCCCTATTATCCTAATAAATAAGGCACTCTTACACTATTCAATATTTATATTTTTTATATAATCAGCTATCTTCATTCTTCTTCATATTCAACATCAGTATGTTCCCTGCAAAATTGTAAAACCATCGATAATTCATCTTCCTCAAGCTCAAAATCCAAAATACTTTGTGTTTCACTTTCTATAAACTCATATTTTGAAATTTGGTCCTGATTTTCATCCATTACATATATAACACGCAACAGAAGACCCTTATCGGTATATAGTTCATCTTCCTCGGGAACGGAAATCTCCAGTACATATTCGAACCTTTCTCCAGAAAGGATACCAAACGGGTCTTCCAGTTTCTCAACTGTATAACTTTGTATCTCGATCATCTTTATCAACCTTTCTAAAATGCTTATGTCTATTATACATGTTCAATCTCTTTATTAAACATTTTACCCAATTATTCAACTCCGTTTAGGAATATTTTTTAACAAGAATCAAAAACTATATTAAAATCACTTAATCCATAGGAGTTTATTATGCGTACTCTATCTGTTCTCACATTGCTCATTATCCAGCTTCTTATTCCATCTGAAACATTTGCAAAGACAGCCTACCTCAGTTTTGATGATGGTCCCTCAAACATCACACAGGAAATCCTCGATATCCTCAAAGTTCAGGATGTTAAGGCAACCTTTTTTGTAACGGGAACAGCCAGCCCGGGACATATGTATTTATATAAAGATATCGTAAAAAATGGACACGCTCTTGGACTGCATTCCTATTCTCATAATTATTCCAAAATCTATCGATCCAAGGATACTTTTTTTAAAGACATTACTCAACTGGAAGAATTTTTGGAAAGGGAAGTAGGCGTAAGCCCGAAAATCCTACGATTCCCCGGCGGCTCCAATAACTATGTCGCAAAACAATATGCCGGGACTGATTTAATGGATCAATTAAAGACTGAGGTAATAAAAAGAGGATATAAATATTATGATTGGAACTGCGATGCTAACGATGGATTAAATCCTCCAATTCCAGAAAAAAAATTACTTAAATTAATTATGCAAGGGGTAGGTGAAAAAGAAAATCTCTATATCCTCCTGCATGATTTTAACGGCAATACAACAATCGTGGATGGGCTTCCGGAAATCATTCGCCGTCTGAAACATAAGGGATACACCTTTAAAATAATGGATGAGTCCACACCAACTTTTGAATTTTAAAAATGATAAATACTCCTATCAGTTCAAATCGCAAATGCTGTCCATTATTCTGTAACGCTTCTTTTCTAACCTGAAATAAGGTTTACATTATAAAACAAACGCCCTTTCAGGTAGGGGCGTTTTGTTTTTTATTATTCGACTACAAGGTAATTGCCATGTTCCATATTGATTACGTATTCTGGCTTTGGGGGCTTACCTCCGTGCTCCTTGATTTTCGCTTTATGGCCAGCGATATGCTCAGGGCTCTTTTCCCATGCTTTCCATGCTTCCTCTGATTCCCAGCGGATAATCATGACAACTTCTTCTTCCCCACGCGTTGTTTTTTTCACTAATAACTCCCGACTTATAAAGCCTTCACGCTGCTCAATTAACGACGGACCTTGATCTGGCTTCTTTTTGAAGCGTTCCAATATCTTGTCTGAATTTCCCTCTGTCACTATCCACTTACGGATTTGAACAAACATACATAATCGCCCCTTATTAAAGGAGCATGCCCCACTTGAGACATGCTCCTTGTTATGAAGATTATTTTAATTCATTTAAGATTTCATCTAATTTTTCTGCTTCAGTCGTTACACCGTTACTTGAGAAGTACCAGTTAACACCGTCTAAGTAGACAATTTTGCCTTCTTTGTAAGCACTGGTTTTTTTGATAATATCATTTTCAATATCTTTTTTAATTGTTTCTACATCAGAAGCAGTACGGTCGATAATTAACAATACTTCTGGATCAACAGAAAGGATTGACTCATAAGAGAAATCAGAACCGTGGGAAGATGCTTCGATATCAGTTGTTGCTGGCTTGAAGCCAAAGTCATTATATACATATGCGAAACGTGAATCTTCACCATTGTCGAAACCGGAGATTTTCTTGTCATTGTACATCGCTACCAATGCATTTTCATAACCAGCAGCTTTTTCTTTTACTGCATCAACTTTTTCTTGTAATGAAGCTTTCAATTCTTTGCCTTTTTCTTCTTTATCAAAGATTTGAGCTGCTAAATCAACTGTTTCATATACAGCCTCTATGTAATTATCATTGTCAGAACCAATGAAAATAACGTTAGGTGTGATTTCTTTTAATTGTTCATAAAATGGTGTTTGACGACCAGAGATGAAAATAACATCCGGCTCAGCAGCTGCTACTGCTTCAAAATCGATTTGCTTTAGTGTACCAACATCGGCAACACCCTCAGCAACATATTTTTCTTTTAAATGCGCTGGCATATTTCCTTTACCGCCACCAGCAGCTACGCCTACGATTCCTTCAACACCTAATGCATCAAGTGTATCTAAAAAGCCATAATCCAGAGCAATAATGCGTTCTGGCATTTTATCTAATTTTACTTCTTCAAATGTAGTTGTCGTACCCTTTTCTTCATCTTCACGTGATTCTGTTAAGGAAGATACTGTCATTGGAAATTTAGAACTTTCGACAGTTTCTTTTTCTTCTGTTGGTTTTGTCTCAGAAGACTCCCCTGTTGTTGACTCGTCACCTGAGTTACAAGCTGTCAACATTAATGTTAACGCTGCCAAAGCAGTTAAAGTTTTCCATTTCTTCATCCTTTGTTCTCCTCCTAAAATACGCTGTTGGTAATTGAAAACGATTATCATTTTCAATCGACATTATCATTCTAAATGAGAATCACAAAATATGTCAACTCTTTTGAAGTGTTTGATAAATAATTTTATTTTTCCTATCTGACCTAACGAGAATTAGACATGGATGATTTCGTATCATTCTCGAGATATTCTCTCCTTGAAAAGTTAAATATCAGTTAGAAATGTGCTCAGCAAAAGAAATACTATAAAAAAAGACTCCAAAATAACAGCTATTTTGGAGTCTTCGCGAAAACTTAAGTATACGACCCTTAACTTGAACAAGATTTTGCTGCTGTCAATTGTTCCAAAAATATAAGGCCAGAATCTATTTTAGAATCTAATGTGAATTAAAGTATACACATATACGACATCCATCTTGCTCTTGTACAGGAATATGCATGTCATATACATCACGCAAGGATTCTGAGTTAATAATCTCATGCGCTGGACCGTCCTTTATCAGACGCCCATCCTTTAACGCCACTATGCGATCAGAGTATACAGAAGCAAAGTTGATATCATGCAAGACAATTACAACCGTTTTCCCTAACTCATCTACCAGCTTGCGCAGTATTTTCATAATTTGCACAGAGTGTTTCATATCCAGATTGTTTAATGGCTCATCTAATAAAATATAATCCGTATCTTGTGCAATAACCATTGAAATAAAGGCACGTTGTTTTTGACCGCCTGATAACTCATCCAACAGCTTATCCTGCATATCTGTTAAATTTAAATACTCCAGTGCTTGGTCTACAATTCGTTCATCATCTGCATTCAGCCGCCCTTTTGAATATGGATAGCGTCCAAAAGAAACAAGCTCGCGTACGGTTAAACGAATATTCAAGTGATTGGTCTGCCTTAAAATAGCCACCCGCTTTGCAAAAGCATCTGATTTCATTTTCTTAACGTCAGTTTGATCTAAAAATACTTCACCTGTATCAGCATCTAAGAGACGGCTCACCATTGATAATAACGTTGATTTACCAGCGCCATTTGGACCAATAAAAGAAGTGATAGCTCTTGGTTGGATTTGCAATGTTACATTTTCAATAACAGATTTTTTCCCAAAGCTTTTAGAAAGCCCTTTAATATCAATCATCCTGCTTTCCTACTTTCCCTTAGTAATAAGTAAATAAAGTAAATCCCACCGACAAAGTTAATAACGACACTAATCGTTGTATTCAAATGGAAAACATGCTGAACAAGAAATTGTCCTCCGACAAGCGCAATAATACTGATCAAGCTTGCCCCAATGATTAATATCGAATGCTTATATGTAGCCAAATATTGATAGGCTAAATTCGCCACAATTAATCCTAAAAATGTTACAGGTCCAACCAGTGCGGTAGAAGTAGCGATTAAAATAGACGATAGAATCAGCACTTTCAGCACGATTTTATCATAGGCGACACCAAGATTAATCGCGTTATCTCGACCTAGTGATACAACATCTAAATCACGTAATAACCGATAGCCATATATAAAGGCGGTACATAAAATAACAATAGCAATGCTCAGTAATTCCGTCTTCACGTTCATAAAGCTGGCAAACAAGCGAGCTTGCAAACTTTCATATTCCACAGGATCAATTAGAACTTGCATGAACGTTACCAGACTTCCGAGTAATGTTCCAAGTATCATACCTGCTAATAATAGAAGAAAAATTGGATATTTATCTGCCCTGAATAAAAAACGATACAAAATCAATGCGAATACTACCATCGCAATGATTGCTACACTAAAGTTTAAGTAACGGCTTACAACGAAGATTGAAGCCGACCCTGCCGTAAAATAAATGACAGTTTGAACGACTTCATACATCGAGTCGATCCCCATAACAGATGGTGTTAATAAACGGTTATGTGTAATGGTTTGGAATATAACACTTGCATACGCAATTGCCGTTCCGGTAATAACCATAGCAACTATGCGCTCAATACGCTTTGGAAAGGCGTAACTAAAACCGCCCTGAATATTATAGAAAGCAAATAAAGCCATACATCCAATTGCAATAACAGCTAAAATAATTAGCTTTACACTATTTTTTCGCATATGCTTTCCCCCTAAACAACATAATTAAGAAGATCGCACTGCCAATTACTGCAACTGTAGTATTTACAGGTATCTCATATGGATGGACAATCAATCGGCTTAGAATATCACATGCCAATAAGAATGCCGCCCCCATGAATATTGTATGAGGGATTGTTTTACGTAAATTATCGCCCAGATAAAGGGAAACCAGATTTGGTACAATCAACCCTAAAAACGGAATAATCCCTACCGTTAAAATGACTGTTGTAGAAATTACCGCTACGATAACTAGACCAATGTTTAACACTGTACGATAACTTAAACCCAGGTTTTTCGCAAAATCCTCACCCATACCAGCTACTGTGAATTTATTTGCATATAGATAAGCAATGATAATTGCTGGAACCGCTACATACAACAGTTCATAGCGTCCTGAAACGATCAAGGTAAAACTCCCCAAGAAAAACGTATCTACATTTTGCAGAACATCCGCTTCATATCCAATGAATGTTGAAATCGCCCCGATGATATTACCGTACATAATTCCGATAAGAGGGACGAATATGACATCTTTGAATTTAATGCGCTCAAGTAAATTCATAAAAATAAATGTACCAATTAATGCGAATGCAAAACTAAATAGTATTTGCCCCATATAGGACATATTAGTAAAAAACACCATAGAGACAATGACACCTAGTTTTGCTGCATCTAGCGTACCAGCCGTTGTCGGTGATACAAACTTGTTTCGGCTTAAGCTTTGCATAATTAAGCCCGCAATTCCCATTCCTGCACCAGCTAAAATAATGGCCATTAACCGTGGTAATCGACTCATCAAGAAGATTTGCGTCTTGTCTGAATCTAAATCTAGTAAATCACTCGGTTTAATATCAATAGCCCCTATAAATAGCGAAATAAAGGATAGGATAATAGTTACTAATACTAACATCCATAGTCTCATTGCAATCCCCGTCAAATTAGTTTCTCAACAACATTACTGATAATGATAATCATTATTGAGTCGTCTTTAATTATAGTCAATGAAAATAGTAAAATCAACATCTAGTGATAATCATTACCAATGATAAAATGAAAATTCAGGAAAATTGTAACGATTTTAAGCACCTGTAAAATTGCTTCTAAAATAATATTCCTTTAACCCAACGATCGCTGAAAGGTTTCATCAACTTAGGCTTTTGTAATAAAAACTCAAAAAAGGCATTCCTACTAAGTTACAGGTGAAATCCATTTAAACTCCTACTTAAGAATCATTTTTATACAATCTTCCTTTAATTCGTAGTAATCTTATAAGGTTTATTGTAATATACATCTATCCAAACAACGGAGGGATCTCATCATGATACAAATTATTAGTTATGGCCTTATCGTCGGACTTCTCTTAGGCTTTGTCTTACAAAGAGGACGTTTTTGTGTTGTCGGAGCATACCGTGACCTGCTTCTCGCTAGGGATGGACGCATGTTTCTCGCAACCATGATCGTTATTGCCATTCAGGCAATTGGTGTATATGCACTTGCAGCTAACGGAATCATCACCATCCAAGCGGATGCATTTCCGTGGTTAGGAACGATTGTTGGCGGATTTATCTTCGGAATTGGTATGGTTCTAGCCGGAGGATGTGCTACTGGTACTTGGTATCGGGCTGGTGAAGGGTTAATTGGGAGCTGGATTGCATTAGGCGGCTATGCACTTGGTGCCGCAATGACTAAGTTTGGGATATTAAGCGCTGTGGGCGGAAATGTACTATCCTATAGAACCAGCGATACGTATATCCATGAAACTTTCAACCTATCTCCATGGGTACTTGTCATTGCTTTTGCATTACTTATTGGATTTTTCGTATACCGTAACTTAAAACAGCCTAAGCTGCCATCCTTTAAAATGAAACAACAGAAAACAGGGATTGCCCATATTTTATTTGAGAAACGCTGGCATCCATTCATCACGGCGCTGCTCGTTGGCCTCATCGCTATTCTTGCATGGCCTTTAAGTGAAGCAACAGGGCGAATGGCCGGTCTTGGGATCACAACTCCAACCGCACAGTTGTTAACATTCTTTGTTAATGGTGATACATCCCTATTAAACTGGGGAGTTTTCCTTGTACTTGGTATTGGCCTTGGATCCTATATTGCCGCTCGCGGCAGCAATGAATTCAAATGGCGCCTTCCGGATAAAAGAACACTTGCATACAATGCTAGCGGTGGACTTATCATGGGCTTTGGTGCATCGCTTGCAGGCGGATGTACCATCGGAAATGGGCTTGTAAATACTGCTCTGTTTACTTGGCAAGGCTGGGTTGCTGTTGTCTTCTTCTTATTAGGAACATGGACGGCTACTTACTTTACAATTATCCGAAAACAAAAAAAACAAAAAGCAGGTACCGGTAATACAGCGGTGGCCTAATTTAATAGGAGGGTATACATTATGGCAAAAGTACTCGAGACAAACGGAATGGTTTGCCCCTTCCCACTAGAAGAGGCGAAAGTGGCAATGGTAGAAATGGCTGTTGGCGAAGAATTAATCATCAATTTTGATTGCACCCAAGGAACAGAAAGCATTCCGCGCTGGGCCGCAAAAGAAGGTCATGAGATTACTAATTTTGAACAAACAGGCAGTGCCGAATGGCAAATCGTCTTGAAAAAAGGCCAATAAATTAAACAAGGGGCAGTCGCATAAATATATTAGCGACTGCCCCCTTGTTAATTCCCCCACAAAGTCTCTCCTATTAGTAATGCCTTCAATTGTTCTTTCTGCAACTGTCTCCTGCTCCACTCATCCAACAATCGCTCTAATGCTTCTGGTCCTGTATCATCAGCCAATCGATAGGCACCGTAATGCATAGGGATAAAATAGTCCCCCTTCAATTCTAAAAATGCTTTGATAGCATCTTCAGGATTAATATGAGAGCTTGCCATAAACCATTCAGGCTCATATGCTCCAATTGGCATAAGTACATAATTGATTTGGAACTTCTCCGCTATATCTTTAAATCCTCTGAAATAACCTGTGTCTCCAACAAAATAGACCTTTTCAGATGTATTGACTTTTTCAATCACCCATCCTCCCCAGTGGGAAGTATTCATATCAAAAGCCCCTCGTCTTGTCCAATGCTGCGCAGGAACAAAATGAAAAGATACATCTCCATGTACGAATGTCTCCCACCAGTTTGCTTCATGAACTTTCCCATACCCTCTTTTTAAGAAAGCTTTTCCCAGACCAATGGGTACATAATAAACCGGGTCACCCTTCAATTTTTGGATGGTCGGGAAATCCAGATGATCATAATGTCCATGAGAAATTAAAACGGCATCGATTGATGGTAGGTCATCTATCTTCAAACCCGGTTCTGTCAGTCGGGTTTGAACACCCATCCGCCTCGCCCAAACTGGGTCAGTCAAAATATTTATCCCTGCCATTTGAATTAAAAAGGTTGAATGGCCAATCCAGGTTATAGAAGTTCGGGATTGATTTCTTTTTAGCTCCTCAATCTGCGGGTTATCAACACGGCTAATTTGAGTTTTTAAATCCTTTTGTTTTCTCCGCCGTTCTTTATTCCACCGATACATATCCAGAAATGTATGATCATTCCCTACGCGATCAAGATTTTCAAATTTTTTCATCATATAGATACAATCCCTCACTCTTCTTTATAAACCCAGTGAAATGTATTTAATCTCTAAATATTCATCTATTCCATAATGGCTTCCTTCTCTGCCCAGTCCACTCTCTTTAAATCCTCCAAAAGGTGCCTGCGCTGTTGAAGGCAACCCATCATTAACTCCAACAATCCCATATTCCAGATTTTCAGCTATCCAAACAGCCTCCCGAATATTATCCGAGAAAACATAAGCAGCCAATCCAAATGGTGTATGATTTGCACGTTCTACCGCTTCTTCAACTTGATCAAACACTGAAATTGGAGCAATTGGGCCAAAGGTTTCTTCTTTCATACACAGCATATCATCAGTCGCACCCGAGATAATTGCAGGAGTTATAAAATGTCCCGGCATGTTTTTCGGAACATATCCACCTGTAAGAATGGTTGCGCCCTTTTCTTTCGCATCATCGAGGTGTGACATAACCTTTTTTACAGCTTCCTCATTTATGAGCGGGCCAATATTATTTCCCTTTATCAATCCATTGCCTACCTTTAATTGTTTGACTTTTTCCGTGTATAGATTAGTAAATTCATCCATAATTGATTGTTGGACAAATATCCGGTTGGCGCATACACACGTCTGACCCGCATTACGGAATTTGGAATCGATTGCTCCCTGAACTGCTTTTTCAATATCAGCATGCTTTGTTACAATAAAAGGCGCAAGTCCTCCTAGTTCGAGAGAAATCTTCTTCACCGTATCTGCAGCATCTTTCATTAAAATCTTCCCTACTTCAGTCGAACCGGTGAATGTAATTTTGCGGACTCTTGAATCCTTCTGCCAAACAGACACGATACGCTTTGCATCACCTGTAACAATATTAATGACTCCGGCAGGGATATCAGCTTTTTCAGCCAACTCAATCAATTTCAAGGCTGTGAATGGTGTTTCTTCAGATGGCTTCAGAACAACCGTACATCCTGCTGCCAATGCCGGTGCCACTTTTCTCGTAATCATGGCAGCCGGAAAATTCCAAGGTGTAATCGCTGCTATCACCCCGACAGGCTGTTTTTGAACGAATATCCGTTTATTAGGTGAAGATGCCGGGATTGTCTCGCCGTATACACGTCTACCCTCTTCAGCAAACCAGGTAATAAAACTGTTGGCGTAGCGTAATTCCCCTTTCGCCTCTTCAAATGGTTTACCCTGCTCAAGCGTCATAATTTCTGCTAATTCATCTATATGTACATCTATTAATCTGGACCATTCCCGGAGTTTTGTACTCCGCTCCTCTGCAGTAAATTTTGACCATGCCACTCCACTCTTATAAGCTGCCTCAACCGCATCCTTTGCATCAGATTCAGATCCATTCGGAACGCTTCCTATCACCTCGCATGTAGCTGGATTATATACATTTATTGTATTTTCACTGTCTCTCCATTCTCCATTAATATACATTTGTTGTGGAAAGCATATACTCTTCATCCCTATATTCCCCTCCCTAAAGTAAAAAAGATACTATTTACTAGTTTCCCATTCTTTTTCATCTAAAAACAATCATTTGTTTCGCCCTTGCGAATTGAATATGAAAATAGAACAAAATCAATAGTAATATCCATATTAATCCATTAAAATGAAAATAAGACAGTTTTTATAATTTTTGGAGGTTGAGAGATTGAAGAATCCCCAACGAAAGAAAAAGAAAAAAAAGCAATCCGTTAATACGCGAACAAATATATTACTTTTTGTTGTCTTTTTACTATTCACAGCCTTAATTTTACGATTAGGATTTTTACAGATTGCTCATGGTGAATCCTTCAAGAAAGAAGTCGAAAGGACAGAGGATATCACCATTAACAAACCTGTACCACGCGGCCTGATTTATGATAAAAATCATAAATTAATAGTTGATAATCAACCTGTCAATGCAATCACCTATACGCGCAGTAAAACAGCAAAAACAAAGGAAATGGTAGAGACAGCCGAGAAACTATCTGAATTAATCGATATTAGTAAAGATGACCTGGAAGATATAAAAGAACGGGACCTCAAGGACTTTTGGATTATTATGAATCCGAAGGTAGCAGGGAAAAAAGTAACAAAAAAAGAGCTTTCTGATAAGAAGGATAAAGAATTATATAAACTTCAGCTCGAGCGTATCACTGAAGAAGAGTTATCTTCATTCACAAAGGCAGAGTTAAAAACTCTCGCTATTTTCCGTAAGTTTAACAGCGGAACATACTTGACTCCACAAATTGTTAAGAATAAGGATGTCACCGATGAAGAAATGGCTCGGGTCACTGAAAATCTGGATGAATTGCCTGGAGTCGATACCTCAGTCGATTGGAATCGTGCATATCCGCTTGACAGTACTTTAAGATCTATCCTTGGCAGAACAACCTCATCTGATGAAGGTCTCCCAAAGGAAAAGGTCGAATATTATTCTTCCCGTGGATACAGTCTTAACGAGCGTGTCGGTGTTTCAAACCTTGAACTTCAATATGAAGATATTTTACATGGCCAAAAAGCTAAGTCAAAAAACAAACTCGATAAAAGCGGAAATATTTTATCCATAGAAGAACTTAGTGATGGTCAACGTGGAAAGGACCTAGTTCTGACAATTGACATAGATTTCCAAAAGAAAGTGGAAACCATTATTGAAGAAGAGTTAAGAGCTAAAAAAGCAGCGTATTATGCACCTTATCTTGATCGAGCATTTGTTGTAGCCATGAATCCTAATACTGGCGAAATATTAGCGTTAGCAGGCAAACAATATGTTTGGGATGACGAAAAAAATAAATATGAAATGAAGGACTTTGCCCAAGGGACTTATACAACTGCATATGCAATGGGGTCGGCAGTCAAAGCAGCCACCGTATTAACCGGTTATCAGGAAGGGGTTCTTAATCCCGGAACCACTCTATATGATGCTCCAATGATCATAAAAGAAACACCTATAAAAAAATCCTATACAAATATGGGGTACGTTTCTGACTTAACTGCCTTACAGCGATCATCCAATGTGTATATGTTTAAAACAGCTATTGCAATTGGTGAAGGCAATTATGTTCCGAACGGACCATTATCTGTAAAACCTGAAGCATTTGATATGATGCGAAATCATTTCTATGAGTTTGGATTGGGTAAACGAACAGGTATCGATCTGCCCGGAGAACAAATTGGCTACAAGGGGACAGAATTGGGTGCCGGTAAACTGATGGACTTGGCGATCGGGCAATATGACACATATACTCCGTTGCAGCTTGCGCAATATATCTCTACCATCGCCAATGGTGGATATCGTATTCAGCCTCGTGTTGTTAAGGAGCTTCGTGAACCAGTACTTGAAAAAGGAAAACTTGGACCAATCTTCCAAGAAATTGAACCTAAATTCCAAAACCAATTGAGTATGAATGAAGATTGGATTAATCGTGTTAAAGAAGGGTTACGGCTTGTTACCCAAACGTCAACAGGAACCGGATACAAAGAAATGGGTAGAGAACCATATAGACCAGCTGGCAAGACAGGTACAGCAGAAGCCTTCTATGATGGACCAAAATGGACACCAGGAACCGAACAACCGGAAACATGGAATATCACATTTGCTGCGTACGCACCACATGATAATCCGGAAATCGCTATAAGTGTTGTAGTACCGTGGGCGTATCAATCAAATGGACATCGTATGAATATGGATATTGGGAAAAAGGTATTTAGAGCCTACTTTGGAACGGAAAAAGAGAAGGAAGCAAATTAAAGAGACAAACCATACAAAAGGAAATAATACAATACATTCTGTTTGAGCCATCGCCCATCTTTTAGACGAATAAGCTCCTTCTTTATATAGACACATATACTATAAGGAACCAGTTCAGAAGGAGTGAATGGAATGCCAAATGAATATGATCAGCAAAATGTAAATTTCCCACATGAAATGAGACAACAAGGCTATTATGGCAGCGGTTATGGACATGGACAACACGGTGGTGGTGGCTATGGGCAACACGGTCATTATGGTGGTGGTATGGGCCATCATCAACATCATCAAGGATATCACGGCGGTATGGGATACCCTCATTATTCAGGCGGAGGATATGGACACCATATGCCTTACCATCCAGGCCATCACCATCATCAACATCACGGATATGGCGGAGGCCACGGATTCCCACATCACGGCTGGCAAGGACAGCAGTGGGGCCAAGGATGGGGTCAAGGACAATCAGGTTATGGAGGCTTTTCATCTCAAGGTCGCGATCCGTATTCCTATGAGGAATTTGACACAGATCCATCACAATATTCAAACCCCTATTACCAATATTAATAGAGTAAAACACACAGGTTTATACAATCTGTGTGTTTTTTTCGTAAAATTTATCCAGATTAACTTTACGCTTTCAAGGGTAAAAACCTTCAATAAGCTTATTAAGCACTTAGAAAGGAATTTTTCTCATGAAAGAGCTCTCGATAACTGAAAAACAGGTTTCCAGTGCCAACTTCCAATTTGTGTTCCCGTTTTCGCTTATACGCGGAAAGGAAGATGATTTGGTTGAGAAATTGAAAAAAAATCAGTTTAAATGGTTTAGACTGGATAACCTTGAAAAAGAAGACGATTTCTATGGCAGGTTTGAAATAGATCACGAAAATATGGAGAATTTTTTTCTTCCTTTTACAAATCGAATTTTATTCCCTAAAAAGGAGGATGGGAAAGGATTTCAACGGTATTCCAAAATGTATCTGGTTTCTGGTACATTACAAACAAAGTATTGCAGCACCAAATTTGTAGTTGAATCCATTGATATAACCGTGTGTCCATATCAGTTAGGTTTTTTAACCATACGTATTCACTTGGAAGACCAGGATCAATCATTGAATCTTACTGAAGCTATTCATTTTGCTTCAGAATTTAGAATCATGGAACAAAATCAGCCGACTTCCAAAATAATCTATGAAGATCAGGAGTTCGAACATGTTGAGCGCTTTTTGCTAGATTGTCTCATGCCTGAAATTAAAAAATATATGGATGATAGCACTGAAGATAATGCTTACTTTGAATCCTTCCCATTTTTTGAAAATAATCATTTATACGTCCAGTCCTTGATTGGATTAGTACCTGATGAAAAAATTGAGGATTACGATGTTTACCGATTAGGTAATCTGGATGGGTATTCCCAAAATAAAAAGCCATATATCAGTTGCAATAATCAACAATTTATTGATCAATATAAGGAGTCGATCGTTTATACCCGTTGGGCACCGTTTACTTATTACATACCCGATGAACAGGGAATTGCTTGTATAACCAATCGTACAAATGAAGCATTTAATAATATTGCCAGTACTTTTTATGGCGAATACTATTACGGATTAATGCTCACTTTATTTCATAAAATCACCTTGCTTAAGGTGGCAAACGAATACTCACGTGTGAGAATTTCACAGGATACAAAACAAGTGGAAAAATTAATTCATGCGATCAATGCCTTCTCATCCAATTATTATTTTTTTGAACTGGCAACCAACTCGAAGGGCCGTGATATTTTTATCCGGCTAAGAGAAAGGTTTAAGGTAGACGATCTATTCGAGGATACACGTGCAACGCTGCAAAGTTTAAATCAATATCAAGAAAATTTCACATCTAAACAAGGTAATATGCTTTTACAAATTTTAACTCTCTATTCTGTCATAACTGGAATATTCGGAATGAATTTAGTTTCTGAACAGCTTAAAGGGAATATAAATTGGTCCAGTTTATTATCAAGTTATAATCGGCTCGAATACTTAGCATTATTTGTAACATTAACCGGTGTATTTATCTCCATTATCTTAGGACTTAGATTTATTTTTTTATGGATAATAGATAAAAGGGACCGTAAAAAATGGAGAAAGGAAATTGAGTATCCAAATACAAAGTAAATTTTATAACAGATAAACCTCCGTTTAAATCAATGTAAACGGAGGTTTTTATATTCCTCCCCCTCTAAACTAAATCAAAAAGATTTAACTCCAGAATTATCCATGAATCAAAGACCTAATTTGCTTACTATTACTTTTGGCTATCTTATTTTCAATCAAGTTTTGCAGCAATTCATAATCCAGCACACCTGCAATCATTTGAATAATATTCCTTAGTTAACTAATACTAACGTTTATCAATTAAGGTTTAGGTGATGGATATGAAATTCTTTAAAAAGAGAACGACAAACCAGACTAACGAACAAGTACAATCGAACGAGGCATCTACTCCAGATATACGGAGCTTACAAACAACCTGTCATGTAGAAGATAATATTGAAAAACTGAAAACAGCCTTTTCTAGTACACAAGATTTCGATACACGTTATTTCTCAAATGGTGATCAAAAATATGGAATGGCATTCATCAAAACAATCGTTAAAAAGGATATTATTGATCACTTTCTGATAGAACCATTAGTGATTAACTCTTCACTCAGCCCTGCTAACTTACCTGTGGCACATGTTTCTGCTTATACCTGTTTTGAAGATATTATTAATAATATGCTCGACGGTAATATTGCTCTGTTTAAAGAAGGTGATACAGCCTGTTATTTAGTAGAAGCAGCAGATTTTAAGACTCGTTCTATTGAGGAACCTGCATCGGAACAAAGTATACGTGGTTCTCATGAAGGGTTTGTAGAGAAAATTGAAGATAATTTAAATCTGATAAGAAAAAGGGTCAAAACGGAGAACTTGGTGGTTAAAACAAAAACACTTGGTTCATATCCAAAGGCTACTGCCGCTCTTTTTTATATAAATGGGAAAGCAGACCCGGAGGTTATAGAAAAAATAGAAAAAAAATTAGACTCTATTCATCTTGATACAGCTATCAATACAGAAGTTATTCAAAATTATATAGAAGACTCAGTTTATTCACCATTTCCGCAAATTTTGAATACAGAAAAACCTAATCGGGTTGCACATCACTTATCAATGGGTGCCGTTGGCTTAATGACTGAAGGAAGCTCTACTGTCTTCCTGATGCCAATTACATTCTTTACTTTTTTTCATGCAGCGGATGATATTGAAAGCCGTTTTTATATAAGCTCATTTGAACGGATTTTACGCCTGTTTGCCTTATTTCTGGCCATTACCTTACCATCATTTTATATCGCTCTTGTATCATTTGATTTCGAGATTATCCCGTTAAATCTTGTAGCAAATGTTAAAGGATCTTTGGAGAACATTCCCTACTCCCCCTTAATCGAAGCTCTTATTATGGTGGTCATATTGGAACTTCTTAAGGAATCCGCCATCCGTTTACCCAGTTCCGTTTCACCAACGATTGGTGTGGTAGGTGCTTTGGTCATAGGTACTGCAATTGTTCAGGCTAACCTGGTTTCTAATACGATGTTAATCGTGATTGCGATTACAGCCATTTCGGCATTTACTATTCCAAATCAGGAAGTCGCACAAATGATTCGTATTCTAAACTTCCCGCTCATCATTATAACTTATATTTTTGGCTTAGTTGGAATAGCGATTGGATTCACTTTAATTATCTATCATTTATGTGAATTGGAATCTATGGGAAAACCTTATTTAGCACCGGTCGCGCCGTTTAATTTTAAAAGCTTGTCGAAAATGCTATTCAAAATACCATTTAAGAAGGAGAGTTAAATGGACTATGATAGCTTCTAATAAAAAGTTATTGTCAGCTCACCAATTATACTTTTTAACCGTCCAATCCGTTAGCTCTGTCATGATTTTTGCCATTCCTTATCTTGTTAATGAGCATAGTAAACATAATGCCTGGATATCTGCCATCATCACTTTAATCTTCTTTCAACTAATTGGATGGGTCATCTTTTCATTGCATAAACGATTACCGGATAAGAATCTATTCCAAATGACAGAGATTCTAACAAGCAAATGGATCGGAAAAATAATGAATTGGCTGTATATCATCTATTTCATTGGCCTTGCTACCTATACGGCTTTATATTTTACGTATTTATCAAAGGAATGGACACTGCCTGTCACACCGCTATTTGTTGTTTACCTAATCTTTATTTTAATGGGACTCTATATAGCCAAAGGGACGATAACTACACTCGCGCGGTTCAGCGGCATAACATTCCTGGCGTTAACAGGCTTTCTCCTGTTCTCTATTTCTTTTGCCATTCCTAAAATGCATCTTTTATTTCTACTGCCAGTTGGGGATGTTCCGGTTACTAAAATTTTGAATGGTTCATATCATATGGGGATTGGTTATGCAGGCCTAAGTTCATTACTTGTATTATTACCACTTCTTCATGACAAATTAAAAACAAAAAAAAGAGTAATTACTTTTTCAATCCTGACTATTTCATTGATTTATCTTGTTTTATTAGTAATCTGTCTTGCCCATTTTGGTACATATTCATTAGGTCTAGTTCCAATTCCAGTTCTCTATTTACTAAAAATATTGACGATACTTAGCATTTTTGAACGGATGGATTTGATTATTATGTGCGCCTGGATTTCTCCAATGCTCGTTTCCTATGTCCTATATATTTTTATAGCAGGAATAGGAATATCAGAAAATACTCGATTCAAGAACAAAAAAATCATTGTATTGGTTATTACTTTGATAATCTCACTTTTATGTGCTCTTTTTCCGGAAGCGCAGGATAACATGATTCGTCTTAATAATTATTTGCTACCCTTTACTTATGTGTTCATGATAGGGTTTCCCATTCTTCTACTGGCTATTGCTATGATTCGAAAAATAAACCAGAGTCATCAAAATCAGGCAGGTGATTGATCCATGAAACTATTAAAGATAGGTTTAATATTATCAATATTGATTGCTACCACAGGATGCTGGGACCAAAATTTTTTATCTAAAACTTCCCTGGCATTCAGTTTAGGTTTTGACAAAGCTAAAGGCCCGGAACCACTGGAATTAATTACAATTATTCGTGCATTAAAGCCTGCAGGTGGGGGACAAATAGAACCCTATAATACCAGTTATAAAGTAAAGGGAGCATCTCCATTAATTTTAAGGGAAAAAATGAATCAAATTACGCCCGGCGAATTCTCAATAAATAAATTAAGTAATGTTTTAATAGGCGAGGAATTGGCGAAAACAGATATCTATCCCCTGCTGGATGTGTTATATCGTGATGCAAAAAGTAATGTAAACGCAAAAGTCTTGATTACAAAAGGAAAATCACGAGACATTTTAAAAGACGAGTATATTAAGGGCACTTTAATTAGTAGAGCCATACAAGAGTTACTCGACAGTGCAGAAGACCATTCCATGATTCCTGAGCAATCATTAGCTACGATTATGCCTGCCATGTTTGATCCAGGTCAGGATTTTGTCCTTCCCTATGTAGAAAAACTTAAGGGTGGCCTGGTAAAAGTAAAGGGAGTAGCTTTATTCGATAACTTAAGTTATACCGGTAAAAATTTAATTGGGGAGGACTCTTCTTTATACTTATTAATGGTTGGCAAAGAAGGAACCTATACTCAATTTACAATAAATAATCCGGAGAAAAAAAATGAAATTGATGAAAAGGTTAGCTTTTTTATTCGAAAAAACACCCATAAAATAAAATTAAAAATCAAGGACTCTAAACCGGTCTATACAGTTTCATTAAACTTAAGGGTTTCTGTATCTGAATATACAAAGGGTTTGCTTAAAGAGGACGAAATTAAAACCCTTGAGAAGCATATTTCTAAGGACTTAACGAAACAAGCTAGAAAAGTAACTGATACGTTAGTGAAAAGCAATTGCGATGCACTCGCGCTTGGCCGTAAGCTGATGGTTAAGGATCCAAAATTGTTTGATGAGTATAAGAAGAATGGAAAGTTAGATTTAAAAAAAGTTGAGATTAACCCAACTGTTAAAATAAAAGTTGTGGACAATGGAATTTTAGATTGAATAGATTTTTGATAAGAGCGAGGACGACGTATGAATACTGCTCAGTATATTTTCAATAAACTTCATTTAGTTGCTCGTCTGATTATTATTATCGTTGGCATTATTCTAGTCTATGGAATCCTTATGCATCTGATTGAGCCTTCAACATTTACCAACATTGGTGAAGGAATATGGTTTACCATTGAATCAATTACAACTGTGGGGTATGGCGAAATTGTGCCCAAAACTCTTTTAGGGAGGTTAACTGCCAGTACATTAATCTTAATTGGTGCAGCATTTGTTTCTTACTACTACGCATCTATGTCATCCTATGTGATTAAACGGCAGACAGCCCTGCAGCTTGGTTCTGCCATCTATACAAAACGTAAGCATCTTATTATAGTTGGTTGGAATGAATGTACTAAAATGCTAATCGATACATGGCATAAGGAGAATCCACGAAGAAATATAGTCATCATAGACGAGACATTAGAATCTCATCCAATGCCAGACACTCATATCTTTTTTTTGAAAAATGACAGTACAAATGAACAGACATGGATTCATGCAAATGTAACCGAGAGTGAATTCATCATTTTAACAGCAGATCGCTCGAAAACTGAACGTGCTTCTGATTTGCATGTCATCGCTTCCTTACTGTGTATTAAAGGCCTTTATCCAGAAGCCACTTGTATTTGTGAAATAATGGCTCCCTTTCAAATGAAAAATGCCAAACGAGCTGGTGCAGATCGTATTATTGCAACTAATACGATTATTAGCCAAACCATTATAGAAACAGTCGAACAAGAGCCGTCTTCAAGATAATTTTATTCATATCCCAACACAGCAATTTCCGCTTCATTTACTAATACTCTGCCTAGATCTAAATATCTTTCCAAACCTGAATCACCACCGTACACATTATCTGATGGATTTGAGTAATGATCAAATTCACATTCATCTGAATATGGGTGGTGATTCATATAAAATTGGGCACCGGTTTTAGCTTCATAAGATAATAAGTAAGGAGTCCCAAAGCGGATTACTCCGTTTTTATCTTCTATAGACCCCTTAATGGTGGTAAAGGGAATCCTAATATAATTTGATTTACTACCGCCATCCATTAGATAATCAAAATAACCATGCTTATAATCCCAGTTCCCGCCAACGATAAACCCATGGCTTCCAAGCTGATGATGGGCATACACATAATTTGTTATAGTATTTGTTAGACGTGATGGTATTTCAATCATGTTATCCCTTCCTTCCTTTAGATCCTTTATTAATATCCACTGATAGAAGGAAAGGTATGTCTGGTATTGGCAGCCTTCAACACCTAATATTCTCAACTATGGTACATATAAAAAATACCCGGTTCATTTACCGGGTATTTTTTGCACGAACATAATATTAAGAATTTAATCGTTTTTCAAGCTCAGCTTTCTTTTCTTCAAAGCCAGCTTTGCCAAGTAAAGCGAACATATTAACTTTATATGCTTCGACACCTGGCTGATCAAATGGATTTACCCCCATTAAATAGCAGCTCATTGCGCATGCTTTTTCGAAGAAGTAGACCATATAACCAAATGTATATTCATCAAGTGCCGGAATGCTCACAACCAAGTTCGGAACTCCGCCATCTGTATGAGCTAATAATGTACCCTCAAATGCCTTATTATTCACGAAATCTACTGTTTGTCCAGCTAAATAATTGAGGTTATCCAAATCATTTGCTGCCTCTTCAAGAACTAATTCATGGCGTGGCTTTTCTACTTTTATAACTGTTTCAAACAGATCTCTGCGACCTTCCTGCACGTATTGTCCTAATGAGTGAAGATCAGTTGAGAAGTTCGCAGAAGATGGATAAACTCCTTTTTGATCTTTTCCTTCACTTTCACCAAAGAGCTGTTTCCACCACTCGGAGAAATACTGTAAGGATGGCTCATAGTTAATCAACATCTCAATGGTTTTCCCTTTACGATAAAGAAGATTACGAACAACTGCATATTGATACGCCTCATTGTTCTCTAATTCAGATTCAGAATAATCTTGCTCAGCTGCAGCTGCACCTTTCATGATAACATCGATATCCGCTCCGCTTGCAGCAATCGGCAGTAATCCAACAGCTGTAAGAACAGAATAACGTCCGCCTACATCATCAGGAATGACAAATGTTTCAAACCCTTCTTCATCAGCAACTGTTTTTAAAGCGCCTCTAGCTTTATCTGTAGTTGCATAAATGCGGCCCTTTGCTGCTTCTGCGCCATATTTTTCTTCCAATAGCTTACGGAAAATACGGAAGGCAATCGCTGGTTCAGTAGTTGTACCGGATTTAGATATAACATTAATCGAGAAATCTTTTCCTTCAAGAAGATCCATTAAATCGCGCATATATGTAGAACTGATATTGTTACCTGCAAAAATGATTTGCGGAGCTTTACGCTTTTCACTAGGCAGAATATTAAAGAAGCTGTGTTGAAGCATTTCAATTGCCGCTCTAGCTCCAAGATAAGATCCGCCAATCCCAATAACTAATAAGATATCAGAATCGTTTTTAATCTTTTCTGCTGCTTTCTTTATACGTGCAAACTCTTCTTTATCATAATTAGAAGGCAAAGATAACCATCCAAGATAATCATTACCAGCTCCTGTTTTTTCATGGATTGTATGATGCAGTTGCTTTACAGTATCCTTCATATAAGACACTTCATGCTCTTGGAAAAATTCTAGTGCTTTTGAATAATCAAATTTAATATGAGTCATTTTTTGTCCTCCATTCAGTTTCCTCATTTTCACTTTACAGAATCCGAAAATGATAATCAAGTTGCGACTAATAGCTTCAAAAATTTCAAGCGTTTACATTTCGTAACATTGAGAAAAAGGTCTTACAGGAAGACCTTTTTTTCAAACTATAAAGATGCTTTGAGAATAGATAGTACATCCTCTTTATTAAGCTTTTTAAAGTTTCCGAACTCTCCATTCACCATTGCTTTGTCTGCTATTAACTCTATTTTGGAATCGTCTATATCATAATCAGCCAATCGGGATGGAGCACCGATTCCTGTCCAGAAATCTCTTATATTACGGATACAATCATTAGCGATTTCCTCTTTTGATTTACCTGCTGGATCAACGTCAAATACCTCAGTTCCCAATCTAACTAACTTATCAAGATTTTCGTGCATACAGTGCTTCATCCAGTTTGGAAATAAGATTGCAAGCCCCCCTGCATGAGGAATATCATAGACAGCTGAAACAGCATGTTCGATATTATGCGTTGCCCAATCGCCACGGATACCCACACTCAATGTACCATTTAAAGCCACCGTTCCACAGTAAAGAATAGTTTCCCGATATTGATAATTTTCCATATCGTTCAATAATTTCGGAGCCGTTTCTTTAACTGTTTTTAACACTGATTCACACATTCTATCCTGTAAAGGTGTATTTTCTGTGTGGTTAAAATATGTTTCCAACACATGTGACATCATATCAACCATTCCGTAAATCGTCTGATCGCGAGGAACTGTGAACGTATTAACCGGATCAAGGATAGAAAACTGAGGGTAAGTATATGGTGAACCCCACCCGTGCTTCTCCTGTGTCTCCCAATTCGTAATCACACTGCCAGAGTTCATTTCAGAGCCTGTGGCTGCCAGTGTTAAAACTGTACCAAACGGCATAGCGCCCTTTACTTTGGCTTTCTTGGTGACTAAATCCCATGGATCTCCCTCATACACAACACCTGCCGCAATTGCCTTCGTACAATCAATAACACTACCTCCGCCAATAGCTAAAAGAAAATCAACCTCATTTTCTCGGCATATATCGACACCTTTGCGCACAGTAGAGATACGCGGATTTGGTTCTACTCCAGATAATTCATGATAGGTTAGTTCTCTGTGCTTCAGCTCATCAACAACACGATCATATAAGCCATTTTTCTTTATGCTTCCCCCACCATAAATTAATAAAATATTTTTTGAATCGGCTGGTATTAAATTTTTCAGTTCTTTAACTGTATCCTTACCAAATACTAAATTTGTCGGATTTTTATATGTAAAATTTTGCATAATTCTATTTCCTCCCTATTATTCCGTTTTCTTTATCTTTAATTCCTTTAATTTCATTAATAAAACCTAAAATCATGTATAATATTTTCTTTTTTTAACCACTCTATAACTGAACCATGCTTTTTGAAGGAGGAAATCAAATGAGTGGTATACAACGTACCGCACTTGTCTTAACAATTATAGGCGCCATTAACTGGGGACTTATCGGATTTTTCCAATTCGATTTGGTTGCAACTGTTTTTGGGGGCGGAAGCCAAGCTGGTGGTTTCGCACGTGTTATTTATGCACTTGTTGGAATTGCAGGCCTTGTCAATCTTGGATTATTATTCAAGCCAAGCGAACAAACAAGCAGCCAGGAACAACCAAATCCATCAAAATCATAATATCTAGAATAGGCCCATCCCTTTATTTGGATGGGCCTATTCATTTATACAGACAATACCTTTTTAATTTTTGAAATCGCCCAATCAAGCTCTTCTTTGGTAATGATAAGTGGTGGGGCAAAACGGATGACATTATCATGAGTTTCCTTACATAATAAGCCCTCATCCTTTAACCGTTCACAATATGGGCGTGCTGATTCCGTTAATTCCATACCAATAAATAAACCACGGCCTCTGATTTCTTTTATAATAGGATTTTCAATCTTCCTTAATTCTTCACTCAGATAGGCTCCCAGCTGTTCGGATTTTCCAGCCAAATTCTCTTCAACTAACACATCAATAGCCTCCATAGATACTGCGCAGGCTAATGGATTACCACCAAAAGTAGATCCATGGGACCCCGGATTAAAAACATCAAGAATATCATGATTGGCCAGAATACAGGAAATTGGGAATACTCCGCCACCAAGGGCCTTACCCAAAATATAAATATCAGGAACAACATCCTCCCACTCACATGCAAACATCCTGCCCGTTCTGCAAAGCCCTACCTGAATCTCATCTGCAATAAATAAAACATCATTAGCCTTACATACATCATATGCTCCCTTAAGGAACCCTTCAGAAGGTATATTAATTCCTGCTTCACCTTGGATTGGCTCAATCAAAAAGCCTGCTGTATTGGGAGTAATCGCTTCCTTTAAAGCTTCTATATCGCCAAATGGGATAAGCTTAATGCCTGGCAGCATTGGACCAAAACCTCTTTTATATTCTTCATCAGAAGAAAGAGAAACAGCGAGCATCGTTCTGCCATGAAAGTTCCCAGTGCAGGCGATAAATTCTGCCTTGTCCTTTTCCACTCCTTTTACATCATAGGCCCATCTTCTTGCAGCTTTAAAAGCTGTTTCAACCGCCTCCGCACCAGTATTCATAGGAAGTGCTTTGTCTTTGTTTGCTAGCTTACAAATTTTTTCATACCATGGACCAAGCTGATCATTATGAAAAGCTCTTGACGTCAGAGTTACACGATCTGCTTGCTCCTTTAAAGCTCGAATAATTCTTGGGTGACGATGTCCCTGGTTTACAGCCGAATAAGCACTCAGCATGTCCATATATCGGTTTCCCTCTGGATCCTTCACCCAAACACCCTCAGCTTCTGCTATAACAATCGGCAATGGGTGATAGTTCCTGGCACCATATTGTTCTGTTTGTTCAATCACTTCGTTGGAAACAGTTGTCTTTGTCACATGAATCGGCCCCCTATCTAAGTTTTTCATTCGTATAAGGTATAATTCCATTCGACTAAAAACCCATTTAAACGATAATTGAGTCTTGTCTATATTATCCGATAATTTACGAACAATTGGAATTAATAACTGTTTACAACAAAAAAACTGCCCTCATCACAGTCGAAACAAGTGATGAGGGCAGTTTCTGCATTTCTATTCAATTATTTTTTAATAAGATCTTCGCGTTTGGATTGTTCAATCCACTCTTCCAATTTATCTTTAAGTGTATTGAATCCTTGTGGTGTTTCAGCAGGCGGAATTTTAACTGAACCTTGTTGAGATTTTTTCTTAGGCTTACGAGCTTCCTGTTTAACTGCTGGTGGCTCTTCTGTAGCACGAATAGATAGAGCGATTTTCCCAGCTTCTTCATTAACGGAAAGAACTTTAACTTTAACTTCATCGCCTAATTTTAATTGATCATTAATATCTTTCACAAAACCGTACGTAATTTCGGAAATATGAACGAGTCCTTGTGTATTTTCGTCTAAAGCAACGAATGCTCCGTAAGGCTGAATGCCAGTTACTTTACCTGTAAGAATTTGACCTACTTCATATTTTGTAGTCATAATAACACTCCTATAAATGTTTAAATTTTTCGTTTATATACGCAATATAAAATTATAGCACAATGTTTAACCATTATCAAAAATGACCTACATACCTTTCTATTTTTATTTACCCTATTGCCTAATAATAAACACCTTTATCGGCAGGAATAACTTACCTGTTTAATCAGATTTAATATTCTGGCAATTATTCCTGTATAATGCTACTATAATACGATTAATAAGATTACAAGCTATGAGGTGCATACATGCAAACACATGAACAATGGTCATCAAAGATTGGTTTTATTTTAGCTGCTGCCGGTTCAGCAATCGGACTGGGGGCCATTTGGAAATTCCCTTATATGGCTGGAACAAATGGCGGTGCGGCCTTCTTCCTTTTATTTATTGCGTTCACACTCTTTATCGGTGCTCCTATTTTAATTTCCGAATTTGTTATTGGAAGAAACGCACAAAAGGATGCAGTCAGTGCCTATAAAGTTATAGCCCCTAATTCTAAATGGTTTTTAATGGGGTGGATGGGTGTAATTGCTTCCGTTCTGTTGCTATCCTTTTACAGTGTGGTAGGCGGCTGGATTTTATCCTATCTAGGCAGAAGTCTACTTGGGCAGATAACAGGGGTAGCTAATTATGAATCATTATTTAATAACATTATTGAAAATCCATATGAATCAATCATTTCCCAGATTCTGTTCATACTATTGACAATATGGGTGGTTCAGGGAGGAATCAAAAAAGGGATTGAACGGGCAAGCAAGTATATGATGCCGGCATTATTCATTTTGTTTATTATATTGGCCGTTCGATCGTTAACCTTGGATGGAGCTATGGAAGGTGTTAGATTCTTCTTGCAGCCAGACTTCAATAAAATCACGGGTGAATCCGTATTGCTGGCACTTGGACAAGCCTTTTTCGCTCTTAGTGTGGGAACATCGGTAATGGTGACCTACGCTTCCTATTTGCCGAAAAACGAGAATTTGATGAAATCTGGCTTTTCAGTTGTGGTATTAAATATTTTAATCTCCTTATTAGCAGGACTTGTTATCTTCCCTGCTGTATTTGCGTTAGGATATGATCCTGCATCAGGTCCAGGACTAGTTTTTGTCATACTACCAGCTGTATTTAATGAGATCGCATTCGGAGGATTTTTCATGATCATCTTTATGATCTTATTGTTATTTGCGACTCTTACCTCAGCCTTTTCCATTTTGGAAATTGTTGTAGCAGTCATTTCAAAAGAAAATCCCGAAAAACGAAAATCATCCGCATGGCTGGCTGGAGTCATCACTTTCATTGTAGGGATTCCGAGTGCTTTATCCTATGGCATTTTAAATGATGTTCATATTGCAGGGAAAACATTCTTTGATCTGGCAGATTTTATTGTTTCAAATCTTGCCCTGCCGCTCGGTTCACTATTTATCTCTATATTTATAGGTTACGTTATGGATAAAAACGCAGTCAGAACAGAGTTACAAAATGGCTCGAAATTGAAATACTGGATGTTTAACGGTTGGTATATCCTAGTCCGTTACGTATGCCCTGCCGCAATTTTATTAGTCTTCCTGAACTCTATTGGAATTATTTAGTAAGGTGGTAGAATATAAGGAGAACTATTAATATCGGGAGGGATTGATAATGGCTACAATTGGAGAAAATATTCGTAAGTACAGAATTGACAAAGGAATGAGTGTGGAAGAGCTAGCGTTACGCTCCAGAATCGGCACTCACAAACTTGAGCAATACGAGGAAAATGAAATAACACCAAGCCTCCAGGTTCTCCTGACTATTTCAACTGCATTGGATTGCCCTGCCTCCGAATTAATGGAGCACGCCAATCCAACAGGACCATGCCAACTAGATCCCGAACTCCATCACCTCATCAACACAATGGGGCAAAAGCGAGCGAAATTAATACTAAAGAAAACCCAAGACATAACCGAAGCCGACTTCCTAAGGATAATGGGGAACTTAAAAAGCTGAAACGGCTCGTTCAGAAGCGAGCAGCATAAGAGAAAGCCACGAAGGGAATGGTCTTCCCCGCAGTGGCTTTTCTTATGTCCTGAGCTTCTAGCCGTTGAAGCTGGATTAACTAAAAGGCTGAGGCGACTGCCCAGGAGCGACAAGCATAAGACGAATACTCGGAGGGAGGTTTTTCTCCCGCAGAGTATTTGCTTATGACTCGAGCTCCTAGGAGCCGAAGCTGGATTAACTAAAAGGCTGAAGGGCCTTGCCCAGGAGCGAGGAGCATAAGACAGAGGCTCGGAGGGGATGTTCTTCCCCCGTAGAGGCTATGCTTATGTCCCGAGCTCCTAGGCCCTGAAGCTAGATTAACTAAAAGGCTGAGGCGACTGCCCAGGCCCGAAAAGCATAAGAGAGAGGCACGCAGGGAGGTGTTCTTCCCTCCCGCAGTGGCTATCCTTATGACTCGAGGGACTAGGAGTTGAAGCTGGATTGATTAAAAGGCTGAGGCGACTGTTTCAAGGAACAAAGACTAAGAACGCCACGTCGTGTGGCAACGCCTTTGTGACCAACATCCTGTTGGCCTCAACCAAACAAAGAGGCAACCATAGGTCATTTAACGACTTATGGTTGCCCCCTCATTTTTTATATTTGAAAATCTTTTCCCTATACTCAGAAAACTCTTAGTAAAAGTCCTTAAGGAAATTTATGAATGATTGTTTAAAAATCGTTCAATCCTGGTTAAGGCTTCCCGTAATTGATCGATAGATGTAGCGTAAGAGCAACGGATATGCCCTTCTCCGCCTATACCAAATACATTGCCTGGTACTACTGCTACCTTTTCCTCAATCAATAATTTTTCTGCAAATTCTTCAGAGCTCATGCCAGTAGATTCAATGGATGGAAAAGCATAAAATGCTCCACCCGGTGTGTGGCACTTCAAACCAATCTCATTAAATGAACTAACAATATAATTTCTTCGATGATTATAGCTCATACGCATTTCTTCCACATATCCCGCCCCATATCGCAGGGCCTCCAAAGCAGCATATTGGGCAGATGTAGGGGCACACATAATCGCATACTGGTGGATTTTCAGCATAGCTTCAGAGATTTCTTTGTTTGCACATACAAAACCAAGCCTCCAGCCTGTCATAGCAAATCCCTTTGAGAAGCCTGATATTAAAATCGTCCGTTCATACATCCCTTCAATGGCTGCAAAGCTGGTATACGCGTCATCATAAACAAGTTCCGCATAGATTTCATCGGAAATCACAAGAACATCATGTTTAATAGCAATTTCAGCTAATGCTTTCAAATCATCCTTAGACAATTGGGTTCCTGTTGGATTATTGGGTGAACAAATCATAATCGCCTTCGTTTTCGGTGTTATAGCTGCTTCTAACTGTTCGGGTAACAGTTTAAAATCAGATTCTTTCATGGTTCCAACCGAAACAGGCTTACCTCCTGCCAATGCCACTAATGGAGCATAGGATACGAAGCATGGTTCAACGACTATTACTTCTTCTCCTGGGTTGAGAATGGCTCGTAAGGCGATATCGATTGCCTGACTTGCACCTACAGTTACAATAATTTGATTTTCAGGGGAGTATGTTACCTGAAAACGTCTACTCATATAGGCTGCAATTTCCTCGCGTAAATCAAGCAATCCTGCATTTGCTGTGTAAGACGTATAGCCTTCTTCCATCGAGAGGATAGCAGCTTCCCTGTATCGCCACGGAGTAACAAAATCTGGCTCACCTACACCAAGCGAAACGATACCATCCATGCCTGCTGCCAAATCAAAAAATTTACGTATTCCGGAGGGCTTCATTTCTCGAGCCGTATCAGATAGATAACTCGTTTTAATCATGGAGTTATCACAATCCTTTTATCCTCATCAAGAGGTGCAAATACAGTCCCATCATGTTTATACTTTTTAAGAATAAAGTGAGTCGTTGTAGAAATAACTGAATCAAGAGTCGATAATTTGTCTGAAACAAATCGCGCTACCTCATTCATCGACTTGCCCTCAATGACCACAGATAAGTCATAAGCACCTGACATTAAATAAACGGATGTGACCTCTTCATAGCGATAAATTCGTTTTGCTGTCTCATCAAAGCCTACGCCTCTTTTAGGGGTTACTTTCACATCAATCATGGCAGTAACTCCTTCGTGATCTTTAACTTTCGACCAATCGACCAAAGCGGCATAGCCAACAATAATATTGGATTCTTTCAGTTTTTTTAAGGCTAGTTCAACTTCCTCTTTAGACATTGCTGTCATTTTTACTATATCATCCAGAGGGATTCTGGCGTTTTCTTCGAGAATATTCAAAATCTCAATTTCCTTAGCTGTAAGGTTCATACCCTCACCTCCATTAAAAGTATCATTAGATATAAAGATATCTGAAAATTTAATTTAAATTAAACTTTTTCCATTATAACACTCATTTTATACATATGAATATGTAATCAATTATTTTCATCTCACATACCATATTTATTTGAGAAAACAAGCCAATTAATAAATCTTCTAAAACTGCCAGTCTGTAAATATATGATAAAATAAGGGAATCATATAAAGGCGGGGTGAAAAAATGAACAGTACAACAAATACAGAAACCATTATAGATCGTAAAGGAACAGCTTCGTATAAATGGGATAACGTTGATTCATTATTCGCAGGCAGTGACTTATGGCCAATGTGGGTGGCAGACATGGACTGGGCTTCGCCTGTTCAGGTACAGGAAGCTTTAATTACCCGCATACAGCACCCAATATTCGGATATACATATGCCTCCGATTCTGTATACCAGGCTATCATAAATTGGATGAACGAAAAGCATAAATGGTCGCTTAAAAGAGAAAATATTTCTTTTAGTCCAGGTGTAGTTCCGTCCTTATCAGCAGCTGTTCTTGCATTTACTGAAGCTGGAGATCAAGTGATGATTCAAACACCTGTCTACGGTCCATTTCATAATGTCGTTAAAAGTAATGGCCGAACTCTTGTTACCAATAGAATGAAAATCAACCAAAATCAATTTGAAATTGATTTTGAAGACTTTGAAAACAAGCTTCGTAATGGAGTAAAATTATTCATCTTATGCAGCCCGCACAATCCTGGCGGAACGGTTTGGGCAAAGAAAGACCTTGAGAGAATGATTAGCCTATGTCAGCACTATCAAGTGCCTGTCATTTCCGATGAAATTCACGCTGACCTGATCTTTTATGACAATATTCACACACCTGCCGGAATCATCAGCAAAGATGTTATTACACTGATGGCTCCTAGTAAAACCTTTAATATCGCTGGATTGCATGGCTCTCTGATCCTAAGTGAAAATAAAGATTACCTCTTAAAAATGGAACAGCAATTCCTCAAGCAAGGTATTGGGGGCATTAATGTACTTGCCTATACTGCCATGGAAGCGGCCTACACCCATGGTGCTGAGTGGGTGAGTGAGACCGTATCCAAAATTGAAGAGAATATTGAAATCCTGACTGATTATGTTTCTAAGCATTTACCGAAAATAAACATCATGATTCCTCAAGCATCTTTCCTTGTTTGGATCGATTTACGGGATTTAGGAATATCAGATATTGAAATCACAGAAAGGCTCATCCATAAAGGGAAATTGGCTCTTGAACCCGGTGCGAAATATGGGCAGGATGGCCAAGGATTTGTTCGAATGAATATAGGGTGCTCTAAGGACACTCTCACTGAGGGTTTGCGCAGATTGCACGAAGCATTCCAAGACCTCAACTAATTATGTAACAAGCATTTGCCAATCAGTCTGGCAAATGCTTGTTTAATTTTAAGAAGAATCCACTCAGATTTCGGCAAAAAAAAACTGCACACTTTGCATGTGCAGCCATCATTGAATATTTTGCTCTTTTAATTTTTCTTCCAATTCCTTTGCCTTCTGTACCTGCTTACGATTATAAACAATGATAAACCGCATCGTTAACACTGCAAACAATGTAAAAATGGCCATCGTTAATCCGGCTGGAATGTATTCTCTTTTATCTTCAGGAAAATACAAGAATAATCCTATAATAAACGCTAATGGCTGAGACATGTTTTGAGACACCCTTTCCTGATTTGAAAACATTTGAATTTTAACCATATTATAACACGACTAGGGTGAGTATAAGTGATATTTGATTATCCTCATTTATAAATAAGAAAAAAGCTGCCGAGTCATCGACAGCCTACTTACATTATAGGGATTATTTTAGGATGTTGATTTTTTCAATCACTACATCATAAACCGGTTTATCGTTAGGACCTACTTTAGTAGTTGCGATGTCATCTACAACATCCATTCCTTCAGTAACTTGTCCAAACACGGTATGTCTGTGGTCAAGCCAAGGAGTTCCGCCTATTTCCATGTATTTTTCCACTGCTTCCTGAGGATATCCCGCTTGTTCCATTTGTCCTTTTAGATTCGCTTCAACAGCACCTTTTTGAACAATAAAGAATTGACTTCCATTTGTACCAGGGCCGGCATTTGCCATAGACAAAGCACCACGGAAATTAAATAAATCCATCGTGAATTCATCTTCGAATGATTTACCCCAAATGCTTTCTCCACCCATTCCTGTTCCAGTTGGATCTCCGCCTTGAATCATGAAATCATTGATCACGCGGTGGAAAATGATCCCCTCGTAGTATCCATTTTCTGCATGAGTCAGGAAATTTTCAACCGCTTTAGGAGCTTGGTCAGGGAATAATTTGATTTGGATGGAACCTTTATTAGTTACCATCTCCACTAATCTTTCATTACCTTGTACTTCTGTAAATTGAGGTAATACTGTCATTTTATCTTCGCCTTCTTTCTCTTTAATGGTTTGATCCAGCTTTAAAGTTGTTTGATCACCAGATTGGAATACCTTATCTTTTATATACAGATTCCAAATCGCTGCACCAAGGAGGATTATTAATAATAGTATCATGGTCTTCCATTTCATTTAAACTACCTCCAATTTTTCACTTTACACGATTCTCAAAAAAAAAGCATCTTTCTGAAGAGCTTTTTATAGGATTGATTATGGTACATCGGTATGATAGAGAAGAACAGATATGAATGGGGGATAAAAATGAATGAACTCACTATTGGCGACCAAGTGATTGCACATTATAAAACCGGTAAATATGTAGGCGAAATCACCAATATCCGAACAAATGGATATATGGTTGTTAAAATACTGGCTGTATTAAAGCACCCTATGCAGGGAGATCTTCATCATCCAAAACAAACAGAAGTTGATTTTTTCCATGAGCGAAAGGCTTTAGCTTACAGGGAACAAACCAACATCCCGGTAAACATGGTGAAACCGTTTAAAGGGGAAATTCCTGATTACACAGAATCCCTGCGCCAGTCTCTTGAAACATTAAAACAGGAATTGCAAAAAGAAGAATCAAAGTGGTCAGATATGTCTTTGTCAGCTATATCGAATATAGAGCGCGAGTATTTTCCAATATGATAAACATAAAAAACCAAATCACTCTTTACTGATTTGGTTTTTTACGTCAACCCATTAAATAACTGTGAAAAATCCACAACGTCTCCGATTGTCGTTGGCTTATAGTTATCCACATACCTCCTGTCCTGCTCAATTAATGTAAACAGTTCATAAGTCATTCTGGCATCATCCAAAGCACGATGCCAAACGCCTTTAGCCTTGTCCCCATATTGCTGAACTGCTTTCCATAGGCCTGTCTGATTTCGGTCACCAAAGAATTTTTGATACTCAATCGATAAATCCAATTGCTTTCCCGTTAAAGGGAATATATGTCCTGAATACTGACAGTTTTGCTTTAACACCTTCATATCCATGTTTCCCCATGTAGCAATCGTTGGAGAGTTAGGATGATCCAATTCTCGCAGTAAACTGTGAAAAACATCAAATTCCACCCCTGTCTTAAGATCATCTTCGGTAATGTGCAAAAAGTTCTTACATCGGTTCGTTAACGACTGAAATACTCTGGGCAGGACATAAGAATTGTATTGATTGACTATTGTTCCACTCTTTACCTCGATAATTCCATATTCAATGATTTCAGGAAAGAACCCATTCGGATTATTTCGATCCTCTGGCATTGTAAATTCAAAATCTATGAATAAATAGTGGTCATCCTTCTTCACAATGATACAACCTCCTTGTTTTCGTGTAATCTATTGCTCCTTCCAAATTTTCCTCTTTTAACCATAAAATCAATACGATATAGTTAAATATACGAATAGAATTCCAGGTGGGTAAAAATGAGAAAATCAATTGGATTTTGTATGATTTTATTACTGGTTCCATCCTTATACGGATTGAGTACATTAACACTGAATGAGTTTTCCAAATTGCAAAGCCTCAATCATGTTTTGGACACCAATTTACAAATAGATCAATCAGCCATGCAGCTTAACAGTACAATCACAGATTCCGATGGACAATTATCAGAGAAATCTATCAAACAGAGAATCGGAAATATATAAAGGATGCTGATATCCCTCAAATTTTAAAGGATATTTACGTAGTTTCAGAGGATCAGCATTTTTATTCACATAAGGGGTTTGATTTATCAGCTATTAGCAGAGCGTTCATAATTAATACGGAAAGCGGGGGAATTCATCAAGGGGGCAGCACCATTACACAACAGCTCGCTCGAAATTTATTCCTCACAAATGAACGTACATATAATCGTAAATTAACTGAACTGCTTTACGCCTATCAGCTTGAGCGTGATTTTTCAAAAGATTAACTATTAAATACTTACATAATTGCGATTTACTATGGTAACAGTTCCTATGGAATTGAAGCTGCTGCTTATTTTTATTTTTCCAAATCAGCAAAGAATCTCAAGCATGGTGAACTCTCTTTTCTAGCGGCAATTCCTAATAACCCTAGTCTTTATGACCCGCTGACTAATTTCCAAAATACAAAAAAACGCCAGGTTAGACTTCTGCAGCAACTTGAGAATAAGAATTTCATAACGAATGGAGAAAAAGAGCAAATTTTAAAAGAATCAATAAAATTAAATCTTTCCAAACGAATCCAAGAATTTCCTGATTATACCGATTACACGCTGGCTGAATTTCGTCAGCTGGTCGCAGAGCAGGATGGTTATCAGTTTTCTGGTTTATCTGAACAAGAATCTAATCAATTAACAGAGAAATTAGATAACCGCATCACGGAACTGCTGCATTCAGGAATTACGATCCACACTTTTTCTCGATTCAGATATTCAGAAAAAGCCAAATCAGCCGTTAGTAGCATCCTGCCTTATAAAAACGTTGAAGCATCAGCGGTAGTTATTAATCATTCTACTCATGAGCTTGTCTCATTGATTGGGGGAAAAACATATAAACCCTCAACATTTAATCGAGCCCTTAAAGTTTTCGTCAGCCAGGATCTACGATTAAACCATTGCTGGTATATGCGCCTTATTTGAAAACTAATAAGGATCCAAAAAATAGACGCTTCAGCGATATGCATCGAAAATTACTGCCCAGAGAACTATGGTCATTCAACATATAGCAATCTTCCACTCAATCAGGCAATGGCCAAATCGGTTAATACTGCAGCTGTTCGATTGCTTCAAAAAACAGGTAGCTTATATAGGAGGAAAAACCGGTACAACAAATGATTATCATGATTTATGGTTTATTGGGATGACTGCTTCGTATACTGGTGGGGTCTGGGTGGGCAAGGATCAGCCGTCCAGTATTGATTTTTTAAATAAAAGTCAGCCGCAAATACAAATATGGAAAAGCATGATGTATTCTCTCTATTAGAGGTTCATCATGCTTTTTCCTTTACAGCGGAAGTCCCGCCATTATACTATTATATAATTTTAAGACAGAGAGACAGACTGCCAATAACAGAACGGCCCAGATAGTTACATGAAAAAATATAATCCCTATCAATCAGGTACCCGATAAGGATGAACTGATTTTATACAGAAAGTATATAAAAGCGAATAATGAAGTAAGTAAAAAGCAGCCTGCAAGCAACCAAAGACAACATAACATAGATATAAGTCCACCTATCAGAAAAATGATAGAAGTCCCTCTCAGCTTTTGCAGGTCTTCTCCCACCTTATCCTTTGAGAAAAATAAAAGTGACAGTTCCAAAAAGGTATCGACAAGAAGCTTTAACACAGCAAGTAACATAAAAAAACAGATAAAGAACAATAATAAAAAGGATAATTTAATATGGATCTCTGATAACAATCCAGTCATGCCTGAATAGAGCCCATTGCTTTTTAAAAATGCAATCATTCTTACCATAAGATGAACAGCAAAGAACAGACTAAATGCCATTATCGATAATAAGGGAAAATAACCTGTTACATATGTATTCTTCATTTTCATTATTCCTTATACTTCACATTTTCCCATTATAAACCATTTATCGGAAAGGAGAATTAAATTTTTAAATTTTTTCCTTCATATAATACATGGTTAAAACACATGAATACCAGTCTTTTCAAGTACAGTCTAATATAAATTTGCTGTATAATTTGCTATGCTGAATGTACGGATTGGTACATTTTGTTGTAATTTTTCAATATTTTATAATTTTTTAAGGGAGGTCCTTATGTCAATGCTTCACTTGAGTATATTACTGCCTTTTTTGGCTGCGATATGTATTCCGTTTATAGGCAAATATGCTCGTAAAATACATACCGGATGGTTCGTACTCATTATACCTATCGTATTATTTGGTTATTTGTTTACGTTCCTGCCTGAAATAACGGATCATCAATCCATAACAGCTAGTTTTGAGTGGATTCCTTCACTAAACATATCATTTGATGTTTATGTAGACGGATTAGGCCTGCTCTTCGCTATGCTGATCACAGGTATTGGTACACTAGTTATTCTGTACTCCATCTTTTATATGGACAAAACAAAAGAAAAACTGAGTAATTTTTATGTTTATTTACTATTATTTATGGGGGCTATGCTTGGGGTTGTCCTATCTGACAACTTAATCGTCCTTTATACGTTTTGGGAATTTACCAGCCTTTCTTCCTTCCTGCTGATTGGCTATTGGCATGAGAGAAAAGGATCTCGCTACGGAGCGCAAAAATCATTATTAATCACCTTTTTAGGTGGCTTATCCATGCTAGGAGGTTTTATAACCCTCTCTGTAATGGGAAATACCTTCAGCATCAGAGAATTAATTTCAATGGCTCCTGATTTGGTAAACCATCCTCTTTTTTATTTTTCGATGATACTCGTTTTATTAGGGGCATTCACGAAGTCTGCCCAATTCCCATTCCACATTTGGTTACCTGATGCAATGGAAGCACCTACACCAGTCAGTGCATATCTTCATTCAGCAACGATGGTTAAAGCAGGTATCTATTTAGTAGCACGTTTGAGCCCTATATTTGCTTTATCAGGTGAATGGGTATGGATTATCGGCCTGGTCGGTATCATAACCTTAATTTGGGGTTCCTTTAATGCAGTACGTCAGTATGATTTAAAAGGGATTCTTGCCTACTCAACAGTCAGCCAGCTCGGCTTAATCATGTCCCTGCTTGGCATCGGTGCGGCTTCCCTCCATTTTGGATCAGCCGAGAATAATGTATATATTGCCGCTGTTTCGGCAGCTGTTTTTCACCTAATTAACCATGCAACCTTTAAAGGTTCATTATTCATGGCAGTCGGTATAATTGATCACGAAACGGGAACTAGGGATATTCGTAAACTGGGCGGATTAATGACCATAATGCCAATCACTTTTACTATTGCTGCAATCGGAGCATTCTCAATGGCAGGCTTGCCTCCATTCAATGGCTTCTTGAGTAAGGAAATGTTCTTTGGCAGCCTATTAGATATAACAAAAGCAGATTTTCTTAACCTGCAAACATGGGGTAATTTATTCCCTGTTATTGGATGGCTGGCAAGTGTATTCACATTTGTTTACTGTATGATTCTTTTATTTAGAACATTTGGCGGCAAACTTCAGCCTGAAAAATTAACGAAAAAACCACATGAAGCACCGATTGGATTATTGATTTCACCAATCACGCTTGCAGCCTTGGTTATTATTTTTGGATTATTTCCAAACATCCTTACTTCAACAATTATTGAGCCAGCTACTGCAGCTATCCTGCCGAGCCTTTATGAAAACGGAAACCCTCCGCATCTTCATATACAAATGTGGCACGGAGTAAATGGCGCATTATTAATGACAATCGGAGTTGTCATCTTAGGAATTATCTTGTATAAGTTCTATCCAAAATGGAGCAAGATTTATACGTATTTCTCTGATAAATACACATTAAACAATGCATATAATATGGGATTAAGATCACTGGATACAGGTTCACGTCTCATTACCCGCGGATATATGAACGGGAGTATCCATGATTATTTAGTTTATATATTTGGCTTCTTGATTATCAGTTTACTTTATACGGTTTGGAAAACCGATAGCTTTGCATTCGAAACAACCAGTATGACTCCAATTGGGGTATACGAAGTTATTTTGATCTTTATCTTAGTTCTGGCTTCAATCATGATTCTATTTGCAAAATCGAGACTGACTTCAATCATTTTAATGGGAGCGGTTGGTTATACGGTATCACTTTTATTTGTTCTATTTAGGGCACCTGATTTAGCCTTAACTCAATTTGTCATTGAAACAGTATCTACATCGCTGTTCTTGCTTTGTTTCTATCACTTGCCGAAGTATAAACCAAAGGAAAAGCGTATGCGTTTTAAATTGACAAACCTGGCAATCTCTCTCGGTGTCGGAATTACGATGACACTTATCGCGCTGGCTTCTCACAGTACGAAGCTATTTGAATCCATCTCTGAATTTTATAAAGAGGTTACGTACAAAGAAGCTGGTGGAGAGAATATGGTTAACGTAATCCTGGTTGACTTCCGTGGTTTGGATACCATGTTTGAAATCACCGTATTATCCATTGCAGCCATGGGAATTTACACCATGATTAAACTCCGTCTCACGAAAAGAGGAGGGGAAGAATGAAAACAAATGATTTAATTTTACAGACGGTTACTAAAATCGCAACTTTTATTATTATTTTGTTCTCTATACACATTTTCTTTGCCGGACACTATACGCCGGGCGGTGGATTTATCGGTGGTCTTATGACTTCTTCTGCCATCATTCTTTTATTGCTGGCATTTGATTTAAAAACCGTAAAAAGTTTTCTGCCGGTAAATTATTTATCGTTGATAGCTGTGGGGTTGTTGTTATCTGTCGGGACTGGAGCTGGTGCGTTATTCTTCGATGCTCCTTTCCTGACGCACGCCTTTGATTATTTTGATTTGCCGCTCCTTGGAAAAACATCCCTTCATACAGCAGTTATCTTTGATACGGGTGTTTATCTAGTTGTAATCGGCGTGACAATGACCATTATTCAAACGATTGGGGAGAGTGAATGATGGAGATTTTAATGTGTTTTGCTATAGGAATTCTATTTACGATTTCCACCTATTTACTTTTATCAAAAAGCTTGCTTCGTATCATTATTGGAACAAGCATATTGAGCCATGCGGTGAATTTATTGGTTCTTACCATGGGAGGATTAAAACAAGGAGCTGTGCCTATCTTAAGTGAACACGCCAAATCCTATGTGGATCCGCTGCCACAGGCATTAATCCTGACAGCGATTGTAATTAGCTTCGGTGTCACATCTTTCTTCCTGGTATTGGCCTATCGTTCCTATCAGGAACTTGGAACGGATAACATGGATCAACTGAGAGGAAATAAGTCATATGAATAACCTTGTTATATTACCTATTTTACTTCCGTTATTGACAGGAATTTTATTGTTATTCCTTGCGAAAAAAATAAATGCCCAACGAATAGTCGCCTTGGCCTCTTCTATACTGGTCCTGGTAGTTACCTTTTCACTTTTAATAGAGGTAAAAACAAATGGCATTCTAACCTTGCAGGCCGGCAGCTGGGATGCCCCTTTCGGAATTAGTCTTGTAGCGGATATGCTGGCAGCCTTACTGGTTTTAACTACATCTCTTATTACATTAGTAACGATTATTTATTCTTTTAAAAATATTGATGCAAACCGTGAAAAATATTTCTACTATGCCCTTATCCAATTTTTAATTGTAGGTGTTAACGGGGCATTTTTGACCGGAGATATATTCAACTTATTTGTATTTTTTGAAGTAATGCTGATGTCATCTTATGTATTACTTGTGACAGGTGGTACAAAAGTACAGCTTCGCGAGTCTATTAAATATTTGCTTGTAAATGTAATTGCTTCTGGCCTTTTTGTTGCTGCTGTTGCATTCTTATACTCTGTTGTAGGTACGCTGAATATGGCAGATATCTCAGAAAGAATTGCGGAAGTAGACCAGCCGGGAATCATCACGGTTATCGCTGTTCTGTTTCTAATCGTGTTTGGATTGAAGGCAGCCATTTTTCCTTTATATTTTTGGATGCCCGGCTCATACTTTGCGCCGCCAATTCCAATCCTGGCTTTGTTTGGTTCATTATTAACGAAGGTTGGTGTTTATTCCATCCTAAGAACCTTTACCATTATGTTTTATCATCATACTGATTATACGCATACATTGCTGGAGTACCTTGGAATTTTAACCATTGTATTTGGCTGTATCGGTGTATTGGCCTATATGGATGGTAAAAAAATCATCATTTACAATATCGTAATTGCCATTGGTGTTATAATCTTCGGTATTTCAATCATGAATACCGCATCCATATCCGGTTCAATTATGTATACAATTCATGACATGATGATTAAAGCAGCCCTGTTTCTGCTTATTGGAGTAATGATGGCCAAAACAGGGACAAGTAATATTAAGCGCATGGGTGGGTTAATTCACGAATCTCCACTTTTAGCTTGGATGTTCTTCATAGCGGCTATATCGTTAGCAGGGGTTCCACCTTTCAGCGGTTTTACAGGAAAATTACTAATCATTCAGGGTGCCTTTGATGAAAGGCATTACGTAGGAGGATTGGTAGTCCTATTCTCAAGTTTAATTGTTTTATATTCCGTGATGCGCATTTTCATATTCGCGTTCTGGGGAGAGAAAAAAGTTTACGATGAGAACTTCTCCAAGAAAGATAACCGTTTTTTACTATTGCCGATCGGCATTTTACTTGTAGTCTCAATATTGTACGGATTGGGCTCTGAAGTTGTTTATACGTATGTTTCTGATGCGGTTGATGTTTTAATGAATCCATCAGATTACATTCAGGCCGTACTAAAGGAGTGATGAAGATATGTCTTATCAAATATTATTAAATGTAATTCTAGCCTTGACCTGGATGTTCCTGACGACGTCAAATACAGCCGCTTCCTTTATTATCGGCTATTTAATTGGGGCGATTATTCTTTTTCTATTCAGACGCTTTTTTTCGACTCGGTTTTATTTGCATAAGGTAGTGGCTGTCCTTCACCTTCTGGGGATATTTATACGAGAATTATTGATTGCAAACTTCGACGTTTTTAAAACAATCATCAGACCAAAGCTTGAACTGAAGCCAGGAATTTTTACTTATGAAACCAAACTTAAATCGGATTGGCAGATCACTCTTCTGTCCTGTCTGATTACCTTAACTCCCGGTACATTAGTTCTGGATATTTCTTCTGATAACAAAACATTATTCATCCATGCATTAAACATATCGGAGATTCCAGAGATGCAAGAAAGTATAAAAAATTCATTTGAGCGGCTTATTCTGGAGGTGAGTGAGTAATGATTAATTTCATCCTTCAGCTTTCTTTAGTCTGTATAGCTATTTCGATGCTCATTCTAATTTATAGAGTAATTAAGGGACCAAGCATCCCTGATCGTGTAATGGCATTGGATGCTATTGGCATGAACTTAATTTGCATGATTGCCATACTATCTTTATTGCTCAGCACATCCATGTTTTTAGAGGTTATCCTTCTGATCAGTATTCTTTCGTTCACTGGTACGGTTGCCTTTTCGAAATTCCTGGAGAAAGGGGAAATCATAGAAAATGAACGAAATTAGTTCCTATATTTTTGTTTGTATCGTTTTAATCGGTTCTATATTAACCGTTGTATCAGCTCTTGGAATACTCCGTTTACCCGATGTCTATACGCGGAACCATGCAGCTTCTAAAACATCCACTTTGGGTGTAACCCTTGTATTGCTTGGCACATTCTTATATTTCTGGATTACAGAGGGCCATTTTAACTCCCGTATCCTGTTAGCTATCTTCTTTATTTTTATGACAGCTCCGGTTGCCGGACATTTAATCAGCCGTGCAGCCTATAATACAGGCGTTAAATTGTGGAAACATAGTGTGCGTGATGATTTAAAAAAGGCAAAAAAACAAAAAAATAGCTAATGACAGAAAAAGAGGATGCTTACAAGATCGCTTTAGACCTTGTAAAACATCCTCATTTTTTTATTTGAATAACAGCAAGCGTACATCTGCTGATACATATTAATTCGTTCTCTTCATCCGTTATTTTAATTTCCCATACCATTGTTTTTTTTCCTCTGTGTACAATATTTCCTGTTGCGGTCACCAAGCCTTCCCTTTTGCTTTTAAGATGATTCGCATTAATCTCTAAACCAACGACTGCTTCTTTCTCCTCGTCAACCATTGTATATCCACCAAGACTGGCGACCGTTTCGGCAAGAGCCACCGATGCGCCACCGTGAAGAAGTCCCATCGGCTGGTGTGTCCGATGGTCAACAGGCATGGTTGCAACAACTCTTCCTTCACAGACCTCAACTATTTCTATCCCTAATGTACCCATCAATGTTTTACTTAAATCCAATTAAAGGCATCCTTTCCATTGCTTATTTGTTATGAATTAGATAAAGAGCGGAAAAATAAAGGAGTAAAGCTTTCTTACAACTGATTCCTATTCTGATTTTTAAGGTGAATCCCTTCGAAAAAAGATGAACTGGATATCTGTAAGACTTTACAAAAAGCATATCTAGATGATGGAGGATTGGTCAAATGGATCTTCGAGAAGGAATGGTTCCAACTGTATTAGGTACCGCTGTTGCTGCTACTGGTTATGCCCTTAAACAAAAGCATAATAGCAATAAAATGATTGCCAATGCACTATTTGGATTTGGGCTTGCCCATATTGCTCTTGGTGTTATTGATTTAGTCGAGCATCGCAACGATATCTAAACGAACATCATCTATCCCCTAAATAAGCAACCTAACCGTTGCTTATTTTTTGGTCTAATACAATCTACCTTCTCTTATATATAGTTATAAGGTATTTTATTTCGTAAGAGGAGGTGCCCATATGTATGCAAATCAACAGTTTTATAACTGGGCTCAAAGTCTAGGTCCTCATTACCACATACCCACATGGATCCATCCATCTGTTACTGGTATGAATTCTTATTCTTCATATAACAGAAAAGTTCCTGCTATAGATACAACAAAATTTAAGAATTCTGCCAATCGAACCGCGTCCTATCTGACTGAAGCATTAAGAATTGCCAATCAGATCTCTGCATCTCAAGATTTAGCTCGTCAAATTATGGCAGCCTCTGAGTTTAATAACCTAAGCGAAGTGAATCGATTATTGCTTTCAACCGGTATTCGAATAGCTCCTTCCATCTATTACGATCCGGAGGGAATTCGGCTGGTTTTTGCTGATAAACAAACCAGTCCTCCCTGTTGTGAAGTTGGGGTAGTCATACGATGGAGCTAAAAACCAGCAGTTTGATAACTGCTGGTTTTGTTTACAAATTATTATTAATAAAATCCGCCACCATATCCCCATGGGGACCCATATCCATACGGAGGATAACCATATCCATATCCCCATGGTCTGCTAAGCAATGCTCCACCTATTAATCCGCCGGCTAATCCTAAACCAAATCCCCCGATCGGACCTCCAAATCCAAAACCAAAACCTGGTCTACCCCATGGTCTTCCCCACGGTCCGCCCCACGGTCTGCCCCATGGTCTTCTCTGTCTGTAATCCATCTGTAAAATACCTCCTGTTTGTTTAAATGCCTACACTATTATGTATGCAGAAACCTAACAGCAGGTAAGGGCGTATGCCCTCTTACAAGGATAACATTCACATTTAAATCTATTTATGAGATTAGATTAATCTTCACCATCCAAACCAAAACGTTCAACCAATACAGCCAATGTCCTCGCCATTACACCAGTAGCACCTGATGGTCCAAGTTCATAGCTGGAACGTCTTGTAGATGTACCAGCTATATCTAAATGCACCCATGGAGTCTCCTCGGCAAACTCACCAACAAATGCACCTCCCATAATGGCATGCCCCTCTGCTCCCGGCGAATTATTAAGATCAGCTATTTTGCTATTGCGAACACGCGCTTTATCCCTTTCGGTAATTGGCAATCTCCACATGGGTTCTCCAGCTTCATCAGATGCTTTTAAGACTTCCTCAAACCAGCTTTCATGATTTGTCATCGCACCTGTCATTTCTACACCTAATGCTGTAATAACTCCCCCGGTTAATGTAGCTACATCAACTAAATAATCCGCTCCATGCTGTTTAGCATATGTAATCGCATCTGCCAACACAAGACGCCCCTCGGCATCTGTATTCAAGACCTCAATTGTTTTACCAGCCATGGAAACTATGACATCATCCGGTTTGAAGGCATTTCCGGAAATCATATTATCTGTTGATGGAATAACAGCCACAACATTTTGTTCAGGTCTCAATTCCCCAATTATCTCCATAGCTCCAAGGACAGCGGCTGCTCCCCCCATATCCGTTTTCATTCCAACTATCCCTGCTTTTGTCTTTATTGAATATCCGCCTGTATCAAATGTAATTCCTTTGCCAACCAAACCAATTACATCTGTCCAGTCAGATTTCCCTTGATATTTTAGGACAATCATTTTAGGTGGTTCAGCAGATCCTTGGTTGACGGCAAGCAAGGCTCCCATTCCAAGCTCCTGCATATCTTCTTTTTCAAGGATTTCGCACTCAAACTGATACTTATCAGCCAGCCCTTTAGCATAATTGGCCATATCTGTAGACGTTAGCATATTACCTGGAAGATTTACTAAAGTCCGAGCTGAATTGGTTCCTTTTCCATATGTATATCCAACAAAAAGGGAAGACTCAACTAGCTCTCGGTCGGCTTCCGTATATACAGAAACCTCTTCTATTTTCTGATCTGGTTCATTTTTCTTATGCTTATATCCTTCAAATTCATACGTAGACAAGGCTAATGCTTCTCCTAAAGCATGTGCTGCATCCTCCACCGTAATGACATCTGTCAGGAATGACGTTAAGTCGACGCTAATCTTTGTCCATCCACGACCTTCGACTTTCTGAAACATTTTGCCAAATGCTTCTTTCAGCTCTTCGAATGTTAAATCTTTTTGTTTCCCCAATCCAACGAACACCAATCTCTCCGGTGGAATAAGATCAAGTGTATGCAATGTCGAAACTTTTTTCTTCCGAGCGGAAATATCTCCAACCTTGGCAAGCTCCTGAAGCTTACTATTCATCATTTTATCCGCTTCCGATAAAGTCGCTGCAAGCGTAACTGGATGATTAAATGCTCCAGTTACCAAAACAGGCATATGTAGTTGACTCGGATTTTCATTATAAACTTTAAACATACTACTCCTCCTGATCGTTTATCTTTATTCATGCCTTTTCTTACTGACATTAACTATCCTTACCTATTATCTTACCATTGGCATCATAATTTAGAACAAATGACGCATTCCATTCACTGAAAAATTAAACGATTTATCCCGACATATCTTGCCTATTTTACCCTTCCTTTAGACATAAAAAAACAGAGGACTATTATCCTCTGTGAATTAGTTGCGGAGGCCAACAGGATGTTGGTCACAAAGACGTTGTCACAGGACATGGCGTTCTTAGTCTTTGTTCCTTGAAATGGTCGCCTCAGCTTTTATGCAATCCGGCTTCAACGGCTAGAAACTCAGGTCATAAGCATGACCTCTACAGGAGGGAAGAACTCCTCCTTCCGAGCCCCTGTCTTATGCTCCTCGCTTCTGAGCAAGCCGCTTCAGCACTATAGTCAATCCGGCTTCAACGGCTAGAAGCTCACAGGTCATAAGCATGACCTCTACAGGAGGGAAGAACTCCTCCTTCCGAGCCCCTGTCTTATGCTCCTCGCTTCTGAGCAAGCCGCTTCAGCACTTTGATTTATACCCTATACATACCGGCGCTTGGTCATATGGGTCGATGATGATTCTGGCTTCTATTTGGAATACGGTTTTTAGTACTTCTTGGTTAATGATTTCGGTTGGTGTGCCGGATTTGATTATACTGCCGTCTTTCATGGCTATGATATGGTCTGAGTATCTGGAGGCATGGTTAATATCATGAAGAACCATTACAATTGTACTTTTTTCTTGGCGATTGAGTTCCTGAATAATTTGCAATACATCCAGCTGGTGGGCCATATCCAAGTATGTTGTGGGCTCGTCTAAGAGGATGATGTCTGTTTTCTGAGCCAGGGCCATGGCTAGCCAAACCTTTTGTCTTTGCCCACCAGATAAGCTTGCGATGCTTCGGTTTCGGAAAGGGGATGTTTTTGTTATATCCATTGCCCATTCAATGATTTCCATATCTTCATTCGTCATTATTTTATTATTTTTACGATGTGGATAACGTCCATAGGATACCAATTCCTCCACACCCAACAATCCCGGTGCAACCGGGCTTTGCGGCAGCATAGAAAGCCGTCTGGCAATCTCCTTCGTTGAAATCGTGTTCATATCTTGCTCCTGCAAAAATACCTTCCCTTGCTTTTGTTTCAGTATACGTCCCATCGTTTTTAATAAAGTAGATTTTCCACAACCGTTCGGTCCAATAATAGTCGTTATTTTTCCTTTAGTAATGTCTAAGTTTAAATTTTGAAACACGGTCTTTTTTTCATAACAGGCTTCAAGATTTTCTGTACGCAGAATACTCATATCAAATATCCCCCCTTTATGCTTTCGCCTTTTTGAGTAAATACAAGAAGAATGGTACCCCAATAATGGATACGATAATACCAACTGGCAGTTCAGCAGGGGCAATGATTGTTTTGGCAATATAATCAGAAGAGACTACCAACAGCGCACCGATTGCTGCACTCACAGGGATAACAAATCTATTTTGAACACCAACAAGATAGCGCGATATATGCGGCGCCATTAAGCCAATAAATCCAATACTGCCTGATACTGATACACAAGCGCTTATTAAGCCGATACTGCTGAGAAGTAAGATTGATTTTTCTTTATTAATGGCTATACCTAAACTGATAGCGCTACTATCCTCTAATTGGAGCAAATCAAGTATATAGGCCTTTTTTAGAATGATCGGTATACATATAAACAGCCAGGGGGCCATGGCAAGTATGTAAAGCCAATTGGCATCATAAATGCTGCCTGTGATCCACACAACTGCCATTTCAAAATCAGTTGCTTTCATTTTCAGCGACAAATATAAGGAAACGGCACCAAAAGCTGAACCAATCGCTATTCCAGTCAAGATGAGTCGTTCTACATCAAGGGAACCATTTTTCCATGAAAAGGCGAATATAATTAAGGCCGCCAGCAATCCTCCAACGAGACCAAATAAGGGCATAGCCATAATGGAGAGCCATGTCATTCCTTGAAATACGCTATGAAAGAAAAACATAAATAAAACTACAGCCGTACCAGCACCGGCATTAATACCAAGTATTCCTGGATCGGCCAAGCCATTCTTCGTCACTCCCTGAATCACAGCACCGGCTATTCCAAGCCCAATCCCAACCAGACAGCCAATCAGAATCCTCGGTAACCTAAAATCAAAGATGACCAAATCGTGTTCCGGATTTACGTCTATTCGTGCTAATGTCTTTATTACATCGATAACAGACAATTGAAAGGTTCCGGCCATCAAGCTATAAACGATGACTGCTGTAATAGCGAGTACAATCAGCCATAATGTTATGTAATATCTTAGTTTTGAAACTTTATGCAAGGCCTCTTCCTCCTTTTGTTCTGATTAAATAGAGGAAGAATGGTACACCAATCAATGCAGTCACAACGCCAATCGGTGTTTCAAAGGGATAATTAATAAACCTGCTTAAAACGTCACATAAACCAAGAAATACAGCCCCGAGTATGCCTGCACAAGGAATTATCCATTTATAATCAACGCCGACAAGCATACGGCTAATGTGCGGAATGATTAAGCCTACGAAACCAACTTTTCCTACTAATGCAATTGCCGTACCCGTTAAACAAATAACAGACAAAATACAAATTACTTTGACTAATCCGGTACGCTGGCCCAGGCTGATTGAAACTTCTTCACCAAGAGAAAGAATCGTTACGGATTTGGAAACTAGTAAGGCAAGGAAGATTCCAACTATTCCAATTGGTACAGCCAGTCCAAGGAGCTCTGAATCTATTTGATGCAATCTCGCATTATACCAAAAACTAATATTCTGGGAGACTTGGTAATAGGAGGCCAATGCTTGAGACAGGCTGCTCAGAAACGTCCCAATTACAGTACCTATAATTGCCAAACGAACAGGTGATAAACCATTGGGAAGCATAGAGCCAAATCCATAAACAATTCCTGCACCGAGCGCTGAACCAACCATTGACAACAAAATCATTTCAATAGATGTCATATTCGGCAGGAAAATCATTGATACAGTAATGATAAAAGCTGAACCGTCTACCACCCCCATAATGGAAGGGGATGCAAGATAGTTTCTTGTCATCCCCTGCATTAGTGCACCTGATATAGCAAGGAAAGATCCAACAAGAAGTGCGCCTATTGCTCTCGGTAAACGGGATGTCATAATAATGGCATGGTCCACATTACCGGCATCATAATGAAAAAGGGCATTCCAAATCGTTATATAATCTATATTTTTGGCTCCATAAAAAACGGATAACAGGATGATAAGGAGTATAAGAATGGGTGCCGCACATATTATCAGTAAAGGTATTTTCCTCTTATCCATACACCATCAACCTTATTCAGTCAAAGAGCTGGTTGCAGCTTCGAGGAAAGCCGTCTTACTCCATGCCGTACCGCCCTGGGCAAGAGGATCCACAGTATTAACGAATACTTTTCCGTTTTTAGCAGCATTCATACTTTTCCAAATTGGATTAGCTTCTAGTTCTTCTAATGCTTTCGGTTTATCAGCATTTTCACTTTCTTCAAATTGAAGGAACACATAATCCGGATTCACTTCCGCAAGCTTTTCCATTGAGATAACTTCCTGTGCCTTCGCAGATTTTACCACTTCAGGTACCTCAAGTCCTAAATCATTGTATAGAACTGGGTTAAGGTACATACTTTCCGGATACACATAGACATTGCCTCCTCGGATACGAAGGACCATTGCCTTTTTCCCTTTCAGAGATTCACCCAATTGTTCTTTTGCTTCCTCAGCATCTTTCTTATAACCAGAAATAATCATTTCTGCTTCAGTTTCTTTACCTGTCAAATGAGCCATTAAATTTAAGTTATCTTCCCAATTTGTTGAGATATGGGAGTATGGGAATGTTGGTGCAACCTTCGTTAATTGTTCAGTAACATTCTCCTTCGCTTTGGAAGTCCAAAGGATTACATCAGGCTTTAATCCAAGTAACGTTTCATAATTTGGCTGTGTTTTTTCCCCTATCGACTTGGCACCAGCCAAATCTTCAGCCAAATAAGCAGGCAGTTCTCCGGCAATTGTAATAGCGCCTACAGGCTTAACTCCTAAAATTGCTGCATCCTCCATGGATTCAAGACTCGCTGTAGCAATCTTTTTCACTTCAGAAGGAACCGTATATTCTTTATCTAGGTATGTAATCGTTTGAGTTTTATCTTCTGATTTCTTGCTTTCATCAGCTTGAACTTTATTGTCGGATTGTTTTATTTGTGTCTCCGTACTATTGCATGCTGCCAATCCAAGGCAAGTCATTGCGGATAAACCCACTATTAATAAATTTTTTTTAATACTCATTTTCCCTCTTCCCCCATCTAATCTTTTTCTATGTACTCGCTTTCACTCTAACTTAACTATTGTTTTACCTACCCCCATATTTATCGCAGAAAGTATTGAAAATGATAATCATTATCAAGTATTATATAAAATATATACTAACAAACTGGAATTTTCAATTAATTTTATGTAAATTTTTGAATGATTTATACTTAATTTGTCAAATAATCTTTTGAATCCAAATGAAAAGAGGTCAATAAATGAGAGAGACACCCAAAAAAGATCCTATGGAAGACAGCTTGCCTTGGCAGCAAAATGTTTCTTTACCAAATACCTGGGGAATAGATCTGTACAATCAGATTCAGGACCGGTTTTATCGTATCTTTATTTACAAGCCGGATACTGTTCCTCCTCCTGAAGGATACCCGGTTATCTATGTGTTGGATGCAAACTCTGTATTTGGCACCTTTGTTGATGCAATGCGTGTGCAAATGAGAAAGCCGGAAAAAACTGGCGTGTATCCAGCGATTATTGTTGGAATTGGTTATCACACAGATCAGCCATTCTCTCCTTACCGTGTCTATGATTTTACCAGGCCAATATCAAAAGAGGATTTACCGCCGCACCCAGCAGGCTTGGAATGGCCGTCTCATGGCGGAGCTGAATCTTTCATTACATTTATTAAAGAGAAAGTTAAACCTGAAATTGAACGCCATCTGCCGGTCAATATAGACAAACAAACACTGTTTGGACATTCACTAGGCGGATTATTTGTTTTACAAACTCTTTTTTCAGAGCCAGATACTTTTCATACATACATTGCAGGAAGCCCCTCTATACATTGGGATACACAGTTTTTTAGAAGTGAGAAAGAAGCATTCACCCATAAGGTAAAGCAATCAGAGCGGCAAATAAAGATTTTGGTCGGGGTAGGCGAGCTGGAAAAGCTACACTTTAGCGGAATGAATAAAAATGCTGCTGAAATTTCCGAAGAACTTAATCAGTTGCATCAATACGGTATTCACATACAGTTCAGAGAGTTTACAGAGGAAAGTCATGTATCGGTATTATTACCACTTATTAATCGTGCAATTAAACTGGGAAGTATATAAAAAAGCTATATAGCGAACACCGAGTTTAAATCATAAAAAAACCGCCCTTGAGGAACGGTAAAGGAAGAAAAATATTTCGCTACTTATTATTAATAATTTGATTTCTAAATACTTGCAAGCTCTCTGTCTCATTCAAAGCTTTTAGCTCAGGTTCAGTCAGCTTGCCTGTTCCCATACTGACTACATAGACCTTCAGCTGTTTTTTTCCCCATTTCTGATATACATCGTCCACGGTATCGTAATAAAGATCTATTTTATTCCCCTTTATGGCTGAACCTGTGTCAGCAACCACTCCATACCCATAGGATGGGATAAAAAGAATGGTCCCAATTGGAAAGACACTTGTGTCCGCTGCAATCGTTGAATATAAGTCACGTTTTACCCTAACACCTGAATAGGTGATTCCGTAGCTGGGATGGTTTGGATTTTTCCCAGTTGACTCGTACCCTGCTGTATAACCTGTAGCAATCACTTCTTTAGCCGGGTATTTATTCCAATCATCATTTTCTTCCAGCGTGGACGCTGATTTTATTTGTTTAACAGAGGAAGTTGTGTCATAGCTTGATAACGATATTTGCTCTTTGGGCTTAGGATTTTCCCTTACTATTTTAGAATGTATATGGCGAAAAACAGGAAACTCATGAACACTAATTCCTGTAAAATATGAAAGGGTTACAACGGTAGCCAGTAAGAATAAAAAAACGAGTGAAATTGCTCTGATATATTTAAAAGTATGGTCCATGTGACGATTTCTCCTTTCACACAAACCATTTTTCCCAATACCAGATTATCTATTCGTTTTTCAGAATTATCTATACATTTTCAAATAAAAAAACCCTTTAACGATTGCTCGAAAAGGGTTAAAACATTCTGTATCCCATGGTACGAAGTATTCTTATAACGATACCTGAAACAATGGACCCTGCTAAACCTGCGGCTAGGATAATTGCATCTGCAGAGGCAAGATTGAATAAATGCTCTTTCAATGATTGAAAGCTAGAAGATGGATTTACAAAGTACTCCGTTAACTTAACACTGTTAATAAAATATAATGCTGCCAAAGGATAAATAACGGCCATAATCCATGTCTTTCTAAATAACATATTTAAAATAAAGCCCAATCCGAAAAAAAGAATAAAGAACAATACAACTGATATAATTACAACCGGAATTGACATGCCCATTCTCTATAACTCCCCCTTAGTCGTACAAAAGTAAGTTTATAGGATGGAATAATTTTCGTCAATTGGGTTGTTTTTGAAAAATAACATTTATTTAGTGTTTTTTGTTTTACCACTTCCTCCGCAACATGAGCATGTTTCAGATCCTCCAAGCAATAATTGAAAATATCCCTTTCCATAGCAATACGGGCACTGATAGGCTTTTTGATTCATAACATGATCACCCCCTAATTTAATTGAATTTTCTGATAATATAACAGAAAATTTGGTAAATGAAAAGTACCCCAAAAGACTCAGTAATTTAATGTAAGCGTATACAAGGTAAATTTCCTTTTAAATTCTCCCTTATACACAAGAAATCAATTATATAAATAATTTATAAGCGGTGTATTGAAAGACATCCCCAGGATTGATTCCTTCAAGCGGTTTCTTATGAAGGGATGCATGCTTATCATTTAACTCCGTCAATAACAATGAACTGTCCGGATCCTTTTTAATTGTCTCCTGGTCCATAAAAGCAACATCCAATAATTCAGTTTTTTGTATCGAAATCTCTCCGGAAATTGGTTCCAATAAAAATAGCAGCATATTATCACTGATCTCATTACGTATAACACCTGTTCTAAGACCAAATAATCCAATGATTTTCGTCTCAATCCCCGTCTCTTCTTTAATCTCTCTAACCACTGCTTCATCTGCTGTTTCTCCCGGCTGTACAAAACCCGCCGGCAATGACCATTTCCCTTTTAAACCGCCATAAGACTTCTTCACAACAAGCCATCTGCCATCCTTTGTTACGACCAATCCTGCTACACCTAACCAGACATATTTGCTTCTTTCTATCATATGAGCACCTTTTCCTAGATTTTTTTTATTATCTATACAAAAAGCTGTCTCGAGTATAATCGGACAGCTTTCTTTCAAACTATATTATACCTTTATTAAATTAATTTAAATTTACCCTTTTTCATGAGAAGCGGCAAGCCACCCATCATGTATAAGGCACGATTATCAATGATTTTTTTCATCGCAGCTGCTTTTGTACCTTTTAATTTTTTGCCAAAAACGACTCCAATAGCATCATCATCCCCAAGTGAACATACAGTGCCTTTTGGTTCAAATACGAAATCTTTCATTTTCTCTCCTCGAATAAGGGCAGCAATATTTTCGGAGCAAACTTCTGCCTGCTGCATAGAAATTTGTGCTGTTGGCGGGTAAGGACGATTAATCTCTTCATTAATGATTAACGCACAATCTCCAATGACAAAAACATTTTCAAGACCGGGCGCCTGCAAAGTAGGCTCCACTTTCACACGGCCGCGCATCGCCTCAATACCTGACTTTTCAATGATACTGCTTCCTCTGACACCCGCTGCCCAGATAACTGTACCGGCTTTTATTAATTCTGTATCGTCTTCGCCTTTTCCGACCAGAATTCCCTCTTCCGTGCAGCCTTTGACTGGTGTACCAATCATAAACTCAACACCTTTTTTCTCCAATCGTGCAACAGCATATTGTACAAGCTCCGGATCAAAGCCTGGCAATGCTGTAGGTGCTGCTTCTACACAAATAATACGTGCTTTATTAGGATCAACATCATATTCTTCACAAAGAGCCGGCATACGATTAGCAAGCTCTCCAATAAATTCAATACCTGTAAATCCAGCACCGCCTACTATAATGGTCAGTCTTTCTTCCTTTTTATCCGTTTGGTATTGGGAGAACTGATAATCAATATGTTCACGAATATGACGTGCTTTATTCACACTGGAAATACTGAATGCATATTCCTTTAATCCTTCAATACCAAATGTTTCAGATTCAGCACCTAAAGCAACCACTAAATAATCATATGAAACAGTGCCATTCTCGCAAACTATCACTTTCTCATCTTTTTTTATTTCTACAACGGTATCTTCAATCATGGCTACCTTATTACGATCAATGATACTGCTAATATCATAGCGTACTTTATTGTGATGTATGGTACCCGCAGACGCTTCATGCAGCCAAGTTGTTTCATAATGATAACGATGCTTATTAATTAGTGTAATTTCAGCTTCATTCACATTAATTTTATTTTGCAAACGCTTAGCTGTTAACAATCCGCCATAACCGGCTCCTAGAATAACAATTTGAGGCTTTTTCACTAGTATCACGTCCACCTTTTTTATATGATATAAAAATTCAAACATCTTGTGATATCATTCACGTATATCACGTCAAAAATGTCACAAAATATTAACATTTCGCTATAGATTACTATATTCTCTTTTGGTTATTTTTTCAAGCACTGGATATAAAAAGGATAAAAAAATAAGTAACGGTATTACCTTTGACTTTTTTGAATATTTACTCTTATTATCTTTATATACACACATATCCTTTAGAGGAACGTTATACCAAGATATATGGTACTATTTATTAAAGATTTATTTACAATATAGGGGGTAATCAAGTGAAAGAAGATCAAAAAGTATATGACGTAACGATCATAGGTGGAGGACCTGTAGGATTGTTCACTGCTTTCTATGGTGGTATGAGGCAAGCCTCAGTGAAAATCATCGAAAGTCTGCCCCAGCTAGGCGGACAATTATCCGCACTCTATCCCGAGAAATATATTTATGATGTAGCGGGTTTTCCCAAAATACTCGCTCAAGAATTAGTTAATAACCTAAAGGAACAAATGGCTAAGTTCGATCCAACCATTTGCCTTGAACAAGCTGTCGAGAATGTTGAAAAACAGGCAGATGGCGTTTTTAAAGTAACAACCGATAAGGAAGTTCATTATTCAAACACGATCATCATCACAGCCGGTAATGGAGCATTCCAGCCAAGGCGCCTTGAACTTGAAAATGCGTCTAATTATGAAGGGAAAAATCTTCATTATTTTGTTGATGATTTAAATAAATTTGCCGGTAAAAAAGTCGTCGTATGTGGCGGAGGGGACTCTGCAGTAGACTGGGCATTAATGCTTGAGCCTATCGCCGAGGAAGTAACCCTTGTTCATCGCCGGGATAAATTCCGTGCCCATGAACATAGTGTGGAAAATCTTAAAAATTCAAGTGTAATCATAAAGACTCCATATATACCATCTGAATTAGTTGGCGATGGGGAATCCATTAAACAAATCGTGTTGGATGATGCAACCGGGGATCATAAAGAAACGATTGATGTTGATGACGTATTAGTTACGTTTGGCTTTGTTTCTTCACTTGGACCTATTAAAGAGTGGGGACTTAATATCGAGAAAAATTCCATCATTGTGAATAGCAAAATGGAAACTAATATACCTGGTATATATGCAGCAGGAGATATTTGCACATATGATGGGAAAGTGAAGCTAATTGCCTGTGGATTTGGTGAAGCTCCTACGGCTATTAACAATGCAAAAGCATATATGGATCCTAAAGCAAGAATCCAGCCCCTTCACAGTACAAGTATGTTTAAGGATTGATTTATTGAATTAAAACTGGTCAAGACGCGCCATGCAGAATAAATAAAGGAATTCAGGATGTAAGCTCCTATGCTAACACATTCTGAATTCCTTCTTTTTTTAGAACCCAACCTTCCCTCTTTGTATGTATACAAATTCTTCCCTTACGTACTAGTAAATACCAGAGTCAGGCCCCCTATGAAGCGGGTATGAGTTACTAGTGAGGTGATTACAATGAATGTGTTAATAGTCGGTGCAAACAATCGCACAGGCCAGCGAGTACTTGAGCTTTTGAATAAGTCTTCTCATCAGGCATACTGTTTAGTACATGATGAAAATCTTGCTTCATTAGTTAGAAGTCTTGGTGCTGAACCCATGTTCGGAGAAATAACCGATTCTCTCCAATTGGAGGGCATGCACGCAGTTATTTACGCAGTCGATGTAACAAATCCTAGTATTCATGATACGATCTCCCATGTAACACAGCACGGAGCTATCCACTTTATACGTGAGTGTGAAAAAGCGGGCATAGAGCGCTTCGTCATGCTAAGCTCCGTTTATGCTGACAAACCGGATGAAGCACCATGTGTTCTTTATTCCTTATTGGAGGAAACAAGGATGACGGAGAATTATTTAACTGGATCCAGTAGGTTAAAGTATACAATTGTCCGTCCAGGCAAAATGATTGATTCTGATGGCACATCCAAAATACTGGCGGCAGAATCTATCGATGATGATGGAATGATTTCACGTAATGAAGTTGCACAGGTTTTAGTTGATACATTAGAAATAGATACGACTTTTAATAAGAAATTTTATTGTATTGAAGGCCCTTTTCCTATTAAGGAAGCCTTGGCTGAAGTGTAATATAAAAACAACTAGTCTCCCTCTCCCCGCTCTTATTGGGAGAGGTTATTTTTGTATTTAGCAGGAACCTTAAAATGCCTTAGTCTCATATAAAAAATTCCTTCTCAATAGATACCTTTTTGATCGCATCTGTTTAAAGAAGGAATTCCAACTAAATCAGTATTGATTTGTTAGTTTAACATTGCTCTGGATTACCCGTAACTTTAGCTGTACGAAATGAAGACCCACAACCACATGTGGCAATGGCATTCGGATTATCAATCGTAAAACCTCCGCCGAGCATCGATTGTTTATAGTCTATACGCGTTCCAGTCAGGATAGGCGCGTCCTCTTTATTCACAAGAAAATGAATTTCATGCTGTATGGTTTCAATATCACTATCTTGTTTTTTTTGCTCAAAGTTCATGCCATACGATAAACCGCTGCACCCTCCACCATGGACGGAAACACGCAAATATGGCTGATCTTCCCCGCTTTCTTTTATCATCGTATTTATTTGAAAAGCTGCTGCTTCTGTTACAATAATGACATCATTATTCATTACCATTCTTCCCCCTTATAAAAAGTTAGAAGGAAATTAAATCCTCTATTTATTAGTATATACATTAACCGGTGTCCTCTCAACCTTAAAACTGCCCATAATATGCTGCTGTTCGCACGTTTTTGAATAAGATATACGCTTTTAAATAACACTTTACCTAAATGACTATATTATTTTATCCAAAAGATTAATTAATATTTTTTACATAAACAGCAGCGGAATGAAAGAAAATAGAAAGACGAAATTGAAAGGAGTTTCCTTGATGCTTTCTTCCGAACAACAATCCAATCTTCAATCAAAATTAGCAGATGAAAAAAAGGAACTTGAACATCACATTTCCCTGAATAATCATTTTGGCATAGGGGAAGATGAAAATTTTTATAATTATGTAGGAGAACTCTCTACATATGATAACCATCCTGCGGATACCGCCACTGAGCTATATGAACGTGGTAAAGACCTAGCCTTAAATGAACATTTTGAGAATGAACTTAATCAGGTAAATAGAGCTTTACAGGCAATTGAACAAGGAACCTATGGTAAATGTGAAGTATGCGGTAAAGACATCCCTTTTGAGCGGCTTCAAGCAATACCATCTACCACTTATTGCATCGAGCACAGTACTGAGCAAACCGTTTCTCACGAACGTCCAATAGAAGAACAGGTCCTGCATCCATTATATGAAAAAAAGCATGAGACAGAAGTAAATGGCTTTGATGAAGAAGATTCCTGGCAGGCTGTTGCGGAGTGGGGGAGTTCAGATACCCCATCTGATTATTATGATCCAAAAGAGCACTATGATCAGGTCTATTTAAATTCCGATGAATATATTGGATATGTGGAGGATATTGAAAATTTCGCTGGAAACGATATTGAAGGGAAAAATGTTCAAATCTATCCTACAGCAGAACTTGAGCAATTAAAGGATTTATTGGATGAAGAAGGTATCATGACATCCTTTGGCGATTTAAAACCATATGAGGAAGATCCTTATACTGAAGATACCAATGATGATGAGTAATTCTTTATACAAAAAATAGGGAAGAAATAAGCAGAGTATGCCTATTTCTTCCCTTTTTATTATATTAAAACATTGGGTTCTCTTCCAGATATTCATAAATATGATCTACTAATTCTTCCGGACTGTCCCCTGTTACGACTTCTCCATTTACAAGGGCATACATACTGGCAGAGCAAATTCCACAATAACTAAGACACCCATATTCAATAACATCCAAATTAGGATCTTTATCTAAAATCTCCATAGCGGCCTGTGAACCGCTGACAAGATTACTGACACAAAATTCAATTATTGGTTTCATACTATTGTCACCCCTTAGCACAACCAAAATCCTACTCTAAAATGATATAATAGTCAATTAATTAAGGTGAATCAGTTACCTTTTTATACTCCATCTGCCGAGAGATGTGATAGAGAAAATGTTTTTAAATTAGGACATCCGAAACGGAGTAATAATGTGACTTTTCACAAATTATACACAATTCAGTTGTTATTTTTTCCTATTTTCGATATACTTTGTATGGAATTTTACAATATTGACATCTATTATAATAATTTAATATTTTTATAGCACTACTTTGAATTTAGTATTCTAGCATAGTTTAAAATTAGAAAATTGTATCCCAACAAAGGAGTCGTCATTTCTATGAAAAACTTAGTCATCCTCGGTGGTGGGTATGGTGGTATGAGAATACTTAACAAGCTCACTGATCATCATTTTCCCGCAGATATTCATGTTACTTTGGTCGATCGAATTCCTTATCATTGTTTAAAAACTGAATTTTATGCGCTTGCCGCTGGTTCCATTTCTGACCACACTATTCGTGTATCATTTCCTCAGCACGAAAGAATTCAATACAAGTACGGTGAAGTATCCTCTATCGATTTATCAAATAAGAAAGTTCTATTAAAAGATCAGGAACCGCTTACATATGATGAACTGATTATCGGCCTGGGCTGTGAGGACAATTATCATAATGTGCCTGGAGCCGCAGAATATACCTATAGCATACAGTCTATTGATAAATCTCGCAGTACCTATCAAGCACTGAATAACCTCGGACCAGGTAAAGTAGTTGCCATCATTGGCGGAGGATTAAGCGGAATTGAACTAGCTAGTGAATTGATTGAAGGACGCCCGGATTTAAATATTAAGCTTTTTGACCGTAATGACCATATTTTATCAGCATTTCCTAAAAAACTTAGTAATTATGTGGAAAGCTGGTTTCATGAACATCGTGTAGACTTAGTCCCAAATAGTAATATTACTAAGATAGAACCTAACCTGCTTTATAATGGTGACGTTTCCATTCCATGTGATGCCATTGTTTGGACCGCTGGCATTCAGCCAGTACAGCCAGTCAGAGAACTGCCTGTTGAAAAAGACAGCGGTAACAAAATAAAACTGACAGTCCAGCACACCATCCCAGGCTATCCAGATGTATTTGTCATTGGAGATTGCGCAAGCCTTGGACATGCCCCAAGTGCGCAATTGGCAGAGGGGCAAGGTGAACAAATTTATCAGGTACTGGTTAAAAAATGGGCCGGAGAACCGCTCCCTGAATCCTTCCCTCCAATTAAACTGAAGGGAATTCTAGGATCCCTTGGTAAAAAACATGGTTTCGGACTAATGTCTGAACGTACTATTATTACTGGCAGAATGGCGCGGCTGTTAAAGTCAGGGGTTTTGTGGATGTACAAGTATCATAATGGATAATAGGACCCTATGTTGATGGTTCGAATATATCGATTATTAAAAAACAAGCTTGCAGACCCTAAAAGTAGGCTGCAAGCTTTATCCAAATAATTATTCACTTTTATATCCGTAATCTCGTAAAGCTTCAGTTATTATCTTTAATCGAGGGCTTCCTTCTCCGACTACTTTCCCGTCCAAGATGACTAAAGGATAAAAATATTCTCCTTCGGCAACTTTCTCAGCTATTTCTTTAATTTTCGGATCTTCTGGTGGGTTAAAAATATCGATGTATGTGATCGTTAATGGGTGACTTGGGAATTTTCTCGATAAGGCAGCCTGCAGCCATTCATATGTTTCTTTTGATGATGGCATTCCAACACAGCTTGCACATATTTGTGTGGCTCCGTATACATATAAATTTGCAACCGTCACCTGTTTTCCCCCTATTTTATCGCTTTTCTTTTCATCATACATAAATTTAATATAGGAAACAAATTTTAACTATAAGCTAAGGAATGTAGATAGCTTTTTTAAGGTAAAATCATTATAATATGATTAGGAAAGGAGTCGATAGCCATGGCAGAACAAGAATTATTTGGGCAAGTTCAGGAAGTACTAGATAAATTACGTCCATTTCTTCTTCGCGACGGCGGCGACTGTGAGCTGGTTGATGTGGATGATGGAATTGTAAAATTACGTCTTTTAGGGGCTTGCGGAAGCTGTCCCAGCTCCACAATCACATTGAAAGCTGGCATCGAACGTGCACTTCTTGAAGAAGTTCCAGGCGTTGTTGAAGTTGAACAAGTTTTCTAATGATCAAAACACAAATAGCAGCGATTCCCCTATAATTGGGGAATCGCTGTTTTTAATTTAAATCCGTCAGTTGTATAATAGAACCCGTATTGACCATTGGAATATGAAGGATATTCATTTCAGGAAACTCTCCTTTAAGACGTTCACAAATAAGTGGAACAGAATGTGAAGGAGCTAAAGAAAAAATGGTTGGCCCGGCACCGCTGATTGAACTGCCATAAGCTCCTTCCTCTTTTGCTAAACGTTTAATTCTAGAATAGTGAGGCATTAACTCACTTCGATACTTTTCATGGAAATCATCTCTTTCCATCATCTCTCCAACCAGTTTCCAATCATTTGTAGCAGCAGCGGCTACCAAAATGTTCGCTGCAGCACTTGAAGAAACAGCTTGAGAATGGGACAGATGAGTTGGCAATACTTCACGTGCTCTTTCAGTGTTCAACTCAAACGGAGGAATCGTTACAATTGCCCCGACATCCCCAATCGGTAATGATACAAGGGTTGATTCACAATCATTATGAATGCCGACAATCATGCCACCGTAAATGGATGCACCCACATTATCTGGATGCCCTTCCTCTAAACTCGCAAATCTTAGTTTTTCTTCCTTGCTCAAATTCAGATTACAAAAGACATTGGCAAGCTCAAGTCCCGCTACAATTGCTGACGCACTGCTGCCCAGACCTCTTGCCAACGGTATTTCACTTTTCACCATCAATCTGCAGACCGGTATTTCTGCCCCAAAATAGGCTGCAGCTTTCTTAGCCATCCGAACAATAAAATTACTTTCATCCGAAGGAGTTTTCTTTAATTCATCCGATTTGATAATAACCATCCATTCATCTGATGGCATTGCTTCTATCGTCAAATACAAGCCCAGTGCGATTCCAATTGAGTCAAATCCCGGTCCCAGATTGGCTGTACTTGCCGGTATTTTAATACGCAACATGTCAGGCTGGTTCATGATGAGACTACACCGCCAAAGCATCTTACCAATTCTTCTTCATCGTTTTCAATAACAGTTGGTTGTATTTGACTGTACTCCACAGCCGTATTTGGGTCTTTAAGCCCGTTACCGGTTAATACTGCGACAACTGTTTGTCCCTTCTTTATTTCTCCTGTTTGCAATTGTTTATAGATACCTGCAATGGAAGCACAGGAAGCTGGTTCGGCAAATATTCCTTCTTTTCTGGCTAATAACTGATAAGCCTTGATAATATCATCATCATTGATTTCATCTATTTTTCCGTTTGATTCCTTTACCGCCTCAACGGCATATTCCCAACTGGCCGGATTTCCGATACGAATCGCAGTGGCTATGGTTTCTGGTTGTTCGAACACCCGATTATGTACAATCGCAGCCGCACCTTCCGCTTCGAATCCTCTCATTTCCGGAAGCCCACTCTGGCATTGCTCATGATATTCCTTAAACCCTTTCCAATACGCTGTAATATTACCGGCATTTCCAACCGGTATTGCGAGCACATCAGGGGCCTTACCCAATTGTTTACATATCTCAAAAGCAGCCGTTTTTTGCCCTTCAATTCTGTAAGGATTCACCGAATTGACAAGTGTAATGGGAAATTTGGCACTGATGGAGCGGACCATAGCCAATGCCTGATCGAAGTTCCCTTTAATGGCATAGATTTCGGCTCCATACATAACTGCCTGAGCTAACTTACCCATGGCAATTTTCCCATCAGGAATAACAACAATGCAGCGTAGCCCGGATCGGGCTGCGTAGGCTGCAGCTGCAGCGGATGTATTGCCGGTTGAAGCACATATAATCGTATCACTGCCTTCTTCTATGGCTTTTGCTACTGCCATCACCATTCCCCGATCTTTAAAGGAGCCTGTTGGATTGGCACCTTCATATTTAACATATAAATCAATCCCCAACTCCTTTGAAAGATTATGACAGCGAATTAACGGCGTATTCCCCTCCAACAGACTTAAATTCGGGGTCTGGTTATTCACCGGTAAAAATTCTTTAAATTCCTGCAGTAACCCATTCCAGCTCATTCTATGCTCCCCCTTCAACTCGATACGTACTTTTTATGGAGTAAACTTTTTCATTGGTTTCCAGCTCACGCAATACGTTTTCAAAATTAGCCACTGGAGCCTTATGTGATACAAGTACAATTTCCGATAATTCGTTGACCTTAATTGGCAGCTGCATGATTTTCTCAAAGCTTATTCCATGGTTAGCAAAAATAGCAGTTAGCTGTGCAAAAACACCAACTTCATCCTTCACATGAATCCGCAGAAAAAATTTGCTATTAATTTCTTCATTCGTTTTTAATTTTTTATCAAATTGAGGTATAACTGCACTTCGCCCATTTACATCCAGCCTCATATTTTTCATGATGGCAACAAGATCCGATACTACTGCTGTTGCTGTTGGCAGACTGCCGGCTCCAGGTCCGTAAAACATGGTCTCACCAACTGCCTCCCCATATACATACACCGCATTATATTCGTCATTTACGGTAGCAAGAGGATGTTCCTCCGGTAAAAGGGTGGGCTGGACGCTCACCTCCACTTTATTTTCGGTTCGATTGGCAAACCCAAGCAGCTTCATAGTGTATCCAAGCCTTTTGCAGAGCGCTAGGTCCGCATCAGAAACAGTTGTAATCCCCTGTACCTTCACATCTTCCAATCCAATATTCATTGAAAAGCCCAAGGTTGCCAGAATCGCCATCTTTCTTGCTGCATCTAAGCCTTCTACATCGGCAGTTGGATCTGCTTCAGCAAAGCCAAGATCCTGTGCTTCTTTTAACGCTTCCTGATAAGAGACTTTTTCCTTGGTCATTTTCGTCATAATATAATTCGTAGTACCATTTACAATGCCCATTATTTTTGTAATATGATCTGATGCAAGTCCATCTACCAAGCTTCGTAAAATAGGGATACCCCCAGCTACACTTGCCTCATAAAATAAATCACAGCCATTCTCTGAAGCAGTACGCAATAAATCCGGTCCATAGACTGCCATCAGATCTTTATTAGCTGTTACTATATGTTTTTTATTATTTAAAGCCTGCATCAGCAACAAGTAAGTATCTTCCACACCGCCTATTACCTCAATAACGATATCTATTTCAGGATCAGAGATGATGTCTGTTGCGGAAGTCGTTAAAAGTTCGGATGATACATCCATTGCTCTATCTTTATATTTATCTTTAACAAGGATTCTTTTAATCTCTACCGGGCAACCAACCTGATGCGTCAGTTTTTCCTGGTGATTCTGAATGATTTGTACCACACCTGTTCCGACAGTTCCCAGTCCCAGTAATCCAATTGTAATTGGTTTCACCCTATCTCCCCCTTTTTGTCTACCACAAAAATACATTTGTTTATGTATAGAAGACATTATAAATATAAACATAACCGTTTACAATATTAAATTAATTAAAAATTAAAATAATTTTACCCTATCGTTCTATTATACACAATATTCTAAAAATATATTTGAACCATAAGCAAAGTAAATTCTTCTCCGCATACTAAATGGGTGTCTTCTTATGATGCAAATTTTATTCAGCAAATAATCACCTCTTATTAGCATGCTTACTAAGATATAAAAAGAAGAATATTTCATAATTAAAGCGATATGGATTTTACAAAGATTGCAAGGATAGATGATTAGCCGATAAGGAAGAAGGCCTTTTAATATGCTCATCAACCACTATTTGTACGTATTATAAATGGAAGTCGGTGTACACTTAATGAAAGATAAATCAATTGATAAAACGGAACAGACTGCAAGACAATGGCTAATGGATCGCGGCGTATCGGTAAAAGATATCGGTGAATTAGTTATGTATCTCCAGCATAAATACCATGATGATTTGCAATTGGAAGATTGTATTTACAACGTGGAACGCGTACTTTCAAAACGCGAGGTTCAAAATGCCATTTTAACCGGCATTCAATTAGATATGTTAGCTGAAAAGGGCTTATTGGAGGAACCAATACAATCCATTATTGGTGTCGATGAAGGTTTGTATGGCGTGGATGAGATTCTTGCATTAAGCATTGTTAATGTATATGGCTCCATTGGCTTTACCAACTATGGATATGTAGATAAACTTAAGCCCGGTATCCTGAAGCGATTAAATGATAAATCAACCGGAGAATGTCATACCTTTCTAGATGATATTGTCGGCGCCATCGCAGCTGCTGCCTCTAGCCGGCTGGCACACCGTATTGAAAACGTGGAGTAAAATCATTAAAGAAGGCTCACACTCGAGAATTAATCATGAGTTGTGAGCCTTTTTTCAGATTAAATAGTCCATTGATCCAATGAATCAATTGTATAAGTTGGCTTGCGGTCATAGCCTTTTAAATGTTCTCTGGTCGTAACACCAGTATGAACAAGCAATGTATCAACCCCAGCATTCATACCAGCCATAATATCCGTATCATAGTTATCTCCAACCATCAACGTCTCTTCTTTAGAGACACCCAGCACCTTCATCGCCTGTTCCATAATAATTGATTCAGGCTTTCCGATAAATATAGGCTCCGTTTGAGTAGACACAGTAACAACAGAAGTTAATGATCCATTACCTGGTAAGAGCCCTCTCTCAGTTGGAATGGCAATATCAGCATTGGTAGAAATGAATGTTGCTCCATTACGGACTGCGAGACAGGCAACCGATAATTTTTCATATGTAATTCCACGATCAATTCCAGTAATCACAAAATCAGCATCTTCATTCTTAAAGGTAAATCCTTTTTCTTTACAGGCTTCAATGATACCGTCTTCCCCAATAATGAAAACAGATGCATCTTGTTTTTTCTCATATATATAATTTGCAGTAGCCATACTTGTTGTAAAAACTTGTTCCCCTGTAGCAGGAATGTCAAATTGGCGCAGCTTTTCAGCTACCTGCTCAGGAGTACGTGATGAATTATTCGTTACAAATAAATAAGGAATCTCTTGTCTTTTTAGTTCCTGCACAAAATGGACAGCCTCCAAAATTCGTTCTGTTCCCTTATACATTGTTCCATCTAAATCAATTAAATAACCTTTATACTTTTTCATACGCATTGTTCTCTCCTGGACGTGTTAGATTTACTTCATTTACTTTACCACAGTAGCATTCAATCGAAAAGCGGAAGCCCGTCTAATTATCTCCTGATGCTAATTAGGACATACCCAAGTAGTTTAATCCTCTTTTTCTACTTTTAAGCCTTCTATTTGCCCAATTAACTTCCTATAAAATTCCGAACGAATGGAAAATCCACCGAATTCCTCATGTGTAGTACAGGTGAACCATGCAAAATTGTTCAAGTATTTCTTGTTTAAAAGTTAATTCTTTCCGTGTTACAAAATAGAATGTGTCCGAGTAATCACATAAGACTTCTAATAATTGCTGATAAGTATTACCTGCAGGATTTTCAGTTAAGTTCCAGATTTCCATCATAGCACCTTCTTTTATCAGAGTATTTAAAATTCAAAAGTACCCAAAATGTCTAACTCAAACGATTATCACAATCATTAAAAAAACGATAAGCATATTGGCTCATCGTTTATGTACGTATCATTTATCATATGGTTTAAAAGCTGTTACGACACCTAATTCAGTTTCAATATAGCTTCTTATACATGCAGGGAATTGTTGAATAGTGTTCAAATTTTCATATACTGCTTTTTGCAGTTGCCCGTGATGAATAGCTGTGTAGGCTTGCACGAGTTCTTTCCTGTATGGGAGCAATGTTTTTAAATCAATCTCCATCGCTGAATCAATCACTTTTTCATCCAGCAGGATATCGATTATGTCTTCATAGCTGCCTGGATCTCTCATAATAAAACCATCTATCATTGAATTCCCTACATCCAGAACGGCATCAATGATGGTTTGAAAGATACGCTCTAATGCCAGTTTCTCAATAGTAGACTCAGTCCATTCTCCTTTACTTTTCAGAAGATTTGTCTGAGTTTCTAAATAAAGCAGTTTATCTTCAATTGCTTCTCGATCTACGAAGTACATCCTGTATTCCTCCTCATCAATCTCACCACATATACTATCCATTTTTAAGCTTAAATGGTTGCTAATGAAAGTTCAAGAAATTGGGGTCTCCCATAAAAATAACCCTGAGCAAGGTCTACCTTATTCCGTACCATCACCATAGCCTAATCTTCATTTTCTATTCCTTCTGCAACAACAAGAGAACCCGTTTCTTTAGCAATGAGCAGCAGACCCTTAAGCATAGATTCTTTCACACGGTTTGAATGAATATTTTGTATAACTGTACGATCGATTTTTATGATATCCGGCAATACTTCTCCTATAATATGCAAACTTGCATAGCCAGCTCCTGTATCATCAATAGCTATTCTAATTCCAAGTGAACGTAAATAGCTGACATTTGATCTTAATAGATGAACTCCTTCAATCAAATCTCTCTCGGTTATTTCAAACACTACCACGGATGGGTCAATCTCATATTTTTTTAATAACATCTCTACATGGCCAGGAAAATTACGTTCTCCCATTGTTATTGGTGTAAAATTGATATAGATATCACCCTCTATATCCGTCATTTGGATGTGTTGAAATACCTTTTCCAACACAATCATTTCAAGAGTAAACAATCTGCCAGTTTGTTTAGCGACTGCAAATAACGTTAACGGATTTTCAAGCTTCGTTCCGGACGGTCCTCTTGATAGCATTTCCCATGCTTTAACCTTACCCGTTTCTACTTCTAAGATAGCCTGTGACATCAAGCGAATCAATTTATCATGGATAATACCAGTAAGCTGATGAATCATATCATTATAATCTGGCTCCACCTCATTACGAGCCATGGAATGAGCTAAAACAAAGGCCCGATTAACCGTTGTTTCAATATTTATATAGGTCCGGTCACAGTACATATATCCATGTCCGATTGTAAGCTCAATTGGCGAATATCTATATATGTCAGATTCCTGTACTGACTGGTGTATATTCCCTATTATATTATCTAACTGGTCAGTTCCTGGTGTGCACAAAGGACCCCTTACATACAAGACAATGCTATCCTGATTAAAATCTTGTACTCCCATAATATTTGTTCTGTAAATATATTTTTTAATAGCTATTTCAAATTCTTTTTTTAAATCATGAAAGAAGGAGTAATAGGCTTGCTCACCAGCCATTTCCTTTAATTCATCCATTTTGCTAATATGAAATACAACAATTGCAATTTCACCTTGATTTCCAAATGCTTTTTTTATCCTTGATACAATTGGGTTTCTTATTGTAAATTTCGGAGGATAGAACAGAAGTCTCGAATCAGGAAGAAAAATGGACATCCACTTACTCCATTTTGTTCCTCCATTATAGGAATGAACCATATTACACAATCCTCTCACAAAAGCATAGTTGGGATTTAACATTAGAGCCTTAAACTTTCAGTATATTCCTATTATATCCTTTTTTAAAAAAATTTATTGAAAAATGTTAGAATAAGACTAGAAGTCTCCAGTATAAAAACCATAGGATTTAGAAAAATCAAATGATAATAACAAAATGGAGGAACCCATATGTCCGAGCGATTTTTTCTTTACGATGACACGTATGATACAAAAACTAGATTTGTCAGTTTCATGGGTGAAAACAGCAGAATTGACCTAGCTTTAACCAGAACCGATCGTTTCTATGGAAAAACACTTGTGTTGGATATGCAAGGGAACCGTTTCGCCATTATTGGACCAGACGATTTAGAGGAGCCCGGCTATTTGGAATATGCTTTTTCTATAACGAGTGATGAGGCATTGGAGTGGAAAAAATTCTTAGACGAGGTCATTTAACTCTGCACAGCGGTTGAAATAATAGCCCTCAATTACGAAGAATTGGGGGCTTTTCACTCACTTTTTAGTTTTCTTTAAAATAAAGTACGAACAGCCAAAGTTACAATATTCATACAGATATTCTTTGATGGTACTTATTTTATTATCGTAGGATGCTTTCTGATTCTGGTCATCAAAAAACCCTTTAAGGCGAAGTTGTCCATATCCCCAGTCCCCAAGTATATAGTCATAACGGTTCAATATCTCACTAAAACGGCTTTTAAAGGTCTCTTCATTAAACCCGTCTCCATGTTCTTCTACAATCTCATATTGAGTGTTATTAATGGTAATCATTTGTTCACCTCTTACTCATTTATTCCGTAATTTGTTTCCTTATTATATCATTCCCCACATATAACCATGAAGTTTTTTATTTATGATGTGGATTTCTCTAGCCCTCCATTTTCTTTATCCATGTTTACCTACTGTTATTATAATGAGCTACCTTACAGATTTTACAATCACTTTCCAATTTCCTACTAAAATAATCATCCTCATTTATCGGTATACTAACGAACAGTAAAGGAGTGTTCCAAATGTTCTATCGTATATTGATTCTATTCATTCTGGCAGCTTATATCTCCCCCTGCATACCTGTGCAAACATCAGCCAGTCAAGATGAGCAGCAACTATTAAAAAAACGGATGGAAATGTACAAACGTGTAGAAGACTCCACCCAACTCCCTTGGTACTATATAGCTGCTTTTGATCAATATGAACGAAGTATCAGATTGGCTCGAAAAGACCTATCGGACCCAAATACACTTGGTATTCTAATTCCGGCAGATAAGTGGACCGGAATCTCAAATCCAAATACCAAAGACACTAACCCTTTAACCATTTCATTTTTTGGTGGCATGGGGATTGATGGTGATCAAGATGGTAAAGCAGATCCCTTTAATGAATATGATCAATTAGCTGCGATAAATCAATATTTACTATCCTATGGAGTAGATAAAGATAACTTCCGTATCGGTATATGGGAATACTATAAAAGAGATCGAGCAGTAAGTATTATTATGAGCAATGCTCAATTATTTAAAAAACATCAAACCATTGATTTGCAGAAAAAAGCTTTTCCTGTTCCACTTGGCAGCCATTATACATATACAAGCACATGGGGAGTTGCCCGTGGCTGGGGTGGCCGTCGTTCTCATGAAGGTACAGATATTTTTGCAGGCTATGGTGTACCCGTAAGATCCACCTGTTATGGAATTATAGAGCTAAAGGGGTGGAATAAATTTGGCGGGTGGAGAATTGGCATTCGTGATATCAATAACACCTATCATTATTTTGCACATCTAAATGGATTTGCAAAAGGGATTGAGGTTGGTCAATTAGTTGAACCAGGCACTCTCCTTGGAGGTGTTGGCAGCTCTGGATATGGTCCCCCCGGTACATCTGGAAAATTCCCTCCTCATCTTCATTATGGGATGTATAAAGAAAACGGCCGCACTGAATGGTCCTTTAATCCATATCCGTATTTAAAGCTTTGGGAAAGAGCTGAAAAAGCCGCGAAGGCAAAGTAAACTAGAAAGGCTTGGGTCCTGTATAAAACAAGATTCAAGCCTTTTTCTATTGAACAGACCCCTATTTTGCAGGTAGTTGGATAGCAGGGGATCCCCCTGTCCCACTCCCATTGAAATAAGTAGGAACATGACCGGACACGACTCTCATTCCCATTGGAATAGTGGTTTTAATCTTCGTCGGCTTTGAAGCAAATGGGATAATAACCTGGGCATGAACTTCAACCTCTAAATAGACCTTAATCAGGGCGTTATTGATTCCGTATGGCTCCAGGGTCGTTTTGACATCACTTTGTATATCACTGATTGTTTCCATTTCCACCGGGATTTTTGGACCAAGATTACCAAGCAAGGCATTATTCGTTGCTTTCCCGAGCGGAACCTCATGTATAATTCCCTTTGAACCATTTTCCTTCACCCTTACTCGATCCTTCAGATAGTCAAAGGATGATAAATTACCATTTTCTATTTCACTTAATTGATTTTGGATAAGCAAAGAGGTTTCCGAACGGATTCTATTAATAATTTCTGTGTTAAACTGGATTCCATCCACAGCTATATCGTCTCCCTGCTTGGGTATATCTGTAATAATTTTGTCCATATCATTATGTGTGGAAAGAGTTTCTTTAATTGCTTGATTAATAACCAAGCTGGTAAGTTTTTTCGTTTCAGATTCTGCATAACGCATCAATGTAGGTTCAATAGCCGCATTCACGATCCAAAGACTGATTAGGCTCGTTCCCATAAAGAACAAAAATGTTATAATAAGGACATGCTTAACCGGCAAGGGACCCCGCATAATAGATCGTTTCCTTTTAATCCGTTTACGTCTATACATAAAAAATCCCCTCCTTACAAGTATACCTATGCTTGTAAGAAGAGGTTTATTAGCTTAATTTCATTGTATGATTGCTGAAGGTTGTATCACATTTTTTAATGGTTACATCCAGCTGTATTTTCAAATCAACTTCATATCTAAATGGGAGCTGCTCACCATTTCTTTCATACACTTCTATGACAGGGCGATCACTGTAGCCTGCATTCTGCCTAGATACGATTCCTTTTCGTCCATCATTTAATTCAACAGTGATGCCGACTGGATAAATGGCAATCGACCTCTTGAATGCATCCACAATCTCCCGATCAAATTTAGTACCTGTACCTGCATACAACAGTTCCAGAGCTTCACTTGGCAGCATCGCTTCCCGATACACACGTTTAGATGTAACAGCATCAAAAACATCTGCTACAGCAATAATTTTAGCCATGTATAAAATTTCATTGTTTTTTAGTCCTCGAGGATACCCGCTGCCATCAAGCCGTTCATGATGCTGATATGCACAATGAGCCACGAGCAATGAAAGATTGTGGACCTGTCTGAGTATATGGAATCCTTCTTCCGAATGCCGTTTAATAATTTGGAACTCACTTTCCAGAAGTTTTCCTGGTTTAAAGAGGATTTCCTCCGGAACGGCCATTTTCCCCACATCATGCAAGATTGAACCAAGTCCCAATGTTTTTAATACATCTGGCTTTAACTTTAATTCCAGACCGATGGCCAGTGAATATAGTGCCACATTTAAAGAGTGGTTAAAAACATAATTGTCAAATGCATAGATATCAGAAATAATATGAAATAAATCCTGATGTCCTTTTAATTCGGCTGTCAGTTGATCAACCAGCTTTGACATAGTCAATGCAGCCTTTTCTATGACTATACTTTTAGATTGCTTGACTTCATTCTTCATATTATCAAAGGTATCTTTAATTGTTACAATAGCTCCTCTTCGGATTTTATCTGAAATGATATCCTCAGGAATTATATGACTGGTTTCTATATCATCAATATAAACATAAGGAATATTATATTTCTGCAGCCGTTTAATCTGCCAATCTGTAATTTGCACACCTTTATGCAACAGGGTACGCCCCTTGATATCAACGATTGGCTTTCCTAAAACGGCACCCGAAGTTAAATAAGCTGTCTGAACGATTCTCATTTTTATACCTCTGTTTAGGAAAAGATTTAATGTCTATAATTTGACATCTTATCCTATATTATAACAGATTAACCTGAAATTATTTTCATTTTTTGGCATATATTATAAAAATTTGTTTTTTAATTACACTATTTCATTAGTTCCGTTAACAAAAAAAGAGCACCCCCTTTAGGAGTTGCTCTACATAAATTGAATTGCATCTTTTCCAAGCATTCCTGGAACAATCCCTCTTCTTTTGGCCTCTTCCGTTACTGATTCGAGCGGAGCATTCAATAATTCCTCTAGGGTACGTACCCCTACCGCTCTTCCGGCAATAATCCTACGTTCGTTGAGCCTTTCATTCAATAATCCAATATCCAGTGCTCCGCACATAATATATCCCTTCTGTCCGGCAATTGCCAGTAGAGATGTCTTTGGAAGCTGTACACTCACACCCTTATATAATTTACCGTCTATTTCAAAGGGCACAAATTCAATCATGAGCACCACCCCTTATTCCAGTACCATTCATAAAGTATATGGCTGCTCACCCTAAAAAATGCCGTTAAGATGCAAGCTGCGCTAATTTCCAGGCAAGAATATCTCTAAGAAATTCTGGCATCAAATAGGTTTTGTTCTCAACCTCTCTGACTTCCGGAAAAAGATGGCCAAACGTAAACATATCAGGGATGGCCACCCTGTACAGCTCCTGTGTATTAATTTGTTTACCATTATGTAACCAACAGCTCTGATTATCCCTATCTATCAATTGAACACCGTCATAAACAAATGCTCCCATTATTTTCCCCCTAAAGCCAAGACCCTTTACTTGCAGATGAGGCCAGTCGGGATTACGAGTCAAATTTAAAATTTGTATTAATTTTTCTCCTGTAATGGTTAATATACATGGATTAATTGGGTGAGGACAAATTTTGTGGATATCATATTTAGTCACATCTTTAGCATCCAAACCATCCAATAGTAGACCTGAATTTAATAAGGCGATGTCCACTTCACACCATTCCTTCACCCCTTGGCAAAGTAATTTAGAAAGATCTGAATCATGAAACCAGTCAGTTTTTAACGGCTGTTCTAGAGTTAGTATCGTTTCATTGAGAGTTGTCTTTCCGATTTCATACAGTTTATCTGCCATCAACTGATCTGCTACCGTTAATCCATCCGATCGCATATCTACAAGACCGGCCCGTGTAGAAATAAATCCTTCATCTATTGTTACTTCTGCATGACCGACGTACATTCCATATTTACCTGCACAACATAAAAGAGTTTGGTTAATCCTTTTTCCACTATGCAAAATATGATGAGTATGCCCTCCAATAATCAGAGAAATTTCCGGATGTTTGGCTGCGATAACCTCATCACTTGGTAAGCCTAAGTGAGATAATAAAATTATAATATCTGCTTTTCCCTTTAATTCATTTATAATACGTTCGACCTCATAAAATGGATCTGTGATGGACCACCCTAGGAGATGATACAATTCAGTAAATGGAGCTGTTACGCCAAAAAAAGCAATACGCCTTCCTTTAGGCGTTACCCTAATATAATATGGCAAAGCCCAGCTAGGTCTGCTTCCATCAGGTTTATAAAGATTGGCAACGGTAACTGGAAATTCGGCTTCCTCATATAAATGATCCAATTCATCATGGGGTAATGTAATTCCCTCGTTATTGCCAATCGTTGCACCGTTTATGCCCGCTTCATTTAATAATTGAATATTTCCTTTTCCCATTGTACCTTCCGTAAAAGGATGAAATCGGTCAACATGATCACCTATATCGAGCTTAAACACAATATCTCCGGCTTCCTCATATGCCGCCTGCTGATTATTCATATATGTTACAATTTTATTCCAATGCTCAAAATGACTATGTATATCATTTATATGAAACAAATGAATTGTTTCCTTCATATTCCCACCTCTAAATTAACGCTTGTACTCCTTCCCAGATCAATTTTATGCCAACTACTACCAGCATGATTCTGAGTGCGATGACCAAGGTTGTACTTTTCATTTTCGTATTTACAAAGGCACCCAATTTTGCTCCAATATATCCACCCGGTATTAGCGCCAATGCATAAAGCCAATTGACATGGCCCTGAAAAATGTGGCTAATGGATCCAATAATGGAAGAGAAGAATATTAACAACATCGATGTCCCGACAGCGACATGGGGAGGAAAATGGAACGCAATCAACATAACCGGTACCATCAAAGAGCCTCCGCCTATCCCAAATAACGAAGAGAGAAAGCCGACCGCAAAAGAGACCAATATGGCGCTACTTTTTTTGTAACCATATTGATGCTCACGCCCTTCCTTATCTATGTATGTACGTGTAACCATCCCGTTGAAATTCTTCTTTTTTGGCTTCAGTTTATTTCTGACCATAAGGAGAAAGGACATGAAAACCATAAGGATTCCAAACAGGATATTAAAGGCATCCACATTTAAATAGGAATTGGCCCATCCTCCAATCAAACTGCCTGGCGCAATCCCAATCAAAAATAAATATGCACTTTTATAGTCCACAGTCTTCTGCTTTAAATAAGCAAGAGTAGAAGACAGCCCCGTAAAAATCAGGGTAAACAGAGAAGTACCCACTGCCATTTGGGGGCTGAGGGCACCGAGGATTCCACCTGATAAAAATAATAGAATCGGAACGATGATAATACCTCCGCCCAATCCAACAAGGGAACCGAAAAAGCCGGCAGCTAACCCCACAATTATTAATAAAATATAACTCATATAATCCGCCTTCCAATGATTTAGTAATAAAGAGACAAAGCTGCTTGATTATAGCTCATCGGTTGTTTATATCATTAATAACACCTCGACGTTATTGCAGAGAAAAATCGTCCAGGCGTATCTGCCTAATAAATCCTTGCGATGTTCCTTCCAACCGCTGGAGGCTTTTAACTTGATTCAGTCGAAGTTTGAACTCCTACTGATTTATCTCACGACCTAATCGAGGTGGGGAGACTTCTGCTGAATCAAGTTAAAACAAATCCATTTGTCTCGGATTTAAATCTTGATAGCTTATCCCAAGCATTTGTTGAAATTCCTTTGCGTTACCAGCGGCGTCTCCACCGGAATTATTGTTAAATAAGACAATGATATCCCTTGTATCCTTTGCTAACTCCTGGATTCTCATTCTCCATTCAAGCAGTTCTTCTTCATTGTATTTATATAAATATCGAACTTCCCGCCAATTTGCATCATTCGGTTTATTCCAGCCATACACATTTCTTCCATGCATCCGCACAAGTGTAACTTCGGAATCGGTTGCAACTGGTACTGTCGGGATTGAACCCTCGCCTGCTTGCGGTTCATCCACAATTGAATGAATCCACCCTTCTTCTTTCATAAAAGACAAGGTTGCTTCACGATATTTCTCACTAAACCATGATTGATTTCTGAATTCCAAGGCCACCTTACAATCGCCCATCATTTCCTTGCAATACCTTAAATAACTGACGTTTTCTTTTTTACAATCAAACCATGGGGGAAATTGAAACAAAACCAAGGCCAGCTTATTCGCGTTACTGTACGGCTTTAAGGAATCCTTAAAAGCATGGAACATGTCTTTTTTTGATTCAAAAGGGATATCGCCACGCTGATGGCCCGTCATTCCTTGATAGGCTTTAACTATAAATTTAAAAGAATCAGGTGTCTCTTTAACCCATTTCTCAGCGTTCCTAATCGGCTGTACCGCGTAAAAGGAGGCATCAACTTCCACTACCGGAAAATGGCTGCTGTACTCAGCCAGCTTATCTTTAGGCTTAATAGTTGAAGGATAAAGGGTATCATGATCACCCCAACCAGTTACACCAATATAAATCATAAAGGATCTCCTCCTACGTCATATAATAGCATATGAATACAGATCCTTGGTGAATGGTGCTCCTTTGTTATGGAGGACTACATTTAATCCTATATACAAAAAAGACGGCACATTTCATGCCGTCTTTTTTACCAGATTATTAAACTCCTTTGTACGCTTCTCTTAAGATTTCTTCCAGTTCACTGATTAGAGGTAATTTTGGATTGGCAGTTGTACATTGGTCTTCAAATGCACGCTCTGCTAATATTTTTACATTTTCCTCAAATCTTTCTTGAGTTATTCCTTGTCCTTTAATGCTCATATCGATTTCCAATGATTTACCCAGCTCAGTGACAGCCTCTATTAATGACTGAACCCCTTCTTCAGTTGTGCTTGCAGGTAGTCCCAGTATTCTGGCTATTTGAGCATATCGCTCATCCGCACAGTAGTATTCATATTTAGGGAAGAGCGCATGTTTTCTTGGACGAATGGCATTGTAACGAATAACATGCGGCATAAGAATTGCATTAGAGCGGCCATGCGGGATATGGAATTCAGCTCCAATCTTATGTGCTAGGCTGTGATTAATACCCAGGAAGGCATTGGAGAAGGCCATCCCTGCCATACAGGATGCATTATGCATTTTCTCACGAGCTTCCTCATTCGCTCCGTCATGGTACGCTGTTTTTAAATTATTAAAGACTAGTTCAATAGCTTTTAAGGCTAAACCATCTGTATAATCATTTGCCATTACAGACACATAAGCCTCAATGGCATGTGTTAAAACGTCCATCCCTGTATCAGCTGTGATATTTTTAGGAACAGTCATGACAAACTGGGAATCCAGGATTGCTACATCCGGTGTTAAGGCATAGTCAGCCAGCGGATACTTTACATTCGTTTCTTTATCCGTAATAACCGCAAATGGCGTTACTTCAGAACCAGTACCGGAAGTGGTCGGGATGGCAACAAATTGGGCTTTTTCACCTAAGTCAGGATATTTATACGTACGTTTCCTGATATCAATGAATTTTTGTTTAATGTTAAAGAATGATGTTTCCGGTTGTTCATAGAATAACCACATGCCCTTCGCTGCATCCAGCGCAGAACCACCGCCCAGAGCGACAATTACATCCGGCTCAAAGCTATGCATTAATTTAGCACCCTTGAATACTGTTTCATCAGATGGATCCGGTTCAACATCCGCAAACATTTCGATTGCTTCAATCCCTTTATTTTTCCATAAATATTCTTTAACAATATCAACATAACCAAGGCTTACCATGCCTGGATCCGTTACAATAAAGGCACGTTTGATTCTTCTCATTTTTGCTAGATACTGTGTGGAATACTTCTCAAAATAAATTTTTGGCGGCAATTTAAACCATTGCATATTATTACGACGCTGTGTCATCATCTTCACGTTAATCAAGTGAGTAGCTGATACATTTTCAGAAACTGAGTTATTTCCATAAGAGCCACAACCAAGTGTTAAAGATGGAATGAAGGCATTATAGATGTCACCAATTCCTCCTTGAGCAGATGGGGAATTTACAATAATACGACATGCTTTCATTTTTATTCCGTATTCCCGTTGGATTTGTTCATTGGTGCTATGAATAACGGCCGAGTGTCCAAGACCACCTAAGTTCAGCATATCCATACATGCACCAAAGCCCTCTTCCGTAGATTTAACACGGATACACGCCAATACCGGACTTAATTTTTCACGAGATAAAGGATATTGTGGACCTGCACCATCAATTTCGGCAATTATTATTTTGGTATGCTCAGGTACTTTAATTCCAGCCATTTCAGCTATCTCATTAGCAGATTTTCCAACAATATGAGCATTAACGGCACATGATTGTTCATCAATAACAAGACGTTCAAGTTTCTTTAATTCTTTATCATTTACAAAATAGCAGTTATTTTTTATAAACTCTTGTTTAACTTCTTCATAGATCTGATCATCTACAATAATAGCTTGCTCAGAGGCACAGATCATGCCGTTATCAAAAGACTTCGATAAAATAACATCATTGACTGCACGTTTTACTTTAGCTGACTTTTCAATATAACAAGGTACGTTACCAGGACCTACACCGAGTGCCGGCTTACCTGTAGAATAAGCTGATTTAACCATTCCTGCTCCGCCTGTCGCAAGCACTAATGCGATATCTTTATGATTCATTAATTGCTTTGTAGCTTCAATGGATGGGTGCTCAATCCATTGAATACATCCTTTAGGAGCACCTGCAGCTACGGCAGCATCATGCAGGACTTGCGCCGCCTTCTTGGAGCATTCTTGTGCTGATGGATGGAAAGCAAATATAATTGGGTTACGTGTCTTAATAGATATTAAAGCTTTAAACATAGTAGTCGAAGTAGGATTCGTAACTGGTGTGACACCTGCAACAATTCCGACAGGCTCTGCAATCTCCATGACACCTGTTTGTTGATCTTCACGAATGACACCAACCGTTTTATCGTATTTAATACTGTGCCAAATATATTCCGTTGCAAACATGTTTTTAGTACATTTATCTTCGTAAATCCCTCTGCCAGTCTCTTCCACCGCCATTTTAGCTAAAAGCATGTGTTGATCAAGACCGGCAATTGCCATTTGATGAACAATCTCATCGATTTTTTCTTGATCAAATGTCTCAAATGTACGCAGGGCCGATTTTCCATTTTCGATTAACTCTTCAATCATCTCAGATACCTTAAGGACTTCTTCTATTTTTTCTTCTTTAACAGCCATTTCAATTTCCTCCTTATAGAAAACCTAGTATTGGTCGTAAATAGTCCCACAGGGATAAAATGCGTCCCTATTAGTGAAAAAAATTACTGAACATCCTATCTGACAATTTAATTTTATCAGATTATTTAAAATCAGTCTGTAAACAATTTGTGAACACCTTCACCTTACAGATTGTGAAATACTTCACATTCTTATTATATGCCTGCTTTATGTATTTGTCTAACTGTAGTCATTATTTTTTGAATTTAAGTCCTTTGTCATAGATCCACTTCTATCGGATTGACAGAGAAGTCTTTATATTGACAAAATAATAAACTCAAGTAAAGTAATTCTTAAATAGAACTGAAGGGAGAATGATTCCTATGTACAATAAAGCCCTCTTACTGGCAGGCTTAGTTTTTTCTTTAACTGCATGCTCTTCTGGTAATAAAGAAGAATCGCAAAAACCACTAACAGAAGAAGAAAAAATATATGCCAATAACTGTGCTTCCTGCCATGGCAATGCTTTAGAAGGCTATGCCGGACCAAAGCTTGAGGATATCGGAAATAGTATGAGTAAGGATGAAATCCTGGATATAATCAATAACGGTGCGAAAGGAATGCCTGCAGGAATAATCAAAGGCGAGGATGCAGAGAAAGTTGCTGCATGGCTTGCTGAGAAAAAGTAGAATAGAGATTTAAAGAGAGATATGGAATCAATGGTTTATGGTTTAATGAAAATTAAACAGCACTAAGAAATGCCGTTACCACTACGTAACGGCATTTCTTAGTGTTCTATATAATCCTTTTGTCTATCTTGTACGGCAAATTGTTGCGATGCTAAACCAATACGATTTTCATACATTTTCTGCGCCATAACTTTCTTAGCCATTTGAGCTGCTTCCATATAGTACTCATCGCTTACTGTAGCTTTGATTGAAAATCGTAAGCCATACGGACTGCTATCTAATGAAGATAAGCCATGAACTTGATAGGGTTCGAGATATTCTCCTTTTAAATCAGTTTTGAGATAATGGATTTGCTTTTGGTTGAGTTCATCACATACCTCAGCAAGTAACTCTTCTATTTTTGCAGGATTCTCTTGGAAACTAACAATTACGCTCTCAAAAATTCTTCTCCTTTCAACATTTCCGTTTTCTACTTTGCGAATTTCACCATTTGGAACTGTCATTAGTTTTCCGTTAAGTAATCGGATTTTCACCACTCTAAATCCCATATCCTCTACTGTCCCACCATCTATTTCCCCATTTACGTGGACAAAATCCCCTCGCTGAAATTGTTTTTCGAATATCATAAAAAACCCTGCCAGAAGATCAGTCATAATTTTTTGGGCACCCAGTCCAACTACAATTCCTACCACTCCGCCGGCAACCAGTATATTTTTGATATCCACGAAGGGTTTAATCATGGCAAGAATAATAATAAAGAAACCCAAATAATTAGACGTGTTGCGTACTACAGATTCAATTGTTTGTTCCTTTTTCTCAATCAAAAAATTTGTATGCTTAAAGAACTTGTGAAGAATAAACCTGACGAGATAAATCAAAGCATAGGTGATGATAAAAGTGTATAGGATTGTTAATCCATAACTTTTGAGTTGAGGCCAATCAATGCTGATATAACTTTGTAACCTGTTAATAAAGTCCATATCTATCCTCCCTAATTATAAAAACAATATAAGGATTACTAAATACTACTAAATATTCTGTTATTATCCAAGTGTTATTGTTTAATAAAATCTATTAGACCTATTTAAATAAAATAGAGGCAGATGCTATGGAGTCTAAATTATATGGTTCATGGCTAATATAAGTTGCATTGCTTATTCTTCCTTCGGTAAAGATGGGGCATAGCCGCGTCATAGGTGGCTTCCTCCACCTTTCACACATCCTGCACCTTTACCCCGGTATAGGTGGAGGTGGGGCATAGCTACGCCATAGGTAGGGTATAGGTGATTCCCCTTCAACTTTGGAGACGATAAAAAAAGAATCCGAAAATAAATTCGGATTCTTAATATAGTGGAAAGAGTTGTCTCAGTATTAACCGATAGAACCTTCCATCTCAAATTTAATTAATCTGTTCATTTCAACTGCATATTCCATTGGAAGTTCTTTTGTGAACGGTTCAATGAATCCCATAACGATCATTTCTGTTGCTTCCTGTTCTGAGATACCGCGGCTCATTAAATAGAAGAGCTGCTCTTCAGATACTTTGGAAACCTTCGCTTCATGCTCAAGTGAGATATTATCATTGTGGATTTCATTGTATGGAATCGTATCAGAAGTTGATTGATTATCCATAATGAGTGTATCACACTCGATATTAGAGCGTGCTCCATCAGCCCTTTTACCAAAGTGCACAACCCCACGATAGCTCACTTTACCGCCATGCTGAGAAATTGACTTAGATACAATCGTAGAAGATGTATTTGGAGCTAAGTGGATCATTTTAGCGCCTGCATCCTGGTGTTGACCTTTACCTGCAATAGCAATGGAAAGCGTCATACCACGGGCACCCTCACCGCGTAAAATACAAGCTGGATATTTCATGGTAAGCTTGGAGCCGATGTTTCCATCTACCCATTCCATTGTACCGTGAGCATCTACTACTGTACGTTTAGTAACAAGGTTATATACATTGTTTGCCCAGTTTTGGATTGTTGTGTAACGGCAATAAGCATTTTCTTTAACAATGATTTCAACAACAGCACTGTGAAGTGAATTTGTTGTATAAACAGGAGCCGTACAGCCTTCTACATAATGTACGGACGCATCTTTATCAACGATGATTAAAGTACGCTCAAACTGACCCATGTTTTCAGAGTTAATACGGAAATATGCTTGCAATGGTGTATCTACTTTAATACCTGGTGGGACATAGATAAATGATCCGCCAGACCAAACTGCAGAGTTCAATGCAGCAAATTTATTATCAGATGGCGGAATTACTTTAGCAAAGTGTTCACGGAAAAGGTCTTCATTTTCACGTAAAGCGGAATCTGTATCTTTGAATACGATTCCCATTGCTTCTAAGTCTTCCTTCATGTTATGGTACACAACTTCAGATTCGTATTGAGCTGATACACCGGCTAGGTATTTTTGTTCAGCTTCAGGAATACCAAGTTTGTCAAATGTACGTTTAATTTCCTCAGGAACTTCATCCCATGATTTCTCGGACTTCTCAGATGGTTTTACATAATACGTAATCTCATCAAAGTTTAAATCTGAAAGATTGCCTCCCCATTGTGGCATTGGCATGTTATAAAAATGTTCAAGAGACTTCAAGCGGAAGTCAAGCATCCATTGTGGTTCGTTCTTCATACGAGAGATTTCTTCAACAATCCCTTTAGTTAAACCGCGTTTAGAACGAAAGATGGAAACGTCCTTATCATGAAAGCCATATTTATAATCACCGATATCAGGCATTTTTTTAGCCATCGATCGCTTCCTCCTTCTTACTTAGTTCTAGCTGTTTTTCACTCTCAGCTAAAACATGTCATTTTAGTTTTCGTTAAGCCCTTTTTCCATAGCTTTCCAAGCAAGTGTCGCACACTTAATACGTGCTGGAAATTTACTCACACCTTGAAGGGCCTCTATATCACCAAGATCAAGATCGCCTTCGTCATATTCCTTGCCCTGTATCATGTTCGAAAATATACCAGCAAGCTTTAATGCTTCCTCACTGCTTTTGCCTTTGACGATTTGAGTCATCATGGAAGCTGATGACATAGAGATGGAACAACCTTCTCCATCAAACTTTGCATCTTGCACAATACCATCCTCTACTTTAAGTGTAAGATGAATACGATCTCCACAAGTAGGGTTATTCATATCTATCACAAGACTGCCGTCTTCCAGGCTTCCTTTATTTCGTGGATTTTTATAGTGATCCATGATCACTTGCCTGTAAAGGGTATCTAAATTATTAGAAGCCATTACTGAAATACTCCTTTGTTTTAACGAGTCCTTCGACTAAACGGTCGATATCTTGTTCTGTATTATATACATAAAAACTTGCTCTCGCCGTAGACGAAGCTTTTAACCATTTCATAAGCGGTTGTGCACAGTGATGCCCGGCACGAATAGCTATTCCATCTGCATCCAGAACGGTAGCGACATCATGCGGATGAACATCCTCAAGGTTAAAAGTTACTACACCAGCTCTTGATTCCGGATTTTTAGGTCCATAGATTTGGAGCCCCTCTATACTTGATAATTTATCAAGTGCATAAGCAGCAAGCTTATGCTCATGCGCCTCTACATTATCAAGACCAATCTCATTCAAGAAATCAATTGCAGCTCCAAGTCCAATGGCACCTGCAATGATTGGAGTACCGCCTTCAAATTTCCAAGGCAGCTCTTTCCATGTAGAATCCTGCAATCCCACAAAATCAATCATCTCTCCGCCAAATTCGATTGGTTCCATATTCTCGAGGTATTCCTTTTTCCCGTACATGACACCAATGCCAGTTGGTCCACACATTTTATGTGCAGAAAAGGCAAAGAAATCACAGTCAAGATCCTGAACATCCACTTTCAAATGCGGAGTGCTTTGCGCACCATCTACAACCATTACTGCTCCATTTTCATGGGCAATTTTCGCAATTTCTTTAACCGGATTGATGACACCAAGCACATTCGATACGTGCATAACTGAAACGATTTTCGTGTTTGAAGTAATCACTTCTTTGACTGTTTCAAGTGAAATAGTACCGTCTTCTCCAAGCGGGATATATTTCAATGTCGCACCGGTTGCTTTAGCTACTTGCTGCCATGGAATGATATTACTATGATGTTCCATCATACTGATAACAATTTCATCACCAGCTTTTAGGTTAGCTTTCCCGTAGCTGGCAGCAATTGTATTAATCGAAGTCGTTGTCCCTCTTGTAAAGACAACTTCTTCGATGGATTTCGCATTAATGAACTTTCTTACCTTTTCACGTGCTCCCTCATAAGCATCCGTGGCCATCGTTCCAAGTGTGTGAACACCACGGTGTACATTAGAGTTATACCGCTTGTAATACTCATCAATAGTCTGAATAACGGATGCTGGCTTCTGCGAAGTTGCGGCACTGTCCAGATATACTAATGAATGACCATTGACTTTCTCATTTAAAATTGGGAAAAGTTCTTTAATATTCGTTGGAATCATTATTTAACTTTCCTTTCAATTACCTCAGTCAACTGCTTTTTAACAGCTTCAACAGGTAATTGATTTACTACTGGGGCAAGGAACCCATGGATAATTAAACGTTCTGCTTCTGTTTTACTGATCCCTCTGCTCATTAAATAATAAAGCTGAATTGGATCCACACGGCCTACAGAAGCTGCGTGTCCAGCTGTTACATCATCTTCATCAATTAACAGAATAGGGTTTGCATCCCCACGTGCTTTCGGACTAAGCATTAATACTCTGGATTCCTGTACAGCATCAGCTTTAGTGGCACCATGTTCAATCTTACCGATACCATTAAAAATGGAGGATGCTTCATCCTTCATAACACCGTGCTTCAGGATATATCCATTTGAGTTTTTACCAAAATGAACAACTTTAGTTGTAAAGTTTTGAGTTTGTTTACCAGTACCAACCACTACTGTTTTAGTATCACCATATGAACCATTACCATGTAGGTTTGTAATATTCTCTGAAATAGTATTACCATCGTTCATTAAGCCCAATGCCCATTCCACTCGTCCATCATTTCCTACATATGCATTACGGTTTACATAGGTTTTCATATCTTTAGATAATGTATCAACTGCACCATATTTAACGACCGCATTGTTGCCGACGATAACCTCAGAAATGATATTTCCAATAGTCTCTTTGCCGTCAACCAATGAAATATAGTTTTCAACGTACGTTACGGAGCTGCACTCTTCAGCAACAACAAGTACGTGATTATATAATTCAGTCTCAGCATTATCAATCATGAAGATAGCCTGGATGGGTTCTTCAATAACCACGTTGCGTGGGATATAAAGAAAAGCTCCACCATTAAAGAGTGCTGCATGTAAAGCTGTAAGCTTATTCGTTTTTACAGGAACACTTGTAGTCATGAAGTATTTTTGCAAAAGTTCAGGATGTTCTTTAGCAGCAGTCCTGATATCTGTAAAAATAACACCTTTATCTTTAAGTTCCTGAGATACTGTCAAATAAGCAGCTGTATTGTTTCGTTGTACATACAAACTTCTGTTCTCATCAGGATTGATCAGCTTTTTCACGTCTTCAGCAAGTTCATCAATAGATGTAAATGTCTCGCTTGTAACGGAGTTCACTTTCATATCCTCTAATTGCCATTTATCAATCTTCGTTTTATCAGGTCTCGGCATAGGTAGCTCAGCTGAGGCAGAAAGGGCGTCTAAACGGAAGCTTTCAAGCCAGGCAGGCTCACTATGTGCTTTTGAAAAAGATGATACAACATCTTTTTCGAGTAATGTAGTTTCGATTGTCATAACGATCCTCCTATTGCTTATGCTTCAATTCCTACTGTTTCGTCTTCAATACCTAATTCTTTTTTAATCCAGTCATATCCTTCTGCTTCTAAGCGTTGCGCTAGTTCTGCTCCACCGGATTTCACGATTTTACCTTGCATCATTACGTGAACATAATCTGGAGTAATGTAGTTCAATAAGCGTTGATAGTGAGTAATCATTAGGCAGCCAAAATCTTCGTTTCTCATTTGGTTGATTCCTTTGGAAACAACTTTCAGCGCATCAATATCTAAACCGGAGTCGATTTCATCAAGAATCGCAATGGCTGGTTGCAGCATTAATAATTGAAGGATTTCATTACGTTTCTTTTCACCGCCGGAAAAGCCTTCATTTAAATAACGTTGAGCCATATCTTGATCCATTTCTAATAGATCCATTTTTTTATCCATTTCTTTAATGAATTTCATTAAGGAAATTTCGTCTCCTTCTTCACGTTTACTGTTAATAGCAGAACGCATGAAGTCGGCATTAGTAACCCCAGTAATTTCACTTGGGTATTGCATTGCTAAAAATAGACCGGCACGAGCACGTTCGTCAACTTCCATTTCAAGAACATCTTCACCGTCCATTGTGATGGAACCACTTGTTACTTCATATTTTGGGTGACCCATGATAGCAGATGACAATGTAGATTTTCCTGTACCATTTGGCCCCATAATTGCATGGATTTCTCCACCTTTAACTTCAAGGTTTACCCCTTTAAGAATCTCTTTACCTTCTATTGAAACATGTAAATCTTTAATTGTAAGAACTGAACCAGCCATTCTTATACCTCCAATATATAGTCATCTAAAGTTTTAGATTATTTCTATTCTCAATTTATTCTCATTACAATCTTATAACAAATCAAATCTAGATTCAACTTTTTGAAACGAGAAAATTACATAAAATGGACATAATATTTTAACATAATACTTAGCTTTACTGACATTATAATGTTAATTTTCACGAAAGAAAAGAACCAGCATGATCTTTACCAACCACCCTGATTTTAAAGACGGCAGTAACATTTTTGCACTAATTGAAAACATAAAAACAGGTAGAAGGAGAAATTGATTTTTCTTCCGCTACCTGTTTTTATGATTATCACTTTTAGAATTATTCACTTTATCACTTGATTCATTTACCCATGTACTCTTCTATTCACATCATTTAAGATTTGATTACTCTTCATATAACTACGTTCACGCTTCTCTTCTACTTTCATACGCACTTCAAGATTCTGACTGTAAACTTCATAGCCAACTCCATGTGCCTGCCTCATCGCTTTTTCCATTTCATCTGTTACTCTAAGCTGTAACTGATTGTCAAAGATAATGAATCATTCCTTTCCATTTATTATAATAAGGGTATCACTTTGCAGAAGAACCCTCAAAGTCTATATACCACACTGAGCACATCTTAAAAGTGATATTGCGTATTTCTTCTAGGAAATCCTTGATTATCCTGAAAAATAATACCAGAGAAGAAAATAATTCATTGGAAAAGCATCTTATAATACACCTATTATATGATAAAAAAGGTGCAGCTAAATGAATAGCTGCACCTTTTTTGTCTATTATTTATTTGATGGGATAACGGACCCTTTGTAGTTTTCATTAATGAAATCCTGGATATCTTTAGAATGAAGAACTTCAACCAATGTTTTAATTTCTTCCTTATTCTTATCCTCAGATCTAACAGCAATAATGTTTACGTATGGATTATTATCAGCACTTTCCAATGCAATCGCATCCTCAGCTGGTACAAGATCCGCTTCAATGGCATAGTTGGAATTAATCAGTACTGCATCGCCTTCATCATTATTGTAAACCTGCGTAAGCATAGGTGCTTCAATATCCGTTTTAAACTTTAAATTCTTCGGATTTTCCGCAATATCATCCACAGTTGCTTTAGTTTTATCAATGCCTTCTTTTAGCTTTATTAAGCCTTCTGTTTCTAGCATAGATAACATACGTCCATGATCAGCTACTGAGCTGCTCATAATGATGCTTGCGCCTTTTGGTAGGTCATCCAGGCTGTCGTATTTTTTAGAATAAACACCAATCGGTTCAATATGGATTCCGCCTGCATTGGCGAAATCATACCCATTATCCTTCACTTGACTCTCAAAATAAGGGATGTGTTGGAAATAGTTAGCGTCAATTGAGCCATCTTCCAATGCTTTATTCGGCATTACATAGTCTGTAAATACTTCAACTTCAAGTTTAATACCTTTTTCTTCAAGAAGAGTTGCTGCTTCTTCCAATATTTCTGCATGTGGAACATTTGATGCGCCAATTTTAATCGTTTTTAGTTCTTTGTCCCCGGAATTGGATTCATCTCCTGATCCACCGCAGGCTGCCAATAATAGGGTTAATCCTAAAACAAGTATGAACGATAACTTTTTCACTTTGGTTTCCTCCCTAGCGCTTATCTAATTTTCTTGTTATAAAATCTCCAATAAATTGGAGAATAAACACAATAATCAATACTAAAATAGTAGCAACAATCGTGACATCTGTCTGTCCGCGGCTAAACCCTTCCAAATAGGCAAGGTTTCCAAGTCCGCCCGCACCAATCATACCTGCCATCGCTGTATAACCTACAAGCGCAATTGCCGTAACTGTGATACCAGAAACAAGTGCAGGCAGAGATTCAGGAATTAGCACCTTCCATATGATTGTAAAGGAAGTGGCCCCCATCGATCTTGCTGCTTCGATTACACCTTTATCAATTTCACGCAATCCAATCTCAACCATTCGCGCATAGAATGGAGCAGCACCTATAATTAAAGCTGGCAAAGCCGCATTGACACCGATAATACTTCCTACTAATGCCTTTGTGAAAGGAATTAACAACACGATTAGAATAATGAATGGAATGGAACGGAATATGTTAACGAAAGCACCTACAATTCCGTAAATCACTTTGTTTTCCCACATATTCCCCTTTGAGGTCAAGAATAATAGCAGACCCAATATAATTCCAAGGAAAAAAGTTGCGATTAATGAGACACCTGTCATATACAAGGTTTCCCATGTCTTTTCATAAATTCGTTCCCAAACTACATTTGGTAATAATGTTTCCATCATTCTGAAATCACCTCCACACCAATTTCCTGATTGTGGAGATAGTCAATCGCTTTCGCCACTTCAGCAGCATCACCGTCTACATGAATAAATAACGTTCCATAGGACCCGTGCTGAGTCTGCGAAATTTTACCCTGTAATATGTTTACATTGATTTTGTAAGAGCGGATAACCTCTGATAAAACAGGGGTTTCAGCTGATTCGCCAATAAAGGATAATTGTACAACTTTCCCCGTCGGATATTCAGCAAGCAAATGCTCAATCGTCTCTTTCGTTTCTTCTGGCTCAGTCACTTGCTGTACAAATCGTTTAGTAATCGGAGCATTTGGTTTTTTAAATACATCAAGTACTTTTCCGCTCTCGACCACTTTCCCCATCTCCATCACAGCAACGCGATGACAGATTTTACGAATAACATGCATTTCATGTGTAATTAATACGATTGTCAAGCCAAGTCTTTTATTTATATCAACGAGCAAATCCAAAATATCGTCTGTAGTCTGAGGATCAAGTGCTGATGTCGCCTCGTCACAAAGAAGAACCTGTGGATTGTTCGCTAATGCGCGCGCTATACCGACCCGCTGCTTCTGACCGCCGCTCAACTGAGATGGATAAGCATTTTCACGGCCATCTAATCCTACCAGACTTACAAGTTCCTTCACTCTTTCTTTACGTACCTTGCTTGGTACGCCCGCAATTTCTAAAGGAAACTCTATATTTTCGCTGACTGTCCTTGACCAGAGGAGATTAAAGTGTTGAAAAATCATACTTATTTCCATTCTGGCTTTTCTTAATTCAGCGCCTTTTATAGCAGCCATATCTTTGCCTGCCACCAAGACACTGCCTTCTGTTGGCTTCTCTAAACCGTTCAGCATTCTAATGAGGGTACTTTTTCCCGCACCGCTGTACCCAATAATTCCAAAGATCTCGCCTTTTTCAATAGATAATGAGACTTGATCCACTGCTTTGACAGCTGATGAACGTTTAAATGTTCCTGAGAAGGTCTTCGATACATCACGTAATGTAATCATGAAAAGTTCACCTGCTCTTTCTATCAACCTATAATTAAAGAATAACTTCAGTTAAACAAAAATGCCTTTCTGCGGAGGCAGAAAGGCATGATTTATTTATAACATGTTCCTTTCTCTCATCTCCCAGGATTTATTATCCTGTGTGAATTGGCACCTTTTCAATCATAAATGATTGCCGGTTGCCGGGCGTCAAAGGGCACTTCCCTCGGCCTCTCTTGATAAGAGTACTAAACTATTCAATTAAATCTAACTGTCTGCTATCCTATCATGTTGAAGAAAGAACTGTCAACACCAAAGTCTGCATAGCATGTTCAATATTTATTTCACAACCACCTCAGTGGAAGCTATACCTGTTGCTTTTTCAATCGCAAGCTCCAATTCTTCAATTAGATCTTCTGCATGTTCAATTCCAACAGACAGTCTGATTAAATCCTCCTGTACACCTGATGCTTTTAATCCCTCTTCACTTAGTTGCTGATGAGTCGTGCTTGCCGGATGGATAATTAGGCTCTTTGCATCTCCCACATTGGCCACATGGGACCACAGTTCAACGGAATCAATCAGTTTTTTACCTGCCTCACGTCCACCCTTTATTCCAAAAACAACGACTGCTCCAGCACCTTTGGGTAAATATTTCTTCGTTTTTTCGTAATCAGGGTGATCTGAATCTCCTGGATACAAGACCCACGATACAGCCGGATGCTGTTTTAAATAGTCAACTATTAATCTCGTATTGGCTACATGCTCCTTCATCCTCACATGCAGAGTTTCCAATCCGAGAATAAATTGAAAGGCATTGTACGGGCTTAAGGAAGGACCTAAATCTCTCAACAGCTGAACTCTGGCCTTCACAATAAATGCTGCTGCACCAATTGCTTCACTGTAAATCAGATCATGATAGCTTGGATCGGGTTCAGTAAAGCCCGGAAATTTAGATGAATTCCAGTCAAACTTCCCTCCATCGACTATGACCCCGCCTAATGTGGTTCCATTTCCAAGCAGCCATTTCGTAGCTGAGTGTACGACGATATCCGCTCCAAACTCAATCGGACGGGATAAATAAGGAGTTGCAAATGTATTATCAATGATTAACGGAATTCCAGCTTCATGAGCAATTTCCGCCACCCGTTCAATATCAAGAACCTGCAGGCTTGGATTTCCAATCGTTTCTCCAAAAATAGCTTTGGTCTTTGATGTAATCGCTTCTCTAAAATTTTCAGTGTCACTTGGATCCACGAACCTTACGTTAATACCATACTTAGGGAGAGTATTGGCAAATAAATTGTAGGTTCCGCCGTATAGAGTGGACGCAGAGATAATTTCATCACCTGCTCCCGCAATATTTAGGATTGAGAGTGTTATAGCTGCAGCACCACTTGATACCGCTAAAGATCCAATGCCACCTTCTAATTCTGCTATACGTTCTTCGAATACACTTGAAGTTGGATTATGGATTCTAGTATAAATATAGCCAGTCTCAGCTAATCCAAATAAATCCGCAGCATGATCTGTGTCTTTAAATAAATAAGCATTCGTCTGGTAAATCGGCACGCTTCTCGCTCCAGTTACCGAATCCTGCTGCAACCCTCCGTGTATACCTACTGTTTCAAACCGATACTTCTTTTCTTCATTTGCCATTCTACATCTCTCCATTTCATTTTAAGTAGAGAAGTGAGTAAATGAAAAAACCTCTTCACATAAGAAGAGGCAGGCATTTTCCATCTCTCCTTATCTCCCGGATTTATTTGTATCCGCAGGAATTGGCACCGTGTATTATAAAAATACCGGTTGCCGGGCTTCAACGGGCCAGTCCCTCCACCTCTCTTGATAAGAACCAAGTATTAAGTTGTTAAAACTATAGCATATGGAAAAATATGAGTCAATTGATTATTCAGAATTTTTGAATTAAATAACGAGGAGCTTCTTTTACTATAATAAATGCCTCCAGTTAGCCACTTAACAATCGTCTAATCGGTTGAGATTACAGGCTATTATAGAGAATTCTACAAATCAATTAAAACTTCTGACATAGACAGCGTAAAATAGAAACAGCACCTTTAAAAGATTCTAGTTAAATATTCATCGACATATTTCCTGAGAAATAACTGCTCTTATTCTGTAATTCTCTTTAATTGATCAACAAGATAGGGAACTGAGTGGAAGGCATAGATTTTCTCGATTAGCTGGTTATCCTTGATTAAAATGAGGCATGGTACACTTTGAATTTGATATTCTTCTGCAAGTTCCTTAGCATAGTTAAGATTGACTTTTTCCAAAGAGGCATTTGGGAGGACTTCCTTTGCAATATCAAGCATTTTACCTGCTAATTGACATGTTCCGCAAAGAGGAGTAAAAGTATAGATCGCTTTATTTATCGTGGTTTGATTGTTCATTTTTCATTACATCCTTCATTTGTTTTAAAAATTCGGCTTTTACATCTATATTGGCTGCCAAAAGAACCGTTGCTAAATGATATCTTGGCGCATTAGCAACTTCACGGTATGTACGATCAATATATATGTGAGATGCATTTGGCATTTCTTGTCTTAACTGTTTTCTCAGCTTTTCTCCGGATTCATCTGCATCAGCCAAAATATACACGTCTCTCTGTTCAAGTTCGTCTACTAATTCATCCATTTTCGATAGACTGATGGTTCCATTTGTACATCTTATATCGACAGATTCGTTAAGTACAGATTGTATTTTTTGGCGGTCGGTAGAACCTTCCACAATAATTACTTTCTCACTTTGAGCATCCTGCATGATTGATCACCTTTTATTAGGAGAGTACGTTCTATGTGATTGGACAATTGCCTTCGTCTTTTTCATTATATGTATCTTACCCTAACATAGTGGAAAGTAACAATTGATCTAAAAACATAATAAAAAGGAAAGAAGCTGACGAATGACCCCAAACTTCTCCCCTCTATTGACTACTCTTCTTTAGTCGCTGTTTCGTATTGGCCAGCATCCATTAATTCATCATATTCGCTGATTTCGGATGGTTCAACAACTACCATCCATGCTTTTTCATATGGAGATTCATTAACATATTCTGGACTATCCGCTAATTCTTCATTTACTTCAACAACTGTCCCACTGATTGGCGCATACAATTCAGATACTGTCTTAACTGATTCTACACTGCCAAACGGTTCATTACGGGTCAATTGATCACCTATTTCCGGTAGTTCCACAAATACGATGTCTCCCAATTCTTTTTGAGCAAAATCAGTTATTCCAATTCGAATCTTACCATCCTCTTGTTTAACCCATTCATGCTCAGCTGTATAACGTAATCCCGCTGGAATGCTCATGATTTAATCCCCCCAAAATGTATGTATGGTTCCTATTTATCATGACATCAAACTGGTTATTTGACAATTGTTTCATGCCCAGATTTTCTGGTAATTTACCTCTTTGAATCCTACTGTTACTTTTTCTCCATCAAATGCGATTGGGCGCTTGATTAGCATCCCGTCTGATGCAAGCAAGGTAAGAATTTCATCTTCAGACATATCCTTCACTTTATCTTTTAACCCAAGTTCTCTGTATTTCATCCCACTTGTGTTAAAAAATTTCTGAAGAGACAATTCACTTTTTTGATAAATTATTTCTAGCTCTTCTTTCGATGGAGGATTTTGCGCTATATCAACTTCTTGATAGGATATTCCCTTTTCATCAAACCATTTCTTTGCTTTTCTGCATGTCCCGCATTTAGGATACCAGTATAATGTAATCATCGTTTTATCACCTCAATTGAAGCATACCACATTTTTTCATCTATCTTAAACGGATATACTTCTGCTCTAGAAAAGGTAACAGGTCTAACATAGCGGGAAAAGAAAAAGCCTGGTTTTCACCAGGCCTCCATAGTATAAAGGATTAAACAGTGTAACGCTCAGCATCAACTAACTTTTCTGAAGCTTCACGTTTAAGTGCGATTACATTGATTGGTGTGAAACGTGTGAATTTACGTAAAGCTGATGTCATCATACGTAATGTATCACCAGTTTCTGTTGCCACTAATGTTTCTTTAGCATGCTTCTCGATTTCGCCAAATGCTTCCTGGCAGAAGATTTGAGTATAAAGAAGTTTTTGTTTGTTCTTTTCTAAGCCATCTTTTTTGATTGCTTTTTCTGTACGAAGAACAACTGATTCCATCGCATAAACGAAAGAAGCAATATCCGCAATATTAACAAGAATTTCTTGTTCTTTTTCCAGCTCAGTACCATATTTTTGCGCAGCCAATCCTGCAATCATAATACCAATCTTCTTAGCATTTTTCACAAGATGTTTTTCTTGATCAAGCGGCTCTGTACCTGGCTCTTCAGGCATAAGCATCATGAGTCCTTCAGACAGCTCCTGTGCTTTTTGTAATAACGGCAATTCACCTTTTATAGCTTTTTTCAGGAATGTACCTGGTACAAGCAGACGGTTAATTTCGTTTGTTCCTTCAAATATACGGTTAATACGAGAATCACGGTACATTCTTTCAATTTCATACTCAGCCATAAATCCATAGCCTCCATGAAGCTGAACCGCTTCATCCACAACATAATCTAAAACCTCGGAAGCAAAGAACTTATTTAAGGAGCATTCGATTGCATATTCAGCAATTGATTTTGCTACTTCTTTCCCATCTTTTACTTCTTCATCACTTAGGCGGCTCATTCTTTCCTCGAATAAACCAACTGTCCTATAGACGGAACTTTCAGCTGCGTATATTTTGGAAGCCATTGTAGAGAGCTTTTCTTTTGTTAAATTAAATGAAGAGATTGGTGTTTTAAACTGTTGGCGTTGATTAGCATACGTAGCAGCTAATTCAAATCCTCGTTTGGAAGCACCAACAGCTCCTACTCCCAATTTATAACGACCGATATTCAAAATGTTAAAGGCAATTACATGACCTCTTCCTGCTTCTCCCAATAGGTTCTCAACAGGTACTTCTGCATCCTCAAGAATTAATGTTCTAGTTGAAGAGCTCTTAATCCCCATTTTCTTTTCTTCCGGTCCAGTAGACACACCTGGATACTCTCTTTCTACGATAAATGCAGAGAATTTGTCACCGTCGATTTTTGCATATACGACAAATACATCAGCAAAGCCTGCATTTGTAATCCATTGTTTTTCACCATTTAAGACATAGTGAGTTCCTGCTTCATTCAATTTTGCTGTTGTCTTTGCGCCAAGTGCATCAGAGCCTGAGCTTGGTTCTGTTAAGGCATAGGCTGCTAGCTTTTCCCCGGTAGCCAATAATGGAAGGTACTTTTGTTTTTGTTCTTCGTTACCAAACAAAACGATTGGCAAGGAACCAATACCAACATGTGCTCCATGAGAAATAGAGAAGCCTCCTGCACGGGATAGTCTTTCTGAAATAAGGGCGGAACTAACTTTATCCAAGCCTAATCCACCGTATTCCTCCGGTACATCTGCGCCCAATAGACCCAGTTCTCCAGCTTGTTTCAATAGTTTTACAGAACGGTCAAACTCATGATCCTCTAAATATTCCACCTGAGGCAATACTTCATTTACTAAATAATCCTCAGTCGTTTTTGCAATCATTTTATGCTCATCTGTATAGTCCTCAGGTGTAAACATATTCTCTGCTTCAATATCCTCAATTAAAAACGCTCCGCCTTTTAACACTTCTTCTGTTTGATTAGCCATTTTTCTTCCCCCTTATTTAGAGATGACTGGGCTCTCGTTGCCAATCATCTCATCGCTTATAACTTTTTATGCTAATAATTCAAATACTCCAGCCGCGCCCATTCCTCCGCCAATACACATCGTTACGACTCCAAATTGCTCATTTCGTCGTTTCATCTCGTGAAGGAGACTCAAGGTTAATTTAGCTCCAGTACACCCAAGTGGATGTCCTAATGCAATGGCACCGCCATTTACATTCACCCTCTCCTCATCCAATCCAAGTTGACGAATTACCTGAATGGATTGGGAAGCAAACGCTTCATTTAATTCGAACAATCCAATATCAGATAAACTTAAGCCTGCCAGTTTAAGAGCTTTAGGAATTGCTTCTACCGGACCGATTCCCATAAGTTCCGGTGGCACTCCTGCGACTGCAAAAGAACGAAATTTTAAAAGTGGCTTGAAGCCATCCGCCTCGGCTTTTTCCCGATCCATCAGTAATACCGCTGCTGCTCCATCACTGGTTTGTGAAGCATTCCCGGCTGTTACTGTTCCTGTGAGTGAAAATGCAGGCCTCAGTCTAGCAAGCACTTCCGTTGTTGTCCCTTCTCGTACTCCTTCATCTGTTGTAAATTGAACGGAGCGCTCTTTTAATTTATTGTCTGATCCTACTTGACGAAAAGTGACATCAACAGGAACGATTTCATCTTCAAATTTCCCATCCCGAATGGCCTGTGCTGCTTTTTGGTGACTGCGTACTGCAAAGGCATCCTGGTCTTCACGGGTAATCCCAAATTTCTTAGCAACTTCTTCAGCCGTATGTCCCATACCCATATAATATTCAGGAGCTGCTTCTGCCAGTTTCGAATTGGGACGAACTACATGTCCCATCATCGGAACCATACTCATCGATTCAACCCCACCGGAAATGACCGTTTCAGAATGTCCGAGCATAATTCGCTCTGCTCCATAAGCAATGGATTGCAGTCCTGATGAACAGTAACGATTGATCGTTATAGCGGGTACATTGTATGGTAAACCTGCCAAGGCACCGATATTACGAGTCACATTGAGCCCTTGCTCTGCTTCAGGCATAGCGCATCCAAAGATCATATCATCAATTGGTCCATCGTAATTTTCTGCTCGTTTTAGCGTTTCCTTTACTACTAATGCACCTAAATCATCTGGTCGAACATTTGCAAGAGTTCCTTTTTTGGCTCTGCCTACCGGGGTTCTGGCTCCGGCTACAATCACTGCTTCTCTCATGCCAATCCTCCTCTTAATCACTCAAAATACGGATCTATTAATTGCGTAATGGTTTTCCTTTAACAAGCATATGTTGCATGCGCTGCTGTGTTTTTCCTTCTTGGATAAGGCTGATAAATGCTTCTCTTTCTAAATCAAGTAAATACTGTTCATCTACTTCTGTTCCATAAGGCACTTTACCGCCAGCTAAAACATAGGCAATTTTTTGGGCAATCTTCAAATCATGCTCTGAAATATAGCCTGAATACAGCATGGATTGCGCTCCTAGTAACAGAGCCGCATAACCAGGTTCTCCTGATACCGGAATTTTTTTGCGCACCGGTGGCTTATAACCAGTATCATGTAAAGCAATAACAGCCTGTTTCGCATCGTATAACTGATGATCCGGATTAAAGCTGATTCCATCGTTACTATTCAGGAAATTATTCTCTCTTGCTTCATCAGCGGAAGTAGATACTTGGGCAGTAGCAATCGTTTCAAACACTTTAATAGCAACTTTAGTAATATCGAAATCAATACCATTCGGTAAGCTATCCAGATGTTTAATATACAGCTCTTTATTTCCGCCTCCGCCAGGCAACAAACCGACACCCGTCTCAACCAATCCTATATATGACTCAGATGATGCCTGGATTTTTGCGGCTGGCAAGCAAATTTCAGCTCCTCCGCCAAGCGTCATATTAAATGGCGCAGCGACAACCGGTTTATTGCTGTATTTAATATTCATCATTGCTTGCTGGAATTGACGTGTAATCATTTCTACATCAAATATATTGTCGTCCTGTACTTCCATTAAAATCATGGCCAGGTTGGCTCCAACGCAGAAGTTTTTGCCCTGGTTTCCGATAACTAATCCTTTGTAGTTTTTATCCACTTCTTCAATTGCATAATTGATCATTTGAATAATATCAAAGCCAATCGCATTATTCGGAGAATGGAATTCTAGCAAAGCCACACCATCACCAATATCAATCAGGCTCGCACCGCTATTTTTCTTAATGACCCCTTTTTGTTTCTTAATCAACTTCAGATTTATGATTTTTTCGTTTACTTCAACCTCTTGATATTCACCATTTGCATAATAAAGGGTTCCGTTATCCCCTTCTTTATAGAAGGTTGTGTTACCGTTTTCAATCATTTGTGTGATCCATTCAGGAATATTGCGTCCTTCCTCCTGCATCCTGGCAACGGATTTCTCTAGGCCAATTGCATCCCAGGTTTCAAATGGTCCAAGCTGCCAACCGAATCCCCATTTCATGGCCTGATCGATTGCAACAATATCATCGGCAATGTCGCCAAGTAGTTCTGCTGAATAGAGTAAAGTAGGGCTGATTACATTCCATAGCAATTCACCGACACGATCTTTCGCATAAATAAGCGCTTTCAATTTTCTCGCGGCGCCTTTCTCCTGCTTTACCATATCAAGCGAAGGTGCTTTTAGCTTTTTACGCTCTACATATTCCAAAGTGGATGGGTCAAGCTCCAGTATTTCTTTCCCTTTTTTCAGGAAGAATCCCTGCCCTGACTTACTTCCCAACCAGCCGTTATCAAGCATCTTTTTCATAAATTCAGGTACTTCAAATACAGATTTTTCTTCCTCATTATCTACATTGTCATAAACATTTTTAGCTACATGCGCGAATGTATCCAGTCCCACTACATCCAGCGTACGGAAGGTTGCACTCTTTGGACGGCCAATTAAAGGACCAGTTACAGAATCTACTTCCCCGACACTGTAGCCGCGCTCCATCATTTCACGAACAGTTACCAATAAACCGTAAGTCCCAATGCGATTACCGATAAAATTCGGGGTATCTTTAGCAATTACAACCCCTTTTCCTAAAACATTTTCTCCAAATTGTTTCATCGCTTTAACTATTTCAGGCGATGTTGCTTCTGTCGGGATAATTTCCAAAAGCTTTAAATATCTAGGTGGATTAAAGAAATGAGTGCCAAGGAAATGTTTGCGGAAATCTTCTGAACGCCCTTCCGCCATTGCCTCAATGGAAATTCCGGATGTATTTGAACTAATAATACTGCCCGGCTTTCTATATTCGTCAATTTGTGAAAACACACTTTGTTTAATATCAAGTCTTTCAACAACGACCTCAATAATCCAGTCGCAATCATTAATTTTTGACAAGTCGTCTTCAAAGTTTCCTGGCTCAATTAAAGATAAATTTTTCTTGGAGGTTAACGGTGCAGGTTTTTGTTTAAGTAGTTTTTGAATGGACATTTGAGCCAATCGATTACGGACTTGCTTGTCTTCAAGAGTTAGCCCCTTTTTTCCCTCATCCGCGGTAAGTTCTCTTGGAACAATATCCAATAGCTTAACCGGAATTCCAATGTTGGCTAAATGTGCTGCAATCCCTGAACCCATGACACCTGATCCAAGTACAGCTACTTTTTTAATTTTAAGGTTCAACATTAATCCCCCTTTAATTTGAATGAATACTCATTCATTTTTATGACAAAAAAATATGGAATAAAAATCCTACATCTTTAACTATAAAAGATTTTCGAAAATTCCGCAATTAAAAAAGCCATAAAAATGGTAATTTGTTAGAAAGTTTTTATTTGGTCAAACTACTACTGGAGGTGAATTTAATGGCGAAGCTTAAAAAGAATCCAAGCAAAGAAGGAGTCAGTGCGGCAAGTGTAAAAGGCAATGCTGGTCCGCACCATGAAAAACATTATAATAAGGTAAACAGCCAAAATAACCAGTTTAAAAAATAGTCTGCACCTGTTTTATACTATGTACAAGGCGTACTTTTTCGCTCCTATTAAACGCACATAAAATACCCCAAATCTAATGATTTGGGGTATGTGTTTCATCATTATGCCATTACTGTCTCTTCCTGCATAGATATAATCGTTCCCGCATTTCCTTTCAATGCATCTAATGCTTTTTCGAGAGATGTAATAATAGTAGTACGGCCAGGTCTTGATTCTGCAAATTGAATAGCAGCTTCTACTTTAGGAAGCATACTGCCCGGTGCAAAGTGACCTTCTTCAGCCAATGCCTTTATTTCATTGGTTGAAATAGATTCCAGTTTTTGCTGATTAGGCTGATTGTAGTTTATGTAGATATTGTCTACAGCAGTCAAAATAATTAATGAGTCTGCATCCACTAATTCTGCTAACTTCTCAGAAGCAAAATCCTTGTCGATTACTGCCTCAACACCAATCAACTCGTCGTCAGATTGCATAACTGGGATACCGCCGCCTCCTGTAGAAATAACAATTTTTCCACTTTCCACAAGACTATTAATGCTCTTATGCTCCAGGATGCTGACCGGTTTCGGTGAAGGAACGACTCTTCTCCAACCTCTGCCTGCATCTTCCTTAAAGGAAGCACCAGTCTCCTGGATCAATTTCATCGCTTCCTCTTCTGTATAAAAAGGACCAATCGGTTTTGTAGGATTCTTGAAGGCGCCATCATTTTCATCAACTACGACCCTTGTTACAATGCCCACTACATCTTTATGAATTCCTCTTTTGCTTAGGGCTTTGTCCATGGCATTTTCCAACCAGTATCCAATCATACCTTGTGACATCGCTCCGCAAGTATCAAGTGGCATTGCTGGATTTTTCTCTGAATCAGCCGCTTTTTGCTGAAGAAGGATATTTCCTACTTGTGGACCATTACCATGCGAAATGATAATATCCATTCCATTTTCAACAAGCGTTGCAAGCTGTTCAGCTGTCTTTTCTAGTGCCAGCTGTTGAGCCTTTGCACTGGCATCTCCGGATTGAATGGCATTACCGCCTAAAGCTATCACTACTTTTTTTCTTTCCATAGTTGATTCAATACCTCCAAAAATCAGTCTGTATTTAGAACTCATTAAATGGAAATAGTTCCATTGATCAATCCAACAATCGCCATACCGGCAAATACAACAAACGCTGCTGCAATAGCCAATTCTGTTTTCGTAAATACTTGTTTAATATTCGCTTCTTTCTGTACAGCTCTGTAAATCAGGATACCTGGTGCATATAAAAGCATAGTTAATAGTAAGTATCCAATACCGGCTGCATAAACCATCCAAACACCATATACACTTGCCACAATACCAACAATAATGTTTTTCACGCGATCTGCGGCAGTATCTTGTAAGGAATATTTCAATTGATAGAATGCTGTAAATGCATACGGAATTAAAATAGCTGAAGATGCCAATGAAAATGCAAAGTTATAAGCTTGCTCAGATACAAGGAATGTCAATAGGAACACTTGAATCAGACCATTTGTAATCCATAAAGAATTAGACGGAGCCCCATTTTTATTAACTTTTGCAAACCATTTAGGGAATAATTTATCCTTACCTGCTAAGTAAGGAATCTCGGATGCCAGCAATGTCCAGCCCAACCAAGCACCTAGGACAGAGACTATTAATCCAAGATTGATGAATGTTGCTCCCCATGGACCTACCATTTCTTCAAACACATATGCCATAGACGGATTAGCCAAACCGGCTACTTCTGCACGATTCATTGCACCGATAGACATAATATTAATTAATACGTAAATGATTAACGTACTAATCAAACCAATGACAGTCGCTTTACCAACATCCTTTTTGTCTTTCGCACGGCTGGATAAAACAACCGCTCCTTCAACCCCAATGAACACCCAAAGTGTTACAAGCATAGTGCTCTTTGTTTGGGACATAACATCACTAAATTTGAAGCCAGCACCAGTTCCCCAGAAGTCGTCTAAGAAAATATCCGCATTAAAAGCAAAAATACCAATAATGATAAATAGGAAAATAGGAACTAATTTTGCAATTGTTGTTATTGTATTTACAAGTGTTGCTGAGTGAACTCCTCGTAAAACTAAAGCATGCACAGCCCATAGCAATACGCTGGCACCAATGATTGCAGCTATGTTTTGTCCACCTTCAAACATAGGGATAAAGTAACCAATGGAAGAGAACAAAAGTGTAGCGTATGCTACGTTACCTAACCATGCAGACAGCCAGTAACCCCAAGCACTGTTGAATCCCATAAATTTACCAAATCCAGCTGAAGCATAGCTGTAAACTCCACCATCAAGATCCGGTCTTTTATCATTCAAGTTTTGGAAAGATAACGCTAGCGCGACCATCCCTATACCAGTAATTGTCCATCCTAAAATAATTGCACCGGGAGAAGCTGCACCAGCCATATCTGAAGCAAGGTTAAATGCTCCTCCTCCAATCATAGAACCTATAACAATGGCAATTAAGGCAAATAAGCCAATCTTTTTATCTTCTGCCATTTTTTCTTCACCTCGTTAATTTGATAATGGTAGCAGGGAATTGTGTAGAACCAATTCCCTGCTCATCTACTTATTCAATATTTCCTAATGTCAATGCCATTACAGATTTGATTGTATGCATTCTGTTTTCAGCTTGATCAAATACTTTGGAATGCTTGCTGCGGAAGACTTCATCTGTAACTTCCATTTCAGCTAATCCGTGCTCTTCATGAATCGCACGACCATAAGAAGTTTCTAAGTCATGGAATGCCGGTAAGCAGTGTAAGAAGATCACGTTGTCATTTCCAGTCATTTTGATCATATCCATATTCACTTGATATGGAGCTAATAAAGCGATACGTTCTGCGAACTTGTCTTCTTCTCCCATTGATACCCAAACATCTGTGTAGATAACATCAGCGCCGGATACTGCCTCTTCAACATTAGATGTGATTGTTACACGGCCTTGGGACTCTTTTGCTAATTCCTTAGCAAGTTCAACAATAGATGCTTCTGGGAATAAAGATTCCGGTGAACAGATACGTACATCCATACCAACTTTTGCACCGCCGACAAGTAAGCTGTTTGCTACGTTGTTACGGCCATCCCCAACGTATACGAATTTAACGCCTTTTAAGTGGCCTACATTTTCTTTCACTGTTAAGAAGTCCGCTAAAGTTTGAGTTGGATGCCATAAATCTGTAAGACCATTCCATACAGGAACTCCGGAGTGCTCAGCCAAAGATTCCACTTTTGCATGTTCAAAGCCACGGAATTCGATACCATCAAACATACGGCCTAAAACTTTAGCAGTATCTTCAATAGATTCTTTTTTTCCAAGTTGGATATCATCTTTTCCAAGATACTCAGGATGAGCGCCTAAATCAGTACAAGCTACCGTAAAAGCACAACGTGTACGAGTTGATGGTTTTTCAAATAATAAGGCAATATTTTTACCTTCCATATAACGGTGAGGAATGCCTTGTTTTTTCTTTTCCTTTAACTCAGCAGCAAAATCAATCATGTGTAAGAATTCTTCTTCAGTGAAATCTTTCTCAGCCAAGAAACTTCTACCTTTAAGGTCTGGTCTTGTTTTAATCATTTTATATACTCCCTCCAACGATAACCTTTTAATCAACTAAATCTTTTATTAAATGTCTTCACGTACTAGAGGCATGCTCATGCAGCGTGGGCCCCCACGGCCACGAGACAATTCAGAGCTTTTGATTTCAATAACTTTTACACCATGTTTGCGTAAGCACTCGTTTGAGATATAGTTACGGTCATATGTAACAACTACACCAGGTGCAATCGCCAGTGTATTGGAACCATCATTCCACTGTTCACGTGGAGCTGCGATTTCATCTCCGTCACCACAAAGGATGATTTCAAGTTCAGGCAAGTTAAGCACTTCTTTTAAAGTCTCTTTAATGTCAGTACGGTGTGTGATATTTACATTAAATTCATCAGCGCCTTTTTCAAGGATGTAAATATTCATTTTACCGCCAGGTCCCTGAATCATCGGATGCATTGTAAATTTATTGTAGTCTACCATTGTAAATACAGTATCCAGGTGCATGAATGCACGGCAGCTAGGTATTTCAATAGCTATTACTTTCTTGAATTGATTTTGTTTATTCAAGATGCTAAGCGCGAATTTTTCGATTGCTTTAGCAGATGTTCTTGCTGAAACACCGATTGCGACTACTTCTGGGCTTAATACCAGTTCATCTCCCCCCTCAATTGGGTTATGATAAGTACGGTCAAGCCATACAGGAACATCTTTACCAGCAAAACGTGGATGATGCTTGATAATATATTCCATGAACATGGACTCTCTGCGTCTTGCAGGTTCGCGCATGTTATTAATTGTTAAACCGTTTCCGATAGCTGCTGCCGGGTCCCGCGTAAAATACAGGTTTGGCATTGGATCTGTATAGAATGGATAATGGTCTTCCATCAATTCATACAAATGTGTTTTTTTGCTGATCTCCAGTTCATTTTTGCGGATACCGGACATAATTTTGTCAACCATGTCTTCATTTGAAAATGATAATAAATACTCTTTAAGATTTTCAAATGTACCCTGTACCTTTGCATTGCTTTCTTCAAGCATGCGGCTAACAAATTCCTCTTTCACTTCAGGATTTGTAAGAGATTCTGCAGCAAGCTTCTCAAGGTATAAAACTTCTATTCCTTGATCTCTTAGTGTATTAGCAAAATAATCGTGCTCTTCCTGAATAATCGGCAAATAAGGAATATCATCAAACAATAGTCTCTCCAGATATTCCGGAGTAAGATTTTCTACTTCTTTTCCGGGACGCTTTAACATTACAGTTTTTAAAGTGCCGATTTCAGAAGTAACATGAATTGGATTTGTCATATTGCCTTTCCTCCTGCACACCTTATTTTTCTTACATTTTTAGTGTAAAGGAACGAAAAAAAGAGATTTGTGATTTTTTACACACAAAAAATGTGTAAATCCTCACATAAATCTCTTTAAATAGAAAAGTTTATGTATGAATATTCAATTAATTATTTTTAATTTCCTATTATTTCGCATAACTATGTATATTTTTTTGCATATCATACTTGAAATATAAAAAAATATTTCTTATAAATTTGCAACTGTTCTTAACCTTTCTTCCAGGGCCTCTGCTTGATGGATTGTACGGCAAATAATCATACAGGTATCATTCCCACATATAGTTGCCGCCTTCTCTTCCCACTCAAGTTCATCTAAAATTGCCCCAAATGAGTGGGCATGGCCAGGTAATACTTTTAGGATAATAAAATATTCTATTCTTTCAATATTTAATAATGCGTCTTGCATTTTTTTACGTAGTTTCATTGTGTCATTGTACTTATGATCTCCGATAAATCCATACTTCGTCCCTCCGGTCTTAGATGGATATTTTACCAGGCTTAATTCCCGGATATCTCGAGAAATGGTGGCTTGTGTAATATGCAACCCTTGCTTAGATAATTCTTCGACCAGCTGTTCCTGAGTTTTAATTTCATTATTCTGAATTACCTGCTTAATAATAGCGAGTCTTTTTTCCTTATTCATAATAAAATACTCCTTTTACTAAGTTCTATAATTCTATTTATACTCATTTGTGCATAGATGAGCAATATATTCATACAAAAGAATATTTTGTATTGACTTTCTATTCGGAATTTCTATACTATTTGTATATAAAATAATAAAGATAATATTTATGATGAAGAATAGTACTTAAAATACAAATTATAGCGAGCCGGGAATGGTGAGAGCCTGGTATTAATGGTTTTAAGGAACGCCCTTCTGAAATGCTCATTCGAACAACTTTAGTAGTTTGGGCCGGACTTTTCCGTTATAAAGTTAAGGTGGTTCATTAGAACAAGCAGAGTGGTACCGCGGGTTTACAGCCCGTCTCTTAAAGATTTTTAAGAGGCGGGCTTTTTTTATTATATTTTACTGGAGGCTGAGGATATGGATATAAAACTAGATGTAGCTTCTCATATGAATGAAGTACTAAAAGGTGACTTAAATCTTGAAACATGCTTGTCTTTGGTCGAAACCCCAAAGAACAAAGAGCATGGAGATTTGGCATTTCCCTGTTTCACTCTCGCAAAACTGTGGAAGCAATCTCCGCAGAAAATTGCAGTAACATTAGCTGACCAACTAAAGGATGAACGTTATGAGGATGTAAAAGCTATTGGACCGTATGTTAACTTTTTCCTCGATAAAAAGTCTATCAGTGAAAGAGTAATGAATACGATATTAACTGATCAACATCAGTACGGCACACTTTCTCTTGGACATGGTGAAAATATCGCAATTGATATGTCTTCACCCAATATCGCCAAGCCCTTTTCGATGGGGCACCTTCGCTCCACAGTAATCGGAGCCTCTATAGCCAATATTATTAAAAAATGCGGTTATACCCCTGTTAAAATTAATCACATTGGTGATTGGGGCACTCAATTCGGAAAATTAATTGTAGCCTATAAAGCTTGGGGAAATGAAGAAAAAGTTAAAAAGAGTCCCATCAGCGAACTTTTAAAGTTATATATTATCTTTCATGAAAAAGCCGAAACAGAACTTGAGCTAGAGCAACAGGGACGTGACTGGTTCAAAAAGCTGGAAGATGGGGACGAAGAAGCCACGAAATTATGGAAATGGTTCAAAGAAGAATCCCTGAAGGAATTCGAGAAAATATATGAGCTGCTTGGCATTCAATTCGACTCTTTTAATGGGGAAGCTTTTTATAATGATAAGATGGCAGAGGTTATAGAAATAATTGAGAATAGCGGCCTGCTTGTAGAAGATCAGGGTGCCATGGTAGTCAAATTAGAGGAAGAGGGATTAACACCTTGTTTAATCAAAAAATCCGATGGTGCGACTCTTTATGTAACACGGGATTTATCAGCTGCTTTATACCGTTACCGTACCTACGACTTTGCCAAGGCTGTATATGTAGTCGGAAATGAACAATCCTTACATTTTAAACAGCTTAAAGCTGTTTTAAAGAAACTTGGATTTGACTGGGCTGACGACATTTCACATGTACCATTCGGAATGATTATGAAAGACGGCAAAAAAATGTCGACTCGTAAAGGAAGAGTGGTCCTCCTCGAGGAAGTGCTGGCCGAATCAATCGAGCTTGCTCGTAAGAATATTGAGAATAAAAATCCTGATTTAAATAACAAAGATGAGGTTGCAAGACAAGTAGGCGTAGGAGCTGTTATATTCAACGATTTGAAAAATGACCGTATGAATAATATTGAATTCTCGCTCGAAGACATCCTAAAATTTGAAGGTGAAACTGGTCCCTATTTACAATATACAAATGCTCGTGCCCATTCTATTCTTAGAAAGGCCTTTACTCCTGCTAGTGCATCAGCAGGCTTGAGTGATGAATATAGCTTTGATATTGTAAAGCATTTGCTGGCATTTCCATCCGTGATTGAGCGGTCTTTCAAAAAAATGGAGCCATCCGTTATTGCTAAATACTTGATTGACTTGGCTCAATCATTTAATCGCTATTATGGACATATACGCATATTAGAGAATGACAGTGAATTGCAAAATCGCTTGGCTTTAATAAAATCAATTACCATCGTTCTTGAAGAAGGCATGCATTTATTAGGAATGGAAGCACCGCAGGAAATGTAATCCCAGCTAACCTTCAATAAAAAATATCGGAGAACCGCTTCTATGATACACGGTTCTCCGATATTTTCTATTAAGACCATTATGATTGAATTGTAAATTCAGGTACCCCTTCGAAAGCGGCTAATTCATCAGCTGTAAATTGCACTCTAATCTCTTTTTTTTCATGAACCTGTAAATAAGCTGTTACTTGTTTTTCTTTCTTTACCGAATCGGAAACAGGAAAATGCAACGTTACCTGCTGTGATTGATGCTCATAATTTTGCAGTATAATTTTGCATTCATACAGATTACCTTCATCCTGCTCTTCTATTGTACATTCGCTTTCCAAATATTCTATAGCATTAGCTCCATTCTCAGCAGCATAAATATACGTTTTGGCAGAAGTACTTAATAGACTGTTAATTACAAAAGGAATAGCAAACAATAAGACAACCAAGAATACCGGTTCAAATTTCATATATTTCTTTAAAATCTGAGGATGCTCCATAAATAGCCATTTCAAAAATAACAAGATTCCGCTGACCTGAATGATAATGGATACAATCCAAACATAAGAGACCCCAATCTCGGCTGTAACAGGAATAGAGTACGCTTGAAACAGTTGATGGCCTATAGTTTCATCCTGACCGGGCCATTTCAGTTGTAATACTAACCCCCAAATAAATATAACTGCTCCCAGTGTATGATAGGAAGTTTTGATCACATTACCCCTCCATCCCTTTAGTATAATATTCCTATTATAGTAGGGAGATGGAGAGATTTTCAATTAATCAGTTCATAAATTTTCCTCAAATAACTTCTTCTTCAAAATATTCAGGTTTATGAATATGAAGCATTCGATCTTTTATGGATAGAATCTGATCCTTCTTTAATTTATTTACGACCATACTTACGGTTTCTCTGGAGGTTCCGGACATAACAGAAATTTTGGTTGTTGTAATCGGACAGTTAATACGAATGACCCCTGATTCTTCTTCACCCAAATCATTCATTAAATAATCAATCGTATTCAACACTCTTACATGTGCACTAGGGGTCATAACGTTTTTAACTCGATTTTCTTGTACCGCAAGCAACTCATTGACTTGTAGGATTACTTTTTTAAGAAGTGCAGAGTTTTTTGCCACAATACTTTCGAATGCATCCGCTACCATATAGAAGACCCGAATATCTGTTTCTGCAACGGCATTGTGATTGTAGTCCTCATTTTTAAATAAGCCCATATAAGGAAAGACCGTGTTCTTTTTGACGTAACTTGTATATAATAAGCTACCCTGTTGATTCGATTTTTCAAGCATAACAAAGCCTTCAAGCAATATATATATCCTGAGTCTCGGATCTCCTTCAAAAAATAGATATTGACCCTTCTTATATGTTCTTTCATATATAAAAGGCTCCAGTTCTTTTATCTCTTTTTCTGATAAGCACGAAAATAGGTCAACTTGTCTTAATAATTGAATTGCTTTTGCTTTCATTCGAACACCCACTTATATGTATTGTTCAGTTTACTATCAATTCTTCTATTAAATTCAGCTTGCAAACAAAATATGTTTAGAGCTGATAACAATATAAAAATCCCTTTAAGGCAAGATTCTACTTAACCTTATTTCACTCCATTGACATTTAAATTATTTTACAAACATACCGGATGCTGATCGATTGGACCTTATCCTTGCAGTAATATAGTATGGGAGCGAGTAACCATACGTATGATTTGAATATAGTTTCTATTCTATTACTATCAAAATGTATAATATCTCTTCTTTAATATTATCAAAAAATTATATTAAAATAATTAAAAGTAGATAAAAAAACAAAAAAGTATGTATTTTTAATAAATTTATTATTAAAATACATACTTTTTTTAACTCTATACATATTTGTTTAATTGGAACGTCATTTACATTCTCGCAGCACTACTTATTTTTGCCTGATTCAATTCAACATTTGCTTCTTCTATAAGAATAGAGTAATCTAAATTGTCTGTCGCTACCCGTGTAGACGCTCCCATAGATACAGTGAAATCAATTATATTAGATGCTAATTTATTTTCATCTACAAGCTGAATAAGCCCATTTCTTAATTCGGCTTGCCACTCTCTTATTTGTTTACCAAATAGTCCTGAAAAGATGACAGCAAATCTGCTTCCCTCTATATGAGCTACCACTCCCTCTCCGTTCACTGCCACGCATAATTTTTTAGATACTTCCATTAATACTTGGTCACTATAGGTAAATTCCTGATCTCTCCTATACTCCTTCGTATAATCAATTTCGATTAAATATAATGTAACAGGTGTTCCAGACTTTTTAGATTCAAGCCAAACCTCAGTTAAATAAGAATTAAAATAACGTCGATTTGGGATATTTAAAATATAATCTGTGAATGACATTTGCCGTAATTGTTCATTTTTTTCATTTAATAGTTTTATTGAATTAAATTGGTCAGTTATCTCACTGAATACGAGTACAACTGCTTCTATATGTTTATCTGCATTTAAAACAGGATTGGCACTAACTTCGAGCCAAATAGGCTGTTGAAATTTGAAATTTTTTATGCCTATAACTTCTTTTTCAACCGGTTTACAAGTATTTAATGAAACCGATATTGGGATATCATTTTTATGCATTAGATTTCCATTTCTGTCTACGAGTCCCCATAGGCCATCAATCAATGATACAGAAGAAGCACTTTCAGCTGCTATTCCAAGGATCTCACTCCCAACTCGATTTATATCAATAATTTTCCCTTGGGAATCACTGATAATGATTCCATATAAAATCGAATTAATAGATTGTCCCCTCTCCATATCACCCACGTTTATTGGCTGTCTGGATATGTAATAGGATTGAAGACTAATAACAAAAATCAATAAACCAGAGAGGAGGATTGTTCCAAATTCCAAATGTTCATAATCAAATAGGATTACTATAAAATTCAAGCCTAATAACAAGAGAAACAGAGTGAGAAATACCGGATAATATCCTATAAATAAACCCGGTAATTTTCCATATGACTTTTGTCTCATTCATTCACCTTTTCTTTACATATTATTTATATAGTTCGCACTTATGTGGTTTTATATGACTATCTCTTTATTATAAAATAAAAAATAACAATAACTGCCATGTAACATATTCTTAAACTAAATATAAAATAGTAATTTATCATTCATAAAAAACATCTATTTTGAGCCATATTAGATTGTTATTAAACAAAAAATACCCCCTGCCGATTTAAGATCAGCAAGAGGTATTCAATGTTAATTTCCTTATGAAGATGTAGAAAACATGTATTTCTTATGATGGTATCTTATGCTGAATATTAATCCGAGCGCCATCATATTGCCGAGCAATGAACTTCCCCCATAGCTTAAAAATGGTAAAGGAATACCGGTAATCGGCAGCAAGCCGATCGTCATCCCAATATTTTCAAACACATGGAAAGTCAGCATACAGATTACACCAACACATATATAGGTATTAAAATCATTTTTAGTTTCAAGTCCAATTTTTGTCATGTTATAGATCAATAAGAAGAATAAGCTGATGACAATACTTGAACCAAGGAATCCGTATTCTTCTCCAATGACAGCAAATATGAAATCTGTGTGACCTTCTGGCAAGTAAACTTCCCTATTTCCAAATCCCTTACCGGATGTGGTGCCGGATCCAATCGCTAATAGTGATTTAATTAACTGGTATCCTTCTGAGGAAGTATAGTTATACGGATCAAGCCATGCATATATACGCCCAAATTGATACTGTTTAACATGGAAATATTTCTCCATAATATTTGGATGCCATACAACGAGGTAAAAAATAACTCCAACTAACAGTGTGCCACCGCCAAATATCGGTAAAAGCAATTTCCAAGTGATACCCGATACAAAAATCATCCCAACCATAATCGCAATCATGACAAGAGAAGTACCCAAATCGGGCTGTTTCATGACAAGCAAAATCGGAATAGCTGTAGTAAGTACGATTTTACATAAAAGGATGAAGTCCGTTTGAAGTGTTTTAATCCGATGCTTCAAATGATGATTTTGAATAAGAGCCGCCAACGCCAAAATTAGAAATACCTTCATAAATTCCGATGGCTGAATTGAACCAATACCAGGAAATCTAAACCAGCTCTTTGCTCCATTGACAACTGGAGCAATACTTGTTGGTGCAATTATAATGGTCATCAATAGAAATAAGCCAAAGAAGTATAAATACCAGCTCATTTTTTTCATTTGGTCAGCATCAAATCTCATAATCACAAATGCAAGGCTGATTCCTACGATATACCAGACAATTTGCTTTACAAGAAAGTTTTCGGCATATTGACCTGTCGTTTGTGCACTATATATAGCCATACAGCTTGTTATAAAAAGCAAAAATACAATAAATAGAAGACCATAATCTATTCTCGACGTGAAATTTTTATTGTTAGACATGATAAACCACCATATTCATTACTAGTTAGGCCAGTAGCCATTTTCTTTATTATACTTGAACAAGATAAAATCACAACTGACACGGCATCAAGAATATAATTCCTGAAAAAGATAATTATACATATAAATCATTATCAATTCCACTTTCTGCAATACAGTTCTTCTTTTTACTATTTTTAATGGATTCTAATTGTACCAGTTTTATAGATTTGAACAAAAAAGAAAACATTCGCATCTGTTAGAAAGCTTAAAACCGTTAATTTTTTCTATTTTCATGATTAGTGTTAATGAGAAAAGTAATAAGGGTACATACTACTTACAGAGTTGACTAAAGGAGTGATCTTTTATGGAACATAAATCTAAACAAACATTCCGTCATACATATATTCCTTTAACATCCTCTACAAGCGGAATGGGTATTGAGGTAAAAGAAGATATTTATGTCCTGAATACGCAAATTGTCAATGTGACATTGGCCGGCCTTCCTAATCAAGAAAATTTTGTTCTGATTGATGCCGGTATGCCTAAAGCAGATGACGAAATTATTGAAGCAGTAAACAAACGGTTCGGTGAAGGCAGTATGCCAAAAGCGATTATTTTAACACACGGCCACTTTGACCATGTTGGTGCACTCGAAGAATTACTGGATAAGTGGGATGTGCCCGTATATGCACATGAGCTGGAAATCCCTTATTTAACCGGACAAAAGAATTATCCTGAACCTGACTATAAAGCAGAGGGCGGACTTGTTCCGGATATTGCCCGCTTCTTTCCTAATCACGGCATTGATCTTGGCAATAAAGTGCAACCTCTTCCTGCTGATGGGAGTGTTCCTGAAATGCCTGGATGGAGATGGATCCATACGCCTGGGCATACACCTGGACATATTTCATTATACCGAGAAGATGACGGCTTCCTGATTGCCGGAGATGCATTTGTTGGTGTAAAACAGGAATCCCTTTATAAAGTCCTTACTCAAAAACAAGAAATCAGCGGTCCGCCCCGTTATTTCACAACAGACTGGAAAGCCGCAAAAGATTCAGTCATACAATTAAACCAGCTAAATCCAAACTTTGCTGTAACAGGTCATGGTCTTCCTCTCCTTGAGGAATATTTAAAAAAAGAGCTTAACATCCTAGCATCCAATTTTGATGAGATGGCCATTCCGAAACACAGTATTTACAAGGAAGAAGAATAGGCACTTTTTTCAAATGGACACCCTTTTTGATGCCTCTATAGACAATCGAGAATGTCCTGTTAAATCACCTTCTATAAAAATAAAAAAAGAGATTAGATAGTTTCTCTACCTCTAATCTCTTTTTTCATTTCTCTATTTCCGTAATCGAAGGATCCTTCAGTTAACATACAAAGAGACTCAATCATAAACAGCTGATAAATTTAAAATACATTTGTCATCGGTTACTTATAAAATACGAATCAGCTGATTGTGCAGGTTCCGTTTTCTAACATTACAAGAAACTCAACTATATATTTCATTTCTCTATCCCTGTACCCTCTATCACATTCGTTCACATAATCTGTAAGGTTAGAATGATTCGCACGAATTATGCTGCAATTCCATTTAATTTTAAGGATATAATAAATATTTTTACTTTGTTCGCCTTTTCCAGTGACTTACCTCTACGAAACAAACACGTTGATTGAGCCTCTTTATAGGTTAAAACTTTGTATATAATCCTTCTGCCTTAATAATAACTCATATCCCATTCAAATAAATGCCTACATTTTGAACTTTTTGTTAATTATTACCTATTTATTTTACACACCCCTCCATATTTCCTTTATGATTATCTTAGAAATGCTGAAAAGGAGCTGCCAAAGGTGAAAAGGATTCTATTGATAAGTTTTACAGCTATTATCATAATCTTACTTATTTACATATCCATTCTTCAATTCAATATGTATCGCTACGCAAATCAAGAACAGGAGAAAACAATTGATTATATTATTGTACTCGGGGCAAGAGTAAAAGGTGAAACACCATCTCTGTCACTAAAGTACCGTATTGATGCTGCGGCTGACTTTTTAATAAATCATCCTAAATGTATGGCAATCCTATCCGGTGGCCAGGGAGATGGTGAGGATATTTCAGAAGCTGAGGCAATGAAAAGAGGATTAGAGGAATACGGTATACCAAGCAACAGATTAATTCTCGAAGATGCTTCGACAAACACGAAAGAAAACATATCATTTTCTAAAGAACTTATACCAAGCCACCTAAATTCTGGTGCCGTTGTAACAAATGATTACCACCTCTATCGAACAATCAAAATAGCTGAGAAACTAGATTTAAAATTAACTGGAATCCCAGCTAAAACACCTAAAATTTCAAGGCTGAAGTCACATGTCAGGGAGTACGCGGCTATAACATCCTATCGGCTAAAAAAAGACATTAGCTGGTGATTGGAATCAAAAAAAAGAAATGTAGATTATGGCTGTCCCATTTTCTGCATTTCTTTTTAGTAACATCTTGTTATTCCCACGGTCTTTTTGTTGTGATGTATTCAGCAAGCTCCTTACTTTGGATACGATGAAGTTTTCGTTTAGCAGCGCGAATGCTCCCTGTCTCATTCAGTTTCTTCTCTTCCTCAGTTTCAGGGACGATGGTTGGAACACGACATGGCCTTCCTCCTTCATCTAGTGCAACAAAAGTAAGAAATGCTGTGGCTGCAATTTTACGTTCTCCACTCATTAAATTTTCAGCAATTACCTTTACAAATACCTCCATAGAGCTCTTACCAGTATAGGTCACATATGACTCCAAACATACAGAGTCCCGGGTTGTAATGGGATTTAGAAAATCTACAGAATCTGTTGAAGCCGTAACCACCGTTTTACGGCTATGTCTCGTCGCTGAAAGTGAAGCTGTCATATCAATATCACTCATTAACTTTCCGCCAAATAACGTATTATGATCGTTTACATCGCTCGGAAATATACGGTTTGTTTTTACAATTCTTGTTTCACTGCATGTCTTTGTTTCCAAGTTGTTACCTTCTTTCCTTCTACGCTCATTTATTCTTTTTATATCTTACTATATGGAATGTTTCAACCAATACGATTCAGTGTACAGACAATATTAGTACAATTTAAGGAATCATCAAATTTGATAAATTGTTGTATAAATTATTTAATTAAATTATGGTATGCGTATAATTCCCATAACCTTTCCTGAAGGAGGAATTTAATTGAAGAGATTATTAGCCGCACTAACAGATAGGGTTACTACTAAACGCGGCATGTGGATAACGTTAATTGCATGGTTAGTGGTGACCTTAGGATTATTCTTATTTGCACCAAGTGCCAAAGATTATGATGTGTCGAGTATACAAACATTACCTGATGATGCAAAATCCGTTATTGCCAACGAAGAACTGAACAAATATTTTAAAGATGATCAGGGGGTCCCAGCCCTTTTAGTATTCTCAGCTGAGTCAGGAAAAGCAGACACGCAGACAATAAGTCAAGCGATGGATGTGATCATTAAGGAAGATATAAAAGGAGTTAAGGAAGCTGTTCCTTTTTCTTCACTGCCTCCACAGGCACAGGTACAATTCTTATCAAAGGATGGAACAACAGCTGTTGTACCGCTTAATTTTGAAAGCTCACTTGAGTCAAAAGAGATTCAAGCCGGTATTGAGGATATCTATGCTGCAGTAGAAGATACCACTGCTGATATGACATTCAAGATTACTGGACCGGCGGGAATTGCCGCTGATACATTGGGCTTATTTTCAAAAGCCGACCTTGTCTTATTATTTTCAACAGTTGGATTGATTTTAGTCCTGCTAATTGTTATTTATCGTTCCCCATTATTGGCACTTATTCCGCTTTTGGCTGCTGGTTTTGTGTATATAGTAGTAGATCAGTTACTCGGAATAATGGGGAAAGCTGGTTTGGAAATGAGCACGCAATCTCTCTCCATTATGACCATTCTCTTATTTGCAGCTGTAATAGATTATTCTCTATTTGTCTTTGCACGATATCGAGAAGAACTGAAACGTTATACCAGCAAGCATGAAGCAATGAGTTTGGCGATGCGAGAAACAGGCGAACCTGTTTTCTTCTCAGGCGGGACGGTTTTGGCTGCCATGCTTGTCCTATTCCTAGCTAAAAATGGGGACTATCAAAGCTTTGCACCTACCTTTGCCACAACGATGTTTATCATCATGATCGCATCAGTGACACTCGTTCCGGCTTTATTTACCCTATTTGGCCGAAAATCCTTTTGGCCTAAGGTCCCTCAGGTTGGGGAAAGCATTCAAACAAAAGCTACTTTCTGGTCCAGAACTGCAAACTTTGTTACCACCAAGCCTTTAATGGCTGGAGGAATTGTATTTGCTATTCTACTTATCTCTGCCTTAAACATATTTAATATAAAATATGAATTTGATACAGTAAAAGGATTCCCAGAGGATATGCAATCTCGCGAAGGCTATGAGATTGTGGAAGAAAAGTTCGATAAAGGTGACTTGGCACCAACAACCGTTTTACTTAAATCTGAACAATCTATTTCAAAAGACCAAAGTGAAAAACTTGCAAAAACACTTGAAGAACAAAATCTAGTGGCAAGTATTCGCCAATCAGGTGCTACTGAAGATGGAAAAGCACTACAGTACAGCCTTTCATTTTCAGAAAGTCCATATGCATTAGAATCCTTAGATGCTTTAGAGTCCATACGAGACAAATCAGATAAGCTCTTAAAAGATGCAGACATTGAAGGGGAGCTATACTTCGCTGGAGAAACTGCTACAAAAGTGGACGATCGAACCATTAATGATCGGGATATTATCGTGATTGTCATTGCAGAAACATTACTCATTTTAGTCCTACTGTTTGTTCTGACCAGATCCTTCAAGATGCCGATTTATATGATGGGAACGATTTTGCTATCCTTCCTGGCAGCTCTAGGCCTTGGAACATTTTTAACAGATATCCTATTTGGTATTGATGCTATTAACACCCGTGTACCGCTGTATGCTTTCGTTTTCCTTGTAGCACTGGGTATCGATTATAATATTATTTTAATATCCAGATACAAAGAAGAACGTGAAAAGCACCCTGTTAAAAAAGCTGTAGAAATCGCGGTGGCTAATACAGGCGGTGTCATTTCCTCCGCTGGAATCATTCTTGCGGCCACATTCGCTGTATTAATGACACAGCCCATAGCCGTTTTATTTGTTTTTGGTTTTATTGTAGCAATAGGCATTATATTGGATACATTCCTTGTAAGAGGCCTATTACTGCCTTCTCTAATCCTGTTCTTTGAAAAAGATGCAGATCAACAGAAAGAAGTTCATTCAACTAAACTGTAATTTAACCCACCAATACCCGGTATTGATGACAGGATTTAAATGTCACCGATACCGGGTATTGATATTTTATAGTTTGGAAAAGAATAATTTGATCCGTCTTTCATTATATTCACCAAAATCAACCATTATAGAAAGTATGACTGTGTATCAATATCCGAATCACTAGGAGGACAGGATATGACCGAACAAAATTTTGCTAAACAACAGGAAGAACAACGACTATCAACCATTATCAAGATTATTGAGAATAAAGCCAATAAGCTGAACCAATCATCAGGTGGACTCAAGGATGAAGTCATTTATATTCGTAAAACCTTTTGGGAAGATGTCACCGTCAATATGGACAATGTTGAGGATGCAGTCGAAACATTGGCGAGCATAAAACAGCAATCTGAATTACTGTCAGAAAGAGAAAGAACCCAACATCAGATTACGAAGCAACTAAAAACACTGGACCTACTTAAAGACTCCCCATATTTCGGCAGGATTGATTTTCATGAAGACGGTGAAGAACAAATAGATCAAGTCTATATTGGAATTGCTTCTCTAATGGATCAGAACAATGAAAATTTCCTGATCTATGATTGGCGTGCCCCAATCTCGAGTCTATACTATGACCACTCACCCGGACCCGCTGAATATCAAACACTCGAAGGGTCCATCACGGGCACGATGGAGCTAAAGAGACAATATATCATCAAAAATGGAAAGCTTAAAAGTATGTTTGATACCGGCTTAACAATAGGGGATGAACTCTTAAAAGAAGTTCTTGGCACCCGTGCGGATAATCAAATGAAGAATATTGTTGCAACGATTCAAAAAGAGCAAAATAAAATTATTCGTAACGTACAAAGTAAGTATTTGGTCGTCCAGGGTGTGGCCGGAAGCGGTAAAACTTCGGCTGCCCTTCAGCGCGTGGCTTTTTTACTATATCGTTATTTTGGGAAGATCAAATCAGATCATATCTTATTATTTTCTCCAAATCCCTTATTCAACAGCTATATAGCCACTGTTCTGCCTAATTTAGGTGAAGAAAACATGCAACAAATTACTTTTCAGGATTATATCGAAAAGTATGTAGGTAACGAATTTGATATCGAGGATCCTTTTCAGCAAATGGAATACGTATTGAAAAATGAACAGGATGAATATTACCAGGCTCGACTTGAAGGAATTCGTTTTAAATCCCATTTGCAGTATAAACAATTGATAGATGCCTATATTCATCATCTCAGTCGACAGGATTTAAAATTTAAAACAATTTCTTTTCGCGGTGAAACACTTATTTCGGCAAGTGAAATTGCGGAATACTTTTACTCTCTTGATAACAGGAGTCCTATCCAACTTCATATGCAGACCGTGAAGGATTGGCTTTTACAAAAGCTGGATCAAAAAGAAAAACTCGAATATAAAAAAGAATGGGTAGAAGATGAACTAGAGTTACTTGAAACAGATGAATATACCGAGACTTATTTGGAGATTCAGGCAAAAGATCGCTTGTCAGAGGACACATTTAATGATTTTGAACACGAGAAAGATGAATTGGCAAAAAAATTAGTTCGTAAATATTTTAATCCAATAAAAAAAGCCATTAAAAATCTAAAATTTATCCATGTAAAAGCTATCTATAAGAACTTCTTCCTTAATGGCTATAAATATATCAATGATGCAGATTATCCTGAATCATGGCCAAGGATTTGTGATTACACCTTAGACAAATGCAAACAAAACCAATTAGCCAATGAAGATGCAACAGCTTATATTTATTTAAAGGCACAATTGGAGGGGCGAAAAACTAATAATATTATCCGGCACTTATTTATTGATGAGGCACAGGATTATTCGCCATTTCAATTTGCTGTTCTTAAACAACTTTTTCCAAATAGTAAAATGACCATTTTAGGCGACTTTAATCAGGCTATTTATGCTCATTCGATGAATGCGCCAACCCTTCTGTCTAATGAGCTGTATGAGTCAGAGAGCTTTGAGAAGATGGTTCTGACAAAGAGCTACCGATCAACCCGTCAAATTGTTGACTTTACGAAGGAAATTTTGGGCAATGTCCAAATTGAGCCATTTAATAGAACTGGGCCAAAACCTACAATAAAAATCGTAAATAACAATTCAGAACGGACCCAGGAAATAATGAATCTGATCGCTTCTTTGGAGAACGCTGGTCATCAAACCATTGCGATTATATGCAAAACAGAAGAAGAAACTCGGAATGCCTACGTAGAATTATCAAAAAACCTCGATGTCCAGCTCATGCAAAAAAACACCTATTCGTATAATAAGGGAATATTAATTCTGCCTTCCTATTTATCAAAAGGAATTGAATTCGATGCTGTCATTATTTTTGATGCATCAAAAGAAACCTATAGCCGCGAATTGGAGAGAAAATTATTCTATACGGCTTGTACAAGAGCTATGCACGAACTCTATCTGGTTAGCAGTGATGAAATGAGTCCATTTCTTGATGGGATACCGCCTGATTTATACCATGTTGATTAAAGGCATAAAAAGACCTGAATGGGCTATAACCCTTCAGGTCTTCTCCATTTATGGAGTTATTTATTCTTGTCCCGGAAAATAGATGGTAAAGGCTGTCCCTTCACCAGGCTTGCTTTTTACACGGATTGACCCTTTCATCGAATCAATTATCCGATATACCGCCATCATTCCAAGACCTGTTCCTTCTACCCCTTTTGTTGAATAATAGGGCTCGCCCAAACGCTTTAATTGTTCATTGGTCATACCAATGCCCGTATCGATGATATGTATATCTACACCTTTTCTCTTATGATCCGTGTTGATTGTAAGAGAACCCCCATGACCCATTGATTCGATTCCATTTTTTAAGATATTAACGAAACATTGCTGAAATAATTGCTTTTCTCCTCTCACTATAAAGGAAGCTACTTCAATCTGAATATGTACATTTCGCATAGTAGCCAGCGGCTGAACAATATCAGCTACTTTATTCAACTCTGCTTGAATATTGATATCTTCTTTACTGTTAATATGCGGTTTAGCAAACGCCAGAAAATCTTTAATAATGTTATCAGCCCGGTCCAATTCGGATAGCGCAATATCAATATACTGCTCCTTTTTTTCCTTCGTAAGATTCTCATCACTTCTTAATAATTGTAAAAATCCTTTCGTGGCTGTTAATGGATTACGAACTTCATGTGAAATTGAGGCTGCTAAATGACTGACAGACTGCATCTTTTCCGTATCAATCAATTTACTTTTAAAGTTTCTGTTTTTCTCTAGCCTTTCTATTGAATAAACAAGCCAGACCGTTCCAGTTATATACAAGAAAACATATAAAATTTGATTTAGTGTTTTAATATCGTTAATCATTATAATTGTAAAAATCTCCATAATAGCCAAAGAGGAAATAAGCGCCGTTACAAAGGAGGCAACTAAACGCTGCCTGGTCATTAGTTTGAAGTATTGCTTTCTCATAACCATTGCAGAGAAAAGGACAAACATGCCTGAAAAAAAGTGAAACCATTCAAATGAAGAGGTGTAAAGGATAGACGCAGTAAATGTCAGCATGTATAAACTGATACCGATTGCATACCCACCATAAAATATACCGATAACAATGGATATAGAACTAAAATTCATGATCTGAATGCCAGGAGGTGATTCAGCAGTGAAGAATACAATATTAACAAGAATCGCAATCGCTTGACCAATTCCAACGATTAAAGGATTAATCACTCCAAGTACCCCATATTTAACATGCCAAAAGTAAATGAATTGAATAATAATCAGAATGGTAAATAGATTAATAAATAACTTTGCAATGAATTCACTTGTCATCTGATTCTCCTTCTAAATACATCTATACTTGAAGTTTAGAGGAAAATATATCCAAAGTAAATTATTATTTTTAGAAGTCTCAGTATATTAATCTAAACTCATAAAAGCTAGAACTCTATATTATTAATCTTTTCGTAACCTTCAAAGGCGAGCCTCCAAAACATACTGCAATAATCCCCCTTCATTTCCGGGATAGAAAGTCCTGCATACATTAATTCATCTCCACCATATATTAAGGATGTATGTTTATCGAGGTATTCTTTCTCGGGATTTAACCCCCTGAGCCTCAGAATATGGAACGGTTCTGCAGGCTGTGCCATCATTCTGAAATACATCACAACCGTTTCAGATAAATCTTGACTGACAAATTGCCAAGCTGCCTGATTTCCTGCAAATGGGCTAAGTAATCGATAATACGTGCCAAATTGTATAATCGAACGAATTTCCTTATACAAGGAAATCTGGTCTTTAATCATTTTCTTTTCTAATTGACTCAGTTTGGTAAAATCCAGCTCGTATCCTAGATTTCCTGACATAGCAACATGTCCACGCATGTTTAAAGAAGTGTGACGATGCACCTGATGATTTGGGCTTGCTGACACATGAGCTCCCATTGTCACCGGCGGATACACAAGGCTTGTTCCGTGCTGGATTTTCAACCTTGAGACAGCATCTGTATTGTCACTCGTCCACACCTGAGGCATATAAAACAGCATTCCTGGATCATATCTTCCCCCTCCCCCTGAACAACTCTCAAATAAGACCGTTGGATGGCGGCTAGTCAATACCTCTAATATATAATATAGTCCCAAAATGTAGCGATGCCCTGTTTCTCTTTGGCGTTCTATAGGTAAAGCAAGTGACCCCACTTCCGTCATATGTCGATTCATATCCCACTTCACATAGCTAATAGGAGCAGATAATAAGACATTTGAAACCGATTCAATAATGTACTCACATACCTCGGCTCTTGTTAGATCGAGGACCAATTGATTACGTCCTAATGATTTCGGGCGATTGGGCACTTGAATGCACCAATCGGGATGATTTCGATATAAGTCACTTTCCATAGATACCATTTCAGGTTCAAACCAAAGCCCAAATTTCATCCCAAGCTGATTAATTTGCTCTGCCAGCTTTTTTAACCCGCCAGGTAATTTTTGCTTATTTACATACCAATCTCCAAGAGAAGTTTTGGCGTTGTTACGTTTTCCGAACCATCCATCATCCAGGACAAATAATTCAATCCCAAGCTCCTTACCTTCTCGTGCAAGCTTTAAAAGCTTGTCAGAGTCAAATTTAAAATACGTAGCCTCCCAGTTATTTAACAATACTGGCCGCAGACAATCTCTGTGCTGCCCTCTCGCCAATCGAAAGCGATATAATTCATGATAAGTTCTCGACATGTCACTGAAACCCTTATAAGAATAAACCATAACGACTTCCGGTGTTTGAAAGATTTCTCCTCTCCCCAAATGCCAACTAAAATTAGAGGGATTAATACCAATGGAAAGGCGCGTGGTTTCATACTGATCAACCTCAGCCTGCGCTCTAAAATTCCCACTATAAACCAGACTGAACCCATATACTTCTCCATACTCTTCATTTGTATCTGGCTTTGCCAGGCACATAAAGGGATTATGCTGATGACTGCTGGCCCCACGTCTGCTCTCGATGAGATGGCTTCCGGCTGTTAAACGTTTTCTCGATAGATTACATTCATTCGCATGGGCGCCATATAAAGTGAGCAAATCAAATTCGCTTTCTCTAAAATCAACAGAAGCACTCATGACTTTAAGTATACATACTGGGTTATCTCCATGATTTATAAACCGGACTGACCGAGTGATCACATTGGATTGCTCGTATGTACTATACGTCAATATCGCCTGAAGCCCCGTTTGATTATCCATAAGGGTAAAATCTATAGAGGTTGCTTCCTCTTCTTCTTCAATGTACGTAGCAGGTAACCCGGTTAATTTTCGTTTCCCTTTATATATGTGAAAATGTTTATATTTTAAATCAGTAACGGCTGAACCATCCGAAAATTGAACTTGATAGGCCGGCGTACGAAAATCAGTGTTGTTTGCTGGATATTCCTGAGGCAACGTATCAAGGGAAAACGTTCTGTCAAACCCTTCTGGTTGTGGAGAGAACAATCGGTACTTAAACTGTAATTGATTGCTTTCATTCACATCCTTGATCCTTTTCCCCCAATATAAATGAGACAGATATGCTTGATGATAGATTTTTATCACATAGCTCATTTCACCAGCTTGCAAATGGAATATTTTCCGTTTAGGACAGTACGACACTCCCATTTTGATCTCCCTCATATCTTTTCTTCTATATATATGTACACGAAAATACCAACTTGCTCATAAATGCAAAAAAAAAAGAAGCCTTAAAATAAGGCTTCAAAGCGAAATCTTCATCTATTTAAATAATGTCTTCTACCCAAGGGGGCAAGGCAGTCGACAGTTATTCTCAGTTATTATTTCTCCGTTACTGTAACAGATACGGTTTTCTCCACCCCATTTCGATAAAGCTTGATTTTGACCTTATCTCCATTTGCAGCATTAGAATACAAGTATTTTCTGAACTCCCCAAGTGTAGTGACTTCCGCATCATTGATTGCCACTACCACGTCCTTAGCCTCTATACCTGCTTCAGCAGCGGGAGAACCGGTTTCCACCTGAGTTACTAACACTCCACTTGTTATCTCGGAAGGAAGATTCAATTGTTGCTGCAATACATATTGAGGTATTTCGGATATAGATTGCAAGCCTACACCAATATATGGACGTTGTACTTTTCCATCGGCAAGAAGGTCATTCACAATATCTGAAACATCCTTACTTGGAATAGCAAACCCTATTCCCTCAACCTCTTCAGATGATATTTTCATACTGTTGATACCAATAACTTGTCCGTCGGAATTGACAAGCGCTCCGCCACTGTTCCCAGGGTTTATAGCTGCATCCGTTTGAATTGCATCCATATCCCATTCACCAGCAGATGTAGCAACCGTTACTGTACGCTGCAATCCGCTGATAATTCCCTGGGTTACGGACCCCGAGAAGTCAAGACCCAAAGGGTTACCTATTGCCAACACTGGTTCACCAACACTTAGCTTTTCAGAGTCTCCGAATTCGGCTACTTTTGTCACTTTGCTTCCATCAATTTTTAATACCGCCAAGTCTGTTAATGGATCTGTTCCAACCAGTTCAGCCGTTATCCTTGTACCTTCTGCCAAGGACACCTCAATAGTATCTGCATTCTCAATAACATGATTATTGGTCACAATAAATGCATCTTTTCCCGATTTTTTGAAAATAACCCCAGAACCAGTCCCGCTCTCCTGGCTGTTATTGGACTCCTCATTGATTGTTGGTTGGCGGTAGTCATAGTAATTAGATGAGTTTTGTATATTCACTATACCTACAACCGCAGGAGAAACCTCCTCAATCATTTGAATTAGTTCAGAGGTTGTTTTCGTAGAGTCAACAATCTTCAGGCCATCCTCATCATTTACCTTATCATTTGTAGCAATGGCTGTTTTAACAGGTCCATCATCACCTGGCAGTACGCCTGATAAATCAACAAAACCTAAGTAAGAACCTGCTCCAAGTGCCACCATTCCACCAAGAATTGCGGTAATGACTGGTGTCAGCCATCTGGACCTTTTTTTCTTCTCTCTTGTAGATCTAACCTCTGCTTGATCATCAGATGCTTGAAGCGGTTGTACTTCCACGCATTCATTTACTTGTTCATTATTTTCATCTGTCATATCTTCTTCCTTGGCAGAGCTTAGTTCATGATATCCACGATATGAAATAATTTCTGTTTCAATATCTTTCTCATCTGGTAATGCAGGAATCTGAATATTATCCTGATTAGCAGTATCTATTGGTCTATCAAAATCATCATAATCACGACGGTTATTGTTTTCCATCCAAATTCCTCTCCTCACTCATTAAACTGTCTATTTAATATATTACGATAATTGTAGAATAATTGCATTTCTGCTCTTCTCACTATCTAATTTACTAACTGTATGTGTCAACAAAATGTCAAAATCTTTTCTCCTCTTAAAAAATTTAAAAGCTGCCTGTTCTTTGGCAGCTTTTAAACATAATCATTATGTTCTGGGGGCCTACAGGATGTAGGTCACAAAGACGTTGCCACAGGAAGTGGCGCTTTTAGTCTTCGTTCCTTAAACGAGGCTCTTCAGCACTATGGTAAACGTTGTACCTTCTTCACTGCTATTCGTTAATACCAAATCTCCATCCATTGCATTGGCGAGCATTCTGCTGAATGGGAGTCCTAGTCCTAGACCGCGGATTTTGTATTTTTTATCTTCTCCTCGATAAAAACGTTCAAATATTAAATCCTGCTCGGCAAGCGGGATTCCCGAACCGCTGTCCTGTACATCGATTGCGACATGATCCTCATCATATTTATAAATACGGACCTCTATCGTTCCCTCTCCTTGAATAGCATGCTTGGAATTATTCAAGAGATTAATCATAATTTGCTGCAATCGCAGAGGGTCCGCCGATACTACCATATCTTCTTTTGGTTGCTGTACAGTAACTTTAACAAGTTGATCATCCTGCACAATATCCCATTGGTAAATCATTTCATTAATGACCTCACCAATTTTTACAGACTCTCTGTTAACAGGGATGGCATTGGCTGTAAAGGAGTTGAACTCCAATAAGTCTCCCACCATTTTTTGCATACGAGTCGTTTCCTGTAAGGATATGGCCAGAAACTCTTTTGCTTCTTCCCCTGTTACAACTCCATCATTAACGGCTTGAAGCAAACCGCTGATAGACGTTACAGGCGTCTTTAATTCATGTGTTACACCTGCCAGCAATTCAGCTCGCATAGCTTCAAGCTGCTCCAATTTAATAGCCATTTCCTTAAAGGAATGGACTAAATCATAAACTTCCTGTTCATTTACCTCTTCAATAAGTTCAATATTATAATTTCCTTTTTGAACCTGCTTAGCTGCTTCAGCTACATTCTCAATCGGCTTAACCAGTCTTTTGGATAAAAAGTAAATCGCAACCCATCCGAGCAAGGCCAAACTTAAAATCATAATCAAAAGTAATTTGTATTCCTGATCTACTGCAGTTAACTCATCCTCAGATTGCATAACGACAATCCAACTAATCACCGTATCATTCACAATCATAGGCCGCTTAACCAAATAATAATCTCTGCCACCAATATTGTTTAATTGTTTCACTTCATCCTTACTATTAAGCAGTGCAGTTGAAAATGAAGATACATTAAGGTGATTACTTGAACGATTCTCAATTACTATTTTTCCATTTACATCCACCACATAAATGGACGGATTGCCGCTGACCTCTAATAATTTTTTTCGATTGGCAAAAACCTCTGGATTCTGCTCTGTTTGAATATCAGTTCCAACCATTTGATCCAGTATTCGCGCTGCTACTTCCTCAGCCAAATATTTATTAATATCCAGGTTCTTATTAAGAGTGGATTGCCTGATAATGATTCCTGTAAGGAATCCTATGACAATAAGTCCAATAAACAGGGTAACCAGATATCGTGTCGTCCAGTATTTCAACAAACTGACACGTTTAGTCGGATGGTTTTTCTTTTTTTGACCCAAGTGCTTCAGAAAATACATTTGCAGTTTATTATTTTTTTTCATAGACACTTAATTGATACCCCAATCCTCGCAGAGTTTTAATTTCTCCTTCAGATGCAGGCCAGTTTTGCAGAGACTTTCTCAGCCTTTTGATGGACAAATCTACCGCTCGGTCACTGCCGTCGTAATCCATCCCCCATACATGATCAATTAATTGATCTCTCGTAAATAATTGATTGGGATTTTGTGCCAAGAAGATGAGCAGTGAGAGATCGCGCGGTGTTAAGTCAAGCTCTACTCCATTTAATGTAACATTATGAGCTTTCATATTAATGCACAACGCGCCAAACTGTTTCTTTTCCTTATCATCAATGACCTGTCCAGATCTTCTCAATACTGCCTGGACACGGGCAACCACTTCATCTCCAATGAAGGGTTTAGTGATATAGTCGTCAGCTCCATCATTTAAGCCTGTGAGCTTGTAATTAATATCACCAAGTGCTGTGAGCATAATAACAGGGCATGCGCTTTTCGTACGAATTTCTTTTAATATATCCCATCCACTCATACCTGGAAGCATAACATCGAGCAAAACAAGATTCGGTTGAAACTCCTCAAATTTAGCAATGGCTTCACCACCTGTAAATACTTGTTCAACTTCGTAGTTTACTTTCTTCAAGTAAGCCTTTAAAACCTGGCTGATGGCTTTTTCATCTTCTACAATCATGATTTTTTGCATCTTTCGTACTCACTCCTCGAGGATTAAAAGATAGGACAAAAATCCCCGATAACTCGGAGATTTTCATTAAACAAAATTCACTTATTGGTGCGAATGTTCGCTTATATTATTAACAATCGTTATTTGGCCTTTAGAAAGGCGAATCGTTTGATCTGCAATGTCAGCAATATGCTGATCATGCGTAACGATGATGACACATTTATTTTCCTCATGTGCCAGCTGCATAAATAACTTAATGATGTCTTGAGCGGTATCCTCATCGAGGTTTCCAGTCGGTTCATCTGCTACAATTAAATCTGATTTACAGCAAAGGGCTCGTGCAATGGAGACACGTTGCTGCTGACCGCCACTCAGTGTGAGCACCTTTTGTCCAGCCTGCTTTTCATCGATGCCCACTTTTCTAAGCATCTCGAGTGCATACTGTTTTTTGTCCTTAACCTTATTTCCGGTAATCTCCATCGCTGTAGTGACATTTTGTAACGCAGTCATATAGGGCAGTAAATTATAGGATTGGAAGACAATCGAAACATATTTATTTCGAAACGTGGTATATCCAATTTTTCTAATATCTTTTCCTTCGTATAATACCTGTCCATCCTTAGGAGCATCCAGCGCACTCGCCAAGGCGAGAAGCGTAGTTTTTCCTGAACCGGAAGGACCGACAATTGCATAAAATAATCCTTTATTAAAAGAAACATTAATTTCCTTTACTATATCATGCTGTTTATTATTATGTCTGTACCAATAACTTAGATCCTTAAACTCCAATAATGCGCTCATTTACGGTTCCTCCTAATCCTGTCTTGAAAGTATTGCTTTTGGCTGCAATCGAAGTATGGATAATGATGGGATCAATGTAGCCAGGATGGCAATCAGTAATCCAATACCGGTTAACATACCAAGATCGGAAGTAGTTACTTTAACATCTAGATCATCCACTTGAGGTGTTTCCACCTGTGCCTGATTCGGTGCACCAGGAGCGTTTCCTCCTCCCATTCCAGGGCCCATGCCGCCTCCCATTTGCATTCCTTTACCGCCAAATGGATCCATTGTGGATTGTGTATCCGTTTCTACTTGCTGGGATAATAATTGATCGCCGATTTTATCAGCTGCTACATTACCAGTGACAGAAGCTATACCAAGTGCAAATACAGCAATGATTAGTATTTCTACAATAAACTGCCCTATCAACTTGCTCTTCTTTTCTCCAATGGCAAGCAGTACGCCCATTTCATATTTACGCTCCCGTATACCAAGCATTACAATCAGTCCTAAAATAATCGCACCTGCAATAGTCACGAGATAGACAACGTTCTTAGAAAAAGATGCTACATTGTTAATTGGTTCAACCATTTGTTGATACAACTGATCGTTGGCATCCAATTTAAATATGTCCGTATCAATAGCTCCGGTCGCTTCTGCATCCTCAATAAAAGAATCCGTATCCGCTGGGTCATTCATGTAGTAGACTGCGCTTTCGATTGTATCCTTGTAATCTTCACCCTTCAATTCATTAACAAGTGTGTATGGTACATATACTTTGTTATACGGATTCATGGCAGTGAAGTTCATCATACCTGAATCAGTAGATATTGAAGAAGTTTTGTAAATGCCGATTATTTCGACTTCAACTGTTGTATCTTCATCTGTTGAAGAGGTCACCTCTAATTGGTCCCCAACTACCAATTCGTTCTCTTCAGCCAGTGTCTCTTCGATAATGGCTACATTTTTATTTAAATGGTCATCTGATAGATGAGTGCCCTCTACCATTTCGGCATCTCCATCCATAAATTCGCTTGTTGTATCCGTAAAAGCTACTCCCTGGAGACTAATATCGGCATCTGCCATACTTGGACCGCCGCCTCCTCCGAATCCCGGACCTTGACCATTCTGGTTCGTTTCATTTGTTGTACTTGTTGACTCTGTTTCTATTGGATCAAAATTTCCAGCCACTCCAAATGTAGTAGAATAATAGTTATATCCTTTTATCTGTGACAAAGATAGTAATTCATTGGCATCCTCAACCGCGACAGGCTCTTCCATCAATCTAACAGGTTCTCTATTTTCACTGTTTTCTTGATTTTCACGTTCCTGTCGCTGCTGCTCCATTAATTTTTCTCGATCTGCACTTAGTGTGACTTCACTACCAAGACTCTGTTTTGCGAGCTCTGCTGATTTGTTTGCTGCTGTTTGTATCGATAAGCCAGATAAAACAAGCACACAGATAACTGTGAATACAACTAACTGTAGAATGCTCTTCCCTTTTCTGGCTTTTACACTTAAAAAAGCCCTTTTTATAAAGTTCATCTTTTTCATCCTTTCTGACAATCTATACCGGGTAAATCCTTAGAAAAGCTTTTCTATAAAAAATCTTACGACCATAATGTGTCGATAAAATGTCAAACAAAACTAAAAATATTTGTGTAGGCGAAACTATTATATTTGTATGAAAAGCTTTACAATTGACGTTAGAAATGTTGATTATGTACAGTTGAAAAGAATATAACTATTAATATAACCGCTTGTGATACATAGATTTTTTTATACTTCATAGACACATAATTATCTAAGCATTTTGAGCGGTTTTAGAGGAGAAACTCATGGAAAATAAAAAAATATTGCCCGTTCTATTCCTGGTCATGTTTTTAGTGATGGTTGGCTTCGGGATTATCATTCCGGTCCTTCCATTTTTAGCAGAAGAGGTCGGCGGCACGCCTACTCAACTTGGCTTACTAATGGCAGTTTATTCGTTAATGCAGTTAATTTTCGCCCCGATTTGGGGAAAGATATCGGATCGAATCGGCAGAAAACCAGTCATGTTAATCGGTATATTTGGTCTGGCTTTATCATTCTTCATCATGGCCATAGCCGATTCATTATGGATAATGTTTGTGGCACGGATCATTGGTGGTATCCTTTCCTCAGCCAATATGCCAACTACCATGGCCTATGTAGCAGATATTACGACTGAAGAAGATCGTGGAAAAGGAATGGGGATTATAGGAGCAGCGACCGGATTAGGCTTTATCTTCGGTCCGGCAATTGGCGGGATTCTTTCAAAATCCAGCTTAAATACGCCTTTCTTAATTGCCGGAATCCTCTCTACTTTGACGTTCTTATTAGTACTTATTGTTCTTAAGGAATCCTTAACAGCTGAACAGTTAGGAAAACAAAGCTCGGGCAACAAATCGATGTGGATGAATTTTAGCGGTGCTGCTTCTATTCTGTTCGTGCTTCAATGCGTCGTATCTTTGTCTATGGCTGGTCTTGAAGCAACTTTTGCTTATTTTGCCGCTATTAAGGCTGGAATTGATACGGTCCAGCTAGGGTATATCTTTATGATTATGGGATTTGGAAGCGCGATTGTGCAGGGAGGACTCATTGGAATTATGACGAAGAAATGGGGAGAAGGCCGAGTCATTCAAATCGGGCTAATCGTTTCAATCATCGGGTTTATACTAATCCTATTTACCAATAGCTTCTGGACTGCAACACTCTTTATAACAATCTTCGGGTTAGGCAATGGGCTTATTCGTCCAGCTGTCACTGCATTGCTGACAAAGACCTCAACAGGAGGACACGGCAGCTCAACCGGACTACTTTCATCCTTTGATTCCCTTGGCAGGATCATCGGCCCGCCACTTGGAGGTCTACTGTATTCATTCGCCGTTGGGCTCCCTTATATTTCAGGAGCTATTCTGACTGTAGGTGCATTATTGCTTTATCAGGTTTACCATGCTCAGGCAAGAAAAGTTCAAGCTTTATAAAATTATAGTATTGAAGCCTTCGATTTTTACCATCGGAGGCTTTTTTGTTTTATAAGAGGTAATCTTAAGCGCTATGGGCAGGCGCTGGCTGGTTTTTTCCTCAATCCGGCTTGATTATTCCTGCTTTCCGCTGGTTTATTCACCTAATTGGATGGTTTCTGCCTCTTTCCCGCTGGATTTCCTGCCGAATCGGCGGGATTCCCCCTGTTACTCTCCCTAGAATATCCTAATCATCAGTTTCCTTTCCGCTATTTCACTTGCAATCTAGATTCGGTCTATATTTAGGAGGAATTTTGAGTGAATTATAGAATATAGGTATATCATAACTAACATTTTGTTAGCGGGGAGCCTTTACTTAATTTTATGCAACTTAATGGCTAGTAAGTTAACCGGAAGGATTCATGCTGAAAGAAGGAATATGATTCTTTTTGGAGAATTGAATATACATGAAACTAATTATGGACTTGGGAGACTTCTAATGGAACTTACAATAAGTAAAGATTATTTCAACGAGGCATTATCCGATGTTAGCAGGGCAGTGACAACAAAATCGCTTTTACCAATTCTAACAGGCATAAAGTTGGTCGCTAAGGAGGATTGTTTAATCCTGATTGGCAGCAATTCCAATATTGCAATAGAAAAAATAATTCCTTTAGAAATGAACGGTATCCGGATATTAAACATAGATGAAACTGGCAGCACAGTTCTTCCAGCTAAATATTTATGTGAAGTTGTAAAAAAATTATCTGATGATATTCATATAAAGGTAACTGGAAATAACGTAGCTAAAATTCAATCTGATGAAGTCATGGTATACCTAAATGGATTTAATCCTGGCAAGTATCCCACTTACCCTTCAATAAAGACAAACCATTTTATACAGATACACAGCTCTGCCTTAATGGAAATAATCAAACAAACTACATTTGCAGTCTCCAAAAGTGAAACAAGACCTGTTCTAACTGGTGTGAATATGTCGTTTAAAGAGAATAAGCTAACCTGTGTTGCGACCAATTCCCATCGACTGGCTTTAAGGAAGGTACCAATAAACTCACAAATTGAAGCTTCTTTCATTGTTCCTGGTGCCAGCCTTACTGAGCTCACAAAACTAATGAATAATGAAAAAGATCTTATACATATTTACATATTAGACAATTATATCGTATTCAAATCGTCGACTACCTCATTATATTCCAGACTTATTGAAGGTAATTTCCCTGGCATCTCTAAACTTATACCAGCCGATTCGAAAACCGTCATGATACTAGATACAGTAAAGTTATTAAAGGGGATAGATCGGGCTCGGCTGTTTGCAAGTGAATGGAAAAATAACAATATATTGATTGAAATGATAGATGGTAAACAAATAAAGATTGCATCAAACTCAACAGACATGGGGAAAATCGAAGAAATAATGGATATCAGAATGGTTCAAGGTGAAATTAATTTAAGTATATCTCTTGATGGAGAATTTCTACTCGATGCTTTAAAAGCCATAAAAGAAAAAGAAGTAAAATTAAGTTTTGGCGGATCCTTAAGACCCGTCTTGATTGAACCAGTTAACAATCCGTCTCATCTTCACCTTATATCCCCTGTACGATCGTATTGATGTAAATCTATTTCTTTGAAAAAAAATAACGGCTGCTTGTACACGGCAGCCGTTATTTTTTATTGAATTCTGTTTTCAACTGCCTGACATACTTCCTCAGCAGTAAGACCATCAGCGTTGATCACTGAAGCTTTTGTTGCTGTATCCTGCATACCCATTACGTTAATATCCAGGCCGGATACAACACAGCAGTCACACCCTTGTGTGTCATTTTCCTGTTTTAATTCGATTACATTATGTCCTTTATCACGTAAAGCTTGTTGAACGTCTGATAAAGATTGCTCCACACCAATTTTAGCCATAACATCCACCTCCTTCTTATGTAAATTGTCCATTAAGGCGACAAATTATACCAAAAATGCAGAAGGTCAATCGAAATATTGGTATATATATTATTATTACTGGTATAGCATTTAGTATTACAATCATGTTAATATTTGAGCAAAACTATTTACTTGTAACCAATTTAAGACTATTATTCTATAAAAAGGAAAGAAAAGTGGTGTGAAAATGAAGTCAACTGGGATTGTTAGAAAAGTCGATGAACTCGGCAGAATTGTACTGCCGATTGAACTTAGAAGAACTCTTGATATTAACATAAAAGATTCTATAGAGATTTTTACGGATGAAGACAAAATTATCCTGCAAAAATATACACCGGGTAAGGCTTGTGCCATTACAGGTGAAGTCAGTAATCAGAATATTTCATTAGCCAATGGAAAGATTGTGTTAAGTCAGGAAGGATTACGAATACTAAATTCAGAATTAAATCGAGTGATTGAAAGATAAAAGGCGATAAAGAATCGCCTTTACCTCGAATTCAAGAGAATTTTATACTTACTTACTAGCATCGACTGTAATATGTTTAAATGCTTGGACATTAAAGAGTCCTTGATTTGTTAATTTAAGTTGCGGACTAACTGGCAGTGCCAAAAAGGATCACATTAAAAAGGATTAACATCCTTTGAGGCACCGAGTTGTTCTAATCCTTTATGCAGCCGTCCAACTTTCTGATTTATCATGCAGGCAAAACAAAAAGCATGAGTCCAGTAAAGTACCGAACTCATGCCCTAAATCATCTGCAAAACAATATGTCATTTACTCAATTATTCTTTCACTAGATCCTCGATTGAATCTATATCCATGTAAGTAGGAACAACGAGTCCACTCTTGGCACCTTTTAGATTTGGACCCAGATCGGTTAAATCTTCCTTATACTTATCATAGTAGGCATTATGAGTTAATGGCAGCCAAGCCGCAACCATGGCATCTGCTTTTTGATTGGCAATTGATGCAAACATCGGCCCAATTTCTACCTGCTTTAATTCCGGACTATATCCATGCATTCTTAATACTTCACCAATAACATTTGTTGATGCGATCTCTGACTCCCAGGCAACATAGATTAGACTAATACTTTGTCCTTCTCCCTTTTCTGCACCTGTCAGCCATTGATCCACCTTATTTGGATATTTTTCAATCCATTTGGCGGCTGCCTCTTTTGGTGTCATTCCTCCTTCCATGTCCACCATTACCTCTTCCATATCAGCTGGAGTCCAGTAAAATTGATCTAAGATTTGTTCTGCTCCAGGCAACTCTTCTTTCAAACCTTTTCGGACCAATGTATGGATGTTTTCACTTTGGCCATATACATTCTTGGGATCATCTAAATATTTCAGATCATATTTTTGGAACTTCCAATGCGGTGTCCAACCTGTCAGAATAATTGGATCCTGATTATCGTAAGCTTTTTGAAGCTCAGCAACCATAGCAGCAGATGATCCTTCCTGCAAAGTCCAGTCTTCTTCCAGTCCATATTTCTTCAACACTTCTTCAGTTGCTGACATAATTCCTGCTCCAGGCTCAATACCCACAATTTTATAATCCACCTGATTGCCCACATAAGCATCATCTTTTGTACCTGTTTCTGCAGAAGAAGATAATGCTATATATGCGTATCCTCCAAGGAAAATTAAGATGATGAAACTATAAACCCATTTCTTAGCAATTACTCTTTCATATACAGGAGTTCTGAGGTTTTGCGATAATCTGTCTAAAATAATTGCAATGATAACAAGTGCTAAACCAGCTTCGAATCCTTCACCTACTGCTATTTGCGAAACGGCACGGTATACCTCGGCACCCAATCCAGGCGCACCAACAAGGGATGCCATAACCACCATAGATAAAGAAAGCATGATACTTTGGTTGATTCCGGCCATTATCGTTGAAACAGCCAATGGCAGTTGGACCTTTGTGATTTTCTGCCACGTGGTGGAACCAAAGGCTTGAGAAGCTTCTATTAAATCTGCCGGAACCTCCCGGATTCCTAAGTTCGTCATTCGAATCGTCGGCGCAACAGCGAAAATAAAAGAGGCCACGATTCCCGGAACGACTCCAATTCCAAAGAAAAGGATGGCAGGAATCAGATAAACGAAGCCAGGCATCGTTTGCATGAAATCCAGAATCGGCATTACAATTCTCTTCACCGTATTACTCTGTGACGCCCAAATACCAATTGGGACTCCGACAATAACCGTAATCAGTACGGATGCCAATACTAATGCCAATGTTTGAATCATAGCATCCCATAATCCTAAATTATCAATCAATAATAATCCTATAAACGTTAATAATGCCATGCCCCAATTATTTGTATATAAAACTAGCAGAGTAATCAGGATAATTAACAGAATGGAAGGTCCTAAGCCCAGTACTTCCACACTTGTATCAATAATAGTTTGAATGAACATCGAAATCCAATTAAATAGTGGTCCACATACTTCTGTTACCCAATCAATAAAACGATCTACTCCAGAAGCTATCGGTAATTTTTCTAGGTTCATTGACTTTCCTCCTTATCTTGGAGTACATCTTTGTTACCAGCCAATGCTCCAATGACAACACCACGTACAAGAACACCCTTCAATCTGTTAGCTTCATCAACGATTGCTAATGGGATTTGTGCATTTGCCATATCGTCGAGCAAATCAGATAGAATCGTATTTTCCAATGCTGTTGGCACTTCTTTTGTCATGACCTCTTCTATAGGGATTTTCTTTAGAATAGCTTCTCTTGCCTGGTCGGCGGAGAGCGCCCCAAGCAGTGTCTGCTTGCGGTCTACGATAAATATACTGGAGTATCCCCTGTCTTTCATAATTTGTAAGGCAACACGAGGACCTCTGTCAATTGTAATACGTTCCGCCCGAGTCATAATCGAAGACGCAGTCAGAACATGTGACAAATCGATATCTTCAATAAATCGTTCAACATAATCATTGGCAGGATTCATCATGATTTCCTCAGGAGTTCCCACTTGAATTACCCTGCCATCACGCATCAAAGCGATCCGGTCACCTATTCTTAAAGCTTCATCCAAGTCATGCGTAATAAACACAATTGTTTTTTTGTAATTATCCTGGATCTCCAGCAGCTCATCCTGCATGCTTTTGCGGATAAGTGGATCAAGGGCACTAAATGCCTCATCCATAAGAAGAATATCTGTATCACTGGCCAAAGCCCTCGCAAGTCCAACACGCTGTTGCATTCCGCCGCTCAATTGGGATGGATATTGATCTTCATATCCTTTTAGGCCAACCACTTCCAGTGATTCCATTGCCTTCTGTTTTCGTTCCTGTTCAGGTATTTTTTGAATTTCCAATCCATACTCTGTATTCTCCAGGATAGTTTTATGAGGGAATAGGGCGAAGTTTTGAAACACCATACTAATTTTCTTTCTTCTAGTTTCACGTAATTCAGCCGGTGACATGTTGACTATATTCTCATTATCAATCAATATCTCACCGGATGTCGGGGCAATTAGACGGTTTAACATTCGAATCAACGTGGATTTCCCACTCCCCGATAATCCCATAACTACAAAAATTTCTCCTTCATAGATATCAAGATTGGCATTATTAACCCCAATCGTACATCCTGTTTTCTTTAAGATATCTTTTTTTGAAGAGCCCTGCTTCAATAATTCAAGTGCAGATTGTGGAGATTTCCCAAACACTTTTACAACATTTTTTATACTTATTTTTGGCTGCAAACAACCACTCCTTCTATGTATTTTTTTGAATCAAACCATTTTTCCCTACTTATTACTATATCCTATTTTGTGAAAATCTAAACTTTTTTGCTCCTTTATACCCTTTTTCATGAGAATTGACACTAAAAAAGCCCCTCTTTTATGAGGGGCCAGACATTCAATATATAAAAACTCTATTCTTCTTCACCAATTATTTTTACTTCTGTTTCCAGACTGACGCCAAAATTAGCTTTAACCGTGTCCTGAACATGCTTAATTAATGCCAGATAGTCAGTAGCAGTAGCATCTCCAGTGTTAATAATGAACCCAGCATGCTTTGTAGAAACCTGTGCTCCACCAATTTGAGCTCCTTGCAGGCCGCTATCCTGAATCAGTTTACCTGCAAAATAGCCCGGCGGACGTTTAAATACACTTCCGCAGGAAGGATACTCAAGCGGTTGCTTGGACTCCCTTAAAAAGGTTAACTCATCCATTTTTTCTTTAATTTCTTTTACATCTCCCGGTACTGGGGCAAAACGGGCTTCTAAAACGATATAGTTTTGCTTGGCAATCAAACTGCTGCGGTAAGTAAGCTCCATCTCATCTTTCGTCAATGTAAGAAGCTCACCCTTCTCATTTAACACGATCGCTGACTCAATCACCTGGGAGATTTCTCCACCGTAAGCACCAGCATTCATATACACAGCTCCACCGACTGAACCGGGGATTCCGCACGCAAACTCTAGTCCCGTCAGCTTCTGTTCTAAAGCAAAGCGGGATACATCAATAATGGTTGCTCCGCTCTGGGCAATAATTTTCCCATCTTCCATATAAATCTTATCCAAATGATTTAGAATCAGGACAATTCCTCTTATTCCACCATCTCTAACAATTAAATTCGACCCATTCCCTAAAATCGTCAACGGAATATCATTCTTATGTGCATAAAGTATCGTATTTTGAACCTCTTCATAGGTTGTAGGCAACACCAAAAAGTCTGCATTCCCACCCGTTTTAGTAAATGTATATTCACGTAAAGGTTCATCCTGTTTAATATGTTCTGCTTGAATAATCTGCTGCAATTCTTCAATTGTTTTTTGTTTATTCATACTCTCAACCTTCTGAATTTATATTTGTCATATCTTATTATATACATGATTCACTCTGGGAAATCACTGCAAATGGTTGGAAATCGCTAAAATCACATTCATGAGTAAAACGATAATCCTGTTAGTGAGATATCTTTAGAACAACCTCATTGACTATCATACTATAAATATGCCCTATAAAAAAATAGTTATATCTATACCAAGATACATCGAGTTAATTAAATGAACCATTTTTCTTTATGTATATGACATATACCTAAACTAATGTGCAAAAAGCATCATCCCTCCTTAAGGATGATGCTAAGTACACACTCTAAGCCCTTTTAATCTCTAATGTTCTTGCAACTAAGGATAAACCGTAATTAACCACAAAATACATAAGTGCAACGAGAATCAGGATGGGGTAAATATAGTTCCCGTTTTGCGCGTAAATAATCTGGCCGTTATGTGTCAGTTCTGGCAATGCAATAATAACCGCTAATGATGTATCTTTTAACAAGGAAATAAACTGACTAACAATAGGTGGAACCATGTTCCGCAAGGCCTGTGGCAAAATAATATGAATAAGTGTCTGCATATAATTTAAACCTGATGAACGGGCTGCTTCTATTTGTCCTTTTGGCACTGAGTTTAAGCCACTTCTGATAATTTCTGAGATCATAGCAGATTCAAAAATGGTTAACGCCATAATGGCAGCAGTCGTTACACTCATATTCAAGGACCAGCCTCTGCTTGGATCCTGTAAACCAAAATAAACAAAGAAAATAATTAGGATTAGTGGCAGATTTCGAATCGTTTCTACTATAACCGCCACAACCTTTGATAACAATGGTATCTTGGCATAACGGATTATTCCTAATATCCCCCCGATAATAAAACTAAGGATAATAGAAATTACAGCAACCTTTAGCGTAACAAGAAATCCATCTACTAAAAATTTGAGATTATCGGGCGTATATGCTCCTGCAAAATCCATGATTACGCCTCCTTACGAGCTTTTTTCCAGGTGTTTTTCTAAATAGCCAACACCTAAACTTAGTGGAATGGTGATAACCAAATAGAATATAGCAACAAAAATATAGACATCAAATACAACAAATGTGTGGAGAGAGATCAAATCAGCCTGATACATTAATTCACCGCCGGCAATGACAGCCAAAATGGATGAATTTTTAACTAAATTGATAAATTGATTGCCTAATGGAGGAATTACAACTTTTATAGCCTGAGGCAAAACAATCATTCTCATAGCCTGCCCATAGGTTAAACCTGATGAACGGGCTGCTTCCATTTGCCCTTTGTGAATTGAAAGGATCCCCGCACGAATGGCTTCTGCTATAAAGGCAGCTGTATAGATCGTTAATGCTAATGATCCCGCCGCAAAGCCTGGCATTTTCGCTCCATAATAAAAGATAAATGCAATGATCAATAAGGGGATATTTCGGACAAATTCAACATAGGCAGTCCCAATCCAATTTAGTGGCTTGAACGGCGCAATCCTCATGACTGCAATCAATGCCCCTAAAAAAAAGCTTCCTACGAGGGCTAATAAACTTATTTGTATCGTCTTTAGAAAACCCTCTAAATACATATCCATATTTTCTGCGAGTATAGAAAAATCCAGCAATTGATTCACTCCTCTTAATCAATCAGGATGAGCCTGTATGCCCATCCTGATTGGAGAAATTATTTATTTTTGATCCATTTATTAAGTATCTCATCATAAGTTCCGTTATCTTTAATTGTTTTTAGAGCTTTATTTAATTCATCCACTAATTCTGTATTACCTTTTTTAACAGCGATTCCATATGGCTCTTCCGTAAATTGTCCGCCAACTAATTCATACGAAGGATCTTCATCAACCATTCCATACAGGATGGCATCATCCGTTGTTAAAGCATCTCCTTGTCCGGATTTAAGTGCTGTAAAAGCTTCTGCATAGTTTTCATATTGCAGAACTTCTGCATCCGGTGCTTTTTCTGCTATATTAATAGCAGAAGTAGAACCTTTAACAGCAAGAACTTTGGTACCTGCTTTTAAATCATCTATGCTTTTAATTTTGCTTCCCTTTTTAACAAGCAATGATTGACCTGCTTCAAAATAAACATCTGTGAAATCTACTTCTTTTTTACGTTCCTCTGTAATTGTCATAGTGGCAACAACAGCGTCAATTTTTCCATTCTGTAGCAGTGGCACACGCGTTTTAGAAGTTACTTCTACGAACTCTACTTTATTTTCATCCCCGATTACCTCTTTAGCCAATGCTTTTGCAATGTCCACATCAAAGCCTTCTACTTTACCAGTGCTTGTATTTTTCAATCCAAACAGACGTGTATCATTTTTCACACCAAATACGATTTTATCTTTACCCTTAATTTTTTCCAGACCGTTTTCAGATGATCCTCCGGTTGTTTCTTCTTTACTACCGCAGGCTGTCAACATGAATACAGCAATGATTGAGAGTATTGATACCTTCCAAAACTTTTTTAATGACATTCTTTTTCCCCCTTATTAATGATTTAAAATACGGCTTAAGAATGAACGAGCCCTTTCTTCCTGTGGATTCGTAAAGAATTCAGCCGGTGTGGATTCTTCTAAAATTTTTCCTTCATCCATAAAGACAATACGATTAGCAACCTCTTTCGCAAAGCCCATTTCATGCGTGACGACAACCATCGTCATGCCTTCCTTCGCCAGCGCTTTCATAACATCCAATACTTCACCAATCATCTCAGGATCGAGAGCAGAGGTTGGTTCATCAAAAAGCATAACTTCCGGATTCATCGCTAATCCTCTCGCAATAGCAACACGCTGTTGCTGCCCGCCGGAAAGCTGGGCAGGAAATGCATTTGCCTTATCAGGGATACCTACTTTTTCAAGATATAGTTTTGCAGTCTTTACGGCTTCCTCTTCAGACTTACCCAACACTTTCATAGGAGCCAATGTTATATTTTGAAGGACTGTTTTATGAGGATATAAATAAAAATGCTGAAATACCATACCGATATCACGACGAAGCTCGTTGATATTTGTCTTTTTATCCGTCACCGAAATACCATTTACTTTTAAAGTACCGCTATTAATCGCTTCGAGACGATTAATACATCTGAGCATCGTACTTTTACCAGATCCCGAAGGTCCAATTACGACTACTACTTCTCCCTTTTCAATTTGTAGATTTATATCTTTTAGAACATGAAAATCACCAAAATACTTATTTACATGATCAAAGACAATCAAAATACTTCCCCCTTGCTGATATTTGCGGCAATATTTTATATTTTCTGATATTATATGGACTACTTAGAATTATATGTATATAAAGTTTGTCCGTCAACCAAATTAAAACAATGTTTTCCATTTTTGGGGTAATTATACTTAGATAAGATTCATGAAATAACCTCTTATTATCATGGGAATATACTATTTTATTATCTGTGTGTAGTGGTTTAATCATTCTAATAGAATTGAAGTAGCAAATTCATCTCATCTAGATGTAAAACTTGCTGTACTAAGAAGTGTCATACTCTGAGGTAATAGAAATGTAGATCTAAAGATGTTTAAAAGGAATATTTCCTCCGATAAATGAAAAAGCAAAATAGGAACATGTTACTACATTTGTTCAATCCTATTTTACCTATATTTCATCATATAATTTAGATTTTACTGGTATATTATAACATTATCAATCATATTTTTTAAAAATTATAACATATTCTACTTAAACCAGCCTTTTTCTTTAAATCGAGAGATAGCTTCTATTCGATTATTGACGTCCAGTTTATCAAGTATGACAGAGATATAGTTTCGAACCGTCCCTGTTGTTATAAATAGTTGATTGGCAATTTCCTTCGTATTTTTCCCATCAGCTATTAAGCCCAAAACCTGCTGTTCACGTTCCGTAAGAGGGTTTTCCTCTTCATAAATCATGTCAACCAGTTCGGGTGCATAAATACGTCGTCCATCCATAATAACCCTGATAGAGTTGGCCAGTTCTTCACTCGGACTGTCCTTTAACAAATACCCGCGTACATCCGCTTTTCGTGCCCTTTCAAAATAACCTGATCTCGCAAAGGTTGTAAGTATAATTACTTTGCATGCGCTTCCTTTTAATTCTTCTGCGACATCGAGTCCACTTTTTCCAGGCATTTCTATATCCATCACACAAACATCTGGCTTATGCTGTTTGATCATGGATATAGCTTCCTCTCCATTTTTAGCTTTACCAACTACCGTCATATCTGGTTCTAAATCTAACAATGCGCCTAATGCACCAAGCAGCATTCTTTGATCTTCAGCTATTACGATTTTAATCATGCCATTACCTCCTGTTGAACGTTCCGCTCTATCAGTGGAATTTTAAAAATTAATTCTGTTCCTGAATTAACCCGAATATCAAGGCTTCCATTCACAAATTCAAGCCGCTCCCTCATTCCCTTTAATCCATTCCCTTTACCCATTTCTTTTTCAACAATTCCTGTTCCATTATCCTGAATAATCATTGTTAATTCTGTATGCGTTTTTTTAATATCGAGTCTGCATTCATTGGCCCTGCTATGCTTCACGATGTTAGTAATAGCTTCCTTTAAACACATACTCAATACATTTTCCACAAGCAGCGGAATCTTCTGGATACTCTCTTCTCCTTCAACATAAAATTCCATTTGAGCTGCTCTCAATATTTGCTTGATACGGATTAATTCATCCTCCATTTTGGTGCCCCTCATATCAGCTACAATGTCACGCACTTCTTTTAATGCTGTTCTTGCAGTCACTTGAATATCTTTCAATTCATTCTTTGCCTGCTCCGGATTTATTTGTACCAGCCTACCGGCCAAATCACTTTTCAGTCCGATCAACGAGAGTTTCTGACCAAGAATATCATGTAAGTCCCTTGCAATTCGCTGGCGTTCCTGAAGCTTAACTAAATCTGATATTTGTTTGTGAGCATCTTTCAGCTCAGCCTCCAGCCTTTCTCTTTTGTGAATATTATAGGAGCTCAATGGAAGTAAAATAACACCAATTACACATATTAAAATAAAAGGAAATTGTGAAAAGAAGAGTGGATTCTGAGTAATGAATCCCCAATTAACCGTCAGTACTGTGCCTCCAACATGAATACCATATAAAATAAAGAAACCTACCTTATTCTCAACAGTTCCAATATAATAAGCCAGAAAGAGCGAAAAATAAACAAACCCAAATATTAATGACATAGCGATACAAATCGCCATTTGGATTCCTACCCAGAAATAAACAAATCCACCTTTCGAAATAGCTGAAATACGATTGCTTATAAAAAATAACAGAATAAGAATGATTCCTAACACAATCATAAAAATGGATTTTGCATGAAAAATAAAATAGAAAGGGAGAATACTAAATACGAGCCAAACATAAAGATTCAGTCCTTTATTAGTTGGAAATAACTGATTCAAAGCATTCAATTGTCCTCTCCCCCTCCATTAATTTTACTTCAGCATATACCAGTAAATAAAAAAAATACAGTAAATTTACTGTATTTTTTTGTAACATCTAAATTATGACTTTACCTTACCAGCACGCCTATTTATGTCTTTAAAGCTCACAAAGCCTTTACCTTTTTCATCCCATAAGCGAAAACGGATTGCCTTTAAGCTTGAAGATATCGTAATGGTTGTAGCTTGCTGTAAAGGAGCAGTCTCATTATGGACTTTTTCAAGATGATAATTTGGTACTCTTGGGCTTAAATGATGGACATGGTGAAACCCTATATTCCCCGTCACCCATTGAAGAATTCTTGGAAGCTTATAATAGGAGCTTCCGTCGATTGCCGCTTTGACATAGTCCCAATCTTTTTCTTCCTCAAAATATGAATCTTCAAATTGATGCTGTACATAGAATAACCAGATTCCCAGAGCACCTGCAATAAACAAGATCGGCAATTGAATCAATAAAAATTCTTTCCAACCGATGAGCAAGCACATAGATGCATATATGACGACGATAGATAGATTGGTAATATACGTGTTTATGCGTTCTTTTCTTCTGGCACCCTTACGATTGAAACGATTTGTAACTAAAAATAAATAGATAGGACCTAACCCAAACATGACAATTGGATTCCGATATAGTCGATATATTAACTTTTCCTTAAACGAGGCCATCTTGTATTCCTCGACAGTCATGATCCAAATGTCTCCGGTTCCACGCTTATTCAAATTACTGCTTGTCGCATGATGAATGGAATGACTTCTTTTCCACTGTTCATATGGAAACATGGTAATAACTCCAGTTATCGTCCCTAAAATATCGTTCCATTTCCTATTTTTAAAAAAGGATTGATGGCAGCAATCATGGAAGATAATAAATAATCTAATAACAAATCCGGATGTAAGTACCGCAAAAAACAATGTCAGCCAATACGAAATCTCCAGGCTTTGATAGGCAGCAAACCAAAGAATTAAAAATGGAATAAATGTATTTAGAATTTGTTTTACGCTTGATTTTGTATTCGCCTTTTCATAGGGAGCAATTTGTTTTCTTAAGGATATATTCTTCTCCTTGGACATTTTATTCACCTCTATAACAATATTTATTCTTAATGTTATAGAATAGTTCAACTCCAAACTAGTCATAAACGTCAATAGGTGAACATGACATATGTCATATACAAACATTTTTGAATAAACTGAATAATTCATTTGCAAATCAAAAAAAATTAAACTATAGTTAATGTAATCACTTACTTAAAGGAGGAATGTATTATGGAAACTCAAATCGTAAATATAGTTTCTGTCAATTTCATATTACAGCCCTCTGGTAAGGATGCATAAAATTCCTTTATTTTAACATGATTGAATTTGCATATTTCCGTGGGCTGTGTGCGCCCACGGTTTTTATTTGTCCGAATCTGTCTATAACACAGAAACGACATAAAGGAGACCAACGTATTTGGCCTCCTTTTTATTTTGCAATCAAAACAATCATTTGGAGGAATTTAAATTGAATTTAAAACAATTAGGCTGGAATCAGCATTTTGAAGAAGCTTTCAAACAATATAGCCATAAAGAATATACAGTAGGCCGTGTAGCTTTGGAACATAAGGGTATGTATCGTGTTTTCTCGGAAGATGGTAATCTTTTAGCTGAAGTTACAGGCAAAATGCGTCATGAAGCAAAGGAAAGCTCCGATTTTCCTGCAGTCGGTGATTGGGTTGCCATCACTTCCCGAAAAGAGGAGCAAAAAGCAACCATCCACGCAGTACTGCCAAGAAGAAGTAAATTCTCAAGAAAGAAAGCTGGAGTGACTACTGAAGAGCAACTTGTCGCAGCCAATATCGATACCATTTTCTTAGTCAATGCACTTAACACCGATTTTAATATGCGCAGGCTGGAACGTTACTTATTAATGGCTTGGGAAAGCGGAGCAAATCCTGTCATTATTTTAAGCAAATCTGATTTATGTGATGATGTTGATCAAAAAATCAGAGAAGTAGAGGCAGTCGCATTAGGTGTACCCATTCATGCTATCAGTGCGGAAAATAGGATAGGTTTAGAGCAATTAGACCCTTATATTCAAGAAGGTAAAACGGTTGCTTTACTTGGTTCATCTGGTACCGGTAAATCAACATTAACAAATGTACTATACGGCGACAGCATCCTAGAGGTTAAATCCATTCGGGAAGATGACGATAAAGGGAGACACACAACTACACACCGAGAACTAGTTATCCTTAATGGAGGAGGGATCATAATTGATACTCCCGGAATGAGGGAATTACAATTATGGGAAGCAGACGAAGGAATCAGTCATAGTTTCACTGATATAGAAGAATTAGCTGCACAATGTAAATTTACAGACTGCAAACACAAAACCGAACCAAGTTGCGCAGTACAGGAGGCAATATTCAATAAAACGCTGAGTAAAGAACGCTTTGCCAGCTACCTAAAACTCCAACGCGAACTCGCCTACCTAAACCGAAAAGAAAACCAACGCGCCGCACTAGCGGAAAAAGCTAAATGGAAAAAACAAAAGGCTGAAACAACTGGATTAAGGATCGAAGACTAAATTCGTCACGTCCTGTGGCAACGTCTTCGTGACCTACATCCTGTAGGCCTCCGTAGTGGCTACACTTATGTCTCGAGGAGCTAGGCCCTGAACCTAGATTAAGCAAAAAGCTGAGACGGCTTGCCCAGAAGCGAGGAGCATAAGACAGGGGCTCGGAAGGAGGTGTTTTTTCCTCCTGCAGAGACCATGCTTACGTCCTGAGCTTCTAGCCGTCGAAGCTAGATTAAGCAAAAAAATGAAGGGCCTAGCTCAGGAGCTCGGAAGGAGGTGTTCTCCCTCCTGTAGAGGTCATGCTTATGTCCTGAGCTCCTAGGCCCTGAATCTGGATTAAGCAAAAGGCTGAAGGGCTGGGTTAAGGAACGAAGACTAAATTCGCCACATCCTGTGGTAATGTCATCGTTCTTTTTCTTTTGCACTACCTTATCTTTCTGAGTGAACTGCCCACTCAAATCAAACCTCTCTTATACAAACCCTCTTACATAAAAAAATTACAAAATTCTCCTCCCAGTGCAGAATATTCAATCATTTAACCAAAATATGTTAAAATCATCATGACAAAATGATTATCCATATTTACAAGATAAAAGGCAGGCCTTTGTACAGAAAGAGGAGATTTAAATGAATAGTCCAATAGGAAGAAAAAAGCGGACAGAAAAATTATTAAAAGAGATGGGAATCCCAATAAATACACACTTACATACATTAGAAAGTGAAAATAGCCTGCATTTTAAAGATATTGAACAGGTGATTGACCGAATTATTGCCATCACCATAGTATCGGCTAAAGGCAGCGGTGCCCCCGATGAAACGATCGACGAATTTTTAGAGAGTTACAATGCGAAAGAATTATTTTCTCCTGAGGAAAAAGAGTTCATTGAGAATGAAGAACCTGACCAGGACGAATATAACACCTACTCCTGGAAAATTGAATGTAACTCTGCCCTTTTATGGGCCATTAATCTGATACCCGATCTTCCATTCCCACATACTTTATCCGATGTAGAAACACTTTATGATCTTGTATTGCATTCTACCAAGGAAGAGCTATTGGAACGGGCTTCCTATCGGGACAAAAATGAAATACTGGATGCACTCGATCTTTTGTACAGACTCCATTGGGCTATTGCCGAAACTCGTATGAATAATGAAGAATTTCCGATTGAAATTAGTCCCGGTGTTGTTTACGAGAGAAGATATGCTCTAAATTGGATGATTAATATCTTGGATGAGGAATGGGACGATATATCAATGGATACAATCTAAACCTATACTATATTCGATCAATTCAGATGGGGATGCCTTGGCTTGCAGTTTCGTCACTACTTGTTACGAACTTACCATATCCCCTCCATTTGGATGGAGGATTTGCCCCGACATATAGCTCGAATCATCTGATGCTAAAAATACATAGCTGGGGGCAATTTCAAATGGTTGGCCTGCTCGCTTCATCGGTACCTCAGGAGTTAATGTTCCAAAAGTCTTTACCTCTTCAGCTGAAAATGAAGACGGAATCAGCGGTGTCCAAATTGGTCCTGGAGCTACACCATTTACCCGAATCCCCTTTTTTATTAAAGAAAGAGAAAGCGAACGCGTAAATGTAACAACCGCCCCTTTCGTTGCTGAATAATCCAATAGCTTAGGGTGACCATTATATGCTGTTACGGAAGCTGTATTTATAATAGAAGACCCACGCTGGAGATGTGGCAGGACAGCCTTCACCATAAAAAAATAGGAATAAATATTCGTACGAAATGTTAAATCAAGTTGTTCCTCCGTAATATCCTCAATCCGTTTTTGAACAAACTGTACAGCATGATTATTTACCAAAATATCGATCTTTCCAAATTCGTCCAAACATTGACGAACGGCAGCCACTGACATATCCTCATGGGTAAGATTTCCACATATAAGCAGGCACTTAACCCCTAGCTTCTCGATTCTTTCTTTTGTTTCCTCGGCATCCTCATGCTCATACAGATATACAATAGCAACATTCGCACCCTCTTTCGCAAAAGAATAGGCGACCGCTCTGCCAATACCTGAATCTCCTCCTGTAATAAGCGCAGTCTTCCTCTCCAGCTTTCCGCTCCCTTTGTAGTATGGATTTTCAGATATAGGTCTAGGATTCATTACATATTCCAACCCCGGATGCTCGCTTTGATGTTGAGGAGGAAAAGCAATCGGTACATCTTTACAATATCTTTCCTTCCTTAAATACTTATAGTATGGATACATATAATTCAGACCTCCCGAATTTTAGCCTCACTATTATGCGTATAGCAGAAAAGTGTCCTATATGCACCCTGGGGTTATATATTTATTAAAATAGCCCATCAAGAGACAGGTGGCTTCCTATAATCCCTTTAACATAAAAAAGACACCCACTCTGGGTGCCCTTCATTTAAATACTTTTTACATTTTGGATAATGAATCCACTTTTTGGGTAGGTTGGTATTCTGGTCTTACTGATTGCTAAGTCCTGTTCGGGTACTTCATAATCAATATCTTTAACTAGAAAATCAACAGTTGTTTGCAAAATCTTGACGGTAGCCCATTCCCCTGCACAACGGTGTCCCTTATCATAATCTCCGCCGCCTTGTGGAATAAAGGCAAATGGGCTGTCCTTCCATTCTCTAAATCGCTCAACGTTAAATGTATCTGGATCATCCCAAAGATTCGGATGATGATTGGTTCCGTATAGATCCAAAAGAACCAATGTCCCTTTTTTGAACGGATATTCATTCCAATAAAAGTCTTTGCGGACTCTGGCTCCTAAAAATGGTGCAAAAGGATAATAGCGACGTACTTCCTGTACAAACATTTTATTGTACACTTCATTATTGGTTTTCAATAATTTACGTACCTCAGGATAATCATGCATCGCTATAGCACAGAATACAACAAAATAACAATTAGCCACCACAGGTCGAATGATATTAATTAATTCGACCGCAGCCAATTCCGGTTCCAACAATTCACCAGTCAAATCACGATGATTAGCTATGATCGATAAAGCAGTACCTTGCTCAGCTCTTATTTTCCCATCCCGTACTTGTCCAATAATATCAGCAACCCACTTATCTGAGTCTCTTCTTGCCCATCTGCCTTTTTGGTATCTTGGACCCACTCCACCAATAGAATCAACTAAATTAAACATTTCTTCTGCTCTCTTTTTTACTTCCTTTTCTTTTAACGGAACTCCAGCCCACTCACAGGCAATCCTGTAAAGAACTTGTTTAGCCTCTTCCATTAAAATCACTTTTTTACTCTTTTCCCATTTAGGGATAACCGACATCCATTGTTTTTTTGTGATTTCCTGGAGTTTGTCCAAACTTTGGTGTGTCATAATCGACATGAACATCCCTTTACGATGTCGGTGTTCTTCTTCATCCAGCGTTTGTACACCATTTTTACCAAAAAGAGATTTCTGAATTCTCATCGGAATTGCCGGTTTACGAATAAATCGATCTTCATCATAGAAGGCTCTTCCAGCTTCCTCTCCTGTCATACAAATAACCTTCTGTCCCAGAAGGCGAGTCTGAAATATGTCCGAATTGAATTGCTTTCGCCTGTTAGAAATAAATTCGTACCCTTCTGATAATAGGGTAAGGGTGTTATCAACGGTTTTTTCACGAGGAATTTCTTTTATACCTTTCATATCAACAGCTCCTCATATATAGTCCATAATAAAACAGGATACCCCTCAGAAAAGTATATAAACATACTATTCATGCATGCCATTTCCGTTCTGTACCAACTAGCTGCCCTAATAGAAATAAGACTTACGTAATCCGTAAGTCTCTAATCAATTTTCAATATATACATGCTGGGAAAGTTCATGTTTTAAATGTTGCGGTATAGGTTCTGTTTTCTGAGTCTCCAAATTAAAATTAACATATACTGCTGTCCCTTTGGCACAAACCTGACCATTCTGGTGAATCTCCTCATACAGCTCCAAGCTTGTATTTCCAATGCGTTTAACCCATGTGAAAACTTCGACATTTGTACCGAAATATATTTGTCTACTATAATCTATATTCATATTTAGAATGATCATTTTCCATTTCTGAAATGAGAGATCTGGAGTAAACAGTTTAAAAATCGGGTTCCTTGCTGCTTCAAGCCAAATGGGAATCGTCGTATTATTGACATGGCCAATGCCATCTGTTTCAGAAACTCTCGGCTCTATCGTTTTCTTATACATACCGGCCTCCCGCCTCCCTACTCAAAGGCACTCCTTTATATGCATGCTGATAAATGTTCAATATATCATCCTTATTTAAAGGGAGCGGACTTCTGGCCAGCAGCCTTGTCTGTTTGTTCGCATCATCGGACAATCCTACCAACGAGGCTTCCTTCACACCATATTCTTTCAATGTGACAGGCAATCCAACGTCCTCTATCAATTGATGAAACACCTCGAATGGCGTCTGCTTTTCATCTCCCAGCATCGTTACTAGATGACTCATTTTATCCTGGCAATGTTCCTTAATATAGTCCATTACATAAGGCAGCAATACAGCATTCGATTCACCATGAGGCAGTTTGTATTGACTTCCTAGTGGATACGCAAGTGCATGGACACCGGCTACACCTGCATTGTGAAAAGCCAGGCCAGCCAGATAACTCCCATGGCTCATTGCTGATCTTGCTTCCGGGGTCTCACCATTTTGTACAGCCCTGCGGATTGCCCCTCCAATAAGCTTAATTGCTTGAATGGCAATCCCATCCGTCACATCATTCGCTTGGACTGAAAGATATGACTCTATCGCATGTGTCAAAGCATCCACACCGGTAGCAGCCGTAATTCGTCTTGGTACAGAAACAGTCAGCTGCGGATCGACAATTGCCAGATCAGACAACAAATACTTATGGGTAATGACATCTTTTGTTCCATCAAGTGATAACACGGCAATATCCGTCACTTCACTTCCAGTCCCCGAGGTGGTCGGGATTAATATTTTTTGTTTCCCTTTACGGAGGATTGGTTTTGTCCCAGTTAAATTTAAATAGTCGGCAACATCCCCTTCATTGTCAGATATAACCGCGGCCAGCTTAGCTAAATCCAATACCGATCCTCCGCCAATACCTACAATACAATCAAAATCTTCTATTCTTGCAAAATCGACCAATCGTTGAGCACAAGCAAGAGTCGGCTCTGGCTCTACATCTGTGTAAATTTCAACTCTATATTTTGATTGCAATGGAGTCATATAAGGTGTAAGCAATCCAATATCAAGTAATATTTGGTCAGTGATTAGCAGGATTTTATTACTTTTCATAGATTGCAAACCTTCATCCAGTCTCTCCATTGAACCCCAGCCGATAAAAGTTTGACTTGGTAATTTAATAGTAGACAACACCATCACAGCCTCCTTTTCTCTATTAATGACTCTTTACTGAAAATCTAAAGACTTCTTTTACATACTTCGTTATAAACCGTCTATTTCCTGTTATATTTTTAACAACTACACAATTTTCTTCCAATTAAATATAAATTTTACATCTATTATCTATTTTAATATGATAGAAGTAACCACTTTCCCATCGATATAAAACTAATATGCCAAGGATTGCAGGAGATGAAGATGCATGAAAATCAAGAAAGTCCTTAATAATAATGCCGTTATTGTCATGGATGAAAATCAGGAAAAAATTGCGCTGGGTCCAGGAATTGCATTTAATAAAGGGAAAAACGATATCATCAATAGGAATAAGATCGATAAACTATTTGTTATCAAAAACAGTGATCATTTTGATCAGCTTTTGCCCCAAATCCCCAATGAGCATATGATTCTAACACAGGAGATTATTCAGTATGCTGAGGATTGCCTTCAAGTAAAATTAAATCCCCATATCTTTATTGCTCTCGCAGACCATCTTACGTTTGCGATTGAACGCCATGAAGATGGTATATTTATAAAAAATAAACTTATCCCCGAAATAAGAGTTTTATATAAAAAGGAGTTTGACATAGGCATTTGGGCGATCAATCATGTTAAGGAGAAAATAGGTATACAAATGCCCATAGATGAAGCTGCCTTTATCGCGCTCCATCTGCATACGGCATCTATTCCGTCTGGAAATCTGCAAGTCTCCCTGCGCCAAACTTCTATTATTAATGAAATTGTACATATGATCAGGGACTATTTTTCTATCAGTTTAGAAGAAACAGGACTTTCCTACGAGCGCTTAATAACTCATTTTCGCTACACCCTGTATAGAGTCAATGAAGCTCCTGAACGCACAATGGATGAAGAAATGCTAATGATGATAAGCAGTAAGTTTCCTTCCTCTTACCAATGTGCTAAAACAATCGCAGAACATCTATCTACACAGCATGGCATACATCTTCCCTCTGAGGAAATTGGCTATATTACGATTCATATTGAGAGATTGCGAGGCAGAAAGGGATGATTATGTTATTTATTGCTGATAGCTTTGACCGCTTCTCTCATAGTTGAACTTGTAATACTAAAAAAAGCTCTTTCCATATCGACTGGAAAGAGCTTTCGTTTGAGTTGCATTATAGGCTAGATGCCTGCAAAAAATGAAGCTAAGTTGCCAATTTAATAGGATCCACTTGAAATTCTATGATTGTATCTTTCATTTAAAACGATTATGAACTAGTTCTTTACTAATTTTTTTAATTCATCAGCAACAAACTGAACGTTTGTACCGACAATAACCTGCAGACTTTCCCTTCCGGTTATCTTAATACCATGTACACCGGTTGATTTAATTTTATTTTGATCAACCGCTTCCATATTTTTGACTTCCAGTCTAAGGCGAGTTGCACAATTATCAACAGAAACGATATTTTCTTTCCCACCCAATCCTGTATAAATCTCAGCAGCTAAACTAGCATATTTATTTTCAATAGAGGCCGCAGCAGATTGCATTCCATTTGCCTCATTCTCCAATTCTTCTCCTCTTCCAGGTGTATTAAGATTAAATTTCACAATAATGAATCGGAACAAGAAATAATAAATGACTGCAAAAATTAATCCCTGGACAATCAGCATATAAGGCTGATTTGCAAGCGGTAATTTGAAACTTAGGGCAAAGTCTATAAAACCAGCACTGAATCCAAACCCCGCTGTCCAATGAAAAGTGGCGGCAACCGCTAGAGAAATTCCTGTCAATACAGCATGGACTAAGTATAATAATGGGGCTGCAAACATAAAAGCAAACTCAAGAGGTTCTGTCACACCTGTAAAAAATGCAGCAAAGCCTGCAGCAAGCATTAAGGAAGCGATCTGTTTCTTATGTTTTGTTTTCGCCGTATGATACATAGCCAATCCAGCAGCAGGTAACCCAAACATCATTACCGGGAAGAATCCGGCCTGATACATTCCAGTGACACCTTTTACACCTTCACCTTTCCAGAAGTTACTGATATCATTAATGCCCGCAACATCAAACCAGAATACTTGGTTTAACGCATGGTGTAAACCGGTTGGTATTAGTAATCGATTAAAAAATCCGTAAAGACCGGCACCTACGGCTCCCAATTTAGAGATACCTTCACCAAATGAAATCAGAGCAGTATAAACAGGAGGCCAAACAAATAGTAAAACGATAGAGACAACCAGCATGGTTAAGGCTGTCATAATCGGCACCAAACGTTTACCGCTAAAGAAAGCCAATGCATCCGGAAGCTTGACATGACTGAATCTGTTATACATAGAAGATGCTATAATACCTGATATGATTCCGACAAATGCATTTTTGATTTTATCAAAGCCTGGTTGCACATTTTCTAATTCAATCCCTTTTAACATCGCAACCGTTTCCGGTGCCAGCAAGGTCGTTACAACTAAAAAGGCAACTAAGCCACTTAAAGCAGCTGAACCATCCCGATCCTTTGACATTCCAAGCGCCACACCGACTGCAAATAGGATTGGAATACTGTCAATAATTGATTTACCGGCTGTTATTAAGAAAGCCGCCAAAGGGCTGTCAGCACCCCAGTTATCAGGGTCAATCCAGTAACCAAGTCCCATCAAAATAGCAGCAGCAGGCAAAACTGCGACAGGCAACATTAACGAGCCGCCCAGCCTTTGTATATACTTCTTCACTTTACTCCCTCCGCTTCTTTTAATTAGTGAGCTAGACTACGCTTTCAAGCCATACATTTGACCAGATTTTGAAAACGTTTTCAAAATAATGCACTTTCCTAAAGTTCTCATCACCTCCTTTCATGTATAATAAAAAATAGTTTTAGATTGTCATAATAACCGTTTCACCTTGTGTACACGTTCCCTTACTGCCGTAGGTAATTTCCTTATCGCTATTCATCACTATAATTGGAGTAACCGTACTTTCAACTCGCTCCTCTAAATACGCCCAATCCACCTCTATCAACAATTGTCCAACTCTCACCTGTTCTCCTTCTTTAACGGAAGGCTGAAATCCTTCTCCATTTAAGGCAACGGTTTCAAGACCAATATGAATTAAGACCTCAATACCAGATTTACTGCGGATCGCAATGGCATGTTTGGTTGGAGCAATCATGATAATCTCTCCATTAAAAGGCGCATATACATGGCCGCCCGAAGGCTGAATTGCAATACCTTCTCCCATCATTTTTTGGCTAAATACCGGATCGGGAACCTCTTCAATTGAAATAACTGTACCATTTAACGGTGCCACCAAATTATTCTCTTTCTTCTTAAAAAAACTAAATGCCATTCTTAATTGCTCCTCTCTGTCTATAGATATGAATTGTATTTAGAAATTAATCTTCATCCTGTCCTATTGACAAAAAAAGGCATGGCGGAATTAGAAATAGGTTACTACTAACCTATCACTATACCACCATGCCTGATCGTATCAGTTACATGTGAGACAGATAACATTTCTATCTCCATAGTATCATTTTTCCTATGTAAATTACAGGATAATTTTGGATGCACTTACAATCTTTTTATATTTTCACTACCCTTATACCATTCATGAAATTCGACAACGACTTCCTTTGGTACATCAGGTAATGAAGTAATGACAACCGGCTTGGAGCGATTGGTGAATTCCAATGTAGCCACGTTAAATTTACGCTGCAGCCATGAATATTTACTCACGGTTTGCTGAATATTCTTACGTTTTGTTAAAAAGGTTTCTGTAATTAAACCGCCATTTCGTACTTGGATGAAAGCATCCGTTTGCAAATAGCTTGTAAATTTATAATTAAGGAGGCGGAGAATCAGCTCAATTACAAATACACCTATCGCCAACCAAATCCAGTCTTTCTTGAATAAAAAGAGACCGATCAAAGCAGCAATCGTCCAGTAATAAGGGCGAATTAGCCTTAGCCATAATACGTGCTTCGGTAAATGAGTCATTTCTTCTTCAATATGATAATCTGGCAATAATTCATTCGTTAACGAATAGGCTTCATGCTTTGGTAAAAATGGATAAAGTGAACTAATCTCCTGTTCACTACTCTCTGTTTGGCCGGCACTTACTACCTTGACCTCGGCCATCCCCAGAAGACGCTTGATTAAAGACTGTTTAATCGTAATCGCCTGAACCCTGCTTTTTTGTATAGAAAAAGTGTTTCTGTTCAACACTCCTTTAGAAATATAAATCCTTTGATTATCACCGGCTATTTCATAATTCCCATACTTGATGACAGTTTGGATATATCCTATTCCAAAAGAAAGAAGAAGCGCAATTATAATCAACGGAACCAATAAACCTAAGTGATTCATAAAGTAGGTAAACACTGCTTTAGTGGATTCCTCTACATTAAAAAAATCATCAATATTTGAGTACACAGCTGCCAGAAGAGGGAAAATGGCTAGAAAACTGAATGACGTCAGCGCAGCTTTTAGGTTATCTTTTTGAGTGGAGCGGAAGTAGATCTGTTTTTCAACGACTTCTTCTTCTTTTGCTTCATCTAACCGATTGGAATTTTTCCTGTATACTAAATCAAGGATGCGATCCGCTTCCTCTGAACTAACAGCCTCAAAGATTAGAGTCGATTCGTCATCCGTAGTCCCGGTTTCAAGTTTAATCGTTGTTAGCCCAAGCAGCTTATGAATAAAGTTTGTTTGAATATGATGGTCCTGAATTCGTTCATAGGTTGTTGTACGCAGCTTTTTAACCAACACACCCTCATGAAGAACGATCGCTTCTTCGTTCAATTCATAGGTATTTGAATACCATTTTAATGGAATGTATATAAGGGCCCAGGCAACAACAGCCCAAAATGCATATCGCGCCCATACAACCCAACCGGTCTCTGTGCCAGCATTTAAAATAAATAGGAAGATGATAATAAATAAGAGACTTTTAATAAATGAAACGATTTCTATAAGAATCCAGGCAGGATGCTGTCTTTTTTTAGAGTGATTCATAACTCCTGCTCCATTCCTTTTTCATCACGGTCTTTAACCTTCGCGAAAATCGCAATTTGCTCCCTTAAAGCGATCGCTTGTTCAGCTGGTATCGCTGGAATCGTATGATTTGTAGTTGTGGTTCCTATTTCAACATCATAAAGCTGATACTTTCGTAAGAAGGGGCCTTGATGTGTCGATACATATTCTACTTTTGCCATCGGAATCACAATGTGCTCTACAATAAAATGGCCACGCTTCAATTGAACGTATTCCTCGTCAATCTCGTATCTCCAGGTTTTATATTTATAGTACGGTTCAAATAAAATTTCATAAATAGCTGAAAGCACTGTCAAACCTATAAGCACGATTAAAGTATAGGTGATCCACGTTTTCCATTCATACATTTCAGATAGATACCATAATACCCCAGCTACGAGGATAGTGGCTCCATGCCCAAGTGTTTTGGACAGCCTCCAAACCAATATACTGTCCTTCGATATTCTCTGCGTCGGTTCTTGAATCTGTAAATACATTGCTCCACATCCCTGCTTATCTTTTACTATCTATACGTGAGGATAGATATTTACTCTGTTATGCTCCTATCCCTTATTTCGACAAAAAACCTTCTATTCCTTTCAATCAAATAAAAAAACCCGGTAACTAGCCTTACCGAGTTGTATCCTTCCAGGTTTATCCCAGCTTGATTGAGATACTGCATTTAGCCTGTAACTCATCGTGCGCAGGTAAACGAACAACACCTTCCATCTGTTCAAATCCACCAGGTAATGCCATCCATGGTTCAAGACATACATATTGATTTGGCCGTTCTGACCACACAACAATGGTAGTAAAGTCGTTGCTATACTCTACTTCTATAGTGTCTTGATTATTACTTAGTCTGGATATCCCTTCAGATACCGGATTGAAATTCTTTGCATCCTGAATAGGTAAATCTTTTAGATTTTCTTCGTACTTTTTTGTTATGCCATCTTCATTATCAACATATTGAGTTGCTGGAATTTCATAACGACTGTTTGGATGATTCGCATTAAAATAAGGATGAAAACCAGCATAGAATGGCATGGTTTCTGATGATAAATTTTTGTAGGTTTGGTAGATACTTAGTTTTCCGTCTTCCAATTTATACGTAAATTCTAGAGAAAAATGAAAAGGGTATTGTTTAAAGCTTTCTTCATCATCCTGCAGTTGTAAAGTAGCCCAATTTGAAGCTTGATCGATTACTTTCCAAGCTTTATTCCGGGCAAATCCATGCTGTCGCATTGTATATGTATGTCCGTTTAATTGATATTCATTGTTTGGTAATGGACCACAGATTGGAAACAGAACCGGGTTTCCTCCGCGGATATTTTTTGCTGGATCCGCAAACGTTTCCTCTTGTAAATATAAAATGTCCTTTCCATGAAGAGTTAGCTGAATTAAGATGCCCCCTCTTTCCGGACATAAAACCGCTCTTGAATCTGTGGCTTTTTCCGTAAGAACGATTACGTTATAACCCGCCATTACTTCCATCGTCATTCCGTTCACTCCTTAAACCTAAATTGATTTATATTTGTGAATTATACCACAATTCATACTCATATTGATTAATGGCTAGACAAAAAAACACAGTTTCGTTAGCAAACTAGGTTGCTAGGAAACTGTGTTTTTAGTTGTTTAGTCTTCTACTATATCCTTACGATTCTTCTTAAGCATTTTAGAAAGTACCTCATAAACAATCGGTACTACTACTAAAGTTAATAGCGTGGAACTAATCAAACCGCCAATAACGGTAATAGCCAGGTCTTTTGAAACAAGACCTCCACCGCCGCCATCACCGAGTGCCATTGGTATCATTGCACCAATTGTAGCAATAGCAGTCATGAGAATTGGGCGCAATCTTGTTGCTCCAGCCTCAAGAATGGCTTCACGCATCTTCATTCCTTCACGTTCCATGTGAATGATACGGTCAACTAACACTATGGCATTTGTAACAACAATACCAATTAACATTAACAGACCCATCATAACAGATACAGAAATGGTTTGATCAGTTAGATATAATCCAACAAATGAACCTATTACTGCAAATGGCAAGGAGAACAGAATGGCAAATGGCGCCAATCCTTCACGGAATGTGACAACTAGGATAAAGTAGACAATTGCAACTGCTGCAATCATGGCCACCCCTAGCTGTGTAAATGTCTCAGTCATATCTGCTGCAACGCCCGCAACTCCCGTCGTTACACCCTTAGGTAGATCGAGTTTATCCACTTCTTCATCTGCTGCAGTTGAAGCCTTGGATACATCTTCACCGATAATGGTTGCAGACACAGTCGCATAATACTCACCTTCAGAACGAGCTAATGTGTTGAGTGTTGTGCCTTCTTCAACTTTTACTAACTCGGATAAAGGCATTGCCGTACCCTGTGCAGTTGGTATTGGCGTTTTCAGTAAGTCATCCATTGATTTCGGATCAGCTTTCGCTTCACGTTGAACGACTACCTCTATATCATTGCCATCATTTTCAACTGTCGTTAATACTTCTTTTTGATCAGATGCATTTAGTGCCATAACAATTTGGCCAGTAGTTAAACCATATTGCAGGACATCCGCCTGATCCACATTTAATACGTGCTCAACATATGGATCCTCGGCATCAGAAGTCACATCTTCAACTTCATCCACATTACCGAGAGCGCCTTCCACTTGTTTAACAGCATTCTGCAGATCATCCAAGTCCTTACTGTAAATCGTGTAGCTTACTTCATTGGATGACATGCCGCCCATAGCTGCAAAGTCTTGCAGCTTCCATTCACCTGATTGGCCGATATTAAGTAAATATTCTTCAACTTCTTCTTTTGCCTCACTGAAGTTTTCCATATCAGGATCAAAGATGAGGAACATTAATGCTCCGCCAGCACCGCCGCCCATAGCCATAGATGCTGCCATATCAGCAGAATCAGAATCGTTTACGGATATCTGGATTGTATCTATATCTTTCCGATCCATTAACTTCTCTTCGACTTGCTCAATGTTTTTCAATGTATCTTCCTGTAACTCACCAGTAGCTGGTGTGTACGTAATATACATTGTTTTCTCTTCCTGTGATCCCATAAAGCTGAATCCAATTAACGGTGTTAAGGCTATTGAACCAACTAGCAGAACAACAGCGATAATGGAGGTGATGATTTTATGGTTCAGCACCTTCGCCAATACACCTTTATACCATAATGCTAGTTTACCTACTTCTTTATGCTGACCTTCTTTTCTTTCACCATATATTCCTTTACGGAATAAGAAGTGAGATAGTGCCGGAACAATTGTAATGGCCACGATTAACGATGCAATCAAGGCAAATGACATTGTTAAGGCGAATGGCATGAACAATTCTCCTACCATACCACCAATGAAGACCATTGGGGCAAATACTGCTATCGTTACTAATGTTGAAGACAATATAGGCTTGAACATTTCAAGCGTTGCTTCACGAATCAGTGCACGCCCTCTAAGCTTCTCTTCTTTCAAGTGCATTCTTCGATAAATATTTTCCACAACGACAATGGAGTCATCAATTACCCGTCCAATCGCAACCGTAATCGCACCAAGTGTCATGATATTTAAAGTAATATCCATCCAATTCAAGAGCAACAATGCCATGAAAATGGATACTGGTATAGAGATAATGGATATAATCGTAGATTTGATATCCCGTAAAAATAACAAGATAACCAGAATCGCAATTAATCCGCCAAATAAAGCTTTTTCAATCATCGTAAATACAGAGTCTTCAATTGGTTTACCCTGGTCAAGCGTAACATCGATCTTCAATCCATCGATTGCCTTCTCCTGGTCATCAATTAAATCTTTAACAGCATTCACGACTGTCACGGTATTTGCTTCCTGCCCTTTAACGATTTGAATCGCTATGGCATCCTTACTGTTCGTACGTGAAACGGATTCTACTTTACCAACCGTTTCAATTTTTGCAATGTCACTCAATTTCACAAATGGCGTTGGATTTTCCGCAGACGGTGTAACTGGAATGACCATGTTTTTCAGGTCATCAACTGTTTTTAGTTTACCATCTACATAAACCGCTTCTTCGCCTTCCTCAAACTCATAAAGACCGAGTGAAAGCTCCATATCACTCGCCTGAATCATTTCCTTCACTTTGTCTTCAGTCAGTCCCAATTGCTTCATCTTTTCCTGATCGTAACTGAAGTTTACTTCTTCTATATGCTGTCCTGTGATAGTTGCAGAAGCTACACCATCAATATCTTCAATCTTAGGCAGGATTGTATCTTCAACAGTCGAGGTTAAATCTACAATGTCCTCTTCCTCACTGCTGATGGATAAGGATAGAATCGGCATCATATTCATACTGATTGCCATAATAGATGGTTCTTCAGCATCCTCCGGCATTTTTACTCCGTCAATAGCTGATTCAAGCTGACGCTTTTTCTCATCCATATCTACTCCGTACTCATACTCTACCTGAACCTGAGATACACTGGATGATGAATTGGAATATACGGCATTGACATCTTCAAGTCCTTCTATTGCCTTCTCCATTGGAATGGAGACTTCATTCATTACTTGCTCTGGAGCAGCACCGGGATATACACCCATTACAATTAAGTAAGGAATAGATATATCTGGAATTGACTCCATTTTCATTCTTGTACCTGAATAGATTCCTGATGCTGTAATAATAATCGTTAATAGCCACACGGCCAGTTTATTTCCTAAAACAAAGTTGACTAACCCCTTCACCCTTACACCTTCCTTTAACTAAAAAAATTCAAACAATTGACTCGATTCCTACAATTAATTATAATAATGACTGGTTGGTCAGATGTCAACTAAATGAACAGGGGTGTCGGCATGGTTAAAAAACAATTAATAATGGAAAGGGCCTTTGAGCTTTTCGCAAAGAATGGAATTGAAGCAACATCTGTTCAACAAATAACGGAAGTATGCGGAATCTCAAAAGGCGCATTCTACCTATCTTATAAATCTAAGGATGAATTAGTTTATGCACTTATTGATTACTTCCTGAGCGATATGGCAGCGAATATTGAACAGGCGGTCAGTGAATCTAATTCAGACCATTCACTGCTTTATCATTTTTATTTTAATATTTTTAGTTCGTATCAAAGCCATTCCAACTTTGCAAAGGTTTTAATAACAGAACAATTTACCTCCTGTAGTATGGAATTATTTGAACAGTTATCAAAATATGATCAATTTATGAACTCTATTATATTCTCTATTGTTGACCGACAATTTCCAAATGCGGATGATTCGATGCGACCAGATTTGGTTTATACCATTAAAAGTTTCTCTAAACTATATGCAGAGCTATTCATATCAAATTATCCTTTTGAGCTTGATACAGTATGCAAATCGTTAGTTGAAAAGGTAACCATTCTAGCTAACCAGGCAGACATTCCGCTTATTTCAGCAGAATATTTAACCTATACAAGCTCAAAATCTATCATTCCTACCAAGGGGGAACTGGTGGATTTGCTCACTGCAAAAAAGGATGAAATATCAGATCAAACCATACAGCAATCATTAGAGCTATTAAAAGATGATTTATTGAACCCCCAATATCCAGGAGTCATCATTCAAGGGCTACTAAAAAACTTAAAGGCAAATTCCCACACTAAATGGACTGCTTATTTATATGAAACATATTTGGAGACATTACAATAAATTTTAACAACCGGAATTATTCATAAATCCCAAACGCAGAAAATGCCTGGGATTTTATTTATACTTATTGATAGTTCCATATCAAATATTCTATTTATTCTATTAATATTTATTACACCCTGCGATATTGCAGTATAATAAATAGAATAAGATGATTTCACCAGGGAGGGGTTTTCGTAATTGAAGGATTTAGGAAACAGCCTTTATACCATATTGGAATGGGTTATGAGGTTTGCTTATGTAAATATATTATGGATTTTATTCACGCTGGCCGGTGTAATTGTTTTAGGGATATACCCCGCCACCACAGCCATGTTTTCTGTAATGAGAGAATGGTTGAGAGGGAATTCGGATTTACCTGTGTTCAATACTTTTTCGTCCTATTACAAAAAAGACTTTTGGAAAAGTAATCATTTAGGAATTTATACATCCATTATCTTTTTATTGATAGGTATTGATCTTTTTTACATACAGAGCGAGGCAAGCAAGCTTATGACCTGGACTCATATCCCGATATTTGCTTGCATTCTATTTTTTATCTTTTTACTTTTTTACCTGTTTCCTGTGTTCGCTCATTATGATTTAACGGTACGATCCAATTATAAACAAGCATTCTTCATTATGTTAATTAGCCCAATCCAAATTATCATGATGGTCATTTGCCTTGTTGCATTTTCAATCATCTCGTTCATCTTCCCTGCACTTGCATTTATTTTTGGTTTAAGCTTTTATTCCTTTATTACATCATGGTTAGCCTCTTCCTCTTTCAAACGTTTAGAGGCAAACAACAAAATCAAACAGACTGATTTATAACTCTGTCAGTTAATTAAAACGCAAAGCACAAATGCTCCTTTATCGCACTTGTGCTTTTATTGATTTCATTGAATAAATTCCTTAACCATAAAAACGACATACTCCCCATGCCAGGTGTATGTCGCTTTGGTTTATCCTATTATCCTTTTACTGCGCTAGCTGATAATCCTTCAATTACTTTATTACTAAAGAAAATAAAGGCAAGCAATAATGGTAGGAAACTGATAATTAATGTGGCACCGATGGCACCCCAGTCAGTCATATACTGTCCAATAAAATTCTGAATGCCGACTGTTAAGGTTTTATATTTATCAGAGCTGATAAACGTATTAACAAAAACGAATTCATTCCAATTGTAAATCATATTGATGATGACTGTCGTAGAAAGAATAGGCATGGACATTGGCAGGACAATCCGGAAAAACATCCGGTTGATTGAGCTTCCATCTATGATCGCAGCCTCTTCAATTTCTCTTGGCAATGTAGTATAGAAGCCAAGCAGAATCATCATCGTAATCGGTAAATTATATGCAGTGTAGGTAAGAACAATCGACCATGGATTATCAATTAAGTTTACGTTCAAAAACATATTGAACAATGGAATTAATGCTGAGTGAATTGGAATCATCAACCCGATCATAAACAAACCAAGCACCAGCTTACTGAATTTCCAATGCATCCTCGTAATCGCATAAGTTGCCATACTTGCAAAAAGAACTGTCAAAATAATGGCTACTCCTGTAATCCAAATACTATTAAAAAAGTATAATCCTATGCCTCCATCCCAAACCTTCAAATAGTTTTCCCATCTAAATTCGGAGGGAAGAGCAAAGGGCGAACCCGCAAATATCTCCTGATTGCTCTTTAATGAAAACAGGAAAAGCCAAATAATTGGGAACACCTGAAAGACCGCAACAACTGTCAAACAAATATATAATACTATCTTTCCAAAACGAGCCATTCTTTTCCTCTCCTCTCTAATATTGGATTTCTTCCTTGGATGCAGTCAGTTTATTGATAATAAACGTCACAATTAACGTAATGACCAGTAACAGGAAGCCAATTGCACTGCCGTAACCAAAATTAGAGGATGAGAAAGCCAGCTTATACATATAGGATGCCATTACTTCACTGGATCCGTTCGGACCTCCGCCTGTCATAACATAAATAAGATCGAAATATTTAAGTGAACCAACAATAGCCAGTACAATTGTAACTTTTACAACTCCCATGATTAGCGGCAATTTAATCTTCATGGCAATCTGCCATGGAGTAGCACCGTCTATTTTTGCTGCTTCAATTAAAGATTCAGGTATATTTTTTAGGGCTGCATAATAAATCAAAATATAAAATCCTGCATACTGCCATAGGATGGGGATAAAAATAGCATATAAAACGATAGATGTATCAGATAACCATAATGGTGGATTTTCAACCCCAAACCAAACCAATATCGTATTTAATATTCCGTTCGATGGATTGAACACTTTAATCCAAAGCTGCGCAATAGCCACTGAAGATAGCAGCATTGGAATCAAATAAATTTTCCTTAATAAATTTGCCCCTTTTATTTTGGAAGCAAGAATGAGAGAAATAGCTAAATAGATAACTAAACTCAATGTTGAAAAGATAGCCAGTAAAATGGAATGCCAGGCACTATCCCAAAATTTCGCGTCCTGGATTGCATTTATATAGTTCTCCAATCCAATAAACTTCATGGCTCCAATGCCATCCCAATCCATAAGTCCATAATAACCTGTCAAAATAAGCGGGATAAAAATCAGTACACTGACCAATAACAAAGCTGGCAGAATATACATAGCTATAATCCACTTATTGGACATCACCTTATTCATAAAAACCACCTCATCTGTATGTAGGAAAAGGATTCATCGTATCAGGATGAATCCTTTTCCTTTGTCGTTTTACTTTGAAGAAAGCGCCTTTTCATGCTCTTTTGCAAATTTCTCTGGAGTTGTTTCCTTGCCGAATAAAGCTTGAATTTGATCTAAGTGAACCTGTGCTGCATCGGAGCTTAATTGTACATCCGCATATAAGGTAATATTAGTTGCTTTATTTAATTTCCCTAAAACATCTACATACATTTGCGGCAAATCTAGCTTCTCAGCATCAATTTTAGTAGCTGGTATTACGCCGGCATCCGTGACAGATTTTTCTCCCCACTGCTGAACAAAGTAAGATACGAAATCCTTCGCCTCTTCTTTTACTTTAGAGTCTTCAGAAACAAACAATCCTACTCCAGGTCCACCAACATAACTGTTCATATCCCCTTTTCCATCAACAGATGGGAAGTCAAAGAAACCAACCTGATCTTTAAATTCCTGAGGTACATCTGGATTTGTTGTGTAGTTTGGCAAATCCCATGTAGCAATTAGATACATAGCGGCTTGGCTGTTCATGAACATACTTTTTGCTTCTTCATCAGATAAACCGTTGAATCCGTTTACAAATCCATTTGCATCAACTAATTCCTGTACTTTTTCAGCGGCAGATACAAGCGCTGGATCTTCGAAAGAACCTGAACGATCAATGGCACCTTTCAATGCTTCAGTCCCGCCAATTCGATCTGCTAAATACATATACCATAATGAACCAGTCCATTTATCCTTATTACCTAGCGCAATTGGCTCAACTCCATTTTTATCAAGCGTTTTTGCGGCCTTTACTAACTCATCAAATGTTTTTGGAGCTTCTAAGCCATTATCCTTAAACATTTTCTTATTATAGAAGACAGAGGCTATATTAAGCTCCAGTGGCAGACCGTACGTTTTACCATCGATTTGGTAAGCTTCCGAAGTACCAGCTACAAAAGAATCCTTTAAATCTCCTTCTAGAATGTCATCCAGCGGCGCAAACTTTTTGCCATCCACGTATGGTTGAAGGTATCCTGCTGACCATGTCATTCCCACATCAGGAAGTTCATTGGAAGCAGATAAAACTTTAATTTTATCCTTGTATTGTTCATTGCTAAGTACTTCAAGCTCAACCTTAACATCCTTATGTTCCTTCTCATAATCAGCAACGATTTTCTGAACAATTTCATGATGTTGTTTAGAGCTTCCTTCCGGCCATAGGTGCATAAACTTAACAACTTTCTTTCCATCACTGTTTGACTTTTCAGTTTCTGACGAACATCCCGCTAGAACTAAAAATAAGGCCAAGAACCCAGCAAGAAATGAAAACGCTTTCTTTTTACGCATAATTAAACCCCCAATAGTTAATTTTACTTACTATTAAACTTAAATTTAGAATATCATGGAATACTTTGTTTGTCTACTAGATAAACAAAGTATTAGATGTTACTATTATAGTAAATGTGATAGAAATGAGGCGGACCATTGAAAACGTATAATCAGCAGGTTGTAAAAAAAGAAAATAAATCTTTGGTCATGCATGTTATTAAGGAATCTCCTCCTTTATCACGCACAGATGTGGCCAATAAAACCGGCCTTAATAAAGGAACAGTCTCTTCATTGGTTTCCGAGCTTATAGAGGAACAGCTCGTATCTGAATCCGGACCTGGCAAATCCAACGGTGGCCGACGGCCAGTTATGTTATTCTTCAATGAAAATGCAGGCTATTCCATAGGAGTTGATCTTGGAGTTAACTATATTTTAGGAATCGTAACCAACCTACAGGGGAAAATCCACAAAGAAAAACTGGAAAAATTCCAGGAACTAACCTATGAAGATATTAAAAAAAGACTGTATGAAATGATTGATTGTATGGTTGCTTCCATTCCTGATTCACCATATGGTTTAGTCGGGATTGGTATTGGTGTACCGGGCACAGTTGATACAACTGGAAGAATTTTAATGGCTCCCAATTTAAACTGGAAAAACATCGATTTGAAAAATATGGTCGCAAAGAAATACTGTGTACCTGTTAAAGTTGAGAATGAAGCAAACTGTGGGGCATATGGCGAAAAAAAATTCGGTGTCGGAATAAACTTCACCAACATGATATACATCAGTATTGGGTTTGGAATCGGCGGCGGCTTAATCCTGAATAACCAACTTTATCAGGGCAATAATGGACTTTCAGGGGAGCTGGGTCACATGACAATCGAAAGAAGCGGAGAAAAATGCCGCTGTGGAGACCATGGATGCTGGGAATTATATGCATCAGAGAGAGCCCTAGTCAGTCAGGCGAAGCTCATGATGAATGATCCCGCCATTACACTCGAACACTTAATTGATCTTGCTGAAAATGAAGACCTAACAGCAATTGAATTATTCAGTGAAATAGGGAAATCGATTGGGATTGGCATTAATAATATCATTAATATTTTTAACCCTAATCAAGTTATTCTTGGCAATCGCCTGGCCGCCTGTGAAAAATGGATTCACTCTTCATTAGTAGAAACCATAAAAAATCATTCTCTATCTAATCATCAAAAGAACTTACATATACAATATTCAAGTTTAGCGAGTCATTCTTGCGCACTGGGCGTAGCTGCTTTTTCAACTGAACATTTCTTAGATAACGACCTGTATCATCAAAGTATTCAGACCTATCCATTAGTGCATCAATATTAGCTGCTTTCTTTGCTGACGCAATCAAGATTACACATTTATGAAAGCGCTTCTATTTTTTTATATATTAAGGAGGCTACAATAATGAAAATTCAAAACCCTATTTTAACTGGCTTTAACCCTGATCCAAGTATTTGCAGACGTGACGAAGATTATTATATTGCCGTTTCTACGTTTGAATGGTTCCCCGGGGTCGGTATTTATCACTCTAAGGATTTAAAAAATTGGTCATTAGTTTCCCGCCCATTAAATAGATTAAGCCAATTAAATATGATGGGAAATCCTGATTCAGGGGGTATTTGGGCTCCTGCTCTCTCCTACCATGATGGGAAGTTCTGGCTCATTTATACAGATGTCAAGGTGACAGGCGGACAGTGGAAAGACAGCCATAATTATCTCAGTACCTGTGAAACGATTGATGGCGAATGGTCTGATCCAATCCATCTTAATAGCTCTGGCTTTGATCCATCTTTATTCCATGATGATGACAGCAAAAAATATCTTGTGAATATGGTCTGGGATCATCGCCTTGGAAACCATAGTTTCTATGGAATTGTACTTCAGGAATATAGTGTAGAAGAGAAAAAGTTAGTTGGAGATAAAAAAATTATCTTTAAAGGAACCGACATCAAACTGACAGAAGCTCCGCATTTATATAAATGGAATGGCTACTACTATCTGTTAACGGCAGAGGGTGGAACAAAATATGATCACCAGGCAACCATTGCCCGCTCCAAAACGATTGATGGACCATATGAAGTACATCCGGAAAATCCGTTAATTACATCGTTTCCTTATCCAAGAAATCCATTACAAAAAGCGGGCCATGCTTCTATCGTTCACACTCATACAGATGAATGGTTTTTAGTTCATTTAACCGGACGCCCTCTTCCTAAAGAGAATCAGGCATTGCTGGATCCAAGAGGGTTTTGTCCGCTCGGCCGTGAAACAGCCATTCAACGATTGACTTGGGAGAACGATTGGCCGTATGTAGTGGGCGGTAATCAGCCTTCTCTTGAAATAGAAGGACCTAAGATGGAGGAAGTAAAATGGGAAAAAGATTATCCTGAAAAAGATGATTTTAACGAGAAATCATTGAATCTTAACTTCCAAACTTTACGGATTCCTCTAGGAGATCATCTCTCATTGGAAGACAAACCAGGTCACTTGCGATTGTACGGTAAAGAATCACTCACTTCAAAATTCACACAGGCTTTTGTGGCAAGACGCTGGCAGCATTTTAACTTTACAGCTGAAACTAAATTGGCTTTTAACCCGGACACATTCCAGCAGGCCGCCGGCTTAGTAAACTATTACAACACGGAAAATTGGAGCGCCCTTCAGCTTACATGGAACGAAGAGAAAGGTAGAGTTCTAGATTTAACCGTATGTGATAATTTCACCTTTGATCGACCATTGAGTGGTAATGAAATTCCGGTACCGGATGAAATTGAATATGTTTATATACGTTCCGAAGTCCAAACAAACACGTATCACTACTCCTATTCATTTGACGGAGAAGCTTGGATACAAATCCCAGTAACCCTATACTCTTATAAACTATCTGATGATTATATCCGCGGTGGCGGATTCTTTACTGGAGCCTTTGTAGGCATGCAGTGCCAGGATACATCTGGAGAAGGCAAGGCTGCTGATTTTGATTACTTTACTTATAAGGTCAATGAATAATTTGCGTAGGGGTAAAATAGACTGCATTAGCTTAAGAGAGGATATCCAGACCGGATATCCTCTTTTCTCATGTATAAATACATCGTAAGCATTCCTATGTTTAAGTCCTTACTGTTTTAGGAAAGGTATAGGATAACGAGGAGGTTTTCTGATGGATACATTTTTGTATATACTGTTTGCTTGTTTTTATGCCGGCTTGCTCATCATGATGCTTCAATCCATAAAAAAGAGTGGTGTTAGCATAGTATCGAATGTATTAATTCTGGTTATTGTACCGCTCATCTATGATAATGCCATTCTTGGCATCGGAAAGTGGATTGGGGAGGGAGAAGTTTTAGAGAATTTGAATGCTGCTCGATACTGGATGCATGCGATTTTTACACCTTTGTTAATTTTATTTTCCTGGGATGTACTTAAACGTGCTAGGGTCAAGTGGGTGAATACCACCTCAGCCATACTGATTACAGTTGCCTTTACACTAATTGCTTTTTTGATAGAACTATTTACAGTTGTGTGGGACCTCTCACTAAAAGCGGAAAAAAGCTATGGCATTCTAAGCTATTCTTCAACCAATTCTCCACAAGGACCGCCAATCATGATTTTAATGGTCACACTGGCACTTCTTGTGTCATCCATTATTCTTTGGAAAAGGACAGGTTGGTATTGGATATTCGTTGGAACCGCACTTATGATTGTCGGGAGCATGGTCAAGATCCCAATTGAAAGCGGCGCAATCACCAATGCGTTTGAATTAATCTTACTCATCTCTCTTGTGTTTACAAAAAGGTATCAGGATCGTTATCAGGGGGGCAAAAAACTGGCTCTCGGTTGAATATCCAAAGAGACCAACCCAATGAAAATCAGCTTGGTCTCTTTAAAGCTCTATTTCTTATTAGGTTAAACTCCATTTACGATAAATAACAGATGCGCATTTAAAGGAAATATAAGACAATAAAATAAATCATAGTTATTGGGGGAGTTCATTTGAATTGGCTAGAACCTTTTAATAGAGATTTTTTTATTGATGAAGAAGAGGATAGCTCTCCTTTCTTCAGGAGCAAATCCATTGATGGTAATGGAGTGCCAAAACAATATTCCCTTCTGACGCAATTTTTCCTATTATTAAGTGCACAGTTGAGCGATAGCGTTACTTATTATCCGATAAAAAATGGCCTTATCAAGGATAAGGAGCTGCGAGAAATCATCTTGCACTTCGATGAGCGAAAAGAATTTATAGTGAATGATAAACCGATTGAGATCATGTTGGCTAAGCCCAATAATGATTCTTTAAAGCATCTCATGTCTAATCCCTTAAACCCTGTTATTAAGAGCCTTTTTCCACAAAGCAAACAACTTCAACAAGTTCAATTCTCACCTTCAAGTCCGTATAGAGTAATTCCAGAGAAAATCAATTCCTACGAGGACAAGGAGTTTGATCTAGTACTAGCCTATTTAAAAGAAAACACGGAAAGCCCTTCATTTGGTTTTCAACTCTCAAATTGGATTCTGAATGATTCCCTAAAAAATTCGCATGCTCTGCGTTATTTCTCTCATCACACACAAACACTTTGCCTGTGGATAGATGAATCAAAAAGAATTATCTCCATCGAAATGCAATTTTAGCATTAGCTGAAAGGAGAAAAACAATATTAAACAACACTAGCAGTAAAATATCTAACCTAAAATAACCCCTTGTTCTGAAAAACACACCAACCATGCTTAAGTCGCATAATACGTCTCAATGATGTATTTAAGGAAGGTTAGACAAACCTTCATCAATTATGGCGCTTTACGAATGGTAATGCGCCAATTACTGCCCGTACTAATGTGATAAGTATCAGCGAATGATTTTTGATTTAGGGCCAGCCCCAGATTATCAAGTGAATTAACATAAAGAATGGCTTCCTCTAATGCACTGTCTGCAAAAGATCTGCCATATACAACCTCTTCCTCAAACCTCACTGTTCCATCCTTTTCAATTTGAACCCAGACCTTATCTCCCAGTGAGATTTCCAGTTTTCTAAAGAGTTCTCGCGAAATATTCGTCCATAGATTTCCAAATCGAATATCAAGAATTTCAATAATACCGGTAATCTTATGATCATGTATGTATGCCTCATAAAGAGGTAGTTCAATAAGGGAATCAACAGGTATTTCCGGCCCCACTTCCTCAAAACTAATCACCCCAGCTGCAATCCTTGCCCCTGTATACGCATAAACATCACGCCCGTGGAAAGTGTAGGATTCTCCTGAACGCGGCAAACGATTTACCTTCTCATCTATCACTCTTGCTTCCGTGATGCCAATTTTATTTTTGATATGGGATAGGGTACCGTTATCAGGCGTGACCACATAGTGTCCACCAGAGGTCTTTGCAACGATACTTCGGCGATCGCATCCTACACCCGGATCTACCACCGATACAAATACCGTTCCTTCCGGCCAATAAGAAATAGCCTGCAATAGACGGTATGAGCCTTCCCATATATTAAACGTTGGAATATCATGCGTATTATTACTAATCTTTAAAGATGGATCGACAGAAAGCGCTACTCCATACATAGCACTTACAGCCCCATCACTTAATCCAAAATCTGATTGAAAAACTAATAAACGTTTCAACTTCATCCCACCCATTTCTTTGTCCAAAATAAAAAACACCACGTCCTTACCATGATGAGGACGTGGTGTGACTTCACGTGGTTCCACCTTAATTCGCTGCTTACTCACATAAACAGCCTTCGTAAGCGTAAAAACGAATCAACGCTTCCTACACTCTGGTATGGATAACGAGTACCAAATCTCGTCGAAACCTATTCATATAATTAATAAATTATACTTTCAGCACGAGGCTCAGAGGCCATTTTCAATAATGGTACTTCCCGCTCCTTTTCAGCTGCCGAAGCTCTCTAAAAGAGAAATATCCAGAATCTACTCTCCTCTTCCATACTTTATAATATTTTGAATTATTAAAATTATAATGAGCTTGATTATGCTTTGTCAATATACATTATCCAAATATGGAAACAATAATCGATAAAACTGATGAATTCCCTATTCTTTTTTTACATTGTCTATATCTTATAAAGTGTGTCTACATGCTCGTCTAAATTTCGACTGTAATTCTTTTAACACAGGAATAGAGTCATCCATAAAAATTTTCTGAATTATAGTAAAATGGGGACAGCGTACAGATTACGATGAGGGATACACTGTTTTCCGGTATAATCAGTCGCTAACATAGATAGAAAAATAAGAGTTTTTTAAATGGATGGAGGAATAAGCATGAAAAGGATAAAACTTGGTAGCAGCAGTTTAAGCGTTCCAGCTATTGCTGTAGGCTGTATGAGAATTGATTCTATGAATGATGACAATTTAGCAGCACATCTTACTTTTTGTATGGAGAATGGGCTGAATTTCTTTGACCATGCTGATATTTATGGAAATGGCATTTGTGAATCCAAGTTTGGTAAGGCCTTAAAGATTGCGGGATATAACAGAGAAGATGTAATCCTGCAATCAAAATGCGGGATCAAGCCGGGTACTATGTATGACTTATCAAAAGAGCATATCTTAACGTCTGTCGATAAAATACTAACACGCCTGGACACCGATTACTTAGATGCACTGGTACTTCATCGTCCAGACGCTTTGGTAGATCCTGAGGAAGTAGCTGAAGCATTCGATACCTTAGAGAGCTCTGGCAAAGTCCGTCAATTTGGCGTATCCAATCATAAGCCAATGCAAATTGAATTGTTAAAAAAATATGTAAAGCAGCCGATCATTGTAAACCAACTGCAACTAAGCCTCCCCTTTTCGAACATGATTGCTAATGGGATGGAAGTGAATATGCAAACAGAAGGCGCCGTTGAGAGGGATGGTAGTGTCCTAGATTATTGCAGACTCCATGATATAACCATCCAAGCTTGGTCACCTTTTCAATATGGTTTCTTTGAAGGCGTTTTTATCGGGAATGATGAGAAGTTCCCCGAATTGAACGAGACTCTTACAGAGTTAGCTGATAAATATGAAACAACTCCAACCGCTATTGCAGCAGCTTGGATTTTGCGACACCCAGCAAACATTCAGTTGATTGCTGGTACAACTAATCAAAAACGGATGGCTGACATTATTCGGGGCAATGAATTACAGTTAAGCCGTGAAGAATGGTATCGCCTTTATTTGAACAGCGGGCATATATTGCCTTAAAATCTTCCGAATAAAATGAAGAGCCTTAAGATACACTTAGGAAGACACTTTCCTTTCCAGTGTTATCCTATTTGAATTGAGGCTCTTCTTATCTTATTAGAAAGTCATCAATTTCACTAAAACTATTCTCTATCTATACCAACACTTATTCTTTCGTTTCATCAAAATTGCAAGCTATCGCTAGCATGTCAATGGGGTCTGCCACTTCGGAGACCGTATAAACGACTGTACCTTCCTGCCAAGAAATACGGTTATTGCCTGCTTTTTGCGAATCTATATCCGCTTTTACAGAACCATATTCATGGGGCACTGGCAGTTGGTTGCTTTCAAGATAGGAGACCATTTGTTTAGCGAGCGGGACGTAGTCACTGTTGCCTTCTATATTGGAGGCTTGGACTTGTAGATACCATCTTCCTTCATGCCAATTTAGCCACTTATGTCCTGCCCCTGCGTCCTCATATCCTTGGATGGAATGACCCAGATCTATAGGATTCCCTGCCTGGATCCCCTCAGGCTGTATATAGCCGATTTTTGATTTAGCCTCTTCTTCAGTTTTATACTGATGGACTTCTATTACAGCAATCGGTTTTGCAATGGTACTATTGTTCAACTCTTTACTGTTGACTGGTATCATTTTTTCGCTTTCAAAAAATATAACGCGATACATATCAGATTCCGAAAGGGTCGCCGCACTTAGATTCTTGTCCTCAGACGATAGCGGAAGATGTATGGGTAGCTTAGGAGATATTGAGCCTTTGATTTGTTCCTTGGCATCTTTTATTACTTTTTCCTGAGATAATGAGGCATCATGTGAGTCGTTTTGTTCAGCTTTTACAGGGCTTCCGTTGGCAGATTCGCTGTCTTCCTTCTGATCCGTTGAAGATTTTTCTGTTGTTACAGGTTGAGCTGATTCTTCATGTTTCTCCCCTGCTTTTTTATCCGTAGCTGCATCTTCATGCGAGCATCCAGCAAGGTAAATGCTTGTTAAAGCTAGCACGATACCCATCTGTTTCAACATTTTACTCACCCCTTTCTTTGTCGTCTACCACGTTATGATGCCAGATAATCCTATATACCAAAAAACGGTATAATTATAACAAGACTGATTCCTCAAAAAAAAAGCATAAACCTTCCGAAGCGGAAAATTTATGCTTTATGTCATATATAAAATAAAAACCACCAAAATTATGTATTTGGTGGAGACGGTGGGAGTCGAACCCACGTCCAAAGATAACGGCACTTATGCATCTACGAGTGTAGTCGATATATTGGCAATTCGCTGTGCCTTATGCCTATCGACAGGCGTCCGGACAGCTAGTCTGGTTATTCTCTTCCTTCTCCCTCAGACGGTGAGATCCGGCGTAGTCCACTAAAGTTGAGTCCCTTACCCTACCACATGGACGATGGAGGGAGGAACAGCTTATCGACTGTTATTAAGCAGCGAAAGCTAAGTTGTTGTTTTGTTTGCCAGTTATAGGCTGTGACGTTTTAACGAGGCCGATCCCCTCGACTCGCAACATAAGCTCGAACTACCCCTGTCGAATCCGTAACGTCCCCATGATAAGAATGTGGATCGTACGAAATGAAGAAGCGTACTTTGAGCGTTGCTTCTATTCAATTGTGGTACATAAGTAATTATAACATAATGAATATGAAATTCAATTGTAAGAACTTGGTGAGAGTACCAACCAGTCAAAGCTTAACGCTGACGTTCTTTGAACGCTCGTTCGATTTCACGCTTTGCTTCTTTTCTCTTCAAGTCTTCACGTTTATCATAATTCTTTTTACCCTTACCTAAACCGATCAAAACTTTTGCAAAACCGTTCTTTAAATACAGCTTCAATGGAACAAGTGCATATCCCTGTTCTTTTGTGGAACCAATTAATTTACTGATTTCCTTATTATGCAAAAGTAGCTTACGCACACGCAATGGGTCGTGATTATAGCGGTTACCCTGCTCATATGGGCTAATATGCATTCCCATTAAGAATACTTCCCCATTAATAATCCTTGCATATGAATCCTTTAAGTTCACACGACCATTTCGAATCGATTTAATCTCAGTTCCCTGCAAAACAATTCCTGCTTCATAGGTTTCCTCGATAAAGTAATCATGGTACGCTTTTTTATTTTGGCCGATTACCTTTCCTGAACCTTTTGGCATATAATTGCCCCCTCTCTCTTTATATGGGTTAGGTGAATAAAGAGCCCAGAATATCAGGCTCTCCTTTTATCATACTACAGCAATGGCTTCTATTTCTACAAGTCCGTCTTTTGGAAGCCGCGCTACTTCTACCGCACTCCTTGCCGGAAAGCTGCCGGTAAAGTAGGTTGCGTATACTTCATTAACTGCTGCAAAATCATTCATATCATTCAGGAAGACCGTTGTCTTCACAATTTGGTCCAAACCAAGGCCTTCTTCGTTTAAAATGGCCTGAATATTTTTAAATGCTTGGTGAGTTTGTTCCTTCACACCATCTTTTAATTCGCCCGTCTCAGGATCTAATCCTAGCTGGCCTGATGTATAAATAAACCCATTCACTCGAATGGCTTGAGAATATGGCCCGATTGCGGCCGGTGCTTTAGCTGTTTGAATCGTAATCTTACTCATTCTAGTATTCCTCCATTTCGCTAAATTCCATACCTTTAGTATTCGATTGAAATGTCCTCTTATCCTTCCATCAGGAATGGGATGCGGACTTAAAGAAAAAAGGAAGATGCAACAATTACGCATTCTTCCTTACTCTTTTATGCTTCAAGTGAATTCATTTTAACCATTTTACCATTGTATACTTCTTTGTTCAATTCGCCTGTCATACGGCCGGTTACTAATCCTGCTGTTGCTGAACCGCTGACATTAAGAGCTGTTCTTCCCATATCGATTAATGGTTCTACAGAGATCAGTAAGGCTGCTATACCAATTGGCAGGTTCATGCTGGATAATACGATTAATGCGGCAAAGGTAGCTCCTCCGCCAACACCAGCTACACCAAATGAACTGATAGCTACAATGATGACTAATTGAATAAGGAAAACGGGATCTAGCGGATCAGGTGCAATCATTACAGCCAGCATAGCCGGGTAAATTCCTGCACATCCATTTTGACCAATAGACGCTCCCAATGAAGAAGAAAAGTTAGCAATCCCTTCAGAGTTACCAAATTGTTTGGTTTGAGTCTCTATATTAATAGGAATAGCTGCCGCACTGGACCGGGATGTAAAAGCAAACGTAAGTAATGGACCCATTTTCTTAACATATTGCATTGGATTTAAACCGCTAAAGAATAATATAACTAAGTGGATCAGGAACATCACGATCAATGCTAAATAGGAAGCAATAACAAATGTAGATAATTCAATGATTCCTTGTACATTTGTATTGGCAATAGTTGTAGCCATTAACGCTAAAATACCATACGGTGTTAAACGAAGAATCAACGTAACGATTCGCATGACAATTTTATATAAGGCATTAATGATTTTCTCAAATGTCTCAAACTCCGCTGGCGCCTTTCTTCTAACTCCGATTGCCGCAATTCCAACAAACGCTGCAAAAATTACGGTTGCGATTGTAGAAGTAGGTCGTTGGCCAGTCAAATCAAGAAACGGATTTGTTGGGATGACCTGCAAAATACGTTCCGGAAAGCTCTGGTTCTCTACTTGAACCATTGTTTCTTCTAATTGAGCCGAACGTGCCTCCTCTGCTTCGCCAGATTCAAGATGGTCCGCTGATAAATCAAACGTTAAAGCACTGCCAATTCCAACAGCGGCTGCTATAGCTGTTGTTAAAACCAGAATACCGATAATAGAAAAGCTGATTTTACCAACTCCAGCTTGCCCTTTTATGCGAATGATAGCTGATATAATCGACACAACAATCAAAGGCATGACAATCATTTTTAAAAAGCTGACATAACCTGTTCCAACAATGCTGTACCAATTTTTTGTATCTGCCAATACAGCACTGTCAGGATCAAATGCAAATTGAAGGAATACCCCTAAAAGAATTCCTAATCCGAGACCTGTAAATACTCGTTTTGCAAAGGAAACATGTTTCTTTTGCATATAGAAAAGTACACCGACTAATGCTAACAAAATAAGAATATTTATAATAACTAAGGTCGTATCCATTTCAATTTCTCCCCCTTTTAATTCATACTAAATACATATGTATTATATAGATTGTACTACCTAATGTACAGTATTATGACTAGACAAGCTGTTTTTCTATATCAAAAATTCTTTTTTATCTATATACCTCAGCATGGTAAATATAACTACATATCTTTCTCAAAGAAAAGAGAGCCAACATAAGTCAGCTCTCTTCTGCTTATTATCGTTTTTTCTTCTTACCGGATTTACGCTTAGCAGCCGGTGCGTTTTCATAAAACTTCTTTTTCTTTCTCGGGCCTTTTTTATCGGAGCTTTCTCCTTGCTTACCTTTGCCCTGGCCTTTAGGACCGCTTTTGTCTCCATTTCCTCCCTGTGGTCTGGAAGAATCCTTGCGGCGGTTTTTACCCGGTTCTGCTTTAAAAATACGTTTTTCACCAGAAACCCGTTCACGATTGTCTTTCATCCCAACAATTTCAAAGTCAATGGCACGCTCGTCTTTATTTACTTTAATAACCCTTACCGTGATCTCATCACCAATGCGGAAGACTTTAGCTGTACGTTCACCAATCATTGCAAATTGCCGGTCGTCAAAATGATAGTAATCATCAGTCATATAGCTGACATGGACAAGACCTTCAATTGTGTTGGATAGCTCAACAAACATACCAAAGTTTGTGACAGAGCTAATAATCCCATCAAACTCCTCGCCCACTTTATCTTCCATGTATTCAGCTTTCTTCAGATCATCCGTTTCACGCTCAGCATCTACTGCCCGTCTTTCCATTGAGGAAGTATGCTGGGCGATCTCACCAAGTCTTTCATTCCATTTTTCCTGCGTCTCTTTGCTTAAATCTCCATTTATTAAATACGTACGAATTAAGCGGTGGACAATTAGGTCCGGATAACGGCGGATCGGTGATGTAAAGTGCGTATAATAATCGGTCGACAATCCAAAGTGTCCCAAGCTTTCAGGATCATATTTTGCTTGCTTCATGGAGCGAAGCATGACTGTCGATACAACCATTTCTTCTGGTTTTCCCTGTACCGCTTCAATGATTTCCTGCAAAGCACGTGGGTGAATGGAATTCGCCGTACCACGAACGATATAACCAAAGTTTACGATAAAGTCGAAGAACTTTCTCAGCTTCTCTTCATTTGGATCTTCGTGGATCCGGTAAAGGAACGGCACGTCCATCCAATGGAAATGCTCAGCCACTGTTTCGTTAGCTGCCAACATAAATTCTTCAATTAATTTTTCTGCAACAGATCGTGTACGAAGAACAACATCGGTTGGTTCTCCATTCTCATCAACAAGGATTTTTGCTTCTTTAAAATCAAAGTCAATGGCTCCTCTGCGCATCCGTTTTTCGCGAAGAATTCCAGCCAATTTCTCCATTTCCTCAAACATCGGAACAAGCGGTTCATAGCGCTCAATCAATTCTGCGTTCTTATCAACAAGAATCTCATTCACATCTGAATACGTCATACGCTCTGTTGTTTTAATGACACTCTGGAAAATCTCATGGGAAACAACAGTTCCTTCAGAATCAATCTCCATTTCACATGATAATGTTAAACGGTCAACACGTGGATTCAATGAACAAATTCCATTTGATAGTCGATGTGGTATCATCGGAATAACTCGATCCACAAGATAGATACTTGTTGCACGCTCTGCCGCTTCCTTATCAATTGGCGATCCTTCGGTTACATAATGAGAAACATCGGCAATATGTACACCCAATTTATAATTTCCATTATCAAGTCTCGTTACTGTAACAGCATCATCCAAGTCTTTCGCATCCGCACCATCAATCGTGACAATCGTTTCATCCCTAAGATCACGACGATTGGCCAGATCTTTTTCATCTATGACTTCAGGTGTTTGATTAGCTTGTTCCAGTGCATCCTCTGGAAATTCTCCTGGCAAACCAAACTTATGAATAATGGATAAAATATCAACACCCGGGTCATTTTTATGCCCTAAGATCGTGATAACTTCACCTTCTGCCGACATTCTGCCTTCTGGGTAATTTGTTATTTTAACAACTACTTTATGACCTTCAACGGCACCGTTCTTCGCCTCGTTAGGAATAAAGATATCATTAGCCATTTTTTTATCATCTGGGATTACAAAACCAATCCCTCTTGTTTCCGTATATGTCCCTACGACATTTTGGACACCGCGGTCAATGATTTTAACAATGGTGCCTTCCCGTCTTTGGCCTGATGATTGTGAAGAAACACGGACCATAACAATATCTCCATGCATCGCATTATTTAACTCATGCGGAGGAATAAAAATATCATCCATGCCTTTCTCTTCAGGTAGCACAAAAGCAAATCCCTTAGCATGACCAGATACCTTCCCTTTTACAAGGTTCATACGTTCTGGCAGTCCATAACGATCAGAACGAGTTCTCACGATTTGGCCATGCTCCTCCATATACACAAGAGCCTTCACAAAATCCTTGAAATCCCCGGAGTCTTCTACCCCCATTGCTGCCTCTAATTCTTGTACGGTCATGGGTTTGTAAGCTTCTTCTTTCATATAAGAATACAGCTTTTCTACATGTTGACGTATCATGTCATCCATCACAAACCCCTCCTTTCTTTCCTTTATCATTGATCTATCTATTAATTTGCCCAATCAAGACTCTCTAAAAACGCAAAAACATCCTGATGAAGCTGATCACGTTCTTTATCCAGTGTTATCACATGGCCTGATTCCTCATACCATTTTAATGTTTTTTGTTCAGTAATTGCAGAATTATAGATAATATTAGCGCTGTCAGTATTGATCATATGATCGTGGCGTGCCTGAGCGACAAAAAGCGGAACATCCACTTGATTCACATGATCTCTTACATTGCCAATCAATTCTTGCAAGGCTTGCAGGGTATTCATTGGACGAAAACAATTCATTTCTGCCTCAATTTGTTCCTGACTTTTACCTTCACGCTTTTTATACTGACGGGCATACTCAAGTACCCCATCATACATAACTTTTTCACTTTTTATATACATAGGTGAACACATGGTAACGATACCCTTAACAGGTACAGTGTAACCTAATTTCAAGGAAAATACCCCTCCTAACGAAAGACCTGCTACCGCAATTTCCTTATGGCCCATTGCCCGCAATCGATCATAGGCTTTCATACAGTCCTTCCACCAATCAGTTGGTCCGAATTCTACCAACTCCTCCGGAGGTACTCCGTGCCCTTTATATTGCGGTGCATGACATGTATATCCCCTGCTTTCAAGATATCGGCCTAACATCCTTACATCAGCGCTATTCCCTGTAAAACCGTGAAGCAATAAGACTGCACGGTTTCCTCCCTCGAATGTAAATGGTTTTGGCTGAGTTAACTTCATATAAAAAATCTCCCTTTGTTAAAACTTATACTATGTACTATTAGTTTACGATGTTAGAGGAACAAAACGCTATTAATATGAACGATTTACACATCAAAAAAGCCTGGCAAAGCTGCCAGGCAATGTTTGTTTTCGCACTATTACTTTGCAAAGAAAGAAACCAGAATGGTTAAAACAAAAAATAATACTGATAAAACAATAGTAGCGCGGTGTAAATATAAATCAAGTCCTCTCGCCTTTTGTTTACCAAAAAGCTGTTCAGCACCACCGGAAATCGCGCCGGATAAACCTGCACTTTTACCGGATTGCAGTAAGACCACAACAATTAAACTAATACATGTAATAACCAATAATACCATGAGCGTAGTATGCAACACGAACAAATACCTCCTAATTACGGTCTTATCAATACTATCACTTTACCATAACCACCTTTTTTTCACAATAACTAACAAGGAGGTAATAGTTAAATTCACCGCAGGCAGGGTATAATCAAATAAGAGGATTCAAAAACCCGGGACAGAGGGGGACATGATTATGTTTACCGATTGGTTATATAAAGTAAATTACATAAATATGATCGGATTTATATTTGGCAGTTTAATGATGTTCTTCGGATGGAATGCCCCCTTAATGGGAGCTCTTTTACTCGCGGCCGGTGTACTATTAATCATTTCTAAACTTAATGGAAGGCCGTTCATCTATTTTATGACCTATTTTGTACATCTATGTTTGATTGGTTTATTGATTTTTGAACTCTTATCTATAGAATGGTTGTCTATTAACCCCATCCTTTTAGTGGTTTGTATAGCAGCACTGATTAGCTTAATAGCAGTCATTATTCGCTCGAATACGAGCACTCTAAGCCTCTTTTGGTTGGCATTACATATCTTAATACTTGCCTATGGATTTATTGGCGAAGGCACTTTCTGGTCGACTGTTTGGAGTCCAGGATCTGTCCAGGTCGTATTTAAAACCTTCTATTCTATATTAATCGCATTTTTCCTGATTGGCGTATTTTTGGACCGTTTTCAAAACGAACTAAGGAGAGAGTACCGCGATAGAAATTAAATGAAAAGACGCTCACTTTTTAGCACCTCAAGTTAGATATAAAATCTAACTTTTGGAGTAAACTAAAAATGGAGCGTCTTTTTTGTTGATTTATTTATACACTTTCACACGATCTTCAATTGGATTGAATTGTTTTTCACCAGCAGGAGCAACTGGTTTACCAAATGGCATTTGGGCGGATAATCTCCAGCTTGCAGGTATATTCCAGGTTGCCTTCACTTCTTCATCAATCAACGGATTGTAATGCTGAAGTGTAGCTCCTAATCCTTCCGCTTCAAGAGCTGTCCAAACGACGAGCTGCAGCATTCCGGAGGCTTCATTAGACCAAATAGGGAATTTATCTGCATATAGATCAAATTGTGACTGCAGCCCCTCTATGACCGATTGATCTTCAAAGAAGAGTATAGTGCCATATCCAGCATTAAACATATCCATTTTTTCCTGAGTGCCACCAAAATTTTCGGCAGGTACGACTTTTCGTAATGTTTCAGTTGTGATACTCCAAAACTTATTACTTTGTTCTCCAAATAATACGACTACTCTTGCGCTTTGTGAGTTAAAGGCAGATGGTGTATGCTTGACGGCGAATTTAACAATCTCCTCTACTCTTTCTTCAGAAATTACCTTTTCATTACTAATCGCATACAGTGAACGTCTTTTTTCAATTGCTGATAAAAATTCATTTGTATTTGTCATGATTTATTCCTCCCCAATGTTTTTATACATACTAAAATCTATTTAGACAGATAACCGAATAGATAAACCAAACGGGTCTGTTGTTACCCAAATTCCATTCTCTTCTCGAACTTCAGCACCTATATTATTCAAACGTGAAATCACTTCTTCTCTTTGTTCATGATTAGGATAATGAATAGTGAATGTTTGGAGTCCCACACTTTCTTTTGAAGCAGCCGGTATATTCCTGCCATTCCATACATTTAAACCGATATGATGGTGGTAGCCACCTGTGGACAAAAACAATGCCTGATTTCCATAACGAGTAACTACATCAAATCCCAATCCCTGGCAATAAAACTCCTCCGCCAGTTCAAGATTGCCAATATGCAAATGAATATGCCCCATTGCCGTATCAGACGGAAGGCCTTTCCACATCGTGTCTTCTCCTGCTGCCAATACTTCTTCTGCCTTCAAAGGCTCCGTAACCATATGAACCTCTTTGTCTTTCCATATCCATGAGGAAGCTGGGCGATCTGCGTAAATTTCAATTCCATTCCCATCAACATCCTGTAAATATAGTGCTTCACTAACATGATGATCTGAAGCACCCAATGGGTAATTAATTTTTGCAATATGATGCAAAAAGCTTCCTAAATCTGCACGTGAAGGCAACAATAAAGCAAAATGGTACAGCCCGGTTTTATGTGCCTCTTTTGGTATAACATTTTCAGGTTGAATCAAAGTTAATAATGGTGTTTCCCCATCAGCTGTTAAAACTGTACGATTCTCCTCTGTCTCCAGCACTTTAAAACCAATGATGTTTTCGTAAAAGGCGAGCGATCTTTCCATATTAAGTATCTTCAATTCAAGACTTTTCACAAACGTATTTGTTTTCTGATGAAAGTTCATATTACTCTCTCCCAAATGGCATTTTGTTTTTTTATAATTTAATCAGTACATAACTTACTTTATGTAAGTAATTATACTTTAGTAATAAATTTATATCAAGTAAATTATTTCCTATAAATAATTATATGATTTTTCAATAATACGATATAATATAGACCAGAGGGGTGATGTAATATGAATCAATCTCACATTTGTCCTAAATTTGAGAAAGCTATGGATATCCTCAGCCGCCGTTGGTCAGGGTTAATTATTTATCAACTGCAATCCGGTCCTCAGCGTTTCTGTACGCTGGAATCCTCAATTGGTATCAGTGGACGAGTACTATCTGAACGGCTAAAGGAATTGGAAAAACAAGGGATTGTCAAACGCGAAGTTTATCCGGAAACGCCGGTCCGAATTGAATATTCCTTAACAGAAGCAGGAGAAGCCATGAAGCCTATGATGCAATCCATTGCAAAATGGGCCGATGAATGGATGAAAAAGGATTCTCCAGAAACTGATCAAAAATAAATGCCGATTGCGCTGGCCGCAATCGGTTTTTTCTTTTTTTGATTGAAATTCATATCAGCCTACAATAAAAAAAAAGAGAATAGGAGGTTTCCCTACTCTCCCATCCCTTCATTATTTTTTAATCATCACTTGTTTAGGTGCTGGTTATAAAAAGCCCTAATACAAGCGTTAATTATATACGCTTTCATTTAGAAGCTATGTATTCACTATCTTTAATTTTTGATCTACTTATATATAAAGTGAAATATTTTAACTTTTCTGATAAACTTAATCAAACGTTTTATTCTAGATAGTAAGTGAAAGTGCAGGACAAATTAGAGAAGAGACAAAGGGGGATCACAGATGGATTATGCATTATTAACATCAGTTATTATTTACATGATTTTAATGCTCGGGATCGGATATTTTGCCTATAAAAGAACATCCAATTTATCTGATTATATGCTTGGCGGCAGAACACTCGGACCTGCCGTAACAGCATTAAGTGCAGGAGCTGCTGACATGAGTGGCTGGCTGTTAATGGGATTACCCGGAGCTATGTACGTATCCGGCCTTAGCGCAGCATGGATTGCCATCGGTTTAACTATAGGAGCCTGGGCTAACTGGATTTATGTAGCGCCAAGACTGCGTACCTATACACAAATAGCCAATGATTCCATTACAATTCCTGGCTATTTAGAGAACCGCTTTGGCGATACCTCAAAAATACTGCGCTTGATTTCTGGACTTGTTATTCTTGTATTCTTTACCTTTTATGTTTCATCGGGGATGGTTTCCGGCGGTATACTATTCCAAAGTACATTCGGGCTTGATTACCATACTGGATTAATAGTGGTTACTCTAGTAGTAGTCGCATACACTTTGTTTGGAGGATTTCTTGCCGTCAGCTGGACTGACTTTGTGCAAGGGATCATCATGTTTATAGCACTGATTCTTGTTCCAATCGTCACTCTTATTGAAGTGGGCGGATTTGGAGAATCAATTGATACAGCACGATCTATCAATCCAGCCTTATTAGATATTTTCAGAGGCACAACGATACTGGGCATCCTTTCTTCCATTGCCTGGGGACTTGGTTACTTCGGCCAGCCTCATATCATTGTCCGCTTTATGGCCATTTCATCTGTTAAAGAAATTAAAAAGGCCCGTCGAATCGGAATGGGATGGATGATTTTCTCTATTATTGGGGCAATGCTGACTGGATTTATCGGGATTACGTATTTCTCACAAAATGGCTCACCATTAGAAAACCCGGAAACGGTCTTTATCGTTTTAGGAGAAGTATTATTCCACCCGATTATTACTGGATTTTTAATCTCAGCTATTTTAGCAGCTATTATGAGTACCATTTCTTCGCAACTTCTCGTTACATCCAGCTCGTTAACAGAAGATATCTACAAAACATTTTTCAGACGATCAGCATCTGATAGAGAACTTGTTTTCTTAGGAAGATTGTCCGTTTTAATTGTCTCGATTGTCGCGTTATTTTTATCCTGGGAAAAGAACTCCACAATTCTCGAACTGGTTGGTTATGCTTGGGCAGGCTTCGGATCATCATTCGGTCCGCTCATCCTTTTAAGTCTCTTCTGGAAACGTATGAATAAATGGGGAGCATTGGCAGGTATCGTTATGGGTGCCTTCACTGTTATTATATGGTCCAGCTTAGGTCTCTCTGATACGCTCTATGAAATGATTCCTGGCTTTGGAGCAAGCACACTTGCTATCATCATTGTCAGCTTACTGACCGCTCCACCGAAGCAAGAAGTGGGTATCCAATACAAGCAATTTAATGATTTAATGAGGCAATAGAAAGTAAAAAGCATTGGGGCGAGCCCCAATGCTTTTTTTTGAAAAATAGCCCCATATGACTGGACTACTAGTCCGCAATTCCCCTCCAACTTTTTTATTAAATTCAATATATTGTCATATTCTCGCTATCTTTTTATCTATGAAAGCGCTATAATTAATTTATGGGACGATGTACCATAATGTGGAACAATTTCAAAATTAATTAAAAATTGGAGAGTGGTAACCAGAAGACTTGATTCTGGAAGAGCTGCTACTTGTACTCTTTTAAGCAACCAGCAGTTTGTTCCCAACAACTAAAGTAAAGAGCTTCATTGATTGCTGCACAAAATTTTATAAATTAAATGAAGGAGATGTGAATAATGGAAATAAGATATTCTACTCACCCTGATCATGCGAAAACTTTTACAACGGAGGAAATCCGTAAACATTATTTAATTGAGGAATTATTTGTACCAGGAGAAATTAAGCTTGTGAATACAATGGAAGACCGCGCTATTATCGGAGGCATTACTCCTTTAAACGAATCTATCTCTCTAGAGGGTTACGATGAAATTAAAGCAGATTATTTCCTTGAGCGCAGAGAAGTCGGAATTTTCAATGTTGGAGGCGGCGGTAAAATTACCGTTGATGGTGAAGTATATGAAATGGAGAATAAAGACTGTTTATATGTTGGCTTAGGCAAAAGAGAGTTAATTTTCACAAGCAACCAATCTGATCAACCGGCAAAATATTATTTGTTCTCTGCCCCTGCACATAAAGAGTATCCTACCCAACATGTAGCATTTAATGATATTGAGGGCGACCGATTAGGATCAGCAGAAAATGCAAATGACCGTGTGATTAGACGAATGATTCATAATGAAGGAATACAAAGCTGCCAAGTCGTAATGGGAATGACGCAATTAAATACAGGAAGCGTATGGAACTCCATGCCAACCCATACACATAACCGCAGAATGGAAGTATACCTATATATTGATTTAGATGAAAATGCGAGAATGTTCCATCTGATGGGTGAACCTACAGAAACTCGCCATATTGTGATGAAAAATGAGCAGGCGGTTATTTCACCTCCATGGTCCATCCATTGCGGTAGTGCTACTAGTAACTATACATTCATTTGGGCGATGGCCGGCGAAAACAAAACCTACAATGATATGGATGCTGTATCAATAGATGAGCTCAGATAATTTCAGGAACGATTTAAAATAATGGCATTAATTTTTCTTTGCTATTCCAAAAAAACACAGATTTTAAAAATAATGTTTAAGGTGGGTTTCAAATGAGTCTAGAAAACTTTTCACTTGATTACTTTAATTTAACAGACAAGGTAGCCATCGTGACCGGTGGCAATACAGGCCTAGGACAAGGATATGCGGTTGCCTTGGCGAAAGCCGGAGCTAATGTATTCGTAGTTACCCATAATGATAATTGGAAGGAAACGCAGGACTTAATTGAAGCTACCGGAAGGAAAGCTCATTTTAAACAGGCTGAACTGACGGATAGAGAAAGTATAAAAGATATTGTCGAAGAATGCGTAAGTGTATTTGGTCGGATTGATATTCTCGTTAATAATGCAGGAACAATTCGCCGTGCTCCCTTACTTGAATATAAAGAAGAAGACTGGAACGCAGTCATGGACATTAACTTAAATGCTGTTTATTTCCTTAGCCAAGAAGTAGCAAAAGTGATGGTCAAACAAGAAAGCGGAAAAATCATCAATATTGGATCCATGCTTTCCTTCCAGGGCGGTAAGTTTATCCCACCATACACAGCGAGTAAACACGGTGTTGCCGGGTTAACAAAAGCGTTTGCCAATGAGTTAGGACAATACAATATTCAAATTAATGCGATTGCACCTGGTTATATTGAAACCGCTAACACTGATCCTATTCGTGCTGATGAGAAACGGAATGCGGAAATTCTATCAAGAATTCCTGCTGGAAGATGGGCTAAACCAGCTGATTTGATGGGAGTCGTTGTGTTCTTGGCAAGTAAAGCATCCGATTATATGAACGGACATATTCTCGCAGTAGACGGTGGTTGGTTAGCGCGTTAAAAAGGGCTTACACCAATTTGAATGGGGCTGATTTCATTGATTACCGGCAATATAGATGACCTGATTGAGCAAAAGAGTCTTGCTGAAAATTTACAATCAAAATTAACATTTTTAAAAGAGTTCGATAGCTCCCAGTACTCTGCTGGGCGCCATGACATTGACGAGAATTTATTTTTCTTCCTCAATGAATATGAAACAAAGGAAGAACCTGACTGTATTTGGGAAGCCCACCGAAAATACCTGGACATCCATTATATTCTTGAAGGCAAAGAAAACATTGCCGTTGACCATATAAATCGTCAACAAATCAAGGAAAATTACGATGAAGCAAAAGATGCTATCTTTCTTGAAGGTGATGTCCAAACGCTTGTAGCCATGAATCCAGGTGATGTGATGATTTGTTTCCCAAAAGATTCCCACAAGGTTGGAATTATAACTGAAGAAAAGCAAATGGTTAAAAAAATTGTTCTTAAAGTAAAACGGTAAATCCTAAAATCCCTGGATATGAAGATTCAATCCAACCAAAGAGAATATGTATGTGAACAAGAGAAATCTATCAATCATAGAAAATCATAATTCCAGCTTTATATCCATAAATCTACCATCTTAGACCTTACATAATTGTGACCTCATTTTAATCCGGAAGGTAAGGTAGATCATCATGCGAATTTTAAAGACGATTGAAAAAATCCCAGGCGGGCTCATGCTGGTACCACTATTTTTAGGGGCCATTATACATACTTTTGCTCCAACATCAGGTGAATACTTTGGTTCATTCACAAACGGATTAATGACAGGAACGGTTCCAATCTTAGCCGTTTGGTTCTTCTGTATGGGTGCCGGTATTAATATTAAAGCAACAGGAACTGTATTACGTAAATCCGGAACCCTTGTTATAACCAAAATCGCGGTTGCCTGGCTTATAGCATTAGTGGCATCTATGTTTATTCCTGATGGTGGAATCCAGACTGGAGTTTTCGCAGGATTGTCCGTTCTCGCTTTAGTGGCAGCCATGGATATGACAAACGGCGGACTTTATGCATCCATCATGCAACAATATGGAACCAAAGAAGAAGCAGGCGCTTTTGTCTTGATGTCCATAGAATCCGGCCCGCTTGTAACAATGTTGATTCTGGGTTCAACCGGTCTTGCTGCATTTGAACCACAAGCTTTTGTAGGTGCTGTATTACCTTTCTTACTAGGATTCCTTCTTGGAAACCTTGATTCTGATTTACGCGACTTTTTCAGCAAGGCTACTACTACTATGATTCCATTCTTTGGATTTGCATTGGGTAACTCAATCGATTTAGGTGTTATTCTTCAAACAGGTATTGGAGGAATCTTGCTGGGTGTATTAGTTATTATTATTACGGGTATTCCATTGATACTGGCAGATAAATATATTGGAGGCGGTAACGGAACAGCTGGTCTTGCTGCATCAAGTACAGCAGGAGCTGCTGTCGCCAACCCAATGATCATTGCAACAATGGCACCTGAATTCATGCCTGTTGCTCAATCTGCTACTTCTCTGGTGGCCGCATCTGTTATTGTAACATCGATATTGGTACCAATCTTAACTGCATACTGGGCTCAATATATGAAAAAGAGAAACAAAGATACGATATCACCAGATAGCAAAGCTACCGTTTAATATTCTAGTCCCGGGGGGCAAATGGCTTGCCCCTTCTGGAATGAACAGGAGGATCCTATGAGTAAAATTATCACCGTGGGAGAACCAATGGCCCTTTTTGTTTCTGAAAAAGAAGGTTCATTAGAAACCGCCGACCGTTTTGTTCGTTTTGTTTCAGGTGCCGAGGTTAATTTTTCAATCGGTATGGCACGTTTAGGCCATCAGGTCACCTATATAACCCAATTAGGCCAAGATCCGTTTGGAAAAAGCATAGAAACATTTCTTCAGCAAAATTCGATTAACACCGAATATATTAAATATGATTCAACCCATACAACAGGTATGCAATTTAAGCAAAAAGTTAGTGCTGGCGACCCGGAAGTATTTTCGGCACGGAAAAATTCAGCCGCTTCCCATATGAATCGGGAAACAATCGCTCATATAAACTGGACCGATTATAATCATATTCATTTAACTGGTATACCACCAGCTCTTTCAGGGGGCTGCAGAGATATGGTCTATGAATTAATGGATACAGCAAGAGCCAATGGTGTGCAAATTTCTTTCGACCCCAACCTCCGTCCAGGTCTTTGGGAGGATAAACAAGAGATGGCTGAAATTATCAATGATTTGGCATGTCGCGCAGATATTGTCCTTCCCGGCATTAAGGAAGGGGTACTGTTAACCGGCCAGGATGATGTTCAACATATTGCGAACTACTATCATGCAGCAGGTGTTAAAACCGTCGTTATTAAACTTGGTGAAAAAGGGGCATTTACCAGTTCAGAAGGCGAACGTTTCTATACCGACCGTTTCCCTGTCAAACAGGTTGTTGATACGGTAGGTGCCGGAGATGGCTTTGCAGTTGGGGTAGTAAGCGGTCTATTAGAAGGACTTCCCATCAAAGAAGCTGTAAAGCGTGGAGCCGCAATTGGGGCACTTGCCGTTATGTCTCCAGGAGACAATGATGGATTGCCTAACCATGAAAGTTTACTAGCTTACATGGAGGATTCAATCGCAGAGATTTAAATAAAGGCTCATAAAGAGTAAAGATAATGGCATCCATTATCTTTACTTTTGCTTTTTAAAATGATCAGAATAAATGCCATTCCCTGTAACTCTGCACATGCGCTCCCTAAGAGATTAGATATCCTAATCTCCTAATAGGATCTTTGGATAAAATCAATCAAAGGCGCAGAGATTACTTTTCAGTTTAAACTTCCTATGTATCCCAAGTTTCTAGAGATGGCCATACTGTAGTGTTTCATTTTTTCAATTAGCGTTTCATTAATCAAGTCCATAGTCACGCGATTATTGGGCCCAGATATACTGAAACTCGCGATGATCTTCCCTTTATGATCATAAATAGGCGCCGCAATACATCTTAAGACTTCTTCATTCTCTGAGTTATCCAATGCGTAGCCTTCTATCTTTATTTTCTCGATTTCTTCTAAAAGCTGTTCTTGCGACGTGATTGTAGTAGGAGTCTTAGCAATGAATTCTGTTTTGGAAAGAATAGAATCAAATTTTTCCTGATCCATTCCAGATAATAACACTTTACCGACTGCCGTACAGTACATCGGCGCCCGGCTACCAATACGTGAAAACATGCGAACCGTTTGATTACTTTCTATTTTATCGATATAAACAATCTCACCAAGGTTCTCTATACATAAATGAACCGTTTCATTGACTTCAAGAGATAATTTTTCGAGATAGGGCTTTGCCACTGTGATGACATCATTGTTGTTCAGAAGATTTCTAGATAAAAAGAGAATTTGCAGCCCAAGTTTATACTTATCGGTCTCTTCATCTTTTACAACATAGTTCATATTGGACAAGGTAGTCAGAAGCCTGTGGACGGTACTCTTTGTTAAACCCACCTGTTCGGACAGACGTGTAACCTGGAGACCATTCGGATATTCTGAAAGTTTATTTAATATAGTTAAAGCTCGTTCAATCGATTGAACATTAGACATGATTTTCTACCTCTTTTAGTTGATTTGTATAGAGAGATTCCTGATCAATCGTAAGGTTTCCCAATATCCTGCTCTATCTATAATGATACGGGAACCTACAATTTTTGTAAATTCGAAATAAGAACTATTATAGAAAGATAAAACTCAGCAAGTATGCAAAGAAATGATTACAGTACGAAAAGGAGTGTTCATATTGAAAAAACAAGCAATCTTACAAAAGGTTACGGAATGTGGTGTAGTCGCAGTCGTTAGAGCTAACTCTAAGGAAGAAGCTCGTTTGATATCCGAAGCCTGTGTAAAAGGTGGTATTCAGGGGATTGAAGTGACTTTCACAGTCCAGTCAGCAGACGAGGTCATCAAGGAATTGGTTTCTGTCTATAAAACTAATGAAAAGGTAGTCATCGGTGCTGGAACCGTCCTGGATGCTACTACTGCAAGAATTGCTATTTTAGCAGGTGCCCAGTTCATTGTCAGCCCGGCATTTGATGGGGAAACAGCTAAGTTGTGTAACCTCTATCAAATCCCTTATATGCCTGGGTGTATGACGATTACAGAGATGAAAACAGCATTGGAAGCTGGGGTTGATATTGTTAAACTATTCCCTGGAAATGCGTTTGGCCCTGGGTTTATAAAAGCCGTAAAAGCCCCTCTCCCTCAGGTAAATATAATGCCAACCGGCGGGGTGAGTTTAGATAATATTGAAGAATGGATTTCAAATGGCTGCGTTGCTGTCGGAGTCGGCGGCAATCTGTTAGCACCGGCCAAAACAGGCGATTACGATCAGATTACTGAAATCGCAAAGATGTATATTGAAAAGGCTGTAGCAGCAAGAAAAAAATAAGAATTCATTCTATTAACTAAGTTGAACAGTCATCCTTTATAATAAAAGAATAGTTAGAAAAAACCAAATTAGACAGAGGAGGATTCAGATATGCCAACAAATCTCAAAGATACAGTCACCTTACATAATGGCGTTGAAATGCCATGGCTTGGATTGGGCGTTTTTAAAGTTCAAGAAGGCGAAGAGGTTATCCAGTCTGTTAAAGCAGCCATCCAAAATGGATATATCAGCATTGATACAGCTGCCATTTACGGTAATGAAGAAGGCGTAGGCCAAGCGATAAAAGAATCAGGTGTGCCACGCGAGGATTTATTTATTACAACAAAGCTATGGAATAGTGAACAAGGATATGAATCTACCTTAAAAGCCTTCGATGAAAGCATGGAAAAGCTAGGCTTGGATTACTTGGATCTTTATCTAATTCATTGGCCTGGGAAGGATAAATATAAAGAAACATGGAAAGCCTTTGAAAAACTCTACAAAGATGGACGAGTTCGTGCAATTGGCGTAAGTAACTTCCTGGTTCATCACCTTGAGGATTTAATTGCTACAGCTGAAATTAAACCAATGGTGAATCAAGTGGAATTCCATCCTCATCTAACACAAGAGGATCTTCGTGCATATTGCAAAAAAGAAGGAATTCAACTTGAAGCTTGGTCTCCTTTAAAACAAGGACAGCTTTTGGACAATCCAGTTCTTAAAGAAATTGCCGAGAAACACAATAAATCGGTTGCCCAGGTTATCCTGCGCTGGGATCTGCAACATGGTGTCGTAACGATTCCAAAATCAATTAAAGAACATCGCATTATTGAAAATTCCAGTATCTTTGACTTTGAATTATCTGCAGAGGATATGGAAAGAATTGATCAATTAAATCAAGATAGCCGTGCTGGATCTCATCCTGATACAATGAAAGCAGGCTTTGAATTTTAATAATAATCAGGAGGCAGCTTATATATAGGCTGCCTCCTTTCTATTGTTACTCCGCGTATGCTCTCTCTTCTATTAATCTTGCATGGACCACCCTTCTTCCATCCTTTAGACCTTGGCTGCATGTGGAGAGCGTTAAAACCTTATCCTTATCAGACAACGGTTCTCCCTTATAGCTAAAATCTGACCTTGATCGTAATTGGTTTATAAAAGCAAGATACTGTTCACTAGTTCCAAACTCAGTTTGGATATAATTAAAATTTGGATCTGTGTTATAAGTAGAGAAAACCTCCCACTTATAATAGCCCGTTTTCCCATAAAAGTTTATGTATCTATGCTCGTATAGGAAGTTTTCATCCTTGTATTTATTCAAATCATGAAACATCGTACCGTTCTTCATATTATGTCCATAAAGAATGATATGATTGTCTGCAAAACCTTCCTGATTACGATAATCCATAAAAATACTTCCCTGAATGGATGAGCTATTGTTAAAATCATGTGTTAAATAGTAACTGTTATCATCACCCTGTACAACGGGGTAGTCAATGGCTGTTCCATCAATGGTGATCCAACCAACCGATTGGTCATTCAGCTCTACCAATTTAGTAAAATCGGCATTACCTGTTTCTTCTGATATGACCTTGTGTTTATCTTGAACCAGCTTCTTCTCCAATTTATACATCTGATATTCATCCATTGCATATTGAAACAAATAAATCCCTGACCAGCAAAACACAATCAGTAGTCCTAAACCGATTAACTTTGATATAATTGTCCGACTTCGCTTCATGCCTCTCAACTCTCTTAAGAAAATTATTATTCTTATATAATATAAGTTTAATAACAGACATTTCAGAATACAATAGCTTATCAAATAAAACAAAACCCTCACATTTTAAGCATAAGGAGGTTAAAGTCTGACTAATTCTATCCCTTTAAAGTTTCAAAAACTTCTCAAGCGATTTTTGGGAATCATATACATACTCGGATAGGAATTTTACTTCGTAGAATTATTCTTTTTACTCCCTTTCACAATCTATATTGGTATTTAAGTATTCCCTCACCAATTTCCATTGAAGTCTCTTCTTGTTGTAATTTAGTCATCTCAGATCCTCATTCTAGTTGTTCATCTTTTATCGAAACAATCAATCGTCCGTTTGTATGCTTTTAAATGATAAACTTAGTTGCTGAGCTGTTTATTCACTAACTCCAATTCCCAGTGCATAAGCTTATTACTGTCACAGACTCATCCTTATGTCTTTCTCGAGAACGATACCAATTTAGGGATAACATGGATGTTTTTCGTCATTATTCGACAATATTTGCATAAAACTTGACTGAATTTTCTCTTTAATGTTACCTTCAATATGGTTAACCAACAGTTTACTATTTAAAATTTTAGATAGATTGGTTGTTTATATGCGAATAAATATTATTAAACTAGTATTCCTAGGCATTAGTTGATAATATACCTAAACAATACTGGAGGCACATTTTATTATATGAAAATAAAGATAGCCCTTACGATGACATCAGTCATTTTGTTAAGCCCAATGTCAACTTTTGCTGAAACATACACAGTAAGATCTGGTGATAACTTATGGAATATATCGGAACGTAATAATGTTAATTTTCAAGCACTTTTAGAAGTTAATAATCAAATTCCGAATAAAGACTTAATCTATCCCGACCAAGTTATTAACTTGCCTGATGCTATGAAGGAATATACCGTACTTTCTGGCGATACATTATGGGGTATTGCCAGGAAATTGGACGTGGATTTTCTTGAATTACTAAATGTAAATTCTCAAATTCATGATAAAGATCTAATCTTTCCAGGACAAAAAATTAATCTACCAAAGGTGACAGAATCTGAGAAAACCAATTCGGAAGTTACTAAACCTGAAGAAACTACTCCAGAAGTAATGGTCCCTGTTGAGACTACTCCTGAAGTAACGGAATCTGTTGAGACTACTCCCGAAGTAACGGAACCTGTTGAGACTACTCCTGAAGTAACGGAACCTGTTGAAAACACTCCCGAAGTAACGGAACCTGTTGAAAACACTCCCGAAGTAACGGAACCTGTTGAGACTACTCCTGAAGTAGAGCCTGTTGAGAACACTCCCGAAGTAACGGGACCTGTTGAGACTACTCCTGAAGTAACGGAGCCCGTTGAGAACACTCCCGAAGTAACGGAACCTGTTGAGACTACTCCTGAAGTAACGGAGCCCGTTGAGAACACTCCCGAAGTAACGGAACCTGTTGAGACTACTCCTGAAGTAACGGAGCCCGTTGAGAACACTCCCGAAGTAACGGGACCTGTTGAGACTACTCCTGAAGTAACAGAGCCAGAGGGCAATGACCAAGCCATCGTCAACCAAATTGTTGCATTAGTCAACGAGGAAAGAGCTAAAAACGGTCTACAACCTCTCCGCAATAATGCAGACTTATCCGTGGTTGCTTACACGAAAGCTGTGGATATGTCAGAAAACGGTTATTTCGCCCATACTTCACCAACATACGGAAGTCCCTTTGATATGATGAAGGCTTTCGGAATCACATATGTAGCAGCAGCTGAAAACATTGCGCAAGGCCACAGAACAGCTGAAGCCGTTATGGAAGGTTGGATGGACTCAGAGGGTCACAGAGAAAATATCCTAAATCCAAACTATACTGAAATCGGGATTGGTTATGAAAAGTATGAGCATTACTGGGTGCAAATGTTCATTCAAAATTAATCAACCATTATTCTAACAAAAACGCCTCTTTCCAATAAGGAAAGAGGCGTTTTATGGTAAAAAAAAAACTTCTTATACTGAAATTCATCAGTATAAGAAGTTTTCCCTTTTGAGCTTTTATAATACTTCTCAAGCGTCCTTGAAAATCATATAAAATACTCTCATCAAAAATTTCTACTTCGTTAATTATTTCTTAAGGTTGTAGAAAGATTGAAGACCTTTGTATTCAGCTAAATCGCCAAGCTCATCTTCGATACGAAGAAGTTGGTTGTATTTCGCGATACGGTCTGTACGGCTCATAGAACCAGTTTTGATTTGGCCAGCGTTTGTTGCTACTGCAATGTCAGCGATTGTAGAATCTTCTGTTTCACCGGAACGGTGGGATACAACTGCAGTGTAACCAGCGCGTTTTGCCATTTCGATTGCATCGAAAGTTTCAGTTAAAGTACCGATTTGGTTAACTTTAATTAGGATAGAGTTAGCAATACCTTTTTCGATACCTTCAGCAAGCTTTTTAGTGTTTGTAACGAACAAGTCATCACCAACAAGTTGTACACGATCGCCAATGCGCTCAGTTAACAATTTGTGGCCTTCCCAGTCGTTTTCATCTAAACCATCTTCAATAGAGATGATTGGGAATTCGTTGATTAATTCTTCATAGAAGTTAACCATTTCTTCGGAAGAAAGACCATTGCGTCCTTCGCCTGCTAGATCGTATTTCTTAGTTTCTTTGTTGAAGAACTCAGAAGAAGCTACGTCCATTGCAAGGTAGATATCTTTACCAGCTTCGTAGCCAGCTTTAGTGATTGCTTCAATGATTACTTCAAGAGCTTCACGGTTAGAACCAAGGTTTGGAGCGAATCCACCTTCGTCACCTACTGCAGTGTTTAAGCCTTTGTCGTGAAGAACTTTTTTCAAGCTGTGGAATACTTCAGCACCCATACGGATTGCTTCTTTGAAAGTTGGAGCTCCAACAGGCATGATCATGAATTCTTGGAAGTCAACGTTGTTATCAGCGTGAGAACCACCGTTGATGATATTCATCATTGGAGTTGGAAGCTGTTTCGTGTTGAATCCGCCAAGGTAACGGTATAAAGGAATGTTTAGGTAATCAGCAGCAGCGATTGCAGCAGCCATGGAAACACCAAGAATTGCGTTCGCACCTAATTTACCTTTGTTTTCAGTTCCATCAAGGTCGATCATCGCTTTGTCGATTCCAGCTTGATCAAGAACATGCATACCGATGATTTGTTCAGCAATGATATTGTTTACGTTATCTACTGCTTTTTGAACACCTTTTCCAAGGTAACGGTCTTTATCGCCATCACGAAGTTCTACTGCTTCGTATTCACCAGTGGAAGCACCACTTGGTACCATAGCACGGCCGAATGCGCCAGATTCTGTTTCAATTTCTACTTCAACTGTTGGGTTACCACGGGAGTCTAATACTTCACGTGCATAAACGTCAATAATAATTGGCATTAAATTTCTCTCCTTTTAATTGGAAAATATAGTACATTTTATAGTTTGTACAACTTACTTTTTAATTAATGATTTTCCAGTCATTTCTTTCGGTTGCTCTACATGCAATAGTTCAAGCATAGTTGGAGCTAAATCACCCAGAATTCCACCGTCACGAAGTTCTACCTCTTTATCAGTGACAATCACTGGAACAGGGTTTGTCGTATGTGCTGTCATCGGATCTCCATCTGGAGTGATTACCTCATCAGCATTACCATGGTCAGCTGTGATAATGGCTTTACCACCCATAGATAGGATTTTATCGACGATTTTTCCAAGGCATTCATCCACAGTTTCAATTGCTTTGATTGTTGGTTCAAGCATTCCGGAGTGCCCAACCATATCAGGGTTAGCAAAGTTTAGGATGATCGCATGATGATTATCTTCATCCAATTCCTTCATAAGGGCTTCAGTCACTTCATAAGCGCTCATTTCAGGTTTAAGGTCATACGTGGCAACCTTTGGAGAATTAATCAAAATACGTTTCTCGCCTGGGAATTCATCTTCACGTCCACCACTCATAAAGAAGGTAACGTGTGGGTATTTTTCAGTTTCGGCAATGCGAAGCTGTTTTAAGTTGTTTTGCGATAAGACTTCACCGATTGTGTTATCCAGATTTGTTGGTTTAAATGCAACATATCCTTTAACAGTTTCACTAAAGTGAGTCAAGCAAACAAAATACAAATTCTGCGGGAATCCTGGGCCTCTGTCAAAGCCGCGGAAATCATCATTTGTAAATACGTTAGAAATTTGGATAGCACGGTCAGGACGGAAATTATAGAAAATAACAGAATCATTATCTTCAATTTTCGCCACAGGCTGTCCATCAGCTTTCGTAATTACAGATGGTAGAACGAATTCATCAAAAATCCCATTACGGTAGGAATCCTCTACTACTTCCATTGCGGAAGAATAAGAAGGTCCTTCACCATAAGTCATGGAACGATACGTTTTTTCTACACGATCCCAGCGTTTATCACGGTCCATGGAGTAATAACGTCCTGAAATAGTCGCGAACTGGCCTACACCAATTTCTTTAAACATATTTTCAGTTTGTTGAATGTACTTTTCAGCAGTTTGAGGACCAACATCACGTCCGTCTAAAATGCCGTGTACATAAACATTTGTAAAGTTTTCTTTAGCACACAAGCGAAGTAATGCAAATAAATGCTGAATATGGCTGTGTACTCCACCATCAGATAATAATCCCATTAAGTGTAGAGCCTTATTATTTTCTTTCGCATGTTGAATCGCGCCTAAGAAAGTTTCATTCTTTTCGAATTCACCTTCACGAATCGCAAGGTTTACTCGAGTTAAGCTTTGATAAACAATCCGGCCTGCACCGATATTTAAATGGCCAACTTCTGAGTTACCCATTTGTCCCTCCGGCAAACCAACTGCTAAGCCACTCGCTATCAGGTGATTATGTGGATACTCTGCCCAATAACGGTCAAAGTTAGGCTTTTTAGCCTGTGCCACAGCATTACCCTGTGTTACATCTCGAGATCCAAACCCATCGAGAATGATTAACGCTACTGGTTTCTTACTCATTTAGAAACAGCCTCCAATAATCCTAAGAAAGAAGTTGGTTCAAGGCTTGCTCCGCCAACTAAAGCACCATCGATATTATCTTCTGAAAGATATTCTTTGATGTTTTCAGGTTTAACAGAACCGCCATATTGAATCCTAATTGCTTCTGCCACATCAGTTGAAAAGCTATCAGCGATTGTTTGACGGATATGACCGCAAACTTCATCAGCATCAGCTGCTGTGGAAGACTTTCCTGTACCAATTGCCCAGATTGGTTCATAAGCAATAATTGTCTTCTTAGCTTGTTCTTCCGTAAGGCCTTTGAATGCCTTTTTAATTTGATCAGCTACAAGAGCTTTTGTTTTACCAGCTTCACGCTGCTCCAACGTTTCCCCACAACACACAATAGGGATTAAATTGTGTTTAAAAGCAGCCAATGTCTTCTGGTTAACTGTTTCATCAGTTTCATTGAACATTTCACGACGCTCGGAATGTCCAATGATAATATAGTCTACCCCTAAATCAGAAAGTGCTTCCGGACTTACTTCACCGGTATATGCGCCACTTTCTTTAAAGTGCATATTTTCCCCACCAACTTTAAGGTCTGTTCCTTTTGTTGCTTTTACAAGCGATTCAAGAAATAGTGGAGAAGAACACACAACCGCATCCACTTTTTCTGGAGAAGGAATGGAACCTTTAACTTCCTCTACGAATTGTAAAGCTTCGCCAACCGTTTTATTCATCTTCCAGTTTCCTGCGATAATTGGTTTACGCACTTTCCTCATCCTCTCGTATGTGTCCGTATATTTATTTATCGTTTAATGCTACAACACCAGGAAGCTCTTTACCTTCCATGAATTCCAAGGAAGCACCGCCTCCAGTAGAGATGTGGCTCATTTTATCCGCAAGGTCGAACTTTTCAACTGCCGCAGCTGAGTCCCCACCACCAATTACGGAGTATGTATTTTCCGCATTTGCAAGTGCTTCTGCTACTGCTTTTGTACCGCCAGCGAATTTATCAAATTCGAATACACCCATTGGTCCATTCCAGATCACGAGTTTGGAATTTTTAATAGTGTCTTCATATAATTTTGCAGTCTTTGGTCCGATATCAAGCGCTTGCCAATCAGCTGGAATCGCATCAATATCTACCACTTTAGACTCTGTATCAGGTGAAAATTCTTTTGCAATAACCGCATCCACCGGCATTAAGAAGTTAACACCTTTTTCTTTTGCTTTATCCATAAAGGATTTAGCCAATTCAATTTTATCTTCTTCTAAAAGAGATTGACCAATTTCATAACCTTGAGCCTTGATGAACGTATATGCTAGTCCACCGCCAATGATTAGGTTGTCCACTTTCTCAAGAAGATTATCAATTACACCGATTTTATCTTTTACTTTTGCTCCACCAATAATTGCTGTGAATGGACGTTCTGGATTAGAAAGAGCTTTTCCAAGCACTTCTAATTCTTTTTCCATTAACAAACCGGCTACAGCAGGGATATGTTTTGCAATTCCTTCTGTGGAAGCATGTGCACGGTGAGCTGCACCGAATGCATCATTTACATACACATCTGCAAGATCTGCAAATGCTTTTGCCAATTCTGCATCGTTCTTTTCTTCACCAGGATAGAAACGTACGTTTTCTAGAAGAAGTACATCGCCATCTTTCATCTGCCCGATTTCAGCTTGTACAGCTTCTCCGTATGCTTCATCCGTTTTCTTAACATCTTTGCCAAGCAATTCGCTTAAACGCGCAGCAACAGGAGTTAAGCGTAACTCTTCTTTTACTGCACCTTTTGGACGGCCTAAATGGCTTGCAAGAATTACTTTTGCGCCTTTTTCAATTAAAAGTTGAATAGTCGGTAAAGCCGCACGAATTCTTGTGTCATCAGTTACTTTGCCATCTTGCATTGGTACGTTAAAATCAACGCGGCAAAATACTTTTTTTCCTTGTACATCAATGTCTTTAATCGATTTTTTGTTCACTTAAATGAACCTCCTTTAAAATAAGGGACCAGCTAAAGACTTAATCAGGTCTGCCCAAACTCTGATTAATTGCCGTTAAAATAAAACAGGGAGAAAGGGGAATTTTCCCCTCTCCCCCCTTAAACAAATTCATTATACCTTTAATAAGGTTTTCTATCTACTCCGTAAAGATTAAAGACCTTTTTTAGCAATGTAAGCTGCAAGGTCAACTACACGGTTGGAGTAACCAGTTTCGTTATCGTACCAAGAAAGTACTTTAACCATGTTGCCTTCCATAACCATTGTAGAAAGAGCATCAATAGTAGAAGATTGAGTAGTTCCATTGTAGTCACGAGATACTAATGGAAGTTCGCTGTACTCAAGAACTCCTTTTAATTCACCTTCAGCAGCTGCTTTCAATGCTGCATTGATTTCTTCTGCAGTTGCTTCTTTTTCTAATTCAGCAACAAGGTCAACAACAGATACGTTTGGAGTTGGTACACGCATAGCCATACCGTTCAATTTACCTTTCAATTCAGGTAATACTAGAGCAACAGCTTTAGCAGCACCAGTAGTTGTAGGGATCATGCTTTCAGCAGCAGCACGAGCACGACGGTAGTCTTTGTGTGGCAAGTCTAAGATTTGTTGGTCATTTGTGTAAGAATGAATTGTAGTCATCATTCCGCGTTTGATACCGAAGTTATCGTTCAATACTTTTGCAAATGGAGCCAAGCAGTTTGTAGTACAAGATGCATTAGAGATTACATCATGGTTAGCTGCGTCATATTTATCTTCGTTAACACCCATAACGATTGTGATATCTTCATCAGATGCAGGTGCAGAAATGATAACTTTTTTAGCGCCAGCTTCAAGGTGTTTTGCAGCATCTGCGCGTTTAGTGAAACGTCCAGTAGATTCAACAACGATATCTACTCCAAGATCTCCCCAACCAAGTTGAGCTGGATCTCTTTCAGCAAGAACTTTTACACGTTGTCCAGCTACTACTAAGTAGTCTCCGTCAACTGTTACATCTTGATCTAAAGTTCCATGAACGGAATCATATTTTAAAAGATGCGCAAGCATTTTTGCATCAGTTAAATCGTTAACTGCTACAACTTCTACTTCCGGATTATTTAACGCTGCACGGAATACGATACGTCCAATTCTACCAAAACCATTAATACCTAATTTTACTGCCATTAGAAGGTTCCTCCTTTTGGAATCTTAGAAATAGATTTAAATTATATTCAAAAGGGTGTTATCCCTTAAGTAACTGTAGTGCCGCACCTTCATCCGTAATTAAAATCGGTTTTTTAGGTGCCATTTTGATATAGGCTTTTATTGCCTTAGCTTTTGAAGCTCCGCCAGCGACGGCGATTACATGTTCCGCATTAACCAGATCATCTAATTGAAGGCCGATTGTATGGACTTTTTGTATTATGTTGCCATCTTCATCGTAATAATATCCAAACGCCTCTCCAATTGCCTTTTTATTCTCAAGCTCCTGAAGACTGTCATCGGATGATTTCCTTCTTTCAGCCATTGTTTTGGCTTCCCCTATACCATGAAGAACGATATTAGCTGATTTCAACAAATTCAATACCTCATGTATAGCAGGTTCACTGGTTAGCGTATTGTATGCTGCTTCACTTAGGTTGTCCGGTACATACAGGACACGATATCGTGAATGCATCTTTTCCGCCATTTGTTCGCAAACTGTATTGGCCTGGTATTGAACACCCTTGCCAAGACCGCCTCTCGCTGGTACAAACAAAATGTCATCCACATCTGGAAGCTCTGAGACATCAGGTAACATTCTTCCTATTGCTGCCATTGTTGTTCCACCTGTTACGGCAATGATATTTTTACCCGTTAAGAGACTTTTCATACGCGAAGCACCGGCACGTCCAAGCTCATCTATTACCCATGGGGATTGGTCACTATCACCGCTAACGATGATAATTTTCTCCAAATTAAGTTTTTCCTGTAATAGGCGTTCCATATCATCTATACCCGATAATTGCCTTATTACACCACCCAGATGGTCGAGTACCTCTTTCCCTTCATTGGTAACAGTCATTCCAGAGCTCGCAATGAGTATAAGATTTTGGTTTTTCAAAAATTCCACTTCGCTGCGCAAAATCCGCTCCGTAATGTTCAAAGTCAGTGATAAGCTTCGTCTGCCTACCGGCTGCAGAGTACGAATCGTTCTTAAGATATTGTATCTTTTTTGCATGACCTCAAATATATCTGGAATTAATTTCTTCTGTAAATGGAGTATTCCGTCCATATCCTTCAAACTCCTTTTATACTTTGGTCATTTTTTGTCCTAGCAAGACGTTTAGCGTCCCAGTTTATGTAAAAAAAATAGCTCCTGATGTAATTCCATTCTAACAGGAGTTTCGAATAGTTGCAAGGTTCTAAATGTGAACATCACGTTAAATAGCGACGAATCTCATCTAAATCGATACGACCGTATTGAATAACCTGATCATTGATTTCGACTACAGGAATCATAAGCCCATATTGTTCCAGTAATTTATCATTGGAATATATATCGACTTCAAGGAGAGTAAACGTCATTTCTCTTTGCAAAATTTTCAAAAGATCCTTTGCCTCTTCGCATAATGGGCAATTCTTTTTTGTATAAAAATGAATGATTGGTACACTCACTCTCTTTCCCCCTGCTCTTTCTTATTTTCTACATTTATAAATTAATTATTCACTAACCTCATATCGTTTTCTTTTTGAAGAAGATGGTATATGAAGCAGAGTCCGATATTTCGCGATTGTCCTCCGTGATACAAGAATACCAAAATCATCCTGAAGTTGCTTTGCAATTGCCTGATCCGATAAAGGTAATGTTTTCTGCTCTGCCTTTATCAACCGCACTATTTCTTGCTTTACTTGTTCTGATGAAGAGTCTTCCAATTGAGCGTTCGGGATGCTGCTCGTAAAAAACATTTTCATATCATAAGTCCCAAATGGCGTCTCTACCACTTTGTCTCTAATCGCCCTGCTTACTGTGGACTCATGCACATCAACCATTTTGGCGATTTCCTTCATAGTTAATGGCTTTAAGGTGACACTTTTTCCAGTATCAAAGAAGGCAGATTGCTTTTCCATGATGGCATAAGTTACACGCCTTAAAGTTTGCTCTCTTTGCTCAATAGCCTTTTTTAGCCAGTTAAGCTCCAATTTCTTTTCGTACATATACTTTTTAGTTATGTCATCACTTCCATTTATAGGGGAAGTAAATTCATTCGTTTTAAATCTTCTCATTGATAAAACTTTTACAGTGGGTACTCCTTTTGAAACAGAAACACTTACATCCGGTATGAAATATTGGAATTCACCACTATTAAAAGCTGAACCAGGTTTGGGGTTATATGCCTGTATTAAATCAAAAATGGATTGAATATCTGCAATTGTTACACCAACCAGCTTGGCAAGCTCTTTCCACTTTCTATTCACAAGCATATCGAAATGATTAACCAAAACCTCTTCTAGTGGCAGATCATCGATATAATCACGTTTAGCCTGTATGAGCAAACATTCACTTAGATTCCTGGCACCCACTCCGACAGGCTCCAATGCCTGCAAAACAGATAAGGCAACATCCCATTCTGCCTGACTAACCTCCACAAGGGATCGAGCTTCCTCAAAGGTAATACGTAAATATCCATTTTCATCGATACAATCAATCAAAAACAATAAAACGCACTCTTCCCTGTCGGTTAATACTTTAAATGGAATTTGGGATCGTAAATAAGATTTTAATGAAACAGTCTCCTCACTGATTTGATTGATTGATGAGTCGCCATATGATCTGCCTGAGACTTTCGGATACTCGTCATCTATTTCAATTAACGGATTCTCAAGTGCTTTTCCATCGATATAGGCAGCTAATTCAATTGCCGGGTATTGAAGCAAGTTTATTGCCTGATTTAATTCCGGCGTCATCGTCAGCTTTAACTTTTGTTGCTGGTACAAACCAAACTCTACGTTCAAATCCCTGCCCCCTTATAATAAATCGCTTACATTAATAGTAGTAAATAGGAAGGAGCAGAGCAAGAAAAAGGAGGATATATTTACAAAATATTGAATTTGTTAATAAATAAAAAAATGCCCCAGTGCTAAGCTACTTTCGGCACTGAGGCATTTCCTACAATATATTATACGCCCTCGGAGGGAATCGAACCCCCATCGTAAGAACCGGAATCTTATGTTCTATCCATTAAACTACGAGGGCAAAATGTTAGCCTACAAAATTATATTATAAGGAAGAGAAAGTCTTTTTGCAAGAACTATTCCTTAGGTTTATAAGCCTTTATGTTGGGTAAGATGGATATCAGGGATTATTTTGTTTCTATACATAGAATCAGTTGCAAATTATGCGCAGACCAATCAGATAAACTAGACATCAGTCCTTAATAAAAAACATATAGTAATGTAAGCGTCTTTTGTTTGACCTTTATTGACCATAAAGTGTATGATAAAGTCAAAGCCAAATGTATTATTTTTTTACATATAAGGAGGAGAAAATAAATGAATTTAATTCCTACAGTTATTGAACAAACAAATCGCGGGGAACGCGCATACGATATTTATTCCCGTTTATTAAAAGACCGGATTATCATGCTTGGAAGTGCAATTGATGACAATGTTGCCAACTCTATCGTTGCCCAATTATTGTTCCTTGAAACTGAAAACCCAGAGAAAGATATTTATCTTTACATCAATAGCCCAGGCGGAAGCATCACAGCTGGTATGGCAATCTACGATACAATGCAATATATTAAACCAAAGGTTTCTACGATCTGTATCGGTATGGCTGCTTCAATGGGTGCATTCCTTCTTGCTGCCGGCGAAAAAGGAAAGCGTTTTGTGTTACCAAACAGTGAAGTGATGATTCACCAACCACTTGGCGGAGCTCAAGGACAAGCGACTGAGATTGAAATCGCTGCTAAACGCATTCTCTTTATGCGTGAGCGCTTAAACAAAATTTTGGCTGAACGTACTGGTCAATCTTATGAAACAATTGCTCGCGATACAGAACGTGATAACTTCATGACAGCTGAACGTGCGGTTGAGTACGGATTAGTTGATAAAATTATCACCCGCAATGTAGTAGAAGAAAATAAAAAATAATAAACTGATTAAGAGCTGTCGAGATATTCGGCAGCTCTTTTGTTTTATCAAAAAAATAATGTAGATATCCCCCTCTACTCCCCTACCTCACAATATTTTAGTTCTCTAATTGTTTATCACTTTACCAAATTAAAGTTTGATGTTAATATGAAAGCACAATTTAATAATTAGTCATTCTAAAGAGTGTTTATTGTGTTGAATTTCATACTTAAAAGTCTCAACCAATACAGCCACCGGAATGATCAAATTATAATTCGGGTATAGAATTATAACGATTTGTACCACTAGCAATAATTTATCTTATTATATTTTTCGCATATTTTGAAAACAGAAGGGGTCTTTCATCATGAATAATAAAAAATGGGGATTTTGGATATTAACCATGTTTGTTGTCGGCAACATGGTTGGTGGAGGAATATTTATGCTTCCGGCAAACCTAGCTGGTGTTTCTAGTCCGTTTGGAGCATCAATGGCCTGGATTCTAACAGGAGCTGGAGTATTAATGGTTGCTCTTGTATTTGGAAATTTGGCTATCAGAAAACCGGAATTAAAAACGGGACCGCAAAGCTATGCTCAAGCCATGTTCAGTTCACCAAGGAAAGGGAAAATTGCTGGTTACAGTATTGCTTGGGGTTACTGGGCTGCTAACTGGGCTGCAACGGCATCAGTCATCATCTCGTTTGCGGGGTACTTATCTACCTTCTTCCCAATTATGCAAAGCCAGTACATCCTTTTTTCAAGCGGCAATTTTGATCTTGAATTAGGGAAATTCTTAAACTTTATGGTATGCACAGTTATGCTGTGGGGCATTCACTTTATTCTCTGCAAAAGTTTTAACAGCGCTGGAAAAATCAATTTGCTGGCTACTATCACAAAAGTAATTGGTTTCGCACTTTTTATTGTCGCAACCATTTTCATATTTGATTCTGCTAATATAATGAACGGTAAAGAATTCATCGATGCATCTGGGGTTTCCCATTCATTGGGTGGACAAGTAAATAACGCAGCTATTGCCACGCTATGGGCCTTTATTGGGGTAGAAGCTGCTGTGATGCTATCTAATAGGGCAAAGTCTCAGACTGATGTGAAAAAAGCGACAATCACCGGACTGATTATTGCCATTGCGATCTATATTGGAATAACACTATTAACAATGGGCGCTTTATCCCAAGAGGCATTGCAACAGTCACATAAACCTTTGGTTGATGCTCTGCAGGCTGCAATCGGATCTAGCGGTGCTTATATTTTAGGATTCCTTGCCTTAATTTCATTATTCGGATCCACAGTCGGTTGGATTGTCGTTAGCTCCGAGGTACCTTATCAAGCTGCTAAATCCAACTTGTTCCCGGCATTCTTCGGAAAAACGAATAAAAAAGGAAGTCCAGTCAATTCTTTGACTATCACAAACCTTTTAACGCAATTCTTTTTATTCGCTACTGTTTCCGGAACGATAATGGAAGCTTATGAATTCGCAATGGTCGTTGCTACATTAGCTTACTTAATCCCGTATTTCGTTAGTGTTCTTTATCAGGTAAAACTGATTATTACCGGTGAAACATACACAGGGATGAAGCGATCACGATTGATAGATGGCATAATAGCGATAGTGGCTCTTGTATACACCCTATGGGTAATTAAAACCGGAACAGCCGACTTAAAAACCTTCTCGCTCGGTATAGGATTATTTGTCCTCGGTCTTGTTCTCTATCCAATCCTGATGAAAAACAAGAAACCAAAAGAAATTTCTAGAAGTTTGACAGAAGATAGATAATTATAAGACGAAACCACTCTTTCAAAAAGGGTGGTTTTTTTATGCCTAATTACCCACCTCTTTTTCCTCAACCACTCCTATTCTACCATTTTCTACCATTAAAGAGGTTTTTTAACAGAATAGTTAGAATATTATAGATGTTAATTAAAATTATAGAGGAGGAAACCATTTGCGAGGAAAATCTATTTTGGCATCGGCCTTCGCTGCTGCTTTAACATTCAGTGCCTTTGCACCAGCCACTTCTGCTCACCAAGTTTCGACAATAAGTAATCATGCAACCGAGACCAATCACAATCATTCAGCTGTCTATACAGGAAGCACTTTTGATTTAAGCATTGCCAACGAAGAACGATTAATTAAAATGCTTAAAAAGGAAGGTACTATCAAGAAAAATGCAACAGATAAAGAAGCGCAGACACAGCTGAAAAAGTACCTAAAGAAAAAAGAAGAAAATGCTAAAAAGGACTCATCAAAAAAATTCGATAAACAAATGAAAGAACTACAAAAGAAGTGGAACAAAAAGAAAAAAGGAAAAAAACCTGGCAAAGGTTCCAAACCTAATAACGGTGTTGTTCAACCAGTAAAAGAAGAGAAATATAGAGGGTCTGTAGTAAAAGATAAAGTTTTGGTTCTGATGATTGAATTCCCTGATTACAATGGTGACAATGTCAGACCAGAGGATACAGACATGTATTATAAAGATTATACTAAGGATCATTATCAACAAATGATTTTTGGTAAAAAGGGATATACAGGTCCTAACGGCGAAAAGCTAATTTCTATGAAGCAATATTATGAACAGCAATCTGGCGGTAGCTATACCGTAGATGGTGAAGTAGCTGGTTGGTATATGGCTGAAAAACCTGCCGCTGAGTATGGTGGAAATATTCCCACACCCGATGGAAATGACAAGGATGCACGTAGCCTTGTAAAAGAAGCATTAGAGGCAGCAGCAAACGATCCAAATGTAGATCTTGCTGAATATGATCAGGAAGATCGCTACGATTATGATGGAGACGGCAATAAACGCGAACCAGATGGATTAGTCGATCACTTAATGATTGTCCACTCTGCTGTAGGTGAAGAAGCAGGTGGCGGTACACTGGGCGGAGATGCAATCTGGTCCCATCGTTCAAATTTGGGAGGGGTATTCCCAATCGATAATACGGAAACAGACATACCTTACTGGAATGGACAAATGGCTGCTTACGATTACACCATTGAACCAATTGATGGAGCTGCCGGAGTATTTGCCCATGAATATGGCCACGATTTAGGTCTACCGGATGAGTATGATACGCAATACTCAGGATCTGGTGAAGCCATTGGCTATTGGTCAATCATGGCAAGCGGCAGCTGGGCAGGTAAAGTTCCAGGAGGAGAACCAACTGGGTTCAGCCCATATGCAAAAGAATATCTTCAGGAGAGCCTTGGAGGAAACTGGCTTAATTATGAAGAGGTCGATCTTGATGATCTGACTAGACGGGGATCTGAATTCCTTCTCGATCAAGCCATTACAAAGGGAAGAAACCTGGATGCACTTAAAGTGAATTTGCCACAAAAGAAAATCACAGTAAATACCCCTTATAGCGGGAAGTATGAATATCATAGCGGAAAAGGTAATAACCTAAATAACTCTTTGGTTACTTCTCTTGATCTAACAAATAAGTCGACAGCCCAGTTATCTTTCAAGACTTGGTATCAAATAGAGCAGGATTGGGACTATGCATCTGTTCAAGTGCGTGAAGAAGGACAAACAAACTGGACAGGGGTAGCAGGGAATATAACCACTTCTACTAATCCATATAAACAAAATCCGGGTAATGGTATAACAGGAAACTCCAACGGATGGGTAGATGGTATATTTGATTTAACGGCCTATGCTGGCAAGAAAATTGAATTGCGTTTTAATTACTGGACTGATGTAGCAGCTATTGAAGCAGGTTTTTATGTAGATGATATTACAATTACTGCCGATGGTCAGGAACTCGTAAAAGATAATGCAGATACTTCAACCTCTTCCTTTACATTAGATGGCTTCACAAAGAATGAAGGCTTCTATACAAGTGATCAATACTATTTGGCAGAATGGCGGAATCATCAGGGCGTCGATTTGGGACTTGCTCATATCAAACGCGGAGCCAGCCTAATGAAATATGATGGCGGATTAGTGGTTTGGTATGTGGATGACAGCTATTCAGATAACTGGACAGGCAAACATCCAGGTGAAGGCTTCCTTGGAGTAGTCGATGCTGACCAAGGAACATTGAAATGGAGTGACAAATCCTTAGCTGCAACTCGTTATCAAATTCATGATGCTGCATTTAGATTAGATAAAACAGATAAAATGTATTTGGATTATAAGAACATAAATGGTTTAACATTGTCTGATTTTGATACGAAACCATTTTCTGTGTTTGATGATAGCAAAAATTATTTAAATCCTGGCAAACCGGACGCAGGGCGGAATATCCCTGAGTTTGGCGTAAAAATCAAGTTAACGGGCCAAAGTAAAGACCGTACTGTCGGAAAAATTCTTATTAGTAAATAAGGCAGGAAAAGAGGCGGCTCATAGATAGCCACCTCTTTTCTGTTTGTATCCTAACGGTTCTCCATTTTACTACTCTTTTGTCATAAATGCTTCTAAAACCTGTATAGCCTCTTCTTCATCCTGACCATCTGCTGCAAGGGTCACTGTCTTACCTGAACCAATCGCCATACTCATTAATCCCATAATACTTTTTACATTGGCCTTCTTTTCTCCATCTATAATAAATATATCAGATGAAAAACGACTTGCCTCCTGAACAAATAGAGCAGCCGGGCGTGCCTGCAAGCCTGTTTTAAGCTGTACAGTGACTTCTTTTTCAATCACAGCGATTCCCCTCCATTAAATATTATTTATATCATAATGCTTGGAATACTTATTTAGATTCACCGGCTCGCAGCCTCTCGGCAATTTCATCTATTTTACGTAGACGATGATTTATACCCGACTTGCTTATTTTATCGCTTGAAACCATTTCCCCAAGTTCTTTTAGGGTTACATCTTGGTATTCGACACGCAGTCTTGCAATTTCACGTAGCTTATCAGGCAATATATCCAGACCAACTGTATTTTCAATATAACGTATATTTTCAACCTGGCGCAATGAAGCGCTGATTGTTTTATTCAAGTTTGCAGTTTCACAATTTACAAGTCGATTTACAGAATTTCGCATGTCTCTAACAATACGAATATCCTCAAATTTCAAGAGTGCATTATGCCCTCCAATAATATTCAGGAACTCAGAAATCTTTTCCGCTTCCTTCAAATAGGTGATAAATCCTTTTTTTCTTTCGAGCGTTTTGCTTTTTAATCCAAATGAGTTCATCAACTCACACAAAGAATCATTATGCTGTTTATATAAAGACGATATTTCTAAGTGATAAGAGGAAGTCTCAGGATTATTAACTGATCCGCCTGCAAGAAATGCACCACGTAAATATGATCGTTTACAGCATTTCTTGTGGATTAGTTCCTCGGATATATCATGGATAATCGTAAATCCATTTTCAATGATATTCAAGTCTGTTAGTACTTCCTTCGCTTTCTCAGAAAACCGTACAATATAGACATTATTCTTTTTCAGCTTCATCTTTTTACGAACAAGCAAATCAACCTGGAGATTATAAAGCTTCTTTAAAAACGTATAAATTCTCCGGGCAATCGCTGCATTTTCTGTTTGCACATCCACAATAAGATGACGATTGGAAAAGGATAAGGATCCGTTCATCCGGATTAGCGCAGATAGTTCTGACCGTGCGCAGCACTCTTTTACTTCTAAATTGGTTAATTCTTTTTTTGTTTCCGACGCAAACGACACCCTTTTTTACACCTCAATCCCTTTACAACTTACACTTTATTCTTTTCCTTTAATAAATTATAGATAATAGAAGCAACAACGACTGTATCATGTCTGACACGGTTATTTTGAATTGTTACAATATTATCCTTAATCACTTGCAGTCCCATTTGTTCAAGTCTGTTTATATCAAAGATAACCGGTTGGGCATACTCTTCTTTATATTTTAATTTTAAATGCGCAGGGATATCCTCTTTATTGACTAAGATTGTATCCATACATGACTCACCTAAATGCTCATTTATTACTTTCAAATGGTCACTTGCTGTATAATTCAGGGTTTCCCCTGCTTGAGTCATTAAGTTACAAATATATACCTTGGATGCTTTGGCATTTGCAATTTCAGCTGCAATTGTAGGCACAACCAAATTAGGCAATATACTTGTATAAAGACTTCCCGGCCCCATCAAAATTAAATCTGCCTGTCTGATGGCCTGGATGGTTTCATGAGGAGGCTGAATATGCTCAGGACTGAGGAATACCCGCTTTATGCGTTTCCCGGAGTATGGAATTTTTGATTCACCGGAAACAACCGTCCCATCCTCGAGTTCTGCATGTAGGATTACGCTCTGGTTAGCAGAGGGCAAAACCTGCCCTCTTACATTTAAAACCTTACTCATCTCCTGAATAGCATGTACAAAGTCACCGGTAATAGAGGTCATCGCAGCAAGAATTAAATTCCCTAGAGCATGACCTGATAATTGTTCAGAGCCTGTAAATCGATGCTGAAACATTTGCTCAATTAATGGCTCTACATCAGACATAGCTGCTAAAACATTCCGTATATCACCAGGAGAAGGGATGTCCAGTTCCTCTCTCAGTCTGCCAGAACTGCCACCATCATCCGCAACGGTCACTATAGCGGTAATGTCGAGGGGATATGCCTTTAGCCCTCTTAATAGGACAGGAAGGCCCGATCCACCACCTATGATGACCACTTTAGGTTGTGCTGATATGGATGTCATCTGTGCGTACCTTCCTTTTATCAATATCACGATGCGTTACACTCGTATGGTACTCATTGTTATACCGTTTACCCAGATATTCAGCTAAAGTTACGGAACGATGCTGGCCTCCAGTACATCCCACAGCGATAATTAACTGGGCTTTTCCCTCACGTTTATATTGAGGAATCATAAAATCAAGTAAATCCGTCCATTTTTCAATAAATTTCTGGGTTTCACTCCATTTCATTACGTAAGAAGAAACCTCTTCATCCAGTCCAGTTTGCGGACGCATATTTTCTATATAAAACGGATTAGGCAGGAATCTTACATCAAAAACTAAATCTGCATCAATAGGGATCCCATGTTTGAAACCGAACGACATGATATTAATCGAGAACTCTACCCGTTGATTAACGGAAAACTGTTTGGCAATTTTCTCACGCAGCTCTTTTGGCTTAAAATTTGATGTGTTATAAATCGTTTGAGCCCGTCCTTTTAATTCCTCAAGCAAATCTCGTTCCAGTCTAATCCCTTCCAACGGCGATCCTGATGGAGCCAATGGATGAGTACGTCTTGTTTCCTTATATCTTCTTACTAAAACGGAGTCATCCGCATCCAGGAATAAAATTTCAGGAACAAACTTGGAGGATTCGTTAAGATCATCCAAGGCTTTGAATAAGTGTTCAAAAAATTCCCTGCCTCGTAAGTCCATTACTAATGCTACCTTATTCATCTTCTTTCCTGAATTGTTCATAAGCTCCATGAATTTAGGAAGAAGCGTAGGGGGAAGGTTATCCACACAGTAGAAGCCCAGATCCTCGAAGCTCTGTATCGCAACTGTCTTACCGGCACCCGACATACCCGTAATAATGACCAGTCGATTCTCTGATGCTGCAGTTTCTATTTTTTTCTCTTCCATTATTTATTCCCCGTTTCTTTCAAGCTTGTAATCGAGTAGTATGAAATCTTCTGTATATTTAAATGTACCTATTAGTATTCCTTGTCCATTCATCATATGATCCAATATTTTGCGATCTCCCTCTGCCATTGGCAATGCCAGAATATCGTTTAAAGGATGCCATTTCAGAATCCCTTCCTCATTCTCCTGATATGCTTCTCCCTTAAATGCATAGGCACGAAAAGAAAAAAGCATCCATTCATGAACAATTTGGTCATCTTTCATATTAACCATGGTGAAAATGCCTTTTAACTCAGGACGCTCGATTTTCAAATTGGTTTCTTCATAGAATTCACGCATGACAGAGTCATGTATGGATTCTCCAGATTCCATTTTGCCGCCGGGCGCTACCCACCAATTTCTTCTGGGCTTTTGAAGCATAAGGGCCTTGCCATCTGCCATTAACATACAATTGGTTACTCTTTGCAAACTATTTCACCTCAGTTGCTACAGCACAAATTAGATAGACTTCTCTTTATTATACTATTTTAGATGTGCATGAACAATGTACGTTAATCATCATAATTTTTTCAAGTCATCCCTATATTTTTCGACAAACAACAAAAAAAAGCGGCATAGGTTTTATAACCTATGCCAAAAAAATATATAAAAGGGGGTCAATTTCTTATTTTTATTCTACCCCAAATGTATTGCACTTTGATTACAGCTACATTAATTAATAATGACTTTAATGTAAATTTTTTACTCAGCCTTCAAGCAATTTTATTTTGCTTGTGCTTTTAATTGCTCCATCAACTCTTCCACATAATGCTGTGCGGATTGAGCGGCTATACTGCCATCACCTGTTGCCGTAACAATTTGTCGTAAATTCTTTTCACGAACATCTCCGGCTGCAAAAATACCAGGAATTTTTGTTTCCATACGATCATTGGTTTCGATATAACCAGCTTGATTCGTAATTCCGATTGTTTGGAATGGTTTTGTTAATGGCAGCATTCCAATATAAATGAATACGCCATCTGCAGGATACTCGCGCTCAGTACCATCTACAGTGGATATCAATGTTACACTGCCAACCTTACCATCTTTCTCATTAATGCTTTTTAACGTTGTATTCCAAATAAAATCTACTTTTTCATTCTCAAAGGCACGCTGCTGTAGAATTTTTTGGGCACGAAGTTCGTCCCTGCGGTGTACAATCGTTACTTTAGAAGCAAAGCGAGTTAAGTACACACCTTCTTCAACAGCAGAATCTCCTCCGCCAATCACGAAAAGCTCTTTGTTCTTAAAGAAAGCTCCGTCACAAACAGCACAATAGGAAACACCGCGACCACCTAGCTCTTTTTCACCAGGTACGCCGATTTTCTTATATTCAGCACCAGTAGCAATAATAATAGTACGCGTTTTATATTGCTTGGAACCAGCATCAATGGTTTTATATTCTTTTCCATCAATAATTTGTTTTACTTCACCATAAGCATATTCTGCGCCAAATTTTTTCGCATGCTCGAACATTTTAGTTGATAGATCTGGACCAAGAATGGTTTCATATCCCGGATAGTTTTCAACCTCTTCCGTATTCGCCATTTGCCCGCCCGGAATTCCACGCTCAAGCATTAATGTCGAAAGATTGGCTCTTGACGTATATACAGCTGCTGTCATACCCGCCGGTCCAGCTCCAATAATAATTACATCATAAATTTTTTCCTCAGACATTATGAATCACTCCTTCTTACGATAGAACTCGAAGCCTCTCACATTCATTTCATTTCTCGTCTTATCCTCGAACTAATCGTATTAAACTATACATATTAGGTCCAAAAATTTGCTCATTGCAACAATTCGGCTACAAGCTTTACATACTTAGAAAGTGTCGAGTTAGATATTCCATATCGTTCCGCCACTGTTTTTTGAGATTCTTTTTCACCGCGCAGCTTGTGCCATTCGTAATCAATAGCAGCTGCCCATGCAAGTGGATTTGAGAACCGTATACCATTCTCTTTTCCTTCTGCATATACAGAAAACCAGAGAAAATAAAGGCCGGACTCAATCAATTTTACCGGCTGATAAAACCTATATAACGTGTCTGCTACCTCTGCCGCAAAAAATTGACGGTTATCGGATAGCTCGATGCTATTTTTATATTCTCGTTCCATCGCTGTGAAACGTTTATTAGTTTCGTAAGAGGGATGAGTTTTAATTTGATTAAATTCCCCCGAATGACTCGCTAAAAAGAGACCAAACAATCTCTCCTCCAGATACTCACTTTCCAACTTTTTAATGATGGAAGGCGCATGCTCTTCAAATCCAGATTCCTCATCTTCAGTCATTTCGCCCCAAGGCTCAAGTCCCTCTTTATCAGGACTGTATTCAACCACTTTAGCCCAGGCATTTTCAGCAACTCTCTTTTGCCCGATTTGATGGGCAGATTTACTGAGCCAATAATAGAAGGTTCCGTCCCCTTCATAACCCTTTTTCTGCAGCTGGCGAAGCCATATATAAGCTTCCTCATAATAACCAGTCAGCGCAAAGGTCGCTCCTAATTTTAACCGGTGTTCATCAAGAATAGGTCTGACTTTTTTTAGGACAGCGAAAACCTCATCAAGCTTATCCTGCTCCATCTGATAATGGTAAAAGACCATTCCATTGCACAGAGCATGCAGATTGCCAGGGTTCTTCTCAAGGACTCGATCGAGCGTCTCAAAAGCTTTCTCTGTTTTACCTACATAGAAATAAGCCAGTGCCAAATTATTATAAGCCGACCAAAATTCAGGATATAAATCGATTAATTCTTCAATTTTTTCAACGGCTTTCACAAAATTACCCGCTTCAAGCAACTCACGTGCCGCCTCTTGGCGCATCATTAAATCATCCTGAACTTCCAAGGTCTCTTCTGTTTCATCCGTCTCAAATGTGATTAAATCCAGCAAATCTTCTGCATCCTCACTGAATTCACCAAACTGATCTTTATTTAAATATTCGTTAGCATGCTTATAGGCCTCTTTAAATAAACCCATATGAGCAAAATTATTAGCCAGGAAATAATGGCACTCCGTCATAAACGGATCCAACTCCTGAAGAATATTCTCAAGCAGCTGATTCGAAAACTGATATTCACCTAATTCCGTACAAATCACAGCCAGCTGGCAAGCAATCATCGGCTCACCCGGTTCCAGCTGCAACGCACGGTTCATATATTTCTTAGCTCTATATAATTCCCTTCGCTGGAAAGCTTTTATTCCCTTTGTAAAATAGAACTCTCCCGTGGGGTTAAACGAAACAACTTTTGCCTTATTAGTCAAATTAAAATTATTCCCCATCTAGTCCTCCAAGCACATATACTTTAACCCTACAATTATACCATATTAAGAGAATTATAGAAAGAAAAGCGGAAGGGCCTTGCCCAGGAGCGAGGAGCATAAGACAGAGGCTCGGAGGGGGATGTTTTCCCCCGTAGAGGCTATGCTTATGTCCCGAGCTCCTAGGCCCTGACGCTGGATCAGATGAAAAGCGGAGGCGAGACGACTGATTCAAGGAACAAAGATTAAGAACGCCACATCCTGTGGCAACACCTTTGTGACCTACATCCTGTAGGCATCCGACAAGCATATGGAGTGGCGGTTCAGGAGCAGGAGGGGCTTAGCCCAGCCAGAGCTCCTTTCCCCTCTACCTTCCACTCGCCTTTACCCCACCCTTACCCAAGGATAGCCATGTCATAGGTGGTCCATATCCCAGTCAGAGTTCCTTTCTCCTCTACTTTTCACCCACCTTCGACCCACCTTTACCCGGGTATAGGCAGGTTATAGGTTGGTCATAGTCCTACCATAGCTCCTTTCCTCTACCTTTCACCCACCTTCAACCGACCTTTACCCGGGTATAGCCCAGGCATAGGTCGGTCATAGTCCTGGCATAGCTCCTTTCCTCTACCTTTCACCCACCTTCGACCTACCTTTACCCGGGTATAGCCCGGGCATAGGTCGGCCATAGCCATGACATAGCTCCTTCACCCTGCCCCCTTCATCAAACAAAAAAACTCAAAAGGATATCATTCATCCTTTTGAGTCAGTTTCTTCATCATTCTGTTTAGTAAGATGGCGTTCACGGAGGTTTTTTTGAATTTCAGAGAATGGGAGATTTTGTTCTTTTAAGAGGACAAGGACATGAAAGAATAAATCGGATACTTCCCATTTTAATTCTTCTAGGTCGCGGTTTTTGGCAGCGATGATGACTTCGGCTGCTTCTTCTCCCACCTTTTTAAGAATCTTGTCTACCCCTTCTTCAAATAAATACGTTGTATAGGAGCCTTCGGGACGCTCTGCTTCCCGTTCAGCAATGATTTTCTCCAAATCATACATAAAATCCTTTGCTTCATCTGCCGGCTGAATTAAATTAATATCATCAGCCTGATACAGCGATTCCGTAAAGCAGCTTACCGTGCCGTTATGACAGGCTGGGCCTGCTGGTTGAACCAATACTACTAATGCATCCTGATCGCAATCATAGCGGATTTCCCGTACGGCTTGAGTGTTTTTGCTTGTTTCCCCTTTATGCCAAAGCTCCTGGCGGGAACGACTGTAAAACCAGGTTTCTCCCGTTTGAATCGTTTTCTCCAATGATTCCTTATTCATATAAGCCAGTGTCAGGACTTCCTTCGTTTCTCCATCCTGAACAATGGCCGGCACTAATCCGTTCGTATCAAATCGTATATTCTCTATATTCATCTCACAAGCACTCCTTGTTCTCGCAGTCTACGTTTAACTTCCTGTACGCTTGTCTCTTTGTAATGAAAAATGGAAGCAGCCAGTGCTGCGTCTGCTTTTCCTTCTGTAAAAACCTCAGCAAAATCTTCCTTACTTCCCGCTCCACCGGACGCAATCACCGGGACTGTAACAGCCTCACTGATCGCCTTGGTCAGTTCAATATGGAATCCGCTTTTTTCCCCGTCACAGTCCATACTCGTTAGTAATATTTCACCGGCACCGAGCGCAACGGCTTGCTTAGCCCAATCAATAGCATTTAATTCGGTAGCTTTACGGCCGCCATGTGTATAAACTCGAAAGCCGTTCATCTCCGCATCATACTTTGCATCAATAGCAAGAACGATACACTGATTCCCAAAATAGCTGGCTCCCTCTGCAATCAGCTCCGGCCGAAGCACTGCCGCCGTGTTTACAGATACCTTATCCGCTCCGGCACGCAGAATGGTCCTCATATCAGCAACTGAGTTAATCCCTCCACCAACTGTAAATGGGATACTCAGGACAGTCGCCGCTTCCCGAACCACTTCCACCATCGTCTTTCTTCCTTCATGGGACGCTGAAATATCAAGGAATACTAGCTCATCTGCTCCTTGGTCATCATACATTTTCGCCAATTCAACTGGATCACCTGCATCCTGAAGCCCAAGGAACTGAATCCCTTTCACGACACGGCCCTCTTTTACATCTAAACAGGGAATAATTCGTTTCGTAATCATAAGGATTCAACCGCCTTCGCTAGGGCCTGCGGCAATGTAAAGCGATTTTCATAAAGTGCCTTCCCGATGATGACTCCTTCAATTCCATCCGCTTGATAGGCCTGTAAAGCAGCGATATCCTCAAGCTGACTCATTCCTCCTGATGCGATGACATTCTTTCCGGTTGCGCGCGCAAGTTCAGCTGTTGCCTCTACACTGGGACCATTAAGCATCCCGTCATTGGCGATATCCGTAAAAATGAACCATTCTGCCCCTTTATCGGCAAAATACTTGCCTAAGTCAACGACAGTCCATTCACTTGTTTTCAGCCAGCCATCAGTCGCCACCTTACCGCTTTTACCATCCAGTCCTATAGCAACTTTCCCCGGATATTGCTGAATCATCCGTGTGGCAAATTCCGGTTCTCTTACAGCCACACTGCCAAGAATGACACGCGATATACCATTCTCCAAGTAACGGGCTACCTGCTCCTCATTGCGAATCCCGCCTCCGACTTGAATGGATACGCTCTTTAATTCCCGGGCTGCCTTTAGTACGTGTTCCTCATTAACTGGATTTCCCTCTTTGGCACCGTCTAAATCGACCATATGAATCCATTTGGCTCCTAAATTAGAGAAGGACTTGGCCATTTTAAATGGAGAATCTCCATAAACCGTTTCCTGCCCATAATCTCCCTGCAGAAGACGGACACATTTACCGCCTCTCATATCAATTGCCGGATAGATTGTAAAATTAGTCCCCATCACTTATCCCCCGCCTTCTCTATTACCAGATTCACGAAGTTCCCGAGCAAACCTTTTCCCATCTGTCCACTTTTTTCAGGGTGAAATTGCATTCCCATCACATTCCCTTTTCCTACAATTCCGGGTACCTCGACATCATACATTGCTGTTGCGATTAATTCCGCTGAGTCCTTTATTTGGGCATAATAGGAATGGACAAAGTAGACATAATCCTCTTCCAATCCTTCAATTAAAGGATTCACATTCTTAAATTGCAGTTTATTCCATCCCATATGAGGAACTTTATAGGTTTTACCGGTTTGATCAATCCCCGTAAATTTCGCAATATGTCCTTCCAAGAAACATAGCCCCTCGGAAAACCCGTGTTCATCACTGCTCTCAAACAATAGCTGCATTCCAAGGCAAATGCCGAGCAGGGGCTTACCACTTTCGACATACTCCTTTAAAAATACGTCCAATTTCTGCTCTTTTAATGCAGTTATTGCATCCCGAAAAGCACCCACGCCGGGTAAGATTAACCCATCACAGCCGGCCAATACAGTCGGATCACCGCTTATCACAGGATCCGCTCCCAGCCTGTCTAATGCGTTATAAACGCTGAATAAGTTTCCCATCCCGTAATCAACGATTCCAATCAAGACTGCCACCCCTCTCCACTTACAGCATCCCTTTTGTAGATGGAATTCCTTTCACCCTTGGATCGTGTGATGTCGCTTCATCAAGCGCACGTCCAAGCGCTTTAAAAATGGCTTCAACAATATGATGGGAATTGCGGCCATAATGGACGACGACATGAAGATTCATCTTCGCCTCAATCGCAAGCTTCCACAGGAATTCATGTACAAGCTCTGTATCAAAGGATCCAATCATCGGTGCCGGAATGTCTGCTCTAAATTCAAGATGCGGCCGATTGCTCAAATCAACAACGACCTGTGCCAGTGCTTCATCCATCGGAACAAAGGCATTTCCATATCGCTTAATCCCTCTTTTATCTCCAAGCGCCTGACTCAACGCCTGCCCTAAACAAATACCAATATCCTCTGTTGTGTGATGCCCATCCACTTCTATATCCCCATCCGCATCTACTCGTAAATCAAAATGGCCGTGCTTCGCAAATAGATCCAGCATATGCGAGAGAAAAGGCACACCTGTTGAAAGCTCCGTCTTACCTTCACCGTCAAGGCCTAAAGCAAGCTTAATTTTCGTTTCGTTCGTTCTTCTATCTATTTCGGCTGTACGTTTCATTGACCTTCCTCCTTAGAAATAAATCGCGATTCCACGGCCCGCGCATGAGCCTCTAATCCTTCTAATCTAGCAAAAGCAGCGATTTTAGATGCATTAGCCTCAAAGTCCTGTTGACTGTACATAATTAAGCTCGTTTTCTTTTGAAAATCATCTACATTCAATGGGCTTGAAAAACGGGCTGTACCATTTGTAGGCAGCACATGATTGGGACCTGCAAAATAATCGCCAACCGGCTCAGAACTATATTTACCGATAAAAATAGCACCTGCATGCCGAATTGCGCCCGCCACATTCATCGCATCCGCTGTTTGAATTTCCAAATGTTCAGGGGCCAGCTCATTTACAGCCTCAATCGCCTCTTCCAATGTGTTTGCTACGTATATACCGCCAAAATTATTCCAGGCAGCGAGCGCAATCTCTTTACGCGGTAACACGGCCAATTGTTTCTCCACTTCCACTTTGACCTGGCTCGCCAATCTTCGGCTCGTGGTAATCAGCACACTGCATGCCCGTTCATCATGTTCAGCCTGTGATAGCAAATCTGCCGCAACATGCCGAGCCTCTGCCGTTTCATCAGCAAGCACCGTAATCTCACTAGGACCGGCAATCATATCAATATCCACATCCCCATATACTTCCCTTTTGGCAAGCGCGACGTAAATATTACCCGGTCCTGTAATTTTATCTACTTTTCCGATTGATTCTGTTCCATAGGCAAGAGCTCCGATTGCTTGGGCACCGCCTACCTTATAAATTTCAGTGATGCCTGCAATATGCGCGGCAGCAAGCACGGAGTCAGGTAATCTCCCGTCTATTCCCGGCGGCGAAACCATGACAATCCGCTTTACACCGGCCACTTTAGCCGGGATGGCATTCATTAATACGGAGGATGGGTAGGCGGCCGTACCGCCTGGAACATAGATGCCGACTGAATCAAGCGGAGTACGCCTTAAACCAAGCATAGTTCCTGTCACGGACATATCTATCCATGAATTTTGCACTTGTTTTTCATGATAGCTTCGAAGATTTGAAGCAGCTTCAGTCATGATTGAAATCATCTCTTGCGGCATGTTGGCGATTGCTTTTTCCATTTCATCGTTTGTTACTTTAAGAGAATCCACCTCTGTTTGGTCAAACTTTTTTGTATAAAAAAATAAAGCCTGATCTCCGCGTTCCTTTACATCCTGCAGGATTTGTTGGACAACCTTCCTTTGAGCATCGGATCCGCCATCCACCGTACGTTTCAACGATAATCCACTCGTTAACGATTTAATTTCCATGCCTTCTCCCTCCAATTATTCCTTCGGCTGCAAAACCTTCCCCAGTCGAGTTACCATTTCAGCGATTTCTTTTTCCTTCATTCGATAACTTACCGGATTTGCAATAAATCGTGATGTCACATTTTGGATTGCTGCATACTCTACCAGTCCATTCTCACGTAAAGTTTGTCCGGTCGATACAATATCAACGATTCGATCAGCAAGGCCTATCATGGGAGCCAGCTCAATGGACCCGTTTAACTTAATAATTTCAACCTGTTCACCCTGCTCACGAAAATATTGGGAAGCGATATTTGGGTATTTACTGGCAATCTTCGGAGCAATCTTGTTCATTTCTGTATTCGGCATGCCTGCCACTGCTAAATGGCATTCACTTATTTCTAAATCCAACAATTCATACACATCACGTGCTTCTTCCATCAGAACGTCTTTACCGGCAATCCCTACATCAGCCACACCATGCTCGACATAAGTGGGAACATCCATTGGTTTAGCCAGGATAAAACGAAGATTTTCATTCTCTACATGAATGATCAATTTTCTAGTATCGTCAAAATCAGGAGGAATCTGATAATCTGCTTTTCTTAATAATTCCACTGCTTCATCCAAAATCCGTCCCTTTGGCATGGCAATCGTTAATTGTTCCATTATCCCTCTCCCCCTGGTCCATCTGTCATGTCAATCATAAATTCAATATTCGGAAAATGATTTGTAAATGTATTTACATCCTTTATTCCATTCACATTTTGTAAAACCACGCGCATGCCGGATTGTCGCAGCTCCGTTGCCCGGCTTATCGCTTTCTGTTGCTGTACAGGGTGATAAATGATGCAAAGGGGCGGCTCTTCTTCAACTCCTGAATCGAGCGCCTCCAGTATACGGTCTAAACGTAAACCAAATCCTGTGGCAGGAGCATCTGTCCCGAACTGTTTATATAGCTCGTTGTATCTTCCTCCATTTCCAAGTGGAAAGCCTACATTTTCCCCAGATACTTCAAACAAAATACCTGTATAATAATCCATATGGCTGACAAGTGATAAATCATACGTAATCATTTCTGTATGATCTGTTAAAAGAAGGATATCGGCCAATTTTTTCAACTCTTTAACCGCATGCTGACCAAGCTGCCCATTTGTCAGTTTTTCAGCCATTTCCAGAATCTCGCGGCCCCCTTTTAAATAAAGAAGCTGAAACAGAGTCTCTTTATCCTTTAATGAGATTGGCAATTGATTCACATACTGTTTAAAACCAACATAGTTTTTTTCAAACAGAAATTTCCTCATAATCCCTGCAGTTTCTGCGCAACCGCCAAAATGAAGGAGTAAATCCTGTACAAAGCCAATATGACCAAGCGTAATATGGAATCTTTCCAAACCAGCACATTTTAAAACATCAGACAGAAGACAAAGCACTTCAGCATCAGCCGAAAGGGTACGATCCCCTATCAATTCAATCCCAAATTGCTCAAATTCTGCTGGACGTCCTCCCTCTTTTTCCTGTGCTCTGAACACATTTGCACTATAGGCGAGCCGCTCGGGATTCCCTTCCTTCAATAGATGGGAAGAAGCAACCCTAGCAATAGGCGAGGTCATATCCGGTCGCAACACTAAACTATGACCATCTTTATCTAATAACTTGAATAAATGAACATCACGGATAGCAGATACCTTACCGACCGTCTCATAATATTCGAGTGATGAAGTTTCCAAAAAACGATATCCGTATTGAACCGTTTGATCCATCATCCTTTGTTTCATGGATTGTTTTATCTTATATAAATCCGGCAATGTGTCACGCATGCCCAAGGGCTTTTCAAACATAAATAAATCCGGCATAATTAACAGTCCTTTATTATAAGTTTTTAGAATACTTTAGTTCGCTAATATGCTAATATGATGAAGTTAAGTTAAAGTGTATCGTTCCTTCCAAATAACGTCAAGTGATATGGATATTCCTTTCCACCAATCTATCATTAGGCCTGCAAATTACACAATTAAAAACCCCGCTCTAATGAACGGGGTTCCTCTTTTACCGAAAGAAATCATCTTCCTTGATTCTAATTTTCATTTCTTCCGCACTATAGATGATTTTCATCGGATTACCTCCTACAAAGGCCCCTGCCGGAACATCCTTATGAACGAGGGTCCCTGCCGAAACAATCGCACCATCACCTATTTCAATTCCGGGCAACAGAGTAGAGTTGGCACCAATCAACACCTCATCACCAATAATTACACTCCCTAAACGGTATTCGTTTATTAAGTATTCGTGCGCGAGAATCGTTGTATTATAGCCAATCACTGAGTTACGTCCAACGGATATTTTTTCTGGAAACATAACGTCAAGCATAACCATTAAGGCGAAGGAGGTCTTCTGCCCAACCTTCATTCCTAAAAAAGTCCGATAAAGCCAATTTTTCATGCTTAAAAAAGGTGTATATCTCGCAAGCTGTATAACGATAAAATTCCGAACAACCTTCCAAAAGGGAACGGTTTTATAAACATACCAAAGGGAATTGCCATCACCTTTTACCGGATAACGCTTAGTTCTTCTCATTGCTTTACAATCGTTAAGAGATCGCGCATATTTTCAAGCATATAATCTGGCTTGAATTGCTCAAGATACTCTCTTCCCTTGATTGTCCAGGCAACGCCCGCTGTCTTCGTTCCAGCGTTTTTCCCAGCCAAAACATCATGGCTATTGTCTCCAACCATAATCGTTTCAGAAGGCTCAGATCCGATTAATTTCAACGCTAACTGGATTGGCTCCGGATCTGGCTTTGGCATTTGAACATCATCAAGTGTGACAACAACATCAAAAAAGGATTCAAGGCGGCCTTTAATCAAGCCCATCTTAACAGCATTGCGCATTTTAGTTGTCACAATACCGACTTTATATCCACTTTTTTTAAGTATTTCAATCGTCTCATATACACCTTCATATTCACGAACAAGTAAGTCATGATTGGCAAAATTGTGTTCACGGTAAAATGCAATCATCTCATCCTTACGCTCAGGATCCAATCCTCCAAAGGTTTCAGCCAGGGAGGGACCAATAAATTGGTAGACGTCCTCACGTGAATATTGGCCTGGATAGTAGTGATTAAATGTATGTAAAAATGAAGCAATAATTAGTTCATTCGTATCAATTAATGTTCCATCTAAATCAAATAGTAATGTTGTGATTTTCTGCTTCACGCTGTTCGTCCTTCCTCTTTCTTAATTCTACCTTTTTCCATATAAATGCAATTGTTACGGCTAAAAGAATGGCTGTCACCAAACGGATGAGTAGCAGGGGCAGAACTGGCACGCCAAGAGGGATAAAAATGACCGTATCCTCCACCACTGCATGGCAGGCGATTAGAAAGATAAAGGCGATCGTAATATCCTTTTTACTAACCCCATCTTCACGAACGGCATCAAGCATAACTCCCGCTCCATAAGCCAGACCAATGACCAAGCCCGCAACCAAAGTCATGGATGTGTTTTCTTTCATCCCCAGCATCCTAGTGATAGGCTTCATCCAGTCCGAAAATTTATTTAGCCAATTAAGATCCTTCATAATTTGGATAACTAGCATCAATGGAATAACGATCAATGCCAGCTTTAATGTTCCATAGGCTGCTTTTTCCAATGCCAGCAATAACACAGGTATGAGGCCTGATACCACTTCCTCATTGCCGCTGATTCCATAATATATTCTCTCTGATCCGCCCTGCCATACTAAATGAATGACAATGGCTGATAATAGCGCGAGTCCAATACGTGTGAGCAGGACAACCCATAGTTTAACTCCTACCTTTAGCGCAACACCGGTTTCAATAAAGAGATTATGGGAAAAGGAAAGCATTACGGCAATAATAAATACTTCTTTAACAGTTAAAGAATCGAGTGCCAATATGCCCCCAATCCCGGCATAGAGATTCAAAAAGTTCCCGAGTACCAACGGAATTGCTGCGTCTCCCGGAAGTCCAATCAGTCCCATGGCAGGACTTATCAAATCAATGATCCAAGGTAATACCGGTGTATATTGCAAGATGGATATTAAAAATGTAACGGGAAAAATAATCTTCCCGAGCATCCACGTAGTTCTTAACCCAGCCATTATCCCTTTTGATATGGTATCTTTTTTCATAAATTCCACCCCTTTAGCTGTTCACGATGTACAACCTGCAATCTGAAATTCTAAAGATGTGGTTATGAGCAATGGACATCATATGTCTAAATATTTTTTCTCTGAATATCCCATTTTCCGTCTTACAACAAGCAGGATTATTCCACCAATAATCAATGAAAGCGATAAGACCTGCGCCATTCGGAATTCACCAAACAGCATGAGGCTATCTGTTCGCATCCCCTCTATAAAGTAGCGGCCGATGGAATACCAAATTACGTATGTCAGGAACATTTCACCCTGACGCAGATTAACTCTTCTTAACAGAAGCAATAAACCAAATCCAAGGAAATTCCAAAGGGATTCGTACAAGAAAGTCGGGTGGTGGTAAGCACCATTGATAAACATTTGATCAATGATGAAGTCGGGCAACATTAAATTCTCAAGAAATTGGCGGCTAACCACATCACCATATGCTTCCTGGTTAATGAAGTTACCCCATCTGCCAATACCCTGCGCGAGAATAAGAGATGGCGCTGCAATATCAGCAATTTTCCAGAAGGATATATTTCTGGAGCGAGCAAAGAAAATGGTTGTAATGACGGCCCCAATCAAGGCTCCATGAATGGCAATTCCGCCATTCCATATTTTATAAATATCGCCGAGGTGATCTTTATAATAGGACCACTCAAAAATAACATAGTAAATACGTGCACTGATAATAGAGATTGGAACTGCATAGATCAACAGGTCAACAAACAAATCTTTGTCCAACCCACGGCGTTTTGACTCACGCATGGCAAGCCAAAGCCCAATAAAGACACCCATTCCAATAATAATTCCATACCAGTAAATCTGGATGGAACCGATATGTATGGCAACACGGTCTATCGTATTCATCTACCCTAACACCTACTCTAATTATTTTTCTTTTTCAATTGCTTCATTCAATTTTTCGGTAAATTGCTGAGCTGTATTAACGCCCATTCGTTTCAGACGGAAATTCATAGCCGCCACTTCAATAATAACCGCAATATTTCGGCCCGGCCGAACTGGTATATTCATTCGGGTGATATCCGTATCAATAATTCGTACCTTTTCTTCTTCCAAACCAAGTCTATCGTAATTCTTCTGCTGATCCCATAGCTCCAGATTGATGACAAGGGAGATTCTTTTATGGCTTCTGACTGCTCCCGCACCAAACAAAGTCATCACATTAATGATGCCTACGCCTCTAATTTCCAAAAGGTGCTCGATCAATTCAGGTGAATTTCCGACCAGTGTGTCGTCATCTTCCTGGCGAATTTCCACACAATCATCGGCAACTAAACGATGTCCTCTTTTTACAAGTTCAAGCGCAGTCTCACTTTTTCCGACTCCGCTCTTTCCGGTAATCATGACACCTACGCCATATATATCTACCAAAACGCCGTGAACAGCAGTCGTTGGAGCAAGCTTGCTTTCAAGGAAATTAGTCAGTCGGCTGGAAAACCGGGTCGTTTTCATCGATGTTCGTAAAACCGGTACAGAAACGCTTTCAGAAGCCATCAATAATTCCTTCGGCACCTCTAAATCACGCGTGATAACGATACAAGGTGTAATATCACTGCATAGCATTTGCATTCTTGAAATTCTTTCTTCATCATTTAACTTAGAGAAAAACGATAATTCTGTCATCCCAAGGATTTGAATACGATCAGCAGGGTAATAATCGAAATAACCTGCAATTTCTAAACCAGGTCTGGAAAGATCGCTCGTAGTGATAGGTCTATTTACACCTTCTTCACCACAAACCAGTTCAAGCTGGAATTCATCAATGAGGTCGATTGTTTTAACTTTTGCCAAAAAATTCACTCCCTGATCTAGTGATTATTAAATTTGTGCTTTCATTTTATCATTATTTCCTACATAACCATACAATTACAATAATATAATTCTGGTTTTTCTAAAAAGTTAAAAGTACCATAAGGATAGGACAACTTACCTGGGGGTTTAAGAGAAATGACACTACTGATACAAAACGCAACGATATATCAAGAGAATGCCATCCTGCAAAACGGATATATCTTAATTAAAGATAATCAAATTAAAGAAGTGGGTCTTATGGAAAACTCACCACAGCACGCTGATGAAATTATCACCCTTAAAGAGGGACAGCTAGTACTGCCCGGTTTCATTGATATCCACATTCATGGCGCGGCCGGGGCTGATGCCATGGATTCTACAGAAGAAGCACTTAGAATCATGGCAAAAGAGCTGCCTAAAGAGGGAACCACATCTTTTCTTGCAACAACAATGACACAGGATCCTGCCAATATAAATAAAGCGTTACAAGCTATCAAAAGCTTTAAGATTAACGGAAATCCTGCCGGAGAAACCGAAATGCTTGGCGTACATTTAGAAGGTCCATTTATCAGTCCATCAAAAGCAGGAGCACAGCCGTTGCATCATATCAAGAATGCCGACGTGGATTTATTTAAGGAGTGGAACGAATCATCAGGTAATGCAATCAAATTGGTCACTCTTGCTCCGGAACAGCCTGGTGCAAAGGAATTAATTAAACATCTCCGCAATTCAAATATCATCTGCTCCATGGGTCATACTAATGCCACATACGAACAGGCATCAGAGGCGATTGAACACGGAATTTCGAATGCTACACATTTATTTAATCAAATGACCGGCTTACACCATCGTGACATAGGTGCCGCTGGAGCAGCTTTGCTGCATGATCAGGTATTCGTGGAGATGATTGCGGATGGAATTCACATATCACCTGAAATGATAAAGCTTGCCCTCAAGGTTAAAGGCACAGAAAAGGCCATTCTTATTACGGATGCCATGCGGGCAAAAGGAATGGCGGATGGACAATATGATCTTGGCGGACAGGAAGTAACCGTTACAGGTGATGAAGCGCGTCTTGCAGATGGTACTTTGGCAGGCAGTATTCTCAAAATGAACGATGCCATAAAAAATGTATGTCATTTTACCGGATATTCACTGCAAGAAGTTGTCCAAATGGCATCTGTTAATCCAGCTAAACAGCTTAATATTTATGATCAAAAAGGAAGCATTGCTGTTGGGAAAGACGCAGATCTTGTGATTATGGATACAAACTTTAATGTATCCATGACAATCTGCCGTGGTAAAATAGCTTACAGAGGTGAAGAGCAATGAATCAAACAACTATGAGGATTATTAAAGCAGACAATTATGATGAAATGAGCCAAATTGCTGCAGAAATTTTTATCAGCAAAATCAAGCAAAAACCGGATGCAGTCCTTGGACTCGCTACCGGAAGCACCCCACTCGGTCTCTATAAAAATCTTATAGAGGATCACCAGAAAAATGGGACAAGCTATCAGCAAATCCATACCGTAAACCTGGATGAATATATAGGGCTTTCAAAAGATAATCCAAACAGCTATCACTCCTATATGATGAATAATCTATTCAAATACTTGGACATCCCACAAAATCATATTCATCTTCCACATGGGGATGCAGAGGACCTTTTGCAGGAATGTGAGCGATATGAAACGGTGATAAATAATCTTGGTAATGTAGAGCTTCAGGTATTAGGAATCGGAAAGAATGGTCACATTGGCTTCAATGAACCTGGAACTCCATTTTCCAGTAAGACACATATCATTGAATTAAAAGAAAGCACTCGACAAGCTAATGCCCGCTTCTTTAATCATCTGGATGAGGTTCCAAAACAAGCGATCACAATGGGCATTTCTACAATTATGAAAAGCAAAGAGATTATACTGCTCTCTTCTGGTGAAGCAAAGGCAGAAGCAACCTACAAACTGATTCACGGTGATCTAACAGAACAACTACCAGCAAGTATTCTAAAGCAGCATCCGGCTGTAACCGTAATCGTAGATAAAGAAGCAGCTTCTATGCTCGATTAATCATTGGCTTTCCACATTCTATGGAGTGCTATAACGCATATTAGATGAAGCCATTACATACATTCTGACAGCCATGAAGCTGACTGAGATAAAATATCCATTTTAATCAAGAGATCCTGTCCTTTTAATTTAAAACGATGACCATAGATGGGCCATTTAGATGGCTTGCCTCATATTATGGTAGTAAAAGGACAGGGGGCTTTTAAAATTGAAGATTATGATTGATGCAGGCCATGGCTATAAAACACCTGGAAAGTCATCACCGGATGGAATGAAGGAATATGAATTTAATCGAAGTGTTGCTGAATATTTAAAGGATTTATTAACCAACTATCAAGTTAATACTTTCTTTGCCCATTCGGACATAGTAGATGTTCCTTTACAGGAAAGAACGAATCGTGCAAATTCTCTCCATGTAGATTTATATGTATCAATCCATGCCAATGCCGCCGTAAATCGAGGTTGGCATAAAGCAGAAGGAATTGAAACGTATATTCATACATCAGGGCCTAAAGAAGCCCTCTCTCTCGCTACAAAAATCCAGAATAAATTGATTGCCACCACCGGTTTACAAAATCGAGGAGTTAAAACGGCTGATTTTCATGTGCTGAGCGCAACAAAAATGACAGCTGTACTGGTTGAATGCGGGTTTATGACAAATGAAAAGGAAATAAAGCTGCTTAAAAGCGATCACTACCGAAAAAAATGTGCACAAGCAATTGCCGAATCTATCATCTCTCATTATTCATTGAAAAAGAAATTAAGCAATCCTGCCAAACAATCAGATCCAGAAAAAATACTGTACAAGATTCAGTTAGGTGCCTTTTCAGACAAGCAGAATGCAGCCAACTTAGCAACACAGCTAAAACGTCTTGGTTTTGAAACAACCATCATAACGGACAAGCAAGAATGCTAAAAAACCTGAAGCCTAGTAAACAGGCTTCAGGTTCTTTATTTATCATCCATTACACTTTCCATAATCGTATTAACCAATGAAAGAATAATCGATACCAGGAATGTCAGCCAGAAGCCATTGATATCAAAGGCACTTCCCATTGCTGCATCCGTAATCATTAACACAATGGTATTAATGAAGAGCAGAAATATTCCTAGCGTAATGATCGTTATAGGTATCGTTAGGATGGTCACAATTGGTTTGACAATTACGTTAAAGATGGATAATACAATGGCTGCAATAATGGCTGCACCAAACCCGGTTACATGAACACCTTCAAATATCTGTGTCAGCAATACGAAAACGACTGCATTAACAAGTATTTTGGCTATCCATTTCATATGTCCATCTCCTTCACTTCTTCTCTCGGCATAAAACAGCTAAGAATCGTATAGGGAATAATCAGCATAAAGCTAGTTGGAATGAGCGCGATTATAAATAGGATACGCAAAAGCTTTGAACTCATACCAAAATATTGTGAGATTCCTCCAAGGACACCCGAAACAATCTTATCTGACCTTGAACGGACAAAACGCTTTTTTTCCTTCAAAATACACCGCAGCTCCTTTTAATCCATTAACGTATTGATTAATGTTTGATTTTAATATTACCGGCTCTTGATTCGGCCAAAATATGAATGGATTCCTCATAATTACCCTCTGATTTGAATCGGAGCATCTTTTGGACCACATCACTTTTTTCCTCAATGATGTGAATACCCTTCAGGTCAATATTAAAACTGCCGAGATTGGATTTTAACTCCCCATCACATCCAGTATTTGCTGGGATTTGCAGATTAATACTTCCTGCCGACGCCTTAGCTCGGATCGTTTCTCCATAACGGCCGGTTTGTTCACATTGAATGCTTCCATTAATCGTCTGGAAATCTCCTTTTCGGAAGCCTCCCTGGATTTGGATTGCACCATTCATCGTTTCGACTTCCAATTCGCCTACATCAAATCCTTTAAGATTGACAACACCATTGACCGTCTCAAATTCTGCTTCTCTTGCATTCAAATCCGTAAATTGAATTTGCCCATTACCCGTTTTGGTCATGACCGTATCGACTTTAACATTTTCACCGGTAATTGCTCCGTTAAATAGTCGAATTTTCAATTCCTCATAGCGATTGTCTGGCACACGAATGATTGCTTGTAATTTAATGGATTTGTCGTGTGCAGCAAATCGAAGTCTTCCTTCTTCAAGCGAATAAGTTACTTCTTTAAGAAGTTTTTCCCTCGCTTCAGTCGTATTTTCTGCCCTATACACCTTCGCCTGGCATTCAATCCTAATCTCGTCCTTATCCCATGGGAGGAACTGGACACTGCCGTTTGCCAGATCGACATCTATTTTACGCAAAGATACATGATCATGATGATAAATATGCTCGATATCAACCGCTGAGCCAAAATTAAGGTCAAAATCTACATCTTTTATCTTTTTAACAACATCGTCTACGATTCCTAATAGTTTATCCATTGTGGATGCAGACTTTTTGGATGGTGACCCCTTATATTCTGATTCACTTTGGTTTACAACCGTTGATAATTCACTGGTTTCTGTCCTTTGCTCATCTTCTTTAATCAGTTTGTCTTTCTTTTCAATTTGCTCAAGTAATAATAATGCTTCATCGGCGTTAAGTAAGCCTTCCTTCACCATTTCCAAAATTCTTTTTTTCTCTTGATTCATTCTTACCAGCTCCCTTTTCTATGGTATGTACCTATCAATCCTTTACTAGTTTAATACCCTGAATGACATTCCAAATCATCACAATAAAGCTAATCAAACCGAAAAGAAACATAGCCAGTATAGCAGTATAGGGCAAGGCCGTTATTTCCGAACTCGAGGCAAGCTGAGTTAGAAATACAAAGAACACGATAATGCCCATGACGAATGGAAATAGATGTGAGATTAAAGCTCGTTTAGCATGCCCTTTTAGCTCAAAATCATCTACAGCTACGAAATAAATAACCGTAGGAAAGATGAAGCCTAAAAAGAAGAAACTGAAATAACATAGAGCAGCCAGAAATCGATTAGTTGTTGTCATAGATACAGACACCTCTCCTAATTGTACGTATAAATTGAAAGAAAGTTTCTTATATATCAACAATACCTTACAACAATTGGAAAATGGTAACTTTTCGATTATACCCTGGCCAGAAATCGTTAATCTATGAGTTTTCTAAAGGTGCACGGGCAAACGTATGAGTAAGTTCTCTGAAGCAAATACGCCGGATATGGATAAAAAGCAAGCCGTTTTATCTGGCGGCTTGCTTTTCCTTGATTTTATTATTCATACGGTCCCGATCACGTTCTAGAACGGGCTTCAAATATTTTCCTGTATAAGATTCAGGTGTCTCCGCTATGACCTCCGGTGTTCCGGTAGCCAAAATGGTTCCGCCTTTTTCTCCACCTTCAGGACCTAAATCAATTAAATAATCAGCTGCTTTAATGACATCTAAATTATGCTCAATGACAAGCACTGTATCGCCATTATCAACCAAGCGCTGCAATACTTCCAAGAGACGCGAGATATCATCAACATGAAGTCCTGTTGTCGGCTCATCCAAAATATAGAGTGAGCGGCCATTGGAGCGACGGTGTAATTCACTCGCCAGCTTAACCCTTTGCGCTTCTCCGCCGGATAGTGTTGTGGCAGGCTGACCCATCTTAATATATCCCAGACCAACATCATAAATGGTTTGGATCTTCCGTTTGATTTTCGGATGATTTTCAAAGAACTGAAGTGCTTCTTCTACTGTCATATCTAAAATATCAGAAATATTCTTCCCTTTATAGGTTACTTCCAATGTTTCCCGATTATACCGCTTTCCATGACAAACCTCACAAGGAACATAGACATCCGGAAGGAAATGCATTTCTATTCGGATGATTCCATCTCCACGGCATGCTTCACAGCGTCCGCCTTTAATATTGAAACTGAAACGGCCTTTCTTATATCCACGGACCTTCGCTTCATTTGTGGAAGCAAACACATCCCTGATATCATCAAACACACCTGTATAGGTTGCCGGATTGGATCGCGGCGTACGACCGATTGGTGATTGGTCAATATCAATCACTTTCTCCAGTTCCTCCACACCTTTTATCTCGCGGTGGTTTCCTGGTCTCGCTTTCGCCCTGTGCAGCTTTTGAGCTAATGATTTATGGAGAATTTCATTCACTAATGTACTTTTACCTGATCCGGATACTCCTGTAACAGCTACAAATGTCCCAAGCGGAAAAGATACATTTACATTTTTTAGATTATTCTCTTTAGCACCTTTAATCTGGATTAATCGTCCATCGCCCTTTCTGCGTTCCTGTGGCAAAGGAATGAATTTTTCCCCTGATAAATATTGGCCCGTTAAGGAATTAGAATCTGCCATCACTTCTTCAGGCGTACCTGCTGAGACAATCTCACCGCCGTGCGCTCCTGCTCCAGGACCGACATCAATCAAATAATCCGCTGCCAGCATCGTGTCCTCATCATGCTCCACCACAATAAGCGTATTCCCGATGTCACGCATACTTTTCAGCGTCGCAATCAATCGGTCATTATCACGTTGATGAAGACCAATTGAAGGTTCATCCAAAATGTATAAAACACCTGTTAAGCGCGAGCCGATTTGAGTAGCCAATCTGATTCGCTGTGCTTCTCCCCCTGAAAGTGTTCCGGCTGCTCGGTTTAATGTCAGATATTCCAAGCCAACATTATTCAAAAAGCCCAGCCTTTCTTTGATTTCCCTAAATATCAAACGGCCGATACTCATATCTTTCTCGGATAGATTCAAATTTTCAAAGAAATCGTTAGCATCTTTAATAGAGAGGGCCGTAATCTCGCCAATATGCTGTCCTGCTATTAATACCGCCATTGTTTCCTTCTTCAGGCGATAGCCTTTACAGGTTGGACATGCCTGCTCGGCCATATATTTTTCCATCTGATCGCGTGTATAATCTGAACTCGTTTCTTTAAACCGGCGCTCTACATTAGCCAATACGCCTTCAAATTCCACTCTGTTTTCCCGTATTTGCCCGAAATCATTCTCGTAACGGAAATAGATTTTCTCCCCATCCGAGCCATAAAGAATTTTATCAAGCTGGCTTTCCTGTAGTTGAGAGACTGGAACATCCATATCTATACCATAGTGATTGCATACACATTCAAGCAATTTAGGATAATACTGAGAACTGGTAGGTTCCCATGGAGCGATTGCATGCTCCCTTAATGTTAATTCCGGGTCAGGAATTACGGCAGCCCGGTCAACTTTTACTTTAAAGCCCAGTCCATCACATGTTGGGCAGGCGCCAAATGGACTGTTGAACGAGAACATCCGAGGCTCCAATTCCCCAATTGAAAATCCACAATACGGACAAGCATGATGCTCACTGAAAAGCAACTCTTCCTCGCCTATTACATCAATGATAACTTTACCATCACCCAGACGGAGTGCAGATTCAATTGAATCAGCTAAGCGGGCATTGATTCCCTCTTTCACGACAACCCGGTCGATGACCACTTCAATCGTATGCTTTTTATTTTTATCCAGACGAATATCATCATCCAAATCATACATTTCTCCGTTTACACGGACACGGACATACCCTTGCTTTTTAATATCTTCAAGCATTTTGACATGGGTACCTTTTCTGCCTGTTACAACCGGAGACAGAATCTGCATTTTCGTGCGTTCTGGATAGGACAAGATTCTGTCTACCATTTGCTCAATTGTTTGAGATGTAATTTCAATCCCATGCACAGGACAGACTGGTTTGCCGACTCTGGCATACAATAAACGCATATAATCATAAATCTCTGTCACTGTCGCAACGGTTGAACGAGGATTGCGGCTTGTCGTCTTTTGGTCAATTGATATCGCTGGAGACAGCCCTTCAATCAAATCAACATCCGGTTTATCCATTTGGCCGAGGAACTGCCGGGCATATGCGGAAAGAGATTCCACATAGCGGCGCTGGCCCTCCGCATAGATTGTGTCAAAAGCCAGGGAGGACTTTCCGGAACCGGATAAACCCGTCAGTACAACCAGCTTATCCCGGGGGATTGTCACATCAATATCCTTAAGATTATTGGTCCTGGCCCCTTTAATTACAATTTTATCAAGTGCCATCCTATGTTCATCCTTCCACTTTTAACTCTAAAATTAAATCTCTAAGTTCGGCAGCACGTTCAAAATCAAGCGCTTTGGCTGCTTCCTTCATTTCTTTTTCCATATTTGCAATTACTTTTTGACGCTCTTTCTTGGAAAGTTTCTCGTATTTATTTGCAGCTTTTTCTTCTTCATCTTCCGTTATATGAGTGGCCCGAATGACATCGCGAATATCCTTCTGAATCGTCTTGGGAACGATGCCATGTTTCCTGTTATACTCTTCCTGAATCGCACGGCGCCTTTTAGTCTCTGAAATCGCTATTTCCATGGAATTCGTTATTTTATCTGCATACATAATAACATGACCGTTTGAATTACGGGCAGCACGGCCGACCGTTTGAATAAGAGACCGTTCTGAACGCAGGAATCCTTCTTTATCCGCATCAAGAATAGCTACGAGTGAGACCTCCGGAATATCAATCCCTTCACGCAGTAGATTTATTCCAATCAACACATCATATTTTCCAAGACGCAGATCTCTGATGATTTCGATTCGTTCGAGTGTTTTAATCTCAGAGTGTAAATATTGAACCTTGATGCCAAGCTCTTTTAAATAATCCGTTAAATCCTCAGACATTTTCTTAGTCAATGTAGTGATTAGGACACGCTCATCCCTTGTGATTCTCTCGTTAATTTCCCCTAACAAGTCATCAATTTGACCTTCAATCGGACGAACATCAATAGTTGGATCCAGCAGTCCTGTTGGACGGATAATCTGTTCAACCATTTCCGGTGAATGCTCCTGTTCATAAGGCCCCGGTGTAGCAGATACATAAACAATCTGGTTGACATGTTCTTCAAACTCCTGAAATTGCAAAGGCCTATTATCCATTGCGGACGGCAAACGGAAACCATGATTGACAAGTACCTCTTTCCGGGCGCGGTCTCCATTATACATTCCGCGAACCTGCGGGACTGTAACATGGGATTCATCTATAACCATTAAAAAGTCTTTAGGGAAATAATCGATAAGGGTATAGGGGGTAGAGCCCGGCGGCCTTAAGGTCAGATGTCGGGAATAGTTCTCGATTCCTGAACAAAAGCCCATTTCTCTCATCATTTCAAGATCGTAACGGGTTCTTTGCTCCAACCGCTGTGCTTCGAGAAGCTTTCCTTCACCTCTTAAAAAGGTGAGCTGCTCTTCCAATTCCGTCTCAATATTTTGAATAGCAATCCTCATCTTTTCTTCTCTTGTAACGAAGTGGGATGCAGGGAAGATAGCTACATGATCTCTTTCGCCGATAATTTCTCCAGTCAGCGCATCCACCTCTCTGATCCGTTCCACTTCATCGCCGAAAAATTCAACACGTACACAGTGTTCATCCTTTGAGACTGGAAAAATCTCTACTACATCTCCTCTTACTCGAAATGCTCCGCGTTGAAAGTTAATATCATTTCGTTCATATTGAATGTCGACCAATTTACGTAATAGCTGATTCCGCTCCATTTCCATGCCAACTCGTATGGATAAAACCATTTCCCCGTATTCTTCTGGAGAACCCAAGCCATAAATACAGGACACACTGGCAATAATAATGACATCCTTCCGCTCAAATAATGCAGATGTTGCAGAGTGGCGCAGTTTATCTATCTCATCATTAATACTGGCGTCCTTTTCTATAAAGGTATCAGTCTGAGGTACATACGCTTCAGGCTGATAGTAGTCATAGTAACTGACAAAATACTCGACTGCATTATTCGGAAAGAACTCTTTAAATTCACTGTACAGCTGTCCAGCAAGCGTCTTATTATGAGCAATGATAAGGGTGGGCTTATTAGTCTCTTTTATCACGTTTGAAATCGTGAATGTTTTTCCGGTTCCAGTAGCGCCAAGCAGCGTTTGATGCTTAACGCCATTATTAATTCCATTCACTAGCTCTTTAATTGCAGTTGGCTGGTCTCCTTGAGGAGTATACTTGGAAACCAATTCAAATTGTTTACTCACACAAAAGCCCCTTTCATCATTTTCATCTCAAGTCTCGTTTTATTTGATAACAATATTTTACCACAATCATCTATAAACAAACCAATAAAAAGCGAACAAACATTCCCTTTTTTAACTTTAATAATATCATTTATGCCCATCCTGCAAAAAAATAAAAGAGTCTTCCTCAATAATATGGAAGACTCAGTCTGTTGTTTATGCACTTTTAGGTGTTCTTTTGATCATGCGCTGAGAATACCAATACCCGGCCGTTAATGAAAATGCGTCAATTATAATCAGAGGCCAGGATGATGTATAGCCTTTATACGCTGATGCGGCGATTAGGGCAACCGTTAAACACAAACCGACTATGCAGCTATATGTCACTCTTGAAAAGAGCACAACTAATAAACCTGGAGCTAAAAGAGCTATTAAAATCTTCATCTGAGGTCTCACCTGCTTCCTCTGGAATCACGCAGCTATTTTCCAGCAATTCTATTCAGCTACAAATATATTACATTTCATGTGATTAATCCAGCAGGATACTAAGTTAATCGCTGACTGGCCCTCCATTTGGCACCCCTCTGACTTCAAATGTGTCCATAGGCCTTTAGGATCATGTATGAAATTTTATCCAAAATTAGGTTTCGTTAACCAAATCTAAAGGAATTTATAAAGAAGCAAGTATTCATTAATATAGGAGGGAAAATATGAAACTTAAAAAATGGTTATCCATCTCTTCTGCTGCTTTCTTAGGGATTGCCTTAACAGCATGTTCGGATGCCGAAGAAACCTCTAATGATGAGAACGATTCAAAAGAAGAAACAGTTGAAATTACATATGCCAGAGGAGTCGATACGACAGGCAGTACAGAAAAACTGATAGAAGCATTCGAGAAAAAACATCCGAATATTAAGGTAAACTATCAGGAAATGCCGAATAGTTCTACTCAACAGCACGATCAATATGTAACCGCATTCAGTAGTAAAAGTGCTGAAATTGATGTATTTGATGCAGATGTTGTTTGGCCGGCAGAGTTCGCCCAAGCTAACTATGCGATGGAATTAGACCGCTTCATCGATCAGGATAAAATAAATCTCGAAGACTACTTCCCCGGTCCAGTTGAAGCCGGGAAATTTGAAGGCAAGCAATGGGCTCTGCCAAAATACTCAGATGCCGGTATTCTTTATTATCGAACAGATTTGGTTAGCGAACCCCCAAAAACATGGGATGAGTTGATAGAAATGGCTAAAGAAGGAAACGGGAAAGAAGGCACAAGCTCAGGCTTTGTCTTCCAAGCAAAGCAATATGAAGGTATTGTTGTGAACGCCATGGAATTCATTGCCTCCTACGGCGGCAAAATCATCGATGAAAACAATGAAGTCGTCATTAACAGTCCAGAAGCCAAAAAAGGACTTAGTAAAATGGTTGAAATTGCAAACGCAGATTTCATGCCAAATAACATTTTAACTTTTACCGAAACGGAAACTGAATCTGCCTTTAAAGAAGGCCAAACTGTATTCGCACGCAACTGGCCCTATATGGAAAAAACAGCTGCTGATAAAAGTACCTCAAAGGTAGCTGGCAACTTTGCCTTTACCTCCTTGCCTGCTGGTGATTCAGGCTCAGCTTCGACACTCGGAGGCTATATGGCCATGATTAACCGCTATACTGATCATCCAAAAGAATCATGGGAATTTGTGAAATTCATGACTGGGGAAGAAGGACAAAAAATCTCTGCGACCGAAGGCGGACGTGCTCCAACCATAAAAGCTTTATATGAGGATAAGGAAGTACAGGATGCGGCTCCTGTTTTCAAAGAAAAGTCTTTTGTTGAAACACTAGAAAACGCTGTACCTAGGCCGGTTACTCCAAATTACCAGGAAATATCGGATATTTTGCAAATCGAAATTTCTAAAGCATTAACAAAGGATATTACAGTTGATGAAGCCATTGAAAATATGGAATCGAAAATGAAGGCTGCATTGAAGGAATAGATAACTTAGCCTAATAGGAACGGCAATGGGAGGGAGATGGGCACAAAAGCTTGTCTCCTATTTTTTAGCTTTTGAAGTCCATCCTGAAAGGAGTAATGATATGAAAAAGAAATTTTCGCTATCCGAACGACAATTAGGATATGCCATGATTATCCCTTCTCTTATACTAATTGGAATTGTTGTTCTCTATCCAATTGCCATGTCTTTTTGGAACAGTATGTTTGATTATCGATTGAATACTCCAGAGAAATCCGTACGAATGCTATCTTCTCAAGTTGACCTTGAACGGTATGCCACTGATTATTATTATCTACAAAAAAATCTAGAAGAATTGAATAGCGATAAATCCAGCCAATGGGCAGAACTCATTGAAAAAAATCATCAAAAACTTTTAAATGAATCCGATATCGAAAAGCAATATGAATATGTAGAGAAAAAGGTTGCCAACTTTGAACCTATTAAGGAGAAAGATGAAAAATATGCCTCCATTAATGAGGATACAGCAGAAGCCTATAAAGCTGATTTAAAATCCATCAGTGGTGAATTGAAAGCGATCGAGGGAGAGCAGTCAGAACTTGCAAAGGATACAGCTGCTTTATCTGCTTCTGTCTCTGATTCTATTTTGAAGGAAAACTTTGTTGGGTTAGGTAACTACAGTAAATACCTATCTGATGCACGCATGTGGAAATCGTTATCCAATACGATGATTTTCACAGTTATTACAGTCTTTTTTGAATTGGTGATTGGATTAGCCATTGCCTTATTAATTAATCGAGCGTTCTTTGGCAGAGGTGCGGTCAGAGCAGTTGTATTAATTCCCTGGGCGATCCCTACCGCTGTATCAGCGATGATGTGGATGTTCCTCTATGATGGGCAATCAGGCATTATCGCCCACTTGTTCGAAGAGCTTCATATTATTTCAAACGCCGGGGATTTATTAAGCACAGGTGCCGGAGCGATGGCGTCTGTTATTCTAACGGATATATGGAAAACAACACCCTATATGGCTTTGTTATTGTTAGCGGGCTTGCAGACCATCCCCAAGGATGTTTATGAAGCTGCTTCAGTCGATGGAGCAAGCAAGTGGTACCAATTCCGCAGAATAACACTACCTTTATTAAAATCCAGCATTCTTGTTGCCCTGCTCTTCCGTACACTTGATGCGTTCAGAGTATTTGACCTTATTTTCGTCTTAACAGGCGGCGGACCTGCAAATTCAACAGAAGTGATTACCATATATGCATATAAAACCTTATTCGCTCAACAAAATTTCGGCGAAGGCTCCGTCCTCTCGATGATTGTGTTTGTTTCAGTGGCGATTATCAGTCTGATTTACATTAAATTCATAGGTTCTGACCTATTTGGAGACCGCATAAACGGAAAGGGGGAAAATTAAATGAAGAAGCCTGTAAAAACCATACTTTTCTATGTGTCGATTGCTCTTTTTATCTTTGTTATCATGTTCCCATTTCTCTGGGTCTTTCTTACATCCTTAAAAGAACCGGGTGAAATTTTTGCCTCGTATAAATGGTGGTCCAAGAATCCATCTCTAGATTCATATAAATCTGCTTTAACTTCAAGGCCCCTGCTCGGTTACATGAAAAATAGTTTAATCGTTTCTACCGTTACGACCGTAATCGCCATCACGTTTGCATCATTTGCAGCTTATGCGTTAACACGTTTACCGATTAAAGGAAAGGGTATTATATTTGCTGTAATACTAGCATCATCTATGTTTCCGCATATCGCTATTATTTCACCAATCTATAACTTTGTAACCGACTTCAATTTACGTAATACGTATACAGGGTTGGTGATTCCCTATATTACATTCAGCTTACCTTTGGCTATTTGGCTATTATCCACGTTCTTTCAGAAAATACCAAAGGATCTTGAGGAATCAGCGAAGATGGATGGTGCTACACCATTTCAAACCTTTAGAAGAATCATTTTCCCATTGGCTGCACCCGGCGTATTTACGACAGCCATCCTTGTATTTATCGCAGCTTGGAATGAATATTTATTTGCTTTAACTATTAATTCAAAAGAAGCAGCACGAACTGTACCAGTAGGTATATCCCTTTACCAAAGTGATTACACCATTCCTTGGGGTGATATAACGGCAGCAACTGTCATCGTCACCATTCCAATTGTTATATTGGTGTTGATTTTCCAAAGAAAAATAGTATCCGGTTTGACATCAGGATCAGTGAAGGGATAAAACGAATGTACTGTTTCAACGTTGAGGGGGATTTTGTTGGAAAAAAAACCGTATATTACAGAAGCAATCATTGGTAATTCAAGCATGCTGGTATCTTTAACAAAAGATGGGCAGGCGCAAAGGATCACATGGCCAAATATCGATTTTCCCCAGCATCTAAATCTATTTTATACAGGTATTCGCGGCATTGAAGGCTCGGTAAAGACCTTCTTCCTTCATGAGAATGTTTGGAATCATAAACAAGCCTATATGAACCGCACGAACATTTTAGAAACCATATCCACACTCGGCGGTTCTGGCTTGTCTATCAGACAGCTCGATTTTGTGTTACCCAAAAAAGATGTCTATGTTCGGCACTTTACCTTTAAAAATCTATCAGATCGTCCACAAAATATAAGCTTCGTAGTTTACAGCGATTTTATGATTGATGAAAAAAGACGCTATCAAACTGTTATGTTCGAGGAAGATACAGATAGCTTTACCCATTACCACAGAGAATATGGATTTGCAGTTGGCTCCACTCATAACGTTAAGAAATTTCAATGTGGAGCTACATTTAAGGAGCTAAATGACGGTATTCTTAGGGGTAAAAGAATTGCCAATAAATCATCATGTGGAATTGAATATGATCCGCTTTCTCTCGATCCCAACGAGGAAAAATCCATTACGCTTTATATTGCAGCAGGCAACGGCTCTCAAGGAGCGATTGACATCTTAAAGGATGTAAAAGAGATTCCCTTTGACGAACATTTCAAGGAGACCTTGCACTATTGGTATGAATATTTGGATCAAGCGAAGCCAGTTGAAATTAAAGATGAACGAACAAAGAAAATTTATGAGCGTTCTTTACTTATGTTTCATTTAATGAATAATAAAAATGGCGGTTTCATTGCTGCCCCTGAGGTAGATGAGGAATATGCCTTTTCAGGTGGATATTCCTATTGCTGGGGTCGTGATGCAGCCTACACCGCCACTGCATATGCTCGTGCAGGCTATCACAGACAGGTTAAAGAGTTTTACCGATTTGCCAGAACTCTTCAGGATGAGGAAGGAAAATGGGATCAGCGCCACTATTTAGACGGACATTTAGCTCCTGCCTGGGGCTTGCAAATTGATGAAACAGGCTCCATTCTGTGGGGACTCCATCAATTTTATGAAATTACCGGTGATGAGGACTTTGTAGTTGAAATGTGGCCAGTCATGGAAAAAGGGGCGGACTTCCTTACTAAGTTTATCGATCCCATCACCCATCTTCCTCTTCCTAGCATGGATATATGGGAAAAAAGAGAAGCTGAACACTTTTATTCAGCCGCCGCAGTATATGGAGGGCTGTTAGGATCTTCTGAATGGGCCGAGAAATTAGGTCATCCCGAAAAAGCTATTCTTTATAGGAATACTGCAGCAGCTATTAAAAAGACTATCATGCAGATTGGCTACAATGAGACGAATGAAGCGTTTTTCCGAGCTTTTCATTTAAGACTCGATGAACCGGCCTACTTAAATAAGAAAGCTCAGGGCAAGGATGTCTCAAAGGAATATGATGCAAAGGGATATCCAATCTATCGTCAGGTCAGGGATGATGTCATCGATATCTGTTTACTTGGCCTTCAGGTACCCTTCAATATGATTGATGCCAATGATCCAAAAATGAAACAAACAGCTGCCACCATTGACCGACTGTGCCGCTCCAAGATTATTGGCGGTATCGAACGCTTCCCGGGGGATATCTATATTAGTGGTGACCCTTGGATCATATCGACGCTCTGGCTCGCGATTTATTATATTCGCATTAATAAACAGCTTGAAGCAAAGAAATTATTTAAATGGGTCGTCGATCATGCCACTGATTTGGATCTTTTAGCAGAGCAAATTGACAAAATTACAGGCAGACCTGCCTGGGTATTACCGCTTACTTGGTCACACGCTATGTTCATTTTGACTGTTTTAGAAATGAAAGAGAATGGAATAGAACTTTAACCGCCTGTGGATAAGCCAAGTTGTCCACACACTTATACACGGTAATCACAGTTTATTCATAACATTTAATAAGCAAAGTAAATTTCCCCCTGTGGATAAACTATGCAAAAAGGATCTTCAGGTCTATATTGGCCAGAAGATCCTTTCATTTTATATGGATATACTTTCTGATCTTCTAAAACAACTTAAGCCATCATCTCTGACTGGATGGATATACTATAGACAAGCAACCTTTTCAGCAATACCCTGAGTATCATCACTTAATCTATGGTTATTCTCGATATTTGTTTGAGTTAATATATATCTGATTATTGATTTCTTAATACTGTCAATTACACGTTCCGGCTATTTCAGAGGCAGCTTCCAAACTTTTCAGAACACATATGAAAAGAACTATAATCAACTGCATACCTTCCGAAACATTCATAACCCCTTTATTCATTTGGATGATTATAGATTCTCGGGATTAACTGAGATCCCTCTAAATCTGCCATCAAGGAAAAAAAAGCTAATGAACATTGCAATCATTATGATTTATACTTAGGTAGTATTATAAAATAATAATATTTAAATAATTTCGTTCGTCTAAAAAATACTCCAAATAAACCGAAAATAAAATTGAACCATGTGCTGAAACTAAATCAGGTATTTATTTCATGATAGATATTCAATAAAGAGGGGGCATAACATATATAATACGATTAAATAGTCAACAGAAAACAGGCTTATAAACATACCTATAAATCCTGAGATTGGAGGAGTTTACAATGAGTGGGCATCATCACCATGGTCATCATCATAGTCACGGAAGCGAAGGCCATCATCATCATCATCATAATGCAAATAAAAAAGCCCTTGCGATTAGCTTTAGTTTAATATTTGCCTTCATGATTATAGAAGTGATTGGCGGGATTTGGACCAACAGTCTTGCTCTTCTTTCCGATGCTGGCCATATGCTCAGCGACGCAGCTGCTTTGGGATTAAGCTTATTTGCCTTTAAACTTTCAGAAAAGGCTGCTGACTACTCCAAAACCTATGGCTATAAGCGCTTCGAAATATTAGCTGCATTTATAAACGGCATGACTTTAATCATTATTTCCTTTTTTATCTATTGGGAGGCAATTGAACGTTTTAGAGTGCCGCCAGAGGTTAGCTCCAATATGCTTTGGATTGCTCTAATTGGATTGATTGTCAATTTAGCGGTTGCATGGATCTTGATGAGAGGTGATACAGAGGAAAATCTGAATATGCGAGGAGCCTTCCTTCATGTATTAGGGGATTTACTTGGATCAGTCGGCGCAATCATTGCCGGAATCTTAATCATTCTGTTCGGCTGGAAGTTGGCAGATCCGATTGCCAGCATGATCGTAGCAACTCTTGTCTTAGTTAGCGGATGGCGTGTATTAAAGGACTCTTATCATATTCTAATGGAGGGTACTCCGACAGGCATCCAAATCGAGCAGGTAAGAAAAAGTCTAATGAGTATAGAGGGTGTTCTGGATGTGCATGATTTACATATCTGGACGATCACATCCGGTTTCCCTGCACTTAGCTGCCATGTTGTCGTTGAGAAAAAAGTGGACCGTGATGAAATTCTTATTCAATTACAGAATTGGTTAAAGAACAATCATCAGATTGAACATTGTACATTTCAAATCGAAGGATACACTATAGCAGAGAGCAATCAACATGAACCATGTAACTAATACTGAATGGCCATTAACCTATTAAGATTACAATTTCGCTACGTTTTCAAGTCAAATTCTAAAAGCAATTGAATGTGAAGGTTCTAACTATTATAATAATTTTATCAGTTCATGACCACGTTTACATAATTGTAATTTTTTATCCAGAAAGGGAATTTAAAATGATCGGTGATCGTGTTAAAAGAATTAGAAAAGAGAAAAAGATGTCTATGACGGAGCTAGCGGAGAAGGCGGGAGTAGCAAAGTCCTATTTAAGTTCACTCGAAAGAAATATACAGGTGAATCCCTCCGTTCAATTTCTTGAAAAGATAGCAGCTGTACTAAATATCCCGCTAGATGCTCTCTTACACGATGAACCAGACATGACCAATCTTGATGAGGACTGGGCAGAGTTAATAAAAGAAGCAATGAATTCGGGAGTATCCAAAGATCAGTTCAGAGAGTTTATTGAATTTAATAAATGGCGTATTAAGAAAGATTGAATAGAAAGGCCTTAAAATAAATACTAGAATTCCCAAAACACTTATATAGCTGTAAGTGTTTTTTCTTGTTTAAGAAAGCAAAATAAATACCCCGAACTTCAACTGAAACCGAGGCATTTCATATATTCACCCTCATTCCTGTGCGTTTCCTTCTCTCTCTATAAAGCTCCTAATCTCTTCTTTGGTAAATCCTATTTGTCGGGCGATCAATATAAGATTTACCCACTCTTGATCCAATTCAGCTTTAACGGTACACATCAATTATATCTCCTCCCTAAAATACTCTCCTGTATTTCAGGTAGTCCAGCCATCATAGTAATTAAACCTTAGATCTGTGACTTTGCGTCCTTATTTTTCAATAAGTTTGCCCTTTACTGTCAGCTCTTCATTAGTATAATTGCTTACTAACTATTTTATTGCCACTGTTTGTAATTTTCAAACATTTTTTGGGTATATTTTCCTTCATTTTTCTACAAATATAGGTAAAAAGGATGATATATGCCGTTTCTAAACCAGACTTATGTCGAAAACAAATGAAATTTGTCCTTTTCCATCTGATATTTTTCATAATAGATTTGTTTATTTTGCGAATACTCTACGCCCCTTAACACCTGTTGTTTGGTTAAATCATTCCCACAGGAAGGACATAGCCATTCACCCATTTCACAACTGCTATAAGAAGCTCGATGGCACATATAACAATTTTTACGATATATAATATCCTCCTTAAATGTTCGTTTTAAAGAACAACAATATCAAAAAAATAGCATATAATGATGGTGATTAAGTCCTGAATAAGGACTAATGGTCTAAATCCTTAATATCCTTTATTAAGTATAGAAACGTTCTTTTTTAAGAACATTTTACTACCTATTTATTTAACAGTCAAATAATTCCAGAACGAACTCTTATACTATTTATTCCTTTAAATAAATCTCTTTTGTATCAATCTATATGGCGCATCCAGATGTCTGATTACAAAAAAGTCCTCTCACAACAGAGAGGATTGACAATTATTATTTAGAAAACATATAGGTCTTTGTCTTTGCAGATATATTTAACACAATACTTAAAGCGAGAAGAGTTCCCAATACTGAGCTCCCTCCATAGCTCAGCAATGGTAAAGGGATGCCAGTAATCGGAACAAGTCCCAAGACCATTCCTATATTCTCAAAGATATGAAAGGAGAGCATGGAAACGATGCCTATGCAGATATACCGTTCATACTGTCCCTTATTTAATGTGGCAATTGCAATTATTTTATAAATCATAATGAAGTAAAGAGCAATGACCATACTGGCAACGATAAATCCTCCCTCTTCTCCAATTACGGTAAAAATAAAATCCGAGTGAGCTTCCGGAACATACATAACACCATTGTTAAAGCCTCTGCCTGAATCCATTCCTGATCCAATGGCAAGTATGGAATTTTTAAGCTGATAGCCTTCACTAAAATTAAATGGATCAACCCAGGCGTGTATCCGATTTATTTGATATTCTCCTAAAAAGCTTAGTAATAGTTTTGTATGATAAAGATAGATGTAAGCCAGCGTAACCACGGCAGAAATCCCTGTTAAAATCAAGGTGAAAATGATTCTCCAATTCACTCCGGACACAAAAATCATGCCTATTAAAATAGCTGCGATTACCATAGCCGTACCTGCATCGGGCTGCAAGAGAATCAATCCAAGAGGCGGAATTGCAGCCAATCCTAATTTCAGCAATAAGATGAAATCAGATTTAAGAGATTTATTTCTCATAAATTTATCATTATGGGAGACTATGATTTTTGCCAAAAAAAGAATGAGAAATACCTTCATAAACTCTGAAGGCTGCACAGAAAAACCAGGTAGTTGAAACCAGGATTTTGCCCCCTTCGTTTCCTCCGCAATACTTTCAGGAGCGACTAGAAGGAAAGATAATACACCGATTCCGAAAAGATATAGATAGATAGACATTCTCTTAATCTGGCTCAAATCAAAATAATAAACAACCGATGTCAGAATTAGTCCTATACAAAAATAAATGGCCTGCTTTATTGCAAATGGATTTCCATAAGGTAAATACTTCTGTGCACTATAAATATAGAAACAGCTGATGCCCATAAAAACAAAGATAATCAACAATAAGTCCAGATCAAAATAACTCTTACGAACCTTGTTTAAATTCATTAAATGACCCCTACTGTTTTTCCATATTATAACATCCGCTCGTTATGTATTACAAATATTACAAAAACCAATACTATTATTACAAAAGAATTTACGACTACACAAATGAAATTAAGGCTGAAAACTGATCAGAGTCCTTTTGAAATCATTAATGAGAAGATTATAATGAAGCATGGGAAGAGACAATTAGTACAATAGCAAGAGGATTGATTGGGCAAAAATAGAATAGATAAGAGGGCTAAAATGAACATTTATCAAACCATACTTTATAAAGTAGAAGATATGCTTATTAAATTGTTTACAAAAAAAGAAAAATACGCCGATGTTAAAGCCGGCATTGAACAAAAGAGAGCTGAAAAGGAACAAGCTCGCCTTCTAAAGCAACAGGAAAAAGAGCGGTTAAAAAGGGAACGGGAAGAACAGGAAAGAAGAGAAATAGAAGCCATCATCGCTAATTTACTGGAACATAACGGCCAAAATTACTCCCCTTATGAATATAACGAAATTAAAAGGAATAAAGTATTCTTTAGAACCCTTATTCAACGTGTTTTTGAACCTAATGAGAAGGCTTTGGCCTTCATTTACTGTGAATATGATAAAAGCAGTAAGAAGGAAATTTTCGGATACTTAATTCCTACCAATAAAAGGATAATTTTTGTTAATAAGAGGTTCAGTGTAATACAAAGATTCAGGTATCAGACCGTTAGAAACGTCAACTGGTTCAAGGATGGACTATTAGAAAGAGGATTAAAAATCCAATATGGTAAGCGTAGATTGGAATTTGATGAAATATTTGATCAGGACCAGTTGATTAGAGTAGGGAATATTATTTTGAATAAGTCCGGGAATATTTGAATAGTATGATCCGAAAACTAAATAAAACAGTGATCACAGATATAAGCCTGTGACCACTGTTTTATTTCATTCATACTATTAATAAAGCTTCTACCTCTTCAGTTCACTATCAACTGTCAAAATACCTAATTCGTGATGGTCTCCCTCATATAAGGCATTTTGGACAAGCCTGATTTGCTCATTCGTATCATAGACTTCCAGCTTACAATGAGCACGATTGATTTGTAAGGCTTCATAAAGTTGCTCAGAGTTGTAAACCTGTTGTCCATTCACACGGGTCAAACGCTCCCCTGCTTTTAAACCCATTCGCTCTGCCGGCGATTCCGGAAGTACACCTAGGATCATTAAGCCTTTTTTTCCTGAAGTGAAGAAAGCATTCGAATGATTTTCATTATTTTTATACACAAACTGTATGGCTTCCCTGCCAAGGATTGCAACAATGGCAGCTGCTAAACTGACAATCGGATACCACTTTCCAGCTACAGCCAGAGCTAATACAATGATGCCTAGGATAGCTACATGGTTTCCAAGCCTTCCAGCCACATTGCCCATCAAATTACTTTTCACTTTAAGGGAGAACCCAATAAAAAATGGCACCAGAATAGGACTCCAATCCGTTCCTCCAAATGAAAAGACAGGCCAAAAATCTCCGCTAACATTCAACATTCCATTAGGAATAAATAATAAGACCGGCACCAGCCAAACTCTTTTTGTTGTTTGCGTTCCAATATAGAGACCACGCTTTCCTTTTTCAACTGAAGGAGAAACTTGAATAGCTCCTCTTTTCCGAATTAATACTCCCTCTGTAATAATCAATAAACCTATTAAAACAGCTATTGAAGGATAAATCGCCTGCTCAAATGCAAAAAAGCTGTTATTTAGGATACCCTCAAACCCTGTTACATATAAAATATAGATAACAAGAAAGGCCAATCCAACTGTATAAGCCGGGGAAAGAAATCTGATTTGCATGCTTACACTAATCAGTAACATGAAGATTCCTACGATTACAATGAAATCAAATGGTACAGCTAAGCCGAGTAGCCCAGTGATGACCGATAGAATGAGTCCCCATACTAAACTAGGAACAATATATTCCTTCATTTCAATCATAGAATCCTCTACACGGACATGAAACAGTTTTCTTTCCTGTTTGACCCTCATGGAGCCAAGTATATATGTAAGTATAAATCCCACATAGAAAAGCGGGTGTAAAAACAATTCGCCTATTCCTTTTGCAATTTCAATTATCCACGTTTCCCACAAATTAATCACCAACCTCGCATACACTTACTTAATATTCTATCAAATCCCCCCCTCCTTTCCTATCAATTCTTTTCAGATAGTCACTATACTACAAAACTCACCAAGAACTTCTAAGATGTCCACCATGCAGAAGAAACAAAGGATCGGTAACGAATTACAATAATAATGGATGAATCAGCCATACAAAAAAGTGAAGGCACATAACCTTCACTTTTTTGATATTCACCTTTTAAAGACAAAGGCACCTCATATTCACAGTGGTATCCATGGCACTCGAATGCTATTGCTGGGCCAACCAACTTAAACCGGTTTGCAGCTGACGGTCATTTTTTTCATCCTTAATCTTATCCACTACGGCCTGCTGTAGCTTAGCTGCGACATCCTGGTCAACACTCCCTGTAACCGGCAATTTATGCATCCGCTGAAAGGCTAGGACAGCCTTCTCTGTCTTACTGCTAAAATAACCATCTGTACGCCCTGGTGCATATCCTAATCCCTCTAACATCTGCTGCAGTGTCTTCACCTGTTTATTATTCATATCCTTCCGCAAATCCTCCGTAACAACAAGGGGCTGTAAGGTATAGTAGCTATCTTGATGAACGGACATCGTCGGAGCAATACCCTTTTTATGAATCCACGTACCATTTGGTGTCAGCCATTTATAGAAGGTTAACTTAATGGTACTACCATCCCCCATTGAAACAGGCTGCTGAACAGTCCCTTTTCCAAATGTTTTCTCGCCAATCAATGGATAACCTTCCGCTTCCTGCATGGCACCGGCAAATATTTCTGAAGCTGATGCGCTTCCCTTATTAATAAGCACAGCAATCGGGTACTCCTTCTCACTTTTTAAAGTAGAGTAAAATTTATTCTTTTTGCCATTTCTCTCTTGAATTTGAATATAAGGATGTTCATTCGTTACAAATACCTCCAGGATTTCCTGAACACTTGTTAACAGTCCTCCAGGATTTCCCCTTACATCAATCAAAAGTCCATCCACCTTATCCTCTTCCAGACCTTTTAGATCTTCCAGAAAATCCTCTGCAGTTTCTTCACTGAATGAGGTGATTTGGATATAACCAATTTTTTTATCCCTTACTTTCTTTATAGCCGTGTGGATTGTTTCAATCGGAATCTCATCACGCTCCACTAAAAACGTGATTGGCTGATCATTGCCGTTTCTTTTAATATCTATCGTCACTTTAGTTCCAATCTTCCCACGTATCAGGGAAACCACATCATATAGTTCCAATCCCTTAACATCCTTACTATCAATACGGATAATTTCATCACCAGGTTTTATACCGGATCGTTCGGCCGGGGAATTTTTAAATGGGGACACAATGATAAACTTCCCGTCCATAAAACTTATTTCAGCTCCAATTCCCTGGAACCTGGAATCCAATGTTTGTTGAAACTGCGACGAAGTCTCTTCATCCATATATACCGAATATGGATCTTTGAGCTCCCCAAGCATCCCTTTAATAGCTCCCTCAGTCAGCTGCGCTCCATCTATACGCTCTACGTAATTAGACGTAATAATATCATATGCCTGTCGTACTTTATCAAACTGGGGCCAGGAATCAGCCTGATTCTCTTTTTGATTCTTCGATTCAAGCGTATTCTCCAATGTCACATACTTCCACCACAAGCCAGCGATTGTAACAACTAATAGAAAGATGGCTACAGAAAATAACCAGTACCATTTATTTTTCATAGATCGCTCCTTTCATAGTTCTATCAATTAAAAAAGCACTGCACGTATAAATGTGCAATGCTTAGTCCTACTATATACTGTATGAAAGGCTTGTACATAGTATGATTATTTATCTAATTTTTGACTGGCACCCGGAGCAATCGGTCCTGGATCTTTAGCAAATACTGCAGCACTTCCAAAAGCGCAAGTCAGTATGCATAACGTGATGACAAACCCAGCTATTCGCTTCATAAACCTATTCACCTCCCAATCTTGCTTTGTATCTATGTACATTCTCGGAGTTCAATAGTTGAAGATAAAAAAAGTTTGAGTTTGATGTAAAAACATCTCTGGCAACTTGCATTAATTTTTCATTATCAGTTGCGATGCTATAAAAAAACAGCTGATACGAAGTTAAATACCCATTCTCTTTTTTCAGATTATCTAATATATGCAAAGCCTCTTCTGTTCGTCCTGTTACAAGATAGCGATGGGCTTTTTCTGCTTCATCCTTTGGTATTGAGTCAGTATCGACTCCCCAAAAAGAGTTCAAAAACTCCATAGTATTTATTAAAAAACTCATCCTTTTGGATTGTATGTCGGCTGGCAGGGAACTTAAAGTAGCCATTGATTTATTTAGCCAGTATTTTGCCACCTGATAATTTTCAAACATAAAGGATTGACCCAATGTGTGATAGAAAACGGAATAGATAACAGGAAAATATACTTCCAATTCGCGTCTTTCAATCACTTTCATGCATTTTTCTCTGCAGAGATCAATTTTATTCATATACAGGTAGGTAAGAACTTCCATCTCAGCCAAACGAATTGAATATGATTCACGCAGGAAATCATTATCCAGTAATTCAACCATTGGTACGATAACACGCCGGACCTTATGAAAAGGTTCATAAAGGCCTGTCTCACTGATTCCATATAGATGAATAATTAATGAAAGAATGAGCGTTTCATTATTCGTATTCTTCACCTTAAAAATGGCATCAATTAAATCCGAACCAGTTAAAAGACCATCTCTTCGCTTACTTAGGATGGAATAGATTGAGATCCATGTCCTCATCTCGGGACTGTCGAACTCTCTTTCAGATTGGAGGAGGGATTCTACTTCTTTCGTATCTCCCTGCATCGTAAAGTACTCCATTAAAATGTGAGGTTTTATGGCATCTCTGCAATTGATATAATATTCCTTCAGAAAATATTTCTGTTTTTCATAGTTGTTAGGATATAAATCATTCAGTGAAAATATAATACTATGTAAATCAATTTGTGCAGGATCATAGAGTTCTTTTTGTTTACTGATGAAATCTGTAAACTGTTGATCGTCCTTGATCAGAAAATCCTTCAAAATAACACCCTCCATGCCACACCTCATTATTTGTAAAATTTTATACCATAATACAAATTTTAGCAGGCGTTGTCTAAATAGTACACTTTAATTATCCATCAAAATAGTTGGTAAACCGACATATTTCGGGTTTCTTTGCTAGCATATTCAGATTTACCCCAGGAACAAAAAAACGCAGTTCAAAATAGAACTGCGTTACGTGCATCTTTCAACTTACATACCACTTAAATATTTCAATGGATCTACAGCATTCTTTTTAGAAGCAGTCCATTCACCTACGTATAATTCAAAATGTAAATGCTGTCCAAATGAGCGACCCGTATTTCCCATGATTCCGATTTGTTGGCCCTTACTTACTGTTTGACCCTCAGAAACATTTCTTGATCTCAAATGGGCATAGACTGTTGTATAAACTTGTCCATCTATATAGTGCGACAGGTAGATAACATTCCCATAGGAACTTGAAAAATTTGACCTTGTTACGACACCGGCTGCCGAAGCTACGACTGGAACTGTACCTGACTTGGCAATATCAATCCCATTATGGTTTCTTCCCCATCTTCCGCCAAATCCTGAGGATACATATCCTGCTGCAGGGCGCATAAATTTACCGGACGTAATGGCCGGCGCAGATACTGTATTACCATTTCCCCCGCCTGTGCTTGCAGAAACCTTTTTAGCTTCTTCTGCCTGACGGTCCTTTTCTTGTTGAATGGCTTTTTTCACAGCTTCTGCTTGACTCGCCAATAATTGCTTTTCCTCCTCCAGGCTTAGTTTTTCTTCTTCAAGTTCAGCCTGCTCGGATTTTAGAATAGCCATTAATTTATTTTTTTCGACCTTCTGGCCATCAAGCTTTTCATTTATAGTTACCAGCTCTTGTTTCATTGCATTTAATTTATTGAGCTTATCTTCAACTTCTTCTTTTTTTGCAACCAAGTCAGCTTTATCATTTTCTTGTTCCGTTAAGATATCCTTATCCGCTTGCATAATAGTGGATACAGCACCTACACGTTCAACAAATTCACCAAAACTGCTGGCTCCAAAAACAACCTCTAAATAATTCACTCCTCCACCATTTTGCTGGTAGGAGCGAGCCCGTTCTTTTAAAATCTCATTGCGAGTTTCAATTCTGGCCTCAATTTCTTTAATGCTCTCTTTTAAACTTGTAACTTTCTCTTGTGTTGAAGTAATTTGGCTATTTTTCTCTTTAATTTTCTCTTGTGTTTCAGTTATTGATTTTTGTAATTTATTAAGTTCTGCTTTTACTTCAGCTTTTTGAGATTCAATCTGATTGATTTTACCGTTTGCTTCTGAGATATCTGTTTCAACAGCTGATTTCTTTTCTTGGATGTTATTCTTCTTTTGTTGTAAAGAATCAATGGATGCTGCTTGAACACTGCCTCCAAAGAGGCCAGCAAAACCCAGCACTAGCGCTGTGTTTAATGCAACAATGGTCTTCTTCACGTGACTTTCCCCTTTCATACTAGGTAACACAATCTGTCTATTCTATGTAGGCCCCTTTGTTACAAGGGGCACAATTGATAATGTTTGAAATTTAGATGGTTATATTTTCAAAAACTTACGAACCGACATTAAACTTCCCCAAATACCAATCAAAGCTCCAAACAGGACAATCAATAGGGAGACCTGAATGATAAATGGATTGTATGGAAGTAGGCTCATGTAATCAATGGTTAAACCTAATGCAAAATTATCGTAAAGGAACTTATACCCTACAGCAATAATCGCTATTGGAATAATAGATCCCATGATGCCGAGCCATAATCCTTCAAGGAAAAACGGCCAACGGATAAATCCATTTGTGGCACCTACTAATCTCATAATTTCAATTTCACGTCTTCTTGCGAAGATGGTAATTTTAATCGTATTGGATATCAAGAACATCGCCGTAAATAACAAGGCTGCGATTAAAACAATCCCTACATTCCGTGATGTATCGACTATTTTAAACATTTTTTCAACGAATCCTTGTCCGTATTTGACAGTTTCAACATAATCCATTTTTCCTGCTTCTTCCGCAACCTTTGCGACATCGTCAGGGCGATATGTTTTGATGATATATACATCGTTCAGAGGATTGTCCTGCTCAAAGAGTTCAAAGGCACTTCCCTGATCACCCATATTTTCAATCAGGTTGTTTAATTCATCTTCTTTCGGGGAAAAAGTAATAGAATCTACTTCCCCTAATTTTTCTAGATTACTCTCAAGTTGAATCCTTTGTTCTTCAGTAGCAGTGCGATCCACATGGACACGTACTTCAACATCACTCTCAATGCTGCTGGCAAAGTTATTTAAGTTCATCATAATAACAACAAATACACCAACTAAAGATAGTGTAACTGTTACGGCGCTGACAGAAGCAAATGTCATCCAGCCGTTTCTGCCAATATTTTTGAAGCTTTCTTTTATATGTCGGAGGAAGGTTCTAAAGTTCATAGCCATATTCCCCCTTCTGTTCATCACGCACGATGTATCCATTCTCTATCGCAATAACTCTATGTTGTAGTGTATTAACAATCTCTTTATTATGCGTTGCCATCACAACTGTTGTACCGAGACTATTGATTTCTTCGAAAATCTTCATGATTTCCCATGATGTTTCTGGATCCAGGTTACCAGTCGGCTCATCTGCAATTACCAGCTTAGGCGAGCGAACGATGGATCGGGCAATCGCTACCCTTTGTTGTTCTCCACCGGACAATTCAGTTGGAATCATACGAACCTTATGCTTTAAACCAACTAAATCAAGCACGTCCATAACCTTTTGCTTAATGACCTGTGGTCTTTCCTCTGTTACTTCCAGAGCAAAGGCTACATTTTCATAGACTGTAAGATTATTCAACAGTTTATAATCCTGGAAAATTACCCCGATATCTCTTCTTAAAAGAGGCACCTTCGAGTTTTTGATATTGGCAATATTCCTGCCATTGATCATGATCGTACCACTTGTCGGTTTTTCTTCGCGGTACATCATCTTAATAAATGTAGACTTCCCTGCGCCACTTGGCCCAACAACGTAAACAAATTCTCCTGATTTGATTTTTACATTTAGGCCCTTGACTGCTGAAACGCCATTAGGATATGTCTTTTGAACATTAATCATTTCTATCATGTCGTTTTCACCTTTTTCTACCTTCATGTTGTGTATAGTACCTCTATGCTTTATCGACAGGTGTCGTTATTTCTTGTTTTATGATGGAAAAATCCATCTTTTGTCACGATTTTATTATAACATCATAAAATGTCAGAAAAACCACGTTTATATTACATTTATATTTCAACTCTATTACCTTTTTTGTCAGATACCGTAAATATAGTATTAACTATGCCTGTGGTTCATTGTACTCAAGTTGCAATCTTAAAGAAGAGGTCATTTAACCTATTCAATTAATTAAAGGACAAACAGAAACCGGTAAGATAATCTCCTCCGGTTTGGTAAATTCTATTAAAATACTTCACTGCTTATTGCTAAGCCATTCAGCCACTTTTTTAGCATCATCCTCTGCAATCAAATCGCCTGGCATGGCAGGTGCCCCATCATTAATGATTGCTTCAATTTCTTGCACGGATAATTTTTCACCTACAGAAACCAACCCAGGACCAATTCGGCCTTCAAGTGTGTCTCCATGGCAATTTGAACATTTTTGTTCATAAATCTTTGCCGCTTCACTTCCATCATTAGCAATCGAAATCGGAGTGGATGAGGCTGTTTCATTTTTCTCAGTACCCGAATGAGTTGCACAACCAACAAGGGCAATGATAACAACTGCTATGCCAAAATGCAAATAGTTCTTCAAGGAAGTCCCCTCCCAATATTAGGAAAACATTTGTATGCCCTTATTTTAGCTGTATCTAGGCTTTTTTAAAACCCTCTCCAAGTACCTCGGCAGCATCCATCACGACGACAAATGCCTGGTCATCAATACGTTGAACCACTTGTTTAAGTTTTGTGAAATCAGTTTGATCGATTACACACATTAATACCGGACGTTCACTCTCTGTATATCCGCCATGGGCAGATATTCTTGTAACCCCGCGATCCACTTCTTCCAAAATAGCTCGTCTTACTTCTGTTTCATGATTGGTAATGATCATAACCGTTTTAGAGCGATTAATGCCGACTTGGACTAAATCAATAGTTTTGCTCGTTACATATAGCCCAATCAATGCATATAGACCTTGCTCAATATCAAATACGAGACAAGCAGCCAGTACGATTAAACCATCAATGGCGGCAACACAGGTTCCTAAAGAAAGCCCGGTGTATTTATTAACAATTTGCGCTGCTAAATCGGTACCGCCAGTTGAAGCTTTTCCAAGGAATACTATCCCAAGTCCCAATCCAACACCAATCCCACCAAATAAAGCTCCCAATAAGGGATCCTGAGTCCATGGAGACCAGTTACTCGTCAGGAAAACAACGAATGGGAAAAAGATCGTTCCTACAGCTGTTTTAATTCCAAAATGCGTACCAAGCAGAATAACCCCAGCTATAAATAGCGGAATATTAAAGGCCCATTGTACAAAGGCCGGCTCCCATCCGAATACATTATACGTAATCGTACTGATTCCGCTGACCCCACCGGATGCAACTTTTGTCGGTAATAAAAACATATTAAAGGAGATGGCCACAATGGCAGAGCCGATCAGAACATATAAATAATCCTTAATTAGATTGAAGTAAGGATGCGATTCCTTCTGTGCGTTTCTTTTTTTCTTCACAATTGCAAAAGCCTCCGTCTAAACATTTAATAAAGTATATTCATTCTATACGAAATTCCGACATGAAACAATGAAAGGCAATAAAAGATGAAAAAGTCAGACAATAACCGCGCCAAATGGCAAAGAAAAAGGCACCCTATAAAGGGCACCTATTGTAGATTAAATCGAAATATCTTTCTTATTGAAAACAATAAAGGTTATCGCGATAAACAGTACATAGTAAGCAGCCAACACACCGAGTGAGAGACCTACCGTCGCTCCCTCAAACATAGGCGCACTTTCCATAATATATCTTCTCAAATCTATGTGAGGGAACAAAACAAATTTTAACCATTCATATCGTTCAACAAGGGAGGTGATTAACATATTTAAGGTTGAAGAAGCAAACAAGATGAAAACAGAAATACCGACTGCGATTGCCTGGCTTTTAAACAAAGTGCTCAACATAAAAGCCATCGTAATAATGATGAGGAAGCCTGGAACCCAATATAGCATAAGCTCAAAAAAGTATGGGCCTGCTTCTAATGTTATCACTTCGTCAAAACTTGTAGGGTCGATCATCTTATCTGTGAATGATGCTGAACCAAAGAAAATTAACCCGACAAGGTATCCTGCAACACTTAATACAACCACCACTGTAGCTGCATATAATAAAGTTGTTATATATTTCGAGAGAAGAACTTTCCAGCGCCGATGCGGACGAATTAATAATTGCTTAATTGTTCCATCAGAGAACTCCGCGGACACTGAGGCGCTGCAGATAATAACAGCAAATAAGGTCACAAAAGATGCGATTGACGTAACCCAATTGACCATAAAGGTCCAACTTGTTTCTTGGTTAGGATTGATACCAGTATCCAATAATTTCTGACTTCGGGCAATATCTTCTTGAATCCACTCTTTTTCTTCCTCAGACGTCTTCGGATCATCCAAAACAGCTTGCTGGGACTGTATGTTATTCTCTTCCTTCACTTTCCAATCATCTGCATTATTCATGGTCTTTACTAGAATAGCACTCCCTACTAGAGCAACTAGCAAAAAGCCGATAAATATATACGAAGACATTTTAGAGAAAATTTTCATCCATTCATTTTTAATCAATGAAATCATACTCGCACCTCCTCTTGCTCTGTAATCTCGAAGAATCGATCTTCAAGCGTTTTCTTCACAACATTAATTTCATAAACATCTACTTCTGCTTCATTTAACTGTCGATTTACTTTGGCAATATCTTCGCGTGTTGCCTGGAGGGTAATCATCTTTTTATCCTGCTTTACAATATTCAGACTTGAAAATTGCTCTTTAATTACATTGACTGCTGCCAATACATTATTGATGGAGAAAACCACTTCTCTTAAATCTTCCTCTTTTTCCTCTATAATATTGTTTTCTATATGTATGAGCTTTCCTTTCTCAATAACGGCAAAACGATCACACATTAATTGCATCTCGGATAATAAATGAGAGGAAATTAGCACACCTATTCCTTCATTGGCTAATTGATGTAAATAATCACGGAATTCTCGTATTCCTTGTGGGTCCAATCCGTTTGTTGGTTCATCGAGGATTAATAACTGAGGACGATGCAGCACAGCCTGCGCAACCCCAAGACGCTGTCTCATTCCCAACGAATAGGTCTTTACCTTCTTGTCCATCGCATGGTCAAGCTTTACCAAGCGAGCAACTTCATCAATCCGCTCTTTTTTAATCTTTTCTTTGGCCATTCGGGCATAATGGATCATATTCTTTCGGCCGGTCATATATTTGTAAAACTCCGGATTCTCTACAATTGCCCCTAAATCATGCATTGCCCCTTCAAAATCCCTATCCAGATCATGCCCATTAATAAGAACCTGGCCGTTCGTACGATTAATTAGACTGGCAATCATTCTGATAATCGTTGTCTTACCAGCACCATTCGGACCAAGCAGTCCAAAAATTTCACCCTTTTTAACGCTGAAACTAACATCATTGACAATAACAGTGCTGCCAATCTTTTTCGTTAATGACTTCACTTCAAGAGCCGTTTCATTCATACCATCCCGTCCTTTCAAAAATTACACCTATTAATAATACCGTATAAAACGGATAAAAGTTACAGAAATTACAAAATAATTAAAAATTAACCAAATTACAAAATAATTAAAAATTAACCAAAAAAAAAAAAAAAAAAAAAGACCAGCTATATCTTAGCTGATCCTTTAAAAGTTCTATATGAATTAGGATAATTTTGAACGTAAATAAGCATCGATGAACATATCTAAATCTCCATCCATGACAGCCTGAATATTCCCGGTTTCTGCATTTGTACGGTGGTCCTTAACCATGGAATATGGATGGAATACATAGGAACGGATTTGACTTCCCCAGCCAATTTCCTTTTGTTCTCCACGAATTTCTGCCAATTCAGCTTCTTGTTGCTCGATTTCCAGTTGATAAAGCTTGGATTTCAGCATTTTCATAGCTGTTTCACGGTTCTTGATTTGGGAGCGCTCAGTTTGGCAGCTGACCACTGTATTCGTTGGTAAATGAGTGATCCGAACGGCAGAATCTGTTGTATTGATATGCTGACCACCGGCACCGCTCGCACGATACGTATCAATTTTCAAATCCTCTGTACGAATTTCGATATTAATCTCATCATTGAATTCAGGCATTACCTCACAGGAAACGAAAGAGGTATGACGACGTCCTGAGGAGTCAAACGGCGAGATACGTACTAGGCGGTGTACGCCTTTTTCTGCCTTCAAATAGCCATACGCATTGTGGCCTCGAATGCCTAGCGTTACGCTTTTAACTCCAGCTTCATCACCAGGAAGATAATCAAGTGTTTCTACCTTGAAGCCTTTCTTTTCAGCCCATCTTGTATACATACGCAGCAGTAAGGATGCCCAATCCTGAGATTCCGTTCCGCCTGCACCTGGATGAAGCTCTAAAATGGCATTATTCTTGTCATATTCTTCACTCAATAACAGCTGAAGCTCAAACGCATTCAATCTCTCGGATAGTTCCATAAGCTCGCTCTCCAGTTCTTCCTGGAGATCTACATCTGGCTCTTCCTTAATTAATTCAAAGGTCAAATCCAAATTCTCGTATGACTCATTTAATGCATTAAATTCGCCCACTTGATCCTTCAAGCCATTTGCCTCGTTAATAATTCCCTGCGCTTTCGCTTGGTCATTCCAAAATGATGGTTCGGACATGATCTCGTCCAATTCCATAATACGGGCTTCTTTTTCTTCTAAGTCAAAGAGACCCCCTAAAGTCCGCCAAACGTGTGGCTGTTTTTTCTAACTCGTTACGAATTTCTGCTATTTCCATTTACGTTCACCTCATCTATTTTTACAAAGCTTGTTACTCACAATTTAAATCTCCTTTTCAGGAAAAAGAGAGCCGGCCTATCCTTTAGCCGTCCCTCTTTATTTAACATATCTTATTATACGCGTCAACGTCATCTAAAGATACTGACATGTCTTATTTATCTTCCATGGCAATTCTTATATTTCTTACCGCTACCGCATGGACATGGAGCATTTCGTCCAACGGATTCTTCATTACGTTTCGGTTTCTTCTTGACTGTCTCTCCTTCATCACTCTTCGGATTAACAGCCTGTCCTTTCACAACCTCTTCACGCTCTAGATTATTGCGGATCTCAGCTTTCATGATGTATTTAGCCACATCATCCTCAATCGCAGAAACCATGGCCTCGAACATCGCAAAGCCTTCTTGCTGATATTCATTGAGCGGATTGATTTGAGCATAGGCACGTAAATGAATACCTTGTCTCAATTGTTCCATTGTATCAATGTGATCCATCCACTTGCTATCAACCGCACGCAATACAATTACCTTTTCAAACTCACGCATTTGCTCAGAAGAAAGCTCTTCTTCCTTCTCATTGTATTTTTCAATGATTTTGCCATAAATTAATTCAATTAATTCTTCCCCATCAAGCTCTTTTAATTCCTCAGCATTAAAAGTACCTTCAGGCAGAAGGTTGGCATAGACATAATCAAGCAATCCTTCAATATTCCACTCTTCGCTTTCCACATCAGGCGCAAAGGCATAGACATTGCGCTGCAGAGAGGAACGAATCATAGTCTCTACGATTTCACGCAGATTCTCACTTGATAGTACATCAAAACGCTGCTTATAAATAATCTCACGTTGTTGACGAAGTACATCATCATATTCAAGCAATTGTTTACGGGCATCATAGTTATTACCTTCAACTCGTTTTTGCGCAGATTCAACGGCTTTAGATACCATTTTACTTTGAATCGGTTGGTCATCCTCCATACCGAGACGGGACATCATGCTCTTAATATTGTCAGATCCAAAACGGCGCATCAATTCATCCTCTAATGAAAGATAGAATTGTGTAACCCCAGGGTCTCCCTGACGACCAGAACGTCCACGCAGCTGATTATCAATACGGCGGCTTTCATGGCGCTCCGTACCAATAACGGCAAGACCGCCGACTTCCTTCACACCTTCACCAAGCTTGATATCTGTACCACGGCCCGCCATATTCGTAGCAATTGTTACGGCACCTGGCTGACCGGCATCAAGGATGATATTTCCTTCGCGTTCATGCTGCTTCGCATTCAGGACACTATGCGGAATTCCTTTTTTCTTCAATAATTCAGATACATATTCACTCGTTTCAATCGCTACTGTACCAACCAATACTGGCTGACCCTTCGCATGGCGTTCAGCGATATCCTCAACGACCGCTTTGAATTTCCCTTCCATAGAGGCAAAAATCAAATCTGCACGGTCATCACGCACGATGTCGCGGTTCGTTGGAATCGCAATAACATTCATATTATAAATATTACGGAATTCCTCTTCCTCTGTTTTCGCTGTACCAGTCATACCGGCAAGCTTTTCATACATACGGAAGTAGTTTTGGAACGTAATCGTCGCAAGCGTCATGCTTTCATTCTGGATATCGAGGTTTTCTTTCGCTTCGATCGCCTGATGCAAGCCATCACTATAACGGCGTCCTTTCATTAGACGGCCGGTAAATTGGTCAACGATGACAATCTCGCCATCCTGAACCACATAATCCACATCCAAATGCATGGAAACATGCGCTTTTAACGCCTGGTTAATATGATGGTTCAAGGCAACATGGCTAATATCGAATAAGTTATCAATGCCGAATGCTTTTTCAGCACGGCTCATTCCTTCTTCAGTCAGCTGAACACCTTTTGTCTTTTCGTCGTATGTGTAATCTCTTTCTTTTGATAAAGTACGGACAAAGGCATTCGCCTGTATATAAAGCTGAGTTGATTTTTGAGCGGAACCAGAGATAATCAATGGCGTACGTGCTTCATCAATCAGGATGGAGTCAACCTCATCTATTACAGCATAATGAAGCGGACGCTGTACCATCTGTTCCTTATACAGCACCATATTGTCACGTAAATAATCAAACCCAAACTCGTTATTTGTACCATAGGTAATATCGGCATTATACGCTTCCTGTTTCTCTTCACGGCTCATTCCAGTAAGATTCAAGCCGACTGAAAGCCCAAGGAAGTTAAATAATTGCCCCATTTCAGTGGCGTCACGGCTTGCTAAGTATTCATTGACTGTAATGACATGAACACCTTTACCAGTAATCGCATTTAAGTAAACAGGCATAGTGGAGGTCAATGTTTTACCTTCCCCTGTTTTCATCTCAGAAATATTACCTTCATGAAGGGCGATACCCCCCATTAATTGAACCTGGAAAGGATACATGCCAAGGACACGGCGTGATGCTTCTCTGACTACTGCAAATGCCTCAGGCAGTATATCGTCGAGTTTCTCTCCACCCGCGTAACGTTCTTGAAATTCCGTTGTTTTAGCAGACAGTTCTTCATCAGACAAAGCTTCCATGGCAGATGCCAAAGCTTCTATTTTATTTGCAGCCTTATTCAGGCGTTTAAGCTCAGATTTATTAGGGTCAAACAATTTATTCAAAATCCCCATTAAGCAGTCTCTCCTCTTATCTGTACAGGGTTCATTAGCCCTAGAATGATATAGATTAATAATCGTTCATATTTTTAAATTTCACATTAATAGTAACACTTACAAATGGACAAAACAACAGAAGGAGTGTGTACACACATGATATTTTTGGGTTATTTTACCTCAAAATATACTTAAGTTCATAACTGAGCTTTGAAATTTTGATAGAGAAATTGCATGAAGGGCTTAAATATTGAAGAGAGGTTTCCTCATAAATGGTTAGGCTGATTTCTAATTATAATAGAATTGATACACAAACATAGTAGACTAGGTGCCTCCATAGATGAGGTTTCAATAAGTTCAAGTTTTGATTGAACGAGATGGATTTATGCCCATTTTCTGATCACGATCATTCAATGAAAAAGCAGCCCCCTTACAGGAGCTGCCCATTATCAAGTATAAAATTAGCTTTGTGCTTCAATTAAGCCGTATTTGCCATCTTTACGTTTGTAAACGATGTGAGTGCCGTCAGTTTCTGCATCAGTATAGATGAAGAAATTGTGTCCTAGCATGTCCATTTGAAGAATTGCTTCTTCGCTGTCCATTGGTTTAAGATCAAAGCGTTTCACACGCACAACTTCTAATTTATCATCCTCTTCTTGCTCAACACCGACTTCTCCAGCTGGAAAAGTGAATAACTCTTTACCGCTTTCACGAGAACGACGGTTAACTTTTGTTTTATATTTACGAATTTGTCTTTCCAATTTATCGTTAATTAAATCGATACCTGCATACATATCTGTATTTGTTTCCTCTGCACGTAGCACTAGGTTAGGTAGCGGAATAGTGATTTCAACTTTTGTTGTTTTATCATTGTACACCTTCAGATTGACATGTACGTTTGCATCAGGTGTTTCTGTAAAGTATCTTTCCAATTTTCCGATTTTTTTCTCTACATATTCTCTGATTGCTGGAGTTACCTCAATGTTTTCACCACGAATGTTATAATTCATAAGTGAGTCCTCCTTTTCTACTCTATAACTATTAATATTCTCTAATCCCTTTTAAAAATCCTGCCTATATCGACAATTTGTTTAAGTTTAAATATTCAGGATTTTCAAGGAATTCATATATAGTATACCCTATTCAACAACAAAAAAGCACTACTTCTCATGATAATTCATTTGAGGTAATCATTTCCTCTTATCGTAATAAACTCCATCTGTTAAAATCGCCTCATAGGGGTTGGCATATTTTTGATTATGCTGCTTTTGCTCCCGTACCATTTTAAGGTTCCGAGCCACTTCCATTCTCCGTTTGGCCATTGCTTTCGCCAGTTCTTCATTCAGCTTCACACATAACTCGCCAAGCTTTTTTTCCTCGTCAGTAAAAGGAGGCTGTATATCTTTTTGCAGACTTTCCCGAATACGAATGATTTCATCCAGCCTAGAAATAGCGATCTCGCGGTCTTTTTCCCAGCTCAAATCACTTAATACCTCTATCGCTTCCCTTGTTACCTGAAAATATTCCCGCAGTGCACTCATCATAAACCGAGCTCCTCTGTCTCTCATTTAAAAAAGCCCTGACTTCGGTAAAAGCCAAGGCCAAACCCCCATTACGTATAAATATTAATGAGCATTCCTTGGATTTCGCCAATCATGCCTAATAAATGTATACGTTTATCTTCCTTATCAAGGACTGCATTTGTGAGGTCAACCAGCTTTTTATCCACTTCTTTTACAAGCTTATACACCTTTGCTGATCCACGATGATTAAAACCGCGATGCTCCTCTAATTGCAGCCCATTTTTTACGGCATCATCTAAAAAGTCTTTCACAAGCTTCTTATATTTTCGTAAATAATCAACCGACTGAGTTTCACCGAGCCTCTTGCCCTGCTCCTCAATCTCCTGCATTTTCCGTGTCAATCGATCAAGAGTCAAATCATTGCGCCTGGTTCCCATAACCTCTTTAAAGGCAATCGAATCCTTGGCTACCTCTTCCTTAGAACTGACCTTTTGCAAACCAGTCCTGCCTACTCGTTGTACCTCCATGAGATCACCTCAACTTTGTTACTTCAATAATTGTAGCACACCCTGTGGAAGTTGGTTGGCTTGTGCCAACATGGCCTGTGCTGCCTGATTTAAAATGGTATTCTTTGTGAACTCAGTCATCTCAAGAGCCATGTCTACATCGCGAATCCGTGATTCTGCAGAGGTTACGTTTTCACTCATTGTTTGTAAATTCGTAATCGTATGCTCCAGACGATTCTGCATCGCACCTAAGTTGGAACGCTCAGCAGAAACGGCCGCGATTGCTTTATCAATTTTTGAAATAGCAGCATTGGCAGCCTCCGCTGTTTTCACATTCAATGGTGCATCGGCGGTTCCTAATCCAAGTTCTTCAGCATTCATTTTATTTATCGTTAACTCAATCGTTTGGCCTGCGTTGGCTCCTATTTGAAAACTAAATTCAGATTGGCTTCCATCTAATAGTTTCGCACTATTAAACTCAGTCGTCTCACTCACACGCTCAATTTCTGCTGTAAGCTGATTATACTCTTCCTGGATGGCTTCACGATCTTCATTCGTATAAGTCCCATTCGCGCTTTGAACCGTTAATTCTCTCATACGCTGCAGCATTTCGTGGACAGATGACAAGGAGCCTTCTGCAGTTTGAATGAGAGAAACTCCATCAAGGGCATTTCGTTCCGCCATATTTAGACCGCGAATTTGTGAACGCATTTTCTCTGAAATAGCTAGTCCCGCTGCATCATCGGACGCTTTATTAATACGAAGTCCTGAAGATAGCTTTTCTAAGCTTTTATTTGTATTGGTTGTATTAGTTGATAGATTACGATAGGCGTTCAAGGCAGAAATATTATGATTAATTTTCATGGAAATGCTCCCTCATTCTATTAGAATTTTTTCCTCATCACGTTATTTTCATAGGCCGATACCATCTTAATTAACGAATCAGCCTTTGCATTATTTTTCAATTGCATGGCATCATTCCAGGCTGTGGATAGAGTCTCAACGATTTTGATCAGGAATGAAATGCTATCCGTATTCTTAGTTAGATTTACCCGGATCAGCTCATCAGCCAGGAAATTATAGAGGGTGTCCAAATTCTCCGTAATTGGGCCTGCTTCATACCGAAGTCCCACACCAAGACGATGAACGATATCACCGGCCCTTTGCAGGCTTTTATTAGCCTGGAATAAATTAGACTCATCTATTTGATCAATGGCCTCATATAAATTGGTTAATAGTCCTTCATACAGCAATGCCGTTAATTCCTGAGATGATTTTTGCACAATAAGTTCCTCTGTTAAAAATTCCATTCACAAAAACCTCCATATCCTCTTATTTTATATATCGACGGGCTAGTTATATTGTTTATCGAGCTCTTCTAATAAAAGGAGGATTTCAGCAATCACTGCATAAAGCTGCGGAGGAATTGAATCTCCAAGATCAATGTCTAAAAGATGGCTGACCAATGACTCATCCTCCTGCAGATGGATATCATTTTTCTTAGCCGTTTCAATAATCCTTCTGGCTACTTCCCCAGTTCCCTGAGCGACTAACTGCGGGGCCTCTCCATTTTGTTCTTCGTACCTGATGACGGCAGCGGTCGGTCCATTCATCTTTTTACGGTTCATTTGATTGAAATATTGCTGTCTCATATCGTTATGTCATACCCCTTTTTCGTAAAGGCTGTTTGGACTGTTGGACTTGCCTCTCGTTCTGAGCTCTTCGTTTCCACGGTCATCGGTTTAAATTGAACCGAGCCAATCGAATAACCAATTTCCTTGAACCGATCAAGCGATGAATCCGATATCCGAGTCATTGATTGCTGTAAATCTTCCTTATCACTTTTAAAGGTTAGGAACAAATTTCGATTGGTTGCCGTCAGCGAAATCCCAATCTCACCAAGCCGCTTGGTCTCCATCACAAAGTAAAGGCTGCAGTTCTCCCAATCAATTTGATCCTTATCAGATTGAGAGTTTACAAATACTTTCACATTCTCAACTTCCTTATGAAGTAAAAGCGGAAGCTGCATGGCCAGATTCTGCATACCGGATGAGTCAGGCTTAGCTAGAAGCTGCTGACCGGTTAGATTTTGAACAGCCTGTTCCACCTGCTGAGCCAGCTTCGGATTAAGCTGGTCAGATTGCAAGATCGAAAGCAGAGAGGATTTTACAGTTTGCGGCATTTCAGGCTGTTTTCCATTCAAAAAAGATTTCGCCACCTCATGTTCATTCATCATCCCAAGTTTCCGAATCAGCTCCAGCACATTACGTCCAGACTGCTCTGGCTTTGCACCTTGAGTAAATACATCTTCACCGACATTACTCGTCACGCCTGCCACAAAATGCTTAACTTTAACATCAGACGGTTTAAACAAAAGACCTTCTACGGATGCTTTAACTTCCTTCACGATCTGGTTCGCCTCAGGTAGCTTCCCGCTCATAAGCAAATTCTTTGCTTCCTGCAATCTGCTGCTAGACTGCAGGAGCTTCTTCTCCGTCGACATATCGGTATAAAGCATGAATTCACCCTTTAAAATAGCTTGATCCAGCTGCTTAATGGTAGATTCCAGAACCTGCTTAACCTGGGGCTGTTTTTGCTCCATCATTTGGATAGACTGATCCAAATTTCTCGTAATCTCTCTTTTTATATGTATAAAATCGATCGTAAGCTGGGATAGCTTTTTACTAATTTCAGTAACGATCACATCTTTTGATGAGAGATTTAGCCCCTGGATGATCTGATTGATTGCATTCTGCTCAGATTCGGTTAATGAGTTGGCCGGTTTTACATCCATTACTTTTGGGTTTTCCTCCTGCATGATTGATAATGCCGTCATCAGTTCTTTGCGCGCTGACAATTCTCTACCCTTGGACACAAGCTCTGTTGCCTTTTCAACTGCTCCTGTCAGACGTTCAATACCTTCGAATAGTTTGGCAGAGTCACCACTCAGAAATTCTGTTGCTTTTGCCAATACCATCGCCATGGAAGAATCCTTTTGAACACTTTTCATCAAATCCATTACTTCCTTGCCATGAACAGAAACCTCCATATTCACTGGAGTGACTGCTCCCTTGCTTTTATCAATGATGGAAAGAGTTTGAATTAAAGCTTCTTTACCAGCCAGCAGCGATTTTAAGATGGCACTCTTTTCGGCTTGAGAAAGGTCCGGTGAATCCTTTATAAATTTCATCACCTGTTCAGTGATTTTGGCAGAATCCTGCTGGTGTATGATGGCTGATTTTAAATCGCGGATTGTAGTTGTCGGCACATGAATAGGTGGTGTAGAAACCCTCGAAATCTCCGGAAGCTCTTTGCCAATTTCACTGACCATCTTCCCAATTGATTCACCATGTAAGGCAGAGTGAATTGCTTTCAAATGTGGCATGCGTACCTCTAACTGACGCTCCGCCAAAGCCGTAATGGTAGCTAATTTTTGCTCCACTGTCCCCGCCTCTGTGTTCATAAAGCGCTGAATCGTCTGTAAACTATCTTTAGAAAGCGGATAACCTTTTTCCTGCAAAATTTGCACAGCCTGACGGAAGTCTTTATTAGATGCATCAACACCGGCCGCTTTCAGAATCTCTTCAACCTTGGTAGGAGCCTGGCCTTCTGCTGCGGGCTGACTTGTTGAAAGAGTTTTAACCGTTAATTGGTCATTGTTAATTGCTGTAATCTCAACTTGAGCCTTGTTCTGTGCCGGTACTCCATTTTCAAACGCCATGCTCATCTCTTTCCCTTTTAAAGAAACAACAGCTGTATTAACGGATACCCGTTCTTTAATGGTTACAGACTGAATCTGTCCAACTGAATATTGATTGCTTTTTCCGTTTAAGCTATGCCCCGAATGGATTGCTTGAATCTGCATTGCGTTCACTCTCCGTCCAAATTCCTTATTCTTTTTATCGGTAAATTGCCTACAAATATTAGTTTGTGATAAAGAAATAGACACAATTTCCTAGTTTGCCTAAGCACTAATATTCGTTAAAAAGAACAAAAATTTCTTAATATACAACAAAACGCTTGCTATGACAGAAATAATCGGCAATAATGGGTATAAATAACACATAAGGGTTTTTAATCAAAATGGAAGAAGGATGAGAAATGAAAAGGGGTAAAAGTATCCATATACTGAATGGCTTACTAGTTGTATTAATCATATTTAACATCTATTCTTTCATAACTGGAAGATTACAAGGATTGAACTTAGCCATTCTTGGATCTGTGCAAATTCTCATGATTGGTATTATTAATAGTGTGCATCACATGTGGATCACTCATATAAAAGATCAGGATATAGTCGAATAAATAGAAGAAAAGGGCCGAAAGATGAACAATTCTCTTCATCTTTCAGCCCTTCTTTATTAGAATCAGGCATGTCCTCCTGAGGTATATTGCTTTCGTCTATTGAGTTGAATGGCCTGCTTCCATGTATCACGAAACTCCAAAACCAATTCCTCCGCCTCGTCCAACATAGCAGGATCATTTTTAGTATTCGCCTCTATCAACCGACTGTTGATATAATCATACATCGCCATCATATTTTGAGAGATTGCCATATCCATATTTAAAGTGATTCGTAATTCACTAATGATATTTTGCGCCTTTAGAAGATTCTCATGTCTGGCCTGGATTTGTTTCGACTCCATCGCAACTCGTGCAGCTTTAATAAATTTCAGGCATCCATTATACAGCATAAGCGTTAATTCTCCCGGTGAAGCAGTGGTAACAGTATTCGTTTGATAAGCCTGATACGGATTTTGTATTGCCATTTATACGTACACTCCTTTTTATTAACCAGTCGCAAACATCGATGATAAATATCCTGATTGGCTGTTTGCCTGTTGAATTGCTTTTTCCATCGCAGTGAATTGTTTATAGTAGCGATTCTCTACCTGGACTAGCCTGTCCTCAAATCGACTAATACGATCATCAATATTGGTTAAATCTCTTCCCATCGTAAACGTAGCATTGGTCGACAATGAGGTTCCCGCTCTTGCCTTCAGCTGGTCAGTAGCTGCAGATATATTTTTCTGCAGCTTTGATAGAATTCCATCCTCCGAAGCAAATAAAGCTTCTACACTTTCAGGATCATCCTCTAAAGCCTGTTTTAATTTGGTTTCATTGATTTCGAGTTTACCGCCTGCCATGTAATCAGAGGTTGTCGTGATTCCGATGCTGCTTAAGGATGAATACATACCTGTTGATGTATTAACCGAGCTATAAAAGCTCCCCCGCATGGAATCTAAAGCTCCATTTAAAATAGAATCATTGCGCAGCATTCCTGTCTTCGCAATATTTTCCCATTTCTCAATCTCTTTTTCACTCAAGCTATCACGTTCATCATCTGTTAAAGGTAAATAGTTTCGGTTACGTTCCTCGCTGACCTTACTTTGGATTGTTGCAATTAATTCATTGTATTTATCTACAAAGCCCTTTATGTTGTCGTACACTTTAGTAGTATCATTGTTAATTCCAACCGTAACCGCTTCAGTAAATTCACTCTTAAGCGTGAATGTGACACCATTCATAGTGAATGTGTTACTTGCCCGCTGAGTCTCTAAACCATTAATTTTTAATAACGCATTGGAACCTGCTTTGTAATCAGCTGAAGTCAATTGAAGGGCTTGAGCTAATGATGAATTATCTATTTGAATATCCTTCAAATCTGTGGAAAAGGTACCTGTTTCTTTTCTTGTCATAGATATTTTGTCTGTAAATGAATCATAGAACATGTTTAATCCAAGCTTTGATGAATTCACTTTACTGATTACGTTATCCAGAGATTGATCAGAAGTAATGAAGAATGTTTCACTCATCTCTCCACTTGAGGTTGTAGTCTTCATGTTCATGGCAGTATATTTTTTCGTATACTCAGCCTCTATTTCTATATCCTCACTTGCAGCAGTTTTAAGATCAACCTTACCTGTTTTAAAATTTACCGTACCAGATATAGTACCAACACTAAAGTCTCCATTTTCGTCAACCGTAACAGATTTACCCCCAACTTTCAGGGTCATAGACCCTTCATTAATGGCTACTTTAGAAAGTTGAAAGCTTGTGGCATCTTTAGCTATAGAGATTTTTTCTACCTTTTTATTGGTTACATAGTTTACTTCGATGGCTGACCCTGATGCAGGTATATTATTTTCGAATGTAATAATTCCTTTATCAATTGAATAATTTCTAACGTCCTTACCATCGGCATCCTTCGAATATTGCTCCAACACTTTTCCTGCCACTTTTATTTGAACCTGATCATTTTGAATAGCTACAGTGTCAGGTAATTTAAGATCAATGGATGACCCGTTGGCCGTAAACTTCTGTGTTTCAACCACACCGGATTTCCAATCAATAGCAGAAGAAAAGCTGCCCGACATGGATTCTAGGGGTTTACTGGAATCTATTTTAGGATTTGTACCGGACAATACTTTAGTTGTAAGAGAAGCCGCTTTGGCCAGCTTAACATCGGATAATTGATAACTGGTTGCGCTCGCGCCAGATGTTGCGGTGGCTGTAACCGCTGCATCATTCGTACTGCTTGTCGTTCTGGAACGATAGGAAGAACTCAGCTTCATGTTCAATACATCTTGGCGAAAATTCGTTAACAGTGTATTGATAGAACGGTAATCATCACGTTTCCACTCAAGTGTCTGTTTATTTTGTTTTAATTTATCTAAAGGGATTCTTTCAGCCTGCATTAGCTGTTTAACCATTGTATCTGTATCTATGCCACTAGCTAAACCGGAAATACGCATTCTTTCACATCCTTAAACTTTTCTATCTACAAACAAAGCCATGTTCTCTACCATAGCTGCATACATATCAAGCATCTTCTTTGGAGGAATTTCACGTAGCACATTGCCTGTTACATCATCAACCACGGTTACATAATATTCATTTAGATCCTCGTGAAGCTCGAATTTTAAAGACGCATGCATCGGTCCTATAAATTTATTCATAGCTTCCATCGTTTCTGTAAGCTTCTCTTTCATTTGTACATCTGTCATAGGTGACTGTTCTTGTTGAGGAATAACGTTCTGAACCATAGCCTGCTCTTTTATAGGAACAGAACTTTTAGTAAAAGACTGTGGAGCCAAATGACCAATATCAGCCGAAATACCATTCACCATCTCGCACCTCCAACTATTCAGTTCACTGTTATTAGGTATATCGGTAGGATGGGGGAGATTTTAAGGAAGGAAGGGATAATTAAATGAAGATAAAAATGCGAATCTCTTAGAGCATTCAATTTTGAAGATTATGTCGCAGTTGATTCGTTCATGAAGGCTTACCATACACTCTTTACTTTAAATTAAAAAATCCGGCTTTCCATTAGGAAAAACCGAATTTTCATTATAATTAACGAAGAAGTTGAAGAACTCCTTGTGGTTGTTGGTTAGCTTGAGCCAACATTGCTTGCGCTGCTTGAGAAAGGATAGAATTTTTAGTTTGTTCCATCATTTCTTTCGCCATATCTACGTCACGGATACGAGATTCCGCAGCTGTTAGGTTTTCAGACGCTGTTCCTAAATTATTAATTGTGTGCTCTAGGCGATTTTGATTCGCTCCAAGGTTAGAACGTGCTGCAGAAACTTTTGAGATTGCTGCATCTACCAATGCGATATCTGTATCAAAAGAAGTACCATCTGCTACTATAGTTTTAACAGTTAATGCTGTAGAATCATACCCCGCTTTAGCATCTTTTGTTCCAGAATTAATAGCTATAGTATGTTGTTGCCCTTTATTTGCTCCAATTTGTAAATTTGCAGAATAATTACCATCTAATAATTTTTTTCCGTTAAATTGTGTGCGTTCTGCAATACCGTCTAACTCATCATTTAGTTGTCCAATTTCATCTTGAATAGCTTTAAGATCATCCGCTTCAAGAGTCCCAGCATTTCCTGATTGAACAACTAATTCACGCTGACGTTGTAAAATAGAATGCGTTTCATTAAGCGCTCCCTCAGCAGTTTGAATTAATGAAATACCATCTTGTGAGTTTTTAGCCGCTTGGTCTAAACCACGAACTTGACTGCGCATTTTTTCAGAGATTGAAAGACCAGCTGCGTCATCCCCAGCTTTATTAATACGCATACCAGAAGCCAATTTCTCCATTGATCCAGCTTGTGCATTTGTTGCTGCACCTAACTGACGGTGTGTGTTTAATGCTGTGATATTGTGATTGATAATCATTTAATTTTCCTCCTTGGAATGTGTAGGTGGACTTCCTTTTCCACCTGATAGATTTTAAATTTATATATTAATGGAAACTGGCCCGTTGCCTAGGATGGGGGGTTCCAGTAATAACGAGATTAAAAAAGACGGGCGGTTCTGAAACTGGGATGCTTCCTGCATCGTAGTTTAGTACCGCTCGTCCATGAGCAAATAGGTATCTATTTGTTTTGTTGGTTATCTAATAGTTCCCCACGCGTAATTTTTACGTGTTTGGGGGCATCAATAGCTAAGCGAAGGTGTCCATCTTCACTTTTAACGACCTTTACAGTGATGTCATCACCAATTTTTATAAATTCACCAGGTCTTCTACCAAGTACTAGCATAGTTGTGGTCCTCCTCCTTGAGAAAAGTGATCAGTTTGTAAGACCCCCATAGAGAACATTACCCTCCTTATGCTTTAGTACACATAAAAAAGTAAACATCCCCTATCTCACATTCGCGTCCTGCGAAGATTCAATAAGAAATATTTACTCGTCCTGAGTATTCAGTATGAAATTTTTTCGGGTTGTTTCTCTTACATAATCTATATCGGAAACTTATTTTAACATTTAATAGTTTTAATATAAAATTTTAACATTTTTTATAATAAAAAAATCGGAACCCATAGAGAATTCCGATTTCGATAGATTTAACGTAGCAATTGAAGCACATTTTGCGGTGTTTGGTTAGCCTGCGCAAGCATTGCTTGAGCTGCTTGAGATAGAATGGATGATCTTGTTTGCTCCATCATTTCTTTCGCCATATCCACGTCACGAATACGAGATTCAGCAGCTGTCAAATTCTCTGCAGCATTGTCCAAGTTCGCAATAGAATGCTCTAATCGGTTTTGGTATGCACCAAGCTTAGAACGTCCAGTAGAAATCTTAGCAATATTCTCATCTAAAGTAGCAATTGCTGCCTCTGCCCCAGTTTGATTGCTGATATCAGCATCTGCAATTGCTGCTTGAATATCATCTAATTTCACGCTAGTTAAATCAACTTGGATAACTTGATCTTTATTCGCACCAACATGCATAGATAGAACACCTGCATTACCAGCAGTACCATCAAGTAATTTTTGTTTATTGAATTCTGTATCAGTATTAATACGTCCAACTTCTGTAGCCAAGGCATCAAACTCATCTTTCAAAGCTGCTCTGTCTTCTGCAATGTTAGTATCGTTCGCAGATTGCACGGCCAATTCACGCATACGTTGAGTAATTGAATGTACCTCGTTAAGAGCACCTTCAGCTGTTTGGATCAAAGAAATACCATCTTGAGCGTTACGAGAAGATTGCTCTAATCCGCGGATTTGACCTCGCATTTTTTCGGAAATAGATAGACCAGCTGCGTCATCTCCGGCACGGTTTATACGAAGACCTGAAGACAATTTTTCCATTGAACTGGATTGTGCGTTGTTCGCTACACCAAATTGGCGGTGCGTATTGATTGCTGCGATATTGTGATTGATAATCATAATAAAAAATCCTCCCTGATTTAACGGATCACGTCCATGTGGTCCTTTTTTGTGTATAAGAGATTAAAAGCGGCCGTCTCTCCTTCTCTTGTACACTATTTGTATCGGGTGATTTCAATCGCTCTCTATGAGTCTTTCGTCCTATTTTTAGAGTTATTAATCAAATCTCCAATATTAACCGTAACCTCCGCTGCTTCTACATTTTCATGCTGAATTTCCTCAAATAGTTCCTTTCGATAGACGTCGACTTGCTTTGGGGCTTTAATGCCAAGCTTAACCTGATCGCCCTGTACAGAAACAACTGTAATTTCAATATCGGAACCGATTAATATGGATTCATCTTTTTTCCTCGATAGAATAAGCATGCTTTACTCCCCCTTGCTTTCTACTTTTGGAAATAAAGGTGTTCTAGTTTGGTAGTTTGTTTGATTCAGAATGATTTGTTTTCCTTTACCCTTCTTCGTATCCATAATAAGCGGAGCCTGAAGATTAATCGTTGACTCCTCGAATGGCTCCTTCGCTGTCACAATCGAAAACACCGTAATATGTTCCTCTGTTACCCCTAATGATTCCACAATTTCATCATCTAATTTAAATTCATAATCAGGGTAGGTTAGGAACGGACTTGTAACCACGAAAGCTAGATTCGGTGTCTTCACAGATTGAAGCACAAAGAATGATTGATCATCTGTTAAAAGAAGCAGCACAAATTTCTGTTCGTTCGGAAAGCCGGGAATACCTTCATCAAAGGTAATGATAACTTTTTCTTCGATCACTTGCTCACCATGATATTTTGTTGTCAGCTTCACGTTAGCTTCACCCCTATAGTTTCATTTCGAATGGATTTTGATTAGCTATAAAAAATTCAAGAGATTGATATTGTTTCATGTAATAGCTTATACTGCCTGGAATAATTAATCGTTGGCTGATGGGTTTGTACCTGAATATTCACCTTCTGAGGCTGTATATCTGTTCGATCGATACATCTGCAATCTGTTGTTCAATCGATTGATTAATACGTTTGATTTGGTAGCCGAGCTGCGCTGATGTTGAGTTCATTTGTAATTGGGCAATGGACATGGATAGTCTCTCCTCCTCAAAACATACAAAAAGAGTTGACCCAATTGGCCACTGGGCGCTTCTTGAGTCAACTCATCTTTTTTATCGTAAGAAATCAACCAGGCTTGGCTGAATGATGCTCGCTCCCATTTGTAAAGCAGCTCTGTGCACACTTTCCTGCGTAATAAAATCCGTATAGACCTTTTCCATGTCTACATCTTCATTTTCGCTCAGTACCTTTTTCGCCAATACCTCCTGGTTATCTATTCTGGATTCCAATAGCTCCAGGCGATTATAGCGGGCGCCAAGGTCGGAGCGTTCCGCTGAAAAGGCAGTGACCAAACCATCGAATTTCTGGAGTAAAGAATCAAGATCCATATCATCCGCTGATAATTCGCTCTCAATCTCTCCGATTGTATTAAATAATTCCTGACTGAATAGCTGAGAAGGATCTGCATTTGCCTTCAATTGAATTCCTCTTGATACTTCCACCAGATAGGGATCATTCTCTGAATTGACCACGACACCATTTGCATCGGAGGTAACAGGTGCTGTATTCACACTCGTTCCATTAAAAATATAACGGCCGGCAACCTGCGTATTCGCTACGGATACTAAGTCCTCTTTCAGCTGAGCGATTTCCTTTGCGATGGCTTCCCGGTCGGTGGTTTCGTTTGTATCATTTTTTGCCTGAATCATCAATTCACGGATACGTTGAAAACTTTTGTTACCCTGATCCATCGAAGCCTCTGAGTTATCCATCCAAAGATAAACTTCCGATAAATTGCGCTTATATTGCTCTACTTCATTCAGGCTTGTCCGATAATACATCCCCTTTTGCGCAATCACTGGATCATCGGAGGCCTTTGTAATCTTTTTACCTGTTGATAGCTGTTCAAGATACTGCGCCATCGATCCATAACTCTTATTGATATTCAGCAAAGAATTGGCTGCAACCATACTTTGTGTGACTCTCATACGTATTCACCTACCTGCCACCGACGCCAAGGCCGTTGATTATTTTATCAAGACATTCATCAATCATCGTAATCATTCGTGCGGATGCATTATATGCCTGCTGATATTGAACCATATTGGTCATTTCTTCATCCAATGAAACTGCACTGACGGAAGAACGTCGGTCGCTGACATTCTGCAGCAGGGTCGCACTGTTCACAGATAATCGATCCGCCTGCTCCGTTTTAACCGCCAATGTCCCTATGACACTTTGCAGGTAAGCGCCTAAACTTTCTTTTTCAGCAGCTGGAGAAGTGTCAGCTAATGCATCCCTATAATTGAACTTTTCATAAAAGACATCCGCAAGCTTCAATAGATTGCTTGCATCACCGTCATTAGGAGTAGCAACGGACGCATTGGCAATATAATCATAGCTTTCTTTTATTTCATCGGATATTCGAATACGGCTGGCAAAGCCTTTGACGTTCTGAGGCTCCGCATTATTCTCATCAGCAAAGAATAGAATATCCTCATTAAAATCTTCTATCTTCGCAGCTGGATCACTCTCGAGAGCTGTTTTCCAGGCTGCAAGCTCCTTCGCACTCAGACCTTCCTTATGAACCTTATTAAACTCTGTCGCAAAGGTATAAGCCATATGATCAAGTTCTTTGAGCATATCTGGCAAATCCCCCGCCAACTCTCCTTCTGCATTTGTATATCCGTATGTTTGCAAAAGGGACAGCAGCTTGCCCTCTGAAATAAAATCAGCTGAAGTTACTGCATTCCCACCAATTGATATGCTATCCATAGCGCCATCCTCCCCATTAAACGTTAGAGTAATAGGGTTAACTGCAGTAGAATCAATCAAAGTCATCGGTTCAGCAGTGCCATTGTTAAGCTTTATGACCGCCGATCCCATTGCCTGGGCCTCTGAATTGCCGCCGTTTTTCACATAATCGACCTTGATATTCATCATGGAGGAAAGCTCATCAATCAACAGATCACGAGAATCGTATAAATCATTCGGCAAATAGCCATGCGGTTCAATCGCTGCAATTTGTTTATTAAGCTGGTCGATGCTTCCCAGCATGCTATTGGCCTTTTCAACCGTCACATCCAATTCATTCTTCAAATCGGAGCGGACCATATTTAGGGAGCTGCTCAGATAGGTAAACGTATCCGCCAGCGCAATTCCTCGTTCACGTACTACAGCTTTACCACCTGAGTTGACAGAATTGGTGGCCAAGTCCTGTATGGATTGCCAAAATGAATCAACGGAATCACTAAGGCCTGTTCCCTTAAGCTCGTCCATGACATCCTCTATTTTGCTTAACCCTTCCGCTCTCCCCGTCCAATACCCCAGCTTCGTGCTTTCGCTTCTATATTGAACATCCAAAAAGCTTTCACGAACCCGCTGAATTGAGCCCGCTTTAACACCGGTACCCATTTGACCAGGAATTTGTTCGCGGTTCATACCCGGGTTTGGGTAAGCCGTTTCCGCTGCCATGTTAACCCGTTGGCGTGAATATCCGAGTGTATTGGCATTGGCAACGTTTTGGCCCACTACATATAAAGCTGCCTGCTGAGTCGTCAGTCCGCGCCTGGCTGTTTCTAACCCATGAAAGGTTGATGTCATAAATGCTCCCCCTGTTTCTTTTTAGGCCTTCGAATCAAATAGCGATTTACTTGGTTTTCTTGCACCCTCTGGATCCTGTGGCCTGTCGTATGTATAGCTCTCATTCTCTGGTAACATAAGATTTAAATTCAGATTCACAAATTGAAGAGATTGATAGATTAACTGCTGATTTAATTCATTCCGCTCTTTTAAACTCATAATCTCTTCTCGCAATTCACCGCCCAGGCTGGTAAGTTCTGTTCGCACGTTTTCCGAAGCATATTGAATACATTCTGATAAGAGTGCGGTTCCATTCTGCACGCCCTTTTCTCTAAGAAAGGCATGTACATCACTCTGCCGCACATTCTCAAGCCGTTCAATCGCAACGACTAGCTTCCTCTCATGAACAAGCAGGCTGATTAACGACTTTAACTCTTCTGCTTTAATGACCTCTGTTTTTTCCTGAGCCATTTTGTTCAATTCTCTGTGCAGATCGACCAGCTGCTGAAGGGTTTGAATGATAGATTGAGCTGACATTAATTAGTTCACCCCATATAAAAAAAGAAAGCCAGTACAAGCCTCATACTGGCTTCAGGTTTAGTTTTTTGAGTAAAAATCCAATACGCCTTTTGCTGTTTCATTGACATTCACTTGATAGGTGCCGTTCTCTACCTGTTTTTTAATTTCGTCTATTTTAGCCTGACGCTCAACTTCTACACTCGATAGCTGTTGCAATTCTTTCGCTTTACTGGAAATTTCCACTTTATCGGCAAGCTGAGAAGGCTTCATGGAGGTATCGGCTTTATTAACTGCCTTTTGGTACGGATTTACGCCATATTGATTAAGATGATTAATTTTCATTTCGCGTTCCTCACTTTCCCTTCCGTCACACTAGCTTCCAAGGTCTATGGTGATCTTATAATTTGAGTCATATTACAAATGTCTCAGGCAGATCATCAAGAAGATCTTTATGCTTATCTACTGTTAGTATCGACAACAAGGGGGATTTGTTTACTGTCTGTGATGAAAATTATGACATACAGAAAAGCAATATTCAAAAAGGAATTAACAGGTCTAAATACTTATTTTTTAGTGCGTTTTTCGGTAATAGGTCATTTGGCGCTCACGTTCCTCTATCTCTTTATAGAGTACCTCATCCCGTTCATGCCTCACAAGGTCTGCCTGAAGATCATCCCTGCAGTCTGCACAAAAGCGGCCCTCGCGAATGAGGGAACCGCAATGCTCACAGGCATAGCCCAAATTAGGGTTGGATGTAATACGCAGCTTTCCACTCCTGATAAATCTCATTAATAAAGATTTATAGCAGCTCTCACATACATCTCTGAATTGATTTTTCACGATTAGAGCCTGGCAAGTCGGACAGTTGGTCAATTCATTCATATTCTTTACCTCCTCAGGAAATGCTCTTAGATTTCTTATCGGATATTCTCTTCGAAGATAAAGATTATCGTGCAATCGTCAAAGAAATGATACTTTTTGCCCCCGCCTCCTTTAAAAGGGCACCAGCATGCCTTAAGGTGGAGCCTGTCGTATAAATATCATCGAGTATAAGAATCGTTTTATCCTGAAAATCCAGGGCTTTAGAATGAATACGAAAGACCTGTTCAGTATGGATACGCTCATACCGACTCTTCTTAGACTGTTTTTCACCATGTACACGAACCAGCCCATGTTCCAATATCATTCCAGCCATCATACCGATTGCTTCAGCCTGATTAAACCCACGCTCGTTCAGGCGCTCGTCACTCAGCGGAATCGGAATGACAAAATGAGCCTTCGGCGCTTTTTTACGCAGTTCGGCAGCAAATATACGTGCCAATTCATAATCACCCCGATATTTAAATCGGGCAATCACATCCTTCATAAACGGATTATAGGTATATAAGGAGACATTATAATCAAGTGCTTGGCCAAACATGGGATCCACCAGCCATTCTTCACAATCCGGACATTTGTCCCCCGTCTGAAGCGGTTTACAGCAAATCACACACGAATTCCCCTGAATCGGAATAAGTCTGGAGCGACAGGCCAGACATAGCAAATCGTCCTCCTCCAAAAAGAAGATATTCGCCCAGCCTGCACTCTCACGAATTGGGCTGTGACAATAAAGACAAAGCGATGATTGGAAAATCTTCAATCCAGTAGCCCCCTTTTAGCAGCTTCCCTATTCATTTGGTTGATTTGCTGGATCGCATCTAGCATGGCATTTGTTTTTCCATAATGAAAAAATACACAATCACCGCGAGGATGGTCCTTACTTCTGCCAACCCGTCCGGTAATTTGGACGAGTGCTGACTCGGTAAAAATTTCATCCTCAGCCCCGATCACCGCTACATTCAATTTAGGAATCGTAACGCCTCTTTCCAATATCGTGGTTGTCAGTAAGCCCTGAATCTCACCTCTGCGCAGCTTCATTATTTTATCTTTACGTTCCGCATCCTCTGCATGGACAGAAAGTATTTCAGGCGCATAGCCTTGAAAGAGAGGAAGGGCTCTTTCCATTAAGGCAATATTCGGGAAAAAAATAAGAAAGGGCTTCTTGCACTCGATAGCAGCTTTGAGCCAATATACGAGAGGATTGGGGAGTTTATTTTTCTGAATGGAGGATTGCCAGTTTCCAACCCATTTCATAGTGGGGACAGGAATAGGGTGTCTGTGAAAACGGGCAGGGAGGAGAATTCCATTTCTTATACCCTGTTGAAATTCGAGCTGCCACTGTTTTGAAGGCGTTGCCGTCAAATAAATAACAGCAGCATCTTTCTTACAGGCCTTTTGAACCGCATATTGGAGATGAGGATCAAAGGAATATGGGAATGCATCTACTTCATCAATAATCATCACATTAAAAGCATCGGCATAACGCATCAGCTGGTGAGTAGTCGATAAGACAAATGGAGCAAAAAGCTGTTTTTCTTGACTGTCACCATAGAGGGCGACGATCGGAATATCTGGAAATACCCTGCGAAGCCTTGGAGCAAGCTCAAGGATAACATCTGTACGAGGAGTTGCCAGGCAAACTCGTTTGCCTGAGAAAAGAGCTTCTTCTATACCGGCAAAGATCATCTCTGTCTTCCCGGCTCCGCATACTGCCCAAATGAGTAAATCCATTTGATTTCGGACAGCTTCCATGATTTTTTCTGAAGCCTCCTTTTGGGACAAGGAAAGCAAACCATCCCAACGAAGCCGAGCTAACTCAGGACTCCAGCCAAGATTTTCCCCCTTCCACCCAAAAAGAGTAGAACAGGAGCTGATTCGGCCCATCATAATACAATGGCGGCAATACAGACAGTTTTCACCACACGCACTGTGGGGGAATGTTGCAAACAAACGGGAATCCGTATTGCCGCAGCGTCTGCATATACCATTCTCAATCCCTCTCACAGAATAAATTTGTTCATTTAAATCCAATTGTTCCTTTAATTCATTTGGAATTTCAGTTATGAGGAGTTCTTTACCAATGAGGAGCTGTTGCAGAGATATAGGTGAGGATCCTGTTGAGTGTCTGGATGCTTTCACGTTCAAATTGAAAACCTCCTTTTAAATAAAAAGGGGCGGCCAAACAGCCAAGCCCCATATTACTAGTTAATTATATCGTTTTGTCCAGCCAAGTCCCGTTGCTCCCTGGCCTAAGTGAGTACTAATAACTGCGCCAAAATAGCTTAGTCTAAATTCCGCTTCAGGGAATTTCTCTTTTAGCTCATTTAACATTTCAGTCGCTTCCTCTTCAATATTGCCATGGATTAAAACAGCCTGAAGAGGCTCACCTTTTTTATATTCCTGCTCAAAAAGCTCGACTATACGTTTTAATGCCTTTTTCTTCGTACGGATTTTTTCAAAAGGGACAATCACTTTGTTTTCAAAATGCAGGATTGGCTTCACTTGAAGCAAGCTGCCAATTAGAGCTGCAGCGCCATTTAAGCGGCCGCCCCTTTGCAGGTTGGATAGATCGTCTACCATGAAGTAAGCATTAGATGATTCGCGGAGTTCATGCAAGCGTGCGATGATTTCATCAGGATGTTTGCCTTCCTTCGCCATTTTGGCTGCTTCGAGTACAAATAATCCCTGAATCATGCAAGTGATCTCGGAGTCAAAAGCATAAACCTTAATGTCATCTACCATTTCTCCAGCTGTAATAGCACCTTGATAGGTACCGCTAATTCCACTCGATAAATGGATACTGATCACAGCATCATAGTCCTTCGCAAGCTCTTCATATTTTTCAACGAATTTTCCGGTTGCTGGCTGTGAGGTCGTTGGAAGCATATCCAAACGCTCGACCATTTCATAAAAGTCAGAAGCAGTTATTTCATTCTCCTCCTGATACACTTCATCTCCAAACACTACACTTAGCGGAATCATATGTATATCATATTGCGTTCGCAGGTCTTTTGGTATATAAGCTGTACTATCTGTAACTATTGCAGTTCTCATTATTGAAAACCATCCTTATTATTGAGATTTTCCTTATTATCTTCTCCATTTTAAATCATAATCAGTCTGTTTGCATTACATTGGTTAAAATGGTAATTTTTAAACTTTTCAATCTATATTTTTTTACCCAAAATCAGCAAATCTCTTTGCACTCCATCTAATTCTGCTACACTAGGCAAATGAGCCCATTCTTCAAATCCAAATTGCTTAAATAGACGTATGCTTGGCTCATTATGGGCAAAAATAAATCCCAGCAATGTATGAATCCTGAGGATGGGAGCATTCTTAATTGCATAGTCTAAAAATTTTGCTCCTATTCCTTTTTTTCGATAAGCCGGGTCAATATAGATACTGATTTCAGCAGTAGCTTGATAAGCAGGTCGTCCATAGAAATCCTGAAAACTGAGCCACCCTATAATCATACCATCATTTTCCATAACCCATAAAGGCCTTTTCTCAGAGGTATGATTCAAAAACCACTCCAAGCGACTTCCTACATCCACCATTTCCGTGTCAGCTGTCACCATTCTGCTCTGAATAGTAGAATTATAAATTTCAACGATGCGTGCTAAATCCTTCTCTTTAGCATCTCTAATTGTATACGGTTGATTCACAATATCTCCTCTCCTACCCTAATCTTTATTAAAAACTTTAACAAAATATGAAAAATGTATATACACTATTGAAAAAAAATATATAAACTGACAGTTTGACAGAATCCATCCCGATTAAAAAAGCACCAACCAATTGGTCGGCGCTTAAATCTATCATCTATTATAATCTAACTTCAACCCAGCCGTTTTTAATCGCATATACAACCGCCTGAGTACGATCATTTACATTCATCTTTTGAAGGATATTACTTACATGATTTTTAACGGTCTTCTCGCTGATAAATAAAGTCTCACCGATTCCTCTATTACTTTTGCCATCAGCCAATAATTGAAGGACCTCGCACTCACGTCTTGTCAGCAAATGCAATGGACGGCGAATCTCGACATTCATGACATTATCGCCATTTGCTGCTTCATCCGTTGCCAATCTTCTGTAATCACGTACTAGATTATGAGTAACCTTCGGATGCAGGTAGGAACCACCATCTGCAACGACTTTAACAGCGTCAATCAAGGCATCCGCATCCATTTCCTTTAATAAATAGCCGCGGGCACCTGTTTTTAAAGCATGGGTTACGTAGTTTTCATCGTCATGAATTGAAAGCATAATTACTCTGGAATCCGGAAATTTCTCAATCAACTGGCCTGTTGCCTCAACCCCGTTGACGTTTGGCATATTGATATCCATGATGATAACATCCGGATGATATGTATCAACAATTGAGATCGCCTCGCTGCCATCGTCCCCCTCAGCGATTACCGAGAAAGAAGATTCGAAATCGAGAATCCGTTTAACCCCTTCGCGAAATAATTGATGATCATCTATGATTGCAATTGTAGTTGTCATTATCTCTCATCCCCCATCTTTTTACAGTAAGTAGTCATTATCCTAATTATATTCTTGACTACTAGTAAACTCCAAACATTTACAATAAATATAACTAAAAAACTATTTTATAAAAAAATTACACAATTATTGATGCCTTTAATGGAATTTGAATATAGACAAGCGTACCTCCACCCACACTTGATTGAATGGTCATTTCTCCTTCAAGTGTCTCAACACGCTCATTCATTCCCATGATTCCAAAGGAACCTTCCTTTTGTTTATGCGGCTCAAATCCACGGCCATTATCCCGTACAGTCAATGTCCCTTTATCATTCAAAAGTTCCAGTTTAACCTGAATCAGGCTGGCATTCGCATGTTTGATTGCATTTTGGACTGCTTCCTGGGCAAGCCTGAATAACGCAACTTCATAATTCGGCTCAAGTCTTTTTTCCTGTCCATAAATCTGAAATTTAAAATCAATCTCTGAATTGTATTCACCAATGGTTTGCAAATACTTACGCAGAGTCGGGATAAGCCCAAGATCATCCAAGGCCATAGGCCGCAGGTCATAGATAATTCGCCTAACCTCAGCCAGCGCACTCCGAACCATCTGCTTCAGAGATTTTATTTCCAGCAACGCTTCCTCAGGACCGCGTTCCCTGAATATCCGCTCCGTTAAATCTGAACGGACCATCACATTGGCAAGCATTTGTGCAGGACCGTCATGAATTTCACGAGAAAGCTTTTTGCGCTCGGCTTCCTGGGCCTCAATGATTTTAAAGCCAAAGTCCTGTTTCTGTTTATACATATCGAGAACCTCAGACACGTCCTGCAGGTCACTTGTTAAATAATGCAGAACAACCGTGATTTGCGAAACGAGATTCTCAGCTCTATCAATAGTTTCCTTTAGATTAATGAGCCTTCTTTCAAGGTCATCTCGACGTTTACGGAGCTGTTTTTCCAGCTCTCTGTTCATGGTCAGGTCAACCTGATACGTATGTGCCTGTTCATAGGCTGCCCTCACTTGTACCTCCGTAAATTCCTTGAAACGGGAGGAAACATCTGATAAGCATTTACGGGATTCACGCGCCTTTTGATCAAGCTCATCCCCATCAGCAATGACCTTCAGCACCATTGTTTTAACAGATTCTAATTCAGAAGAAAGTTGAGCAAATTCATGCTGACAGTGTTCCCCTATTTCATATATTTCTCCCTTACTATTGTCCACGGTACTGATCATATGATTAAGGATGTTATCGAGTGCCTTTCCATCCAGCTTAGGTACCCGCATAATCTTACCTCCTGTTTGACGCAAAAGAATCCTCCGCTTCTTCTGTACCAATTCATATAAAATAGTTCGGTCTTCACGAATTTCCTTTGTGGGTGTTTTTAGAAATTATTGGGTAAATAAGTTAATATACCAGTGAAATACTACATAATAGTTAAATTATAGCACGATTACCAGTATTTTTTTTACTTTTTACTATTTCACATCTCCATCACAGCATATTACTCTTCTGTAATAAAGATGTCGTACGAACCGAATAATAAAGTATACTAGAAGGGATATAAAGAGAAAGGCGGCAGTTTAAATGCTGAATTCATATAAAACAGTAAAGGGATATGGCGAATCTGAACAAATCATCCAAAAGTCACGCTTTATTGCCTATGTGAATCGCGTGGAATCAGAGGAAGAAGCCATACAATTTATTCAATCAATCAAGAAAAAGCACTGGGATGCGACCCATAATTGTTCAGCCTATATGATCGGTGAAAATGACCTCATCCAAAAAGCCAATGATGATGGTGAACCTAGCGGCACAGCCGGTGTCCCTATTCTCGAAGTCATTAAGAAAAAGGGCTTGAAGGACACTGCGGTGGTTGTGACACGCTATTTCGGAGGAATTAAACTTGGGGCTGGCGGATTAATCCGCGCATACGGCGGAGCAGCTTCTGAAGGAATTAACGCAACCGGTGTGGTGGAAAGAAGATTAATGCGCATCATGAAGTCCACGTTCGATTATACACTTCTCGGGAAAATTGAAAATGAACTTCGAAATTCGCACTATTCCATTAAAGAAATTCATTATCTGGACCGAGTCATGATTGAATCCTACGCAGAGGAAGACGCAAAGGAAGCCTTCATAGACTGGATGACGGATTTATCAAATGGACAGGCATCCATAGAAGAAGGCGAAATGCTATACCTCGAGCATGACCTCTAATTCTAAAAGAACTCAATTCCCCCTTCTTTGTCTAAAATCTTAGGAAAAAAGTTTAGTTTTATCGACAAAATACAACAAGAATTATAGTTGCAATTAGGTAAAATGAATCAATACGAAATTGGACAAAGAAGGGGTTATTTATGAAAAGAGTATACCAGGTTCTATTCAGCCTCACGGTACTCGTTGTCTGTCTATTGGCAACCTCCTTATCGGCAGAGGCACACGTGAAAAAAATATCCACTCCTGTTTTAACTCAGGAAATCCACAACATCTTCAGCACAGATTCTTCAAACTGTATACGCCATGAAATAATTTTCAATTCTATTAAAATTTAGGCCAACTTCCCCGCTAACTTTAATCATAGCAACCTAATGCAAAATAACTAAGCCAAAATACAACCCACACTTTTTATTAACTCGACAATTAGCCACTAAAAACAATTTTTATAGAAAAGAATCCATATTAAAGTCTATTAAAAAGATCCAAAGTATAACTATTAAAATAGTTAAATATTACCATATTTATCCGATATAATAAATAGGGGATTATTGTAATTAATGCATTTAAACTAGGGGGATATTGAATGAGGAATTCATTAATTAAAGGAATTAGTGCCTTTATTGTATTTTTGTTTTGTTTCATGGTTTCCACTGCCAATGTAAACGCTGCGGAAACATTACAAAAAACAGAACAATGCTCAAAAAGGCGGTATAAAATTATTCAGTACTGCGGATGAGAAAGAATACACAGAGCAAGAGTTGATTGTTAAGTTTAAATCTGTCCTTTCTAAGGGTCAGCGAAAGCAAATCATCAACAGCATTAAAGGTAGTGAGCTATCCTTTTCTGAAACAGGAAATTATTCTTTAGTCTCTGTAGTAAAAAATACTGACCTATCTTCTATTGCCAAAAGGCTCTCTAAGCACAAATCCGTTCAATTGGTTGAACCAAATATATTATACAAAACGGCTTATACCCCAAAAGATAAACATTATAAAAAACAATGGCATTTACCAAAAATCAATATGCCAAAAGCATGGGATAAATCAAAAGGATCCTCTTCGATCATAGTTGCTGTTATCGATAATGGAATGCAGACAAATCATCCAGATCTAAAAGGGAAAATTACTAAGCAAAAAAATATTGTACGCAACAACTCGACGATAACATCGGCAGCTCATGGTACCCATGTAGCTGGTATCATTGCAGCTACTCAGAACACAATCGGTATATCAGGTGTAGCTCCAAAGGTTAAAATCATGCCTGTTCAAGTTTTCAATGGGCAATATGCAGACGCTTATAGTATTGGTGATGGAATTATATATGCAGTCAATAATGGTGCAAGAGTATTGAATTTAAGCTTTGGAAGTTATTCTTACAGTTCATATGTAGACAGTGCAGTGGCATATGCGCATTCGAAGGGCGCTATTATTATTGCAGCTGCAGGTAATGACAGCACCTCCTACACTTCTTATCCAGCTGCTTTAAATCATGTGTTGGCAGTTAGTTCCACTAATAAGAAAGACAGCGATTCATACTTTTCTAATTTTGGAAACTACATAAATTATTCAGCTCCTGGTGAAGATATCTATTCTACCGTCAACGGCAGTTCTTATGAATATATGGATGGAACATCAATGGCGGCTCCTTTAGTAAGTGGAGTAGCTGCTCTAATGCTTTCTAAAAATCCTTGGTTATCACCAGACCAAATAGAAATTATTATGAATAAATCTGTCAAAGACCTCGGGAAAAAAGGCTGGGATTCTTTATATGGATATGGTCGAATTGATGCGAGCAAAGCAATGTCAAATACACCTGGGCAGTTATCAACGATAACCGCGAGTACAAAATTCACTGCTACAGGGAAAAATAAACATAACATCTCTGTAAGCGCATATGGCTCGTCAAAACTATCAATCTATGTAAAGGATTCCAAAGGAAAATTGGTTAGAAGTTTAGTCTCCAATAAACCGTGGAGTTGGGGGAAAATTTCCACATCATGGGACGGAAAGACAGGATCATATAGCTACGCCAAATCAGGAAAATATACGCTTGTTGCAAGAATGACTAGAGGCAGCAAAAACATTTATAAAACCAAAACTGTGACAGTTAAGGATAATGTAGCCCCAACAGTCACCAGTAAAGCTGCCAATTTTTCACACAAGGTCACTACATCGATAAAAGTTCCTTATGTACTTAACAAAGATTCAAAAGTAACTGTTAAAGTTTTGGATAGTACGGGGAAAACAGTTGGAACAATTATGAAGAGCAAGACCATCAAAGGTGGCAAACAATCAATTACTTGGAACGGGAAAAACTCCAGTAACAAGCTAGTGAAGGATGGCAGTTATAAACTTTCATTCGAAACCATCTCTCTAACGAAGGTCAAAGGAAAAACAGTTAAATCAAGTATCACTGTGGATACGACTATAAATGGCTCTCTAAATAATATAGCTACCCCATTTAAAGCAACAGAGAAGAATAAACAGAATGCAACCTTTAAATCCAAAGAAAAACTATATATGACTGTTTCTGTTTTGAATAGCAAGGGTTCGAAAGTAAAAACACTGGTTACTAACAAATTGTATGATCCTTCATCCATACAACATAGTTGGAATGGAACAGACAGTAAGAATAAATTTGTTACAGAAGGAATTTATGTTTTTCAGTATGAGTTAAAAGATCTCATCGGTAATAAAAAAACGATTAAGAGTAAAACTTTCAACCTCGAAGATCATCGTGCTAATTTTGTAAGTGGCAAAGGAACAAAGAATATCACCGGTAATACGGACGTTGCTATTCCATATACACTCATTAAAGCTTCCAGTGTGTCTATCAATGTTTATAAAGGCTCGACACTTGTAAAAACAATCCTAAAAGATGAGGACCAGAAGGCTGGCAGCTATGATTTCTCTTGGAATGGAACCAATTCTAATGGTGAGTATATTGGAGATGGAGTTTATACCTACAGAATCAACGCATCTGACAAGTATAAAAATAACGCAACTTACAGTGCAAATCTTAATGTGGATCGCCAAGTTATTAAAGTTGAGTATCCGAAGCACGTACAAAATAAATCTAAAGAGTATTATAAAACAGATATTGAGGTCTTCTATAAACTCTCTGATCCTGCTACCGTCACGGTTGAAATTTATGACGGAGATGATTCTCTAGTTAAGACTATCAGTAAAAATGTAAAACAAGAGGCGGGAATTCAGAATTTCACGTGGGATGGAGTAAGTGACGATGGCAACGATTATTGGTATTACGAACCTCTCAATTACGTTATTAAAGCCAAAACAGAGATGGGCAGAGAAACAAAAGTAACCGGCTCTATCTTAAGCAATTATTATGAGGAATATCCAGAGTGGATTCAAAGTCATTCCGTAGATACACATAATACGGGCATCGATATAGTAACAAACTTATCAAAAGATACAGAGATGCAATTAACTGTCTATGATTATAATCATTATAACTCCGGCAATCTTAGTAGCTATTATGATCAGCAAACATATACATTCAAAACAGGGCAAAACACCTTGAATTATCTTGTACCTGACAATCTCTTTGTTGATAATAGTTACATCGATTTAATGTATGTATTATCCTATAAGGATGAACTGGGGAATAAATACGAGTACGCCTATAACGATGGGTACTATAACTATTAATTTATAGGATCTTAAATTAGCTGTCTAAGAAAACGTATCTTCTTAGGCGCACTCTAATTAAGTATAGGTATTTATAGCCTAGCTCATGTAATCAACACTCTCATTTTATAGTTGATTCTATAGTTTGCTTAATGGAATGGCTGACAAAGAAAATAGTTCTCCCATTTTCCTCTAAGACTTCTAGCAAATACTTGGTCACAAATAGATAAAGCTTGAGTAAATAAATCACCAGAACTAAAAAAGCTGCGCACTATCCGTTTTTTAGGATAATCGCAGCTTTTTAGTTTGTCATCCAGAGCGGTCAATGAACTCTTTGCCTCATAAAACGCTCTAGTGCATCCCTCCAGGTTGGTATGACAAAACCTGTATCCTTTACTTTATCCAATGACAGGACAGAATGCTTTGGCCTTGCAGCCTTTTGTGGGAATTCAGCTGATGTCCCAGGCAAAACCTCTACCCGTTTACCTTTTAATATTTCTTTAGCAAACTCAAACCATGTCGCCACTCCATCATTCGAAAAATGATAGACACCTGCCTCGACTTCATGATTCACAATATAAACCATGAATGCCGCTAAATCATGCGCATAGGTCGGCTTTCCATATTGGTCATTTACCACCTTAATCGTATCCATTTTCTTAGCTAAATTCAGCATGGTATAAACAAAATTACGGCCATGTTCTCCAAATATCCAAGAAGTACGAATGATATAGGCAGAAGGACTGTATTTTAAAATTGCCTCTTCACCTGCAAGTTTAGCCGCACCATATTGATTGATAGGATTTGTTTGATCTGACGGTAAATATGCTGCCTCTTTTGTTCCATCGAATATATAATCTGTACTTATATAAATAACTCGAGCCCCAGTCTCCGCTGCCGCTTTACTAATATAAGCAGATCCATCTCTATTAATTCTCCAATTCGCTTCCCTGCCTTCTTCCTCCGCAGCTTCAACATCCGTATAAGCTGCACAATGCAAAACCCAGTCCGGGTGAATGGAAGATATGGTCTCGGAAACTTCCTGTTCATTAGATATATCCAACTCTTCCTTAATAAAGGGGAATACCGTGTGTATCCCATCCTCCTTTAGCAGGGTAACAACTTCAGTCCCGAGTTGGCCATTCGCTCCCGTTACTAGTATCTTCATCTTATTTACCCAGTTTGGCGCGTTCCTTTAATGGACGCCACCATTCCTCATGATTGACATACCAATCAATTGTTTCCACAATCCCCGTATCAAAGGTATACTTTGGCTTCCAGCCTAGCTCAGTTTCGAGCTTTGTGGGATCAATCGCATAACGGAGATCATGCCCGAGCCGATCCTCTACATAGTGAATCCTATCACTTGAGAGACCGAGATGCTCTACAATTTTTTGAACGATCTCATTGTTGGTCCGCTCATTATGACCGCCAACATTATACACTTCTCCACTTTTCCCCTTATGGAGCACTAAATCTATCGCGGCACAATGATCGGTAACATGCAGCCAATCGCGGATATTCTCTCCATTTCCGTAAATCGGTAACATGTCCCCATCTATTCCATTCGTTATCATCAATGGAATTAATTTTTCAGGAAAATGATAAGGCCCATAATTATTTGAGCAGCGTGTGATAGTAACCGACAAGCCATAAGTCTCATGATAAGCACGGACGAGCATATCTGCTCCTGCTTTACTTGCTGAATATGGGCTGTTCGGTGCTAACGGTGTCTCTTCCGTAAAATACCCTGTTTCCCCCAGCGATCCATAGACCTCATCCGTCGATACCTGTAAAAACCTTTGTACATGACATTCCTTCGCTGCATCCAATAAAGCCAATGTTCCCTGAATATTCGTTTCAATGAATATTCCTGGATCCAAAATACTGCGGTCCACATGTGACTCAGCCGCAAAATTAACAATTGCCTGGATATCATATTGTTCGATTAAGCTTTTGATTAGCTCACGGTCCGTGATATTCCCTTGGACAAAATAGTGATTTTGATTCTCCATCACATCATCCAAGTTATGTATATTACCCGCATAAGTTAGTAAATCCAAATTAATAACTCGATAATCAGGATAGGTAGTTAATAGATGACGGACAAAATTACTTCCAATAAAGCCCGCTCCTCCTGTAACCAAAATGTTCATTAGGCATCCTCCCAAACAAAATTATAATCAGCTCCATGAAGCATCGGATGTTTTTGGTCCTTATCAGATAAAATCGGAACCGAAACTGGCCATTTAATAGCTAGCTCCTCATCATTCCAGGCAATTCCCCGGTCATGTTCAGGTGAATATAATTCATCCACCTTATAAAGTACATTTACATTTTCCGTAATGGTACAAAATCCATGTGCAAACCCATTTGGAACGAATAATTGGCGCTTATTAAATTCACTGAGAATAAATCCTTCCCATTGCCCGAAAGTTGGCGATCCTTTTCGTATGTCTACCACTACATCATAGATTGCTCCTGTTACCACACGTACTAATTTGGTTTGGCCCTTAGGTTCCAACTGGTAATGCATCCCTCTCAATACGCCAGCTTCCTTTGAAAGGGAATGATTATCCTGAATAAACTGATCAAGGATATCATGTTCATGAAATAGCTTTTCATTATAGCTTTCCGTAAAGAAACCACGATGGTCCCCATAAACGGCAGGTTCGATTAATTTAACACCCTTCAATCCGCTTTCAATAACATTCATAATTCCACCTCTTCTTTAGGCGTCATTTGATCTTGCTCGATCATCCTCATCAAATACTGCCCATACTCATTTTTCGAAAGTGGTTCAGCCAATTGTCTGACCTGCACAGCATCAATATAGCCCATTCGATAGGCGATTTCTTCTAGGCAGGCAATCTTAAGCCGTTGTCTTTTTTCCACTGTTTCTATGAATGTGGAAGCTTCGAGCAGGCTCTCATGCGTACCTGTATCCAACCAGGCAAAACCACGTCCCATGATTTCTACGGTCAACTCGCCATTTTCAAGATAGATGCTGTTTAAATCTGTAATTTCCAATTCTCCTCTGGCAGATGGCTCAATTCTTTTCGCATATTCTACCACTCTATTATCGTAAAAATAGACACCTGTCACAGCATAATTGCTTTTCGGATTCTTTGGTTTTTCTTCTATGGATATAGCCTTCATCTGATTATCAAACTCTACTACACCAAAGCGTTCAGGATCATGTACATGATAGCCAAATACAGTAGCTCCATACTCCTTCGATGCCGCTTTTTGTACCATTTTGGATAATCCCTGTCCATAAAATAGATTGTCCCCTAAAATGAGCGCAACAGAATCTTCGCCAATGAAGCTTTCACCTATAATAAAAGCCTGTGCTAGCCCCTCCGGTTTTTCTTGTACAGCATAGGAAAGGCTTATGCCAATATTGGAACCATCTCCTAACAGTTGTGCGTAACGTGATGTATCTTCTGGAGTTGAAATGATTAAGATTTCCTTTATACCTGCCAGCATCAATATGGATAAAGGATAATAAATCATCGGTTTATCGTAAACCGGCAGCATTTGTTTGGAAATAGCACTGGTTAATGGATATAATCGGGTACCACTTCCGCCTGCCAATATAATTCCCTTCATTTCCATCCTCCTTAATAGTCAACATCACTCACTTGAACAAATTCTGTATTTATACTCCGTCCGTATCCAACGGGCGCAGTTCATACCAACCTTTTACACTGGGATAGATTGTTAACTCTACTCCACTTTCTGTATAGTGATGAACGACAATAGAATTCACAGAAGGCCGTGCATATTGTAAACATCGCTTTTATTTGTCCTGGCTTTCATCATCCCAACCCCTCCACCATTCTATTCATAACTGTAGACGGCAGTTTTACATCGAGAGATATATTGTCGAATTTTTCTGTAAAATAAGAGCGCACAGTATAGCTTAATCGAAACGAACCTACTTTATTGCTTTGATTAATTCCATTTAAATGCCTGGCCGCATTATAAATGGGTATAGCTGCAGTAAGGTATTACCCATTCAGTACCTTTCCCACCTGCCAGAATCTCTGCATAAATCACTTGTTTACCCCCATTTCAAACTAGAATACTTACTAAATCCATAAGACCAGGTTATTAACATTTAATTCCTTAAATAGAAATAATATCATTTAACAAAATCATACAAAAATTAAGAGATTATATCTACCTATTTTTACTGGGGAAGTCTGAACGATCCTAATTTGATAGAGCTAGTGCCTAGTTTAAAGTGATTTGATGGTCAAAAAATGCAAAATCCCCCTGATGTAAACAAAAAAAGTTGTCAGAATTCCGACAACTTTTAAAGATATTACTTATTTAATTCCATCGTTAGATAAGCAGAAGAAACCCAGCCTTGTGTTCCATTTGATAATTTAACTTTATACCAAGATCCACTTTTAATTGGGTTTTTACTTGAATCCACCACAAGCTCGACATATTGATGATTTGGCAATGATCCCAATATATCGCCCACAGTACTCGCTGTTGCCCGTACATTCAGGGTACTCGAACCACTGACACTCACCCGAGCTAAGTTTTTAACAGTCATATACTGATTATATTTGCTTAAGCTGACCGTATTTGTATAATATTTCTTGCCTTTATAATTGACTGTCAACCAGTAATCATTCCATTTTTCCAATAGATTAAAGGTTTCACCCTTTCCAATTGTTGCTGCCACAGTCGCAGAGCTGCTTGTCTCATTTCTTAGACTTATAGAAGAATTGGCAACAGCAATTGTACCTGTCGGAAATACATCCTTGCCAATTGGATAGCTTGGCTTGGCTGGTACTGTCGTATTTGCACTTTGGCTGACTGCCCCTTCCTTACTGTAAGCTAAAATCTCGGACATATGGTTGGCAATCTTACTTCCCCAATTGGAATCACTGGCATAGTAAAAGTTCATTCCTTTACTTAAATCTGCACTCCGATTTCCATTGGCATCCTTAATGGTATATCCAAGTGTCGCCCCCTGATACTTCCAGTTAGATGGATTTAAATAAGTCGCCTTCATTTCCTGTGCAATAAAGAGAATATTCTCATCAATGGAGGAAAATTTTACAGAGCCTACAAATGGTGCTAGATCATAGGATCCAAAACCAAATAAATTGTTTTTCCCCAAAGAAATCGTCGATTTTCCAAAATCACTTTCATGAATCGCATGTGCTGCTAAATACAAGGCATTTAGGCCATATTTATTGGCGGCAGTGATAAACACCGAGCCTTTGTTATAGAGGACACTATTACTCGATGTTGCATTCTTCGCAATATAAGTATTAATTTGTGCAGCTGTAACAGAGGACTTCGTTCGCAAATCCATATGTATAAAGGAATTCTTATTCGCTTCATGAGAGTTCATTTTATCGTAGTTCGCTTTTGTAATTAAGTAATCTCCTGATACATAGCCTGTTACTCCATCATACGTTACCCGATACCATCCCTCACTGGTTTTATAGGTTGATTTTACTTGTGTGTATTTAGGGATTAAACCGATTTTAGTAGACGATGTCGTATCGGAGGCACGAATATTCAAATCAGCAATCGGCAAATAGGTTGTTTCAGTAATAGTAGAACCGCTCGGAGTGTTGCTTGAGGTACTACTATATGCAACCAAATAAGTGCCGCTAACCCAACCAGTTTGACCATTATAGCTCACTTTATACCAATCTCCTGATTTTGCTGTGGCCGTCACGATTGTATTTACAGGAATAGTGTCCATTTTTTCTCCGGAAGTGGACGCTGTCTTTCGTAAATTCAGATTGGCCGTCGTCTTATACTTTGTAGCTGTAATTGACGTGTCTGTTGATGATACCGTTTTCGAGAATTTAGCTATGTTGATATAACCCGTTTTTCCTCTATACGTTGTTTTATACCAATCCCCAATTCTATAAGTGGTTGTTATTTTGACTCCCTTAGGGATAGCAACCAATGTTCCATGTTTCTCCCCAGCAAAGGAATATAAATACGTCGCTTCTTTTGCCGTATAGGAAGTACTAGTAACCTTAGCTGCAGACACCTTACTTACAGACCCGGATTTTATGAAATAATTCTTCCCTTTATAGGAAACTCGATACCAGGTTTCTCCTATACTATTAACTACCTTTTGAGTAGATGTAAATATATTATTCTTTGGTATGGAATAGATTGCAGCTTTTTTTGTATTGGCAGTGCTATACAAGGAGCTTGTCGCATTCGTCTTATAGTAAGTGGTACTTATAGTCGTAGTTTGATTGTATTCTTTTATATACGAACTGCTTACCCAGCCTGTTTTACCACTATAAGAGACCTTATACCATGAGCCTGATTTTGCCGTAGCCGTGATCATTTTATTCTTTGGTATAGTAAGGAGTCGAGTGCCACTTGTTGATGCTTTTGACCTCATGTTTAAATTTGCTGTCGTTTTAAATTTAGTCGACTTAATCGAAACAGAGGCAGAGGAGCTCGTTTTTTTAGTGACTTTGATATATTTTGAGCTTACATAACCTGTTTTTGTTCCATATTTCACTTTATACCAGCTGCCGCTTTTTGAAAGATACGAAACTGTTTTTCCTTTTGGTATAGTCGTAATGATGGCCGCACTGGTTGAAGCTGATTTGCGTAAATTCAGATTAGCTGTCGTTGTGTATACTGATGTACTCGTTGGCAAAACTGCTTTTAAATAGCTAGAACTGACATAACCCGTTTTTGTTCCATATTTCACTTTATACCAGCTGCCGCTTTTTGATAAGTATATAACTTGTTTTCCTTTTGGAATCGTTGTAATAATTGATGCAGCCTTACTTGCAGACTTTCTCAAGTTCAAATTAGCTGTTGTCTTGTAATATGTCTCCGCAGCTGCTTCTACTTTTAATTCCCAAAAACTATCCTTCAATCCAATTTCAGGCCCAAAAATCAAGCCAGTAGATAGAAGAACGGATGTTGCCATAACTCTAATTGGTTGTTTATACCTTTTATTCATTGAACTCTCCCTTTTTAGTAAATAAGACGCACCGTACTAAACTATTATTTAGATATATTTTATTCTCTTATAAGCATATATTCCCCCCATTAATAGAATTACGAATAATAGAGCGGTTTTCTAAGGGTAAGCACTGAATTAATTCATTCATTCATCAATTTTCTTGTAAAAATGCTTACTTTTCACACTACCATTTCATTCTCTTCCCATAATAGTTTCAATCTTATTCGTGCCCACTTTCTTAATGATGACCAACAAAAAGAGGCTGTTGACATGATCAACAGCCTCTCTTTCTTAAACCTATTTATTTAACTCCCTTACTAAATAACTACCCGATCCCCAGCCAACTGTGCCATTTGATAGCTTAACCTTATACCAACCGCCATTAGTGATTGGACTTTTACTTGAATCCACCACAAGCTCGACATATTGATGGTTCGATAAAGATCCCACTTTAGTCGCTGCCGTACTAGCAGATGCGCGTACATTTAAGGTACTCGTACCACCAACACTTACACGGGCTAAATTTTTAACAGTCATATACTTATTATATGTGCTTAAGCTAACCGTATTTGTATAATATGTTTTGCCTTTATAACTAACTTTCAGCCAGTAATCATTCCATTTTTCGAGTAGGTTAAAGGTTTCACCCTTCTTAATTGTTGCGGCTACAGTCGCTGAGCTGCTTTTTGAGTTTCTTAGACTAATAGATGAATTGGCAACTGCATTCGTACCTGTTGGGAATACATCTTTCCCGCTTGGATAGCTTGGTTTGGCTGGTATCGTCGTATTTTGACGTTGACTGACAGCTCCTTCCTTGCCATAAGCCAATATATTCGACATATGGGTGGCAATCCTTTTTCCCCAATCAGAATCACTCGCGTAGTAAAAGTTCATTCCTTTACTTAAATCAGTGATTCGATTTCCATTCGCATCTTTAATTGTATAACCTAGCGTTGCACCCTTGTACTTCCAGTTAGATGGATTTAAATAGGTTGCTTTCATTTCCTGTGCAATAAAGGCAATATTCTCTTCAATAGAAGCAAATTTGACGGAGCCCACAAATGGCGTACTATCGTAGGATCCAAAACCAAACAAATTATTTTTCGCTAATGCGATTGTAGATTTCCCATAGTTACTTTCATGAATGGCATGTGCTGCTAAATACAGGGCATTCACACCATATTTATTGGCTGCTGTAATAAATGCAGATCCTTTATTATAGAGAACACTATTAGTCGATGTTGCATGCTTTGCAATATAGGCATTAATTTGCGCAGCCGTTACAGAGGATTTTGTACGTAAATCCATATGTATATAGGAATTCTTATTATTTTCATAAGAGTTCATTTTATCGTAGTTCGCTTTTGTTATTAAGTAATCTCCTGAGACATAGCCTGTTACTCCACCATATGTAACCCGATACCAGCCCTTGCTAGTTTTATAGGTAGATTTCACTTGAGTATATTTAGGGATTGAACCAACTTTAGCCGATGTTGTCGAATCGGAGGCACGAATATTCAACTTAGCAATCGGCAAGTATATGTTTTCCGTAACACCAGAACCGCTCGGGCTGCTGCCAGTATTGTTGCTGGAACTACTATACGTAGCCAAATACGTACCGCTTACCCAGCCGGTTTTACCATTGTAACTCACTTTATACCAAATGCCAGATTTGGCAGTAGCTGTGACAATCGTATTTTTAGGTATTGTGTCTAATTTCTCTCCGGAAGTAGATGCTGTCTTTCTTAAATTCAGATTGGCGGTAGTCTTAAACATCGTAGCCGTAATAGACGTGCTTGATGAAGTTACCGTTTTCGAAAATTTAGCCATATTGATATACCCCGTATTTCCACCATACGTTGTTTTATACCAATCTCCAATGCGATAATTGGTTATTATTTTGGCTCCCTTTGGAATAGAAACCAAAGTCCCGTGTTTTTCCCCAGCAAATGAATATAAATAAGTATTTTGGGTTGCCGTATAGGAGGTACTTGTAACATTTGCTGCAGATACCTTACTTACTGATCCAGCTTTAATATAATAATTTTTCCCTTTAAAAGAAACTCGATACCAGGTTTCTCCTATACTATTGACTACTTTTTGTGTAGAAGAAAATATATTATTCTTAGGAATCGAATAAACAGCTGCTTTATTTGTATTGGCAGCACTATACAGGGAGCTTGTCGCATTCGTCTTATAGTAAGCAATACTTGTCGTTGTAGTTTGATTGTACTCCTTTATATACGAGCCGCTGACCCAACCGGTCTGACCGCTATAAAAGACCTTATACCACGAGCCGGATTTTGCTGTGGCTGTAATAACTTTATTCTTTGGTATAGTTAAGAGCCGACTGCTGCTCGTTGTGGCTTTAGACCTCATGTTTAAATAGGATGTAGTTTTATATTTAGTCGACTTAATAGTTGTTGACGCAGAAGTAGATGCACTTGTTTTGTTCGTAACCTTTATATAGCTGGAACTGACATAACCGGTTTTTGTTCCGTATTTCACCTTATACCAACTGCCGCTCTTTGATAGATACAAGACTGTTTTCCCCTTTGGGATGGTCGTTAAGATTACCGAACGGGTTGAAGCTGTTTTGCGTAAATTCAAATTGGCCGTCGTTGTATATACGGATGTACTTGTTGCCGGAGTAGTCGAACTCGATACAATCTTCAGATAGCTAGAGCTGACATAGCCTGTCTTCGATCCATATTTCACCTTGTACCAGCTGCCACTTTTAGATATATATGTGACTTGTTTTCCTTTTGGAATGGTTATAATTATTTTTGCGGTTTTACTCGCTGTCTTTCTCAAATTCAGATTGGCTGTCGTCTTATAATATGTTCCAGCAGTTGCTTCAACTTTAGTACCTGTAAAACTCTGGTTGGGTTCAAGAGCTGGTCCAAAAATCAAACCAGTAGATAGAAGAACGGATGTTGCCATAACCTTAAGCGGTTGATTATTCCTATTATTCATTGCAATAAAATCTCCCTCTTTAGTAAATAAGACACCGAACTAAATTACTATTTTGATATAAAATAATTTTCTTATATAGTTTTAAAATTATCAAATAATTTGCTAGATACATAAATAATCACGCTTGTTTATATTATGTTTAAATAATATAAAAGCCAATCTCTTATTCTCTTTCACTTATACATCATTCAAAGTTAAATCCTCTCTATCCAATAGTGTATTTAATAAAAAAAGAGGTTGTTGACCATGTCAACAACCTCTTTTCCTAAATCCTATTTATTTAATTCTCTTGCTAAATAAGAACCTGATGCCCAGCCAACTGTGCCATTAGATAACTTAACCTTATACCATCCGCTACTAGTAACTGGATTATTGCTTGAATCTACCACAAGTTCGACATATTGATGGTTTTTTAAAGTTCCCACTGTAGCTGACGCCGTATTAGCTGACGCGCGGACATTCAATGTGCTGGCACCATTTACACGCGCTAAATTTTTCACGGTCATATACTGATTATAGGTGCTCAGACTAACCGTATTTGTATAATATGTTTTGCCTTTATAACTGATTGTTAGCCAATAATCATTCCATTTTTCCAGTAAATTAAAGGTCTCACCCTTCTTAATCGTTGCGGCCACAGTTGCTGAACTGCTTTTTGAGTTTCTAAGACTGATAGAAGAATTGGCAACAGCGATTGTACCTGTCGGGAACACATCCTTGCCGCTTGGATAGCTAGGTTTGGCTGGAACCGTTGTATTTGGACTTTGGCTGACTGCCCCCTCATTGCCATAATCCAGGATGTTAGACATATGTTTGGCAATCTTATTTCCCCAATCGGAATCACTGGCATAGTAAAAATTCATTCCTTTACTTAAATCAGTAATTCGATTTCCATTCGCATCTTTAATTGTATAGCCAAGTGTTGCACCTTTGTATTTCCAGTTAGATGGATTTAAATAGGTGGCTTTCATTTCTTGTGCAATAAAGGCAATATTCTCTTCAATAGAAGAAAATTTAACCGAACCTACAAATGGCGTAATGTCATAGGATCCAAAGCCAAACAAGTTATTTTTTGCTAACGCAATTGTAGATTTTCCATAGTTACTTTCATGAATCGCATGTGCTGCTAAATAGAGGGCATTCACACCATATTTATTAGCCGCTGTAATAAATGCCGAGCCTTTATTGTAGAGAACGCTATTAGCTGATGTTGCATGCTTAGCAATATAAGCATTAATTTGTGCAGCTGTTACAGAGGATTTTTTACGTAAATCCAAATGCATATAGGAATTCTTATTTGCCTCATAAGAATTCATTTTATCGTAATTCGCTTTTGTGATTAAATACTCTCCCGATACAAAACCTGTTACTCCACCATATGTCACACGGTACCAGCCCTTACTTGTTTTATAGGTAGATTTCACCTGTGTATATTTAGGGATTGAACCAACTTTAGCTGATGAAGTAGAGTCGGAAGCACGGATATTTAATTCACTGATTGGTAAATATGTTGTTTCAGTTATAGCAGTGCCACTCGGTAATGTTGTTTGATTTCCGTTGTTACTACTTGAGCTGTTATTACCAGTACTGCTAGTGTATTTTGTCAAATAAGCACCACTTACCCAGCCGGTATAACCATTGTATGTAACTTTATACCAATCGCCTGATTGTGCTGTAGCTGTAACTACTGTATTCACAGGTATTGTAGTCAATTTCGCACCTGATTCAGATGCTGTCTCACGTAAATTCACATTAGCCGTTGTTTTAAACTCCGTAGCCGTAAAAGACGGTGTCGTTGAAGTGACTGTTTTTGTGAATTTAGTCAAATCAATGTAACCTGTTTTTCCGCCATAGGATGTTTTATACCAATCACCAATTCGATAATTAGTAGTTACTTTAGCTCCCTCTGGAATAGTAACCAAAGTTCCGTGAGATGCTCCTGCAAAGGAATACAAGTAAGTCATTTCTTTTGCTGTATAAGAAGTACTCGTAACATTCGCCGGTGTTACCTTACTTACTGAACCAGATTGAATATAACAGTTATTTCCTTTATAGGAAACTCGATACCAGGTTTCTCCTATACTATTCACGACCTGTTGGGTAGAAGTGAACACATTATTCTTTGGTATAGAATAAACAGCCGCCTTATTTGTATTAGGAGCACTATACAAGGAGCTTGCAGCCTTTGTATTATAGTAAGTCGTACTTGTCGTCGTAGTTTGATTATATTCTTGTAAATACGAGCCGCTTACCCAACCGGTCTGACCACTGTAAGAGACCTTGTACCAGGAGCCAGATTTTGCAGTAGCTGTGACAACAGTATTCGCAGGGATTGTATTTAATTTCGCACCGGAATCGGAAGCTGTCTTACGTAAAATTAAATTAGCCGTAACCTTATATTTTGTAGCCTTAATCGATGTTTCCGAAGTAGCAACTATTTTTGTAAATTTAGTCAAATCAATGTAACCTGTTTTTCCGCCATAGGATGTTTTATACCAATCACCAATTCGATAATTAGTGGTTATTTTAGCTCCCTTAGGAATGGTAACTAGTGTTCCGTGTGTTGCTCCTGCAAAGGAATATAAATAAGTAGCTTCCTTTGCCGTATAGGAGGTGCTCGTAACCTGGGCTGCAGTCACCTTACTTACTGAACTGGATTGAATATAATAGTTTTTTCCTTTATAGGAAACTCGATACCAGGTTTCTCCAATACTATTAACGACCTGTTGCGTAGAAGTAAATACATTATTCTTTGGAATGGAATAAACAGCTGCTTTATTTGTATTAGCAGCACTATATAAGGAACTTGCAGCCTTTGTATTATAGTAATTCGTGCTTGTCGTCGTAGTTTGATTATATTCTTGTAAATACGAGCCGCTTACCCAACCGGTCTTACCACCGTAAGATACCTTATACCAGGAGCCAGATTTCGCCGTGGCTGTGACGACTTTATCCTTTGGTATAGTAAGGATCCGTGTACCACTCGTTGATGCGTTGGATCTCATGTTTAATTTTTCTGTCGTTTTGTATTTAGTGGCCTTCATCGTTGTAGATGTAGACGTAGACGCAGAAGCTGAGGAACTTGTTTTTTTAGAAACTTTTATATATTTGGAGCTAACATATCCTGTTTTTGATGAGTATTTCACCTTATACCAGCTGCCGCTTTTAGATACATACGTCACTGTTTTCCCTTTTGGGATGGTCAATAACGTAGCTGAACTGGTTGATGCCTGTTTACGCAAACGTAAATTGTCTGTTGTTGTGTATACAGAAGTACTTGTTGTGGAGGCAGAAGATGAAACTGTTGAACTCGCCGTCACTTTTGTTAAATATTGCGAACTGACAAATCCAGTTTTAGTTCCGTATTTCACCTTAAACCAGCTGCCACTTTTAGATATGTAAGTAACCTGTTTTCCTTTTGGAATTGTTGTGATTTTTTGCGCCTTTGTACTTGCAGACTTTCTCATATTCAAATTATCGGTTGTTTTATAATATGTATCAGCCGCTTCAGCTACTTGTATACCCGTTAAACTATCTGCTGGCCCAATACCGCTTCCTAAAACCAAGCCAGTAGATAAAAGAACAGATGTCGCCATGACCTTGAATGGCAGCGTTTTTCTTTTATTCATAAAAATCTCCTTTTCAAATGATATACCGGATATAAATATTATTTTAATATATTAATATTTAGTTTTATGACTCAATATTAATAATTTATATACTTCAATTACGTATTTTTATATTATTTTAAACTAATATTTTCATTCATTTAAATGGTATTTTATTGATAATTTTTATCTAGCAGATTTACCTCTAAAATACTCCATAAAAATCTATTAGCCCTTTATTTGCCTTGTAGCAATTAACAAAAAAAAGATGACAACTGAACTGCTATCAGTTGTCATCTTTTGAACTTATTTACTTTTATTTAAATCGATTGAAATATCAGATTTTGAAACCCATCCTGACTTAATCTCACCTTTAGAATATTTAACCTTATACATATTATTCTTTAATTCTGGTTTATTTTCCTTATCCAAAACTAATTCAATATATTGATAGTTTTTAAATGTACCAAGTTTATCAGAGTCAGTACTAGCTGCTTTCCTAACATTCAATGTGGTTGTCGTAATATGAGCTAGGTTTAAAACTGTCATATACTCATTATATTTGCTTAAACTGACCGCATTTGTATGGTAGGTTTTACCGCCATATGTAACCTCCAGCCAGTAGTCATTCCATTTTTTCACTAGGTTAAAGCTAGCTCCTTTTTTAATGGTTGCTGCTACTTTTTTGGTATCTCCCTTTTTGCTATAAAGCTTGATATTGTCATTTGCTACTGCTTTTGTACCCGCAGGAAAACTGTCATATGTGTTTGGCCTAGCTGGCTTCGTTGGAACAGATGTATTAGCCTTTTCGTTCCTCGCCCCTTCCTTGCTATAGGCAAGAATTCCGGACATATGTATGCCAATCCCCTCTCCCCACTTGGAGTCACTCGCATAGTAAAAGTTCATACCTTTACTCATACTGTCTACTCTGGCACCATTGATATTTTTCACGGTATATCCCAGATAAGCCCCCTGATACCTATATTCCTTTGGATTTAAATGGTTTAAATAGGTAGTTTTTAATTCTTTGGCTATATAGTCGATATTTTCTTTAATTGACTTAAATTTAACCGCTCCTACATAAGGGGCTAAATCATATGCTCCAAAGCCGAATAAATTCTTTTTACCCATTGAAATAACGGAAGTTCCATAGCCGCTTTCATGAATAGCGTGGGCTGCAAGATATAGGGCATTCACTCCATTGGCTTTAGCTGCATCAATAATGACTTGCCCTTGACCAGCTAAGGCACTACTCTTACCATTAGCTCCCTTGGCAATATAATCATTTATTTGTTTAGCGTTTACCGAGGACTTAGTACGTAAATCCATAAACAGATAGCTATTTTTATTTCCCTCTAGCTTTTTAACCCGGTCCATCTCTGCTTGCGTGAGTAAATACGTCCCCGGCACATAACCTTTTTCGCCACCATAATTCACTTCATACCAACCGTTATTTGTTCGATACGCACTGGAAATAGCTTCCCCTCCAGGTATCGTTCCAAGTTTTTTTGAACTCGTGTCATTTGACGCATAGTAGTCAGCACCTGTTGTAATCAATACATAAGTACTCTTATTAATCACTTTTCCAGCTGGCCGATCAGGGACAGGCACGGGCACGGGCACGGGCTTAGGTACCGGTTTTGGAGTTGGCTTTGGCATCGGATTTGGAACTGGCTTGGGTGCAGGAGCTGGAGTTACTGCCGGTGCCGTATATTTAGCAAATTTGCTGATATCGATATAGCCTGTCTTCCCTTTATAGGTCACCTTATACCAGTTGCCCACGCGATAATTTGTTTTCACGACTGTATTTTTATTTACAGTCAGCAGACTGCCATACGTAGCTCCTGATGATTTATATAAGAAAGTGTTCGACTTTGCCTGATAGCTTGTTTCAGTCAGATTAGCAGGAGTTATCTTACTAACCAAGCTGGAAATGACATAATAATTCTTGCCTTTGTAAGATACTCGATACCAAGTTTCTCCTTTGCTATTTACGATTCTTTGGGTAAATGTAAATACATTATTAGTAGGAATCGAGTATACCTTTGCTTTTTTTGTATCTGGTGTGGAATGTAACGAACTTGTTTTTTTAGTAGATAAATAGGCTGTCTTCGTTGTTATATATTGATAGTATTCTTTCATATAGGAGCCGCTGACCCATCCGGTCTTTGATCCATACTTCACCTTATACCAGCTGTCATACTTTTCGGCTGAGGACAAAATTTTGTTCTTCGGAATGGTAACCAGGACTTTTCCCTTTGTTGAATATGTGGAGCGCATATTCAATTTGGCGGTTGTTTTAAATTTGGTTGCTGCTATTTTTGTGGTTTTGACCGTTTTTGTGGTTTTTGTAGTTGTCTTTTTGATATATTTAGAACTTACATAACCGGTCTTGGATTTGTAGCTCACTTTAAACCAGCTGCCTGACTTCGATTTATAGGTAACCATTTTGCCTTTCGGTATAGTCAGCAGGACCTTGCCTTTAGTGGATGCACTCTTCCTCAAATTCACATTGGCAGTTGTTTGATAAGTTGCTTTTGATGTAGAAGTTGAAGAGGATTTGGCTACTGATGAAGATGAATTTGTTACCTTACTCAAATATTTTTTGCTGACATAACCGGTTTCAGAACCATATTTAACCTTGTACCAGTCCCCAGTTTTAGAAATGTACGCAACTTGCTTTCCTTTAGGAATGGTAGTTATAACAGATTTCTTTGTACTCGCGCCGCTTCTCAAATTCAACTTGTCTGTTGTTTTATAATAAGTTGCTGCAGCTGCCTCCACGTGAGTGCTGCCAAAACCTGCAGTTTCTATAACCGATTCCCCCGTTGTAAATGCTGCAGATAAAAGAAACATAGTACTAACAACAATGGCCGAGATTCTATTTCGCTTATCCAATAGGACATCCCCCTTTATTTTGCATAATTTATATAAAACAGTTCATATGACATCTTGTTATTCCATTTTCTATTAGCAAAATTACTAACAATCTATGTATCGGTCATTGTTATTCCTTTTTTAGTAATTCACCTAAATATAACCACTAAAAATAAGCCCATCATATCAAACTACAACTAACTTAAATTATGTTATTTTAGAAATTATGGAGAGTTGGTGGGCTGGAGGAGGTTCGTCTTGGCGAAGGCTTGCCCATCTATCCGAAGGAAACAAGGGTATCAATCATGGCTATCTATAAAAATGTAATTTCAACATCCTAAATTTGCGTAACAAAGTTGTTAGGATGCTGAAATTACATTTATGTTGAATAGTAGCATTATTTCTTTATGAGGAATAAAGTCTTCTTTTTATTTTTGGTGTGTTTTATGTGATCAGTAATCGATTTCTCCATTTTATTAAGGGGTAGATTTACTCTTAAGGGGTTCTATTTTCAAGATATATATTAGAAATTTTGCTTCTTTCTCTTTTTGTCTAGAAAAGCTAATCTCATCTTGATTTTACTTTTCCTTCCTTTGTTAACTAATTGTATAATGGCCACTTGTCTATTCCTTTACATTTATTACGGAAGATATATCCGGTCTTCTCACCTTCTTCCAAACTTATACATTACTTGTTACTTTCTCTAATCTGACAATACCCGTTCCTTGGTCGCTTTTAGTGTCCATCTTCAGATTTAGTTTAAAAAACGCAAGCAAGCTATCATCCTGAGATGATAGCTTGTTGATGAAAATAATTTTCAGGTATTTTATTTAGATGTAATCGTCATGCTGCTTTGTTTTTGGATAGCAGCTTCTCTAAATGCTTTTTGTTGAGCTGGAGTCATAGTTCTATATTCTTTTAAAAATTTCTCATATTTTGGTACAACATCTTCAACTGTACCAAAGTCTTTTATTTCTCCATACTCAAGCCATAAAGCTTTATTACAGAAATCCTTAATTTGTCCAATTGCATGACTAACAAAGAAAATCGTTTTTCCTTGATCCCTAAAGCTGTACATTTTCTTTTTGGATTTCTCAGCAAAAGCTTGGTCACCTACTGATAAAGCTTCGTCGATAATCAGAATATCAGGATCAACTGTTACGGAAATTGCAAAACCAAGTCTTGATTTCATCCCGCTGGAATATTTCTTAACAGGTTGGTCAACGAACTTGCCAATATCAGCAAATTCAATGATTTCCGGCTCCAATTCCTTAATCTGCTTCTTATTGAACCCAAGCATTAGGCATTTCAACTCAATATTCTCCCGGCCTGTCAGCTGATTATTCAAACCGGAAGCAATCGCAATCAAGGAGGTTTGTCCAACTGTTTTAACTGAACCCATCGTAGGAGGAACAACCCCCGCTATTATATTGGATAATGTTGATTTTCCTGATCCATTAACCCCAATCAGTCCAATAACATCGCCTTTACTGGCTGTAAAACTTATATCCTGAAGCGCATAGAAATCATCTCCATATCCTCCCGGCAGAAGGATATCAAGTAATTTTTCCGAGGTTTTGCTATGCATTCTATATCTTTTATAAACATTTTCTACAATAACTGTTTCCATAGTAGACCTCACTCCATTTTACAAATAATCTACAAAATGATTTCTAAATTTCAAATGAAGCGCTGATCCAATCATGAGTAACACAATCGTTACTCCCCAAAAATATAAGGTATAGTGTGAATGCTCGATGAAATACCAGGATTGACCTAACATCGCTGCACGATACCCTTCCACTAAATAGGTAAGTGGATTAAATTTTATAATCATTTGCAAAAATCCTGGCAAACTATCTGATACCCATAATATAGGCGTTAAATAAATCAGCATCCTCATAATAGCTTGTACTATCATCGTTACATCTCGAACAATGGTAGCCAGTGTGGATGTGACAAGCGCAACGGCAAAGAGCAAAATAACCGCTGCAGCCATAAAGTAAGGCAACTGTATATAATAAATGGATATTGGGAATCCACCAAATTGCAAAATGATGGATACAATAATCACGATGACAATATGCTGATAAAATTTCGACATAATAACATATGAGGGAATAGCACTCATAGGGAAACTCATCTTAGAGATAAAATTGATCCTCGTATAAATCGATTTCGTCCCATCCATAATGGCAGGATTAGCAAAGAACCACAGAGAAATACCGGATAACATCCAGAAGATAAACGGTACGTCTCCAATTTCTCTGCCTCCCCGGATTCCCATACCGAACACTACCCAATATACTCCTATTTGTATCAAAGGATTTAAGAACTCCCATAATATACCTAAATAATTGTTGTTATTAGCACTTTTTAATTCAAATACAGACAATCGTCGAATTAAATAAAATGAACGTATTTGTTCTTGTATGACCGTAAACATAGACTTCATAAATTTTGAATATCCTTCCCCACTATTTTACAACAGATACATGTATTGCAAAGAGTCTATTATAACGCTCTCTGTCTGGATAGTATTGTTTTTTCATCAAACAAATATGAAATTAAGTTTTCGCTGGAATGTCCTTTTGAATACTTATTCCATTTATTTGCATACTCTTCAATCGTGTCCATATCAAAACTGTTCTCTTTAATGAGGTCAATAATAGCCTCTGTATTGTTTACTACTGGTCCTGGGACCATTTTTTCATATTGATCCCATAACCCTCTGTCTTTTGTGTATTCACCTAAATCATAGGCGAAGAAAATCATCGGTTTCTTTAATAAAGAGAACTCGAATGATATAGAGGAGTAGTCTGTTATTAAAATGTCCGCAACCACCAGTAATTCGTTAATATCGTACTCTGGTTTAGAATAATTCAGGACAAAATCGGGATAGATTTTAGTATAGTCCGGAATATTCTTAATCGCTGGATGTAAACGTAACATAACAACATATTCATCATGCAATTCATCATATAATTTTTTTAAATCTAATTCTAACTGAAATTCATTCAGTTCGTTATCACGATAAGTTGGTGCATATAATATTACTTTTTTATCCCAAAGCAATCTGTTTTCCTTAGTTAATTGATTGAATACATTTTCTTTTTCAGCCTGATTATAAAAAAAGTCAGTTCGGGGGATACCAGTTCTAAGGATATTTTCTCCCTTTAAATCAAATGCATTCATGAAATAAGTGCCCATGATGTCAGAACCAACAACCACTTTATTAAAGCGTTTATACACATCCATGAATCGTTTTACTGCTTGATCAGATCTGTTTTGAACAGAAGCATCTTCCAGACCAAATTTCTTAATGGCTCCTGAGGCATGCCAAAGCTGAACACATTCCACTTCAGGTCTGAAGTCAGTAGCTGCCAAGAAACCATAATAATTATCAACCATTACATAGCGAGATGTGGCTAAATGATATATAGATTGAATGAAATCAACCGGATTTTTATTTTCAATCAAAGCTATAGTGGCATCCTCATATTGCTGAAATCTTTTATAGCTTGCACCCTTACATAAAAAAACCACGTCAAAAGAAATATGTTTCCGACGCATTTCTTCATACACATACTGAGTGTTATCACCAAAAGATACAACAAATACCACCTTGTTTTTGAGGGGAAATAGATTAAAAATATTAAATATTATTTTAAAGATCAACAAATACAACTGAATAACTAGTTCTTTAGCCATTTTTCACCTTAAATAAATCTTTTTTGATTTGAGATGTTGAAATACCGATCGTTCTTGGTAAATAAACGACCTGGCAGTGCTCTTTCAGAAAGTCGAAATGGCCTTCCCAATCATCTCCCATGACAAAAACATCTATATCATGTTCCTTAATATCTTTAATCTTTTGTTCCCAGTTTTCCTCTGGAATCACTTCATCAACAAATTCGATTGATTCCAAAATCAGTTTTCTATTTTCATAGCTATGATAAGCTTTTTTATTTTTCGCCTTATTAAACTCATCAGTGGACAAGCCCACTACTAAATAATCGCCCATTTCTTTGGCTCTTCGTAAAATATTGATATGACCGACATGTAATAAGTCAAAGGTGCCATACGTAATAATCTTTTTCATTTCTACATCTCCTTACCTAGTTCATTAGCAAACTGGTAACTGACCAAAAAACGGAGCAACGTACAGTAACATCAAAAAACATATTCTTAATTATATAACTCATACATAAAACTTTCAAACCTGTGTCGAATACAATCTAAATTATAACGTAATCATGTATTATTTGTAACATAAAGTTTTTTGCAGTGCATGATGGTATATATGTTTATAACATGCCAGAAGAGTGAATTCACCTCACAAAAAAAGGAAATCATGATCGAATTGATCATGATTTTTTAATCGGTTTTATTAATGTTTCAACAAAACGTTTGGACGCTTGTCCATCAAAGTCTTCAAAGAATCGTTCTTTAAAAGCTTTAACCTTTTGAATATCAAAGGAATTTTGTTGAACCAGCGATATAACTTGTTCGGTATTTTCTGCAAGAGGACCAGGAATAAAATCCCTATACTCATAATAGAACCCTCTATCCTGCAAATATTCCTCTAAATCATACGCATAGAAGATCATCGGTCTTTCAAGCAGTGCATATTCAAAAATAACGGATGAATAATCACTGATTAGTATATCTGTAATGGAAAGAACATTATTGATATCATTCTTACTTAAATTTAGCACGAAATCCTTTGCTTCTTTCGGGATGTCAACACCTTTTGTAACAGATGGGTGAAGTTTCAAGATCAATACATATTCATCAGAAAGCTCTTTAGCCATTTTCTTCAAATCAAGCTGGATATTGAAGCTGGAGCGCTTTCCCGGACCTCCTCTGAAGGTTGGGGCATACGCTATAATTTTTTTATTACGCATAGCTGGATAAACCGCCGCATATTTTTGCCTTAAATATTCAATTCCTTCTTGATCAAAAAACACATCTGTTCTTGGTAGGCCCACCGGATATACATTTTCATGAGATATTTTAAAGGCTTCCGCATAGTGAGGGATAATTTCCTTACTCGTAACAGCCACTTTCGTATAAGAACCATGAGCTTGATTTTCAAACTCTTCCGTGTTGCTTTCGCGGTAACCTACTGCACTATGGCCAAATTTCTTAAAGGCACCGGCAGCATGCCAGGTTTGGATCACTTCTGTTCTTTTTCTGGCCCTCAATTTATATAATGGTGGGTAATAATCATCAAGAATGACATATTTTGATGTAGCAATGTCATAATATAATTTGGCGAAATCTCTAAAAGACCTTTTCTTTTTAAAATGCCCTACTACCTTATATTCAGGCCTTATTTTAATCAGTTGATTATAAATATATTCAAAGGAATCCTGCAGTTCTTGTGTTTTATTAGTAACAAAAGTAATTTTATTTTGTTGAGGCATATATCCGCTTACCGGAAATATTATATGTCTTAAGATTGCCGTTTTGATTTTTGAAGTGGCTCTTTGATATTTTCTTTTATAAATATACTGAAGTATTGGAATCATACTATTTTTTCTTCCTGCCTTTAATACTGCGTTGAATGATTCTTGATAAATCTTGATGTTCACTTCATTCTTTAATGAAATTTTTGAATGAGCCATTCTTACTAATTTTAAATACAGTCTTTTAGCTGGACTGGTAAGTAAATCATAACGATTTACGATATTCTTATAAATAACCGTATGCAATGCAGGAATATCATTAAATAAAGTCATATCAAGATTTTTTACCCATGAATAAAAAATCTCCATAGTATCTAGTTGGGCTTTAATATTCCGACTGTCTATAGCATTCCGTAAAGCCGGCCAAATATCTGCAGATACTAATCGATTATAATAATATTTCTTTAAATGATAACGGGAAACTTTATTTTCGATATAGTTTTCCCAAAGCTGGTTCGAAACAAGGATGCTCTTCATGATATCCTGCATAACATGAACCGAATTAACCAATACAGTTTGTGATAATGACAAGTTATCTGCTGCTTCACGTGTACGATAGCGATAAATGACCTTATCAATCGTATATATATTAAACCCCGCTCGTAAATAGGCCTCAATTACAAACGGTTGATCTTCAGTGACCTTAATTACAGTAGGGAATCTCAGATCCCGGATTAAAGATTTACTATAGAGCTTATTACAGGGACCTAAAGAATATAGTAATTCCTGATTGGAAATAAGGTTCTTATACCCTTCAGTATATACACCATTATTATAATGGCTTGCAATAAACCAGGTTTCATGTTTATTAAAACTTTGAGAAGCTCCAATCACTAATTCAACCTTTTTTTCAATAGCTGCCTTATATAGATTCTCCAGGGCGTCAGTGGGCAAGATATCATCCGAGTCTACAAAGCTGATATATTCACCTTTAGCTATATCTAACCCAGTATTTCTTGCTGTTCCCGGTCCTGCATTATTCTGCTTTAAGTATATTATATTCGCATACTTTTTCTGATAACATTTAATTATCTCAGCACTCTTATCACTTGATCCATCATCAATCATAATTATTTCTATAAGTGATAATGTTTGTTTTACTAATGACTCCAAAGTTTCTTCAATATATTCTTCTACATTATAGACTGGGGTGATAACACTTACCTTAACCTGGTTCATATTGTTGTACCTTTCCTGAGTTGGGATTATTTTTCTAAAATTACAGTTATTAAATCAACTATTCTTTCACTAGCCTTACCATCTAATTCATCAAAGAAATATTGTTTAAAGGATTGAATTTTTTCCTTTTGAAAATCTCCTTCAGAAATAATCTTTATCATTTCACCTTGTGATGTAGCTAATCTACCTGGAATAAATTCTTTATAATCATAGTAGAAGTCTCTATCAGACGTATAATCTTCTAAATCTGGAGCGTAAAATAGCATCGGTTTGTTTAACAATGCATATTCAAAACAAACCGATGAATAATCCGTAATGAGCAAATCCGAGATAAATAATAAATCATTAATCTCACTATACTCGGTAAGGTCATAAAAAAAGGAACTATATTCCGTTGGTATTTCCCACTTATCTTTGACAAATGGATGTTGCTTAAAAATAAAAATATAATCGTCTTTTAAATTTTGATAAATGTTCTCAAGATGAAGAAAATCTAATGGATAGTAAGCTGATTGTTGCCCATTCCCCCGAAAAGTTGGAGCAAACAAAATTACTTTTTTATCTTTAAAAGCGGGAAACTGTTTATATAATTTATCTTTAATTTCCGATCCTTTTTTCTCGTCAAAAAAAAGATCCGTCCTTGGAATACCAGTAGCAATCACTTTACTCTCATCTATTCGAAAACCATCTGCATAATGCTTTATGACATTTTTCGAACTTACAATAACCTTAGTATAGTTTCTATGGTTCTGCGAATCAGGTTCAGGCCCTCCTGGCATACCTAAACGACTAAACCCAAACCTTTTAAAAGCCCCTACTGCATGCCATACTTGAATTAATTCTGCTCCTTTTCTTATTTTCAAAGGGTAGATCATAGGATAGAAATCATCCAAAAATATCACCTTAGATGTTGCAAGATTATAAGCAAGTAATAGCATTTCTTTATAAGTTTTTTTTGCAGCTGTACTTTCCTTAAACAACATATGACAGCGAAACTCTTTATCGCTTGCCATTAGCTTTTCATATATATAACCTAGGTTCCCCCCCATTTCGGTACGACTATCAGAAATAAACAATATTTTCTTTTTTAATGGTAGTAAACAGAAATAATAATAAAGTAACTTAAATATATAGGTTCGAAAAAACCTATAAAATAAATTCCCTCTATTCCTTTCTATTTTTTGTACTACATTTTTGGAAACAGCTATGAACTTTAACATAGTTGTCTTCACTTCTTCCAATTTTATTAGTAATAAAATTACATCTTTTAATAAATACAACACACCTAGGGAAAAACCCTTTGTTTGTGTGGAAAATTTTTATAAAAAAAAATAACCCCAATTAAAGATTGGAGTTATTTTAGTCAGTCTATTCTGCATCTTCTTCCGGATTCTTATTTAAAATCAGTTGATCAACTACCCTTGCGCTCGATTTACCATCTAATTCCCCAAAGAAATAATTAACAAAAGGAGGTATTTTCTCCATTTTGTAATCACCCTCGGCAATGGCGGCAACAATTTCCTCTGCCGTTCTGACAAGTGGGCCCGGGATGAAAGAATGGAATTCATAATAGAAGTCCCTCGTTCTCACATATTCCTCTACATCATACGCAAAGAATAGCATTGGCTTGTTTAATAAAGCAAACTCAAAACAAACCGAGGAATAATCCGTAATCAATATATCAGTGATAAATAACAAATCATTAATTTCTCTATAAGAAGAAAAATCATAATAAAAATCACTGTATTGATATGGGATACTGATATCATTTTTAACAAATGGATGAATTTTAAATAAAAATACATATTCATCACTTAAATTCTCATAAAGTCTCTTTAAATCAAGGACTTCCATAGGATAATGAGCTGATTGTTGTCCATTTCCTCTAAAAGTTGGAGCAAACATAATTACTTTTTTATTTTTCAGGAATGGATATTCCTCATATAATCTCTCTCTAACTTCTTGCTGATATTCAGTATCAAAAAATACATCTGTTCTCGGAATACCAGTCGGAATAACATTTTCCTGATCAATTCCAAAGCCTTCAGCATAATGCTTCGCGACCTTTTCAGAGCTTACAATCGCTTTCGTATAGTTCCTATGATTAATTGATTTTGGAGAAGGACCACCTGGACGGCCAAGACGACTGAAACCAAATGTTTTAAAAGCCCCCACAGCATGCCATAATTGTATTAATTCGGCTCCTTCACGAATTTTCAATGGATAAATCAGCGGGTAAAAATCATCCAGTAATATATATTTAGAGGTAGCCAACTGTTTAGCAAGGTCTATTAATTCCCTATATGTTTTCTTCTCATCTACCGCTCTTTTCAGCATAAATTTAAATTCAAAATCTTCATTTCTACGCAATAACTCATCATAGACAAATTGAAAGTTTCCACTGAGGTCATCGCGGCTATCTGAAGCAAACACAATTTTATTTTCTTTTAAGGGATATAAGGAATAAAAACGATACGCCGTATTAAACAAAGCTTTAGATAAGGCTTTATAAACAAATCCTCTTTCTTTTTCTTCTGCATCCAATGCCATCTCAGCTGGATCCATATCCTTTAATTTAGTAGAGGTGATTTTTAATGTTTTCTTAGGCAGGTCATATGTTACCAACAAATTAAAAGCCATTTCTCTTTTTGCTGTAAAGTATTCCATTTTGGTGGAATGGAATCCGTTAGCCAAAAATTCATTGACATTTCCCAATGTAAAACTCTTACTATATTTTCGATCACCAAGTATATGAACCTCTACCTCTAAATACACACGGTATTCCCCTTGATAAAGAGGCATATTCTTATCAGATATAGTAGCAAAGTTGACTTTACCTTTAAAACCAGCCCAATGATATTGTTCATCTATTATGTCTTTTTCTGTAATAACTTCTGTTATAGCAACATCTGTTAAAGGGATAATGATGCTGCTATTCGCCTTTGTATTTACTAATAATAGTCTCTTTTTAACGAGATCTTCATCTAACATAGGGATGCCCTCTAAATAAAAGTAACCACCGACTTCCATGATAGGTCCATTCCAATCCAAAGAAGTTACTTTCCTTCTTGGAATAAGCTTTTCCTCTAGATTTGCAAGTCTTTCAATAATCGGCAAGGATTCCTCTAACATGTCCCGTTTTACAATCACTTCATTATCATTTATAACCAAAGGATCTTCTTCCAAATAAACGTCTGAAATTACCTCAGGGTTTTGATCAATTGGTGTTGAGGATTGTTTATTTCCAAATAGCATTCTCTTGATGACTCTTTTCATTCTTGAAAACATGGTTGTTTCTCCTATCTATATCAGAATACTCTTATTTAATTGTATAAAAAAACATGCAAAAGAAAAACTTTTTTCGTATATTATATAAAAAAAAAGGGGTATATACCCCTTTTTAATTTTAACCTAAAAGGTCTTTTACAATTCTCTCAGACGCTTTTCCATCTAACTGATCAAAAAAACGTTGACGGAAGCATTTAATCTTCTCTAAATCTTTTGATTCATCGATTATCCATTTAATCAAAGCTTCACTCTCATAAAGAATGGGACCTGGAACAAACGACTCAAAAGAATAGTAAAAATCTCTTTCCTCTAAATATGATTCCAAATCATGAACAAAGAAGGCGATTGGCCTATTAAGAATACTGTAATCAAATATGATAGAGGAATAATCCGTTATAAGAATATCTGAAAGAAGTAATAATTCTTCGATAGAAAAATCTTTATGAATATGATAGGCAAAGCCCTTTAGATTTTCATCTAATCTGACCCCATTGGTCATATACGGATGTAAGTGAATTAAAAGGGCATACTCATCACTTAAACTATCCTTCATTAACCTCATATCAATAGGAATATTAAATGTCTCCTGGTAATGACTTTTCCCTCTAAATGTTGGAGCATACAAGATTAACTTTCTATTTTTCAAATCAGGAAATGAACGGTATAACTTTTCCTTGACAAGATTCTGCCTTTCTTCATCAAAGAAATAATCAGTTCTCGGCACACCCAGCGGGTATATACGTCCTTCATCCATTCCAAAAGCATCAGCATAATGTGGTACAACTTCTTTTGAACTAACGTAAACCCTTGAGTAATTGCCATGAATTTTAACATGTTTTAAATAATCACTACTTGGACCAAATGACTTGCCCATCGTACTTAAACCAAATTTTTTAAAAGCTCCAGCTGCATGCCAAACTTGTACAATCTCGGTTCCTCCCCTCGGATGAATAACGTATACAGGGAAGTAAAAATCATCAATAATAAAAAATCGAGAAGTGGCCATATGAAAACTAGCCTTTATTAAATGAATGGCATATTCTATTTTGCCAGCCAGAGAGCTATTAAACTTCTTTGCAAGGACGATACATTTGATATTGGGATAATTTTGATCTATTTCTTCTTTAATAAAAGCTAGGTTACCTTCCAAACCGGTGGAGCGATAAGTAGCAATCGTTATTTTATTGTGATCAACCTTAAAAAAAAGAGAGGTCAGGAAATAGGCAAGCTGAATAAGATACTTAGTAAATAATGTAGGTAATATACGTAAGTGTTTCATTTATTCGCCTTCCTGCCCCTCTTAAAAGTAAATCTTATATTTTCCACTCCATCACAGTCTTACCCCAAGAGGACGTCAAATCTTTTTCAAACGCAGATAGAATATCGCTGATTGTCTTAACCTCTTGTACTTCACCAACTAATGTTCCCAGATACTCAACAACATCCGGGTTTTCTTTTAGGAAGTTAACTGTTCTCACAAAATCTTCACGTCCGCTGCGGCTGCTTCCAATTAGTGTGATTCCTTTTTCCAAAATCATTCTTGTATTAACCTCAACTGGGAACTCTGATACCCCCATTAGAGATATAGAACCTTCCGGATGAAGGTGGTCGATCATCTGGTCAATCGCATATTGGCTTCCTTTCCCACCAACACATTCAAATGCATGATCAATTCTCAAATCTTCCGGGATTTCATCAATTGTATAAACTTCATCCACGAAGGAGAAGTTGTCCAATTTATATCCGGTTTTACCGAAAATAATAACTTTGCAGTCTTTGTACATTTTTTTAAGGAATAGAGTCGTAATGAACCCAAGGTTTCCATCTCCCCATACGCCAAATACATTGCGGCGTTTATGAGACCGACTCTCAAATCTGGATAAAACATGAGTTGTAATGGTCATCAATTCCGTAAATGCAACAACATACGGGTCAATTCCTTCTGGTAATTCAACAATGCGGTCCCGTCCCATAAAGACATAATCCTGCATGAATCCATCATAGCCACTTGAACGGAATTTGCTGGAACGCAAGTAGTTCTCACCAATTACTTCATCTTTCTCTGTCGGTGTGTTAGGTATCATAACGACCATTGTACCATTCTTAATTTCACCCTTAGGATCGTAGACGACCTTACCTATAGCTTCGTGGATTAAAGCCATTGGCAGCTTTTTCGCCATTGCTTCTTTCCCTCGAGATCCAGTATAGTATCGTTGGTCAGCAGCACAAATAGATAGATGCGTTGGTCTAACTACAACAAAATCTTCATGGTACTGTAGTGAACGATCATTATAAGCTACTTCAAATTGCCTAGGAGATACAAGTCTATATACCTGATTAATCATTATTTATTCGCCCCTGTATAATAGCATTCGCCACTTTCAAATCATATGGAGTAGTAACCTTAATATTAAATACTTCTCCTTTAACGATTCGAACTTTTTCGCCTTTTAATGCACAGATTTTACACGCATCTGTTAAGATACGCTTTTGCTCATCTGTAAGCGAGTTATAGTGATCAGTTAGCATTTTGATATTAAAGCTTTGCGGGGTTTGCCCCTGAAACATTGTGTCACGAACAGGAATATCTGAGATAGTTTGCCCATCCTCAGATTGAATGATAGTATCGATTGCTTCAATCACTGTATCAACAGCACCATATTGAAGACTGGCATCAATATTCTCTTCAATAATCCGATGCGTCAAAAACGGACGTACGGAATCATGGGTAATAATAACATCATCATCATTAATCCCAAATGTATTCTCAATATAACGGATACCGCTCATAATGGATTCGTTACGGTCTTTGCCGCCTTCCACTACGACAATATGTTGATTTTCACCAATAAATTTCCTGATAATATCTTTAGTATGATTGATCCATTCTTTCGGTGTAACGACCAAAATTTTATCAAATCGATCGTTTAACATAAATTTTTCAATTGTATGAATGATGATCGGTTTATTATTCAAAGGTAAATACTGTTTAGGCATATTCGTATTACCCATACGAGTGCCCTTACCACCTGCTAATATTTCTGCATATATCATTACCTTACCTCATTTCATTTTTATTCAAATTTATGACAAAAAGGATTATAATTCACCACGAGTATCCATAATAAAAATTCATGTAAACTATACACTTTTTTATTTACTATTTCAAGCGTCCCTCTATTATAACTATTCTGAAATATAAAGCATTTTATTTAACGAATTCAAATTCCGTGATGCTTTCATTAATCATTATATAATTACTATGTTAAAATTTAATAGACACGGATAATAAGAAGAATAATAATATTTCTTTAGACATACAAAATAAGGAGAATAATTCATATGAAAGATCATGTATATATGTTAATTAATGACATTAAACTTAATCGAGGTGGAGCAACTCAGGCATTAATGAACAGAGCAAATATGCTAAACGACAATGAATGGAAAGCGGATATTCTAACATTAGATTTCACTCTAAATTATTCTGAAATTGAAGACGAACTTAGAAAAATAGGCCGATTAAACGAAAATGTATCAATTATAAATATTTATGATGAGTTGATAAAGCAATATTCAAATGGTGCAAGTATAGACAAGACTTTGTACGATAAAGAAAATACTTTGCAAGAAGAGTCCTTAATAGTCCAGAATGATGAATTTGAACAAAAAAATTATGCCCGCTACTTTCTAAATGGGAGCTATACAAAGTATAAAAAATGGGATACTAAAGGTAATTTGCTATTTATTGATTATTTTAATGAAAATAGATGCAGAACAAAGCGTTCTGAATTTAAACAAAATGGATACCATCACAAGGATACTTATTTTAACCTAAACTCTAATAAAAAGAATCAAGAAATATTCTATACACCTGATGGTTTTTGTTATCTATCCATCTGGTATAATCATGAAAAAGAAAGTATTCAAAATGTATTTCTCTTTGATCGAGATTCCGCAACATCTCATAGATTTAACAATTTAAGGGAGTTGCATATACATTGGTTAAATAACTTCTTTAAGGGGCATGAAAAAAAGCCTTTTGTTATATGTGATGGTATAGGAACTTCTTCGAAATTATTTGAAGTAAATGATGAGTTTGTACACAAAATTATCCCTATACACACTAATCATTTAGATGAGCCAAGGACTGTAGGCAGCCCAATTAGACCTGATCATAAAGCTTTATTTGATCATTATAACACTGCCGAATCGATTGTCATTCTTACCGACAAACAAAAAAAGGATATCATCAAACAGTTCGGTGATCCCGGTAACTTAGATGTCATTCCTAATTCCATTGCACTAAATGATATTGATTCAAAAAAAATCGAAAAACAACCTTACCTAGTATCCTTATTTTCAAGACTTATTGATACAAAAGGAATACCTGAGGCAATAACAATTTTCAGCAACGTTGTTAAAAAACAGCCTAATGCTATTTTAAATATTTGGGGTAGCGGTAATGGACATGACAAATATCAAAAGCTAATTAAAGAATTAAACATGGAAAATAATATCTTTTTAAAAGGATATTGCAACAATGTACATGATGAGATGGCTAAATCACAGGCTGTCATTTTGACTTCAAAATACGAGGCTTTCGGAATCGTAATCATTGAAGCTTTATTAAATAAAACACCATTCATTAGCTACGATGTAAAATATGGGCCAAGCGATATTATCGAACACAAGCGAAATGGCTATTTAATTAGTGAAGGTGATAGCGCTAAATTCGCAAAAACAATTATTAAATTGCTTAATGATCCAGAAAAAGTTGAAAAATTAGGAGAAATGGGCAGAAAAAAAGTAGAACAACACTACTCAAATGAAATTGTAAAAAAACAATGGATTGATTTATTTAATAAATTGAAACAAGGTAATAACTATTGAAACCTAAAATAACTAGTGTGTAAAAATTTCAAAAAAGGTTTATGCAAATTTCATTTGTACCTTACAGAGCAGAACATTTAAAAAAGTGCACTTTGTAAGGTACTTATTTTTATTTAAATATTAGAATATCCTTTCGACAACAATTGAATAGGTTTTTAAGACAAAAAAAGATGATCCCTGTTCAATACAGAAATCATCTCCTTCAAGATGGCCTAAAATAGGTTATTTTAATTGGTTTATATTTTTACATCTTCTATTTGTTCACACGTATTTAAAATAAACCAAGTACTATTTATATCTAGGAATATCCAGAACGATATGATATTCGTCCAATAATTGATATAACTGGTACATTCTAGTGGTTTGTTTATATGCCCATGCAATATCTGTAGCATATTGGTGTGAGGCTGTCCCATAAGTTGCAGCATATAGAGGATTCCAACGCATTTTATAAAGAGTATCCTGCCCTCTATTCACATAGCCATTACCTATAAATCCAGCTCCACCTTTAATTGCAGCCTCTGGAGTAAACCAACCCATCTCATATGCATATGTTGCACCACCTACTAATGGATTACTGTCTATAGCATTGATTCCATACATGTTATAAGTCTTTTTGATAGCTGTTAAATTCTTTCTATTACTATCATTAGCCACCACTAAATTTCCTTTACTATCGCGGCCTACTTCGACACCAGTTGCTAATTGAGAAGTTCCGTTTCCTGTTTCCAGTAAAGCGTGGGCGATTAGGTAAATCTCATTTACACCATTGGCCTTACCACCATCAATGAAAGCTTTTGCTTTCTCAGCCAATATTCCCTTACCAGCTAATATTTTCTGATTAACCTCATTTATATTCAAATTTGCACTCTCGGAGAGTTTAACGAATTGCATGGAATCTTTTAAAGTTCCTGTAAAGTTGGTAGGATTTAAATAGTATTTTACATCTTCAGGATTAGCATTAACCCATCCAGAAGTATTTTTCACATGATACCATGTGTATCCATCAGTTCCTTTTGCATTATCATAAATTGTAAGAACAGTCCCACCGCTAACTTGGCCATCAGCCATATAATTTGTTCCAGGTCCCCTTCTTAAATTCCATTTATCTCCCTGTATCGTTCCTTTACCATTTGCTATACTCCCTGACTTAAAGGCATCTTCCCTAATCCAAAGCTTATAGCTCTTATCGGTTTGAGGAGAAACTGGTGAAACTTTCATTTGAATATCTAACATGCTACTAAGGCTTATATTATAGTCAGTATATGACTTTAATACTACACTCCCCTCATGAACATATGATTCATGAATCCAAACTGTCTTGCCTCCTAAAGTACCACGGTACCATGTGTTATTTCCGACTTTTTCTGTTAGTTTCACCGCAAATTTACTATTTTTATAGCTAGATAGTGAAGAATAGACAATATCTTTGCTTCCGCCCCATGCCTTACTATACGCTTTTCCATCCCCTTTTATATAAAGGGTTTTGGCGTTTTTATCCACTCCAACATGGGTATAAGATTTTAGATCCGATGCATTTACCCAACCAATTACTCCATTCACAGAGCTGGGTTTAGTACTGATCAAATAAAAAACTTGATCACCAATTTTTGCTTGCTTCTTAATAAAATAAACTGAATTAATATACTTTGTTCCAGCCGTAAAAGCAGATGAAGAATCTCCTATTGTCTTATAAATCTTAACTTTGGAATCTAGTATTTGACCCAGACGGCTTGTATTGCTCTCAACTTTTTCTGCAAGATAGCTTGAGTGAATCCAAACTGTCTTGCCTCCTAAAATACCACGGTACCATATGTTATTTCCGACTTTTTCTGTTAGATTCACCGCAAATTCACTATTTTTATAGCTAGATAGCGAAGAATAGACAATATCTTTACTTCCGCCCCATGCCTTACTATACGCTTTTCCATCCCCTTTTATATAAAGGGTTTTGGCATTTTTATCTACTCCAACATGGGTATATGATATTAGATCGGAAGCATTCACCCAACCGATTACTCCATTCACAGAGCTGGGTTTAGTACTGATTAAATAATATGTTTGCCCCTCCATATCAGCTTGCTTTTTTATATAATATACGGAATTTGTATACGATGAACCTGCTGTGAAAAAAGAAGAGGTATTATTTAAATCTTTGAATATTTTAGCAGTTGTACTTTTAATTTGTCCTAGCCTACTTATAGATGATTCTAATATTTTCTGTTTTATTTCAGTATCTAATGTTGCATCCTGTTCCTGTGTATTTACAATCTCTTCCGCTGTTTCCTTCTGTGTTTCTAAAGGAACTTGTTCACTATCTAAATCATTAGATTCATGCACTTTATTTTTATCTTCTTCTGCAGATTCGCTTGTTTCTCCAATAGTCGAGCTATCGGGTTGATTTATTGTAATATCGTCTATTTTTGTTTCCTCTTTATCAATAGATTCAATTAAATCACTATCATTTGATTTACTCACCGACGCATTTTCTATTTCTGATTGGTTAACTGTTGAATCAGGATTTTGACTCTCTTTAGTAAGTGTGTCTTCATTTCCTGTTTCAATTTGAAAGCTGTCTGTTGTGTTTCCCTCTGCTTCTGCATAATAAGGTCCCACTAAACTAAAAAACATCATTACAATCAGAAACGTTGCTACAAACCTTCTCATTAGCACCCTCCCAGTATTATCTGTTTTTTGTGTTATAAGCAAACAAGGATCCAGTCAGAATTTGTAAAAACATCAACAACACACCTATTGATTTTAACTTCTTTCACAATAAAATTACCAAAAAAATAGCATCCATTTTTGGTTAAATAAGGTATAAGAAAACCAGTTTTTATAAGTGATTTTGATTACAGAGTGGGAAATACTTATCACCTTTATTAAACAATCATTAGAATTAAGCTAACTTAAAAAAGGAAATTCGCAGGATTTTTACAGTGGGGAAGGACATTTTTTCGAGTATGGTATTATAGTGACTTCATTTTTAAATGAGAAAGTTATGTATCATTTACCATTTAAATAGAAAAAGAGGGTTGCACTCCAAAATCCGTAGATGAATTTTAGAGCGCAACCCTTTCTTTATTATTACGAGAAATCAAAATTTAATTAATTGTGGGGTAATGAGAATAGAATTAATATTGTGGGCAAATACCACAGCATCAATGTCATTTTTATTAATATAATCCTTAACAGTCATATGTTTATAATACCTTAAATCCAGTATTCTTGTTTCCTCAAAATGGGAAGGGAAGAATTGAATCATCGCATTAGCATAGGAATCTTTAAGGATTAATACTCTTTTTCCATTTTGCACGTTTGGATTTTGGATAATACCCTCTGGTACATCTCCAGAAAAATAACTAACATAACGATTCGTATAAACATCTTCTTTTTTCAATACCTCTTCATTAAAAAGCGGTTGATTACTTTTGCCCCTATAGGATATTTCAAGAGGTTTTCCTTCTGACTTTTTCTCCACTATAGTAATTGTGTCAGCTTGGGATATATTTTCTCTACCAACCTTTCTCGCCTCAGATCCATAAAAGGGTGTTATATCTTCCCTCCAATTGTAGGAGGACATTGGTAAAGGTTGTCCAATATCGGGAATTTGCATATTCATATTTTTTATAATTTCACTATAAGCATAATACGCTGCCTTTGGCTTCCAATGATGATCGGTATAAAAGTACATATTTTCTTCATCCATGTGCGGCTCAATAGCTGATCTTAAATCAAGTAAATTCACATCTTCATTAAAACCTTTGGATAACTCTTCAGACAATTCATTGGCTCTACTCTCTATATAATCAGGCAAGTGATACTCTAGCATCGTTGTCTTATTAGGAGTCAAAGCAAAAAAGACAGGAATATCTTTTTCCTTTAGCTCAGTTGTGAAATCATTGATCTTCGAATGGACGCGTTTGATGGATTCCTGTGGATTATCCAATTCCATAGTGCTAATCAGATATCCATCATCGTCAATATAAACACCCTTGAAAAGGTGTTGTCCAAAAACTTTATGACTCGCAGATGAATTAGTTTCAATCCATTGATTACGCAAAGGAAAACTATCATTATAATAGTCCTCAAACCTACTGAAATAATCACCGGAGGTCACAGTTTCTAAATTTAAATCAGGTCGCTTCTCCAAAGTCCTTCCTTCCATTTCTGAACTTACACGATCATTATCTATCAAGGACCATATGCCAAAAATGAAAATAGAACATAAGAAAAATATTCCTATAAAATATTGGCTCGCTTTTTTTGCCATGTGATTACTCCTTTAAAAACGGAAATAAATAAATGGGTTAAAAGTATTTGATACAACATACGTGACTGAAAGCAAAAATATAGCTAAGTAAAAGACAGCAGACATCATTTCTCTTCCACCAATCATCAATTTGGATGATGAAAACACAAGTTTCTCTTGTAGTAATTTAAATATAGGTGTCGCAGCTATAATAGCCACTAAAATAATAATTCCATATTCAAAACTGTAATATTTCGCCTCAAGATCCCATATGCCAATACCATTAAGACCAAACATGGTCTGTATATAAGCAAATGCATAATCAAAAGTTTCTGATCGGAAGAAAACCCAACCAATAACTACAATAACTAGTGAGTATACATGTTGCAGAGCCGCTGGTAATTTCTTTAGCAGATTACCTAGGAACGCTCTTTCCATCATAATAAATAATCCATAATACAGACCCCATGCTATGAAAGTCCAACTTGCTCCATGCCATAAACCTGTGGCAAACCAAACAATTAGTAGGTTTCTATAAGTATTTAAATTCCCTTTACGGTTACCCCCCAATGGAATATACAGATAATCTCTAAACCAGGATCCTAAAGATATATGCCATCTTCTCCAAAATTCAGCTATTGACCTAGATATGTATGGATAATTAAAGTTCTCCAAAAATTCAAATCCGAACATTTTCCCTAAACCAATTGCCATATCAGAGTATCCTGAAAAGTCAAAGTAAATCTGCAGGGAGTACGCAATAATTCCAATCCAAGCCAGACCAGTTGACATCTCTGAAGGATGCAATGCAAATATTTGGTCAGCTACTAGCCCACAGTTATTGGCAAGCAGCATTTTTTTGGCGAGACCAATGATAAATCTTTTTACGCCCTCAGAAAATTTATCGAAGTTTTCAAACCGTACTTTAATTTGGTCTGCCACTGTTTGATACCGCACAATAGGGCCGGCAATCAATTGTGGAAACAAAGAGATATATAAAGCCATATTAAGAGGGTTTTTCTGTACATCACCGTCTCTCCGATAAACATCTATTACATAACTCATAGCCTGAAATGTAAAGAACGATATACCAATCGGCAACGGAATGGTTGGAATAGAAATGGAAGTATTAAGAATCCCATTGATACTATCCACTAGGAAGTTAGCATATTTAAAAACTCCCAATAGTAATAGATTACAACTAACCATAATTCCCAATATCCATTTAACCTGAATCTTTTTGTCCCTTTTAGCGTCTACAAATAAGGCAAACAGGTAATTCATTATAATCGATATAATCATAACAATTACAAATCTTGGTTCACCCCAGGCATAAAATAACAGACTGGCCGCCAACAGCACTATATTTTTAAGTCCTGGACGGACCATGAAGTATGCCACTAAAACTATGGGCAGGAATAAGAATAAAAAAACAGTCGAACTAAATAACATGTACTTCCCTCTCTTTTTCTTGGCAATAAATCAATTCTAAATAAAATAGTAACATATATTACCAAAATTAGTGCATATATTCCACTGATATTCAAGCTATAATTTTTCATCTGTAATTAATTCCAATGTAACGAGCTCTTACTTCGCAGAGCTCAAGGCGAGAAGAGTACTCCCTATATTCTTGTCTCATCAAACAACTGGCAGTTTATCCGTACCTTATTATTGGAGAATTAATAATGATATTTCCTTTTTAACCTTCAGTGAAGTAAAATAAGGAAAGTACGATTTTAGAAGGGCAGACTTAAAGATATGAAGAAGAATGTAGTTTATATAGAAGATATACCTTTTTATTCATCAACAATGAAAGATTTTATTCATATAGAGATTAAAAAACGGATAGATGAAGGGCAAAAAACCTTTATTGTCACTGCCAACCCGGAGATAGTTGAATATGCACGCAGTCATGATGATTACTGTTCAATAATTCTTCAAGCTGACTATATCACACCGGATGGAGTTGGCATTATTATAGCTTCAAAAATTCTCAATAAACCATTAAAAGAAAGAATAACTGGCTATGATATGATGCTTGAATTTTTAAAAATGAATACAAAGCGGCCATTGCGCATATATATGCTTGGAGCTGAAGCTGAAGTAATCAAAAATTGTGCTGAAAAAATCAAAGCATCCTATCCCAATGTTGAACTGGTTGGATACCATCATGGTTTTATCGATATAGATGATAGTCATTTTGCCGAGAAAATTAGTGCTTTAGAACCTGATCTCGTTCTACTTGGCACGGGTTTTCCACGTCAGGAAAACTGGATCACCAAACATTATGATAAGTTTAACAAAGGGGTCTTCATTGGTATTGGCGGCAGCTTTGATGTTTTTTCCGGCAAACTGAAAAGAGCACCCGAATTTTGGATTAAGCTAAATCTCGAATGGCTGTATAGATTGCTCAAGCAGCCAAGCCGTTGGAAACGGATGCTGGTCCTTCCCTTATTTCTTCTAAGAGTTTTAAAACATAAATTGCTTAAATGAGCTGAAAGGAAACCTATTCCCTTTCAGCTCATTTTGTTAATTTTTCACATCCCTCTATCCTAGTTCTGTAGAATTAAACTAGAAATAGACATTTATAAATTACATATTTTGTAAAAATACTAGAGAAAATCAATTTTTAGTAGAGGTTTTGACATAAACCGTATATAATTGATAGTTGAGGTTGATATATTTATACAACTATTTCAATCTACTATTATATTTACTGCAATTTGGTTTAAAAATAATCATATTGGGTATTTATATTCAGACTTATAAGATAGAGGGTGGACAATTTGTTAATTGCAGCTTTTTTAGTTGCCATATGCCTAACCATACTCATCACCCCATTTGTAATTAAATTAGCGCATAAAATAGGAGCAACCGATGCTCCCAATAATAGAAAAGTGCACATAAAAGTGATGCCAAGCATGGGCGGATTAGCAATTTTCCTCAGCTTTATTATAACGCTTCCGATTTTTTCACCGGAAATTGCCCGTTCAGACACATTTTCAGCCATGTTTTTTGGTGCAGCAGTCATCTTAATTCTTGGTATATTTGATGACAAATATGAATTGGATGCAAAAGTGAAGTTAATCGGGCAAATTGCTGCCGCTTTAATTATTGTTATTGTCGGCGATATCCAGGTTAACTATATTAATACACCGTTTGGGGAAACGATTGAATTTGGATTTATGGCGATCCCAATCACCGTTATTTGGATTGTGGGCATCACGAATGCTATTAACCTAATTGACGGATTGGATGGATTGGCAGCAGGTGTTTCAACAATAGCGTTATTAACCATCTCCGCGATGGCTATCTTTAGAATTGGCGATATGTTCGTTGCCATGATTGCTTTGATTCTTGCTGGAAGTACATTAGGATTTTTGAAATTCAATTTCTTCCCAGCCAAAATATTCATGGGAGATACAGGAGCTATGTTCCTTGGATTCATGATATCCGTACTATCCCTGTTAGGATTTAAAAATATTACGGTAATTTCCTTAGTCATACCGATTATAATACTAGGTGTACCAATTTCTGATACGTTCTTTGCAATGGTACGGAGGTTCCTGCAGAAGAAACCACTGCATGCACCGGATAAGTCTCATTTGCATCACTGCTTATTGCGATTAGGCTATTCCCATAGAACCACTGTACTGATGATTTATGCAATGGCTGCTGTCTTTGGACTGGCTGCTTTCATCTTTAGTATGGCCACACTATGGGGCGGAATATTCTTCAGTTTTATTCTGCTTATAGCACTTGAATTGATGGTTGAACGAATTGGCCTTCTTGGCGAAAATCATAGACCATTGCACAAACTTTTAGCATTACGTTCAGCTGATTCAAAAGAAAGATTTTAATAATAATTGTTAGAGCTGCCATACAAATAAATGGCAGCTTTTTTAATGGGATTATAATTGTTGGACTGGAAACTGTCGCTTCCGCTTCATTTCATTAATGCTCATTAAAAAATACCATACGCTTGCTATTCTTTTGAACTTGCGCATAATGAATACAGTCTTGTACCTACCAATATCTCTTTAAATGCTAAAAACCCCTAATTCTATTTAAGAATTAGGGGTTGATGTTTATTAATCTTTATTCAACTATAACTGAATCATTGGGAATGGATTCTGTTTCTGCATCCTTTTTATAATCAAGATGAGCTTGAAGCTCCTGTTTGATATTTGCCAGGGATTGCTCATCTAATTGATAATAATACGTACCGCCAATGTAAGAATCCTTCCCTTCCAGACTAATGGATTCGATTTGAAGGTTGGATGCTGCCAATACATAGCTTGAGAAGCTCTTCATTTCTTTGAATGTCATATTGGTTTTCATATTTTTACCGATTCCTTCGATGACATCGGCATATTTCGTAATCGATTTAGCTGATGCTGCCTTGTCAATAATAGCTGTCAGAATCTCTTGCTGGCGTTTACCACGCTCAATATCACTGTCTTTCTTTCTTGTTCTGGCCAATGCCAATGCTTCTTCACCGTTTAATGTTTGTAAACCTTCTTCAAGAGTGATCGCACCTTGCTCATCATTTGAGTTTTGCTCTGAGAATGTATAAGGTACATTAACTTCGATGCCTTCCAATGCATCAACTACATCAACAAAGGCATTAAAGTTCATTTTCACATAGTAGTCAACTGGAACATCCAGTAATTCTTCGACTGTATCGATTGTATATTTTACCCCGCCATATGCATGGGCATGAGTAATTTTTGAATAGTTATCTTTCCCAGGGATGTATACATATGAGTCACGCGGTATACTTAACAATTTAACTGTTTTTTCTTTATCATTGAATGTAGCAAGCATAAGCGCATCTGTTCTGGAACCTTTTTCATTATTGCGCACACTGCTATCATCTACTCCCATAAATAATACGGATACATTATCTTTAGCAGGATTTACTCCCCGTCCATCGTTTGCAAAATTTTCATCATATGATTCAGAGAGTACATTTTGAGCCTTCACATATAAGTAACCTGCATAACCACCAGCAACTAAAATAACAATAAGAATAGGAAATAAGATGACCGCTGCAATGCGTTTCTTATTTTTCCGTCTACGCCTTACCTTGCGCATATTTTGCCTATTTTGCATTGGTTTTCTCCTTTTATATATATTAAAAAACATAGAAGTCATTTTCAGTCTTACATCATTGTACCCTTTTTCTTATATTGCGTAAATTAATTTTTTCTCCCAAAAAAAGGGTATTGCTCTAAATCTCATCAATATAATTCAAAAAAAAGACACTAGAATAAACCACTCTAGTGTCTTTCCATTTTTATTAAATTGGCTGACAGTATATAACGCTGCGGCGCATCCCCTATATAATCAAATGGATAACATGTAGTGACTGTCAGAACAGGACGTGACTTAGGCACAATAACGGTCCGATCATCTGCATCTACAATTCGGACGCCAAATACTTTATAGGTAAAAGTCCCAGCCGTTGTTTGAACAATCAATTCATCGCCTTTACCAACCTGCCCGAGTTTACGAAATACTGTATCACGATGGCCAGATAGAACTGAATTATCTTTCATTCCAGGCAGTACACTGTCTGAATAGTGTCCTACACCCTTTTCCAGTTCATCTTCATCTGTTCCTTCAATAATCGGGAGATAAGCTGATATCTTCGGGATAATTAACTCACCGAATTCTTCACCCTTTTTTGGGTACACTTTATATAAATCATCCGATTGATTCGTAACTTGCGACTCGGAAACAGATGCAGGTTCGGGAGTCTCTTCGACTATTACCGGCTCAGGCGCTTTTGCCGTTATAAGAGGCAGACCATACTTCACTATCATGCCAGCACCTATGAAGATCAGAATGCCGGCCAAAAGCACCACTATTCTTGCTTTAGGAATCATGCAGCATCCTTATTTTTCCGACGGAAGAATAATAGTCCGGCTCCTGCTGCCAAGGCTCCTATTCCTAGTAATACACCTTCAGCATAATTGCCGGCTGTATTAGGCAATTTACCGCCACTAATTGTTTTATTAATGGCTTTTCCTTCTTTATTCTCGATTTTCCCTACCTTATTCTCCACCAGTGGCTTTGGAACTGTCTTAACCGGTTCAGTAACCTTATCAATTAAATCAGAACCAAACATTTCTGCTGTAATAATCATGTCTGCAAGTAATTCACCTTGTTTATTATAAAGCTCGATTAGCAGATCTGCACCATTAGTTGATTCAAGTACCATAAGTTCATCAATGGAAATCGCCTTTTTGCTGCCATCTTTCGTTAAATGAAATTTAGCTTTCATTTGGTAGATGTCCAAAACTTCATTAAACAAAGCTACAATCTCTTTCATCTGTGCCTCAGTTAACTCTGAAGAACTCTCAAATTCCGGTAAATTATCTGCTCGTTTTTCTAATTCCAGGAGTTTCTCCTCAAGCGCAGGATCGTCAAAATCTATGGCAGAGATGTGTTTTTCTAAATTCTCTAACTCTTGCCTATCAATTCCGAATTCAGCAAGCCCTTCTAATAATGCATCAATAAACATATAACCTAAAATAGCTGCTTCAAGATCTTCAAGGTATTGATAATTAGATAAGCTGTCTCCATTGCTGGTTAGCAATTCATTTAATTCCTCTAAAGTCATTTCGTAATCCACAAGCCATTGTTTCAAGGATTCATCTGTTATTTCAGTGCCCTCAAATTCTTCCCAGCTTAATGCATGCTCTAAAATATTTAAATAAACGTAGGTGTCCTCAATTGATTTAGACTTATCGTAGCCATCTTCGTATTCCAATTCATCCATCAATTCATCTTTGTCGGTAAATCCGTATGTTTCAATCAGCTCTTGAAGATTTTCTTCAGTTATTTTTTCACCCAATGCTACTTTCAACTCATCAATCGAGTTATACTCTGTATATTCTTTTCCGAAGTATGTAAGTATGAGTTCTTCTAATTGATCTGGTGAAATCCCCTCTGTTTCGGCAAACTTGTCAAAATCCCCTTCATTAATTGCAGCGAAACCTACCACCGGCTTTATAACTGTGAATAACAGCATAAAAGCAACTAAAGACAAAGCTATCCGTTTCATAATCTTCCTCCTACGAAAGTAATGTTACAAAAATATTACACTCCAAACTTAGTATAATACCATCTAGAAATTTTTACCACACCGTTTTTCCAAAAAATACATTTTTATATATATTATTCTGACAACTTAGGTTAAAATGACCATGTATGCGATAACATTTTGTAATATTATATTTTTTCAAGGAGGAAGCTAGCTTTGCTGGAAACAAGAAAGCAATTACATTCGCCCGTCTGTGTGAATAAAAAAATGAAAGTCTCTATTTGGCTTTCCATTATGACTATATGTTTTATCTTTCTCTTACCGTTAGGTGTCATGATTATCTGTGAAACCATGGTCAGGAATGACCTGAATTTATACACACTCGATCAATTTTTTAATTTAAAGACGAAAGCCTTCCTATTAAATTATCTGATTTATTTTGCCGTAATTAATCTATTCTGTATACTTCCACGTAAATTATATTATGTTACTTCTCTAGTCATAAGCGGTTTATTCATTCTCTTTACGATTGCTAATCAAATGAAACTTGAATTGCGAAATAGCCCCATTATGTTATCCGATATAAGTCTTATTAAGGAATTGCAGGGGTTAGATAATCTAGAATTACCAATGAAACCTATTATATTGGGACTTGTAATTTTAATTGTCGGTATACTGATCATCTACTTCTTACCAAAAGGGAAAGAGTTTTGGATTCCCAAGACTCTACTGTTTACTGGTTCATTCGTTTTTCTCCTTATATTATGGAATGAGAAACCGATATCTCCAATGGCCCAGGCTAATCTTTGGTATACACGCTGGCGACCGGAACTGGGCATCAGCGAAAATGGCTTAATAGGCAATTTCACTCTCTTTGCAAAGAAGGCACAAATCCAGCCACCCGCAGGGTATTCTGAAGCTAAAATTAAAGCGCTCGCTGAAAAATATCAACCCGAAACGATGAAACAAACAAATGAAGAAAGCGAACAACCAAATGTGATTTACATCATGAGCGAAGCCTTCGTTGATCCATATCTTTGGGGTGAGAAATATTTCAAGGAGGATCCCACGCCTAATTTCAGAAAGGCTTTCCAGGAATCAATGCACGGGTTTATGTATTCACCCGAGTATGGCGGAGGAACGGCAAATGTCGAATTTGAGGCGGTAACTGGTTTAAGCAGACAATTCCTCCCCGGAGATGATGTAGCCTATAATCAATATTTAAATCATCCAGTTCCATCCGTTGCAAGGGAATTTAACGAAGCAGGGTATCACTCAACAGCTATTCATGCTTTTAAGAATTGGTATTATCAGCGTGCCACCGCATATAAAAACTTGGGATTCAACCGGTTTATACCTGGTGATTTTATGAATCTTGATTTTCCATTCAATAGCGGGAAAGGCTACCCCTCCGATCGACATATGACTGATTCTATTTTAAAAATTGTGAAGGAAAATGAGAATCCTTCCTTTATTCATGCTGTTGGACTTGAAGGCCACATGCCGTATCCAAGAGCAAAAAAAGGCTCACCTTTTCTTGATAAAACTAAAATGGAAGTGAACACTTACGAAACCTTTGGTACCTATGTAAATAAATTAAACAGCGTGGACAAAGATTTGGGCAGATTTTTGCAGGAACTAAAGAAACTTGAACGACCTACCATTGTCGTCTTTTGGGGTGACCATTTCCCTGGGTTCACACCCTTTCAAACTGTGTACGGAAAAGAAGGATTAAATTATACTGCCAGCCTAAATGGCAGCTTCGAGGACTGGATGAAGCTTCATAAAGTCCCTTACTTTATCTGGAATAGTAAAGAAAACAAGCCGCTTGAAAGAAATGTTACACCAAATATGTTCAGCCAAATCGTTATGGATATGGCTAATATAGAAGGGAATGCAATCACAAACCTGTTGACCCAAGTTACAGAGAGCGGAACGTCTTACTTCCCTTACAAGCAATTTACAAAGGAAATGGGAGACTTCACAGCTGAAATGAAGGATCTACAAATGCTTCAGTACGACATCCTTCATGGTAAAAGGTATTTCACAAAGACTTCCTTAGCTACTAAAGATTTTTCTGATTACACCTTAGGATGGACAAAGAAACCAAAAGTCCATATAACTAAGAGTGGCGATGAAATCATAGTACATGCAGAGGGAATACCTAAATATGCTAAACTTTTTGATGAATCTAATGATGAACTCGCCATTACCTGGTTGACCTCAGATGAGGGTACATCAACTTTTAAAGTAAAAGGCAATCCAAAAAAAGTTTATTTCGTGGTAGAAGATGACCGTGAAACAATTCTATTAAAAACAAATAAATATCCTGTCAACTAGTAAAAGAAAGCCCCTCCTTATTCCAGGGGGGGCTTATTAATTACCAAAGATGTCATTTGGCAGTTGCACTATAACCTCTTCTTATATTCTTTATATTCTTCCACTCTCTTCCCCCTATCTATCAATCTATTTACTAGTGTGCTTGCAGCGTAACAATAAGCATCACCATCTTAAATGGACATAAAAAAGACGATTATATAAGTAATCGCCCTCATCTCAAAAACCAAGATTAAAAAAGTCCCACCAACATAGCAAAGACTTAAAGATTTTTATTTAATTTTTACATTCACAAAATTAATCGTTCTATAATTACCGTTATTTTCTGCACTGCGGAATCTAACATCAAACTTTTTAACCCCTTTAACATTTAAACTGATTTGTTATTGAAGAAATCGGTTTAAAAGCTTCGAATGGCTGACCTTCACAATAACCCTATCAGTCGTTTCTTTGCTATTTTTTGAGTTTTGTATAGCTGCTTCGACAGGAGTTAACGGCGCCAACACAAAAGCGATAATGCTCAGCGCCACTATCATTCTTTTCATTCTACTGCTCCTCTTCTCACTTATATAAATATATAATTCGACCAATTTTACCATTATTCCCTATAAACTCACATAGTTCTTTTTTATCATAAAAATAGAAAAAGTTCCCAAACCCCCTTCCTTGTGTTACCATATTATAGGAGATACTTTCAAAGGGGGAGTCCAAAATGAAATCAAAAGCTGTCGCATTCGCTGCCGTCGCCATACTTTCTGCAACATATGCAGGATCTGCATCTGCCGATTCCAATTCATATACAATAAAAAAAGGAGATACCTTGTCGGCTATTGCCAATAAAAGCGGAACAACTGTAGCTGCTCTTAAACAAGTAAACCAACTAAAATCCGACTTGATTTATCCCAACCAAGTATTAAAGATTATATCTACTAGTCCTACCAAACAGGCAACAACTAAAAAGACCGCCCAAGCCAAAATTCCATCCCAGACAAGCTCTGCTAAAACATATAAAGTTGTATCAGGAGACAGCCTCTCTAAGATTGCAGCCAAGTATAAAGTCTCCATTAACAATCTAATAGAGTGGAATAATCTAAAAAGTACCATCATTTATCCAAATCAGGTGCTTAAAGTTTCAAGGACTACAGCGGTTATTAATCAACCAGTCACTACATCCCCTAAGTCCCCCTCTACCTCAAAAACTACAGTGTATGTCGTGAAGAGTGGCGATAGCCTAAGCCAAATTGGAAAAAAGTACGGATTAACGGTAGCCAAGCTAAAAACCCTTAACAATCTTAAGTCCGATTTAATTTATGTTGGGCAGAAACTAAAGGTGGCAGTTGTGACTACAACCAATCCACCCAAACAGCCAACTGTACCTAAAACTCCAACTCCATCAACCAATACAACATACTCTGTAAGGGGCGGAGATACGTTGGGCAGAATCAGTCAGCAATATGGAATGACAGTGGCACAGTTAAAATCATTAAATAACCTTAAATCAGATATGATTTATGTAGGACAAACACTAAAGTTATCAGGTAACTCTGCAAGCAAACCAGCTCCTAAACAAGATGAAATTGTACGAGATGATTCAGATAGTCAAATCGGCAATTCCACTTTCACTTCTAGGCTAATCGATGAAAGTAAAAAGGTTATTGGAACCAAATATGTCTTTGGCGGCACCAGCACATCAGGCTTTGACTGCAGTGGTTTTATCTATTATGTATTTAACAAGGCCGGATATGATATTAATCGCTACTCAGCAGCAGGCTATTATGACCGTTCTTATTATGTAGATAATCCGAAGCCGGGCGACTTAGTATTTTTCGAGAATACCTATAAAAAGGGAATTTCTCATTTAGGGATCTATATAGGAAATAATCAGTTCATCAATGCAGATAATAGCGGCGTTAGAATTGTAAGCTTAAGTAATTCATATTATAAGAAGCACTTTTCTAGTTTCAAGAGATTCTATTAAACTCAGGATCCAGCCTAATTGTTAGGCTGGATTTTTTTTATTACATTATAGGTACTCTTAAATTAATATTAATTAATAAAAGTACTATATGTAATTTCTTCGTTTCAATCATATATAAATATTATATAATATAAATAGATTGTTATATTTTGTAGAAAACGGGGATCTATATGAGAACAGATAGAACAAAAAAGAAAAAGATGAAAACGTGGAAGAAAGTCGTTTTGGGAATTATAGGGCTATTTGTTTTAGTTGGCGGTGTATTTGCCTTTACGGTGTATCGTTCCTTCGATAACGCCTTAGATGCTATGCACGATCCAACTAGCCGGGAAGGCTCTAAAAAGAGGGTAGAGAAGGTCAGCTTGAAGGATAAGACACCTTTTTCTGTACTTTTATTAGGTGTAGATGAAAGAGAAGGCGACAAGGGACGCTCCGATACAATGATTGTTCTGACGGTAAATCCAATCCTCGAATCAGTCAAAATGGTAAGTATCCCTCGCGATACAAGGACGGAAATTATCGGAAAAGGAATAGATGATAAAATCAACCACGCATATGCCTTTGGCGGTGTGGAAATGTCCATGGATACAGCAGAGAACTTCCTTGATATTCCAATTGATTATTATGTACAGGTTAACATGGAAGGATTTAAAGATATCGTCGATGCTGTTGGCGGCGTCACTGTTGTAAATGATCTTGATTTTACTTATGAGGGGCAGCACTTCGCAGAAGGAACCCTTACTTTGAATGGTGAGCAGGCCCTAAAATACTCACGAATGAGATATGAGGATCCACGTGGAGATTTCGGACGCCAAATGAGGCAAAGACAGATTATCCAGGCGGTCCTTAAAGAAGGGGCAAGCCTTTCTTCTCTAACCCGCTTTGATGGGATTTTGGATGCACTTGGTGATAATGTGAAGACTGATATCAGCTTCTCTCAAATGGTCAGCATCCAGAGTAATTATAAAGAAGCAGCCAAGTCGTTAGAACAGCTGCAGCTTGAGGGTCAAGGTACAAAAATTAATAAAGTCTATTACTATATCCCTTCTGATAATTCCTTAACAAACTTAAAGGATACATTAAAAAAACATTTACAAATCAATAAGTAATTAGAAAAGGATTAAGCAGACTGCTTAATCCTTTTCCTCATTTATAGATATTCTTGATTTCTGATTTAATCTCTTCGATGAATTCCTGTGCAGTTAATGTTTCATCTGTTGTTCCACGATTGTAGGCATTTCTGATTAGGTCCATAAATGCTCTTGCCTGAGTATCTTCAGTCTCTCTGTATTTTAGTTCATTTGTCATCTTACTTTTCTCCTTCAATAACCATTACCTAATTATACAAATTAATCTATATGTTGTAAATATATGAAAGATTTTGACACATAATAGTAATGCTGATGAAACAATCCTCTACTTAGATGACAAAAAATCTAACGGTCTTTCATTTCTTTTCCCTTGATAATAAAGAATAGCCTCGACAATACGTTTGGAAGCTTCACCATCTCCATAAGGATTGGATGCTTTCGCCATTTTGGCATGTGTCTTTTCATCTGATAAAAGCTCATTTGCCATATTGAAAATCACATCCTCATCTGTACCTGCGAGCTTCAATGTGCCGGCTTCTATTCCTTCCGGACGCTCTGTCGTGTCTCTTAATACCAATACCGGAACCCCAAGTGATGGAGCTTCTTCCTGAACACCGCCTGAATCAGTCAGGATTAAATAGGATCTGGATGCAAAGTTATGAAAATCTATCACATCCAATGGTTCTATTAAATGAATACGCGGATTTTCACCCAAAATTTCAGCTGCCAGCTCTCGAACCACAGGGTTTAAGTGGACAGGATAGACCACTTGAATATCCTGGTGGACTTCAGTCAAATGCTGAATGGCTTTAAACATATTACGCATCGGCTGACCCTGATTCTCTCTGCGATGGGCTGTCATTAAGACAAGACGGTCTTCTCCCAAAGTATCTAAAATAGGGTGAGAATAGGTTTCTTTCACGGTTGTTTTCAATGCATCAATCGCCGTATTTCCGGTGATAAAGATTGATCCCTCCGGTTTATTTTCGTTTAATAAATTGAGTTTTGATTGATAGGTAGGTGAAAAATGCAGATCACTTAAGACCCCAGTAAGCTGACGATTCATTTCTTCAGGATATGGAGAATATTTATCATGTGTCCGCAAGCCCGCTTCGACATGCCCAACCGGTATGGATTGATAAAACGCTGCAAGGCTTGCTACGAAGGTTGTGGTCGTATCACCATGGACAAGGACAATATCCGGTTTAACCTCCCCCATTACCTCGTGGAGCCCTTCAAGTGCACGGGTCGTGATTCCTGCCAATGTTTGCTTATCTCTCATAATATTCAAGTCATAATCCGGTTTAATATCAAATATATCAAGTACCTGATCAAGCATTTGACGATGCTGTGCTGTTACCGTAACAATCGTTTCAATTTGCTCTGGATACTTTTCTAACTCTTTAACCAAGGGAGCCATTTTAATCGCTTCCGGCCTTGTACCAAAAACAGTCATTACCTTTATTTTTTGAGCCATAGGAACTCTCCTTTTTCGACAATCAATAAACGTTGAACTTAAAAACTCAAGTTAGTTCATATATCCTATACTAACAAGTAAGCATAATTTGAACAAAGGAAACATTAAAAAACATCCTCATATTACCATATACATATATATTATAGATAATAAACTCCATTATTAATATAATCTTTCGCTATTCTCTATTACCCTGGATCATAAAAATTATCCCAGGAACTCATAGGCATAATTTACAAATTCCGGTTTTTATTCATATACAAATTAATGGTCCGTTAAACTGTTTATATTCCTGAAAAAATATCCTACCTATATCTCATCAACTATATCGAACAGGCTATTTCAGACGCTAAAAAACTTACTGTGATAGCCTATTCAGACTTCAATCATCGTGTTAATATTTGTAAAAAGAATAAGAGGTGAGCTATGAAGCGAATATGGATTACAGGTGTAACAGTTCTACTGTCTATTGGATTTTTAGTCTATGGGAATAACCATTATCATGCGAAAATTGAGAAGTCCCGTGCAGAAGCGTACAAGCAATACACGAAGGATCAGGCAAACCAGAGCCTAGAAGAAACACAACTCGAAAATGAACGAAAATCAATTAATGACCAGCAGCAAAAAAAGCTAAAAGAAGCCCAAAAGGTGATCAAAAATGTATACGATGATTCGAAGCATCAAAGCACTGAATTAAAAGAGGTGCTACAGGACCTTACCCCTCTAATTGAACAAAAAGAAGACTAATCTGACTAGACATTAGAGTGTTCGGTCTTTTTTTCTGCAAAAAAAGACTCAGTCCTTTTACCTATATTCAGGACAAATGGATTATTTTAGAATTAGAAGGGAATATATTTTTTATATACTGAACAAAATGAGGTGCTAAAATGATACTACTAAAACATCTTTGGTATAAATACAGACTAAAACGCCTTATCAATAAAGCAGATTCCTGCACTAATCCCGAAATAAAAAAGGATTTAAACAAAAAAAATTATTACTTACATTTAAAGCTTAATGAAATAGAGAAATTTTATATTTCAGGTGAACAATCCAATGGATGATCCATTCATATAGATGGAGTAGAATGGAATATGTTCTAATCATTCTACTCCATAAAATAAACTCATCTTCTCTCCATCTCAATCAACCGGGCAATATATTGCAGAACATCCTCTCTTATTTCTTCATTTTTCAAAGCAAAATCAATCGTTGTCTTGATAAACCCTAGCTTCTCACCTACATCATATCGTTCCCCTTCAAATTCATAGGCATAGACACGCTGGATTTGATTGAGCTTTTGAATGGCATCGGTCAACTGAATTTCACCACCCGCTCCTATTTCCATTTCACCGAGAAAATCAAATATCTCTGGCTTAAAAATATATCGTCCAATAATAGCCAGATTAGAAGGTGCAGTTCCTCTCACTGGCTTTTCTACAAAGCTGTCTACCAGATGGCAACGCCCATCCATATGAATAGGATCGATAATACCATACCGGTCGGTTTCATTGTCAGGAACTGCTTTAATGCCGATAACTGAAGAGTCGAGTACCTCGTACTGATCGATTAACTGGAGCAAGCATGGCTTATCATGTACGACAATATCATCTCCGAGCAATACAGCGAAAGGCTCATCTCCAATAAAATTCCGTGCACACCAAATGGCGTGACCTAGACCCTTTGGTTCCTTCTGGCGAATATAATGGATGTTCGCAAGCTCAGATGGCTTCTGTACCTCCTCCAATAAATCGAATTTACGTTTCTCTTTTAAATTCTGCTCCAATTCATAAGCATGATCAAAATGATCCTCAATGGCTCTCTTACCCTTACCTGTTACGATGATTATGTCCTCAATCCCTGATGCAACAGCTTCTTCTACTATGTATTGAATGGTCGGTTTATTAACTATTGGCAGCATTTCCTTTGGCATGGCCTTAGTGGCTGGTAAAAACCTAGTTCCCAGACCTGCTGCCGGTATGATGGCTTTCGTAATTTTTTTCATACGCATCCCCTTTTCAGTATTATTATTCATTCTATATAACTAATACCCCAACTAAATAATAGACCTATATGATAAAACGGTATAACTTGTTTAATATCTCAGTATTTGAATATCAATAGTTAACTATCATCATTATTTAAATACCTTATAATCTCTTTAACTTTATTCACCTATATGACCCAAGTTGTATTTTTCCACATTTTTCTTTATACAGATAACGATGAATGATACAATAAGACAGAATTTAATGATTAGGTGGTAGAATCGTGATTAAAGAATGGAATTTACTGCGTGTTATTGCTTGTCTAAGTATCGTTTTATTACATTGTACGACTCAAATTGGCAGAAGTATTGGCTATCCCGAGATAACAAACTATCATTTTTATAGGATGCTATTATGTTATGCTACTCCAACATTTATTGTTTTATCGGAGATTATTTTGGCTAATAGGTATCCATCTAAGCTTCCTCAAAACTTTTGGATGAAAAGATTAAAGTTTATTTTTATTCCTTATTTAGCCTTCGCTTTAATTGATGCATTTGTAACGTTTTATTTAAATCCAAATACAGACCTTCCAGAGAAGATCATTAATAATGCTGTATTCGGCAGATATGAAGGATATTTTATACTGATTATTTTCCAATTTTATATTCTTCATTATATTGTAACGAAGTTTAAGCTTTCTATGGTTTGGATGATACCATTAAGTATATATCTAATGTCATTTTACTTAGATATGATAAGGCTAAATCCAGAGCTTTCAGCACAATATGGAATGACTATACACATACCTTTTCTTGCTTGGTTTGCTTACTTCACTATTGCATATGCTGTGGGTAAAAATTATAAAATTGTTTCAGAGATGTTAATGAAATATAGGTGGATGACGGTGCTTCTATTTATTATCTCTTTAGCCGTTATGTATATTTCCTATGAATCTGGAAATACCAGCGTATCATCTAAAAGATTCGATTTATTATTATTTGTTATAGTTACAAGTGCATTGATCCTGGCATGGGGTCAGAAAATACCGAATTATCGTATTATCAATATAATTAGTAATTATTCATTCGGTATCTATTTAATTCATTGGCAGGTTCAACGGCTTGTAGCACCATATATTGCTGGTTTCTTTGATCATACATCAACAAGAGTATTAGCCTTATTTTTTGTTTCCTTGCTAATCAGTATGAGTCTGATCAAACTAATTTCACTCTTACCATTTGGCTCTTATATCATAGGACAATTGAAAAAATCAGTACCTAAACAAAATTCTAACGGTCAACCAGTCGCCCCTACCTTGCAAGCTAGAGATAGAATTTCATGATTTAAAACGATAACTTCAAGTTGAATATAAAAATCATAATTAATAGTATGATATAATCTTCTGCAGACTGCTGGAATTACTTTTAGCAGTCTATTATCGTCGGGTTGAGGTAAAGTTTTCTCTATTGGTCTCCCGGGAAAATATAATGCATAATTTCAAGCTCAAGGGGTTTTTGCCTCTTTTAATAAATCAAATTTACGTTCCTCTATATATTTTGTTCTAAGGCTTACTGCCTCTTTTCCCGATTCTTATATATATATATCCTTTCCCACCGTTTTTATTTTTCAACTTATATAACTAATACTACATATCCCATTCTATCCCTCTAAAATAACAAAAAAATATCCGGACCATCTCCAATTTTCCCGAGAGAGCAGTATGCTTGTTAATTAAATCTATGTAAGCTACTTTACAACTTATGTTCTAGCAGGTTCTGCGGCAGCGAATACTGAAATGTTGCCGGATTGATTCATCCATTTATTATGGGAGCTTTCTGGAAGATTGAGAGGAAATGCCATAAAGACAGAACAGAGTAATCAATGACTGTAAGTAATTAGAGAAGAGGATTATCCAGAGTTTAGGTAGATTTATCCATTTAAAAAACCAGTATTGACAGTTAATTTTAAATACTGCTATTGTTTAAGTTGGTATAATTCTTAAAATTTTCTTCTATTTTTTGACAAAATGCGACTTTGTTCCCTATTTTATATTTAATACATTTTGTACCATTATATTAAACGTCGAAAAAGCAAAGCTAGCGAAAACTAGTGACGCAAAACTAAAGGGACTAAGGCTCGTCTCATGCTAGCTAAGTCAGCCAGTTACCAAAACGAGGAGGCACGAAATTGAATTACTATCAAACTCCTGAGGAAATGTACAGAAAAAGAAAACTTAAAAAGACTGCAACCTATGCAGGCCTAATTGTAGTAGCTGTTGGAATCATTTTAGGATTACAAGTGCTGCTCTACAATATGTAAAAAAAAGAGTGGGACTATGGGTTCCATTCTTTTTTATGTTCATTCATCTTATCTTTTGATGCAGGAAAAGGGTTCTATCTACGTAGCAATTTTTCATACACATATCTTAAAATGAATAGCCAAAATACCTTACATAAAAAAAATTTTTTGAATAAAAGATGAAATTATCTTCTTCAATATCCTAGTTTAAAATTCGAGGTTCCTTCTTAGAAGATATCGTGAATTTATTTTTAGTAGTACTAGTGTTGGGGAGTAATTTTGAGGCATTTTATAGTAGAAAAGTGGAGAAAACGTTACGTTTTCTCCACTTTTTGAAACACTCTTTATTTATTAAGAAAATATAATAATCTACTTCTATATAATTCTCCGTAAACCATTGTACGTCTTGATATATTTAGAGAATACTGGGTTTAACTTCTATCCTAGTCTTTTGAATTAGTTCAACACACAGCTATTATTTCGACATATAACCTTTAGGATTATTCTTATGCCAATTCCATGCATCCGAAATGATTTTTTCTAAAGAATCATACTGCGGTTTCCAACCCAATATGTCTTTTGCTTTCTGTGACGAAGCAATTAAGACAGCAGGGTCTCCAGCTCTTCTTTCTTTAACTTCTGCTGGGATAGAATGGTTTGTTATATGTCTTGCTACATCAATAACCTCTTTAACAGAGTATCCATTCCCATTACCAAGGTTAAAGATATCACTAGCATTTCCTTTTCTTAAGTATTCTAATGCTAGATAATGCGCTGATGCTAAATCCATTACATGAATGTAATCACGGATGCACGTTCCATCTTCTGTAGGATAATCATCACCAAACATATAAACTTTATCCCGTTGACCAAGCGGAACCTGCAAAACCAATGGAATAAGATGTGTTTCTGGGTCATGCATCTCTCCAATATTTCCACTCTGATGTGCTCCAGCAGCATTAAAATACCTTAAAGAAACATATTTTATGTCATATCCTTGGTCAAACCACTTCATCATTTTTTCCATCGCAAGTTTGGTTTCACCATAGGTGTTGGTAGGATTTGTTTTATCATTTTCAATGATTGGAATATTCTTTGGTTCACCATAAGTAGCCGCTGTGGAGGAAAATACTACTTTGTTGACGTTATTATTTTTCATGACATCTAACAAACACATCATGCCGTAAACATTGTTATGATAATATTCATAAGGCCTACTCATGCTTTCTCCAACTAATGAGTTAGCAGCAAAGTGAATAACAGCCTCGATATTATGAGACTTAAAGACACGATCTAAATCTTCTTTATCTCTAAGATCAATCTCATAAAAATGATCAACGTCTACTGCCTCTCTATGTCCACTTTGTAAATTATCAACAACAACCACTTCTTCGTTCTGGTCTAAAAAGTACTTCACTGTATGAGAGCCAATATAGCCTGCTCCCCCTGTAATAAGTATCGCCATCCTAACACCTTCTTCTTATCTATTGATGTTACGTAATAAAGAATTTACTTTGCTCATCAAGCTATTCTGAACAGCTTCCAGCTTATCACTACTCTCCACCATCGTTTGGCCCTTCACACCAAAGTAGAATTTCGCTTTTGGCTCTGTTCCAGATGGACGTAAAGCAATCCAGGATCCATCAGCTAAATGATACTTCAACACGTTCGAACGGGGCAATTCAATTTTCTCTTCTTGTCCATCTACAACTCGAATAGAAGCTAAATAATCCTCAACCGCAATAACTTTCACACCAGCAATTTCAACTAATTGTTCATTTCTAAATGTCTCCATCAATCTTGCAATCTGCTCTGCGCCGTCTTTTCCTTTAAGTGTAATACTTTGCAAGGCTTCTTGATAAAACCCATACTTTTCAAAAATAGATAGCAGTCCTTCGTACAACGTCATGTTCTTCGTTTTATAGTAAGCCGCCACTTCAGCCACGAATATCGCTGATTGAACAGCATCCTTATCACGGACAAAGTCTCCAATCAAATAACCGTAGCTTTCCTCATAGCCGAACAAGAAAGTATGTTCATTGGTTACTTTAAATTCTTTAATCTTTTCTCCAATAAATTTAAAACCAGTTAATGTATCAAGAGTAACAATACCATAATGCTCAGCAATAGCACGACCAATTTCAGATGTTACGATGGTTTTAATGACAGCTCCATTTGCAGGAAGCTCTCCTTTTTCCTTCTTCTGAGAAAGCAAGTATTCCAGCATCAAAGCACCGATTTGGTTTCCCGTTAAGACGACATACTCTCCTGCTTCATTCTTCACAGCTATCCCAAGACGGTCTGCATCCGGGTCCGTTCCCATGAGAATATCGGCATCAATCTTCTTCCCATATTGAATAGCCAACTCAAACGCAGAATGCTCTTCTGGATTTGGGGATTGAACAGTCGAAAAGTTTGCAACTGGTAACTCCTGTTCTTTGACAACTGTTACGTTTTCAAAACCAAATGCCTTAAGACCTGCACGTACCGGTTTATTCCCTGTCCCATGTAACGGGGAGTAGACAATTTTCAGCTCTTTCGCGACATCAGCGACCATCTCAGGGTTCAATTGCAAAGTGGTTAATTGCTGAATATACGCCTGATCGACCTTTTCCCCTATATATGTTAATACCTCACTTGAAAGAAGTTCTTTTTCTTCTGCGACTTCAACAGTCAATTCATTTTCAATTGCTTCGACATAACGAATAATCGTATCGGTTGCTTCTGGAGGAATCTGGCCCCCATCTTCTCCATATACCTTAAACCCATTATACTCAGGTGGATTATGGCTTGCTGTAATCACTACTCCAGAGAATGCATTCAAATAACGAACCGCAAAGGATAGCACTGGTGTTGGCCGTAACTCGTCAAATACATATGCTTTAATGCCATATTTCCCAATTGTTTTTGCTACCTCTAATGCAAACTCCGGTGATTTGTGACGAGAATCATAGGCAATGACAACCCCACGTTGTTTTGCCAGCTCTCCTTGTTCCGCTATATAACGAGCAAGCCCCTCTGCTGCCCTACGAATAGTATAGATATTCAAACGATTTGTACCTGGACCAAGTTCTCCACGCATGCCACCAGTACCAAATTCTAAGTGTTTATAAAATAGGTCTTCTAAAGCTTTTGAATCCTCTTTAAGTTCATTTAATTTTTCTTTAAGATCATCATTAAGCTGTTCAAATGATAACCATTTATCTGCATTACTTTTCCAGTTCACTCTTTATTCTCCTCTCTCATTCTATATTAATTTAACTTTTAACTAATCAACTATTATTACTTGATTTAAATCTGATTTCCAGCGTTCATAAGTACAATCCACCTTCAAAATTTCATCATTACTATTAAAATTTATAAACACAATAACTTTAGCTTTACCTGCCAAAATAGCCTTTTTCACCTAACAGCATTCCTCTTACCTTGTATTAATAATTTCATTCCATTCAAATCAGGCTCGTAATAAACATTTCATGTAAATAAACAAAAATGTAGTCAAACCTTATAAGGAGTTGTGAACATGGATAAATGAGGGAATTTTATAATTGAGTTTGTATGGGGAATTTCTTTTAGTATCCATTGCCTTCCTAGACTGCATCAAACTTCTGCTTCATTTAGTTACTGGTTGATTTGCATAGAAAAAAGCGGGACTTATTTCTTATAGAAATAAGTCCCGCTTTAAAATTAAACAAGTGCAGTTTCTAAGCTATTAACTGTTTTTCTACCAATGGATTCATAAACAACATTCGCTTTTTTGGCAGATGTTAAGTTATAGCAGTTACGACCATCAAGGATAATTGGGTTCTTCATTAACTGGCTATACTTCTCTAAATCAAAATCTTTAACTTCATCCCATTCAGTAAAGATAAAACAAATGTCTGCATCTTTAAGAGTATCTTCTATTGAGTTGCAGTACGTAATTTCATTAGGATATATCTTCTTATAGTTATCAACACCAACTGGATCCCATGCTTTTACTTTTGCTCCATCCTCAAGTATCAATGGAATACTTACTAATGAAGGTGCTTCTCTTAAATCATCCGTTCCAGGCTTAAACGTTAACCCTAACACCGCAACATTTAACCCTTGTAGATTATTATAATACTTACGTGATTTCTTAAATAACTTAAGTTTTTGATTCTCATTGACATCAATCGCAGCCTTAACTGTTTTCAACTCAGTATCATGGAAGTTTGCTATCCAATGTAATGCCTTTGTATCTTTAGGGAAACAGGAACCACCATAGCCAATCCCAGCATTTAAGAAACGATTTCCTATACGACCATCAAGGCCCATACCAAGCGCAACATCTTCAATATCTGCTCCAATGGTTTCGCATAGGTTCGCAATCTCATTAATAAACGAGATTTTTAGTGCCAGAAAATCATTGGAAGCGTATTTAATCATCTCTGCGCTCTTACGGTTCGTTACAACGATAGGGGCATTAAAATCTTTATAAACCTCTTTCAAGACCTCCGCTGCGTAATCTTCTTCAGCGCCAATTACAACTCTAGAAGCTTGCAAAGTATCACGAACTGCTGTTCCTTGAGCTAAAAACTCTGGGTTGGAAGCAATGTAAACATTGACGTCATGAACTAAATTTCGTTTAATCATTTCCTCAACTTTATCGTTCGTCCCAATAGGTACAGTGGATTTCACAACAACTACACAGTCTTTTTCAATACTCTTAGCAATTTGTTCTGCTACTCCATAAACATAAGTTAAATTAGCGGATCCATCAACTTTTTCGGGAGTACCTACACCGATAAAAATCACATCAGCATCTTTATAAGCAGCATGATAATCAGTTGTATAAGTTAATCGCTCTGTGTTTCTCTTCATTAATTCCTCTAAACCAGGTTCATAAATTGGGGAAACTCCTGCTTCCATTATGGCTACTTTATTTTCATCAATGTCTACACAAGTAACAGAGTGACCATGCTCTGCAAGACAAACACCTGTTACTAAACCAACATATCCTGTTCCTGCTACTGCAATTTTCATATTGCTCACCTCATATTTATGGATTATTTTAAACTTGTTATCTAATAGATCTGATGATCATCACTATACTAGTATAATAATTTTCAGCAATAGTGTACCACTATTAAATGTATATATAGCTACGATTTCATTAACTCGAGTATTCCCTTTGCCACTCTACTAGCCTCATTACTAAACTTATTATCTCTTATATTTGTTGTTTCATATAGTTCCTTTATAAATTCAGAATCAACTTCAAAGGATTTAAAATCATCCCATTCAATTGTCTTACATAAATTACGTTCCTTTAAATACTGAATAGTATTTCGATCTTCTCTCATTGATTGTCTGTTAACGATCAATAATGGGGTATTTGAGCACAGAGCCTCCCCTATCGTTCCCCAACCAGCCTTTGATATAACCAAATCGGATGCTGCTATATAGTTTTGTGTCTCAATGTAGTCAATTGGTACTTGATAGACATTTTTCCGAATTACATTAACATTAGTGGACACAATAAAAGATATATTTGGACTTTCCCAAATAGGTAGACTTTCAAGTATATCGAGGTCAATCTTCATACCAAGTCCTAGAAATACTATATTATTGTTACCTGTAGGGTTAATTAACTGTTGGATTCGGTTAACCTCTTTTTCATCTATAACCCTTGAGAAAAATCCATAGTTCTGAATTTTACTATTCCACGACTCTTGACTACCCGCTAGGGCAAAATAATGATTCATTTTTTCATAAATCTCTTTAAAAGGATTTAGCTCTATTTCCTCGATTAATCCCTTATAAGCTGTATACCATGTGAAATTTGATAAGCCAATTGAAGGAATACCTGATTTATTTGCTGTCTCAATAGCCAGTGGGGATATATCTGATATCACCAATCTAACGTTATTAGCTTTTAAGAAGTCACTCTCTTCCGTTACCTTGGCTTCCCAATCAAAAAGATAATTTTTATATTCTTTAAACAGTAAATTTTTATCAGGATATATTGAGTTCTTTTCTAAAAAGTATCCTACATCTGTTTGAATGCACCTATAAGTGACTCTTTTACTCTGAAACGAGCTCTTAATAAAGGTAAGTGCAAACGAATGGCAAACAATAATACTCACTTTAGGATCTTTCAGTAATTCTCTAATAACAGCTATACTTCTCGAAGCATGACCATATCCATATTCTGAAATATAGTAGGCGATGGTTTTCAATTCAATCTCCTCACACTAAAAAGGGAAAGAATCGCCTTTCTTTCCCTAATACTTTATAAAATTACTTTTGCCTTTGATTTAGTAAAGTGTGTAATAACCTCATCCCACTCAAAGTTAAGGCGAGTAAAGTCTTCATCACTAATTCCAGCGCCTGTTTGTACCTCAACGAATTCTAATTCAGAAAGAGCTTTAATTCCATGCTTCTTTCCAGCTGGAATATGAATAATGTCCCCAGCCTTGACACGAGTGATATGATCATCTAATGCTAATTCTCCTACACCACGAACGATTGTCCAAACTTCATCCCGTAAGTTATGAAAGTGATAGCTTGAATTTTTCCCTTTATGGATACAAATTCGTTTTGTAACCATTTCATTTCCGTCCTCATATTTAACGTAATCAAGTACTCGTGACCAACCCCAGATTCTCTCTTCATACATTGGAGGTTGATTAAAATCACCGATTAAATCCTTAATTTTAGGACTCGATGCTTTATCTGCAACTAGAATACCATCGGGACTTGCTGCTACGACAATATCCTTTGTCCCAAGGACCGTCACTGGAATATCAAGTTCATTTATTAAGTGAGTATTAACTGAATCTTCACTTAAGGCCCCCTTACCTATTTGAGTCGTAGCCATTTCTTCAGTTAGAGTATTCCAAGTGCCCAAATCCTTCCAACAACCTTCATAAGGGATAGCAACAATATGATTGGCTTTTTCCACTACTTCATAATCAAAGCTTATTTTAGGTAAAAGATTATAACCACGAACAAGCTCATCATATTGAAGTGGTAGTTCTTTGTCTAATAAAATATTCATAAGGTATTCTAATTTAAATGCGAAGACACCACAATTCCAAAGTGCATTCATTTTGATCAATGTCTGTGCATTTTTTTCATTAGGTTTCTCTGTAAAATGATTAACGGTAAAATATCTTTCACCATCAGCTTTACCTTCAGGGACAATATAACCATATTTCGAAGATGGATAGGTTGGCTTAACACCAACAAGTGCCAAATCAGCATTAGAATCTACTAAAACTTGCTCTAATTCTTTCACCTTCTCAAAAAAGTCATCTTCTACATAGGGATCAACTGGAAGTACAACAACATACTCATCGCTGGAAACGTTTTGGACCGAATAAAGATAGGAAGCCGCTAGAGCAATCGCCGGAAATGTATCTCTTCTTTCAGGCTCAATAATGAGTGGTACATCTGTACCTACTTGACTGTGAATCATGTCTCTTTGCATTTTTGACGTAGCAATAACAGAGGATTCTGCAAGACCAACTGTTTCTAATTGTCCCCATACACGCTGCACCATGGACTGTTTCATTTTGCTCTTATTCTCTAGTACTTTTAAAAACTGTTTTGATCTAGTATCATTTGATAACGGCCATAAGCGTTTACCGGAACCACCAGATAATAATACAAGTTTCATTTAAATTCCCCCAAAAATAATTTAAAAAGTCCTCCAAATTTTATAAAAAATAAGGAGGACTTTTAAGTAATAATACATATCTATTCTCTAGCTAAAAAGACATCTTATCTACAATCTTATCCCAAGTGAAGTTTTCTTTAACTGTTTTTTTCGCAGAATAAGCGATTTTGCTTCTAGTCTCTGGGTTATTAAATAAGTATATTATTTTTGCAGCCCACTGCTCTTCATCAAAATTGGAAATAATATAACTATTTTCTGAATTAATTAATGTAATAGCTCCTCCGTTAACCGATGATATTACTGGCACTCCAAAATACATACTCTCCAAAAGAACCATACCGAATATATCGTATTTTGTAGGGAATATAAAAACATCAGCCGCTTTATAAACCCATTTTAGTTGTAATTGAGTCATATTACTATGGTATATAATATTATCATCAATCCCAAGTTTCTTAGCCAATTCAAAGTATTGGTTTATATCTGCCTTTACCCCGCTTCCCACAATTAATAGAATAGAATCTTCCTTTTCTAATACTTTTTTAAAAGTTCTTAGTAAAAACTTTATATTTCGTCTTTCCTCTAACACTCCTATATAAAGTAATACTTTTTTGTTTTTTAATTGTTTAAAAAGATCTTCAGTTCTCGTATGATCAGGTGCAATTTTACTATCTATATTTTCTATATCCAAACCTACACCTAAAGTCATAATATTTTTAAACCCTTTTTTCTCTAAATACAATTTAGATAATTCGGATTTTGTGAAAGTCTTAAACACTCGGTTAGCAATTTGACGTCTAAATAAAAGGTCATAAATTTTCTGTACTATTTTGTTATTATTATCAACATATGGACCATGATATAATATAACTTTGCTTTTAGTTAACAGTGGGAGAAAAAATGACATAATTTGATTATATTCAAAGGTAACTATATATTCATATCTATTCAAAAAACTAGGCCTTAATATTTTAATATAAATACTGTTACTCATAAATTTAAGTGCTTTCATCCATTTAATAGTTAACTTATTTTTGTTATTTTCATATACCACTTCTTCATACTGCTCTTCTTTAGTATAGAAAACCACATCACAGTCATAACCTTTCCTAACAATAGCTTTTCCTAATCCAATTTCCTGCAAATTGTAATTATTAAGATTGGGTTTTTTAGCAAAGTTTCTCACAATTAAAATCTTTTTCATTTTAAATTCCCATCTTTGTTAATTATTTGTCTATTAACTGCCTTATTCCTTTTATAAGTTTTAATAAAACTATATATATAAACTGTATTATTATATAGGTATCTTTTCCATAACCTCTTAGGCTCGCTAATTAACCTAAAAAACCACTCCATCCCCAATTTTTGCATTAAAAGTGGTGGTCTTTTTATATCCCCTATAATAAAATTAAATGCAGCACCAACACCTATTAAAATGCTGTCCATTTTTTCACAATTACGAAACATCCATTTTTCTTGTTTTGGGCATCCTAGACTCACAAATACGATATCTGGCTTAACAGCATTTATCTCATCAATAATTTTTAATTCCTCTTCGTCAGATAACTCTTTAAATGGTGGAGAAAAATAACCAACTATATTAACGCCTTTGTAATCTTGTTTTAATTTAACTTCTAACCTTTTTAATACTTCTTCCTCTCCTCCAAAGAGAAATATTCTATAACCCTTCTTAGCAGCTTCTTGCGTTAATTCTAGCATTAAATTAGGCCCATCTACTCGTTCTTGGTTGGGGAATCCAAACATTCTTAAGGCCCAGACTAATGGCATACCATCTGGTGTGCAAATATCAGAATCATCAAGTACTTTATTAAAATAGCGATCTTTAGTTGCAGTAACAAGTGAGTGTGTGTTACAAACACAAATATATCTTTGCTTTTTATTAGAATGAATCCAGCTGCCAACTTTTTCAATTACATCCCGATAACTAGTAGTTGATATTTTTGAATTTAAGACATACCCAAACTTACTATTTTTACTCAATATGCTCTCTCCCTAAAACATCTAAATATATGTTTAGTAACATTTGAAAATTTATTTCCGGAGTATAATTCTGTTCATATATCTTTAAAGAATTCTCTTGTAATTCATTGTATTTACCGTAAGAAAAAGATTCATGTATTACTCTAGATAATTCATTAATATTCCCTGCTTTAAAATTGAAACCATTGACTTTATCATCTATTAATTCTCCTAAAGCACCTATTTGAGAAGCAATAACTGGTGTACCGACTGAAAATGCCTCAATTGCAACCATACCAAAGGACTCGTAACATATCGATGGTATAACTAGGTATTTTGCATTAGCCATATATTTAATTACTTCCTCTTTATTCATACTCCCTAAGAATTCTATATTCGGATTTAGATAATGTTTTTCAAGCTGACTCTTTAAAGGTCCGTCACCTATTATTTTCAATTTGTAGTTTGATGTTTCTCCTATCCTATTCCACGCCTCTAGTAAGGATACCAGTCCTTTTTCTTCAGAAATCCTTCCAACAAATAAGTAATAATTCTGCCTATCCTTAGTACTAATACTAGTAGGAGAGACAAAATTAGGTTTCACATTAACCTTCTCTTCAGGTACTCCCCCCTTTATAAACAGACTTTTACTGTGCTCACTCAAAACAATAAACTTGTCAACCTTTTCATTCCATGTATTAAAAAAGCGATGTGTTTTAATCATCGCTGCTACTGGTAATGTTTGGGCTGTTGAATCTCTGTAACAGCTGTGTTTCAGCGAATTCCAAAGAGAACCATTTAAACATTCTTGACATATATTATTTTCCCTTAATAATAAAGCGTTTGGGCATAACAAACGGTAATTATGGAGAGTTTGAACCACTGGTACTCCTGATTGTTTGGATGCATAAATAACTGAAGGAGAAAGTAAAGGGAATGTATTATGAAAGTGGACAATATCTGGGCTCTCTCTTTTAATAATTTCCCTCATGATTTTATACTGTTTTCTTGACCAAATTGTATTTACCCCTAAATTTACTTTATTTAACAACCCTTTAGTATTTATTTGCTCATTATTAATTGAATATTTTACAACCTTCACTCCATTTTTTTGGAGCATTTCTATCTCCTCTTCAACTACTCGATCCTCGCCACCACTTTTTTGGTAATAATTATGAACCATTAAGACTTTAATTATATCCACCTTCTTGTCATAGATATCTATTTATAACTTAAAATACTTTTAATATACATTCTGATTTTGCGAAAAACAATCCCAAAATAATAATTTTTTCTATATAAAAACTCTAGTAGTCTATTTTCTATTCTTTCACTTTCTAATAATCTATCTATATACGTATTATTTGCATACAAACTTTTATCATCTTTCCATTTTTTATAAATATCTTTATGGATAACCCCTAATTTATCAGACATTACTACTCTATAATAATAAGTATGAAGATATTTGAAGTACATAAATTCTTCCTTATAATTTTTAAGTAAATCCATGTCCATTAGAATTTCCTCTATATAGTCAAAAACAATGAAAATATCAAAGATATTCTCATTATAAGTATTAATTGCGCTACTAGACCTTTGTATATAATGTAAATATGAATTGTCTAACTTATAAACAGATTTAGCATTAAAAAATAGGAGAAAATTTATTAATAAATCTTCCCCTATCTTTATATTATCAACATATCTTATATTGTTTTTATCAAATAAATCTTTTTTATAAAATTTAGACCAAATACATGGTTTTATTTTACCTAAAAAAAAGTCAGAAATATAATCCTCAGTTAACGATCCACCATCTATAAAAGGTGCTAATTTACCATTATCATAATCAACAATAGCATTACATATAACTATATCTGCACTATTACTTTCAGCTGCATTATATAATTGTTCTATTGCGTCTTTTTCAATCCAATCATCGCCATCAATTTGATAAATATACTTCCCTTTTGCATTTGATATACCAACATTTCTAGCTGAGGATACACCTTGATTAGTTGTATTAATTATTACAATTCGTTTATCAGTATCAGCGATTGTTTTTATTTTTTTTAATGAATTATCGTTTGATCCATCATTAACCACTATAATTTCAATAGCTTTGAATGATTGATTAGTTATTGAATTTATACATCTCTCTATATATCTTTCTAAGTTATAAACCGGAATTATCACACTTACTTCAATCAACCAAACCACTCCATATAAAATAAAAATATAATTGGTACTTTTATTTACATCTATACCAATCATCTACCTGAATATCTCTGTGATCTATATTATTAAACCACTTATCAGGCGCAACTACTATTTTGGTTTCATTTCTATTCAACCAAGCACCCCACCAACTAAATGAACTATTTGCTATTATATTATGTTTACACCTACTCATTAGTTGCATATCTTTATAACTATTTTTTCCTGTATTCCAGTCAATAAAGTAACTATTAGGTATATTAAAGTTTTCTTTAACCCACTTTATATCATCGGAAAAAACAAAGAATGTGGGATTTTCTACATCTTCTTTTATTTTTTTTAATGCATTCGTATAATATTGAAGAGTAGTAATTCCCCCATGAATTTTACTTGACTCTTGATTGTTAACATAGTCGCCTCTTCTAATATGAACACTTACAGAATTTGAACTCTCGATTTTTTCCAAAATCAATTTGCTCCTATTATCTAACTCTTTTTTAAACCTAAATTCTTCTCTTATTATAGACTCTATGTCTTTAAAAAACTTTTCACTTTGCCAATAGCCATCTAGATAAGCATTATCTATTTCAAACACCTCAGGTATATATCGAAATTGATCTTGAACAAAATGCGTTTTTTTTCTACCAATTAACTTCCTTCTAGCTCTACTTAAAAAATCATTTCGATTATCAACTAATTTGTTGATTTCCTCTAATGTCGCTATCTTTTCATTTATATTAAACAATTCATCAAGCTCATATCCATTATGCAAACCATAATTTAAAAATCCCGAAATATCCATTTTCACATTATCTTTCCGCTCCAATAATGCCCTGTAAAATGCATATTGGAACATCTGATTTCCTAATCCACCTATAATTCTAACTACTAACATATGTTACTCCTTATTTTTATTTTTAATTAAAAAACCTTTAACTTTTTCAAAATTATTTTTATCGACCTTATCAAACATCTTAAATTTTATTAACAATTTAAAGTAAATGATGGTCACAATAACTAAAAAAGCTCCTTTAATAAAATAATTATTAACAAAGTATAATACAGGAGTGTACAACACCATTCCAAGCACAGAGGAGATTATCAAAAATTTTATAGGGTACTTAATATCAAATACTTTGATGTTGTAAATGAATGCTAGTACCGTAAAAAATACTTGGCTAAATGTATTCGCTATAGCAGCTCCCAAATACCCATAGGTAGGAATTAACATAATATCTAAAATAATATTTATTACACCAGCAACTAATCCCATTAAAATTACAGATTTAGGTTTTTCATAATAAAAAGGAATTGAATTACCTACACTCATAACAACTGAAAAAAGCGTACCAAAAAATAAAATTGGAAAAATCACGGTTACTCCAGAGTATTCACTTGAATAGAGAAAATTCAGTATAGGTTGATAGAAGGCTAATGCAATAAAAAATAGAGGAATTAAAACTAAATTAAAATATTTTGTAGTGTAATAAATTAATGTGTTCAAATAATTATGGTTTTTTTTACTAACAAGCTCTGAAAAATGGTTAACTAATACATTCATAATTGGCAAGAACAAAGTATTAATTATTGCATTTAGACTAAATGCTAACCCGTAAACAGATATTGCTTTAGAATTAGAGAAGATACCAAGGAAAAAGAATTCTGATTTGGTCCAAACCACTTGCTGCCACAGTATATTTATATACATATTTTTAGAGTAATTAACTATTCTTTTTTTATCTTTTAGTCTTCCACGCAATTTCCCATACTCTTTGTTGTAAATTAGCTTTTTAATATACTTACCATATGATATAACCTGTATAATGTTTACTAGGATTAAAGCTAATACCATATATAAAATATCTTTTATAGTCAGAACTATAACAATATTTGTCATTATTAATAGAACTTGAGATATGACATTAACTTTTGCATAAAAATCAAATGCTCTTATTGCTTGAATAAAGCTCGTATTAAAAGAAAGTAATAGTGCTGGAAGAATTGCAATACTAGACAACCCAAGTACAAGAAACCAATTATCACCATTTATACTCGTATATTTTACCCAGTAAGTACTTGTAAGAATTAATAATAGTATTACAAATATACCCAAGATGCTAAAAAATACGTTAACTTTATTGTAGAAATTGTAACTCTCTTTATAGTTTCTATTGAAATAATACTCTGGCATAAATTTTGTTATTGTCCCTGGGACACCTAAGCTAATAATTACGACTACAGTTGAAATCAACCACGTTACATAGGTATATTGTCCGTAAAGGTCTGATCCTAACGACCTTGCGTAGATTATAGATGCTATGAAGCTTAACCCAGAAACCAATATATTCCTTACAAAGTTTGACTTTATATTCTTTAAGATAGTTTTTACATAAGAATCGCTGTTCAATTACTAATTCCTCCACCTATAATTGGTTAATCTCATCTATTTTTTTCACCCAAACTTCTTTGGAAAATTTAAGTTGGTAATCCTCAAAAGCATTTTTCCCCATTTCCATTCTTACAGTTTTATCTCTAATTAAATTTTCCAATTTGTTTAATACATCAACCTTATTATCAATATTAACTACATAACCACTTCTCCCATCTTTAATACTTTCCGGCAACCCCCCTCTATTTGAAACCAGAGATGGAATAGAATACTTCATGGCATCTAAAACAGAAATTCCATGACTTTCTAGCAGACTTAATTGAATATATATATCTGCGCTTTTGTATAAATTTTCCACATCTCGAATATAACCCGTAAAATTAATCTGAGGTATTGTGCTGGTTTTCTCCTGATATTGTCTCAGTAATTCACCTTCACCCGCCCATATAAATTCTATTTTGTTATATTTCTTTATAATTTCAGAGGCTATTTCAAGCCAAAGCGCAGGGTTTTTATAGTCTCTTACATGTCCTAAGGTTAAAATACGAATAACATTTTTTTCTTGTTTATGCGTAATAGGGATGTTGGAAAAATTATGGACAAACTTAATCTTATCTTTTAATGATTCTCCTAACCATTTTGATATAACTTCCTTTTTTGCGAAATTTGATACCGTTATAAGATATTTGTTTCTTAATAAAAAAGTCAAAAACTTTTGCAGTTGTTTTGGGAATTCTTTATTTGGCAGCGAGTGAACATAAAAGATAGTTTTATTTGGAATAAACAAACTAAATACATCTTTAAAAATATCCCATTCTGTATAGATAACTCTCTCTAACTTGTTTTTTTTGTAAAATAAACAATATAAAAGTATTATTAAATTCTCTATAAAAATATTAAACTTTCTATTTGATATTAAATTGGGCAATATGATTAATTTAGTATTTCCTCCACTTTTAATTAATGTTTCAATTTCTTCATCTAACTGTTCCTTTGTTAAAAATAGTATTATATCATCTTGCTTGTTGACATAATATTCATATAATGATTTAAAAAAAGTTCTTGTCCCCCCCATCTTACTAAACCTACCAACTATTATGTTTGTCTTCAACGCCTCTCACCTTTCTAATAATTATTAATACTAGCCGACTGTTTCCTAGTTGTAGTCACTATAAAAAACATTATTATTTGTATTGGATAAAACATTGAATATGGGTAGATTAGATCAGTTTCCATTATATTATTTAGTAAAATAGAGAAATTAATTCCAAAACATAATATCACTAAATTCTTATATCTTTTTATGAGCATTAAACAGTTTCTACTAAATAAAATCCATATTAATACATAAATACATAGTCCAACTAGACCCATACCAAGTATAATGTCCAATAACCCGTTATGAGAATGTGTAGGATTGAATAAGATTGCCCTAGAGTTAACCATTGAATAATATTCGTTTGACCAAAATGATTGATACCCGTACCCCAAGATTGGACTATTAGCAATTGCCTCTTTAACAATATCCCAGATGTGAACTCTCCCAGTAAAAGAGAGATCTCTATTCAGAATATTCACTACAATATACTCAACAAATCTTGGTGGAGTGATAATTAAGAATAGAGACATGAAAAAGAGCCCTATTGAGCTAAAAATAATCAACTTACTTGAACTAGTTATGATAAAGAATACTAAAATAATAACTAGGGACACTGCAATCATAGAAGAAGTGGAACTCTTAGCTAAAAGTAAACACACTATAGAAAACCCAATGGTTGCTAGATTTAAGACTTTATACTTTTTATTAATAAACAATCCCCATAATGATATAAATAGACAGATTCCAGCGTATTTCCCCAAGCCATTTTTTTGTAGAAATAGTCCTTTGTAAACTTCTCCATATCTAAAATCAAAATCTGCAGAGATACTTGGAAGGAAGACAATTACACAAACATTGAGGAACATCATTAAAAATGCATATATAGTTAAAATATCTATCATTTTGTTTACATTATAGTTATTGATAAAAGAAAAAATAAATACAGTCACTATGAGCAACTGAACCGATGTAACAACAGATGCATTTGTATTTACACTCCAAATACTAGAAATACAGCAAAACATACTTAATAGTAAAAATAGTTTAGTTATACTTAAGGTAGAGAGTTTAATGCCTTTCCGATAAAACTGGAATAATGCAAAAGTAATTATAAATACCAAAAATATATTATTAATAAAAAAACGATTAAATGATAATAACAAAAAAATAAAAATATATATATATTGATAAACTATTTCAAAATCCTCGTTTTTTTTCATTGATTACAAAGTCCTATCCCTTACATTAAAATAATTTATGTTTTTAATACGCAAAGAAAGATCAGCAAGAAATTTCATCAACTTCTTGCTGATCTTCAAGGTAAATAGATTAAAGAGCTCCTAGCTTATTTTAATCATACATAACTTTATTTTTAACTTCATTTATAACTTTTTTCATATCAGCCTCAACCATAATCTTAACTAATTCTTCAAATGTTGTTTTTGTTGGATTCCACCCGAGTAAATTCTTTGACTTAGTTGGATCACCTAATAATTGATCAACTTCTGCAGGTCGGAAGAATTTAGGATCAACATCAACAATTACTTCACCAGTTGCTTTATTAATCCCTTTCTCTTCAACACCTTCTCCAGTCCATTCAATCTCAATATCAACATGCTTAAATGCTAATTCAACAAACTCCCGAACTGTATGCATTTCACCAGTAGCAATTACAAAATCTTCAGGTTTATCATGTTGAAGTATTAGCCACATACATTCAACATAATCTTTTGCATAGCCCCAGTCACGTAATGAATTTAAGTTTCCTAAGGAAAGTTTCTTTTGCTTACCTTGAGCTATTCTTGCCGCTGCTAATGTTATTTTGCGGGTAACAAAAGTTTCTCCACGACGCTCTGATTCATGGTTAAATAGTATACCATTAACAGCAAACATGTTATAGGATTCACGATAGTTCTTGGTAATCCAGAAACCATAAATTTTCGCTACACCATATGGAGAACGTGGATAAAATGGTGTTGTTTCTTTTTGTGGCACTTCTTGTACCTTTCCAAATAACTCGGATGTTGAAGCTTGATATACACGAGTTTTTTCAGTTAAACCTAAAATACGAACAGCTTCAAGAATATTTAATGTACCTTTTGCATCTACATCTAATGTATATCCTGGCATATCAAATGATACGCGTACATGGGATTGTGCCGCTAAGTTATAGATTTCATCTGGTTGGATTTCTCCAATTATACGCGTTACATTTAGTGCATCCGTAATATCGCCATAATGGAGGTGAAAGTTTTTGTTGTTTAATAATGCATTTTTTTCTTCTTCAGTTAAAAGATCCTCTAAACGCTCTTGGTTATAAGAAGAACTTCTTCGAATAATGCCATGTACTTCATACCCTTTTTCTAATAAAAACTCTGCTAAATAGGATCCGTCTTGCCCTGTTACCCCTGTGATTAACGCTTTCTTCATTTTAATCCTCCAATTATGTTAGTTCACTGTTGTAATTTCATTTTCTAAAAACCATTGATAAGCTTTTTCCAGCCCTTCTTCTAATGAAGTGGACGCTTTCCATCCAAGAGAGTTCAACCTTGTTACATCAACTAATTTTCTTGGTGTACCATTAGGTTTAGTTGTATCAAATTGAATATTTCCTGTATATCCGACAGTCTCTTTCACTTTTTCCGCCAACTCTTTAATAGTTATATCTTCACCAACGCCGATATTAACAATTTCTTTACCTGAATATGTATTCATTAAGAATACACATGCATCAGCTAGGTCATCAGAATATAAGAATTCACGTTTAGGAGAACCTGTTCCCCAAACTTCAACGAAAGGTGCGTTGTTTTTCTTTGCTTCATGGAACTTGCGAATCAACGCTGGAAGGACATGAGATGTATGCAAATCAAAATTATCATTTTCACCGTATAAATTCGTTGGCATCACTGAAATATACTGTGTACCATATTGTCGATTATAAGACTCACACATTTTAATACCTGCTATCTTTGCAATAGCATATGGTTCGTTTGTTGGTTCCAATTCACCTGTCAATAAATATTCTTCTTTCAATGGTTGCGCAGCCATTTTAGGATAAATGCAAGTACTTCCTAAAAATAAAAGCTTGGTTACATTATTTCGATACGCTGCATCAATAATGTTTGTTTGGATTAATAAATTATCCCGAATAAAATCAGCAGGATACTCGTTATTGGCAACAATTCCTCCTACCTTTGCTGCAGCAAGAAAAACAAATTCAGGTTTTTCTTCTGCAAAGAAAATATCTACTGAATATTTATCTCTTAAATCTAATTCTTTACTTGTTCTATAAACTAGGTTTGTGTAACCTTGTTCTACTAACCTTCTAACGATTGCGGAACCTACAAGGCCTCGATGACCAGCAACATATATTTTTGAATCCTTTTTCATCATCTAAAAAATCCCTCTTCTCTAAAATGCATCTTTCGAACCAAATAAAACACCAGCTGTTTTAATGAGAATTCTAATATCATATAGAAATGAACGTTTTTCAATATACTGAAGGTCTAATTCAACCATTTCTTTAAAGCCGACGCTATTTCGAGCAGTAACCTGCCATAGTCCTGTACATCCCGGCGTAACCATTAACCGTTGTTTATCATAATTAGAGTACATTTCTACCTCTCTAGGTAGAGGTGGCCTTGGGCCTACCAAGCTCATTTCCCCTTTTAAAACATTAAATAGTTGGGGAAGTTCATCTATACTTGTCTTTCTAATGAACCTACCTATTTTTGTTATACGGGGATCTTCTTTCATTTTAAACATCGCACCAGATACTTCATTATATTTAAGAAGATCTGTTAATCTTTCCTCCGCATCAGTTACCATGGATCGAAACTTGTACATGTTAAATTCTTTACCGTTTAATCCTACTCTCTTTTGAATAAAGAATACCGGGCCTTTTGGTTCATCGATTTTAATTAAAATAGCAACAACAATAAACAATAAACTTAATAAGATAATTCCACATATTGAGCCAATGATATCAGTTAAACGTTTAGTATATAGATAAACCCGGCTTTCATTTATCCGAATCGATACATCTTGACCTCTAAATAATGTAACATCCTGATTTGCTTGATTAGACAATCCTGATCCCTGCCTTTACTCAACCAATGATTCTTCATTTTCAAAACCAACAACCAATTGTTTCAAGTAATGTCGCATTTCATTACGGAGATCTTCATGCTGTAATGCATATTCAATTGTTGTTTTCACAAACCCAAACTTTTCACCAACGTCATAACGTTGTCCTTCAAAGTCATACGCAAAAACCCTTTGGATTTCATTTAATTTTTGAATAGCATCGGTTAACTGAATTTCCCCACCTGCACCAGTTTGTTGGTTTTCAAGGAACATAAAGATTTCCGGTGTTAACACGTAACGTCCCATGATAGCTAAGTTTGATGGAGCAGTTCCAGGAGATGGTTTCTCAACAAAATTACTCACTTGATATCTTCTTCCTTCTTGTGTTGCAGGATCTATGATTCCATAACGATGCGTTTCATTGTCACCTACTGTTTGCACACCAATTACAGAAGATAAGGTTTTTTCATATTCATTAACGAGTTGACGTAAGCAAGGGTTATCACTTTGAACAATGTCATCCCCTAATAGAACAGCAAATGGTTCATTTCCGATAAAATTGCGCGCGCACCAGACGGCATGTCCCAAACCTTTTGGTTCTTTTTGGCGGATATAATGGATATCGACCTTGGAAGGAGCTTGTACTTTTTCGAGAAGATCAAATTTGCCCTTTTCCATCAAGTTATTCTCTAAATCATACGCATGATCGAAATGGTCCTCGATGGATCTCTTTCCTTTTCCAGTTACTATAATGATATCCTCAATCCCTGATTCAATCGCTTCTTCGACGATATATTGAATCGTCGGCTTGTCTACAATCGGTAGCATTTCCTTTGGCATCGCTTTTGTCGCCGGTAAGAATCGTGTTCCCAGTCCTGCAGCAGGTATAATCGCTTTTCTTACTTTTCGCAAGAGTGTTCCTCCTTCTAAAGATTAAGTATGTATTTTATAGCTGTAAATCCTGAGTTTTCAATATACATACGAAAAAGTTAGATTTTTAATTTAATATGTTTAATAATTTTAAGTAAGGATGTTAACTAATCAGTATTTAAATTCAATCCGTGATTTTAAATAAAACACTTAATCTTACATAAATTAAAAAACCGGGCATCTAACCCACCCTCACACCATCCCATTGATGACTTTTTGCACCTAAGGAAGCTTCTTGGCTCCCCACAGCATGGCCGAGTGCCTCCATTGATATAGGTTAGGAGGCATCACCTAATTATTTACTCATTAAAATAGCCCTAAAAACTTACGCTGTCTAACTGGCTGTGGCATATCTCTCATGATTGTTTGCCCGTTTATGAGTAGCTCTGCATTTTCTTCAAAATAATAAATTTGGTCCAATCCGAACCTTTTTTCCAGTTCATCCAACGCTTCGTTCATCCAGAACTGTCTGGACGAAACATTGTGCGCATCAGATGCCACAAAATGGATAAGGTTGGCTTCAATGAGATCTATAGATAACCTCTTGATCTTCTTACCGAATTTACCAACAATACTACCGCTCGTGATTTGCGTACTGACACCCTGTTGTACAAAGTCGTATAGTAAGTTCGGATTTTCAAGAATGGCTGCATTCCGTTCAGGATGAACCAATATAGGATTTATTCCGCGTTGGAGTAAATCAAAAAATAAAGTATTGGCATATCTCGGAACATAGTTTGAGGGGAATTCTATTAATAAATAGGAAGAATCGTTCACGGTTTGTATGAATCCCTGCTCCATATCATCAAGCAGTTCCCCATAAACTCGTACCTCTTGGCCTGGTAAGACTGTTAGAGGTATTTGGTTCTTTCCTAATTCTTCATTTAGTCGTTTAACTGACGATAGAATACTTTCTTTTCCGTTTTCGTATTTTCCATTTTTATGATGAGGGGTTGCAACAATGGTCTCTATGCCATTATTAACGGCTAGTCTGGCCATATTTAGTGATTCCTCTAAACTTTTAGCCCCATCATCAAGGTTCGGTAATATATGACTGTGTATATCAATCATTCTTGTGCAACCCCTTAGTTAATGTAATAATGTCGTAAACTGGATATGCTTCACTCACATCCAAAGATAGTGCTATAGAAATACTTTAATGACTACCATAGTAATAATAGGTATTATCCTTCATTTGTTTGTTATTAAGAACAGCACCAAGAATTTTAGCACCAGTTTTAGTCAGTAGTTCCTTTGTTTTAATTGCATCCTCTATCTGAGTTTTCCCACTGCTGACTACCAACACAATACCTTGGCAAAGACTTGAAATAATCTGGGCATCCGTTACAGCCGTTACAGGCGGTGTATCAATAATAATCAAATCATAATCATTCTTTGCCTCGTTAATCAGATCTTTCATTGCTTTAGATGATAATAATTCAGCTGGATTTGGAGGTATCGGTCCACTCGTTAACACATGCAATCCAAGCGGTTCAACAACATTAACAGCTTCTTCTAAACTCGAATGTTTCGTTAAAACACTTGTTAATCCAAATGTGTTTGTAAAAGAAAACGTGTAGTGTGAAGAGGGCTTACGTAAATCTGCATCAATAAATAATGTACGTTTTCCCTGTTGGGCAAACACAACCGCTATATTAGCTGCAGTGGTTGATTTCCCTTCTGCCGGCCCAGAAGACGTTACTAACATCGTTTGAATCTCTTCATCAACCGAAGAAAACTGAATGTTAGTGCGAAGCGTACGATACTGCTCTGAGATCGGTGATTTTGCATCCCACATGGTGATTAGTTTTCGTTGATTTCGATTTCCAGTTTGTTTTCCCTTATTACGCGCCATGCTGCCCACCTCTTCCTGATCGCTTCGTTCTTGCTCTCGCTTCCATTTGCGTATTATCTGCTTCAATAACACCAATCACACCAATAACCGGTAAATCAAGGATTTTCTCGATATCCTGTTCGGTTTTGATTGTATGGTCCAAATGCTCCATTAAGAATGCTAATCCGACACCGACCATCAAACCTACTACCATCGCAATCGCGATATTAAGTAAAGGCTGTGGTTTAATTGGCGAATCATTATCTGAAACCGTTGCTTTCGCAAGGATGCTGACATTATCCACATTCATGATTTCAACGATTTCTTCTTTAAAAATATCTGCTGTCGTATTGGCTATTTTAGCAGCCATATGAGGATCCTCATCTGTAACCGATACGTTCACTACCTGAGAATTCTGTTCACTAGCCACCGTGATTTTATCAGTAAGCTGTCCTACTGATAGCTCTAGTCCCAGTTCCTTAACTACCTTATCCAATATAGCTGGACTTTTCATAATGACATTGTACGTTTCGATAAGTTGCAGATTCGTTTGAACCTCGTTGTAGTTATACGTAGCTTGGTCTGTTTTAGCCTGATTAACAAGCAGCTGTGTAGAAGATTGATAGATTGGAGTCAAAATAAAAAAGCTTGTTACTCCGCTTATCAAAATGGCCAAAACAGTGATCATAGAAATGAACCATGCGCGTTTTTTTAAGGTTGCAAACAAATCCTTCAAGCTGATAGTTTCTTCCATTTCGTCCTCCGATTAAAATAATAATATATATTATACTACAATATTTTTTTGACCACCTTTACTTTTTCTGGAAGTTCATAAAAATACTAATTAAACTCGGAAAAATTAGTGAATTTTTATTTCAATTCAAAAAAATATATAATATATAATATATTATTAATTATATTATTATAATAAATTTGTCAATGCGGAGGATGAAAAATGAAATATATAACAACGCTTTCACTTACCTTATTCACCATCGTTGTTTTAGTTTTCGGACAAACCAGCTGGAACAATCAAATTGAAGAAACTGTAGCGGTGAAGAGTAAAAAAAAGCAAACTGAACAAAAAAAAGAAATGAACACAGACAAGATCATCGGCTCTTTATATAAGAATGTTAAAAATCAAGAACTAAAGAGCGCGCTTGAAAAGGGGATCAATAAACATGGAAAAGCCAATGTTTTGATTGCAGGTTCCAAAGCATTGGGTGATCAAGATAACGGTCTTGGGAAAACAATTAGTCAGGAATTAGAAGAAGAATTTGACGAGGGTATCGCGGTATCTCATATGGAATATAACGGTACATCCACCGAATTAATAGAAACAGGTCTAATCAGTGATTATCAGGATGCCAACCCTGATGTTCTTATTCTTGAAGCTTTCACATTGGCAGATAACGGAGTTGTGGAATTGGAGGAAAATCACGAAAACATTGCAACTATTATTCAAGAATTGAAGTCTATCAATGAAGATCTTTTTGTCATTATGATGCCGCCTCATCCTATTCCTAATGCGATCATCTACCCACAACAAGTAGATGATTTAAAAGAATATGCCGCAGAAAATAACATCACGTATATTGATCACTGGACTGAATGGCCTGATTATATGGACGAAGCCGAATTGATGGAGTATTTGAAAGAGGATAAGAGCGCTCCGAATGAACAGGGAATTCAGATTTGGAGCAAAGAGATTTTTGAGTTGTTTGGAATTTAAAATGAAGTAGGACAGGGGATTCTTCCCATTCTACATAAGCCTGGAATATGATTAGGTTGAAGGGTTGGAAGCAAGCCTTTATTAGGATTTTCGGAATGGAAAGTTTACGAGTGGACAAATAGTATAGATTTAGCCTTTCTTAAAACATCCTTCTTGATCAAATTCAGGAATATATTTTTGAGGAAATATCGAGGAAGGAATATAAATTGTTCAACACTAAAAAAGCGGAGAAATCTTAATCAATCTCTCCGCTGTTTTTTAAATATATAAACTTTATCCACTTCACTACAATTTTCCTACTTTTACTTACATTCCCTGCCTTATCTTTTGCTGATACATACAAGACTTTATTTTTCTTTTGTTTTGAAACTTTTACTTTATATTTACCATATTTGTTGGTAGTTGCTGTTCCAATTACCTTTTTCCGGCTTTGGCCGTAACCGTTGAATGCTTTTCTGCAGTACCGGTTAAAGTTGTGTGCGTCTTCTTGATTGTATTTACCTTCTGTTTAGCTGGTGCGGTTTTGCCGATTGTAAATTTGACCGTAGTTTTATTTCCAGCTGAGTCTGTCACGATCAATGTATATGTCTTTGCATGTTTAACTGTAGACCCACTTTTAAATGCCACTATATTCAATGTTGCCTTTCCTTCATTAAAAGTAATTTTGACATTTTTTCTATAATGAGCATTATTTTTAACCCCTGATATCTTCGGGGCTGTTTTATCAATTGTAAACTTCACTGTTGTTTTGTTTCCGGTTGTATCAGTAACAATGAGTGAATATACACCTGCCGCTTTAACCCCATTAATATCTTTGATAATCTCGAGCATAACACTTTTATAGTGCGACCTTATTTTCTAAAGGATTTGCCAATTTTGAATGACATATATCTCTTTAACATAATCTTGATATTAAAGGGAGACTAAAGGAAGAGTTCTTATATATTTGAAGGATAATGATTGTGAACGTATTTCTTTTTTCGCTTGATTAACATGTACAACTTTCCACACCAAATTATAATTACATAAAGGTACCCGCCAAACAGTCAAATCATAAAGGTTTAACGGGTGATAGTTAGTTATAACTAATCATTTAATATTATTATATTTTTTAGCATTTCATATGCCATATTATCTCGGAAACTAAATCTTAAGAATTATTTTTTCAACTTCTGTTTTATCATTTTTACTATTATTGTAGCCTCTTTTACTTCCATTAGATATATTAATAAATAATATAAAAATGCCCCGATTAAAATAGAAATAACTAAAGATATATTTTGATTAATATTAATGGTTAAATAATTAAAAGAAAGCTTAGCTAAAAATCCCATAATTATAGATGCAATAAATATTTTTATCAATGGAGAAAATATATATATATTTTCAAAAGGCCCTATTTTTTTTCTTAGGCTGATGAACATCAAGCCAGTAATAATAAATGATGATATACTAGAAGCTAATGCAATTCCTCCAATTCCTAAATAACGAGATAATATTATATTTAGAACAATGTTTAAAACTACTCCTATTGAAGCATTTATTACTGGTGTTTTAGTGTCTTGCATTGCGTAAAATGGTCTTGTTAGAACTTCACGTAATCCCATTCCAAACATTCCTATAGAGTAAAAAAACAGAGCATTAGAGGTCATCGTAATAGATTCATCACTAAACGTCCCTCTTCCATACAATATACTTATAATAGGTTCAGCAAATACCATTATACCTATTGTTACTGGAATAACAAATAAAGAAACTAAATTTAATGAATCTGATACCATCCTTTTAAGGCCTTTAAGATTACCTTCAACTGACATTTTTGAGATTAAAGGATACATAACTGTAGATATGGACAATACAAAGATAGCTTGTATGACATTATTAAGAGTATTTGCATAGGTTAATGCAGAAACTGCTCCGGTAGCAAGTTGAGATGCTATGGTTTTATCAATTATTCTATTTATGTCATTCACCGATACACCTAATAACACAGGAAACGTTATCAGCATCATTTCCTTTATTTGAGGGTTTTTTATATCTATCACAAATTTATAGTGATATCCTTTTTTCATTGCAAAAGGAACCATAAAAATAAAATGAGCAAACATTCCCATAACTAAGCCAATAGATAAGATCATCATGTTTTCCATAACAAAACTTAAATAAATTGAAACCATCATTATCATATTCATCGGCAAACCTGTTAATGCGGTAACGGAATAATTACCTTTTATTTGTAAATAACTTTTCATTATATAACCTAGTCCAATAAAAATTACTCCAAATATACTTATTCTAAGTAAATCTGCCGTTAATTTTGATGTTGATTGATCAAATCCTGAAGCAAATACTTTAACTATCGGCTGAGGGAATAATATTACTATAATGATAATCAAAATAGAGACTAATACTATTAAGTTTATCAAATTATTTGTAAATTTTTTAGCTTGCCTTTCCCCTTGGCCTTTTTGAATTTTATTATACATTGGTATATAGCCAGTAGATATTGCACTACCAATAAATGCATAAATATCTGTTGGTATAATTAATGCTATTAAATATGCATCACTAATACTAGATGTTCCATAAAAATAGGCAAGTGTAATCTCTCTACCAAACCCGATGAATTTTGCTAATATCGTTAAAACTATCAAAATTAGTGCCGTTTTTTTCATAGAGTACCTCATAGTTCCTAATGTTAAAATCAAAAAGACTATCAAAAAACTATATATAACCCTATTCCTTAATAGACTTTCTTCAAAGCTCTTTAATCACTTTAGAAATATCATTAGCAGCTTCCATATCTTAGTTTAAGCCAAAACCCATTGTTGTCCTATGGTGATTACAAATTCGAGAATAATAGACCCTTACATATATACTTTTTCCTTCTGCGTATATTATTTTTTTATAGTTCCTAATTTTAAATATTGGTATTACCTAACAGTCATTTCAACAAGCACTAACTTTCTATTCCTATAAGTAACCACCTTTAATAACAACCAAAATTAAATAACCTTACCTACTAATTATTCCAAAAAAATTTTAGAGGAAACGTACTTTGCCACTCTGGTCTTAACTCATGAATAGCTGCTATATGAATAAAAAAGAAAAATACAACTATAATTATCACAATAAACCTGAGGTATTTATCAGAAATTTTCATAATCGAATTTGGCAAGTATACAATCGCAAAAATACTAAATATATTTTCAAATCTTTGCAACATATCTACTTTTAATGCGACAAACATAATAGCACACGATATCAGTAAATAAATTGACTGTATTTGATCTTCCTGGCTCTTTAATGATGGAAGTTTATTATATGGAGTCTTCTTTGAAATAACTAAATTCTTATTCAGAATTTCACAGAATATTAAAATCACAAATGTTACTCCAAAACCAAGAAGAGTTGCAATTTTTAAGTCCTCTGTGCTATTTTTAACATAAGAGTAATATCTCGGGAAATATACTAGTACAACATTTAATATTTGATTTAAATTAACATATAAAATTGCTGAAATCACTGTAATAATACAGACTATTTTTTTATTTAATTTGTAGTTTGACAATGGATAAGCAATAAGGAATAAATATGCCGCAGAATGAAATGAAGCCGCAATTATAATAATTAAAATGAATTTTATAGGTTTCTTTTTAACAATGAAATCATAAGCAATTAGGATAGTTGCAATAGCAAGCATCTGCCTTACTCCACTAAGGGCTATATCATAATATCTCAGGGAAAAAAATAAAAATACACTTAGCCAAGGTATTTTAGAATATTTATATATAAATCTACCTAAAACAATAAAAATATATAAGCTAGTTATTATCAATAATATTTGATGATTTGAAGATAAAAGACTTAATATTTTATTCAGATATAGATAACCCACTTCAAATCTTGCTGAGTAAGCAGATAATTCCGTTCCATTCAAAATACTATAAAACAAATTTACATAAGTTTCAGTATCATTCCCTATTTCTTCCGACCTCAACATTGCAAGGATAGTTAATAGGCCTATATTTAATATTAGGTATAAAGCAGAACTTATCTTATTTCTACCAATACACAAGAAAATTATCGCACTAAATAATATGTATAATATTATTAAGTAGAATTGCCACATTTAAACACCTCTAAAATGGAAAATAACAATCTCCTTCAAAAATAATTATTAGTCAGATTATTAAAATTCGAAGGAAATGTTCTTAAACTAAAATAAGTAAAATTTGAAATTAGAGTAATAATTAAATATTACAGCTAAACTTTTTTATATTTACTTAATTGCCCTAAAATAGTGAATGGAAATTCGAGAATAAAATATATAAATGTATCTTTTCTTAACCAAACATCCTTATAAATTAGATTCTTATTCTTTTCTTCAAAATGCACTTGAAAATTTGTTTTTGTCTTTAATTTATATAAGACACCTAATAAATAACCAGTTAACCAAAAATACCCATATTTATTTGTATCTTTTTTCTGCTTCATATTAATACCTAAAATTAGTCTCGGGAAATTCACACCATTGTCTATTGCTAATTGTATTGGCCCCCATAATCTAGGATTACATTCTATAGCATAGAATTTATTATCCTGTTCTTTCAATTCAATCATCATTACGCCGTCCCAATTATAATTCAACATCATGCTATCAATTTTTTTAATTACATCTCTTGGTAGCTGGCTCGGGACTGCTTTTATAACTGATTTTCCACCCGGTTGTTGTACTATATTTTTTTGAATAAAGTGAATTTCTTTTTTTCCCCTGTTATATAAAGCGCAATAATAAAAGCTCGGGCCATTAATATAGCTCTGAACAAAGTGTTTTTCAAAATCTAACCTTTCCCCCATCAGTTGTTTCCATGATTTTTCATTTTCCACTAACATAGGAGCCTTCAACACAAAATTACTATTATTATTTGCACTGCTCTTTGCTTTAATTACAATTTTTTCTTTAAAGCTATTTTGTTTTAAATATTTATCTGCTGGTATTTCTCGTGGTACCTCTAAATTGTATTTCACACAATTATCCATAAAAGAATGTTTATTTAACATTTGATCAAATGCTGATAAACTAGGAGATTTTATGTTTATTCCATTTTCCTCTAACTCCCTACTGCTTTCTATTGTCCATCTTGTTAACTTATCACCAAAGTTTAGTAAAAAAAACTCCCCAATATCTCTTTGAATATTCAACAAAGAATTAATAAACTCTTCCTTCGAATTATTGTTATAATAATTTATTTTTTTATTCTTTTTCATATACTTTCTAAAAATAAAATGGTTTTTCATACTTTTATTTGAGAATGCTAAATATAGTTCTGTATCTGTGCAATGCAAGGCTCTAAAACAAGACACAGCAGCTCTCTCATTTTCATTTGCTAATATTAATATTTTTTTCATCTTTCCAACTCCATATAGAAATAATTATAGGAATTAACTTATATGTTTAATATTCTATCGATATTAAACGTAATAAATTCGGCTATTAAAAGGTGCTAGTGATTTATAATTCCAAACAATTCACTTATTATATTTAATCTGTTATAACTCTCTTAAACTTATTCCTAATTGCTGGTATTAACCCACTATTATAGTATTCTAAGTATGGAGATTCCGTATAAGGACTTACAGTTATCCTTGGTAGAATATTAGTGTAAGAGGCATGCTTATTAAATATATTACTGCATCTTGTTGTAGTAGCTGTTTTAAAACCCAAATTCTTTATGATTTCGAATTCTCTTTCACTCGCTTCATTCTTAGATCCAAAAGGATAGGCAAAATGTTCCACTTTTTTGTTCGTATGCAACTCTATTTGATTTTTAGATTCTAATATTTCTTTTTTAAGACTTTCTATTTCTAACTGTTTCAGATTATAGTGATTAATTGTATGTGCTCCTATTGTAACTAGTTTATCATTTGATAACTCTCTAATTTGATCCCAATTCATAGCAAGTCTATTAACATAATTATTTATCTCTACACCATTATTTGTGAATATTTCACTCAACAAACTATTCAGATCCAAATCATCTACACTCAATATCAATCTTCTAATTTCTAAATAGGTATTTTTCTTCTCCTGCTTTGTTTTTGCTGAGAAGTTGTAATTTACCCCATTATATTTAAAGTTAATATTTTCATTCAGTTCAACTAAATCTTTTAAACCATACCACCAGAGTTTTGCAGTTTTATCAGGAAAACTTGTTGTTACATAAATTGTAAAGGGTATGTTATATTTTTTAAAAACGGGAAATGCTACAGTATAATTGTCTATATACCCATCATCAAAAGTAAATACAACAAACTTTTGCTTTTCTTTATTTTTACTCGTAATTATCTCATATGCTTCATCTAAAGATACTATCTTATAATTATTTTCCAAAAAATATTTTACTGTTTTTTCCAGAAAGTCCTTTTTAATCTCAATATCTTCACACACTAGTTCCTCATTATTTGGAAGGACTCTATGGAACATAATGATGCTCCCCATACCTGAATAAATAGGAGAGAAAAGAGAAGTTAGAGGAATTAAATAAGGATTTGATAACGCTCTTCGTACCTGATTTTTAACAATATTCTTCATTATATATCCCTTTCAATATAAACTGCTTAAATATCTTATTTTGTAATAAATATAACAGTTATAAAAATCCTTCTTTAGATATTATTAATTATATCTTTGTAGTATTTCTCTAGTTTTTTAGCTTCCCCCTTGATGCAATATCCACTTTTCTTAATACTTTCATAAGTACTCTTCCTTTTAGGATTAACCTTTAATATCTTTTCTGCCCAAACTTGAGGCTTTTCCTTTAGAGATTCAAATTTAGCATTAAGAAGATTAACTTCTTTTGTTACAGTATTGGATATAATACATGGCAAACCAGAAACTTGAGCTTCTACAGCCGCCATACCTAAACCTTCACTTATTGACGGGAAAACAAAAACATCCATAGCTTGATAAAGTTTATTTACATCATTTCGCTGCCCTAAAAAAATAACTTTTTCTTTCAAATTTAAAAAGTGGACTTTATCGTTTAAATCTGCAAACATTGGCCCCTCACCTACTAATAATAAACGTGCACTTGGATTCTTTTTATAAACTTCATGAAAAATATCAATTAAAAACGCTTGGTTTTTCTCACGTGAAAGTCTACCTACATGCCCGATAACAAAATTATCCTTCAAACCCAAACTTTCCTGAATCTCTTTTTTTACTGTCTCGTCGAAAAAATATTTCTCGCATTCTATAGCATTTTTTATTAAGTTAACTTTACCTTCTTTTACGTACCTTTTTCCAAACCAAAACTCAGCGGAGGCATTTGAACATGAACAAAAACTATCAGAAATTCTTTTAATAGGTAGCGATAACCCGAAATTTCTTAGTGCTTTTAATGGGTGGTATGAATAGGCCACAGAATGACTATGTGCAATGATGTGTTTTGTATTATTTTCTCTTAGTACTGATGATATAAATGTTAAAAGTGCTAATTCATGTGAATGTACAATATTATAATTAAATTCAAAACTCTCAAAGTACCCTCTTACGTATTTTTTATAATAAAATATATTTCTTATATTTGGTGGATCAATTTTAAATGTTCTTCCACCAAGAGATGTTATTTCATCTCTATAAGTTTCTTGACTATCTTCAAAATAAAGAAAGTCAAATTGGATTTTTTGTCTATTTAAATTTCTATAGTAATTCATAACAACGCCAGTAATACCATTTCCTAAACTCAAGCTAGAAACAACATGTAAGACTCTCTTTTCGGACATTCTTAATACCTCGTTAAGCTTATTGTATCCCTATAATAGAAATACTCCTTACATAATGAATATGAATATTTTTATAAATCAATTTAAGATTCTCCTGTATTTAATAACTGATCCTACTAAATGACTTACCGTAAAATATAAAGCAGATATTGGATTAATACCAATAAATCTGTATACATTATACGTCATCTTTACAGTTTTAATTTTATTTCCGGATTTCGAATTCTTAGAAATTCTATATATTAATAGTGGCTCGTTTAATCCATATGCAATCTCACCTTTATTGAGGATTCTGAGCCAAACTGCATAATCTTCGTGTATTTCATCTTTTTCCATTTTGATATTTCCAAAAAAATCCTTCTTTACAAGCACCGATGAACATGAGATAACATTGTGTTTCCTTAGTTTGTTGTAGGTTACTTTTTCAGGAACTTGAAAAACCCCCTTATAAGGTTTGCCACTCGCATTGATATAGGAAGAACCTGTAAAAACAAATTTAGCAGATTTTTTTTTAGAATAATTGATCTGTTTTTCAAGTTTAGATTTTTCCCAAAGGTCATCACTATCTAGAAATGCAACCCATTCACCTTTAGCAAGTGAGATACCACGATTTCTTGTTTCAGAAACACCCATATTGGTTTCATTTTTATAAAAACGAATTCTATGATTGTTCAATGCATACTTTTTAAGTATATTAACGGTATTATCTTTTGACCCATCATCAATCACTATGAGTTCCCAGCACTTATAGGTCTGATTAATGACGGAAATAACTGCATCTTCGATGTACTTTTCGCAATTATACGCTGGCATAATAATACTTATTAATGGGTTATCATTTATATCAAAATTCAACTTAACTACTCCTCTCAGTTTGGTATATAGAGGATTCAAAATCATAAATACAATATTTTCTTTTATAAGTCGAAAGACTATCTTTGTATACTAAATTTCCAAATACCTTATCAGTTGTGTTAGTTGATAGCATTCTTAATAGCGGATTAAATAATTTAGTGAACCATATTCTTTTTTTATATACTCTAGATAAAACTTTTACCATTTCAGTTGTGCATACGTAATCTTCATTTTGCGGAAAAAATAATCCCTGACTACTGTCCTCAATTAACAATCTTACAAATTCACTCAAATTATCAATATAAATCATACTTCTATTATTCTGAATATCAGGGAATACAGGAGTTCTCTTTATTGCATTCACTAGTTTAGGAAAGTTTCCTTTACACCCTTTTCCATAAACCATTGGTGGACGGATAATTGCCACTTTAAAATTAGCGCTTCTTAGTTCAATAATAGACTGTTCAGCCTCTAATTTAGATTTGCCGTAATAGGTAGTTGGATTCGGTACTGAATTTTCGTCTATCAGACCTGTTTCCATTCCATATACGCTCATTGAACTCAAAAATATGAATTGTTTAACTCTCTCTTTTTTAGCCTTTCTTGCAATTTTTATTGCTAGATCACGATTGACTTTATAATATAGATTGGCATTTTCTTTTGTTTCCTTTATATGAGCTATACCCGCCACATGGAAAATCACATCATATCCGGTTAAAGGTGTATCTATCCATTTTTCATCTCTCATATTAAGCTTATCAATATAATATCTATCAGGATATTTGTTTAGCCACCGTTCTAAAGAAGTACCAATAAAGCTATTAGTACCAGTAATTAGTATTTTCTTAGAATAGGTATTTATTACCAAAATTATCACCTCCATTTAACCAGTCAACATAATCAAATGCTTTCTCAAATTCCCTAAAACCATCTATGTCCTTCATTACAAAACCACCAACCTTACCCACCTTCTCATAGCGCTTAAACTGAAAAACATAGTCAAATTCTGGATAGTTCTTTGCTGAAAATAAAATAAATCTTTTACATTGTACTGTGCCTATTTTTTTTATGTCTTCGTAATCTAAATTTCTATCATGCATCATTATATAAAGATTATTATAGTTCACCCTTTTAACTCTTTCTTCCCATTTCTTTTTTGCTTCTTCAAAAGTTTTGTAATGATTAAAATAAATTGTGATATCCTTAAGTAATCCAATTGGATACCCTTCTTTACTAGTCTCTTTAAATATCAATTCCGTATTTAGATAAATTTCTAAATCCGAAATTAGCTTTATAAAATCCTTACTCGATATAAACAAATTAATGGTAGGAGACAGAAAAGGATGATTCAAATTATTATAAATAATTCCACCAATACAGTTAGAACTTATAATAGTTGGATTATTTTCATAGTTATACCTACTTCTCATATACTCACGATATTTTTTAACCTTATTCTCTATATATGGACTCTTAAACCAAGTTGTTTCTATAATTGATTTGGCCTTTTTTTTTAATATTCGAACCATGCCCATTTTCCTCTCTCCAAAAATAATTCTTAATATTTTCTGCTACTTTTATTGATAGTTATCATCTTACTACTTTTTCCTTTAGTAGCTCCTTCAACAACCCCATCACTCTTCAAAACACTAATTACTGTCATTAAGAAACACTTTGCATCCATAAAAAAACTAATATTTTCTACATACTCTCCATCTAGCTTGGCCTTAATATCAATAGGAAGCTCGTCTCTACCATTAATCTGAGCCCAACCAGTTAAACCAGGTGAAATATCATTGGCGCCATACTTATCACGCTCGGCAATTAAATCATACTGGTTCCAAAGTGCAGGACGCGGCCCTATAATACTCATCTTACCAACAAAGATATTCCAAATTTGTGGTAGTTCATCAAGCGATGTCTTTCTCAAAAACTTTCCTACCCTTGTTATATACTCATCGGGATTATTTAAAAGGTGTGTAGGAGTGTCCTTTGGTGTATCTATTTTCATAGTACGGAACTTTAAAATATTAAAATGACTTTTATTGATTCCAACCCGCTTTTGTTTGAATAAAACGGGACCTTTTGAATCCAATTTGATAGCAATAATTAAAATCAAAAAAAATGGTGATAAAACAATAAGCCCAATTAAGGAAAGTATGACATCTACTAATCTTTTTATCTTTAAGTACATTACAAATACACTCCTTAAATAATAATTTTAGTACATTAGTACTTAATTCAAATCTTTAAATTATCTGTTCCGAGCAAGTACTAAATCACCAAAATTGCTTATATAATATATATTCAATTCCTATTTTATATACACCATATAAAATCCTTTTCTTCTTTGTAACTAAATACTTATAAAGGGGGCAATTTGTTAAATTAAGTATTTTACTAGCAGATTCTTTTCAGCCATTCTTATTTTCACTAATAAATAATCAAGTCTTTATTCAAGAAGGATAGCTAATGTTTTTTTGAAATGCATAGTTAATATCTATATAAGCTTCACGAGAAAAAATTAATACATTGATTAGCAAATCCGACTAATCAACATATAGCTTTAAACCAACTCTTAACTACCAATCATTAAAGACTGCTTCTCACTAAATCTTGTATTAGCAATCCCTACAAGCGTTTCTTTCATCTCATCCGCATCCTTATCAAGAAGCTCCTCGATCTCCTGATAAAGTGCTCGCTTCTCCATCGGCTCCGCCTTCCCAATAAAGATTTTTGGAAATACATGCTCCTTCTGAACCTCATTCTCATTAAGAAGCTCTTCATACATCTTCTCACCCGGTCTTAAACCTGAGAATTCAAGTCCAATTTCATCGACTGAATAACCTGAAAGGGTGATCAAATTTTTAGCCAAATCAACAATTTTAACAGGTTCCCCCATATCTAAAACAAATATTTCTCCTCCACGAGCTAATGATCCCGCTTGTATAACAAGACGTGAAGCTTCGGGGATTGTCATAAAATATCTTGTAATATCAGGATGCGTAACCGTTATCGGACCACCAGCTTGAATTTGTTTCTTAAACAATGGAATCACACTGCCACGACTACCTAGTACATTCCCAAAACGTACTGCAACAAACTTTGTTTTACTTTCCTTTGCCAAATTCTGAATAATCATTTCAGCAAAGCGCTTCGTTGCTCCCATTACATTAGGAGGATTTACTGCCTTGTCAGTTGAAACCATCACAAACGTACCAACACCAAATGTATCTGCACCTTCTGCGACATTTCGAGTACCAAGAATATTATTCTTAACAGCTTCTCTCGGATTATATTCCATCATCGGCACATGCTTATGTGCTGCTGCATGATAGATGACGTCCGGTTTATATTGTTCCATGACATCAAATATCCTGCTTCTGTCCTGTATATCTGCAATAATAGGGATAATCTCAATTGAATCACCATATTGCTTCCTTAACTCCATATCAATTAAATAAATGCTATTTTCTCCATGTCCCAGCAAAAGGAGTTTACCTGGAGTAAACTTGCATATTTGGCGGCAAATTTCAGAGCCAATTGATCCTCCCGCACCGGTAACCAGTATCGTCTTCCCTTCCACATATTCAGAAATACTACTAATATCCAGCTGAATTGGTTCACGACCCAATAAATCCTCTACCTCTACATCTCTAAACTGCGTGACTGAGACATTGCCTGACATGATTTCTTCAATCATTGGCATAATCTGAACCTTCGCCATTGTTTTCGAGCACTCTTCATAAATCCGCTTTATCTCACCCTTTGATAAGGAAGGAATTGCAATAATTATGACTTCAACCTCATGTAAGGCAACAGCCATTGAGATATCAGATGTCTCTCCTACTACTGGTAAACCATGGATTTGAAGCCTTTGTTTATATGGATCGTCGTCGATGAAGGCTACAGGTACTAAATCAGTATCTACCTTTTGAAGCAGTTGTCTGGCTACCATCGTTCCTGCTGCACCGGCTCCGATAATTAACGTATGTTTCTTTGCAAGATCATTCGTGCCCATATAACGGCCCCTGAATACTCTCCAAGAAAAACGTGAACCGCCAATCAACAGGATATGAAGCATCCAGGTTATCCCTAAGGCCCTTATATATATATCTTGGAAAACAATCGTTTGAATGATAGCAGTTGTTAATATTGTTAACGTTACAGCTTTTGCAATCGCAATTAACTCTCGAATACTCGCATATTCCCATGCCTTGTTATAAAGTTTATAAATAAATGCATACACATGATGACTGATTAACAATGCTAAAGAGGTTATTAATAAGGTTTCCATTTTGAAGATATCCAAATACGGGTGGAGGACAAGGTAACTGCAATAAATAGCCGTTAACACGATAATGGAGTCTACTAGTATCAATGTGGTCAACCTTTTACGGTATGTCACGTTCAAACCTCTCCTCTAAAAAAGACCGGCACATGTCCGGTCTATCTCCAATTAGTTTATTTTTTTATCACTTTTAATTTTTCTTCCATAAAGCGTAATAAATCATTGCGTAAGGATTCATCCTGAAGCGCAAATTCAATCGATGTTTCAATGAATCCTAATTTTTCTCCAACATCATATCGTTTTCCTTCAAAATCATAGGCAAAGACTCGTTGGATTTCATTGAGCTTTTGAATCGCATCTGTCAGCTGAATCTCTCCGCCTGCCCCTATATTTTGCTCACCAAGAAATTTAAAAATTTCCGGACGTAAAATATATCGGCCCATTATCGCTAAATCAGAAGGAGCTGTTCCTTTTTCCGGCTTTTCTACAAAACTCTTCACCTGATAGCGGTGTCCATTTTGTTCAATCGGATCAATGATTCCATACCGATGAGTTTCTTCCATTGGTACATGCTGAACACCTATAATAGAAGAAAATGTTTTTTCATATTCATCCATCAATTGACGAAGACATGGCTTGTCTGCCTGGACAATATCATCACCAAGTAAAACCGCAAATGGTTCATCTCCAATAAAATTACGAGCACACCAGATCGCATGGCCTAAACCCTTTGGTTCTTTTTGACGGATATAATGGATATCGACCTTGGAAGGAGCTTGTACTTTTTCGAGAAGATCAAACTTGCCCTTTTCCATCAAGTTATTCTCTAAATCATACGCATGATCGAAATGGTCCTCGATGGATCTCTTCCCTTTACCGGTTACGATAATAATATCTTCTATCCCAGACTCGATTGCTTCTTCAACGATATATTGAATCGTCGGCTTATCTACAATTGGCAGCATTTCCTTCGGCATTGCTTTTGTAGCTGGCAGGAATCGCGTTCCGAGTCCAGCAGCGGGAATAATTGCTTTTCTAACTTTTTGCAAGGTATAGCCTCCTTTTCACAACTACCATATATAACGAATCATAAATTTTACATTTTCAGGGAAAATAATTAGGTATAAATTCTCAATTATCGAAAAACAATTAAAAATTATTAGACAATTACAATTACTATGTTTCATAATCAATATTAGGGGTAATTAATCGCACGTTTTTTATAGCTATTTTTAATTTTTTATACACACTTATAATCAATTCACATGAATTTTAAAAAACATGGGCATCTAACCCACCCTCACACCATCCTACTGATGACTTGCATCTAAGGAAGCTTATTAAACCTCCCACAGCATGGCCGAGTGTCTCCCTTGATAAAGGTTAGGAGGCATCACCTAATTGGGTTCATCATTAAAATAGCCCTAAAAACTTACGCTGTCTGACTGGCTGTGGCATTTCTCTCATTATTATCTGCCCGCTAATGAGTAACTCTGCATTTTCTTCAAAATAATAGATTTGATCCAATCCGAACTGTTTTTCTATTTCATCCAATGCTTCATTCATCCAGAACTGTCTGGTTGAGACATTATGTGCATCTGATGCAACGAAATGAATCAGGTTTGAGGACAGTAAATCCATCGATACTTTCTTGATTTTCTTGCCAAACTTACCGGCGATACTGCCGGATGTAAGTTGTGTACTGACACCTTTTTGGACAAATTCATAGAGGAGATTTGGATTTTCAACAATAGCCATATTCCGTTCCGGATGGACTAATATTGGATTGATCCCTTTTTGCTGCAGTTCAAAAAATAATGTATTTGCGTACCTTGGTATATGATTTGAAGGAAATTCAATCAAGAGATAAGAGGAATTGTTTACTGTTTGGATAAAGCCCTGCTCCAGATCCTCGAGCAATTCGCCGTACACCCTGACCTCCTGGCCGGGTAAAACCTTTAATGAAATTTGGCTTTTCTCCAATTGTTCATTTAATTGATCAATCTCGGGTAATAAGTTTGTTCTTGTATTCTCGTATGCACCATTTTTATGATGTGGGGTTGCGATGATTGTGTTGATTCCCTCGCTGATAGCAAGCTTTGCCATGTCCATTGAATCTTTTAAACTCTGTGCACCGTCATCTACACTTGGCAAGATATGACTATGTATGTCAATCATTATAAAGCAACCCCTTCTTGTTTATTTATAATCAATGAATCTATCTTACTAATATTTATTGTAAAAGTCTAGCAACATACCTATTTTTTACCATAATAATAGTACGTATTATCCTTCATTTTTCTGTTATTAAGAACAGCACCCAGGATTTTAGTACCGGTATTTAATAAAAGTTCTTTCGTCTTGACAGCATCTTCCACCTGCGTCCGTCCGCTGCTCACTACGAGTACGACTCCCTGGCAAATATTCGCAATTATTTGTGCATCTGTAACGGCTGTGATCGGCGGGGTATCAACGATGATGATGTCAAAGTCTTCCTTCGCCTGATTAATCAATTCATTCATCGATTTTGATGATAATAACTCAGCAGGATTTGGCGGAAGCGGTCCGCTTGTTAACACATGTAGACCCAAAGGCTCTACAATCTGGATTGCTTTACCTAACTCTATTTGTCTCGTCAATACACTTGTTAATCCCACGTTGTTCGTAAACGAGAACGTATAATGCGAAGAAGGTTTACGCAGGTCGGCATCTATGAATAATGTCCTTTTCCCCTGTTGGGCAAACACTACGGCGATATTAGCAGCTGTTGTTGATTTCCCTTCAGTGGGGCCAGAAGATGTAATCATAATCGTTTGCATCTCTTCATCTATAAAGGAATATTGGATATTAGTCCTTAATGTACGGAACTGCTCCGAAATCGGTGATTTTGGTTCCAAATAGGTAACGAGCTTTCGCTGATTGCTGTTTCCAAACTGTCTGCCCTTCTTACGCGCCATGTTGCTCACCTCTTCCTGCTCGTTTCGTTCTTGCATTTCCTTCCATTTGCACATTGCTTTCTTCAATTACACCAATGACACCAATCACCGGTAAATCCAGAATTCGTTCGATATCCTGTTCTGTTTTAATCGTATTATCTAAATACTCCATTAAGAAGGAAATTCCCACACCAATCATTAATCCAACAACCATGGCAATCGCGATATTGAGAAGTGGCTGCGGTTTAATCGGTGAAGCATTCTCTGAAACCGTTGCTTTTGCAAGGATGCTGACATTATCGACCTTCATAATTTCCACGATTTCTTCTTTAAAAATCTCTGCTGTTGTGTTGGCTATTTTTGCAGCCATATGCGGATCCTCGTCTGTAACAGATACATTCACTACCTGCGATTCCTGTTCACTTGCTACCGTTATTTTATTGGTGAGCTGGCTTAGTGATAGTTTCAAATCCAATTCTTCAATCACCTTATCCAATATGGCCGGGCTCTTCATAATGACATTGTACGTTTCGATGAGTTGCAGATTTGTTTGAACTTGGTTGCTGTTATATATTGCTTCTTCACTTTTTGCCTGATTAACAAGCAGCTGTGTAGAAGATTGATAGATTGGAGTCAAAATAAAAAAGCTTGTTACTCCGCTTATTAAAACTGCCAAAACGGTAATCATGATAATGAACCATGCACGTTTTTTTAAGGTTTCAAACAAATCTTTCAGGCTAATAGTTTCTTCCATTTCATCCTCCGTTTAACATAATATTAAGTATTATACAACAATTTTGGAAAATTTCATCTGTTTTTTGGAAATTTTATTTAATTCTTTCTAATAAAATGTAATATATACATATAAAGTGAAATTATTTGTCGACTCGGGGGGGGAGAAAAATGAAATCTATTACCATGCTTTTACTTACAATATTCACCGTCCTTGTTCTAGTTTTCGGTCAAAACTACTGGAGCAGCCAAATCGCAAAAACCGTTGCCATGGAAAACGAAAAAGAACAAGCTGAACCAAAAAAAGAGGAGAAGACCTCTTCACCTTTTGAGAATGTTAAAGAGGATGACCTGAAGAGCGCTCTCGAAAAAGCGATCAGCATGCATGAAAAGGCTAATATTTTGATAGCCGGATCGAAAGCATTGGGAGATCAAAAAAGCGGGTTAGGGTTAACAATCAGTCAGGAGTTGCAAAGGTCATTTGAGTCGGATGTTACTGTATCATTCATAGATTTCAACGGCACATCAACTCAATTAATAGAAGAAGGCTTAATCAGTAATTATCAGGATGCCAAGCCTGATGTTCTTATTCTAGAAGCTCTGACTCTAGCTGATAATGGCAATGTTGAAGTGGAGGATAACCACGATAATATTTCTACTATCATTGAAGAATTACAATCGATCAATGAGGATCTTTACGTGATTCTTATGCCTACTCATCCTATCCCAAATGGTCCCATCTATTCAACACAAGTAGACGCCCTAAAGGAATTCGCAGCGGAGGAGGACTATACATATATTGACCATTGGCAGGCTTGGCCAGATGAAGCTGAATTAATGGATTACCTGAAATCAGATAAAAGTTCTCCAAACGAAAAAGGGATTGAGATTTGGAGTAAAGAGGTCTTGAAATTATTTGGGATATAATAAGAAGCTCTGAAGAATAGATATGGTACCTTCGATTTTATATTAATTAAACTTATAGAGTTGCCAATAATTGAAGACGAGAATCTCCTAAGCACCCATTTTTGGGTGTTTTTTGTTTTGAGTCTAACCGATTATGTTATCAACAAAATCTACAGTTCATTCATCCTTTCTCCTCACAATTCAGGAGATACTGCACGTTTAAAAGATAAAAAACACTATTTTCATCCTAGTTTTTTTACATTCTTTAACAAACCTCTTTAAATTTATTTCATTCATCCGATGAAAAGAAAAGAATAAATAAAAAAGAGGTGAAAGAACTTTTGGGAAAATATTTTATTAAAGCTGCCAGTTTGCTGATTTTGCTATCATTTATCATTACTCTGTTACCAGAGAAAGCAGATGCCGCCAGCTTTACATCTAAAGTCAACGCTGATGTCCTAAATGTCCGCTCCAAAGCAACTACCAAATCCTCTGTCATCGGAAAAATCAAAAAAGGCAAAGTGGTCACAGTTCAATCTGAGCAAAATAACTGGAGCAAGATTACATACGATAAGAAAACTGGTTGGGTAATGAGCAAATATCTTACATATTCCAATTGGACAGGATATGCAAAAGTAAATAATCTGTCTATTAAAAAAACGGCCTCTTCCTCTTCCTCTTTCAAATCTCTTGCAACTATTAACAATGGGACGGCCGTTACAGTAAAAGGGCAAACAGGAAGCTGGGTTAAAGTCTATTATTCTAGTAAAAAGGTGACTGGGTGGGTATCTATTTCAAGTCTGACAAAGTCAAAGCCTGCAACTGGTACAGCAAACCTGGGAACCTATTATGTCACAGCTACCAGCCTGAATGTTCGTACGACAGCGAGCACAAAAGCAAAGGTTATCACAACTGTGAAGAAAAACGCTTCTCTTACGCTTCAACAAAAAAGCGGATCCTGGGGGAAAGTAAAAACCTCTAACGGTAAAGTTGGCTGGGTATCCCTCACTTATATTTCTACTAAAAAATCAGTTGCGAATCTTAGTACCTACTATGTCACGGCTACCAGCTTGAATGTTCGTGAGAAAGCCAGCACCAAATCCAAGGTCATCACATCGGTAAAGAAAAACGCCGCGGTTACTCTTCAGCAGAAAAGTGGTACCTGGGGGAAAGTGAAGACTTCAAACGGTAAAGTCGGCTGGGTAAGTCTCTCTTATCTTTCTACTAAAAAACCGGCTACGAATCTTGGTACTTATTATGTTACGGCTAGCAGTTTAAATGTACGTCAGAAGGCGGACACATCTTCCAAAGTCATCACGACTGTGAAGAAAAATGCTGCCCTTACTCTTCAGCAAAAAAGCGGTACCTGGGGAAAAGTGAAAACATCTAACGGTAGTATCGGCTGGGTTGCTATGAAACATATTTCAACTAAAAAACCGGTTAATACGAAAACACCACAGCCAGTATCAAATAAAACGGAGTACCTGGTTACCAACGCCAACACTTCTCTATACCAGAATGCTGACTCAAAATCTACCGTATTGGCTTCAGTTGTAAAAAACTCTAGTGTGATGAAACTGAATACAAATGGTAGCTTTACACAGGTAAAACTGACATCCGGCCAGATTGGTTGGATTACCAGCAAAACACTGATTGTTTCCAAAAGTGTGAGGGGAAAAGTCATCGTTATTGATCCAGGGCATGGCGGATCAGATTCGGGAGCTATTGGGGTAAAGCTAAAAACGAAGGAAAAGAATATTAATCTAAGTACAGCCAATCAATTGGTTACCCTACTGAGGAATGCCGGTGCCACCGTCATCATGACTCGCAGCAATGACACCTTTATTTCTTTAGCCAACAGGGCAGCACTCAGTAACTCCAAAAAAGCAGATGCGTTTGTAAGCATTCATTACAATGCATTTCGAAAGGATCCAACAGTAACTGGAATTGAGACTTTTTATTATCATAATAGCAGTCTGGCAAGTGCTATACACGTTGAATTGATTAAAGCAACAGGTTTGAAAAATCGGAAAGTTAAACAAGGTAATTTTCAAGTCATCAAGAGTAATAAACAACCAGCTACCTTGCTAGAACTTGGATTTCTGACAAATGCAGCCGAAGAAAAAACCATTTCCCAAACCAGCTATCATAAAAAAGCAGCCCAAGCAATCTATAATGGGTTGAATGTATATTTCAAACAAAAATAATAGCATTTTAATTTGCAGCCTCCTATTCAAAGGAAGCCGAAAACTATAGATAAAAAGAACCCTATTTTGAACTGCGCCCAGCTGTTAGACACTTCTAACATATTTAGATGCAGCTTGATATTTGGGTGCTTTTTGACTTATAAATTCCTTACATAATTAACACCTTTTTCTTATTTACCCCTTCTAGCCTTCTATTATATTTTAATATATGGGCCTTTACGCTCCATAAGGAAAAATCTATTCCATATTCTTTAATAAACACATTAGATTTGTCCGATTAAAAAATAGAATAGTTTATGTAAGAGGTGATATTTTGAGGAAACTCTCTATTAAAGCTGTCAGTGTGCTGATTATGCTATCATTTTTCATTACTATGTTACCGGAGAAAGCAAATGCTGCCAGCTACTCATCTAAAGTCAACGCCAGCACATTAAATGTCCGCTCTAAGCCTTCGACCAAATCGTCTATTGTAGGGAAAATTAAAAAGGGCAAAGTGGTAACTGTTCAATCAGAACAAAATAACTGGAGCAAGATTACATATGATAAAAAAACGGGTTGGGTTTCGAGTTCTTATCTTACCTATGTAAGCTGGAATGGCTATGCACAGACAGACAATCTGTCCATAAAACAAACAGCTTCTTCCTCTGCCAAATCTCTGGCGACCATTAAGAAAGGCACAGCCGTTTCAGTAAAAGGGCAAAAGGGCAACTGGCTTAAAGTCTATTATTCAAGCAAAAAGGTGACCGGATGGGTACCTGCTTCAAGCCTGACAAAGACAAAGCCAACGACTGCCGCAGCAAATCTGGGTACATATTATGTCACAGCTACTAGTCTAAATGTTCGCGCTAGTGCGAGCACTTCTTCCAAAGTTATCATGACTGTGAAGAAAAATGCTGCTGTTACTCTTCAGCAGAAAAGTGGATCCTGGGGGAAAATCAGAACTTCCAACGGTAAAGTTGGTTGGGTTTCTTTATCCTATATTTCTACTAAGAAACCGGTGACTTCGACGAATCTCGGTACCTACTATGTCACAGCGACCAGTTTAAATGTTCGCGCAAGTGCGAGTACTTCTTCCAAGGTTATCACCACGGTGAAGAAAAATGCTGCTGTTACTCTGCAACAGAAAAGTGGATCTTGGGGGAAAATTAAAACTTCCAACAGTAAAGTTGGTTGGGTTGCTATGCAATATATATCAACCAAAAAGGCCGAATCGGCTACAACAGAATACCTTTACACTAACACCAACACATCCCTGTACAAGGATGCTGATACTAAATCTACTGTTTTAGCCTCAGTTGCTAAAAACACTAGTGTGATAAAGCTTACTACAAAAGGCAACTTTACACAGGTCAAGCTGACATCCGGTCAGATTGGATGGATTCCAAGCCAAACACTGGTATATAAGAGTGTGAAGGAAAAAATCATCGTTATTGATCCTGGTCATGGCGGCTCAGAAACGGGAGCTATTGGTGTAAAATTAAAAACAATGGAAAAGGATATTAATCTAAGTACGGCCAATCAACTGGCTACCCTACTTAAGAATGCCGGTGCAACCGTCATTATGACACGCAGTAATGATACCGTTATTTCATTAGAAGACAGAGTAGCACTCAGTAACTCTAAAAAAGCAGATGCGTTTGTAAGCATTCATTACAATAATGCACCAAATGTACCATCAGCATCTGGAATAGAAACTTTTTATCATCATAATAGCACCTTGGCAAATGCCATACATGGTGAATTAATTAAAGCTACTGGCTTGAAAAATCGTAAAGTTAAATATGGTAATTATCGAGTCATACGAGATAATAAACAACCTGCTGCTCTGCTCGAACTCGGATTCCTTTCAAATGCAGCCGAGGAAAAAACCATTTCCCAAACCAGCTATCACAAGAAAGCAGCACAGGGTATATTAAATGGCTTAAATGTATATTTCAAAAATAAATAATGTTAAATCTATAGCCTCTGAAATACTTCGGAGGCTTTTAATTTTAACTAAAATCCAATCCATCACTCAATCGTCGGAATACACTATAACGATTATCCATAAACGGATGTGATAGGGTGTCAAATCAATTGAAAGAAATAGTTGGAGCCTGGCTGACGGCTATCGGAGCCATTGTTGTAGCCATCGGCTCTACTCCAAACACTGAATTATCAAACAAAATACAAAGGAACTTAATTTAGTCGGGAATGAACTGGAAGCAGTTGGTGCCGGCTTAGCCGCAGACGGACAAGATAATAAATCCTCACTTGAATATGCAGGGAATGTTATATCTAGTATCGGAGCCTTGGAAGTCATTACAGGAATTGCTGTTGATTTCCCTGAACCTACCAATACGAATATCGCGATTCAGGGTAATTTGTTACAGGCATTAGGCAGCGGAGTCAGTGCAGCTGATGAATTGGGCGATAATACTACTCTAGGAGCATCAAAAATTTTGATCGGTAATATTCTTCAGACCATTGGGAGTGTCATTCAAGCATTCGGCGTTAAAATTCAAGTTAATGACCAGCAGGAGGGACAATTCTATGTTGCATTGGGAAGCTGGATTCAAGCCGTTGGCGCTGTTCTATCCGCCATCGGTCAACAACTCGAGGAGGCTCATGAAAATAAACCAGGTATTAACTAATAAGATGCCCTCCTCTGGAGGAGGACATTTTTACATACAGGAATAGCTTTAAATAGTAGGGAGAAAAGCGGAGAATCCAATAGAGGTATATATCGGGACCAACTTTCTGTGCCCTCCGCTAGATGACGAGCTGATTAGCGACAGTATATTCTGGACAACAAGATTTCCTGAAGTTTGATGTATAGTGGGAGTTGGTTTATAGAATATGTCGGAAAGAAATAGCTGCTATCGTATCACTTGAGAAGATTCCCATGATGACAATAAGTCTAATCCCCTAATAAACGTTCTTTTTTATAAATTTCTTAAACTTTTTACCGACACCTTCTGCTATTCAGATAGCCGTTATACAGGTTTCCCTATCACTTTTCCACAGTTTCTGGCTAACCAGTTCATTTAAAATGACTATTTGTTGGTATTTGTTTTGTTTCACTTCGTGTTTTTTACGGTATAAATAGGGTACAACTATTCCAAATTATGTATAAAAAAGGAGGCGCGAAACTATGAGAATCCGAGCAGGCAGTTGGAGAATGCTTTCTAAACAAGAAAAGATCTTTATCCTGAATGCAGTCAGTCAGCGTCGGACATTTTAATCATCGCCAATCGGATGGTTCCTTACCTCAAGTATATTTGTAGGGCAGGAACGTAGGTTAAAGGTCTTTTCCTCTGTTCACTTCTAAAAAGATAAATATACAATCCTTCGCTTTATTTTCTTTCTCACTTTTCCTCCATTGTTGCTTTCAAGTAACCAATCATCCGTATCTTGACGGGTGATTATTTTATTTGGGCCTATTCATTAATCGATTGATTAATTTGGTCTTCTAACTCCTCTGGGTTGAAAGTATACTATACATATAGATGGTTACTGTCTTTTGTCATAAAAAATTCAATATGTATTATTTGAAATTATCTTTGATATGCCGATATAGTAGAAGTAAGTAACTGTTACTTATGACCCAACCCTAAAGGTGGTGTGAGGAAAATGGCGAATCTAAAAATATCCCCACTATTTAAAATATCCCTAATGATTATACTTACTGTCCTTTTATTCGTTAGCTTTTATTTTATAAAGGGACCGTTTCTCGATAAGGATACTCTTGTCAAAAAAGTTGAGACCGCTCTCGCCGATCAAAATGTACGTCAGCTCTCCCGGATTCTAACCTCATCAAATGAAGACCTGGTTATTGACGAAGAAAATACAAAAATCTTGATGGATTACCTTCAAAAAAATCCTGATTACACCCAAAGCCTTCTGACAGTTCTCCATGAACAATCCCGATATTATGATGATGATTCATCCAAAACAGGTAAGGAACAGCCCAGGATTGAAGGATTTTTAACACTAAAAAAGAATACAAATTCCTGGCTGCCCGACAACTATTCAATTGAAATCGATCCAGTTTATCTGACGATTACCACAAATTCTAAGCATGCCACCTTAATGGTGAATGGTGAACAAGTCGTGAAGGCCAACGAAGTCATTTATGAAAAGAAAGTCGGTCCCCTTCTACCGGGAGAATACAAAGTCGAGGCAAAATTGAAAACAAATGATACTGATATCAATGAAAAGAAGCAGGTTGTTTTGTGGAATAGTGATGAGAAAATCAACATGAATTTAAATGATGAGGAAGTCGGCTTGGATACAAATGAATAATGATAAGAAAGACAAAGATCGGTCTTTGTCTTTTTTTATTTCATTCTTTACAAATATATACTGAAATATCATAAGCAACAAAAAAGAAACTTAGGTCTATTCTCTTATTATATTGTTAAAACTTCTCAGTATACTTTTACAAATAGGAAGTTTGAATCAAGCACAGAAAACGAACATTCGATAATATTGTAGAAGAAAGCCCATTTTTATGATTCGTTTTTCCATATAAAAGTACTGAGAAAATCATTTCCTCAGTACAGAAAAATTATTCTGATGTAAACAGTTTCTTAATATACTGTTGGCAACTCATCCGACGTCTTATCATCTTTTTCCTTCTGTCTCACATATAAAAATTCATCAATATGGTTAGCCAATTGTATTCACTCCGTTACTCAGTTTTACATTATACATGGTTGGTAGTTCAGCTACTTGTGTGGGCTTCACATTATACATAGTCGGCAATTCTGCCACTTGTGTTGGTTTCACATTATACATAGTCGGTAACTCTGCCACTTGTGTGGGCTTCACATTATACATAGTCGGTAACTCCGCTACTCGCGTTGGTTTCACATTATACATAGTCGGAAGCTCCGCTACTTGCATTGGTTTTACATTATACATAGTCGGAAGCTCTGCTACTTGCGTTGGTTTTACATTGTACATAGTCGGAAGCTCCGCTACTTGTGTTGGTTTTACATTGTACATAGTCGGAAGCTCCGCTACTTGTGTTGGTTTTACATTATACATAGTCGGAAGCTCCGCTACTTGCGTTGGTTTTACATTGTACATAGTCGGAAGCTCCGCTACTTGTGTTGGTTTTACATTGTACATAGTCGGAAGCTCCGCTACTTGCGTTGGTTTTACATTGTACATAGTCGGAAGCTCCGCTACTTGCGTTGGTTTTACATTGTACATAGTCGGAAGCTCCGCTACTTGCGTTGGTTTTACATTGTACATAGTCGGAAGCTCCGCTACTTGTGTTGGTTTTACATTGTACATCGTTGGGAGCTCTGCAAGATCCGTTTTAGAAATAGTAATTGTCGCTGTCAAAGCACTGATACCTAACACACTAGCGCCGATTAACATAATTTTCTTTTTCATACATATTCCCCTTTTCATTCATAAGTTTATAAGTATAATTGGTTTATGTTTATACTTACATTTAACCATATATTTACTTTTAAAGGTTTATTCGATACAGGGACTTTAGATCCAATTTATTCAATATAACAAGCACATACATACTTTTTTACATATAAATATAACTATAGGAATACTATCGGAAAGGGGATACCATGAATGGATTTCTCCGCAATTGGTCAGCGAATAAGAGATTTGAGGAAATCACTTAAACTATCTCAAGATGAGCTAGCCCAAGGAATATGTACACAAGCACAGATAAGTAAAATTGAAAAAGGTGATGTATATCCTTATGCTAATACCTTATATCTCATTTCACAAAAATTAGGAGTGGATGTTAACTACTTCTTTGAAATTGGTTCTACTCCTAGAGTAGACTATGTTAATGAGGTAAGCAGACAGTTACGGCTAACGCGGCGCCATCTCCTCTACGAAGAGATGAATAGAATTGTAAAATTAGAAGAGGACAATCCGCTCTTTACGCAAAATGGGCGTAACAGACAGCTGATCTTATGGCACAAGGGTGTCTATGAGCATGCTGTAAATAATAATGTGGAAAAATCTATAGAATTGCTTAAGTCAGCAATTGACTTAACACATGTTTTGGATAAAGTTTGGAATGAAAGAGAAATAGAAGTACTCATGTCTATGGGAGCAGTCTATGTTACAGACAATCAGAATGAGATTTCTCTAAAAATATTTTTGGAAGCTAAAGAGCATTTATCACATTTAGTTTTCATTAGTGATCATTCGATTTTACCGCGGCTGTATTATAATATTGCCAGAGTGTATACTCGATTGAAACAATATGATGAATCTATTACATACTGTAAAAACGGTATAAAATATTGCTTAGAAAAAGACAATCTATTCCCATTGGCTGAATTACATTATCAAGTTAGCTACAATCTTGAAAAGCTTGGTAAGTATTCGGATTCCATATATTATTTAAATAAGGCTATTTCGATATTCGAATTAATCGAAGATAAAAAATATATGAACCTTCTGAAGGAAAAAAAGAGTTCCTTGGAATTAAACTACGGAGACACAACAAAAGCTGATCATTCTAAAACATGATCAGCTTTTTCTATTATACCCTAACAATATTATCACCCGTTAAAGCATCTACATAGATATTTACTTTTCCAAAGAGCTTTTCTGAATGATATATATACATCTTTTTACCGGCGCCTAAGCTCAACTAGATTTTAAGAAAGGCGAAGTTGTGTGTATTCAATTCGCCTTTTCTCTTATTTGAAGCTATTATGTTCCAGCTTCTCTCCAATAAATATTACTTTCGAAATTTTCTCCATACAAAATATAAGACAATCCCTGTCAATCCACCCACTGTATCAATCATCACATCATGAAAGAGTGGCGTGCGGTCACCTGTGAATGACTGATGCCATTCATCTGAGCAGGCATATAGAAAGACAATTCCCATCGTGATTGCCGTTACCTTCACCTCTCGCTGTACCCATACTCTGACGATACTGGCCAATATAAACGCTATTACAAAGTAAACGCTAAAATGGGCACCCTTACGGATAAAAAACTCAATAAAACCCGGCAACCCTAAGGCTTCCACACTAATCTCTACACCAGCATAGGTGAAGCTTATTTTTGAAAGCAAAGCCACTACCGAATCAGGAAGCTTTAAGTTCTCACTCAGTAACGGTTGAATGTTTTGTTCGGTATAAGGCTGTGAGGAGGAATAAAATACTACTCCTACAACCAACAATAAAAGGATTAAACGGTATATGATCTTTTTCCTAGCATTATTCATATTCCTATCCTAGCCGAATTCATCCGCAAGGTAAATGCCAAAGACTTGCAGAATGGAGATTTTCTCTTAATCAATCGATTGATTAATTCGTTTTCTATGTATCATGTATGTTTGCCTGTATGAAAGATATAAAACACAATGGCTAATAAAACCCTATTGATGTGGCTGTTTCACGGTTTTGGCTATTCTTTTAGGGAGGTTACTTTTTAATAGGTATGAAACGGAGAGGCATTATCGGGAATTAGCTCATTTACAGTACAAATCGCTCAATAGATTGCTAATATCCCTAATTTAGTAATATAAGCCGATAAATTAACGTCTCTAGGGACATATGAACAGATCCTGTTTGTTCATTCTTCCCAAAAATCTCTTTTTATGCCTACATCTAAAGAAAGATAGTCTTTTAGTCATTGCATTCTCTCCAATAACAGTATTGCCTTAAAACACCCAGAGAGAACTTTTACCCGGTAATTGCTACTTCATCTCTTATAAATGCAAAAAGACCAAACCCCGCCTCCTAAGAGCACAAAATCTGGTCTTACCTTATATAATTATGCCATACTGGCTAGTCGATTATCTTGGTAACGAATATTTTGGATTCCAATGACGTTTAGAAATTTTTTGATTTCATTAATAGCGGCTGTTTTATGTCCGTCTATGACTGCTAGGTCCGTGACAAAGGCAATTTTCGGGTATTTTGTTTCACGTTTCTTAGGGTTTAGCATCGGCTTTTCTTCAATAAGTTGAGCGTCCATTTCCTCTTCACATGTCAGAATAACCGCTTCACCAATTTTCATGTTTTCCCAATCAAAAGAGAACGAAAATTCAATTGAACACTCACCGTCAATAAACTTTGGTTGTACTTTTACGTTTAACTCCACTATGCCCAGCCTCCTTCATTGGTTATTTGTTCCTAGTATAACAGGAGTGCCTATGAAGGTGGCCTGACCACATATGAGTAAAACACCAATATTCTTACATGTTTATTCAAAAATGCTCGCTCTGGCGCATATTTTTATAACTCCAGGAATATTCCTAGACGAATATTTTATATTCTTTATTCTACCTTTAATACCTAAAATATTCCATATGTTTTTGTAAAATTCCTTTAATTCTTTTGACCTCTTCCTCGCGAATTACCTCATAATAGATTCCATTTATTTTTTCAGCTGTGCCTTCCATACTGATACGATCAATATGCTGAACTGCCTCCTTATAGTTATTTTTTATTTTTATCATCTCTGAAATTGTGATATTTGTTTTCACATTATTCATTAAGGTAGTAGCGATTTGATCATAGTGAGTTAAGCTTCGGATATTGGCACCTGTTCGAATTACCTCTCCAATGACCTCGTACCGGCGTTGTTGCCGCCCTTCTTCACCATTTGGCTCCAGCTGGCGCATGCGCATATAGGCCAATGCCTCTTCACCATTTAACTGGATTTTACCTTTAGCAAAATGTTGGCCATCATAAGAGAAGTCTAACTGGTTTTCAACGGTGATACCTCCGATGGCGTCCACCAGCTCCTCCACCCCATCCGTATTGATGCTCACATAATAATCAATCGGGATTCCGAAAAACTGTTCAACTGTCTCCATCGACAGTTCCGCTCCGCCTTCTTGATAGGCATCGCTGATTTTATCCCAATTCTTGCTTCTAGCAATTTTTACTCTTGTATCCTGTGGAATACCAAGCATTTTAATGTTATTGTGTTCCGGATTGACCGTTATGACCATTGTTGTATCCGGTCTGCCGTTTGTATCTATACCTAGCAGCAATAATGAAAATGGCTCTTTTTTAGTTAAATCAAGCTGTTCTTCTCTATAGGGTGATTGGCGTTCCCGCAGTGGATCCTTTATTGCTTGAAAGGCCTGATAAATAGGATATCCGACAACCAGGACAATCACAATTACAAACCCGGAAATCCATAACCATCTATATTTCTTTCGTTTATCTGCACCTCGATTTACATTCATCGCATTCTCTTCTTTTTAGTTTTTATCTTTAGTCTTCTACTTTCCTCCCCCTTTTCATACGTTTTTTTGATCAGTTTTGTTACAATTAAGATTAAACTTGGTTAAACTGTCTCGTAAGGAGAATGATATATGCACGATGCACTTAAATTCTACGGGGAGCGAATTTCGGATATTCTCTCTCCTAAATCAACTAATGATGTCAATTTAGTTTCGAAGGGTCTTGTTCTTTATCGTCAAGGGACAGTGGTAAAGCTATCGATCGAATCTGATCTTATTCAAGGTGTCGTACAGGACGTGACAAAGGTGAACGTCACTTTGGATTTAAGTTTTCCAAGCAATAGCTCTTGTTCCTGTCCAGCGATTGATTTATGCCGGCATCAGCTGGCTGTATTCTTTGCTGCCTACAGTAAGGAAGCCAGCGTTACGGAATGGGTGGATCATTGGAAGAATAAAGAGGACCCCATGTTCCGTTTAAAGGAATCACTAAAAAATGGCCCCGTATATAAAGAAAAAAGCAAGCCTTCTAAACCGGAGCATACATACAGTGCCTGGAAGGAATTTTTCATCCGTTCCGCACGGGAAGAGTTAGCCATCCCTCCTTACTTTATGGCCGGGATAAACCGCTCTGCTTCTAATTTTCAGCGTGCAATCCAGCGCAGCGAGCCCTCCAATCAGCAATGGGTGCCTTTATACCGCAGCATTGCCTATTATATGGGCTTGGTACATTTATTTGATCTGCAGAGTAGTACGAAGGATCACTTTCAGGAGGAACTGCTGGAATCTATGATTCACGAACTGTTCCTTGCCTTTAAGGATGAAGTTCATCGGTTTGAATCCTCTATCCGTCCATTTGATTCAGAGGAGTTTATCCATTCCTGGATTGATGAAACAAAGAATTTGCCAACCGGTGAAATGGGAAGCGGCTATTATCGCTGGGATATCTATCGAACGATTTGGACAAATATCATTACAACAAAAGAAGAACGCGGGGCTGAAATAGATCGTTTGTCAAACCAGCTCCCGGCTCTCGCCGACTCCTTGCAAATTGAGTTGGTCTTTTGGATGATGATTCACATATATATGGTCGATGGCAAGGATGAGCAGGCGTTAGAATGTTTAAATAAGCTTGGTCCGATATCCTGCTTCTTCCTTACCTTTGTGTTAGAGGAACTGCATAATGCAAAGGAACATGCACGAATGGTTCCCTTTGTTGAATTCTTCTCAAAAAATATTAAAGCTTATTTGCATGATTATCAGACTCAGGAGTATAAGAGAACTCGATTTTTATATAATGCCCTGCAAATTATTCGTCCTTTTTGCTCAGCCGCCAAACGATTCGACTTGCTCGAACGTATTCTAAGGGAAACCATTCCTTACTCCCTTATTCCATATTCACACTATTTGTATGAGAAGAAGGAGTATAAAAAATGGGTCGAGCTCCAGGTTGCTGAGCGTGTTGATGTCCTTTATGAATGGTCCAATCAAACGAAGGAAATTCAAAAGGAACAGCCTGAAGTCCTCCTTCCTATTCTGCATCTGCAGGTAGTTAATTTGATTGCGGCTAAAAATCGTTCATCCTACCGGGAAGCGGTCCGTTATTTAAAAAAGCTGAGAACTATTTATAAAAAACTTAAGCGCGTAAACGTTTGGGAATCTTATATTGAATATATCAGCGATGATAATAAGCGATTACGCGCTTTTCAGGAAGAACTTAAGAAAGGAAGGTTAATTGATGCAGCTGATTGAAACTCTTCATATTCAAATTGAATTACTTGAAGGCGGACGTGTCTTTATTTATGGAACGGACGAGGGTGAGCCCGTTCCTGCCGAATTGTGGGCAACAAGCTTCTTTCTTTGGGACGCGGATAGTTTCTTTGGGACCAAATTGGATATCCAAACACTGGATGGTAAAAGCGGTGTCCTCATGAGCGCCCATAAATGGATGAAGGTGCTGGCAGAAGAGCCTTTCAATAGCTTTATTAATTGGTCCTGGTCCAATTGGGCATCCATTAGTTTAGCTTTGGCCCAATCCTTATATGAAACCGTTGAAAACGGAACGGTTATGCCTGATTTTAACGATCGGAATCAAGACGGCATTACCTTCCCGCTCCCACAGGAAATTCTCGAAGACTTTCAGGACTCCTTTTGGGAACAGGAAATGGCCAGACACGAGCATGACGGAATCCAAACCATTACGGTTCGGCGTTTTGCGGAGGAATGGTTAAATGAAGCGATTAAAGACCGTCCCGGCAATCATCGCGTAGGTGATTTGCTTGATTTGTTTGCTGAAAAAAATATCTCCACCAAGGTACTCAGCCGCTTCTTTGACGGAGACCGTTGGGAAATTTGGACCGGTGCCAAAGAAGATGAATTGCCTTTTTCTATGGGAATGCGCCTGAGCGAGCCTGATTTTGCAGCGGGTGATGAGGTTGACCAATGGAAGCTAGAACCGTTTATGCGCGGCAAGCGAAATGAGGAGCAATTTTTCGTTTGGGATGATCGTCATAGGATTCCTTTTGCCTGGAAAAAGCATATAGAGATGGCTGAGAAGGAAATCGCTCGCTGGAAGGATATTTTCCCTTGGATTGATGATATTGTCACTGAGGATCAGGCCTGGGATTTCTTGACGGATGCATCCGAGGTCCTGCATATGCTTGGCGTAGAAATTCTATTGCCATCATGGTGGCAGGCAATTAAGGATGCGAAAATCGCCATGAAGGCTAAAGTGAAAAATTCACCAAGTCGCCGAAAATCATTTGTGGGTATGAATGCCTTGCTCGATTATAATTGGCGTTTCTCCGTCAATGGCGCTGAGGTTTCCGAGGAGGAATTTAACAAGCTTGTTGAGGAAAAACGGAAGCTTGTCTATATTAGAGGACGCTGGGTGAAACTGGATCCTGCCTTAATGAGGCGCATGCAGGAATTGAAGAAGGAAGCAGATGAGCGAGGATTGCGTATCAATGATCTACTTCAGCAGGAGTTCGCACAGGATGAGGAGCTTGAGGATGAGAATGAAGGGGATTACGCACGAATTCAATTTGAGCTGAATAGTGACCTGAGACGCTTTATGACTCGCATCAACTCACTTCAGGATATCCCGACTGTCCAGGTACCCGATGCCTTCCAGGGCGAATTGCGGCCGTATCAGCAACAGGGAATGAGCTGGCTGATGTTCTTACGTGAATATGGATTCGGTGCCTGTCTGGCCGATGATATGGGTCTAGGGAAAACGATTCAGCTCATCAGCTATCTGTTAGCGGTGGAGGCGAAGAATGGTCCAGCAAAATCTCCATCCTTGATTGTCTGTCCGACTTCTGTGCTCGGAAACTGGCAGAAGGAGTTTGAAAAGTTCGCTCCATCCATGAACGTCCATCTTCACTATGGTCCAAGTCGTATGAAGGGTGAACAGTTTAGGGATGGGTTTGGCAATGCCGATGTGATTCTGACAACCTTTGGGTTGCTTCATCAGGATGAGGAAGACTTTTTATCCATGCAATGGAATGCTGTTGTGCTCGACGAAGCGCAGAATATCAAGAATTCCCATACGAAGCAATCCCGTTCTGCCCGTAAGCTTGAAGGCATTCATCATATCGCCTTAACCGGTACTCCAATGGAAAATAGACTGAGTGAGCTTTGGTCCATTTTTGATTTTATTAATAAGGGCTATCTTGGCTCACTAACGCAATTTGATAAAAACTTTGCCGGACCGATTGAACGCAATGGTGATAAGAATAAAATTGCCACCCTGCAAAGGCTAATTCAGCCTTTCCTTTTAAGAAGGACGAAAAAGGATGAAGAGGTTGCTCTCAATCTGCCGGATAAATTGGAGCAAAAGGAGTTTATCAGCCTAACAACCGAGCAAGCCGCTTTATACGAACAGCTTGTTAAAGATACGCTTGATCAAGTTGAAAAACTAAGCGGTTTCGAACGGAAAGGGCTTATTTTGCAGATGCTAACCAAGCTGAAGCAAATCTGTAATCATCCTGCCCTTTATCTAAAGGAAGAGGCACCAAAGCATATTCTTCATCGATCCGGGAAAATGGAAAAGCTAATTGAATTGCTCGATATCATTTATGAACAGGATGAAAGTGTGCTTATTTTTACACAATACATTGAAATGGGTAATATGATTAAGCAAATCGCTGAGCGCCGCTATGGTCATGTCGTTCCATTCCTGAACGGCAGCGCCAATAAAAAACAACGGGATACCATGGTGGCCGATTTTCAGGATGGCAAGTATCCGATTCTTCTACTTTCCCTGAAAGCGGGCGGTACAGGGCTTAACCTGACGGCTGCCAACCATGTCATTCACTATGACCGCTGGTGGAATCCAGCTGTTGAAAATCAGGCGACCGACCGTGCCTACCGTATTGGACAAACGCGCTTTGTACATGTCCATAAGATGGTTTCCTCCGGTACACTTGAGGAGAAAATTGACGTTATGCTGGAGAAAAAACAATCGCTTAACGATGAAATCGTCCAAAGTGACAATTGGATTACCGAGCTATCCTCAGATGAATTAAAGGATTTGCTGGTGCTTGAAAGATAACTTTTTGGCCATCCCCTTCTTAAAAAATAGGGGATGGCTTTTTTGTATCTATTAGAGTCGGAATAATAAAAATTGATTAAACAAATAAAATAATTTACAGTTATTAGTAAAAGGAAATGGAAACAGAGGTGAGGAAACTGAGTTTTAAAGAGGTTGTACAAACTTTTGAGAAGACACAAGAGTTAGCTGATGCACCGCTCACGTATATTGCGGTGATCTGTTGGACAATCATTGGAATAGCTATTTTCTATCATGTCATACGTGATCGGAGATCTTTATCCAGTGTTGCGGTTGGTATAAGAGTGATTTCCTTGGCCGCAGTTGGCTTCATTGCGTTTCACTTATATACGAATATCTCTGAATATGATTATTCACTAGATGAGGAAAAATGGAAACAAGAATATTTACTTGCTTACTTGGATTCACAGCCTGAGGAGAGGCTGGCCATTGAACAGGTAGAGGCAACGAATACAGATAGTGACAAGGCAATTCCTTCAATGCATCTAAAAAAGGGATCACCTACCGTACACGTGAAATTTTTAACTATCGGAAAGAATGGCAAGAAACAGGAGATTTCGACTCAAGTAAAGATTAAACACGTACAGGCAGATACCGCTCCATATCTCACCTATAAGTCTATTAAAGATGAGTTATCCAATCAATATAGAGATGATATGTACTATGAAACGACTCTATATATCAATCAAGATAGCAATTTGTATAAGTAAGGAAAGGGGCTCTCCTCTTTCCTTTTTTAAGCAATTTATTTACTTACCCTCTTTTAAATAAAGCCAAACCACTTATTTGACGAAATTTGTTCTTCGTTGTATACTTTTCTACATTATTCCTTCTTTTTCCACATTTTCTATATCGATTTATGTAGTAATTTGTTGCGAATGTATAGTCACGGTCCTGGCATATCATGTTATATGCCCAATTAAAACAGCCAGATTAATTAACAGGAGTTGCTTACATTAATGATCGTAGAAGAAAACATCTCTCTTGAAAGTACCTTAAATCGCCCCTCCAGATTAGCGAAAACAGTTTTACGTAATCATTCAAATATCCTATCCGATTTCCAGCTTAAACAAATACTCAAATTACTTTATGACGATTATAAATACTTAGGAATGACCATTTCCATATACGATCATCCAGATCAAGTCATTGCAGACCGAACCGATTATGGAAAGGAATTTATTGATGATTGGTGTTATGAGGATTCTTTAAATGGCACATTGGGCGGATACCATAAGCTTGGTAAGATTGCATTATTTCCCTTTAACCATAAGGTAAAAAACAAAAAATACGAGCGCGGGCTTATGCAGCTGTTTTTACTACAGGATCTCTTTCATGAAATTCGCCATGCCTACCAGCGTGTCTATATGAAGAGGCAGTATAATACGCCCTATGTCAACACAGGCAGAAATGGCTATCAATCACAATGGGTTGAACGGGATGCTAACATGTTTGCCCAAAGGATGATTGAGAAGCATCGCAACTCTATCAACACTATTTTAAGTATCGATTTCTTATGGCAAAGCTGCTGGGGACGTTTTTACGTAACAATAGTACGCCAATAGAAATAAATAGGAGACTCAGAAATGAGCCTCCTTTCTCTTACAATTTTTCAAGTAGTAACTCGCCTAATTTACGAATCATATCCCCACGGCTAATTACACCTACAACCTCACGATTTTCATTGACTACAGGTATCTTTTTGAAATGGTGTGTTGCCAGCAGCTTGAGTACATCTTCAAGCTCATCCTCTTCTCGAACAAAGACTACTTTTTTCTTCATAATAGCTTTAACCGGCGATTCACTTTTTGATTTTAAGGTTTCATCCAACTCTTCTATATAAGTGACATAAGAGGAAATGAAGGCTTTTGGGTTCATATATCTCAGGACATCCCCATCTGTTACGATCCCCAACAGTTTATTGTTTGGATCGACCAGAGGAAGTCCTCCGATTTTATGTTTCATTAAAACTTCCAGCAATGTTTTAATACTTGCCTCTTCATTTAAACTAATTACATCCTTGATCATGAAATCCTTTGCTTTCACCTTAAATCCCTCCTGGCTGTAATAAGAAAATATGTATCTACCGTTATCTTACCAATAATTTCAATTCTATTTCTAATAGAAATTTACCTTTTAGCAAAATAATTATCCCAAAACTGAAAAAAGCCGCGCATTGGCGGCTATCAAGAGGGGGTATAACTTTTATAAGTGTATTGGAGGCATTTTGTATGCAGATTATGTTTGTGAGGGATTAATGTTCGTGGAGTTGATACGTTTGTTCACATAATTGATATTGAAGCTCCTTCATGTTAGACAATTCTTTTATGAGGATTTGCAGAGTCTGTTCGATTTTTCTCAAATCTGACTCACTTTTGGATACACGGCTATTTACACTGCCAACGATTCGGATTAAATCAGCGACTACTTCCCGCTCGTTCATAAAATAGGCACTGCGTTCGTTTCCAGACTGCCTTCATGAAGGTTATTCACCCGTTTTCGATCTAAAAAGTTAACACTTTCCACTATAACTTCTGTTACATACGTACGCTTTCCTTCTGGATTTTCATAATTACGTGTATGAATTCTTCCAACGATACTGACTACAGAACCTTTTTGACAATAGGATGCGGTATTTTCAGCTGCCCGATTCCAAAGTGTACAGTTTACAAAGTCCGTCCCATACTCGCCATCAGCATTCTTAAAATTTCTCGTAACGGCCAAAGTAATGTTTGATACAGCTTTTCCCTCCGGTGTATAACGCAGATCAGGATCCTTCGTCAACCTTCCAACAAGCGCAACCTGATTTAACATACTACCTTCACCTCTCTTTTATATAGCTTACAGAGGTATCATAAAAGAGTTATGGTTAAAAGTAAAAGAGGCGATTTGGGACTTTAGAGGGAGATTTTCACTCAAATTTCCTTTTTGAATATATAAATATGGTGTTTGTAATCAATATTTATAATCTGTGAATTATTTAACAAACTCTTCGACAAACAATATAAATATTTTTTCTTTTTTTTACCATGCTATAATGAACATATAATAATTTAAAATTGGAGGTAAGTTGATGAAAACCTTTAAGTTAGTTTCCTTGCAGTTACTTCCAGACAATCAGCATCCAACCGAATTACATATCCTAGACGGATTAATTATTAATAAAGAAAATGAGGCTAACACTTGGCTTATTGAGGCAGTCGTTGATTATGAACATTTCAATCTTTTCAAGGAAATCACTGCTGATACTGACAAGCTTACCGTTAGCTGTATCATCACAAAGAAGGATAATATCCCTGCCTACTTCGATGCAACTATCGCTGATGTCCGCAAGATGGATCAATTCGCCAGCATCCTGTTTCGGGCAAAGATTCGCAATCGCAGAAGAGAAGCCGTTGAATTCCTATTGGATACACTAGTAGATGAAGGATATAATGGTGAGGATTTAAAAAACGCCTTTAAAGAAGGCCTTGGTAGTAATAAATAACAGCTGGCGAGATTACCTCGCCAGCTTAAACTTGTTACTTATTTTTATCTTTACCATTGTTATTGTTGTTATCAAGGATATCGTCTGCGCCTCGATCTGCATCGTTCCTGATTCTATCCCCACCTTCTCTTACATCTGTATCTAAATTGCCACTATCTAGATCGGAACCATTATCATTGATATCATTCATACCATTATTATCATTGTTACGATTGATACCATTGTTACCATTCGTTCCGTTGTTACCATTTGTACCATTATTATCTTTTGTACTTTCGTTCGTATCTATCCCATTATTATCGTTCGTACCGTTATTTTGCTCATGGTTGTTGTTACCTTCTGGAGGCGGGTTATTGTCATCGTTATTATTACACCCCACCATTAACACAGATGCCAACGCAACCCCCATAATCGCTTTATAAAACTTCTGCATTCGGCATGCTCCTTTCAAACTTTTATGACCTGATCAGGTCTGTTTTTAGATTACCCAGAAGAGGGCAGATTATGATGGAGCAAAAAAAAGCAGGCCCAAACATTTGGGCCTTCAAATAGGGAGAAGTGATATGGTTATCCACGTGCCAGTGCTTTTACACTAGCCTATATTCCTTTAATAACACAAACAGGTAAATTCTAAACGTATTTGTGAAAATTCCCTTCACCGTAAATGTGTTCGCTCCTTATTTCAGCTGATGCTTACCCTAATTTTTATTGTATGGATGGTTCATACTAATACAGCCGGAGTTCCTAAAAAGCATTTTGCATAAAGGCCTCAAGGTAAAAGGCATACATCATAAGTGAGGAATACTTTATGGATATAAAAAAAGTCGAACAGATGAAAGATCAATCTATGGAGAGACTCCATTTAAAGGAGCTGAAAGACCAGGTAATTGTTATTACTGGTGCTTCTAGTGGGATTGGGCTTGTTACGGCACGTATGGCAGCTGAAAATGGAGCCAAGGTTGTTGTGGCAGCCCGGAATAAAGATGCCCTTCAGGAATTAGTCTACGAATTGAAAAGCAAGGGGCATGAAGCAGTCTGGGTTGATGCAGATGTTGGTGTTGAAGAGGATGTCCTTAAAATTGCTGAAACAGCCATCTTGAATTTTGGCGGCTTTGATACATGGGTGAACAATGCGGGTGTTTCGATTTATGGAAAAACAACCGAAGTCAGCATAAAAGATATGCGCCGCATGTTTGATACTGTTTTTTGGGGTGTCGTATACGGATCCAGAATCGCGGTCGAGCATTATAAAACACGTGGTGGCCCAGGTGCCATTATTAATATCGGCAGCTTCTTCGGCGATAGGGGAACTGTTGTTCAGTCAACCTATTCTTCCGCAAAATTTGCTTTACACGGCTGGACGGAGAACCTGCGGATGGAGCTCGAGAAGGAAAATGCGCCGATTTCTGTGACACTCATTCATCCCGGAAGAATTGACACACCTTACAATGAGCACGCTCGTAGTTATCTGGAAAAGCAGCCGACCCATATAGGGATGATTTATGCACCTGAAACAGTAGCCGAGGCCATCCTTTTTGCCGCAGAGCATCCAAAACGCGATATGTATGTTGGATCTCAGGCTAAACTCCTGGCTATGCTTGGCCGGTTTGCCCCAAGGCTTACTGATAAATTTATGGAAAAGACTATGTATCATACACAGCATGATGACCGTCCCTCCAACCCACCGGAGGAAAGCGCCTTGTATAAAGCTGGATATGGATTGCATGAACGCGGCACCAATAAAGGCTGGATCCGCGAAACAAGCTATTATGTAAAAGCATCCAAACACCCAGTCCTAACTTCCGTACTGGCAGCCGGGATCGGTGCTTGCCTATTGGCTACCTTCATGCAAAATAAGTAGGCGAAAAAGCAGAAAGGCTATTTATGTGAACTGCCCCTTAAAAGTTGTTTGCTGTCTAACTTTTAAGGCCAGTACATTTTGGCCCTTCTGCTTTTTTATTTTTTACGTGAGTATTAAGGATTTCAGGATTTCTGATCGCCTAAAGCAAATGTTATTTCAGCTTCACAAGCCAGCTCACCATTCACAGTTGCCCTGCCAATTCCTTTTCCAATCGGACCGCGTACTCTCGTCAATTCTACTTCCAAACGCAGTTGATCACCAGGACGCACCTGTCTCTTAAAGCGGCATTTATCGATACCGGCAAAAAAAGCAAGCCTGCCCTTATTTTCCTCTTTAATCAGAACAGCCACCGCTCCCACCTGAGCCAGCGCCTCCACAATCAGCACCCCCGGCATAACCGGATAATCCGGAAAATGACCATTAAAAAACTCCTCATTCGCCGTCACATTCTTAACACCAACTGCCCGCTTCCCCTCATCAACCTCCAAAATCTGATCAACCAACAAAAACGGATACCGATGCGGAATAATCTCCTTAATTTGCTGAACATCTAACATATAATTTCCCCCTTTATTTATAAAGCTGAGACGGCTTGCTCAGAAGCGAGGAGCATAAGACAGGACATCGGAAGGAGGTGTTCTTCCTCCTGCAGAGGTCATGCTTATGTCCTGAGCTTCTAGCCGTCGAAGCTGGATTACACTATAAAGCTGAAGGGCCTTAATCAAGGAACGAAGACTAAATGCGCCACGTCCTGCAGGCCAGCAGCAAGTGTAATGAGAGCAAAAGTGGTAAGACCACTTTTCATCAAACTTCTCCCATCCAATAAAAAACAGGAAGGGCTATATCTTGCCTTCCTGCCCGTATTATTTGTCTTTATTCTCCGTCGTGTCCTTATTGACCAGATCAACGATATGAGTCCATGTAGATTTCTTAAATACATCCATTGCTTTTCCATCACCCATAACGGAATAGCCAACCATGGCTCCACCAACAAGGGCCATCATCGTCAACACAAGGACAATTATAATACGAGCCCAAAGTGGCACTAACCGGATTTTGATTTTTTGATCATTACCCAGTTTTTTTCTATCTATTCGACTGTTTGGTTCAGACTCAGTCTGCTCACTTTTATTATTAACCAACGCTTGCATTCTTTTACTCCTTTAACGAATACCGTTGACCAACCCCATCATTTGATCGGCCATACTAACCGTTCGTGATTGAAATTGATATAACCTCTGAGTTTGCATCATTTCTGTCATCTCAGTACTAATATCGACATTAGATTGCTCCAAGTTTCCTTGAACCATAGAAATTTCTTCTCTAAAAGCACCGGTTAGTTGGGTATATATGTCGTTTTCTGATACATCCAATTGTGCCATATTTTTCGGAAGAGTGAAAGTATTATTATTTATCATTTCCATAAATTGTGGCTTCTTGACGGAGATAATCCCCAGATTAAATGATTGAGTCCCATTTTCAGTAGTGACATTTAGCTGGCCTTTATCTGTAAATGTTATGTCACTAGGGTTACCATTTATCCTAATTTCCTGATTATTTTCATCCAATACTGCACTGCCATTTGATGTTACCAATTGCACTTGATTAGATCCATCAGAAGCTGGACTAAGATAAAAAGCCCCATCCCTTGTGTAACCAAGCTCACTGCTAGTGCCATCTGCCGTGCGAATGGCAAAAAATAAATTCTCATTAGTAAGGGCGACATCCAAGTCACGTTCCGTTTTTTGCAGATTACCCTGTGCCAAATTAAGCTGAGACTGACTCATTTTTGCGCCAACACCCACTCGAATACCATTTGGCGTCAATCGGCCTTTTTCCTTCTCAGTTCGCTCCTGATTATTGAATTCCTGAGCGAGCATGTCTGAGAAATAGGTTTCTTTTCTTTTAAAACCGGTCGTCGAAGTATTTGAGATATTATTCGAAACTGTTTCCAGCTTCTTTTGCAGCTGCCCCATTGTATTTGATGAGGTTATCATCATTCGATTCATCCTTATTTACCCTCCTCTTCATTCAGCTCTTTATCGTTTACAGCTTACCTATTTCATTGACGGTTTTTTGCATGCTTTGATCATAGGCTTGTACAATCTTTTGATTGGCTTCAAATGTACGATAGGCAGCCATCATATCAGTCATTGTTTTAGATGAATCCACATTAGACTGTTCAATTGAACCTTGTTGAACAGCAAATTGAACATTATTTAATGTATAGGCAGAAGGCAGCTCTCCTTCATTGATCCGGTATAATCCATCGCCTTCCTTGATGAGCTGTGCCGTTGGAGTAGCGCTAAAGCTTATTCCAATTCGTCCTCTATTCAATGTTCCCTCAGATATCTCACCCTGAGAACTAATCGCAAAATTTTCGGAGTTTAAAAGGATACGTTCCCTATTTTCATCTAAGACATAATAACCGTTAGCAGTTGTTAAATAGCCTGAGCCATCTAATGTAAAATTCCCGTTTCGTGTATATCTCAAGCCATCAGGAGTCTCAACTGTAAACAGGGCCGTACCCGATTGATTCGTTTCAGGATCAATAGGCATAGCTTGATCTACAATAGCCATGTCCGTAGTATTGTCGGTTGTTTTAACATCACCCTGTGAAAAAGATGGGATAGTCTCTTGTACATAAACACCCGTGTTCAATGCACCCACATATTTTGAATGATTGATGGATACTGATTCCTCTACGGGAAGATTCACTTTTTCATAACTGCTAAGCAGCATTTCTGGAAATGAGCGTACACTCGCTTGATCCTCTTTATATCCGACCGTATTGGCATTCGCTAAATTATTTGCAAGCACCTCCGTTTTGCGTTGCTGAGCTAGCATACCGGATGCCGCTGTATAGAATCCTTTAAACATTTCTCCACCCCCAAATAGGCCTAACAAACACCCATATTACCATTATATAGGGAATAATTTTATAAGATACGGACTTTTTTCCTAAAAACCGATTTCTCTCGACATAGGGGGAGTATATGTGGACTTTGTAGTGTTAACTGGAGTCTTTTTTTGTCGACTTTTCTTTTTGTGTGGGAGGAGAGATGTTGTAGAGGTGTTGCATAGGTCGGGTATAGGTGCTCCATAGCCGGGGCATAGGCGGACCATAGCTGCTTTCCTCTACCCTTCACCTACCTTTGACCGACCTTTACCCGGGTATAGGTGCCTCATAGCCAGGGCATAGGTGCCTCATAGCCAGGGCATAGGTGCCTCATAGCCAGGGCATAGGTGGACCATACCTGCTTTACTCTGCCTTTCACCTACCTTTGACCGGCCTATACCCGGGTATAGGTGCCTCATAGCCAGGGCATAGGCGGACTGTAGCTGCTTTACTCTACCTTTCACCTACCTTTGACCGGCCTTTACCCGGGTATAGGTGCCTCATAGCCAGGGCATAGGTGGACCATACCTGCTTTACTCTGCCTTTCACCTACCTTTGACCGGCCTATACCCGGGTATAGGTGCCTCATAGCCAGGGCATAGGTGGACCATACCTGCTTTCCTCTGCCTTTCACCTACCTTTGACCGGCCTATACCCGGGTATAGGTGCCTCATAGCCAGGGCATAGGCGGACTGTAGCTGCTTTCCTCTGCCTTTCACCTACCTTTGACCGGCCTTTCACCCACCTTTACACAGGCACAGGTCGCAGCATAGATGAATCATTCCCACGCACGGCATTGCCCTCCACAAGAGGACATCCCTTACCCATACAAAAAAACCAGTTCATCAACTGAACTGGTTTTATATTGCCTGGTGATTATACTAATTTACGGCGAGTGATTCGATCAATATTATCAAGCATCATACCTGTTCCTATTGCTACGCAATCCATTGGATTTTCTGCGATTAATACAGGTACCTTTAGTTCTTCAGCCAATAACATGTCCATGCCGTGAAGCAGGGCTCCGCCGCCTGTTAGAATTACTCCGCGATCAATAATATCAGCGGATAGTTCTGGAGGTGTTTGCTCCAACACAGATTTTGCTGCATGAACAATGACATGAATGGACTCACGTAATGCTTCTTCGATTTCTTCTGAACCAACTGTGATGGTTTTTGGTAGTCCCGTCACCATATCACGTCCGCGAATATCAATAGTTTCATTACGGGAACCTTTAAAAACGGTCGCAACTTTCACTTTTATATCTTCAGCTGTACGCTCTCCGATTAAAAGCTTGTATGTACGTTTGATGTAATTTAGAATCTCGGCATCAAATTTGTCACCAGCCATTTTTATGGATGCTGATGTAACGATATCGCCCATTGATAATACGGCAATATCAGTTGTGCCTCCGCCGATATCGATGACCATGTTACCGCTTGGTTGGAAGATGTCCATACCTGCGCCGATTGCCGCTACCTTTGGCTCTTCCTCAAGGTAAATCTTTTTGCCGCCACTTTTCTCTGCTGCTTCACGAATCGCTTTTTGTTCAACGCTTGTAATATTAGTTGGACAGCAAATCAAGATACGTGGTTTTGATAAGAATCCTTTTACGTCCAATTTGTTAATGAAGTATTTTAACATGGATTCCGTTACATCAAAGTCAGCAATCACTCCATCTTTAAGCGGTCGAATGGCAACAATATGTCCTGGAGTACGGCCAACCATACGGCGTGCTTCTTCTCCAACAGCTAATACACGATTAGTATTCTTATCCAAGGCTACGACAGATGGCTCATTCAGCACAATTCCTTTACCCTTTACATAAATGAGTACATTTGCAGTACCTAAATCGATTCCAATATCTCTCGAAAACATAACCTAATTATCCTCCTCAAGGAACTCTACAATTCCTTCTACTGTACTAATTAAAAATTTTATCATATTTTGTAGAACAAAAGGAACTATATTACCAAAAAATCTGCCATATTCAGGAACAGTGTAGGGAATATGACTCAAATTAAAAAGGCCGTTGATTTCCTCCGGCCCCTTCCTCCTGTTATTCAATTACTGAACCGGCTCTTCCTCTGTTTTTTTATACTTCTGCTTGGTTGCTTCTCCGCCTCTTAAATGCCTGATTGATTTATGATAATCAAGTATTTCCTTAACCTCATTAGCCAATTCCGGATTTATATCTGGCAGTCGTTCAGTTAGATCTTTATGGACAGTACTTTTGGATACACCAAACTCCTTCGCGATTACGCGAACTGTTTTTCTCGTTTCCACGATATACTTTCCAATCTTGATAGTTCTTTCTTTGATGTAATCGTGCAATTCCCTCGCCCTCCCTATTTTTTTGAGAAGTACGAGATGTTGATTCGCTGTATTGCAGCCTTTAGTATGTATTTTTATGAATGAGTAATTCATTGTCTTGGATTCCTGATAGATTTAACGAGTCTTCACCTCTTGCATTCTCTATGTGTCAGGTTTGTAAAAGTTTATTAGCTTGGTTCCACTTTTATGCACAAAACATGCAATAAGGACAAGACTTCTTTGGTTTTCGTGCCATTTAAGCCTATTCGACAACTTTTTTTCCTGCACTATTTCCCGAGAAATAACAGGCAATACGTCGAAAAAAATGCCTCCAGACAATAGAGCCTGAAGGCATTTTCTTTATTCGTTACCTGGTTCTTGATTTGGATCGGACTCTTGATTCTCATTTGAGTCCTCAGATGTTTCATTACCTGCATCATCTTGATTTTCAGTTGTTTCTTCTTTTTCTTGATCAGCTGAATCTTTAGCCTTTGTATCGGCTTCCTTTTTCTCAGCTTTCAAAGAACTGATTGGTTTATCAAGATACTCTAACGGGTTGACAGCAACATTATCTTTTCTCACTTCGAAATGGACATGGGTGCCAGCTTCTTCATTAATAGCACTTGTTCCGCCTTTGGCAAAGGTTTCACCTTGTTTAAGGTTGTCTCCCTCTTTTACTTTAATATCCTTAATGGAGGAATAATGAGTTTCTATCCCTTTATCGTGCTCAACAACAACTAAGTTACCGAGTAATGCATCTTCCTGCACACTTTTCACTTTTCCGCTCATAGAAGCCGTAACATCAAAGCCTTTTCCATCCTTCATGGCATAGTCGATTCCTGTGTTAGGCTGATACGTATTATTATAGACAACAAGGGATGCTTCCTGTTGCTTTGTATCTCCATCCACATCATAAAATTCCTTTTTAATGACAGCAGACTCTGCCTCGCTCATTGGAATTGTGAAGGTTTCCAGCGAATTGTTCACTTCAATAGATGGCTCATTATTTTCAGACGTAATGTTTTGTTTGTTCTCAGATGGATCTTGCGTAAATTCATTATCGCTTGCTTGATAAACTAAAATACCTGTCAAAAGGACCGCTGCACTAAAAATATAAACTGCCGGCAAAAACCAACGCTTTTTCATTATACTTTTTACTTTTGACTGAGAAGATCGTTTATTTTCTTCCTCTCTCATTTTCATCACCTCTGTCATCATTCTGAACACTTTTCAGAAAATATATACATGGGCGGTGAAAAAATTTATATCTTTTGTAAAACAAGCTGAAATTATGCATGAAATAATTTATTTATAAGAAGAAAATAAAAAAGAGCCTATACAAAGGCTCTGGTCAGTTCACTTCTTCGCTGTATACGTAGGCAGGTAGGCTGTTGCCTGTGATATTTTTACGTCTTTATAATAGTAGGAGATGATATCCTTATAGGATTTACCTGACTGTGCCATTCCGTTCGCTCCATACTGACTCATTCCTACTCCATGACCGTAGCCCTTTGTCGTGATTACAACTTGGTCGCCCTTTTTGTACCAGGAGAAATCACTTGATTTAAGGCCAAGCTGCTCTCTTACCTTTTTACCAGTGAGACGTTTACCGCCTATCTCGATTTCTCCAATTCGATTTCCTTCTGTTCGGCTAATTATCTTGCCAACATCCTCTTTGCTCGCAACCTTCACATTTAGGAGACGTTCAAACTCTGATAACGATATCGTTGTTTCGCTTAAATATTTTGGGGATTTCTCATCCCAGGGACTGGCCACACTGCGCAGGTATGGAAGTGCATTCGGCCAGTAATCTTCTGAGTTCTCGGTGTATCCATTGCTGGTTGAGAAAAAAGATGGAGTAATTAATTCTTCCTTATAGGTTAAAAGCTGCCCTTTCGTTGCGGAAACGGCCTCTTTAATCTTTTGCATATTCGTTTGATATTTATTTCCCCAGGCAGCTTTTAACTCTTTATCATTTAAATAGACCTGATCATTCACAGTATCCGTTATATCGGCACCCTTTGGAATTTCCTTCTTCGTTGTGGCTGTAAGTGCCTTTACGATAAACGTTCTGGCTGTCAGGGCTTGTGCCTTTAATGCCTCTAACTCGAAATTAGCAGGCATTTCAGCGGCAACTACACCAGCTACGTATTCCTCCAAATCTACAGCCTCCACCGTCTTTTGAGTGTTTCTGTACACTTGGATGGTTGTTTGTATCTCGGCCTTTTTCTCCGGCTGCTGTTTCGGTTCCCTTAACACGTGCTGCTCAGCCTCTGCTTCATCATCATTAAAAGGTGCGACCAGGAGTGTGGGAATCATAATAGTAACGGCTGCAACAAGACTAATAGCAAAAATAATCGGTTTCCAATGCTTCATATAGTAGTCTCCCCTCTATTCAGTTAACTGTCCAACACTTCATATGTATGAATTCTCTTATATGAATATGTCTATAAATAGTTAAGAGGGGCAAACTATTTATTAGGAATGATTCTTCTTTTTCTTTTCATAGTTTCTGTAAAGACTAAATAAAATATATAGAATGATTCCAAACAATAAAACATCAAATAAAATCTTAGCTACCTTAAAGATTAAAACCGCTAAGCAAACAATTAAAATAAGTTTTATTATGGTCGATACGCTTATGTCTTTCAAACTAAAAATCTCATTTCCTTTATTTTATCAATTATAGTCTATTGAAATTTCAGATTATTTAGTGAGTTACCCCCAGAAGTGATGGAATTGTGTATAAAGTTGTGGATAACTAGTGAACGACCAATATTTTTAATAAAATCTTTAAAAAAACTTGAAAAATAAAGGTTTGAAATGTTGGAGAGCTATTTTCACACCCATATATGTGGATAAGGCTGTTGATAACCCTGTTACAATTGTGAATAACTTGTTGTTAATTTGTTTATACACCTGTGGGTAACTCTATATACGTTGATATTTATATAAAGGTAACCAATAAATTGTCCACCGTTTTTCGTGAAAACGAAAAAGCCAGACATTTCTGTCTGGCTTTCAACGCACTAAAATTTACGCGTTTTCCGCAATAACTGTAGATTCTTCCTGCTCAGAGGATTCATTAATACGCTCGATATCTGCACCAAGCGCAGCAAGTTTACCATGGAAATTCACATATCCACGATCCAAGTGCTTAAGCTCTGTTACCCGAGTGACACCGTCAGCAACAAGTCCGGATAAAATCAAGGCTGCTGCTGCGCGCAGATCTGTAGCTGCTACTTCAGCTCCCTGAAGGTTTGCTTCTCCAGAAATTATAACAGAACGGCCATCAATTTTAATATCAGCGTTCATGCGACGGAATTCTTCTACATGCATAAAGCGGTTTTCGAAGACCGTTTCAGTAATCATGCTTATTCCATTGGCACGTAACAACAATGCCATCATTTGAGATTGCATATCAGTCGGGAACCCTGGATGCGGCATTGTTTTAATATCTACTGCTTTCATGCTATCTGACCCAATTACACGCAGGCCATCTTTCTCTTCTTTGATTGTAACACCCATCTCTTCCATTTTAGCCACAAGAGAGGATAAGTGCTCCATTACTGCACCTTGCACCAATACATTTCCGCCTGTAATTGCAGCAGCAACCATGAAAGTTCCAGCTTCAATACGGTCAGGAATAATGTAATGTTCAGTACCATATAGCTTTTCTACACCCTCAATACGGATTGTAGCTGTTCCTGCACCCTTAACCTTTGCACCCATTTTATTCAAATAGTTAGCCAGGTCCACAATTTCAGGTTCTTTTGCACAGTTATCTAATACAGTGACACCATCTGCCAATGCAGCAGCCATCATGATGTTTTCAGTAGCTCCTACACTTGGGAAATCCAAATAGATTTTTGCACCTTTAAGACGACCATCAACCTCAGCTTCGATAAAACCGTTGCCGACTCTCACTTTAGCGCCCATTGCTTCAAACCCTTTTAGATGCTGATCAATTGGACGTGAACCAATTGCACAGCCGCCAGGTAAAGCGACGCGAGCTTTTCCGTTTCTAGCCAATAAAGATCCCATTACAAGGACTGAAGCACGCATTTTACGAACGTATTCGAACGGCGCTTCTTCTGCTAATGGCTTTGAGGCATCCACTGTTACAGTATTATTGCTAAAAGTGACTTCTGTATTTAAATTTCGGATTACTTCATTAATTGTATATACATCGGATAGCTCCGGAACGTCTTTAAGAACGCTTTTTCCTTCACTTGCTAATAATGTTGCAGCTAATACAGGTAAAACGGCGTTTTTTGCACCCTCTACACGAACTGTACCTTCTAACCTGTTTCCGCCGCGGACAATGATTTTTTCCAAAGTTATTCCCCTCCGCGTTCAATATCTCTATATTAGTATTCAAATGCTATTATCGGTGTGCCAATGGTAAACTGTGTCCCACTGTTCTTTTGATCCTCTCTGATATCTCGAAAGGCCAGTTGGAGGTTCATTCCATTGGTCATCATATTCTTAAATTGATTGCTTTTTGCAGCAACAGAAATAAAATTACTTTCTATTGCACTTTCCATTGACTTAGCTTCATATTCATTCATCCAGTTTTTTAGTAGAACCTTATCCATATTAGCACCGGTTATCCCTTTGATACAAGAGAAATAGTGAGGGGGGTCCTTAAACATGACCTTTGTCCCATTTTTTAGCCAGTTTTGGATAAAATCAACTTGTCCACGTGTCCACTCAGTCCCTTCTATACTCGTAATTAGAACTGTTTTTTGTGAATCACTGGACATGATTTTAATCTTCGAGGTAATATTCAACTTTTCATTCAGATATGTACCAACCAATGTTTTTCCGTTGCTGCTGGAATCTTCGCTCCAAACATAATTGGTATATTCAGTCTGTATGTCAGCCGCCACTTCAGAAAATTGATTATCAACACTTGCTCGGGCCAAAACAATCCAATCCGTTATTTCTGCTGCTGGATCGACACGCTTTATACCCTCAGCAATCATTAGCAAGTCGCTTTTAGCCAATGCTTCTGTCGTTTTATTCCCCACATATAAAATCATCAAACCAACAATTATTGAAAGAATCACTTTTTTCATGTATGCCACTCTCCCCTATTGCCTTAGTTTTACCTTAGGGAATCATATGCATACGGAAATCCGTTCGTCACTTTCTGACAGCATCGGTTAATTAAAGAGATTCGTTAATTGCTGAGCATAACTCCAGTAATCAAGAAAAAATCCGCTGACTGCTGAACCGATGGTAATGGTCAGCAATATATACAGCACTCTTGCCTGAAATACTCTTCCTGCTCTCAGCAGCTTATCAAAGTGCAGCGCTTGTAATGCCCACCATGTAACAGCTATAAAAAACAAATGACTCACAATACTGAGCAAAGCTTGCATTCCGAATGAATTCATGGTCTTTTTTCCTTTCAAAACTAAAGATATACGAATTCAGTGTACCATATTTAAAAGGACCGTTCCTCTTTTTCTACAAATTATCGACATTTTCTAACAAAAAGAATCTAAATCGTATGAAATAAACGGATTCTATCAAATAATGTAATAAACAGACATATTTAGGCACGCATAATATTATTTTACAACATAACACCTGTTAATAGCTAGATTCACTTCTTCACAATTTAATGGTAATTATTAAGTTTTCTTTACAAAGAAAACAAATAAAAAGCCAGGAGGTATTTTCCCTCCTGGTCATGTAAATTTATTTTAACATTTGATATATATCCGTGAAGTTCTGATGGAAGAAATCGAGCAAATAATGAGGGAATAATCCGAACAGGATCGATCCCACAGCACAAATTCCGATTACATAGTGGATGACTGATATTTTCATCTTACCTTTTGTTTCTTCTTCCGTCCTCATAAAGAGATGGACAATGATGTTGAAGTAATAGAGATAGGAAATTACGGTAGTCACCAGCATGATTGCTGCCAGTATATAATGGCCTTGTTCCTTCGCAAAAAGGTTCATGAAAATATTCAGCTTTGCAATGAATCCTGCCGTACCAGGAATTCCTGCCATGGAGAGAATGAAAATACACATGGAAACCGCCAAAAATGGTGATTTTTTATACAGGCCGGCCATCATATATTGATCCTCGTCCCCAATCTTCCTATCTTCTGCTATGAATTGGATGACGGCAAAGGCCCCGGTCATCATTAGGATGTATGCAGCAAAATAGTACCAAATCGATTCAATCGTATATTCTCCAAAGGCTGTAACCGCAGCAAGCAAATATCCTGCATGGGCAATGCTTGAATAAGCAAGCATTCGTTTCAGATTCTTTTGCCTTAATGCAATTAGATTTCCGGCAATCATCGTTATACTAGCCAGGACAGCCAGATAGTTTTGATTGGCCGTAAAAATCGATAGGAATCCGATATCATCCATTGTTGCTGTTAAAAACACGGTAACAACGATACGAAGTAAAAGCGCAAAGCCTGCTGCTTTTGAAACAATACTCAAGAAGGCAGTCACCGGCGTCGGCGATCCTTCATATACATCAGGTGCCCACATATGGAAAGGCACGGTTGCCAGCTTGAAGGATATCCCGATTACGAAAATAAAGAAGGATAGTCCAGCAATATATTGAAGCTGCGAGTTTTCTTGGGTGGCAAATATAGTTCCAATTTCGAATATATTCGTCGTCCCGCTCACGCCGTACATATAACTCAGTGCAAACAGGATGATGGCTGTCGAGATTCCCCCATTGACCACATATTTCATTGAAGCTTCAGCTGATTTTCGGTTATTTTTCTGCATTCCAGCCAGAATATAGGATGAAACGGACAAAAGCTCTAGCCCCACAAACAATGTAATCAAATCTCCGCTTGATGTCATGATCATGGCACCTAATAAAGCAGTTAGAAGTAAATAATAAAATTCTGCCTGATACGGCTCCATCCCAGCTCTCGGTTTATGTACCACAGCCAGCACCATGACAAAGGCTAATCCAATCAAAAGTATAAGCTTAAATGCTTTGGCAAAGGCGTCCAATCGGAATGTATCATACAAAATCGAGCCAGCCTCCAATGGGAATAAGCCAATTAAAGAAATGATGGCAAGCCCGATACTACCAAAAGCAAACCAGCCAAGTACCTTTCTTCCAAATTGTTTAGGCATGCATAAATCCAATATAGAGAGGATGATCGCTGCACCAAGGATTATAAATTCAGGTATCATTAAATTCCAGTTCATCGACAGTAATGTTTCCATATCCATATCTTAGTCACCCCCTATCCCTGTCATCATGTCAGCAATTTCAGCCTGAAGCGGTCCTTCCAGGATGGCAGGGCAGACGCCAATCAAAATAATAAAACCAAGTAATACAAATGCCAGTACCGCTTCGTTCGGTTTTAAGTCGGCGATGGATAACTCGTTCTTGGGCGCTCCAAATGTCATATTTAGAACGGCACGCAGCACGTAAACAGCAGTCAATACAATTCCTAACGTACCAATGGCAGCAAGGATTGGTTCGGTCTTAAACAATCCCATGAACGCCATGAATTCACTGATAAAACCGGACATCCCCGGCAAACCGAGTGAAGCCATCCCTCCTGCCAGTAAAATCCCCGAGAAAACCGGAATAGATTTAGCCAATCCACCAAGTTCTTTAAGATTTGTAGTTCCGACTCTTTCATAAAGAAAGCCAACCAGTAAAAAAAGCAAGGCGGCGATCAAGCCATGAGATACAACCTGAAATAAAGCACCCTGAATTCCTGCTGTATTTAATGCCCCCAGTCCCATAAGGACAATTCCCATATGAGAGATTGAGGAATAGGCCAGCACGAGCTTGAAATCCGTTTGTTGCAAAGCAAGCCAAGCACCATATAGGAAATTAATGACGCCAAGCAAAGCAATCCAAAAGGCCATCTCTTTAAACTCACCTGGGAACAATCCCATTCCAAATCTGATTAACCCATAAGCACCAATCTTCAGTAATACTCCGGCATGCAGCATAACAATTGCTGGAGGCGCCTGTACATGGACTCGCAGCATCCAGGAATGGAACGGAAAAATCGGCAGCTTGATTCCAAAAGCGATGACAATCCCCGTAAAGAGGATATATTTCAATTCTGTACTGATTGGAGCTAGAAGCGTCTGCCCGCCAACTGATAAGATTTGCCCCAATATCTCAATATTGGCTGTGCCGGTTCTCGCAAAAAGTACCATGATGACAAACAAGAGGATACAAGAGCCTAAGCCGTTATAAATCAAGAAGCTAAATGCGGCTTTTTCTTTGTCGAAATAACCCCATTTCCCAATCAAGAAGAACATGGCCACCAAGGTAACCTCAAAGAAGAGGAAGAATAAAATCAGATTCTGAGATAGGAAGACACCCAGCATACCAACCTCTAATAAGAGAAGAAGAATAAAATAGCCCTTCCATTCTTTTTTTATCTGAAGAACAGAGGCTAGTGCTGCCAATGTTGATAAAATCGCTGTAAGAATTACCATCACAAGGGAGATTCCGTTCAGGCTCAGTTCAAAGGGTATGGCATATAATTGACTTTGCCTAACTCCCCCGCCTCCTAATTGAAACCACTTATGAAAAACCGAAAACACCGTAAATTTCGTTCCAGATAGATATTCACTATATAGGTAGATTGTAAGAATCAATGGTGGAATGGTTCCCAATATACCTAATCGTTTCAGTGCGTTTTCATTGTTTTTCGAAACAAACATTAATCCAGCTATCCCTAGCAAAGGGGAGAAAACGAGCAAACTAAGAATATATGGGTTCATCTGACATACCCTCCTGTCCATGCAAAGATCACAAGTACGGCAGCCAGGCCAATCAGAGCAATCGTCCCATATATCTGCATTTGGCCATTATGCGCATTGGCACCTTTAGTAGCGCTAAAATTGATCAAGTAAGAAACAGATGACACAATTCCCTGCAGGATATATTTTTCAACCCAGGAGAGAATCATTCCGAAGCCCTTCACCATCCGCACAATTGTAAACTCGTAAAATTCATCGACATAAAATTTATTCGCCAGCATTTGATAAAGCGGTCCTGGAACTTCCTTTTCCACACCGACACTTTTCCTTTTACCATAAATCAGCCAGGCGGTGCCGCTTCCAATTAAAAAGGCTAGTGTAGCCACAATAGGAATCCAAATTGGTCCCTCTATATGTACATGGCCCAGATATCGGTTGCCTTCAGCCAGCCAATCTCCAAGAAAAGTTCCAAACCACGGGGTGTTAACATAGCCTGCAAAGATAGAAAGTACAGCAAGTATCATCATCGGAGCTGTCATGGAACCAGGTGATTCCTGCACATCCTTTGTTTCATTACGTGATGGTCCCCAAAATACGATAAAGAACAGGCGGAACATATAAAAAGCCGTCAAAATGGATGTTAGTAATGCAACTATAAATAGGACGATATGGCCGCTCTCCCAAACAGATACAATAATCTCATCCTTACTAAAGAATCCTGATAGGAGTGGAAATCCGGTTAAGGCCAATGTCCCGATTAAAAACAATGGACCAGTTCGCCGTAATTTTTTCCACAAGCCACCCATCTCGTCGATATTTTGAGTATGAACAGCATGGATGACACTGCCGGCTGCCAGGAACAATAGTGCTTTAAAAAATGCATGAGTCGTTAAATGGAATACACCGGCCACATAGCCTGCTGTCCCAAGTGCAAGCATCATATAGCCGAGCTGGCTGACCGTCGAGTATGCCAAAATCCGTTTAATATCCTTTTGGACTGTGGCAATAGCAGCTGCAAAGATGGCTGTAAACGCACCAACAATCGCTACAGTCAGCATGGCTGTTTCACTCGCTGCAAACAGAGGAAACATCGTTGCGACTAAATAGACGCCGGCTGCCACCATGGTAGCGGCATGGATTAATGCCGATACAGGAGTCGGGCCTTCCATCGCGTCTGGAAGCCATGTATGTAATGGAAACTGGCCAGATTTCCCGATAGCGCCAATAAAAATCAACAGCGCAGTGGCTGTAATCCAGCCTGAAGTCAGGACTCCATTTTCTACAGCTGAGAAAATCGCTTCATACTCAAAGCTGCCTGTTTTCCAGAATAAGAGGATAATGCCGATTAAAAGTCCGATATCTCCAATTCTGGTCATAATAAACGCTTTTTTAGCTGCGCGCCTGGCAGCATCCTTGTAAAAATAAAACCCAATCAACAGGAATGATCCCAATCCGACCAATTCCCAAAAGATATAGAGCTGCAGGAGATTCGGCGAAACCACCAAACCCAGCATGGCAAACGTGAACAGCCCCAAATATGCAAAGAAAATGGGCACTCTTCCATCGCCTTGCATATACCCAATTGAATAAATATGTACCAGTAAGCTTACAAGTGAAACAATCACCAGCATCAACGCATTTAATTGATTTACCTCTACCCCCATTGTCACTTGGTTCTCACCAATTCTTAGCCAACCCACTACAGAGCGATAGTCAGGTGATTGAAGGCGGCCAATGAGAACCAGCAGGGAGAAAAGGAAAGTAAGTAACGTGAAGCCAATCCCTATGTATGCACTCGAAGCCTTCAGCCTCTTTCCAACCACAAGCAGAAGCACAAATGACAGGAGCGGGAAAAGAGGAATGACCCATACAAGCTTCATCATATAAACATTTCCCCTTATGATTGAAGAGAAGCAGTTCCCCTCTTCAATTCGTGTTATCCATTGACGTTAATTTTTCAATGTGTCCATTTCATCTATATTGACAGTCTTTCGATTCCGATAAAGTGAAAATAAAATTGCGAGTCCTACTGCAGCCTCAGCAGCTGCTACTGCAATCGCAAACAAAGCAAATACCTGCCCGGTTATGGCAGGGGCCGGTCCAAGCTTACTGAAAGCTACTAGATTGATATTCACGGCATTTAGCATTAATTCAATCGATACGAGGACAATAATTATATTTCGCTTTGTCAGAGCACCATAAAGCCCAATACAGAATAGTGTCAACGCTAGTGTTAAATAGGCAGGAAGCGGAACTGAAGTCATTTCTCCTCCCCCTCCTTCTGATCATCTTTTTTCGCCAATACGACGGCACCTACCAAGGCAACCAGCAGCAATACGGATACAAGCTCAAATGGAATCACAAATTTCGTATAAATAGCAATCCCAATTTTCTCTGTATTATTTAAATGCAGAGTACTCGATTGGCTGACCAGATCTGTCTCGCCACCTGCTGTATTGACAGTCTCTGCAAAGTTTAAATTGTAGATGCCTGCATAGACTGCACCTGCAAAGCCCAAAACTCCTATTAGGACAAAGGCTTTCCTCCACATGCTTGCCTTTGTTACACTTGGGTCGCGGTGATTGGTCAGCATAATTCCAAAAAGCATAATGATTGTGATTGCTCCAGAATAAATCATGATTTGGACTACTGCCACAAACTCTGCTGACAGTAACACATAGATTCCGGCAATGCTGATAAAGGTAAACACAAGTGACACCATCATATGCATGACCTTGGTTAGATGGATCATCAGCACAGCGCCGCAGATTGCTATTAATCCCAGCACAATGAATGCTGTCATTTCTCCACTCATTATTGATTCACCTTTCGAATATTTTCGTCATTTTCATCAAGCCACTCCAGATTCTTAAATAACTCATCCCGGCTATACTCCGCCAGTTCAAAATTATTCGTCATTACAATGGCTTCAGTTGGACAAACCTCTGTACATAAATCACATAGTATACAAATCTCAAAATTTATATCATAGGTATCGATAATTTTGCCTTTTTTAGTAGAGTCAGGGTGTTTTTTACCTGTCAGATGAATACAATCTGTTGGACAAATATTCATACATTGGTTACATACAATGCATTTTTCGGGATAAAATTTTTGAATGCCGCGGAAACGGTCGGGTACCATAATCGACTCATTTGGATAATCGTAGGTCACTTTTTCACGAGATAAATTCTTCAGTGTGTACTTCAGTCCCTTAGCTAAACCGAACATTTTTCTCCCTCCCTCTATTACTCTCTCTATCTTAGGCTATTATTTTTATGAGTAATGCTGTTACAAAGATATTTAGTAAGGCAACCGGTAATAACACCTTCCAGCCAAACTCCATTAAATGATCTGCTCGTAAACGTGGGAACGTCACACGAATCCAAACTAGGAAAAACGTGACCGCAAACCATTTCAAGCTGAACCAAACGGCACCTGGAATCCAATCCAGGAACGGGATAGGCTGCCACCCTCCAAAAAACAAGATTACAGTCAATGTGGCCATCGCAAACATGTACACATACTCTGAAAGCATAAAGAATGCCCATCTAAAACCCGAATATTCAACATGAAATCCTGCTACCAGCTCCGATTCAGCCTCGGATAAATCAAAAGGAACGCGATTTAATTCCGCTACTGCCGCTATCAGAAAGACAACAAACGCAATTGGCTGGCGGATAATATTCCAAACACCTGCCTGGGATTCTACAATATCATTTAAATTTAAGCTGCCTGTTAAGAGAACAATCCCAATCACAGACATGACGAGCGGAACCTCATAGGAAATCATTTGTGCACCTGCACGCATCCCGCCCATTAAGGAATATTTATTATTGGAAGCCCATCCTGCTGCCAATATCCCAACTGTACTAACCCCTGACACTGCAATATAATAGAGCAACCCTACACCCAAATCCGCAAATTGCAGAGCTTCTGTGAATGGCAATGTAGCTACAACAACCATCGCAGGTGCAAACGCAATAAAGGGAGCCAATTTAAACAATGGTTTATCAGCCTGATCCGGAATCGTATCTTCCTTAAGTAGCAATTTGAGGACATCTGCAACTGTCTGGAGTAAGCCCCATTTCCCTCCAAGCTGATTGGGTCCATGGCGCAGCTGCATATACCCCATAACCTTTCGCTCTGCTAAAATGGCAAATGTCACGAATCCCAGTATGACGAACATGAGTACAATTGCCGAACCAGCAAAGACTGCAAATGAACTCCAGCTCGGAGTTGAGGTAAGTAAATTTTGAATCATTACCCATCAACCTCCCCAAGGACAATATCAATTGCACCCAATATTGCAACCAGATTGGCGATATTTTCTCCCTTTAATAACTTCGGCAAAATTTGCAGGTTGTAAAAAGACGGGCGCCTGAATTTAAGACGGTACGGCTCTTTTTTTCCCTCGCTCGCTATGTAACAACCGATTTCTCCTCTTGGTGATTCAATTCGGACGTACCCTTCCCCTTTTGGCGGCTTTATTATTTTTGGAACCTTAGCCATAACAGGCCCATCAGAAGGAAATTGTTCAATACATTGTTCAAGAATCTTTAAGGATTCTTCGATTTCATCCAGACGAATTTCATATCTGGATAACACATCCCCTGTTTCACGTGTAACTATTTTAAAATCAAAACGGTCATAAATCGAATAAGGAGCCGTTTTTCGTAAGTCCTGTTTCACACCTGTGCATCTTAAATTTGGACCGCTTAATGAATAGGCAATCGCTTCTTCAGCGGAGTAAATTCCTATACCCTTCACCCGTGTCAAAAAGATCTCATTTCCGCTTACCAGTTGACGGTATCCCTGCAGCTGTTCACGCATATATGGAATAAATTCAGCCACCTTTTGAATCCATCCATCCGGTGCATCCCATTTCACACCACCAACACGCATATAATTAAATGTCAGTCGGGCACCAGATAGCTCATTCAGGAAATTAAGAATCATTTCCCTTTCCCTGAATGCATAGATAAATGGACTGGTCGCTCCCAAATCCAGCACGAATGTCCCCCATGCCACAAGATGGCTCGATATCCGCCCCAGTTCCATGGCCATAACCCTTAAATACTCAGCCCGGTCCGGCACTTCAATCTTCATCATTGTTTCGACCGCATGGCAGAGCACATAGTTATTGGTCATGGCAGATAAATAATCAAGCCGGTCGGTGTAGGGAATAATTTGAGTGTATTGCAGGTTCTCCGCCAGCTTTTCCGTTCCTCTATGTAAATAGCCAATAACCGGTTTTGCCTCGGTAATGATTTCTCCATCAATTTTAACGACAATCCGCAGAACACCATGTGTACTTGGATGCTGCGGCCCTACATTCAAAAGCATTTCTTCCGTTCGAATCATGCCCTCCTACACCTCCACATCATCATACTGCTCATAATCCTTGCGCAGTGGATGACCAACCCAGTCTTCCCCGAGTAGTATTCGCTCTAAGTTCGGATGGCCTGTAAACGTTATGCCCAGCAAATCATATATTTCTGACTCTGCCCAATTTGCACCTATCCATAACGGAACGACAGATTCCAGCTCTGGCTGCTCTCGATCCACCTTGACCTTAATGACAATTTCACGCTGATATGGAAATGAATACAAATATAAATATACCTCGAAATGGGTGACAAAGTCTGTTCCGTGAATCTCAGATAAATAATTAAACTTCAGTTGCTCATTTTTTCGTAAAAATTCGAGAGTTCGATAGTATGCTTCCTTTTTTAAAACAATCGTTGGTACATCCTTAGAAAGCCTATTAATATAGGCATCTTCCAAAATTTCAGGTCCAATATTGGTTTCTAGTATCGTTCGATAGGTATCAAGCAGGGATTGATTTGGAGATGGCGCTTCTTCGGATGCAGGTGCGGATGTTTTTTCGGCAAGTTTTGATTTCGCCTTGGCTGCTGCCGCGGCTTTTGCCTTTGCTACTGCAATTGCTTTGGCTTTGGCTTTTTCTGTTTCTTCTTGTGGTGTGGCAGATTCGGATTGCGCTTCTCCCTCTGTTCGTTTTTGCTTCGCCAATGCAGCTGCCTTTGCCTTGGCTGCGGCTGCCGCTTTTGCTTTCGCGAGGGCGATGGCTTTTTCTTTTTCTGTTTCCTCTGGCGATGTGGTGGTTTCAGAGTTTGCTTCTTCCTCTGTTCGTTTTTGCTTCGCTATTGCGGCCGCCTTTGCCTTGGCCGCTGCTGCTGCTTTTGCTTTCGCGAGGGTGATCGCTTTTTCTTTTTCTGTTTCCTCTGGCGGTGTGGTGGATTCAGAGTTTGCTTCTCCCTCTGTCCGTTTTTGCTTCGCTAATGCAGCTGCCTTTGCCTTGGCTGCGGCTGCCGCTTTTGCTTTCGCGAGGGCGATGGCTTTTTCTTTTTCTGTTTCCTCTGGCGGTGTGGCGTTCTCGGAGTTTGCTTCTCCCTCTATTCGTTTTTGCTTCGCTATTGCGGCTGCTTTTGCCTTGGCTGCGGCTGCCGCTTTTGCTTTCGCGAGAGCGATGGCTTTTTCTTTTTCTGTTTCCTCTGGCGGTGTGGCGTTCTCGGAGTTTGCTTCTCCCTCTATTCGTTTTTGCTTCGCTATTGCGGCTGCTTTTGCCTTGGCTGCGGCTGCTGCTTTTGCTTTCGCGAGGGCGATGGCTTTTTCTTTTTCTGTTTCCTCTGGCGGTGTGGTGGACTCAGAGTTTGCTTCTCCCTCTGTCCGTTTTTGCTTCGCTATTGCAGCTGCCTTTGCCTTGGCCGCGGCTGCCGCTTTTGCTTTCGCGAGAGCGATATCATCTTTATCTTGATGAGGATCTGCTTTAGGTGATTGCTCGGAGGATTGCTTTTCAGCAAGCTTTTGTTTGGCTGCTTCCTTCGCCTTTTCTGCTGCCTCTTTCTTTTGCTGGGATAAGTCTTTTTCGCTCAACTACAACACCTTCTTCCCAGTTTTCGCCTCATATTTAATCTTTTCCTTCAATTTATTGATTCCATATATGAGAGCTGCAGGATTGGGAGGACATCCTGGTATATAGACATCAACCGGCACTATTTGGTCGACTCCCTTCACTACACTATAGGAGCGCACATATGGACCTCCTGCGGTAGCACAGGAACCCATCGCGATGACCCACTTCGGTTCAGGCATTTGGTCATACAGTCTTCTTAAAATAGGAGCCATTTTCTTTGTCACAGTCCCTGAAACAATCATGACGTCTGATTGACGTGGAGATGTACGAAAAAAGGAACCAAATCGATCAACATCATAATGCGAGGAACCAACAGCCATCATTTCAATAGCACAGCATGCCAGTCCAAATGTAAGTGGCCATAGGGAATTTCCTCTCGCCCATCCCTTTACCTGTTCCAGTGTTGCCAAAAATATCGTACGTTGCAGTTCATCCTTCTCCCTTGGAGAGAGCTCTTCCAATTTTAATTCCATTTCAGCACCTTCTTTTTCCAGGCATAAAGTAATCCAAGTACAAGCATCAACACAAAAATCAGCATTTCAATTAATGCAAATACGCCTAATTTTTCATAGGCTACCGCCCATGGATAAAGAAATACGGTCTCTACATCAAATAAAACAAACAGCAAGGCAAAGATATAATAACGTACATTAAATTGAACCCTTGAATCATGAAAGGGCTCCAAGCCACTTTCGTAGGTTGTACCTTTTGCGTCGGTAGGTTTGTGAGGTCTTAATAACTTCCCTAAAGACAATGCTACAATTGGAAGCAATATTCCAAGGCATAAAAAAACCAGAACGATTATATAATTGTTCTGATACCAATGTAGTGATGCCAATCTCATCCCCCCATTTTCCCCACTAAAATTTTCTAAATATTCAATATGTAACCGTATACATTATAACATTCTGATATATACGTGTCGATATGATATGGTGATTTTGGTCATACCACTTTTATCTCAATTTTATTGGATAGGTGGGGATGATAGGTGACTCATAGGTAGTTGATAGCAGAGCTTTCTACGACCTTTCACACACCTTTGACCGACCTTTACCCCGGTATAGGTGGGGTATAGGTGCCTGATAGGTACCCCAGAGCTCCTTTCCCCCACCTTTCACATACCTTTGACCGACCTTTACCCCGGTATAGGTAGGGCATAGGTGCCTGATAGGTACCCCAGAGCTCCTTTCCCCCACCTTCCGCATACCTATCACCGATCTTTCACCCATCTACCACCGACCTATGACCGACCTCCCACCGACCCAACAGCAAGAGACAAAGTCCTCTCATCCCACTTGTTCCATTCTTCCTTCCTCATTTCCTATATATATTTCTCATTTGCCAAGTTATGTACAAAAAAACTCCAGGGGCCCCTCTCCCCTGGAGTTTATTCAACGTTTAACGTTGTCTTTGTTCAGCAATATCTAGACGGTTTAAAGCACGCTTAAGTGCCAATTCAGCACGATGTGCATCAATTTCAACTTGTCTGTCTTGAAGTCGTCTTTCAGCACGTGCTTTAGCCTGTTTGGCGCGAGCAGTATCAATATCTTCAGCACGTTCAGCTGACTGTGCGAGTATGGTTACTTCTTCACCGTTGACTTCCATGAATCCACCGGATACAGCAACCCATTCTGTATTGTTACCCGTTTTTAAACGAACGGAACCGATATCAAGTGGAGCTACCATTGGAATATGTCCGGCAAGAATACCAAGTTCCCCCGTTTTTGCTTTCGTACTGACCATTTCTACTTCTTCATCCAACACAGGACCGCCAGGAGTAACTACAGAAACTTTAATCGTTCTCATATATGTGCCCTCCTATAAGATCCTTCGGTTAAGCCTCAACGCCCATTTGCTTAGCTTTTTCTACAACATCTTCAATGCGTCCAACTAGGCGGAATGCATCTTCAGGAAGGTTGTCGTATTTACCATCAAGGATTTCTTTGAAGCCTCTAACAGTTTCTTTAACTGGTACATAAGAACCTTTTTGACCAGTAAACTGTTCAGCTACGTGGAAGTTTTGAGATAAGAAGTTTTGAATACGTCGTGCACGGGCAACAACTAATTTATCTTCTTCTCCCAATTCATCCATACCTAGAATGGCAATAATATCTTGCAACTCTCTGTAACGTTGTAATGTAGATTGAACGCTACGGGCAACTTCATAGTGTTCTTCTCCTACGATTTCAGGAGAAAGCGCACGGGAAGTAGATGCCAACGGATCCACCGCTGGGTAAATACCCATTTCAGAAAGTTTACGCTCAAGGTTTGTTGTTGCATCTAAGTGGGCAAATGTTGTAGCTGGAGCCGGATCCGTGTAGTCATCGGCTGGTACGTAAATTGCTTGAATAGATGTAACAGAACCCACGTTAGTGGATGTAATACGTTCTTGTAATTGACCCATTTCTGTAGCCAATGTTGGTTGGTAACCAACGGCAGATGGCATACGTCCAAGCAGGGCAGAAACCTCTGAACCGGCTTGTGTGAAACGGAAGATGTTATCGATGAAGAAAAGTACGTCCTGACCTTGTGCATCACGGAAATACTCAGCCATTGTCAAACCTGTCAAGGCAACACGCATACGTGCACCAGGCGGTTCATTCATTTGTCCGAAGACCATGGCTGTTTTCTTGATAACACCGGAGTCAGTCATTTCGTGGTAAAGGTCATTTCCTTCACGAGTACGTTCTCCAACGCCTGCGAATACGGAGATACCACCGTGTTCTTGGGCGATATTGTTGATTAATTCTTGGATTAATACAGTTTTACCTACACCGGCACCACCGAACAATCCGATTTTTCCACCTTTGATGTAAGGTGCAAGTAAGTCTACTACTTTGATACCTGTTTCAAGGATCTCAACTTCAGTAGATAACTCTTCAAATTTTGGAGCTTCTCTGTGGATTGGATCTTTTTGATAGTTGCCTTCTAAAGGAGCATCTAAATCAATTTTTTCACCCAATACGTTGAATACACGACCAAGTGTTATGTCTCCAACCGGTACAGAAATTGGTGCTCCTGTATCGATTACTTCTGCATTACGGACTAATCCGTCTGTAGAAGCCATTGCAATCGTACGAACCGTATCATCGCCTAAGTGAAGAGCAACTTCCAAAGTAAGGTATTCTGCCTCATCAGCAGGCGCTCCTTTGGAAATGTTGATCTTCAGAGCGTTATAGATCTCAGGTAGTTTGCCGTTTTCAAATCTAACGTCGACAACCGGACCCATGACTTGAGTAACGCGTCCTATGTTCATTCCATTCCCTCCTATTTACTCTATGCCGTGTGAATGTTCGAATCTATATTTCCATTTTATCTATTCGAGTGCAGCGGCTCCGCCGACAATCTCGGTAATTTCTTGTGTAATTGCAGCTTGGCGTGCACGGTTGTATGTCAATGTTAGAGAGCCGATAAGCTCAGAAGCATTATCAGTTGCACTCTTCATTGCTGTCATCCGTGATGCGTGTTCGCTTGCCTTACCATCCAACAATGCGCCATATATTAAACTCTCAGCATATTGTGGCAGTAACACTTCAAGAATCTCTTCCTGGTTTGGTTCGAATTCGTAAAGTGTAGCTACAGCATCGCTTTCTACACTTCCAAGAGGTAAAAGTTTAGTTTCCGTTACTTCTTGGGAAATAGCACTAATAAAGTGGTTGTAGTACATATAGATTTCGTCAACAGTTTCGTCTGCGAATAACTTTACCGTACTGGCGGTTATTTCTTTAATGTCATCAAAGCTTGGCTGATCAGACAATCCGACCATTTCCTGGATAACGTTCATACCGCGGATACGGAAGAATTCACTTCCCACCCGCCCAAGAACGATAATACCGTATTCATCCGGGGATTTATGGCGTTCATTGATTGTCTGATAAACTTTTCTTAAGACACTACTATTATATGGTCCAGCTAATCCGCGATCGGAAGTGATAACCAGATATCCGGTTCTTTTCACAGGACGAGTGACCAGCATCGGATGAGATGCATCCGAGCTTCCATTCGCAATGCTCGCTACGACCTCTTGGATTTTCTCCATGTACGGTACAAAAGCTTTCGCGTTTGCTTCGGCACGATTCAATTTGGAGGCGGAAACCATTTGCATGGCTTTTGTGATTTGGCTCGTCTTTTTCGTTGATTTTATACGCGCATCTATATCACGTAATGATGCCATTTCTTCTCACCATCCTTTATTAAATGCCTATCCTGTTATTCCGATACAACAAATTGTTTTTTAAATTCAGCGATTGCTGCTTTCATATCCTCTTCTTTTGGCAGATCGCCAGTAGTGCGGATATGTTCAAATAATTCGTTGTGGTTACGTGCAGTCCATTCAATGATTTCAGCTTCAAAACGTCTGATATCAGCCAATGGAATATCATCTAAGAATCCACGAGTCAAGCAGTATAGAATTAATACTTGTTGTTCTACACGCAATGGCTTATGAAGATCTTGTTTTAATACTTCAACTGTACGTTGACCACGATTTAATTTCGCTTGAGTTGCTTTATCCAAGTCAGATCCGAATTGGGAGAATGCTTCAAGCTCACGGAATGATGCCAAGTCCAAACGTAGAGTACCGGCAACTTTTTTCATTGCTTTAATTTGCGCTGATCCACCTACACGGGATACGGATAGACCCGCATTAATCGCAGGACGTACGCCGGAGAAGAATAAATCAGATTGCAAGAAGATTTGTCCATCTGTGATGGAGATAACGTTTGTTGGGATATAAGCGGAGATATCTCCAGCTTGTGTTTCAACGAACGGTAATGCTGTGATTGAACCCGCACCAAGTGTGTCGTTCAATTTAGCAGCACGCTCCAATAGACGGGAGTGCAAGTAGAATACATCCCCTGGGAATGCTTCACGGCCTGGAGGACGACGAAGCAACAAGGAAAGCTCACGATATGCTGCTGCTTGCTTAGATAAATCATCATATACAACAAGGACATGCTTGCCTTGGCGCATGAAATATTCACCCATTGTTACCCCACTGTAAGGAGCCAAGTATAGCAATGGAGCTGGTTGAGATGCAGATGCTGAAACAACGATTGTGTAATCCAATGCACCATGCTTACGGAAAGTTTCAACTGTTCCACGAACTGTTGATTCTTTTTGACCGATTGCTACATAGATACAAATCATGTTTTCATCTTTTTGATTCAAAATGGTGTCAATCGCTACAGATGTTTTACCTGTTTGACGGTCACCAATGATTAATTCACGTTGTCCACGTCCGATAGGAACAAGGGCATCGATCGCTTTAAGACCTGTTTGTAAAGGCTCGTGTACAGACTTACGATCCATTACACCCGGTGCATTGTTTTCGATCGGTAATGTTGCAGTTGTAGCGATTGGACCCATACCATCAAGTGGTTGTCCAAGAGGGTTAACGACACGTCCGATAATAGCCTCACCTACTGGTACTTCCATGATGCGGCCTGTACGGCGTACTTCGTCTCCTTCTTTAATGTCGCGGAAAGGACCGAGGATAATAACACCGACGTTATTTTCTTCCAAGTTTTGCGCCATACCAACTACACCGTTTGAGAACTCAAGCAGCTCTCCGGACATGACGTTGTCCAATCCATGAACACGCGCGATACCGTCACCAACAACGATTACGGTGCCGACTTCACTCATTTCTATATCAGATTGATAGCCTTCAATTTGTTTCTTAATCAGCGCGCTGATTTCTTCAGCTCTGATGCTCATGAATTTCACCCCTAACTTCTAATATTAACCCAGCAAACGACGTTCCAAGCGTTCTAGCTTACCTGAGACCGTACCATCAAAAATACGGTTACCGATTCGCAGCTTGATTCCACCCAGAAGACTGCTGTCTACGATATTTTCAATGCGCAGTGCCTGTTTTCCAATTTTTTGGGCAAAAACCTTTGAAATGCCTTCTTGTTCCTGCTTCGTTAAAGGACGGACAGAATAAACTTTAGCATCGACTACACCTGTGTATTCGTTTACTAATAAAATAAACTCATCTGCCAAAGTCGCCACAATATCCTCGCGATGACGGTCTACAAGAATCATTAACAGGTTTTGAATAGATGGAGACATAGTAGCAAAAGCCGTTCTTATGGCGTCTTTTTTGCTCTCCATAGATACCTTTGGATGCTCAAGGAATAAAGTAAGCTCCTTGTTTGATAGAAATACTTCCTTCAAAGTCCGCATTTCGCCTTCCAAACGGTCTATTTGATTATCTTCCTTGGCAATTTGGAAAAGAGCATCTGCATAGCGTTTTGCTACAACTGTATTACTCATCGCTCTTCTCCTGCCTCTTGAATGTAATCGTTAATCAATTTTTGTTGATCAGCTTCACTAAGTTCTTTTTCAATCACTTTAGACGCAATTAGAACAGACAAGGATGCAACTTGCTCACGAAGTTGAACCATAGCTTGTTCTTTTTGCTGTTCAATTTCACGTTTCGCTGACTCTTTCACACGTTCAGCTTCCTGACGGGCAACAACGATGATTTCTTCGCGTTGTTTTTCACCATGTTTCTTAGCCTCTTCAATAAGAGATAAAGATTCCTGGCGAGCTTCTTTCAGCATAGTACGTTGTTCTTCTAACAAAGCAGCTGCTTCTGCACGATTCTTTTCTGCTACTTCAATTTCACTCGCAACATGTTCTTCACGTTGTTTCATAATGCCCATAAGAGGACCGAATGCGAATTTTTTCAGTAAAAGCATCAAGATGATGAAAGCGACTAATTGGAAGATGATATCTCCCGTATTTAGACCGCTATGCGCTGCAGCTCCAAGTACCAAATTATTAAATAACACCCCTATTTCACTCCCTTCAGAAGTCTTTACGGCTTGCTTTTTTATTGCATATACGTTTAAACCGTGAACTCACGGCCGGATTTTAGTAAACATAAAGGAATGGCGAAGATAATCCCTAGATTCTCCGCCATCAGTATTGTCAATTACATTACCATGAACGCGATAACAACCGCGATGATAGGAATCGCCTCAACTAAAGCTACCCCGATGAACATTGTAGTTTGAAGCATACCACGTGCTTCTGGTTGACGTGCAATTCCCTCTACTGTACGAGATACGATCAAACCATTACCAATACCTGCTCCAAGAGCTGCTAAACCGATTGCGATTGCTGCTGCTATAACTCCCAAATCCATTATGAAGTTCCTCCTTTAATTTGTATAACTATAGTTAAATTTTTTATATTATTAATGGTCTTCGCTGACTTTGTGGGCCATGTAAACCATTGTTAACATCGTAAAGATAAATGCCTGGATTGCTCCGATAAATATACTGAAACCTTGCCATACAATGGTTGGACCAATAGCAAGGGCACTGCTCCAGAAATCTGTTGCAAGAGATCCCGCCAGTAGGCTGAGTAAGATTTCACCCGCATAAATATTACCGAATAGACGCAAGCCCAGTGTGAGGGTATTCGCGAACTCCTCAATAATCTTAAGCGGAAATAAGAACGGCATAGGTGATACAAAGTTTTTACTGTACCCTTTAAAGCCTCGCATTTTGATACCATAGAAGTTTGTAAGGACTACGATCATTACTGCAAGGGTTAAAGCGACTACTGGATCGGCTGTTGGCGACTTCCACCATAGGTCTCCGTTATAAGTAACTGAGAATGGAAGACCAAGCATATTTGAAACAAATATGTACATGATAAGCGTCGTTCCAAGAACTAAAAAGCGCCCGCCAGTGTTCCAGTCCATATTGCTATTAATAATGTTTCTGACGAAGTCAATGACCCACTCCATAAAGTTCTGCATACCAGATGGCTTAACTGCCAATTTTCTTGTCGACAATACGGCGATTAAAAATACAATCACACTTGCGACCGTAATCATCAGAACGTTACCAAGATTAAAAGTAAGGCCCATTAATTCGACTGTAGGTGCTCCATGATTCAATCTAAATTCACCTCTTTTCCCCCCGCCTTATGTTATGGATTGTTAAATCTATCATAATGACAAGGTAACCCGTCATTAATCCCAATACGACAAAAAATACATTAAATTGATCAGGATATCGCATAGCAATGGCGACAGCTAAAACTGCAGCTGCCATTCTTGAGATTGTCCCAAGTGATTTCATGCTGCTTCCCTCAAGCACTTTCTCACCTAATTGAGCAGTTTTTCTTGATAAAAGCCAAATATTATAAATACCAATTATACTGCCAAGTGTCATTCCCAAGGCTTCTGTTTTATAAGGGGTTACTCCCCATAGGATAACATAAATGGATAATAAGGTGAACGTGTACCTCAGATAGCGTCTGAAAACAATGTGGACTTCTAGCATTTGAATAGGTTTCTCCATTAAGAGTTATTTGAACGGATAGCATATACACCTTTCACTAACTAATCCGATCAGGAGACAATAAGGGGTTCCAATTGTTAGCGATTATGATTATAGCCACCTACCAATAAAATTCCGATAGTATTGGGCCGATCAATTATAATAAACCGGCAGACATTGTAAATCGTTGCAGAAAAACACTGCGATTATTATTTTGTATCGAATCAACTCAGATATGTATATTAGAGGTGTATAATCAACACAATTGACAATATAAATGGAAAATTGTCTGTCAATTTGAAAACCCTACCATTTATACCCTATGTAAGAATACAATAGGCAAAAATGATTGTCAATTCAGATAGGTGTGAAATCCATTACCTATACTAGAATAAATTATCAATTATGTTAAAAATAAGTGTATAAATTTCATTCTAACTGAAATTTCAAGTAATTTGTATTCTTAAGCACTACTTTTTGATGGTCTTTTTCAACTTCTGTCACAATTTCGTAATAATTTGAGAGGATATTTTCCGGTAAGTCGACTTTTTGTTTAAGTACCCCTCTTTTAACACCTTTCACTTCTACTAGATCTTTTATGTAAAGAAGTGAATCTGCATTATACAAGGTAAATCTTACAGAATCGGCTCCAAACGGTAAATAAACACTTATTTCCATCTTGCGATCGCCTTTCTCTTGAACAACCTCTACCCCTTCAGCAATTGGGTAATCAGGTTTCGTCATTGCAAAAATGTAAGGGATCTTGCGCACCTTATTTCTTCCCGCTTCATTGAGGTATAGATAACCATCATCCAGTTCACTTTTCTCTTTCCAATTATCCAATTCAAGCTGAACTTCCAGTTTCTTCTTTTGGCCTCCTTCAAGTACAAAAGCTAACGGCAGTTTCCATGTCATAAATCTTTCCTTACGTGGAATAGAAAAATAATATCGCTTTTTTCTACTACTTCTATTTTCTACTACTATATTCGCTTTATACATTCGACCATTGCTTGCCATGCCAAAAGTTACAGATGACGGAGCTAAAAATGTATCCTCTTGCAGTGCATCCTTCACATTTACCCGACCAGCTCCCTGTTCAAATGTATGATATATTTCATCCTTATCATTTTTCAACGATATAGCACTGGTCATTAAAGCCGATTTGATTTTTTCTGGGCTCCAATCAGGATGAACCTCTTTAATCAATGCACACACACCCGCCACATAAGGAGCAGCCATACTCGTTCCTTGCAAAGAAAGATACGTTCCGCCCGGTATCGTACTTTCAATTCTCACACCCGGTGCTACTACATCCGGCTTTATCGCTATGCTATGAATAACCGGACCTCTTGAACTAAAGGAGGCTAATTTCTCTTTTTCTTCTATATCAATTGTCCTACAGGTGAGTTGTCCATTTTCCAGATCCTTTTTCATTTTTCGCCCATCTTTTTGCGAAACGGTGATTACGGGAATTTTTGAATTCATTTCGAGAGAAGCGCTTAATTCACCAGGTTCATTATTAAAAATAATTACACCCAGAGCTTCGGCATTCACTGCATTTTTTACTTTATCTTTAAATGATATTACTCCCCGCTCCACTAACACAATTTTATTTTTCGCATTGATATTTTCGTAATTCTCCCTTTTACCAAGGCCTGCATAAGTCATGATCATAGAATGTGAAAAATCCCACTCGGGGGAGCCTGCTGTTAATTGAAAATCAATGTCCGCCCATGGTTTCGTAAAATTCAACCTCTTCGATTTACCTGCATCTGAACTCGCCCCTACACTGATCGCTCCCCCTGATGTCCCAGGCGTACCTACCGTCCAAATACCCGGTCCATCATTTCCATTTGCTACAACAGCCACTATTCCCTTTTTAACTACCTTATCGAGCGCTTTACTTGTAGGAAGATCCGGACCATTCATCGTATCTCCCAAGGACAGATTGATAATATCCATCTTGTCCTTTACCGCTCTTTCTATTGAAGCAATGACTTGATCAGTTGTTCCGTATCCTCCCGGCCCTAGTGCTCTGTATGCATAAATGCTTGCTTCAGGAGCTATCCCTTTCATTTTTCCATTAGCCGCAATAATTCCAGCCACATGCGTCCCATGAATGGTTGCTTTTTTAGAGCTCCCCATCGTCTCCATTGGGTCCTCATCTTGATCCACTAAATCATAGCCGCCTTTATAGTTTGCTTTAAGATCAGGGTGCCTATAATCAATTCCCGTATCAATCACTCCGACCTTTACACCTTTGCCCGTAGCCTGAATTGGCTGGTTGAATTGAAGTTGCGGCTGACCTTTTGGCAGAGAATTCTTTTTAATAGTAGCTTTAATTGGACCCGATAGAAAAATAGCTGAAACTGATTCTTCCTTTTTTAATCTCGGTATTAATATAGAAGGTACGCTAGCAGAAAAGCCGTTGCACACTAAATTGAAATAATAGCGCGGTTTGATTGCTGGATACTTTTCTATCAGCTCTTTCGCCACTCGATGAGCTGATGTGTCTTTTACTGTTTCAATCATCACCACCTCTATATCCTCAGCAGAACTATGTGGAGCATATACTATTAATTGAATAAATATGAAAGCTCCAATTAAAATTTGCTTCAATGATTATCACATCCTTGTTTTTAGAATGGATTAACGGCAGTCTCTTATGCATGTAAAAATAAATAGTGGTTGTTCTGTGTTCTCCATTTTCGGGTAATGGATTGATTCTCCTGATTACAAAAAAATGAATGTCCACATTCTTCCTGTTTGTATGTTAAATAGGTCTGGGTATGAGTGTCAGGTATATGAGTAATTTAAGTTAGGATGTGTAGAGTTATGTTTGGTCTGGCCGATCTTACGTCATTAGTGATTTCTGCCTTTATCATCTTGCCTGTCGTTGTTTTTCTTCGGGAGACAGGCTATCTGTTAGTCAGCTGGTTATTTGGCGTAATCAATCCGAGACTTACGATTGGTTCCGGCCCCCGTATCAAAAAAATTGGAATGATCGATATTCGCAAATACTACCACTTATATAGCTGGTTTTCGTATGATGAATTAAAGCGCAAGAGTAAGTTTGCTTACATCTGCATCTATCTAGGTCCGATTTTAATGAACCTATCCATCGCCCTCCTCATCAACTTTTTAATTGCCAACCATTTTATTGAGGAGTTCAAGACATTTTGGGATCGCTTTGCTTTCTATGCGATTTATTATGTTCTGTTTGACGTTATACCAATGCATACAATTAACGGAAAACCTAATAATGGTATGATCATTTATGAAATGATCCGTTACGGAAAAAGGGTTGATTATAATAATGAATCCTTCCTTCCGGCCACATCAGAAGTCGAGGAACAATATCAGGAAGAAATAAAGAGAATTCAAGAAATCAAAAAAGAGCGCGATGAACATTTAAAATCTTAGGCTTTTAATGAAATCAGTTCTGCTATCACAGCATATTTTTATGCCTGAATAGCATATGCTGGAATCCTTAAAGCGGTGTAGTTGAGGTATCGCCCAGAGAACTTACTTGATCTAAGACGAGTCAATTATCCGCAAAAAAAAGAGGTATTCATCAGTCAGAAACGGCTGATGAACACCTCTATAAATTATCTTTATTTTGTTCCGAACAATCTGTCGCCCGCGTCACCTAGACCTGGAACGATATAGCCGTGATCATTCAATTTTTCATCAAGTGCAGCGATGAAAATATCGACATCCGGATGGACTTCTTCCACTGCTTTAACGCCTTCAGGCGCAGCAACTAGACAAACGAATTTAATATTTTTTGCCCCGCGCTTTTTGATTGCGCTAATGGCATCGACAGCAGATCCACCTGTCGCAAGCATTGGATCAACTACAATAAATTCTCTTTCCTCTACGTCAGCAGGAAGTTTTACATAATACTCAACTGGTTTCAATGTTTCTGGATCTCTGTATAAACCTACATGTCCAACTTTTGCTGCCGGAATAATTTTAATCATGCCGTCAACCATACCAAGACCAGCACGTAAAATAGGGATAATGGCTACTTTTTTACCCGCAATTGTTTTAGATGTTGATTTGCTGACTGGCGTTTCAATTTCCACTTCTTCTAACGGGAGATCTCGGGTGATTTCAAAAGCCATTAAAGTAGATACTTCATCTACCAATTCTCTGAATTCTTTTGTACCCGTATTTTTATCACGGATAAATGTTAACTTATGCTGTATTAACGGATGGTCAAACACATAAACTTTTCCCATATGGATCTCTCCTCACTTTTATGTTCCTATTTTTGCACTCGTTTTATTGTACAGAAAATTCTCCATTAGTTCAATTAAGTTTCTGTATGCCAAAATCTACCGCATTCAAGGTTTATTTAATCTAGCTTCAACAGCTAGAAGCTCAGGACATAAGCATGACCTCTGCAGGAGGGAAGTACACCTCCTTCCGAGATCCTGTCTTATACTCCTCGCGGGCCTACAGGATGTAGGTCATGAAGACGTTGCCACAGGACGTGGCGATTTTAGTCTTCGTTCCCTAAATCAGTTTCAGCTTTTTATTCAATCTAGCTTCGGCTCCTAGCTCCTCGAGGTCATAAGTGTAGCCACTACGGGAGGAAAGAGCGCCTCCCTACGTGCCTCCTCTTATGCTTGTCGGAGCTGGGCAGTCGCCTCAGCTTTTTAGTCTTCATTAGTTTTTTAATAAAACATGATTCTATACCTTCTTCTCTATTATCCACTTTTTAAAGTGTTAAAATCGTTAAAGAAACGTAAATGGATGTGAAATTTCCGTGAATTGAGCGGAAATGAGAATTAATTGAGCCAATGCGGCAATTATTCCAGCCAATTTTAATATTAATTCAGCCGAACCACGGATTTTACCAGCCAAAACACTCCTCATTCCAGCCATTCCTAAATTTCCAGGCTCATTGATCCCCATTCAGCATCGTTTTGCCCAAACCATATAAAACGACATGTTATACTGCCAAACATCATAAAAAGAGGTGTCAATAAGTCCTATCAGACTCACCAACACCTCTTCTATTCACCCTTAATACTCAGGGTATAATTCATATTTTCCAGATAGCTTAGTCACTCGCTCTGCAGCTTCTTTCAGTTTCTCTTCGTCCTCATGGTTCTTGAGGGCGAGACTGATGATTGCCGCGATTTCATCCATATCCTCCAATTTGAATCCACGGCTTGTAACAGCCGCTGTTCCAATACGAACCCCACTCGTTACAAATGGGCTTTCTGGGTCAAATGGAATCGTATTTTTGTTCACTGTAATACCAATATCGTCCAGTACCTTTTCTGCTACTTTACCAGTTAAGTTGATGGAGCGGACATCGATTAATAATAAGTGATTATCTGTACCGCCTGAAACGAGCGTAAGTCCTTCCTTCTGCAGACTTTCACCAAGGCGTTTTGCATTCTCTATAATTTCCTTTGCATAATCTGTAAAGGAATCCTGAAGTGCCTCGCCAAATGCCACTGCTTTTGCAGCAATTACATGCATTAGAGGTCCTCCCTGAATACCAGGGAAAATGGACTTGTCTATTTTCTTGGCAAACTCTTCTCTGCAAAGGATCATTCCTCCGCGTGGTCCGCGCAATGTCTTGTGAGTTGTCGTCGTGACGAATTCCGCATAAGGAACTGGACTTGGGTGCAAACCGGCTGCAACAAGCCCTGCAATATGAGCCATGTCCACCATTAAATAGGCGCCTACTTCATCTGCAATTTCACGGAATTTCTTGAAATCAATTGAACGTGGATACGCACTCGCACCGGCAACAATCAATTTAGGCTTACATTGGATTGCTTTCTCTCTAACATCCTCGTAATTTATAAGATGGGTTTTTTCATCAACACCGTATTCAACAAAATTGTATTGGATTCCGCTGAAGTTTACAGGGCTTCCGTGAGTTAAGTGGCCTCCGTGGGATAGGTTCATTCCAAGTACCGTATCTCCTGGATTCAAAATCGTAAAGTAAACAGCCATATTTGCTTGAGCGCCTGAATGTGGCTGTACGTTTGCATGCTCCGCGCCAAATATCTTTTTGGCACGTTCCCTAGCCAAATCCTCAACTACGTCCACATATTCACAGCCGCCGTAATAGCGTCTGCCTGGATATCCTTCCGCATACTTATTCGTAAGCACGGATCCTTGAGCTTCCATTACTGCTTCGCTGACAAAGTTTTCTGAAGCAATCAGCTCAATCTTACCGCGTTGTCTGTCCAATTCTTGTTGAATTGCATCAAATACTTGCGAGTCTTGCTTTTGCAAATGCCTCATCTTATAGCTTCCTCCCTTTTCGTCAAAACGGACAAATCTTCAATTTAATCCCTTCAATTCTAGCACGAAAAAGGACAATAGTCATTTATTCCATTGACGTATAATTCTTACATTTCTCTAATATTTACTCTATCATATTGAGCTCTCGGCCCACCTATCAGTTTCGGCCGGGTCATAGCAAATGTTACATGCGCCTTCCCAATCTCTCTAATCGCTGAACGCAACGGGACTGCAACATGCTTCAGATGCATTCCAATCATTGTATCCCCAATATCGATGCCTGCATCAGCACAAATATGCTCAACCACAACTGCATTCTCGAAATTAGCAAATGCACAAGCGGCCAATGCTCCACCCGCATTCCGGGCAGGCACAACTGATACTTCATCCAGATTATATTGAATAGCTGTCTTTCGTTCAATAATCAGAGCCCTATTAATATGTTCACAACCCTGAAAAGCCAAGTAGACTCCCTTTTGTTTAGAAAAATCATATATGGCCTCAAAGATTGCTTGTGCCACTTCCATCGTCCCGCTTGTACCAATTCGCTTTCCGATTACTTCACTTGTACTGCAGCCAATTACCAACAAACGGCCATTCATCGGAAAATGAGCTTCCAAATCTTCGAGAATGGCAGTCACCTGAGTTTTTATTTCTTTTAAATTAATCTCACTCATTCTTCTACTGCCCTTCTAAGATTTATTTTTCTGCCTCAGCTATTTTTCCAATCCGTGTTTCATGGCGGCCGCCTTCAAATTCCGTTGTCAGCCAAACGCGGGCAATTTCTCTGGCTAAACCAGGACCAATTACACGCTCTCCCATTGTTAGTACGTTACTGTTATTATGAGCTCTTGTAGCTTGGGCACTAAACATATCATGTACCAATGCTGCACGAATTCCTTTTACTTTATTCGCCGCGATGCTCATTCCGATTCCAGTACCGCAGATCAAAATCCCTCTGTCAAATTCTCCTTTTGCCACTCTTTCAGCAACAGGCAACGCATAATCCGGATAATCAACAGATGTTTCACAATCGCATCCAAAATCCTCATATTGAATCTCAAGCTCTTCCATTAGGTTCATAATTTCTTTTCTTATATTTATTCCACCGTGATCTGATGCAATGATAACTTTCATGGTAACATGGCTCCCTTCAATTTGAACTGCACAGTTTCTATCCTAAATCTAGTCTTTTAATTTTTCCACAAGCTTTTTAATCCATTTAGATAATTCATGGAAAGTTTGCTCATATACTTGTTCATTACCCCCGAATGGATCTGAAATATCTCTGTTCCCAGGATCGTCACTTACAAATTCCTTTAATGTAAACGTCTTTTCAATCGCCTGAGGGTAATGCGAAGCAATTAACTGCTTATGGCCTTCTGTCATCGTTAATACATAGGTTGCCCACTCGATGCCTTCTCCTTTTAATGGAGATGAGGCATGGTCCTGCGCAATTTTGTGTTTATCAAGTACCGTAACCGTATACTCAGATGCCGTTTGACCCCCATAGGCATAAACCCCTGCTGATTTTACTTCTATATCAGACAGATTATAATTTCGCAAAATAGCTTCTGCCATAGGACTTCGACATGTATTTCCTGTACAAACGAATAAAATATTCTTCAACGTATTTTCCCTCCTGTCCCCATTATAGAATATTTACGGACAATAAAAAAATGTATCAGATTAATCTGATACACATCTTTATCCATGCAGGTGCAGGATGATCTTTAACCCAACCGCAAACATGATGCTCCCCCCAAAAACAAGGCTGTATTTGCCGAGATATGTATGTACTCTTCTCCCTAACAACAACCCTGACACCGTCAAGAAAAAGGCGGCAAAGCCAAAGCACAGGATGGTCATCAGCGCTCGGGATCCCAGCATTCCGAGGCTCAGTCCAACTGAGAAACTATCCAAACTGACACTTATCGCAAATAGAATCAATCCTGTTCCAACTGGAGCCACAACCGTTTCACCTTTACCCAGAATTCCAGTGAGCAGCATTTGCAAGCCAAGAAATAGTAATAAACCAGCACCGGCGTATGAGGCAAACAATCCAAACTGAGCGGATAATAACTTTCCTGAAAAGATACCCAAGAGCGGCATCCACACATGAAAAATACCAACAGTAAAACCAATGATGAGTACTTGCTTAAGCCTCAGCTTGTACGATCCCATTCCCAATCCAATTGAGAAGGCATCCATTCCGAGTGCGAAAGCCATAAAAAGCAGGCCAAAAAATTCAACCATCGTTTGTTCCATCCAAGTAACCTCCCGGGACCAGCCTAAATAAACATATGCCTGTCCCGGATCAATTAGAACTTGTCTTGTGTGATGATTCTTCCTCCTGCCGCTTTCTTCAAGCGATTCATGATTGCAATCCCAATCCCATCCTCCGGATACACTTCTCCGAAAATTAGATCTGGCTGCTCTTTATCAAATTGGCGCAGCACTCCATACATTTTTTCAGCCACAGTGTCCAGCTGCTCACGGCTTCCGCCAGTAATAATAACATCAGCTTCATACAAATGGGCATGTTCGTCAACCGTGTACACACCCACTCGCTTACCTAAGTCCCGCTCTTCATTTATTAATGTTTGGATAAACTGAGGGGTACCCTCAACCAAGGTCAATGGGGCTTTCGGTGCGTAATGTGTATATTTCATACCGGGAGCTTTCGGTGCATCACTGTCCTTCACCAAGCCAGGGTCCACAGACACTTCACCGACTACCTTCTCCAGTTGTTCACGCGTAATACCACCAGGTCTAAGTATTTGCGGAATACTGCCAGTCACATCAAGTACTGTTGATTCCAAGCCAACCCCAGTTGGACCTCCATCCACGATCCCAGCAATTTTACCATCTAAATCCTCGCGAACATGCTCTGCTGTTGTCGGACTTGGTTTACCAGACAGATTTGCACTTGGCGCGGCTGTGGGACAGCCCGCCTTTTTCAGTAAATCCAATGCCACCGGATGATCCGGCATTCGGATCGCTACTGATGAAAGACCTGCTGTTACAACATCCGGGAACACGCCCTCTTTCTTTTGGAAAATTAGCGTCAACGGACCTGGCCAAAATTGTTCCATTAGTTTATCTGCGACTGCAGGAATTTCTCCCACCAATCCATGAACCTGTTCCTTTTCTCCAATATGGACGATTAAAGGATTATCACTCGGTCTTCCCTTCGCCTCATAAATAGCTGCTACAGACCCTCCAAGTAAAGCATTTGCTCCAAGTCCATAAACCGTTTCAGTCGGAAAAGCAATCAGCTCTCCGGCTTTCAATTTTTGGGCCGCATCCATCAATTGTGGATAACCCTCTTCTTTATCCACAATTTTATCCACTGTCCACATTTTTGTTTCCACTATTATCACCTGCCACCAATCTACAACATTCTCTATAAATTACTTATTAAATAAGGATTCCTCGACATTTTTCACAAAATCACCTTGCAAGTATAAAAGAATTTATACAATAAAACAAGCTTTATCCACAGTCTGTGAATAAAGCCAATAAAATCGTGGATAATTTCATCCTTATAGGGCTCTTTCCATGATATATGTTTCGTTTATTGTCCACACCTTTTCCACAACCGAGGAATCTCTTACGTCTTTAGGAATCTCCCCGTTTTTCACTCTTTCAAATTGAAGAGCCTCAAAAAATCCTAACGCTTGCAGTTTATTCGATATCAGAAATATCTTTTTCAACCCTTTTTCCTTTGCTAAAGCCAAGATCGTTTCAAACAGGGCAGGTACTTGCACCTGAGCCTCCTCTTTAAACAGAAAAGACCTAAGCACCCCATAATCTCCACATGGCTCCAGACCAATCATTCCTTTAATAGAGCCTTCTTCTTTTAATAAAACAAATTTTCCTGAACTAATGTCTTCATGATGCAGCTCAACTCCTTGAGGTGCCGCAAACCGCTCAATTCCTTCAATATCGGTACTTTTTGATATAGATAAATAATACACCTTCTATTCTCCCTTCACTATCAAATCACAACTACTATATGGATATGAATTAATAGGGAAAATAGAACCGGATCAGGCTGATTATCCGGTTGGCTGCTATTTTGGCAAATTCAGCTGAATTCTATGCCAGTTCGGCTGAATTCTGTTCAACTTCGGCTGGTATTTCCCAGTTTCCCGCTCTATTCTGAAACCACTTCGGCTCCAGCACAACACTTCCTATTTGTACTTTTAACTTGATTTGCTCCGAGTACTATTCTGTTTCTCAAAACAAATCCTTCAAGATCTCTTTTAAAAAGAATTTCACCTTAACCGGCTCTTCATCCTGATTTTCATAAACAGGAGGGGCGATATCTTGTCCGGCTTCTTCAGACTGGTTCTCGTAATCCATTTGCGTTTCTTGATCTTCTGCCTTTTCAATCGATTTATCCGTTTGGGCGGCAGTCTTAATCGGTTGTATTTTTTGATCATCCGTTTGCGTTTGTTCTGCAGTTTCCTCGTTCATACTATTATTAACTGGCTCAACTTCTTCAGCTGACTCTTCATACGCTGAATCATTTGCTACAGCTGTTCCGCTGTTGAAATCCAGAAAGCATAGCGGCGGGAAAAGGACGCACCACCAGTTCTCACCTTGACCCTCACCCAATGTGATTTTAATAGCTTCATACTTGCCTGCCGGATATAAATATTGTCCATATAGCTTAGTTGGAAAAACAGTTTCACCAAAATCAACCTGTATCTTTTGTACATTACCTTCTTTGACCATAACATCTTCAGCTATAGCTTCTATATCAGACAAACGGGAACCAATCACTTTTCTGGCTTCCTCAATTGAAGTTAATTCTGCTACCCATTTGTTAATTTCTTTATTGACCTCATCCCTGATGGATCGTTTCAATTCCTGGTCAGCTTCTTTATTACTGTTTGCTAAGATCCGTAAGCGGATCGCTTCATTCGGGATTACTTGAACCTCTGTTTCTGTCGCAGAAGAACTGTTTTTCGGTGTAATCATTCCAGTCATTGTTGCCGCACAAAGTAATACAATATATATTAAAGGCAAATATTTTTTTGCCATCATCGTAAACACCGTCCCTTCACTTACAAACAGTGTGGACAGTTTTTTTCTATCTTAAACTATAATTATCTGAATTTTATTTCTACTGCGTTTTATTTACCGCATTCTTGAAATTAAGGGAAGGGAGAGTATAAAAATGGATAATTTTTTGATGGATGATGGTGGGTTCTTTGGCATTTTTTTAACTGGATTTCCAATCATCTTTGGTATTATTTTTATTTTAGTCATTGGCACTTTTCTATTTATTATCATCAAAAGCCTATCTAAATGGAGTCATAATAATAAACAGCCCAGGCTGAATGTAGTTGCTAAGGTTGTCACCAAACGATCAGAGAGCAGAGGAAGTGACAATTCGTCCAGTACCTGGTATTATGCGACGTTTGAGATGGAAAGCGGCGACCGAATGGAATTGACTTTAAGTGGAAAAGACTACGGGATGTTAGCAGAAGGAGATATTGGGAATCTATCTTTTCAGGGCACACGGTATCTCGGATTTTTGAGAATCTAGCTTCGACTCCTAGCTCCTCGAGGTCATAAGGATAGCCACTACGGAGGTCAACAGGAAGTTGATCACAAAGACGTTGCCACACGATGTGGCGTTCTTAGTCTTTGTTCCTTAATAGCCTCCCTTCATGCCTCTCCTTATGCTTGTCGGAGCTGGGCAGTCGCCTCAGCTTTTTATGTAATCCAGCTTCTGGGCCTAGGAGCTCGAGTCATAAGCAAATACTCTACAGGAGGGAAGAACGCCTCCCTCCGAGTATTCATCTTATGCTCGTCGCGGGCCTACAGGATGTTGGTCATGAAGACATTGCCACAGGACGTGGCGTTCTTAGTCTTCGTTCATCGATACAGGCTCTTCAGCTTTTTATGTAATCTAGCTTCAACGGCTAGAAGCTCAGGACATAAGCATGACCTCTGCGGGAGGGAAGAGCACCTCCCTCCGAGCCCCTGTCTTATGCTCCTCGCTTCTGATCAAGCCGTTTCAGCTTTTTATTTCGCCAAAGACCATTCGATCTTTTCCGTTGATATCGAACAGGACTTCTACATGGGCTTCAGGGTAAACAGCTTGCATTAGTTCTGCTACTTGCTCTCCCTGACCGGCGCCTACTTCAAATCCAACCAATGCTTTGTCTGCAAGTACACTTGGCAGATCTGATGTAATTTGGCGATAACAATCCAAGCCATCATTTCCAGCAAACAAGGCGAGATGAGGTTCATGGTTTTTAACCACATCCGAAAGGATTGCATGATCTGATTCAGGAATATAAGGAGGATTAGAAAGAAGAACATTCACCCTTTTACCAGCATCTATTAATGGTTTGAGCAAATCCCCCTGCAAGAACGCCACCTCAGCCTGAAGGCGTTGAGCATTTTCAGCTGCCTGTTTCAATGCTTTCTCTGACAAATCGACAGCCGTCACTTTCATACCTGGGCATTCCAAGGCCATCGTAATCGCAATAATCCCGCTGCCTGTCCCAATATCAGCCATGTCCAGCTTCTCTTCAGGATTGAAAAGCTTTTTTAGTTTAGCTAAGGCATGAAATATCAGCTCTTCCGTTTCAGGACGCGGAATCAATACATCTCCATTCACCAGAAATGTCCTGCCATAAAACTCCTCGCTGCCAATTATATGCTGCACAGGTACTGCTTCGATTCCATGCTTTTTTACATCCTTTATAAAGATAGCTTCTTCCTCTTCCGTTAACTCATCATGCATATTCGCAAGCATTTGAGCACGGGATAGACCCAGCTGATTCATCAACAGCCATTCTCCAGCATTTTCATCACGGCCATTCTCCCTTAAAAAAGAAGAAGCCCATCGAAGAGCTTCATACACTTTCATCATTCTTAATCCTCCGCATTTTGAAGACGGCTAGCCTGGTCCTCAACAATCAATGCATCAATCACTTCATCCAATTTGCCTTCCATGATTTGATCCAGCTTTTGAATGGTTAATCCAATGCGGTGATCTGTAACACGGTTTTGCGGATAATTATACGTACGGATACGTTCTGAGCGATCCCCTGTTCCGACTGCAGATTTACGAGCACTGTCATACTCAGCCTGTGCTTCCTGCTGGAATTTATCATAAATACGAGCACGCAATACTTTCATTGCTTTCTCTTTGTTTTTAATCTGGGATTTTTCATCCTGGCAGGATACAACAATCCCCGTAGGAACGTGAGTAAGACGTACAGCTGACATGGTAGTGTTAACACTTTGTCCGCCCGGTCCGCTGGATGCAAACGTATCTACACGGATATCTTTGTCATGAACTTCAACCTCAACCTCTTCTGCCTCCGGTAAGCAAGCCACAGTCGCTGTTGATGTGTGAATACGACCGCCTGATTCTGTTTCAGGGACACGTTGTACACGATGGGCACCGTTTTCGAATTTCATCTTGGAGTATGCGCCATTTCCATTAATCATAAAGATGATTTCTTTATAACCGCCAAGCCCCGTTGGATTTGAATCCATTACATCAATCTTCCATCCTTGTGCCTCAGCATAACGGCTGTACATTCTATAAAGACTTCCTGCGAATAGGGCCGCTTCATCACCGCCGGCTGCTCCGCGAATTTCCATAATAACGTTTTTATCATCATTAGGATCTTTGGGAATTAGCAATACTTTAAGCTTTTCTTCCAACTCTTTCATTTGTCCGGAAAGTTCATCTACTTCTTCCTTCACCATTTCACGCATTTCAGCATCCAGCTTCTCTTCAAGCATTGCTTTCGCATCAACAAATTGGGAACGTACATCTTTATATTCTCGATACGCAAAGACAGTCTCCTGAATATCTGATTGTTCCTTGGAATATTCGCGAAGCTTCTTAGTGTCATTTACGATTTCCGGGTCACTCAAAAGCTCATTTAATTTGTCATATCGGTCTTCTACCGCTTGTAAACGATCGATCAATTTCTTCACCTCATTAACAGGTTTTTAAAAGAGGTTTTTACCTCAGTATTTGATTTGTTTATTGTACCACAATCAGACGGAAACGAAAAAAAGAGACGGCAAAGATGAACATACATCCTTTAATCTGCCATACCCTTTTATTTCTGACATACAAAAACACCCCCAAATTCCACTTATTCCTCCGGAGGTGTTCATTCCTTTTAAAGCCTGTTTGTTTTTATGTTTTCGATACCACCGTTAATCGGTGTATGTACCGTTTCTTGTTTGCCTGGTACTTCATGATGATGACGGCATCTTGGCTCATAGGATTCCGATGCACCCACTAAAATAACAGGGTCCTCATAGCCTGCAGGCTTCTTATCAATCAAACGCTGCGTCCGGCTTGCAGGGGATCCGCATACGGAACAAACTGCCTGTAGTTTTGTTACCTGTTCTGCCAGGCACATTAACTCCGGCATCGGCCCGAATGGCTCTCCTCTAAAATCCTGATCAAGGCCAGCCAGGATTACTCGATAGCCGCTGTCTGCCAAATGCTGAGCAACCTGTACAATTTCTTCGTCAAAAAACTGCACTTCATCAATGGCAATTAAATCTGTATCTAAATCTATATGATCGAAGATATGGGATGAATGCGTAATGCCTTTGGCAATAACAGAAGTTCCATTGTGGGAAACCACCGCTTCCTCACTGTATCGATTATCAATAGCCGGTTTGAAAACAGCAATGGATTGCTTAGCAAAGACCGCTCTCCTTACCCTGCGAATCAGTTCTTCAGATTTTCCGGAAAACATGCTGCCACAAATTAATTCTATCCAGCCAAATTGTTTCGTTTCGTACATGTGTTGGGGTCTCCCTTCCTGTCTTTACTAGGTTCATTAGGATTTTGCTTGTAACATTCCTGCATTTACTATACCAATAGATAATTATACATCATAAACTGCTCAAGAAAAGATTTTTTATCATTTGTTAATAGAGACCTTTGTTGTTAAAAAATTGATATAACTCCTCTAAAAACATACAAACACAGACCAACATGTTTTTCTCAGTACATTAGCCTGTGTCTGCCTTAAAGCAAAAAAACAGGCAAGCGGCTTACCCGCTGCCTGTTTCCGAAAATCAAAATTATTGTTCTTGTTGTTGGGATTTGAAACCATACTTCTTGTTGAAACGCTCAACACGTCCATCAGCAGAAGCAAACTTTTGACGTCCAGTGTAGAATGGGTGGCATTCATTGCAAACCTCTACGCGCACCTCTTCTTTAACAGAGCCAGTTACAAATTCATTACCACAAGCACATTTAACAGTTGCTGTTTTGTAATTAGGGTGAATTCCTGTTTTCATCTTTTCCACTCCTTCCGCCCTGAGTCTTTCGAAACAGAGTTATCAAGCGTGCTCTTTTTAGTATAAGCACACTCAAGATATTATAACAGACGTGTTATTTTAAATCAACAGCTACTGCTACTATTACAAGATTCTTTTCGATCCGCCCGTTGACTTTTTCATCTCGTCATCGAGGTATTGAAAGAATTCTTGGTTGGTTTTAGTTTGTTTAAGTTTTCGTAACAGACGCTCAGCAAAATCAGGCATATCTGACATCGTTTTGCGAATAGCCCATAATTTTTCCAAATGGTCTTTCGGAATAATAAGCTCCTCTTTCCTTGTCCCAGATCGGCGAATATCAATAGCAGGGAATATTCTTCTTTCTGCTAGTGAGCGATCCAGGTGAAGCTCCATATTACCCGTTCCTTTAAATTCTTCGTAAATAACGTCATCCATTCTTGAACCTGTATCCACAAGAGCTGTTGCTAAAATGGTTAAGCTACCGCCTTCTTCAATATTACGTGCAGCTCCAAAGAAACGCTTCGGACGGTGAAATGCCGCCGGGTCTATCCCACCTGACAATGTTCTGCCGCTTGGAGGGATTACTAGGTTATAAGCACGTGCCAATCTTGTTATACTATCCATTAAAATAATAACATCTCGTTTATGCTCAACCAGACGCATAGCACGCTCTAATACAAGCTCTGCTACTTTGATATGGTTTTCAGGAACCTCATCAAATGTTGAGCTGACTACATCTGCCTGTACAGATCGCTCGATATCTGTTACTTCCTCAGGACGCTCGTCAATTAAAAGGACGATTAATTCCGCATCCGGGTGATTCGTTGTAATGGCATTGGCGATTTCTTTAAGAAGCATCGTTTTACCAGCCTTTGGAGGTGCGACAATCAATCCACGTTGCCCAAAACCAACAGGTGCTACGATATCCATTACACGTGTAGATACATTGCGGGGAGTTGTTTCAAGTACAACCTGACGATCAGGATACAGCGGAGTTAATGCAGGGAAATGCACCCTCTCCTTAGCTGATTCAGGATTATCCCCATTCACTGCTTCAACATGCAATAATCCATAATACCGTTCATTTTCTTTTGGAGGACGTACCTTACCGGATACTTTATCACCGTTTCTTAGATCAAATCGGCGAATCTGAGATGCCGAAATATAGATATCCTCTGAACTTGGTGAGTAATTGATCGGTCTTAGGAATCCAAACCCTTCAGATGGAATGATTTCTAAAACACCTTCCATGAATAGGTACCCATCTCGCTCCGCCTGAGCTTTTAAGATGGCAAAGATCAATTCTTTCTTTGTCAGCTTACTATAATAGGACACTTTATACTTTTTAGCTTGTTCATAAAGCTCTTTTAGCTTTAAATTCTCTAAATCGGAAATTGTTAATTCCATTATGACACCACACTTCAGTAAATTAATTAGATTGATTTTAGTGATTTGTTTATTACTACATGGATAGGGTTATCAAGAAGAAAATATTTAGGAAGGTAAAAGGATGAGTTGCGGTTTAAATCCACGTAAACCATTTGTTGCTTTCATTAGCAATTATATTCTATTCTATTTTTTTCTCAAAAACAAATCCATTTTACTCGCTTTTGATTCAGACTTCAACTATTAACATCACATAGAGGTTTTTAAAACTATTGCAACATTCTCAATATATCACAATTTCATAATTTTTATAATAAAGTCCTCCAGATTTTCACCTGGAGGAACTACTATTTTTATCTAAATTACGTTTTCATAACCAAATTTGGTTTCTTATTTAGATTGTTACATTAAGAATTCTTAAGCTGCTCAATCTCTCTCGGCGATAATTGTTCTCTCCATATGGTCGCTCCCAGTCCTGAAAGCTTGTCCACTATAAAGCTGTATCCCCGATCGATATGCTCGACACCGGTTATTTCGGTAACTCCCTCTGCTAATAGACCAGCAATAATTAAAGCAGCTCCGGCGCGCAAATCACTTGCCTTCACTTTTGCTCCATTAAGCTGAACAGGTCCATTAATAATTGCAGAACGGCCTTCTACCTTAATATCGGCGTTCATCCTGCTTAATTCATCTATATGTTTAAATCGAGATCCATATATGGTATCCGTAACAACGGAAGATCCAGTAGCCTTCGTCAATAATGCTGTTAAGGGCTGCTGTAAATCCGTAGGGAAACCAGGATATACAAGGGTTTTTATATCTACTGCTTTTAATTTTTCAGCCTTCGGTATATAAATCTGGTCGTCCCGCTCTTCAATATCAATTCCCATTTCTCTTAGCTTTGCAATCAGGGATTCAAGATGCTGCGGTATTACATTATCAATCAATATACCTTCTCCAACTGCTGCGGCAACAATCATATAGGTTCCTGCCTCGATACGGTCAGGAATAATGGTATGTCTGCAACCATGAAGTTTTTCGACACCCTCGATACGAATGACATCCGTACCTGCACCTTTGATACGGGCTCCCATATTCGTTAACAATGTTGCAACATCGATAATTTCCGGCTCTTTCGCAGCATTTTCAATAATGGTTTTGCCTTTAGCTAATACAGCTGCGAGCATGATATTAATCGTTGCTCCTACGCTGACAACATCCAGGTAGATTCGGGCTCCACGTAATTCTTCAGCACGCAAATAGATTGCCCCCTGCTCATTTGTTACCTGAGCACCGAGAGCTTCAAATCCTTTGATATGCTGATCAATTGGGCGAGGTCCCAAATAGCATCCCCCCGGCAAGCCAATAACTGCTTTCTTAAATTTACCGAGCATCGCTCCCATTAAATAATAGGAGGCACGTAATTGTTTGACCCTTCCGTTTGGAAGAGGCATTGATATCATCTTACTCGGATCAACAGTCATTTCAGTTGAGTCAAGTGTTACCTGACCGCCGATTTCTTCAAGTAATCCTTTAAGCATTTCTACGTCAGAGATATTTGGAAGCCCCTCAATTGTTACAGATGAGTCAGCAAGAATAGTTGCTGGTATTAAAGCAACTGCACTATTCTTTGCACCACTTATGCGAACTTCCCCTTTTAGCGGATACCCACCCGCTATTTTAAGCTTTTCCATAATAACTCCCTTCTGCGCCCTTGATGTGATTTTATCCGTCCGGCGAGAATAAGGTAAATATTACCACAAAAATCACCTGAATTAAAGCTAGTCTGTCAAATTGTTTCACAAGCTCGGATCATTCATACATATTTTACCACGATTATTTTTCTGTTCTTGTTTCCCAATCCTTAAGGAATGCTTCAATTCCTTTGTCTGTTAGCGGATGCTTACAAATTTGAAGAATTACGTTATAAGGAACCGTTGCAATATGTGCGCCGCGAAGTGCTGCTTGCGTCACATGCTGTGGATGACGGATACTTGCTGCAATAATCTCTGAATCGATATCATGGATTGCAAAGATTTCTGCAATTTCAGCTATTAAATCAAGTCCATTTTGTCCAATATCATCTAATCTTCCGATAAAAGGAGAAACATATGTTGCACCTGCTCTAGCAGCTAATAAAGCCTGATTGGCATTAAAAATTAAAGTTACGTTTGTTTTGATTCCTGCTTCAGTCAATGCATGAACTGCTTTTAATCCGTCTGGAGTCATTGGTACTTTTACTGTGATGTTCGGAGCAATCTCAGCTAATTCTTTACCCTCACGAATCATACCTTCCGCATCCAGTGCAATAACCTCTGCACTTACAGAACCAGGTACCAACGCTGTTATTTCACGCAGACGATCATGGAAAGAAACATCTTTTTCCTTCGCAACTAATGATGGGTTCGTTGTTACACCTGCCAAAATACCAAGTGCATGGGCCTCTTTAATTTCATTTAAGTTTGCTGTATCTATAAAAAACTTCATTTAAATTCCTCCTTGAATGAATTTCTATGTCTTTTATATTGTGTCATTGTTCTCCATTTTGAGCAAATAATTTCACCTTTAAAAACGTATGATTTAACCAAAATTATGTATAGTAAAAAAGAGGATCCCATGATGAGTGGCATCCTCTCGTAAAGATATCTTTTATGCTTTGTTATTAGAACCGAATTCACGAATTTTACCGATAACCGTTTCTTTAATTGCTTCACGAGCTGGTCCAAGGTATTTACGTGGATCGTATACTTCTTTGTCCGCAGCCAATACTTCACGTACCGCTTTAGCAGAAGTGATTTGGTTTTCAGTATTTACATTAATTTTAGCTGTTCCAAGAGAAATAGCTTTTTGGATATCGTGTAAAGGAATACCGGATCCACCGTGAAGTACTAATGGCATACCAGTTTCTTTTCCAATTTCTTCCATCTCTTTGAAACCTAATTTCGGTTCACCTTTGTAAGGTCCGTGAACAGAGCCTAACGCTGGAGCAAGACAGTCGATATTTGTACGTTTTACAAGATCTTTACACTCTTCAACGTCAGCATAGATAACGCCATCAGCTACTACGTCATCTTCTTGTCCGCCAACTGTTCCAAGTTCTGCTTCAACAGAAACACCATTTGCATGAGCATATTCAACCACTTTAGAAGTAATTTCAATATTCTCTTCGTATGGGTGATGAGAAGCATCAATCATAACGGAAGTGAATCCTGCATCAACAGCTTCTTTACATTTTTCAAAGCTGGAACCGTGGTCTAAGTGAATAGCAACTGGAACTGTTGTCTTGTATTCTTCCATTAAGGCTTTTGTCATTGCTACACACACTTTAAAACCGCCCATGTAACGAGCTGCCCCTTCAGAAACCCCTAAGATTACTGGAGATTTTTCTTCCTCAGCAGCTTGAAGAATAGCTTGGGTATACTCTAGATTATTGATATTAAATTGTCCAACTGCATATCCTTCTTCTTTTGCTTTGTTCAGCATTTCAGTCATTGATACTAAAGGCATTTTTCTTCCTCCTTGTTAATAATAAGCTCGAGCCAAACGGCTTCCCTTATCATTTTCCCTAATGGATCGATATGTATTCCCCCTTCTGCAAAAAGCGTCAGAGGGAAGTTATCTCTAGCATATCAACTTGTCCTCAAACTATCAACAAGTGTGCAAAATGTACATTTAACTGTCAATTTTAGCAACCGGTAAATGATCCTTTACCGCTTTCCTAATATCATCAATATCAAATGGTTTTGCAAAATGAGTCAAGGCTCCCAGGTTCATCGCTTCCTGAATCATATCTAATTCTCCATACGCTGTCATAATTAATACACGAATGCCCTGATCTTCTTCTTTCATTCTTTTTAAAATCTCAATTCCGTCCATACCGGGAATTTTCATATCCAGCAACACTAAATCTGGTGATTCACTTTTCTGGAGCGCCAATGCCTGCTCTCCATTTGCCGCCAGAAATGTTTGATATCCTTCCTGCTGCAGTACTTCATTCAGCAAAATACGGATGCCAAATTGATCATCAACAATTAAAATTTTTTCATTCATTTTACACAGCTCCTTCTTTCCGTTAGCCTGTATAAATAAGACACTTAAATCTATAAGTTCTACTAATAGGTAAATAATACCTTTATTCAAACGAAATTGTCTTTCGACAATTTACGTTCAAGCATTTATACTTTGACAGGAACTTATCATTTTAATGCTGTAAAAACAGTAAAAATGAAAGCATCTATTACTATTAAAATCAGGAGTTGACCCAAATGCTGAAAATATATTTAACTCAATTAACTGGTATTTATAAAAAAATTGAACAAGATGAACAGGAAAATATGGAGGACGCAGCGAGATTATTAGCTCAGGCTTTAGTCAGCCATGGTATTGTTTATCTTCATGGTTTTAAAGAAATGGATGGGATTATCAGCCAGGCAATCGATGGACCTGAACCGATCAAAGGCGTGAAGCGATTGTATAACGGCCAATATATGGCTCAAATCGAGCAACGAGACCGCGCCATCATTTTTGCACGAACTGCAACCGAACCGGAAGCAGTTGCTTTAGCTGAATCCTTAAACGGACAGCGTATCCCTTTTGTTGCCGTTTCCCTGGCTCCTGCTGCAGATGATATCAATACGCCGAACCTTGCCAATCTGGCAGATATCCATATTGATTTAAAAGCAACACGAGGTCTTATTCCAAATGAGGATGGAACAAGAAGCGGGATTCCCACCCTTGCAGCCGCCCTCTTCGTTTATCAGGGAATCACTCTGTCAATCGATGAAATCATTAAGGAATATGAAGAAGAATAATTATCCTGCTTGGCCAAAAAATAACTTTACATTACGTAAGCGCATACCAGCAAGTTTCTTGTCTGTTTTTGTTTGATAAAAGTTTTCTGATAATGATTTCGTTTACTATATAAAGTTGTAAGTTTGGACGATTGAGGTTAGTTGAAATTTTATAATTTCAACTAATTGAATAGCCTTTTCAGATGAGCGTTTTCCAATTTATTGAACCTTTATAGGACGAATTGTATATTTAATCGCCCTTATGAGTACAAATATCACTTTTGAGTAAAAAATCACTCGAAAATAAAAAAGGTGTACAGAGCTATCAGTAGTAACTGATTTTCTGTACACCTTTATTTTTATTATTTTTCGCCTAGTGATGCATGAATGAATTCACGGAACAATGGCTGCGGACGCTGTGGTCTTGATTTGAATTCTGGATGGAATTGAGAAGCAATGAACCAAGGATGATCCTTCAATTCAATAATTTCTACCAGACGTCCATCCGGGCTGGTACCTGAGAAGATAAAGCCTTGTTTCTCCATATCTTCGCGGTAATGGTTGTTGAACTCATAACGATGGCGGTGGCGCTCATATACCACTTCATCTTGATAAGCTTCAAATGTTTTCGTTCCAGGAACAATTTTACATGGATATAAACCAAGTCTAAGAGTCCCGCCAAGGTCCTCGATATCAATTTGTTCAGGAAGTAAGTCAATGATTGGGTTTGTCGTTTCCGGATTAAGCTCAGAAGAATGAGCATCTTTTAACCCAAGAACGTTACGTGCAAATTCAATGGATGCTAACTGCATACCAAGACAGATTCCAAAGAACGGCTTTTTGTTAGTGCGGGCATATTCGGTTGCCAGGATTTTTCCTTCAACACCACGGTCTCCAAATCCGCCCGGCACCAAAATACCATCCACATCATCAAGCATTTCATTTACATTCTCTTTATTTACATGCTCTGCGTTAATCCATTTAATCTTCACATCTGCATCAAATGCATAGCCGGCATGTTTTAATGCTTCTACTACAGAAATATAGGCATCTTGAAGCTCTACATATTTTCCAACAAGACCGATTTTCACTTCTTTGGTCAGATTCGTTACTTTATGTAGCAACTCTTTCCATTCTGTCATATCTGCATCGTTTGTTTGCAATTTCAAATGGTTACAAACAATTTCGTCCATTCCTTGTGCCTGAAGATCCAATGGAATGGAATATAAAGTTTCTGCATCACGGCACTCGATGACAGAATTTTTATCAATGTCACAGAACAGAGCAAGTTTGTCTTTCATATCCTGAGAGATTGGTAATTCTGTACGCACGACGATAATATTTGGCTGAATACCTAAGCTGCGCAATTCTTTAACACTGTGCTGTGTAGGCTTTGTTTTCATTTCACCAGCAGCTTTAAGGTAAGGAATCAATGTACAGTGAATGTATAGAACGTTATCGCTGCCAATATCACTCTTAATTTGACGAATCGCTTCCAGGAATGGCAAGGATTCAATATCCCCTACTGTTCCGCCAATTTCGGTAATAACGACATCCGCATTTGTATCATGGCCAGCTTTCAAAATCCGCTCTTTAATCTCATTCGTAATATGCGGGATTACTTGCACCGTTCCGCCTAAATAGTCTCCGCGGCGCTCTTTCTTTAACACGTGAGAGTAAACTTTACCTGTTGTTACATTGGAAAGCTTAGATAAATTGATATCAATAAAACGCTCATAATGGCCTAAGTCTAAATCTGTTTCTGCACCATCATCTGTTACGAAAACTTCACCATGTTGATAAGGACTCATCGTTCCCGGGTCCACATTGATGTATGGGTCAAATTTTTGGATTGTCACTTTCAAGCCTCTGTTTTTCAATAAGCGGCCAAGTGAAGCAGCTGTAATCCCTTTTCCTAAAGAAGATACAACTCCGCCTGTAACAAAAATATATTTTGTCATCTATAAAAACCTCCTAAAAGATCGTATTGATTTCATTTGGTAAGCACAAATCTATTAATAGTGATTAGTTTTTGTTTTTTCATCGGGCCTATCCCCTAAAAAAAATAAAAAAGCCCCCTTGCAAGCAAGGGAGCTTAAAATCGCTTAATAGTGTTTCCTTTATTTTAAAGGAGCCCAATGAATATTCTACAAAGATTGACACTTTAAGTCAAGGTTAAAGGATTTAGCGATTGTCGTCCTCTTCTTCTTCGTCAATCACAAGATCTTCTTCCTCTTCTTCTTCGTCGTCAAGATCATAATCATCCTCAACGATAACTTCGTCCTCGATTAGATCCTCGTCATCATCATCATCATCATCATCGATGTCATCGATATCGTCGAAATCATCAATTAAAGAATCATCCTCATCATCGTCGTCATCGAAGTCATCAAGATCATCAAAATCAAGAACTTCATCCTCATCATCAAAGTCATCAACGAGTGCTTTTTTACCTTTTTTCTTCTTCTTCACTTTAGAAGCTGGAACTGTTTCTTCTTCAACTTGTTCAACAGGGTACCATCCTTTTAGTCCCCAGCGATTGTCTCCAATGCTGATAAAACGGCCGTCTACATTTAGATCTGTATAGAATTGGCCCATTTTTGCACTAACTTCTTCATCTGTCAAACCAAGTAATTTTTGGATTTTATCCATCATTACCTTAAAATCTATTGCTTCTTTCTTTTCTATAAGTAACACGTTCGCAATTTCAATGTAAGCCATTTCACTTACTTCTTCCTTAGACAGGTTGGCTAGTTTCATTGTTCGCACTTCCTTTCTATCAAATCAACATGAATGCCCAATTATGCATATCCCATTATAACCAAACGATTCATCTTTTTGCCACTTTATTTTATCCGTTCTATCCTTTTTCCTCTTGCGGCTTTATAAGAATATAAATAAAAAGCCATCACAAGGACTTAAAGGGGCACTGATCGGTCTTTGTTCAACCCGTTTCCAGTATCCTCTCGTTTCTCCATTATAACCTGCTTTTATGTATCTTATAATAAAAAGCTTCTACTTTTTTATCCTACCATACAACCAGCTATTAATGTTCAATCCCATACACAAATATTGAGCAAATGATCAATCCTTTGAATGTCATCCTAAAAAATCAGAGTACAGACATTAATTAGTCTGTACTCTGGTAGCACAGAAACTTACATATTTCTGCGATATTGCCCTCCAACTTCATATAATGCATGGGTGATTTGGCCAAGACTGGCTGTTTTAACAGTTTCCATCAGCTGTTCAAATATGTTCTCTCCATTAATGGCAGCCTCTTTGAGTTGAGTTAGAGCATTTTCTGCAGCCATTCCATGAATCTCCTTAAATTTATCTAGATTAGCAATTTGTAAATCCTTTTCATCCTTTGTGGCACGGGCCAATTCCATATTGTTTACTTCATCTTCACTCGGCGGATTAGGATTTAAATAGGTGTTCACACCAATAATCGGAAGCTCACCCGAATGCTTTTTCATTTCATAAACAAGAGATTCATCCTGAATTTTGCCACGTTGATACTGCATTTCCATTGCTCCAAGGACTCCACCTCTGTCGTTGATTCGTTCAAATTCGCGGAGAACCGCTTCTTCTACTAAATCCGTTAATTCCTCAACAATGAAGGAACCCTGAAGAGAATTTTCATTCTTCATCCAGCCAAATTCTTTCGTAACAATCATCTGAATGGCCATGGCCCTTCGTACGGATTCCTCCGTTGGTGTAGTGATTGCTTCGTCATAGGCATTGGTATGCAGGGAGTTACAATTATCCTGCAAAGCAAGCAAAGCCTGCAGAGTCGTACGGATATCATTAAAATCAATTTCCTGAGCATGCAGGGAACGTCCCGAGGTTTGGATATGATATTTCAGCTTTTGGCTTCGTTCATTCGCACCGTATTTATCTCTCATAACAATTGCCCATATTCGCCTTGCCACACGTCCGAGAACAGTATATTCTGGGTCCAGTCCATTTGAGAAAAAGAACGAGAGATTCGGTGCAAACGAATCAATGTCCATACCTCGGCTTAAATAATATTCTACATACGTAAAGCCATTCGACAGTGTAAATGCTAATTGTGAAATGGGATTTGCTCCTGCCTCAGCGATGTGATAACCGGATATGGAGACAGAATAATAATTTCTCACCCGATTTTTTACGAAGTACTCCTGGATATCGCCCATCAGTTTTAATGCGAACTCAGTAGAAAAGATACATGTATTCTGTCCCTGATCTTCCTTTAAAATATCTGCCTGAACGGTTCCTCTGACAATCTCCAGGGTCTCTTTTTTTACAGTTTCCTTTTCCTCAGAAGTAAGAGTTCTTTTAAGCTCTGCTTGCTTTTTCTCTATTTGTTGATCAATGGCGGTATTCATAAACATAGCAAGAATGATGGGAGCAGGGCCATTGATTGTCATAGAAACGGAAGTACTTGGTGAACATAAATCAAACCCATCATAGAGTTTTTTCATATCCTCAAGGGTACAGACACTTACACCGCTTTCCCCAACCTTCCCATAAATATCTGGGCGTATATGCGGATCCTCGCCATATAGTGTGACCGAATCAAAAGCCGTGCTCAGCCGTTTGGCCGTATCATCCTTTGATAAATAATGAAAACGGCGGTTCGTTCTCTCCGGTGATCCTTCTCCGGCAAATTGCCGCTTCGGATCCTCTTCCTGTCTTTTAAACGGAAACACACCTGCAGTGAACGGAAATTTCCCGGGAACATTCTCTTTCTGTACCCAGCGCAGGATTTCTCCATAATCCTGAAACTTAGGTAAAGCTACTTTCGGTATGGTCAGACCACTTAATGTACTAGTCCTCAATTCTGTCTTAATTTCCTTATTTCGTACTTTCGTAATCAGTTCTGTTTTTGAATATAATTCCTTCTGATTATTCCAGCCATCAAGAATGGCTTTTGACTCATTGGTTAGATTTTGCCTGTATCCCTTTTGAAGCTCGCTCAGCGGCTCTGTTCCATCCGCTGAATATCCCTCTTCCTCTAACGCCTGTATGGTACCTTCTATTTGAAATAATCGCCTGGCAATCTGTTGTTGCTCAAGTGAGGCGGTATGATATTGCTTTACTGTTTCAGCGATTTCCCGCAAGTAATATTGACGGTCGGGAGGGATGATGACATTTTGCTTTTCTGAACGCACAGATGTATTAAAACGGCTTTTGTATTCCTGACCTGTTTTCTTCTCAATGACTTCAAGCAACGCAGCAAAAAGTGCGTTTGTACCCACATCATTAAACTGGCTCGCAATCGTTCCGTACACCGGCATTTCAGCCAGATCCTTATCAAATAGATTGCGGCTGCGCTGGTATTGTTTTTGAACCTGGCGCAATGCATCCTCTGATCCTTTTCTTTCAAATTTATTAATAACAATTAAATCAGCAAAATCAATCATATCTATTTTCTCAAGCTGTGAAGGGGCTCCAAACTCACTTGTCATGACATACATGGATATATCACATACTTCCGTTATTGCCGCATCTCCCTGGCCAATTCCGCTTGTTTCAATAATTACAGCATCAAATCCGGCTGCTTTTACGACAGCTATTGCATCTTTTATCGAATTGGAAAGCTCAGAGTGTGAGTTCCGCGTCGCCAAGCTCCTCATATACACACGCGGATGAAAAATGGCATTCATTCGTATTCTGTCTCCAAGCAACGCTCCGCCTGTTTTCTGCTTCGTTGGGTCAATCGAAAGAATTGCTATGTTTTGTTCAGGGATTTCATTAATGAATCGCCTTATTAATTCATCTGTAAGCGAGCTCTTTCCCGCTCCCCCAGTACCGGTTATCCCAATTACCGGAATATGATTAACCTGTTTATCATCTATTTTTTGCAGTTCATCTGACAAAGCAACGGCTTCCTGCCCAGCCAGCAAGCGATTTTCCACCATCGTAATCGCGCGTGCTACAGTTAATGGGGCCGATACGGATAGATTCCCCTCATTCAACTCTTCAAGCGGGGGCAGTGGATAATCACATTCACGTATTAGCAATTCCATCATGCCCTCAAGGCCCATATCTCTTCCATCATCCGGTGAAAAAATCTTTGCAATCCCATATTCATGCAGCTCTTTAATCTCCCTTGGTATGATGACTCCTCCGCCGCCCCCATAAATACGAATATGGCCGGCTCCTCTTTCCTTGAGCAAATCGTACATATACTTAAAAAATTCTACGTGACCACCCTGATAGGAAGAAACAGCAATCCCCTGAACATCCTCCTGAATAGCTGCATTAACAATTTCCTCAACAGAACGATTATGACCGAGGTGAATCACCTCCGCTCCTTTTGCCTGAAGAATTCTTCTCATAATATTGACACTGACATCGTGCCCATCAAATAAACTCGAAGCCGTCACAAAACGAATAGGGTGTTTCGGTTTATATCCTTTATTCATCTTTTTTCATTCCCCTTTGCTTATCTGTTTTCCCCATTGGCTAAACCGCTTAAAAGAAGATGCGATTGCATTTCAATATATTGATCGATTGTATAGCTTTTTCTAAGTCCCCATCTCCTGAATGCCCACATTTGTCCATGAACAATAATGTTATGTGCAAGCAGGTGAATTTGTATCGGGCTTAAATCAATTTCCTCATGCTGTACACATGTCTGAATAAGTTCCTCAAACATTTTCGTCATTTCATTTTCTTTATTTAATACATATGGCAATGCTGCCCTGCTCAATGATTTTGCTTCCTGGTACATCACCAATACTTCATCCTGCATTTCATCACAAATTTTAAAATAATAGGCGATACCTAAGCGCAGCCCGGCAAATGTTCCCTCGCTTTCTTCAAGCGCCTTTTGAAGCCGGTCCTTCACCTCATCGTAAATATTGTCACAAACCAGATATAAAATATCATCCTTTGATCTGATATATTCATAGAGCGTTCCAATACTGAATCCTGCTGCCTTTGCTATTTCCCTTGTTGTTGTTCGGTGGTAGCCCTTCTCTATGAATAAAGAGACCGCCCCTTTAATCATCTCGTCCCGGCGTTTTTTCACAAGCCTCTCATCCTTTACCGAGGCATGGACTACGATTCTCTTCACCCTTTCACCCACCTACCTACAAGTATTTCTTTTAAAAATCAATTCTCCCCGGATAAAGATAGCCGGGAAGAACCCTATAAAAATTTGAAATTAGTTTTTGGTGAGCATTCTTGAGATAACAAGTCTTTGGATTTCCTGTGTTCCTTCATAAATCTGTGTTATTTTCGCATCGCGCATATAGCGCTCAACCGGATAATCCTTTGTATATCCATACCCGCCAAATACCTGTACCGCTTCTGTTGTGACCTTCATTGCTGTATCGCCGGCAAATAATTTGGACATAGCCGACTCTTTTCCATATGGAAGTCCCTCGGATTCCAGCCAAGCAGCCTGATAGGTTAAAAGTCTTGAAGCCTCTATACTGGTTGCCATATCTGCAAGCTTAAAGCCAACTCCCTGCTGGGCAGAAATTGGTTTGCCGAACTGAACTCGCTCCCTCGCATAATCCACTGCAGCGTCGAGCGCTCCCTGAGCGATTCCAACAGCCTGCGCAGCAATGCCATTTCTTCCTCCATCAAGGGTCATCATGGCGATTTTAAATCCTTCTCCCTCTGTACCTAATAGATTCTCCTTCGGTACTTTACACTCTTCAAAAATAATCTCTGTTGTTGGAGATGAACGAATCCCGAGTTTCTTTTCCTTTTTTCCAACACTAAAGCCAGGGAAATCTTTCTCCACAATGAATGCGCTTGTACCTTTATGTTTAGAGGACGGATCTGTCAATGCAAAGACCACATATGTATCCGCCACGCCCCCATTTGTAATGAATATTTTAGAGCCATTTAAAACATAATGATCTTCTTCCAGACGGGCAGTTGTTTTCATAGCTCCCGAATCCGAGCCCGATCCCGGCTCCGTCAGCCCATACGCTCCAATTTTCTCTCCCTGCGCCATAGGTCTTAAATATTTTTGCTTTTGTTCTTCATTGCCAAATTTATAAATTGGCCAGCCAGCCAATGATGTATGAGCAGATAGCGTAACACCTGTTGAAGCACAGACACGCGAAAGTTCTTCAATGGCAATGCAATAGGCTACATAATCACTGCCGATTCCACCATACTCCTCTGGCCAAGGAATACCTGTAAGCCCGAGCTCCGCCATTTTGTTAAAGATTTCCCTGTCAAAACGCTCTTCCTCATCCCGTTCGGCCGCAGTCGGTGCGACTTCATTCCGGGCAAAGTCCCTAACCATTTTGCGAATCATTTCATGTTCCTCTGATAATTTAAAATTCATTCCTATTTCCCCCTGTTCTATTAGCCCATCAAATGCTTACTGATTACTATTCGTTGGATTTCGCTTGTACCTTCGTATATTTCTGTCACCTTTGCATCCCTGAAATAACGTTCTACTGGGTATTCCTCGGTATAGCCATAGCCTCCAAAAACCTGGATTGCTTCGGTCGCCACTTCAACTGCCGTACGCGAGGCAAACAGCTTTGCCATGGATGCCTCCTTTGTACAAGGCTGATTCGAACTTTTTAAAGCAGCTGCCTGATAAACCAGTAATTTTGAAGCCTCAACCATTGTCCCCATATCGGCGAGCTTAAAGCCTATTCCCTGCTGAGCAGAGATTGGTTTCCCAAATTGGCTGCGATTCTTTGCATATTGGACAGCATGCTGAAAAGCCCCTTCCGCTATCCCAAGTGCCTGTGCTGCAATCCCAATCCGCCCTGTATTCAGGTTATTCAGCGCGATGGACATTCCCTGTCCTTCTTCCCCTAGCAGATTCTCGGCCGGTACTCTCATATCCTCAAAGATGAGCTGAACTGTTCTTGATCCATGCAAGCCCATTTTATTTTCATCCTTGCCGATGGTAAGTCCGGGCGTGTCTTTGTCTACAATAAAAGCGCTGATTCCCTTATTTCTCTTAGAAGGATCCGTAGAGGCAAAAACAATATAGACATCTGCCTCACCGCCATTCGTGATAAATATTTTTGAACCATTGACGATATACTCCCCATTTTTTCTTACAGCTCTTGATTTCAGGGAGCCTGCATCTGATCCGGCACTTGGTTCAGTTAGACAGAAAGCACCCAGATATTCGCCACTTGCAAGCTTCGGTATATACGCCTTTTTTTGTTCTTCATTACCAAAATTCAAAATCGGGTAGGTTCCAACAGATGTATGGACGGATAAAATCACGCCGACTGTCGGACTTATTTTCGATATTTCATGTATCGCTGTAATGTAGGAGATATAATCCATTCCGGCCCCGCCATATGACTCCGGTATCGGAATCCCCATCAGTCCAAGCTCCGCCATTTTGGATACAATCTCCCTCGGAAACAATCCAGCTTCCATCTTTGGTACAAATGGCTCGATTTCCTTGACGGCAAATTCACGAACCATTTTTCTCATCATTTGCTGCTCATCCGTAAACGTGAATTCCATTGCAGCCAGCCTCCTTTTTGACAAACTTAGTTGTATTGGTAAAATCCTCTGCAGGATTTCTTGCCGAGCCAACCGGCACTTACATATTTACGTAGCAGCGGACATGGCCGATATTTGTCATCTCCAAGACCTTCATGCAAGGTTTCCATAATGTACAAACATGTATCAAGCCCAATAAAATCAGCGAGCTGCAGCGGACCCATTGGATGATTCATCCCCAGCTTCATCACTTCATCAATGGCTTCCTTGGAAGCAACCCCTTCATATAGGGTGAATATGGCTTCGTTGATCATCGGCATGAGTATGCGGTTTGAAACAAAGCCAGGAAAATCATTTACTTCTACCGGAATCTTTCCGAGCTCTTTAGCGGTCTCTTCAATTTTTTTATATACTTCTTCAGAAGTTGCGAGACCGCGAATGATCTCCACAAGCTTCATGACAGGCACAGGATTCATAAAATGCATACCGATTACCTGCTCCGGACGTTTTGTTGCTGCTGCAATTTCCGTAATTGGTAAGGAAGAGGTATTCGTAGCGAGAATTGTGTGAACCGACGCAACCTCATCAAGCTCTTTAAATATTTTCTTTTTGATATCCATATTTTCTGTAGCTGCTTCAATTATGAGGTCGACATGACCTGCATTTTTCATTTCAGTTGAGGGTGTTAATCTTTCCAGGATCTCTACTTTTTCCTGTTCACTTAAACGCCCCTTCTCCACTTGCCTTAACAAATTATTTTCGATGGTAACCAGACCCTTTTTTACAAACTCTTCAGTTAAATCGTGCAGAAACACCTCGAACCCTGATACCGCACAAACCTGTGCAATTCCAGACCCCATTTGCCCTGCACCGATGACCATTATTTTTTTAATCTCCATCCCACTTCACCCCGTTTTTTTATTCTTTTGCCCTTGGCACTTCGATCATAATGGCATCTCCCTGTCCGCCGCCGCTGCAGATAGACGCGATCCCTATGCCGCCGCCACGTCTCTTCAGTTCATACATGAGGGTGAGAATGATTCGTGCCCCACTAGCTCCGATTGGATGGCCAAGGGCAACCGCTCCACCATTTACATTCACTTTTTCAGCATCAAGATTGGCAAGCTTGCCACTCGCAAGGGCAACCGCTGCAAATGCCTCATTCACTTCAAATAAATCAATATCATCCAGTGATTTTTCTGTTTTCTTAAGCAGCTCATTAATGACTAAGCCGGGAGTTTTTGGGAAATCCTTTGCTTCCACAGCAATTTCGGCATGGCCGATAATTCTTGCACCAATCTTGTATCCTTCATCAATTGCTTTATCCTCACTCATTAAAACAAGTGCTCCAGCCCCGTCATTAATCCCCGGTGCGTTTCCAGCCGTTATTGTTCCATCCCGGTCAAATGCCGGTTTCAAGGAACTCAGCTTCTCCACTGTCGTATCTTTTCGCGGCGCTTCATCGATTTCCACAACAACCGGCTCACCTTTACGCTGTTTGACCGATACTGGAACGATTTCTTCCTGCAGAAGGCCGGATTCAATTGCTCGAATTGCCTTTTGATGGCTCTGATAAGCCCAGTTATCCTGATCACTTCTTGATAATTCCAGGTCCTCAGATGTGCTGTTACCGTAAGACCCCATATGTACACCGGTAAAGCTGCATGTCAAACCATCATGGACCATCATATCGACCAGCGGCGTATCTCCCATACGAGCTCCCCACCTTGCTTTCGGAAGAATATATGGAGCATTGCTCATTGATTCCATCCCGCCGGCCACGATAACTTCTTCTTCACCAAGCCGAATGATCTGGTCTCCGAGCGTGACGCTTCGTAAACCCGATGCACATACTTTATTAATCGTCTCTGTCTTTACTGACCATGGAAGCCCTGCATGTCTTGAGGCCTGACGAGAAACGATTTGCCCTTGGCCACCCTGTAATACACATCCCATAATGACTTCATTCACATCTGCCGCATTTACACCTGCACGTTCTATAGCCTCTTTGATTGCTATTCCGCCTAACTCCGAAGCTGTTAAACTGCTTAATGCTCCTCCAAATTTTCCAAAAGGCGTCCTAGCTCCATCAATAATTACGGTTTTCCCCATCGTTATCCCTCCGCTTTCAAATTTCATACTTTGTTTAATTGACTGAACGCTCGCTCGTCGTTGGCAGAAAATATGTAAGCGCTTTAATTTGGTATATTTGTATTTTACTGTAAATAAGAAAGAAACGGAAATATTTACACAATATTTCGAAAACAAATAGTTGTGTAAATTTCCGTTTCTGTCTCATCTATTACTATATGAACCCCTTCATATATCGGTGAAAATTAAGATGCAAGCTCCCTATGTTCCCCAAATACCGCTTTTTCAAGCAGTTCTGCCACATCGTATGTTTTAACTTCTTCTTCAACTTCCTTCGCCTTTGTGCCGTCACTTAACATAGTTAAGCAATATGGACAGCCTGAGCTGATAACTGTCGGATTGACCTCAAGAGCTTGTTCCGTACGGGCAACATTGATACGGTGGCCTGTTTCCTCTTCCATCCACATCAAGCCCCCACCCGCTCCACAGCACATTCCATTTTCGCGATTTCTTTCTATTTCTACAAATGAGGCTCCCGGAATTGCTTTTAAAATATCCCTCGGTGCATCATAGACATCGTTGTACCTTCCCAAGTAACAAGAATCATGGAACGTAATTTTTTCATTAACGGCATAAGTTGGTTTTAATCTGCCTTCCTTCACTAGATCAGCCAGCACCTGTGTATGGTGATAAACCTCTGCCTGTAAGCCGAAGTCCGGATATTCATTTTTGAAGATATTGAAAGCATGCGGATCGATTGTAACAATCTTTTTGACCTCATTTTTTTCGAACTCTTCAATATTCTTTGTAGCCAGCTCCTGGAACAGGAATTCGTTCCCAAGACGTCGCGGTGTATCTCCGGAGTTTTTCTCCTTATTACCGAGAATCGCAAATTTAACGCCGGCTTCATTTAAAAGTTTCGCAAATGATAAAGCAATTTTTTGTGAACGGTTGTCATAGGATCCCATTGAGCCGACCCAGAATAAGTATTCAAACTCTTCACCAGACTTCTTCATTTCCTTCACAGTCGGTACAACTACATCCTCACGAGCTTCACGCCAATCTTCACGCTCTTTACGGTTTAATCCCCAAGGGTTTCCCTGACGTTCGATATTTTGCATCGCACGCTGAGCATCAGCAGGTACTTTACCTTCCGTTAATACAAGAAAGCGACGCATATCAATAATGGTTCCAACATGCTCATTCATAACCGGACACTGATCCTCACAGTTGCGGCATGTAGTACATGCCCAAAGCTCTTCCTCTGTAATAACCTCACCCACCAAAGCTGGATTGTACAATTCAGCTGCTGCCGCAGACTCCGCAGCACCCGCACCCTGTGCAGCCACCGCGATTTGATTGCCTTTCGTATTACTGAATACAAATCCCGGAACCCATGGCTCTTTCCTTGTAACTGCAGCTCCCGTAAACGTTAAATGGTCACGCATTTTAATTAGAACGTCCATTGGTGACAGCATTTTTCCTGTCCCGGTTGCCGGACACATATTGGTGCAACGGCCGCACTCCACGCATGCGTATAAATCGACGAGCTGCAGATCCGTAAAGTCCTGAATCTTACCTGCTCCATACGTTTCCTGTGTTTCATCCTCAAAATCAATTTTCTTTAATTTTGGCGGAGTTAATCTGTGCAAATAAACATTGGCTGGTCCGGCAATTAAATGTGCGTGCTTCGATTGCGGAATATATACCAAGAACGTCAAAATGAATAGTAAATGTATCCACCAGGCCACATAGAATACAGCTATGGCAGCTGTCTCATTCATCCAGCCAAGCGCCATCGCAATCGTAGAAGCAACAGGCTCTGACCAATGAAGCTCACCGCCATGCCATACAATAGCAGCCCCGTTCGCTACAAGCGTTGCTAGCATTAATCCTCCGATAAAGATCAGAACTAGACCGGCTTTAAATCCCCTCTTTAGCCGAACAAGCTTCTCAATATAACGGCGATAGAATGCCCAAACAACAGCCACCAGTACCAGGAGTACAACTATCTCCTGGAAAAAAGTAAAAATCGGATATATAGGTCCCAATGGCAAATGAGATCCCGGTTTAATCCCTTTCCAAATTAGATCAATCGCTCCAAATTGGACAAGGATAAACCCGTAAAAGAAGAGCACATGCATCGTTCCGCTTTTCTTATCCTTCAGTAATTTTTTCTGCCCAAATACAAATACCCAAATCTTTTCCAGCCTCTTCTTTACGTCATTATCAAACTCAGTTTTCTTGCCAAGTTTAATATAGGCAATCCTTGTTCTGATCAGATACGTGAACAGCCAAACTGCGTAAGCGGTTACAAGAACAGCTGCAACTAAGTTGATCCATAGAAGACCATTCATCTCCATCCCCGTCTTCCCCCTTTTGCTACCGAAAGCATGATTTAAAAGTTACCTACAACATAAAACGACACTAAACCCAATATAGTATAACTATATTTTATATAATGAATGAGCATTCAGTCAATCAATAACTTACATATTTTAGATTAATTATTAAAACATGGTAAATATAATCTAGTTTGTCGAATAGATCATTTGAGATTTATTTTTATATTTTTAGTCATACTAAGATGAGTAGATATTGGTTAGAGGAACTACTTTGAGGTATACATTGATTCAGTTTCAATCCATATCCAGGAAGTATTTTACAGTTTAATACCAATACCCTGCCGCATAGCTTAATAAACGGCTACTACTTAAAAACATGGAAAGGAGAGGCCTTTATTTATGGATATTCGATTTGGATATGTATCCACTGCTTTAAATCTTTGGAATTCAACCCCCTCCAAAACCATCACCTATACACGATGGAGCGGACTATCTCAAGAAGAGCAAATCGAACGATTACTCGCAATTACTAAACAAAATATCGAAACCACCAAACGAATTCTCCATTATAATATTGCACATGAAATACCGATCTATCGTTTCTCAAGCTCGATTGTACCGCTTGCAACTCACCCTGATGTTAAGTGGGATTTTATTACACCTTTCAAAAAAGATTGGGCTGAAATTGGCAAACTGGTACGGAAACACAAGCTTCGTGTCAGCTTCCACCCGAATGCCTTTACACTTTTTACCTCTCCTAATCATGATGTGACAGATAAAGCGGTTGAAGATATGGTTTACCATTATAAAATGCTGGAGGCTATGGGAATGCCAGACCAAGCACTCATTAATATCCATGTCGGCGGATCATATGGAAATAAACAAACGGCTATTCAACGGTTTTATGCCAATAGCCAAAAAATCCCTGAATCCATTAAGCAGCTCATGACACTCGAAAATGATGATAAGACTTATACAACTGAAGAGACTCTGCAGGTTTGTGAGCATGAGGATATCCCGCTTTTATTTGATTACCATCATCACGTGGCAAATCCTTCTATGACTCCATTGGAAAAATTGTTGCCCCGTATTCTTCTGACATGGGAATTGAGAGGCTGGAAGCCTAAAATCCATATATCTTCTCCCCGTTCGGAAAATGAAATTCGCGCACACGCAGCCAACGTCGACGTTGACTTTATCATGCCATTTATCCAAATGCTGAAACAAATAGGGATTCCTGAAATTGATTTCATAATCGAGGCAAAAAATAAGGATATTGCGATGATGAAGCTGATTGAGGATTTGGCTTCATTAAGAGGAATCAATCGAATAAGCGGCGGAAGCATCAGGATTAGATAATATTTGATAGCATTCTGTTACTAGCTTAAAAAAACAACCCACACCTCTCTTAAGGTGTGGGCATTTTATTAATATGAGATTACATTTTTTCTGGAGCAGATACACCAATTAGTTTTAATGCATTTGCCAGTGTAATTTTTGTTGCCTGAACAAGAGCAAGTCTAGCTTTACTTCTTTCAGGCTCTTCCTGATCTAATACTTTATCAGCATTATAGAAGCTATGGAATGTGGAAGCCAGATCAAAGATATAATTCGTGATTCTGTGCGGCATACGTTTTTGAGCCGCTTCTGCAACCGCTTGTGGGAATTCACCAAGTTTCTTCAGAAGGTCAATTTCTTTTTCAGAACCTAATCGGCTAAGCTCTGCGTCCCCTTCCAATATAATACCCACTTCAGCTCCCTGACGAAGGATACTGCAAATACGAGCATGTGCATATTGAGCGTAGTACACTGGATTATCATTGGATTCGGATACAGCAAGATCAAGGTCAAAGTCCATATGCGTGTCCGCACTTCTCATCGCAAAGAAATAACGCACGGCATCTAAACCAACTTCCTCCATCAAGTCTCTCATTGTGACAGCTTTTCCTGTACGCTTGGACATTTTCATTTTCTCACCATTTTTAAACAGGTGAACAAGCTGAATGATTTCTACCTCCAACGTGTCTTTTCCGTAACCCATCGCCTGAATCGCAGCTTGCATACGAGGAATATACCCATGATGGTCTGCTCCCCAAATGTTGATTAATTTTTCAAATCCGCGTTCCAGCTTATTTTTATGGTATGCGATGTCTGGTAGGAGATAAGTGTATGAACCATCATTCTTAATTAATACACGGTCTTTATCATCGCCAAAATCAGTAGATTTGAACCAGGTAGCTCCATCCATCTCATAGATATATCCTTTTTCTCTTAACAGCTCCAATGCAGGCATAATTTTGCCATCCTCATAAAGAGATGTTTCAGAGAACCATACATCAAATGGGACACGGAAGCTCTCAAGGTCTTTTTTCAATTTTTCCATTTCATATTTTAACCCGTACTCACGGAAAAATTTAAAGCGCTCTTCTTCATCGGCATTTACATATTTATCGCCAAATTCTTCAGCCATACGTTTACCGATATTGATAATGTCTTCTCCATGATAGCCATCTGCAGGCATTTCTTTCTCCATTCCAAGCGCCTGTAAATAGCGAGCTTCAACGGAATATGCCAGATTATTGATTTGGTTACCCGCATCATTAATATAGTATTCACGAGATACATCCCAGCCAGCTTTAGCCAGGATATTGGATAAAGAATCCCCAACTGCCGCACCGCGGGCATGACCCAAGTGAAGATCTCCTGTTGGATTCGCAGAAACAAACTCAACCTGAATTTTTTCTCCTCCGCCTACATTAGATTCACCATAAGCTTCCCCTGACTCCAAAATAGCGGGAATCAGATTTGTTAAGTATCCATTGTTTAAATAAAAATTGATAAATCCCGGTCCGGCAATTTCAATTTTTTCAATTGATGCCTTTGAAGTATCAAAATGATTAATGATTTCCTCTGCTATTGTCCGAGGTGCCTTCTTAGCAATACGGGCAAGCTGCATAGCCATATTAGTAGAATAATCTCCATGTGTTTTATCCTTTGGCAATTCAAGAATTACACTTGGAATCACTGCTTCTTCCGCTAATCCAGCCTTAATTACTGCCTGCTTAATCTCTTCTTTAATCTGATCCTGAATCTCTGTTACGATGTTCATCTTGTCTTTTCCTCCTTGACCGTCAATGTAAGTGAGTAGTTGCCCACATTCTCTTGTTGTAAAAATAGGTTGTAGGAAACATGGAAAATCTCTTCCTTCGTTTCCGGATGGACGGTATGCTCCAGCTTATTTGTACGTGTCGTTAAATCCAGTGTACCATGAATGCTTTCATAAGAGCCGCTGGTTTCTGTGCCAATTTTGTAAAGCTGTCTCATTTTAACCGCGCCGCTTCTAATAATTAGCATTTCATCCCCGTCATATTTAACAGTTGTATTGATTTTCCCATTGTTTTCAACGTGCTCAATATAGCGGATATATGTGGCATTTGGCATGTGATGCAACGTGCCAAATGTAATTAGCTCGATGTTCTCATCATCGTCAACATATTGGATATGCGTCTTTAGCCGTACCATGACCTCTATGGGTGCGTTGCTTTTTTCCTCGGTCATTTAATGAATTCCCCCTGGAATTGATTATTTTACTCAATCATACAAGTATAAGGTAAAGAAAAACTCTCTGGCAACTTGTCCGAATCTTTTTTTCTAAAAAAAATCCCCTTGCTCTACTATCATAGACAGGGGATTGCTAGTCTTATTCAATTACAGGCGTTTATTTACCCAACCTAAAAGAATTTCGCGAATAAATTTAGCTGCAGCAATTTGTGTTTGTTCAGAGGAATCATAAGCAGGAGCAACTTCTACAAGATCTGCTCCCACCACATTTACGCCAGAGTTTGATATAGCAGTTATAGCCTCAAGCATTTCTTTAGATGTAATACCGCCTGCTTCAGCAGTTCCCGTACCCGGTGCATGTGCTGGGTCAAGTACATCAATATCAATGGTGACATACACATTTCGGCCGGCAAGGGTGGGCAGTACTTTTTTTAATGGCTCCGCCACATCAAATTTATACATATGCATTCCGGAATCCTTGGCAAATTGAAACTCTTCCCTCATACCTGAACGAATGCCGAAAGAATAGACATTCTCTGCACCAATCAAATTACAAATCTTCCGAATCGGAGTTGAATGGGAAAGCGGCTCGCCTTCATATTCTTCTCTCAAATCTGCATGAGCATCAAAATGGATAATAGCCAAATCCTCATACTTCTTATGAATTGCTTTTATAATCGGCCATGTAACGAGATGCTCGCCGCCCATACCAAGCGGGAATTTCCCTTCTGCCAAAAGGGTTTCAATGTACGCCTCTATCATATCAATGCTTCTTTGCGGATTTCCAAAAGGGAGCGGAATATCGCCCGCATCAAAAAATTTAACAACCTCTAAATGTCGATCGATATAAGGGCTGTATTCTTCCAAACCAAGGGATACTTCTCGTATACGCGCTGGGCCAAACCTGGATCCAGGACGAAAGCTAACTGTCCAATCCATTGGCATTCCGTAGAGAACCGCCTCTGAATCTTTAAAATTGGGATGACTTCCTATAAAAACATTACCGGAATAGGCTTCATCAAATCTCATAATCTGCACTCCTTTAATCCTCATCTATATGTTCATTTCTGTTTATTTTAAAAGATCAGCTACAAATTTAGGCAGCACAAAGGCAGCCTTATGAAGCTCCTTTGTATAATACTTTGTTTCCATTTCAATGAATCTATCATCACAAATCTCTAAAGGATGGTGTTTTTTTGAACCAATTGTAAAGGTCCATAAACCGCTCGGATAGGTTGGGATATTAGCCGTATATAGGCCGGTAATCGGAAAAATCTCTTTTACATCTTTAAAGACCGATTGAATTAAATCCGCTTTAAACCAAGGGTTATCCGTTTGTGCAACAAAGATGCCCTCTTCCTTTAATGCCTGATAGATTCCTGCATAGAAGCCCTTCGTAAACAAATTTACGGCCGGTCCAACCGGCTCTGTAGAATCTACGATAATTACATCATATTTATTTTCGCTTTTGGCAATATGCATAAATCCGTCATCAACCAGTACTTCAACCCGATGGTCAGTCAGGCTTCCTGCAACTTCTGGTAAAAACTGTTTTGAGTACTCAATGACTCTGCCATCAATCTCTACCAAAGTAGCTTTTTTTACATTCTCATGCTTAAGCACTTCACGGATTACGCCACCATCCCCGCCTCCTACAACGAGGACATGCTCTGGACAAGGGTGCGTATGTAGGGGAACGTGGGCTACCATCTCATGATAGACAAATTCATCCTTCACAGATGTCATCACCATATCATCCAGCAGCAGCATCTTACCCCACTCTACTGTCTCTACAATATCCAGTTTTTGAAAGTCTGTTTGTTCCGTATGCAAGGTACGACTTATCTTCATGGTGATTCCAAAATGATTTGTTTGCTTCTCCGTGAACCAAATACCCATGATGAACCTCTTTTCTTGTTTCAGTTTCAGCGGCCCAATTATCATTCACTATCTATTAAACTTAGAAGAGTATAGTGCATTCTTATAAAAAAGTAAAGATTTTCCGATATTTCCAATATTATCGTTTCTATGTCTGTTTTACGTTTAAAAATGTTGGTTTATTTTCATACTACTAATATGAATAATTTCACAACAGATCAGGGGGAAGACATGTGTCTCCAAGCAGACTTAGAAGAAGGAAATTACTTGCCTATAAGAGATCCCTTATACTTTTCGGATCACTGATTGCTACATTTGGAGTGATTGGGTTTGTTACCGTCCTACTTATTGTAAAGCTTGCCGGACCTCCAGCCATATCCGTCCCGCAAACCACTCAATATTTAGCTGATGATTTAAGTACATTTACGGAAAGCCACGGGGCCGAGAGGCGGTATTGGGTACCTCTCAGTGAGATATCGCCTTATTTAATACAATCTACTCTGGCAGTTGAGGATCGAAATTTTTATCATCATAACGGGTTTGATACAAAGAGAATTATAGGAGCAATTGTATCTGACACGATTGCCATGGCCAAGGTGCAGGGAGCCAGTACAATCACTCAGCAGTATGCCAAGAACCTCTTCCTTGATTCAGAAAAAACCTGGTCACGAAAGGCTAAGGAAGCTCTCTACACTCTTCGGATTGAAGACCATTTCAGTAAGGATGAGATTCTCGAAGGTTATTTAAATACGATTTATTACGGGCATGGAATGTATGGTATACAGGCTGCGAGCCACTATTATTTTCATAAGGATGCCAAAGATCTATCCTTGGCTGAAGCAAGCCTGCTTGCTGGCATTCCAAAGGGACCAGGCATTTATTCACCACTTGTTTCGAAAAAGAACGCAAAGGAACGGCAGGCTATTGTCCTCAACTCTTTAAAGGAAACCAGTCAGCTGAGTGCAGAACAGGCAAAAGAAACATTGGCATTAGCCGACCGCTTGCCCATATACGGTTCCCTGATTACAGAGAAAAAACAGGAGGCACCCTATTTTCTGGATGCAGTCAATCATGAGTTACGTCAGGTCTTAAAGGGGAATGAGGAGCTGATCAGGCAAGGGGGATTAAAGGTGTATACAACCTTCAATTCCAAGCAGCAGGCCATTGCTGAAGAGGCTATTGCCAAGCATGTGCAGCCGGAAGGTGATTTTCAGGCTGCTTTAATTGCGATGAATCCCCATAACGGTATGGTTAAAGCATTGATTGGCGGAACCAATTATGAGCATAGCTCATTCAATCGTGCGACCCAGGCACTTAGACAGCCCGGTTCCACGATTAAGCCGCTGCTATATTACACAGCTTTAGAAAAAGGGTTCACACCATCGACGACCTTGCGAAGTGAAGTGACCACCTTTTCATTTGAAGGAGGAAAAGAAAAATATACACCCCATAATTTTAATAACCGATATGCCAATGAATCGATTACACTGGCTCAGGCCCTGGCTGTATCAGACAATATATTTGCCGTCAAAACACATCTGTTCCTTGGAGAGGATGAACTGGTTAAGGCTGTAAAGCGATTTGGATTAACCACTCCTATGACCAAGGTTCCCTCACTGGCGCTTGGAACGTCCGGAGTTAAGCCTTTGGAAATGACAAATGCCTATAACTTATTTGCCAACGGAGGAAAAAAGGTTAAACCTTACTTTATCACTAAGGTTACAGGGCGTGACGGAGAGGTTTTATATCAGAAAAAATTAGAACGGACAGCCGTACTGAAGCAAGCGGATGCCTATGTCATGACACAAATGCTGACAGGTGTGTTCGATAAAAAGCTAAATGGTTACGCATCTGTGACAGGCGCCTCAATCGCACCTAAGCTTTCAAGGCCCTATGCTGGAAAGTCAGGCTCAACTGAGTATGATAGCTGGATGATTGGCTATACTCCTCAGCTTACGACAGGTGTTTGGACCGGATATGATCGCTCTCAGAAAATCGAAACTAAACAAGATAAAATTGCAGCCAAAGAAATTTGGGCGAGCTTTATGGAGCAATCCCTAGAGGATGAGCCTGTTAAAGAGTTTAAACAGCCGAAAAATATTGTTGCGGTAGAAATTGACCCCGAAAGCGGCTTGCTTGCACACGGAGCCTGCCCGGTTAAACGCCTTACTTACTATAAAAAAGGAACCGAGCCGAAACAGTATTGCCATAATCATATAAACAAGGGAAACGATCTAAGCCCTTCTGATGAAAAGAATAAAGAAAAGTCACATGATCCGTGGTACAAGAGAGTATGGCCATTTGGAAAGCTTTAAACAATCCGACCCATGAGCATAAGAAAACAAAAATCCCCAAACCATTAACGGTTTGGGGATTTTTGCGTCCTAGCTCTACGTGCTTGCACACTGTTTTTAGTGTACTTTTTTTACTGAAAACCGACAAGTAATATGCTGAATTACTTTACAAAAAAATCCATAATTTTCACGTTTTTGTCAATATTAGTTAGCGTTTAGCTTTTCCTTCAATTCATCAGGGGAGTTTTTCCAAAGCTCTTCATTATGTTTTTTCAGGAAGTTAGCTAAGATGATTTTTGAAGGTTCATCCATATGCTCAACGATAATATGTCTTTTCAATGATTTATCCATGCGATTCACATGCTCTGGCAATGATTTATAGCCGCGGCGAATCTCTTCATCAACCGTCATTTCGCATGCCGTCACACCAGCATAATAGGCTCCCTGTTTCGTCTGTTCAATTGTAACCCAAACAAGCCAGTATGGCTTTCCGTTTGGTACTTCATCTTTATTCGGTAAAAATTTGATTCGTCTTTCGATAGCACTTCTTGCATGCATAGCACCAATATCGACAAACGCTTCACCTGCTTCCACATCAATAATGACAGGTGAAACATTTTCCAGGCTCAACGCCCCCATTCCAAAGCCTTTATGGCCATCAGTAGGGTCGTTTTTGATGATATTAAAAGTTGGTTTTTTCTTCTCTTGACTCATGGATATGTACAAGCCTCCCTTTAAATAAATATTGAAACTAAGAATCGCTCAATCGCTGGTACTAAATTATAAATGATTGGATCGATTGTGTAATTACCAAGCGGTGTAATCACCAGGATAAGGAAAATCAACGCTCCATATTGTTCATACTGTGTCATTTTTGGACGTATATCAGCCGGAACGAGGTCCTCAATAATACGATACCCATCAAGTGGAGGAAATGGCAATAAATTAAATACAAACAGTACAACATTCAAGCGGATAAAAATATTAAAAAACGTGTAGATAAACTCAGGTAAATTAAATCCTGCGATGCTTATAATATATATCAATAGGACACCAATAAAAGCCAGCACAAGATTACTCAAAGGGCCTACCACTGAAACAACAATACTGTTCATCCGTGGATTTTTAAAGAAGAAGCGATTGACCGGTACAGGTTTCGCCCAGCCAAACCCGACCAATATAATAAATATCGCACCTAATGGATCAATGTGCCGAAGCGGATTTAATGTCAGCCGTCCCTGATTTTTTGCAGTCATATCTCCAAATTTATAGGCCGCATAGGCATGTGCATATTCATGAACAGTAAACGCAATGGCGAGAGTTACAAGTGTATATGGTAAATTGACCAATATGCTTTGAAAATCAAACATCAAAACATCCCCTTTTTCCTTAATATAAAACCTTTCAGTTAGGTTCAACTTTCCATTCTGCTTTTCACCACTTGCTTTCCGCCGGCGATTATGAAAAACTATCAACATAATCACTTGTTTTACAAATGAGGAGGACATTATATGCCGTATGTAACCGTTAAAATGTTGGAGGGCCGCACTGAAGAACAAAAAAAGGCCTTATGTGAAAAAGTCACTGAAGCAGTTTCTGAAACAACAGGAGCACCAAAAGAAAGAATTACGGTGTTCATTGAAGAAATGACTAAATCTCATTATGCGGTTGGCGGTGTACGCGCCAGCGATCAATAAACTTTGTTCGGATTGCGTGTCTTTCATCCACACCGAACATTATTGATCTAATTACATATTATTGGACCCGACTTTCGTTTTTAAGTGGGAGCCGAATGGAGCAAATATGCTCCATTCTTTTTATTTCTCCAGTATTAAAAAGAACTAATTCGCGTACATTGGTTTATTTTCCTTAATAAGCTGTGCTGCATAATTGAAGGCTTCCTCTATTTCCTCAGGCAAATACTGTTGCTCCGCCTTTAGTTCCTGGATTTTCTTAATAATCTCATCCTTGGATAAATGGTCGAAATAAAAAACCGTAGAAACCAATTCAAGAAAACGTGCATTATGATTGTTCAATCCCTTCACACATGCAGACAGCTCGTCGTTTTCATTGTCTTTGCTGTATAAAGAAAGAAATTCTTTGCCTGCCTCTGTTAAAGAGTAGTCATAATGAACATAGCCATTTTCCTTATCCTTTATTTCAGATAAAAGCCCTAAATTGCAAAGCTCTTCTATCTTTAACGTTAATTCCTCTGAATAGGGTCCATAAAAATGAAATTCAAATCTCTCCTGAAAAGGATATTCGAGTTTTTTTGAGATAAACACCATCTTTTGAAGCTTTTTTCTTCCCCCAATATGCCCGGCCGCATCTATGGCTGAAAGAATTCTGGCATGCTCCTTCAACACCATTCTTCACTCCTTCAATATCAATTAATCCCAATCAAGCAATTCTTTTATTTTTTCCTTTATTTCTTTATGATTCGCTTCATCTTCTAAAATATCAGCAGGAAAGTACAGTTTATGATCCGTGCGTCGTTTACCGGAAATCGCGTCTACGATATCCGATTGTCTGGAAAGCTCTTTAAGTTCTCTCGTTTTGGATAACAGATAAATCGGTACCCTTTCTCCTTCTTCTCCAGGCCGATAAAAATCATACGGTAAATCCGATGAAGAATCTAGCACCAAATAATACTCCGGATCGAGACCGGCTGCTGCGAACAATTGAGTGAGCTCCATCACTTTTTTCATTTCCGCACTGGATGACGGAAGGAATTCTACATACTGGAACAAATTCCGGTTCATGAACCTCGTGCATAAATCACTCAGTATGCTATCCTCTTCTTCTCCCCATAACTGAAAATAGTACAGCATTATACTATCGTCTAATTTCAAATAATCATATAGGGTAACAGACTGGGTAAATAAAGACGAAAAATGATGAGGTTCCTGTTTAAATTGATAATTCTTCTTATATAAATCTTTAGCGCGGTGCAAGATTTTTGTCAAAATCACTTCTGCGCTTCGAGATACTGGATGGAAATAAACCTGCCAGTACATTTGATAGCGGCTCATAATGTAATCTTCTACAGCATGCATACCGCTTTGCTTGAAAACTACCTGATCCTCCGTCGGTCTCATCACTCGGAGAATCCGCTCCATATCAAACTGGCCGTAGCTCACCCCAGTAAAATAAGCATCCCGTAACAAGTAGTCCATCCGGTCTGCATCAAGCTGACTCGAGATTAAGCTGACAACCAATTTATTGGCATGTGTTTTGGCAATGACTTCAGCTACCTCTTTCGGAAAGCTGGCATCTACCTTTTTTAAAATTGCATTAACCTCAGTATCCCCTAAAATAATCTTCCTTGTGAATTCCTCATGGTCCAAATCAAAGACTTTTTCGAAGGCATGTGAAAAAGGACCATGCCCGAGGTCATGGAGCAAAGCTGCACATAAAGAAAGAAGACGATCTTTCGGGTTCCATTCCGGCCTATTAGCAAATACCCCATCCACAATTCTTCTCACAATCTCATATACTCCAAGAGAGTGATTAAAACGGCTGTGTTCAGCCCCATGAAATGTTAAATAGGTCGTTCCAAGCTGTTTAATTCGCCTTAAACGCTGGAATTCCTTTGTATCAATTAAATCCCAAATGACCCGGTCATTCACATGCACATAGCGATGCACCGGATCCTTAAATACTTTTTCTTCGTTTAATTTTTCCAGAGAATATTCTATCATTCTATTCCCTCTTCCTAATCGGTCATGGTTTTATTATAGCTTGTTTAATCTAAAAAAACATAATCATCTTCTTCCACAATAATACACAACAAAAACCCTTTGAATAGAAATCGATTCTGTTCAAAGGGCACTTTATCTTTATTTAGTCGTAAATTTCCAGACCGGAGAACGTGATCGCCCTCCATAGCTGTCGCTCACTTCTACATACCAGAAATAATCCTGCTTGTTTTTTAGATCCTTTAGGCGGATTTGTACTTTTTCCCGATTCTTTCCGTCCTTATCTTCACCCAATAAGGTATTCGAGTACACATTTACGCCAATATAGTCTGTTGCCACCTGTTTCTGAATCGGGTTCAGCTCCAGTTGGTCAATTGTAAATTCATCGACTTCCGGCTCAAAATAATTATAATCATCCAAGTAAGGCGAGTACGTTTTGACTGATAACTGCTTTGCCTCCGGATTGAAATGGAGCATCCGCATATACCCCTCCCCGCCTTCCGGACCACTCTGATAATCGGCCAGCATTTCATACACTTTACGGAATTTCGACGGTTTTCCCTTCAGAGGAATGGTAGCTACATTACGGCTTGCCCCTGAAATATGCCCTGCAAGAACCAATTTAATATTCTCGTATTTCCGGACAATTTCTTTAAAGACCTGATTACCGTTATACGTCCGTTTTCCTTGATGGTCGAGATAATTATGGACCGCAAGCACCACATTTCTCTCTGAGTATTGGTTTAATACCTTATTAACCCAATCCAGGGTTGCAGTCGTGGTTTCTTTACCCCAGCCCAGATACAGGAAGAGGAAATCGTGCCCGCCAAAGGATGCTAAATCATAGTGATTTGTGTTATTTTCCATCCCACCTCCGTAATGGGATGTATGCTTAAATCTTTTTTCTCCAAAGTATTTACCATAATTGCGATAATCCAGTACCAAGTTTCCCACATCATGATTTCCGGACACTACCCCATAAGGAACATGATGTTCGTCCAAAATGCCCATACTCTTATCTGCGGTATCCCATTGCTCCAAATCCCATCTGACATTAATAATATCCCCTGTATGAATAACATATTCCGCATTTCCAAGCTGATTTTGGATTCTAATCCAGTTCGTCATCACTGGGAAAATATGTGGGAATGATTCAGAATAATATTGGGTATCTGACATCCAGATCAAATTAAATGGACGATTCACTTCTCCAATAACCTGGTCCTGCACAAGGACCTGCAGCTTTTGATTTTTCAAATAGGCCTCTGTCTCAACCTTTGCTTTCAACGAAAAATCCTTATTGCCGTAGCCATACGCTAATGCATCCCATCTAGATTTTTGTATGTTCCAGGCATATAGAGTGACCTTTCTTCCCTGTAAGGAATGCCCGATCCACTTTACTTCAACCTCTTTCATTTCCGCGGGTGTTTCATCCAGTGAAATTTCGAATCGCTGATACGGAAATCCTTTATTTGAGGCAGTCACCCAATAAGTCTTATCCGCTTTGGCTATCTGCTTTATTTGCTTGGCTAAGATACCTGTTTCACGCGGATAAGTCTGATTGGGCGGCGGTTCCTCATCTGCAATGTTGGAAAATGCTTTTAATTGTTTCCTCCCTTTGGAGGTAAAATCATAGCGATTGCCTGAGAAAAACTTAGCCATTATTTGATCATTAGTTGGATCTTCTACCTTCACGCTTAGCTTCGGATGAACAGATACTTTTTTATCATTATCAAGCGGTATGGCTTGATTCATAATAATAGGTGCTTCATCCACAATCTTAAAATGAATCGTTTTCTTTTTGCGATTCCCAGCTGCATCTACTGACATGAAGGTTACCTTGTGTTTCCCTTTAGACAGTCTGCCGGAGGAGGTCGTATATGGCAGGGTGATTTCCCGACCATCCAGATAGCCTTTAATCGAGGCTATTGAAGTCACCTCATCCTCGGGGTTTGCATCAATGGTGAATGTTCCCTTATAGGTTCTGCCATTCAGCGGTGTTTTTACATGGAGCTTTGGTGCTGTATTATCAAAAACAACATCTGCTTGGTGAATGGATGTGCCTTTAGATTGAATATTATGGACTCCATCCTGATAAGCCATCGTATCAATCTCTGCCTCCTCTGCTGTGAACATAGCTGCCGGGATGATAAATTCGTAGGATAGGATTAACACTCCCTGATTTCCCACCTTCCATTCCTGGGCTTCCCGAGTGCCTTCTCGATTCTCATCACCATCTGCCGTGATTGAATTTACACTGATTGGGCGAATCATCGTACCATCACCCATCAGTAGCTTTATATTCTTGATAGAAAAGCGATCGACATCTTTTTCTTCAACTGCACTTCCGGGCATAAATGTTTCCTTCTTCGTGCCTGTGTGGATGGAAATCGTATTTTTACCCGGTTTGAGTTCATCAATTGGAATTGACAATTCATATGGAAGATATAACCCTGCTGTAGGTTTTAATTTGGATATTAAACGGTCTCCCATGTAAACTGCACTTTTCTTTCTTTCATCAATGCCAAGGCCTTCAAATACAATTGCAGCAGGACGGCTCAAGATCCTCTGTGTCTTCAGTTTTTGTCCATCAACCGTAAGCTTAATCTGTTCCTCAGCTGTTGCCTTTTGAACTTGTATCTTTTTTGTACCTTTTAAAATCGTATTTTTTTGGATAGAAAGCCCCGGCTTTAGGGGTTTGTACATATCTGGATTTCCTATTTTTATCGTCTTTGTCCCTTTTTCGGGGTATCTAATGACATGCTGTCCATCCGATATTTCTATATAATACTCAAAGGTTGGAACAGAACCATAAACATCGTATCGAGATATAATTGATTGATAAGAAGTCGTGGTTTTCATAAGCATATTTGCTTGTGTAAAGGCAGAATCCTGACCTCTTTTATAAAATATTTCTGCCCGCTTAATTAGATGTTCATCCTCAATTTGAATCTCGATAGAGACATCCGAGCGTTCTGGTACTTCTTTTGGCATGGTCACAGGTCTAACAATCGGCTTATTGGTATCCGTCTGCTTATTGGCATTTAACGGCACCTGTTCATTACTCACTTGACCTGGTGTACTTTCTTTGATTTGTTTATCCTGTTTTAATTTTTTTGCTCCCATATCCTGCTTATAATGGATGAGTCCCTTATCGTAGGTTACATATGAAATAACCGCTCCTGTATCAGTTGCCAGAACGACCGTATTTTTGCTGCTATTGTGTAAGTTACCTTCCAGGCGAATCAGTTGCTTATGATCCACCGAGGCATGAAAGTGGTGTTTGAAATCCTCAAAATCAAACTCATCTTTGCTGGCAGCATTTTTAATCCAAATGATTTTCGTAGATTTTGGCTCTATAAAAGTTGATTCTTTTATATCCCATACTTGCATCGATTTATTCATAGAGAGGTATCGCAGATTGTAATCACGTAAATCGATTGGTACGTCTGTATTATTATAGATTTCGATATATTCATACGTTTTCCCCTGCGGAGAAATCTCTGTAATCAGTAATTCTGGTGGATCATTCGAAAGCGCTATGCTAATTTCGGGATTAAGCCATATACAACAAACTACAGTTAGAATCAGTACACCTATTTTTTTCATATATAATCCTCAATTCCCCATTCAAAGATTGATACCTTAGTATGGATTATTAGATAGGATTTTATGAAAAAAAGTCGCTCTTCTAAAATTTGATCTTTTAGAGGAGCGACTTTTTATTTATTTTATCTTAGCTTTTACTTTTTCAATTAATTCATCTTCTGTTGGTGCAGCTACTGGACGATTATTGACGAACGCAAATGATTTTTTGCGTCCAGGTCCACAGTAGGACTGGCATCCAATCTCAATTTTTGCATCGGGATCGAGCTTGTTTAATTTTGGTAGCAATGTCTTTAGGTTTGTAGCCTGACAGTCGTCACATACTCTAAATTCGTTCGACATGACCGCCTATCCTTTCTTGCCAAAAAATTTGACTCTTTGTTAGTTGTGAGCCTCTTGGGACTAAAGCGTATTGTATCACTCCGGCTCCCTTATTTGCAAGAATCGGCTAAATATCTATTAGGTTAATGAAAAAATCTAGTAACCTGTATAAACTTTGTTCTTTTTGTCCATGCTAGAACCATAATTTGCAAATTTATTTTAAATCTTATAGAAAAGGGAGTTGCAGATCATGAAAATCAGACAAGATGCATGGACTGAAGAAAATGATTTATTACTAGCAGAAACTGTTTTAAGACACGTCCGCGAAGGCAGTACCCAATTGAATGCATTTGACGAAGTTGGAGATAAATTGAACCGTACCGCAGCTGCTTGCGGATTTAGATGGAATGCGGTTGTAAGACACACTTATGAGAAAGCATTGCAGCTTGCCCGTAAACAGCGTAAACAACGCCAAAGATTGCTTGGAAAGGATCAGGGCGGCAAAAAGAAAATCCTGTACCAGCCACCGACTCCATCTTTACGAGACTTTGAAACAGTAACTACCGCAATGGAAGATGAATTGATGGACATGGATATTTCCACCGAACAAAAAGATACTGAAACATTTGAGCAAACAAGCCTATTTCCAGTGCTGGAAGAATACAAGACTCCGGCTTTGACGATGGACGATGTTATTGTATTCTTACAATCTTATGATACAAACAGCCTGAAACTGCAAGCATTACAATCTGAAAATGAAAGATTGCGCCTTGAAATCAGGGAACTGAAAAATACAAATAAAGAATTGCAGCACAAGCTTGATAATGTTGAAGAAAATACCGTTACGATTCAGGAAGACTACGAAACACTCATGAATATTATGAATCGTGCCCGTAAATTAGCTTTATTGGATGAAGATGACCGACAAGCTACTAAATTTAAGATGGATCGTAATGGAAATCTAGAAAAAATCGCAGAATAAATATAAAAAGCCGGCTCTTTTCAGAGGAGCCGGCTTTCATCTGTAATATCAAACCATTCTCACTTTCATTCGAGCATGTAAGAGACTACTTTTAACAGCCCCTCCTAAAACGATGGAAAGAATTAATCGATTTCCAATTTCGCATTGCGGTCTTGCATTCTTTCTAAATAGGATTCGAACAGTGGCATTTCTGCTTCCGCCAAAGAATTCATCTCAATCTGCCCGGCATGATCCTGTAATGCCTTCATTAAGCGAAGCATTACATCATTTACAGTCAGCTCGACACCGAGCAAATCAGATAAGGAAGCCATAACTTTTGGATTCACAGTAGGGTAAACAAATTTCGTCTCAGTCCCATTTAGAGCAATTTTATAAAAATCTCTCACTAATGCAGCTCTTTGTTCAGCATCCCCATTGATATCCAAGTAGATTTGTACTGCTACACCATGACGGATTCTCCTTTGAGAGATACCGGCAAATTTTTTGCCATCAATGCTTAAATCATAGCTTCCCGGACAATAAGAGCCTACGATTTCACCCGCTTTAATCTCATTATCAAAGTCTCGAAACATGTACTTGATCAGTTCCCACATAGCGTCATATCCGCGATTAATCTCAATTTTCCGGTCTTTTTCCGGAAAAACAAGCGTCAGGTTCAAAATTCCTTCATCCAATACAACGGCCAATCCGCCTGAATTTCGGACAATACAGTCATAGCCCTTCTCATGCAGGAAATCAGCAGCTTGCTTCAGCATCGGGAGCCTTCCGTCCTGGATACCCAACACAACTGTTTTTTGATGAACCCAAGCCCGTGCGGTAACTGGTGAGTTCCCAGCTCCAACCGAAGCGCATAATGTATCGTCAATCGCAAATGATTGAATGGCACGTGTATGCATACCTGATTGACTATGGTCAATGATTCTCCAGCGATCCTGCTGTAATAAATTCATCTTACCTCTCTCCATCTATAAAAAAATAGGCGCCAAAGGGCGCCATAGGTCACTTATAAACTTATTTTACCAAAGCTTGAGAAGCTGTGATCAGTGCAAGGTTGTATACATCCTCTGCGTTACATCCTCTGGATAGGTCGTTCACAGGAGCATTTAGACCTTGCAGGATTGGTCCAACTGCTTCAAATCCGCCTAGGCGTTGTGCAATTTTATATCCAATATTACCTGCTTCAAGGCTAGGGAATACAAATACATTTGCAGAACCTTGAAGTGGAGAGTTAGGAGCTTTAGATGCAGCAACAGATGGAACAATCGCTGCGTCGAATTGAATTTCTCCGTCTACGATTAATTGTGGGTCCATCTCCGTTACAAGCTTAACAGCATCCGCCACTTTTGTTGTTTCTTCAGATACAGCAGAACCAACTGTGGAGAAGCTAAGCATTGCAACACGTGGATCTAGATCAAACATACGCGCTGTTCTAGCACTTTCAATTGCAATTTCAGCAAGATCCTGGCTGTCAGGAGCAATATTGATTGCGCAGTCTGCAAATACGTATTTTTCATCACCTTTAACCATGATGAATACGCCAGACGTCTTTTTAACGCCTGCTTTTGTTTTAATGATTTGCAATGCCGGACGTACTGTATCTGCTGTAGAATGCGCAGCACCGCTGACCAAACCATCTGCTTTATTTAGATATACAAGCATTGTTCCGAAATAGTTTTCGTCAAGCAAGATTTTACGTGCTTGTTCTTCAGTCGCTTTACCTTTACGACGTTCAACGAAAGCTGTCACAAGCTCGTCCATCATAATATATGTAGCAGGATCGTAAATTTCCATATTATCTACAGAAATATTCATATCCTTCGCTTTTTTTGTGATTTCATCAATATTTCCAACTAAGATTGGAATGATTGTTTTCTCAGCTGCCAATCTTCCTGCTGCTTCAAGAATTCTTTCATCCATTCCTTCTGGGAATACAATTCGCAATTGATTGCCAGAAACTTTTTCTTTTAAAGTTGTAAATAAATTACTCATTTTTTATGTCCTCCTCAAAATGTCACTCTACCTAGAATACACCTTTATGATGAATTATTTAATAGGTTTGCCTTATTTTTTAAAATTATAGCGGTATGTCAAAATATCGACAAGTTTATCGAAGCCTTGATTCAAGAAAATATGCCATTGATTGTGATATAGTAAATGGCATGAACGAAATGTTATGTGGGAGATGATAAGTATGAGTGAAGCAGCTAAAACATTAGACGGTTGGTATTGTTTACATGACTTCCGTACAATTGACTGGTTATCCTGGAAAATGTTACCTGAAGACGAACGTGCCACAGCCATCAATGAATTCCTGGGATTGGTTGAAAAATGGAATAAAACTCAGAATGAAAACCAAGGCAGTCATGCTCTTTATACAATTGTCGGACAAAAAGCAGACTTTATGATGATGCTTTTACGCCCAACAATGGAAGAATTAAATGCACTTGAATTAGAGTTTAATAAAACTAAATTAGCAGAGTTCACAATTCCGGCACATTCTTATGTATCTGTTGTTGAGCTAAGTAATTATCTGCCTTCTGATTCAGATGAAGATCCATATCAGAATCCTCATGTTCGTTCCAGACTATACCCGATCTTGCCGACATCTAAGCATGTTTGCTTCTATCCGATGGACAAGCGTCGTCAAGGCAATGATAACTGGTATATGCTTCCGATGGAGGATCGTAAAAAACTTATGTATTCTCACGGAATGATTGGCCGACAATATGCTGGCAAGGTTAAACAAATTATTTCTGGATCCGTTGGATTCGATGACTATGAGTGGGGTGTTACCCTTTTCGCAGATGATGTTCTCCAATTTAAAAAATTGGTTTATGAAATGCGTTTCGATGAAGTGAGTGCCCGTTACGGTGAATTCGGTTCCTTCTTTGTTGGAAATATCCTTACACCGGACTGTGTCAGCGAATTTTTACATGTTTAAATAGGATAAAAGGAAGTGCCTTTAAAAGCCATTATACATGGTGGATAGGGCACTTTTTTGTTGTCCAAGCACCAAGATCCCCTTTATTTCAAAATACTCTGTTCCCCTCAGATAAAGGTTGAAGCATTTCCCCAATAACCGCCTGTCTCTTCATTTGCTTCAGTATCGACTTCCCCTGTGTTGTTAACCTTTTTAAATTCCACCACACAGGAAAATTATGTGAATAGTGCGACCTGCAAAAACAAAGCAATCTCTTCTGCTCTTCTTGAAATGGATGAAGTAATATCCTTTTTTATCATAAGCCGGTCTCCCCCTGCATAATTTTCTATAGTGAGCATACCTTTTACGTATCTACAACACATCATGAAATGACCTATCGAAAAGAGGTGCTTCAAGCATGGCAGTTATAAAAGCTACTGAGGAGGATATAAAAGTTCTTGCCCGATTAATGAGAGCAGAAGCTGAGGGTGAAGGAAATTTGGGCATGTTAATGGTTGGCAATGTAGGTGTCAACAGGGTACGTGGTGAATGTTTGGATTTCGTAAATATCCGATCGATTCCTCAAATGGTTTTCCAAAACCCCGGTGGATTCGAAGCGACACAGAAAGGATACTTTTATCAACGTGCCAGAGAGAGTGAAATCAGGCTGGCAAGAAGAGTCGTCAACGGGGAACGTTTTAATCCGGCCACGAACGCTCTTTGGTTCTTCAGACCGGAAGGGGACTGCCCGGCACAATGGTTTGGACAATACAATTCTGGGCGTTACAAATCACACTGCTTCTTTGCACCGACACAATCTGATTGTCCAACTGTTTTTTAGAATACTATTGTTTATAGAGGAGGAGTCATTTTATGAAACAACCGGGTTCACAATCATACGGCGGGGGGCAAACGTATGGAGGCGGATATCAAGTCCCTTATAATCCCTATATGGCAGGACAAACAGGCATGGGGCAGCAGCAACAGTTTCAGCCACAACAACAGCAACAACAACTGCCCTTTCCGGCGCAGTCGTATACTCTAGGCGGTGGTGGATCACCGTTCCAAACTTCTCCGTCGCCTGCTCCGGGTCAATTCGTAGAACAATCCTATATCGAAAATATTCTGCGTTTAAATCGCGGTAAACTCGCTTCGGTATATATGACCTTTGAGGGAAGTAAGGATGGTAATACAAGACTATTCAAAGGAATTATTGAAGCAGCCGGCCGAGATCATCTTATCTTAAGTGATCCGCAAACAGGCATGCGCTATTTATTGCCACTGATTTACCTCGATTATGTAACTTTTGATGAAGAAATCGAATACTCCTATCCTTTTGGTTCTCCATCTCGTTAATCGAGAATGGTTAGCATACCGAGAAAAAAAAATATTTGACGAACTAATTCCTATAGTACATAGAAGAACCGCTTATGTCAGACATAAGCGGTTCTTCTATGAACATATCAAACTTATGAATATTTATAAACAGCCACAATCATTAATACCCAGGAAGCAATAAATGCAACTCCGCCAAACGGCGTTATAATACCAAGCTTACCAATACTTGCTACACTGAGTACATATAAGCTTCCAGAAAAGAGAATAATTCCAACTAACATGAGCCAACCTGACCAATTTAACAATTGATGTGAGGATAATCGATCCCACAACAATCCTATTGCCAATAATCCACCTGCATGGAACATCTGATACTGAACGGCTGTTTTCCAGACCGCCAGAGACTTTTCAGAAATCTTCCCCTCCAGCCCATGAGCTCCGAATGCACCGCATGCCACGGACATCGCCGCATTAATGGCTGCAATAATAATAAATGTTTTCATCCCCATTCTCTCCTTTGCGTTTAAAAATCAAGCAGTGAATCCCCGTTTGCGTCCTCCATCTTAACTGGTTCCTCCTGAGGAAGAGAGACAGTCGGATTCGTTTGCTGAATTGGATTATATGGAACAGTTTTCTTCACAGTTTGTCCTTCCGCCTTCGTATGATCACTTATGACCAAGTCGATTAAGCTTTGAACGGCAATTAGGTATCCATTCCTTTTTTCAGCAGGCGCCATTTTAGCCTTATGAATCAGTTCATCCATTTTGTCCAATACCTTTTCTGATGTTATTTCCACAGATTCACACCTCTTACCTTCATCTCTTCTTATTCAATTCTATCCTAACTTCGCCAAGGAATCTATTTTTCACAACCTCACAAATCAGGAATGGCCCAATCGATTTCCTTCAGCCCATTTTGTCGGAGAAGTTCATTCGTTTTAGAAAATGGCTTACTTCCAAAGAAACCTCGCCGAGCAGATAGCGGGCTCGGGTGAACCGAGGTAATGATGTGATGCTTCTTCTGATCAATTAAGTGAATTTTGGATTGTGCTGGTTTTCCCCATAATAGGAAAACAACCGGTTCTGATTTTTCATTCAATGTCTCTATTATTTTATCTGTTAATCGCTCCCATCCTCTCCCCTTATGTGAATGGGCTTCTCCCTGTCTGACAGTCAAAACGGTATTTAACAAAAGTACCCCCTGATCCGCCCAACTTTTCAAGTATCCATTGTTAGGGACTGGAATTCCTAAGTCATCATTTAGTTCCTTGAAAATATTCCGTAGCGAGGGCGGGAGAGCAACTTCAGGCTGTACAGAGAAACTTAATCCATGAGCCTGATTGGGGCCATGGTAGGGATCCTGCCCGAGCAATACCACTTTTACGGATTTAAAATCAGTATAGTTCAAAGCGTTGTAGATATCTTCAGCCTTTGGATAGACAATCTCGTTTTCATACTCCTTTTTTATAAAATTACACAGGGCTGCATAATATGGTTGTTTAAATTCATCCACTAAATACTCCAGCCAGTCATTCTGTAAAATTTGGTGACTCATCCAATCCACTCCTCTATATACTTCAGAAATTATTATATTTGTCGAACAATATTTTCCGCTTACACTCTCTTTACCCTGCTCAACTTATGTTTATAGATTTTTTAATAGGTTATATAAACACTGTAACTACATTTTAAATTAAAATCCAAAAATCGAGGAGGATGCAAGATGTATCAAGTTTTTGTAGTAGAAAATTCAGTTCAAGCTAAAGAGAAAGTTGAACAACTTGCAGCTGAGGGATTTACAAAAGAGAATGTTTATCTGTTTTCCCATAATAAAGAGTTTTCGAAGGATTTAACTGATGCTACGGATACAGGCAACATTGGTATTGGTGAGCAAGGTTTCTTTGAAAGTGTAGGAAATCTGTTCAAAAAACGTGGCGACGAATTGCGCAGCAAGCTCCAATCACTTGGATTATCTGAGTTAGAAGCACAACAATATGAAAAAGATCTTGATGACCACAAAATTGTTATTGTTACTTCGAACCAGGCAAGTGATATTGATAATACAAAAATAATGTAACGCATACAGCATAAAAAGGGCTTAAGGATGGGTTCTCCCTTCCTTAACGCCCTTTTTTTTACTGGCTTTTTTACTACTCTGATCAAGTTACAATGCATAAGAAAAAACTTTTTTGCATATATCAATCTGATGTTATTAGAATCAATCATTGTTCATTCTCGTCTCCATGATCACGAGCATCTGCTTACTATGTCTTAAATCATATAAGCGTTATTGTTATCCACTATTTTTCACTTATAGTATCATTACTATATGAGCTTTTACCTTTATAAACTCTTACTGTATACTTCCGGTTTATACCTATGATAAAATACCGCAAAATGGTAATTCAGAATTTATTGTTCACGGATTATGTATACAATTAACAGCATCAGTTTTTTTCCATACATATTGTTTTGGTATGTATTATAAAGTATAACTAAATTAAGTTTTATAATGAGGGAGGATAGGCCAATGAGTCTAAAAAAAGCATTGACTATAGCTGGATCAGACAGCAGCGGCGGAGCAGGACTTCAAGCAGATTTAAAAACATTCCAGGAGCTTGGCGTTTATGGAATGACTGCTGTTACTTCAATTGTTGCAATGGACCCTAAAAATAACTGGTCTCATAATGTATTTTCTATTGATGTTTCAACTGTGGAGGCACAACTGGATACAATCCTTTCTACAGGAATTGATGCCATGAAAACAGGGATGCTTGGGACCGTTGATATTATTGAATTGGCTGCACGAAAAATTAAAGAGTATGGCCTTGATAAAGTCGTCATAGACCCTGTAATGGTTTGCAAAGGGACAGATGAAGTGTTAATGCCTGAGAATACAGTGGCAATGAGAGAATTGCTTCTCCCTCTTGCTACGGTTGTAACACCAAATCTTTTTGAGGCTTGGCAATTATCCGGGATTGGCCCCATCACTACTATTGATGAAATGAAACAAGCTGCAAAGATTATCCATGATCAAGGGGCAAAATATGTCCTTATCAAGGGTGGCACTAAACTTGATGGGCAAGATAAAGCAATTGACCTAATTTATGATGGAACAGACTATACCATCCTTGAATCCGAAAAGTTTGCGACTACTTATACCCATGGTGCCGGTTGTACAACTGCTGCAGCCATTACTGCTGAGCTGGCTAAAGGAAAAACAGTTGAAGAAGCCTTGGCTACTGCAAAGGAATTTATCTCAGCCGCTATTGAACATAGCTGGAAGCTAAATGAATTTGTTGGACCAGTTATGCATGGTGCTTACCGTACATATAAATAATTTCTTCTTTATTACAGGCTGTCCGAAATTTAGGACAGCTTTTTTCCATCTCCATTTTTAGCAATTTTTCAGATACTTTAGTATCATAATTAATACAACACTAATTTAATAGGAAACTAATGTGTTCCTTTTTATATAGGAGGTAATCTTAATGAAGCCAATTGACCTGCTTGATTCACAAAAAGCGCTGCAATCATATGCCGGTTTACAGGTTTATTTGCATTTAGAGACAACAAACGGCGCTTATGCCACTCATAATGATGAATCATTCTTCTCAGCAGGTGCGTTTATCCGTAATGTTTCTATTTGTTTTGAAGAAGGTAAAATTATCGGAGATGGCCCTTATCGGGTAGGATTAAGAATGAAGGAAGGCTGGGTATACGCTGAAGGGATTACCCATTACGAAATCGATGAATTCGGCCGCCTTTTAATGGCTGGACTTGACCAGAGCGGAAGACTGGCTGTCGCTTTTGAAATCAGTACCGCCCCATTTGATAAATAACAAGGAGTTGGGATAAATGGATAAAGAGAAACATGTATTAGTCATATTCCCTCATCCTGATGATGAGGCATTTGGGGTTTCCGGAACAATCGCCTCTTATACAAGAGCTGGTATCCCCGTTACCTATGCATGCTTAACGCTTGGTGAAATGGGACGTAATCTTGGAAATCCTCCTTTTGCAACACGGGAGAGTCTCCCGAAGATTCGCAAGAAAGAATTAATAGACGCAGCACAAATAATGGGTATTAAGGATTTACGTATGATGGGACTGCGCGATAAAACTGTTGAATTCGAAAATGAAGAGTGGCTAGCTAATCAAATGACTAAGCTTATTGATGAGCTTGATCCTTCCCTCATTATCACTTTCTATCCGGGATTCAGTGTCCATCCGGATCATGAGGCTTGCGGAAGAGCTGTCGTACAGGCAGTCTCTGAAATCAATCCTGAAAAAAGGCCAAAGCTTCATTGTGTAGCCTTTTCCAACAACCATCAGGATGTCCTTGGAGAGCCTGATATCATAAATAATATTCAGGATGTAATCGAGACTAAACTAAAGGCAATCTCTGCCCACCGCTCTCAAACTGAGGCGATGATGGCTGGTTGGCCTGAATTACTCGCCCAAAAGAATAAAGAGCTTGAAAGCCGCCTTTGCTTTGAAAGATTTTATTCATATAAATGGCCTGAAAAAATATAAGAATTAGATTTATAAAAGCTGTCATACTAATGACGGCTTTTTTTGCGGGCATCTTTATTTCATAAAAAAAACCGCCTTCATTACTAAAGGCGGTTCAAAAAAAAGGGGGGGATACTTTGGAAAACTTCATTGTAGTACTATGATAGCCATATTCTGGACCACCTATACCTAATTTTTAAATTTATTTTTGAACGATGTACTTATAAATGATATGGGCGACACCATCCTCTTCATTTGTTAAGGTAACATCCTTGCACAGCCCTTTAATCTCATCGGATGCATTACCCATAGCAACGGACATCCCCGCTTTTTCGAACATAGATAAATCATTAAAGTTATCTCCCACAGCAATTGTTTCTTCAAGTGGGATTCGTAATTTTTCTAGCAATTTCTCCAAAGCTATTCCCTTAGAAACACCACTCTGGTTAATTTCAATATTCCCCTTACCGGATGAAGTGACAGTTATTCCTTCCATCTCTCCAAGAATAGTGCCAGTATTTTTTAGTTTATTCATATCAGAGGAAAAGACTAGTATTTTGTATATTTCGATATCCTCTTCATTAATTAGCTGGAAGTAATCGTCTGTCGCAAATAAGAATCCAATTTTAATTCTGCCTTCAGCAAATTCACGAACTTTATCTTCTTCCTGATCAGGATTGGCACTCAAGAAGATATCGACAAGTGAATCAATAGCCTTTTCGGGGTTTTTGGAAAATGTCCCCCTGTTTGTATACATTTCAAAATAAAGATCCATTTCTTCCAAAAGCTTGACTGTCTCCACTAAGCTTTCTTGCTTCATCGGATTGGAATCCACCAAACTGCCTTCCTGATTATAAACAGCTGCTCCATTTAAACTGATAATAGGACAGTGAAAGTTAATCTCATCAAGTGCAAACCTTGCTTCTTTATAAGATCGGCCCGTAGCAACAATTACTTGTCTCCCGCTATCCCTTACTGCCTCCATCGCCTTTCGGTTCTCGTCACTTACCATTTGATGCTCATTCAGTAATGTTCCATCCATATCGGTTGCTATACACTTCATACAGTCTCCCCCTTTAGAAAATGCTTACTACCTTCTCTTCTGCTGAGAGGTGCAAGCTCTGTTTTTTTTATAAAGTTCTTCACAGACTCCGGATCCGTTTTTGAATATTCTCTCAGTGCCCACCCAATCGCTTTTTGAATAAAGAATTCTTTACTATCCGCATTTTTCAATATGTAGTCATATAAGATTCTCTCATTTGTTTGACCTTTATAGAAAAGTTGAAAGAGGATTGCTGTTCTACGTAGCCACATATTATTATCTATTACCCAATCATTCATGATAGTATCTATTAAATCAGGATTTCTTAATACCAAATTGCCAACCTGCTTAGAGGCAATCATATCTACGGTATCCCACCAAGATTTTGTCGTAATTAATGTTTTTAGTAGCGGTAAATCCTTTACTTCCAGTTTGTCGATATAGTTAGCAAGGTAATCAAGCGCAGCATTTTGCCATTCTCTCTCCGGCATATTCCAAAGCTTTAAACAAAATTCATGTGAAAGCGGCATAGCAAGAATACCTGTTTCCTTAAAGAATACAGACATACATTTTCTTCTTTCCGGGGTTTTAATCCCGTAAAAAGGAAATTGATTCTTCATATATTGCGCCATTGCTACTGCTTGTTCTTCATTCTTTTCATTCTCAAATAACTGTTTTAAACGATTAATATAATCCACATTTCCACCTCACCTATTCTTCCCTTATAAGCCAGCTTCAGGGCCTAACCGCTCGAGTCATAAGTGTAGCTGCTGCAGTAGAGGAAAAGCGCTCTCCCTCCGTGTTTGTCGGAGTTGGGCAGTCGCCTCAGCTTTTTGTATAATCTAGCTTCGGCTCCTAGCTCCTCGAGGTCATAAGGATAGCCTCTACGGGGTAGAACACCCCTTCGAGCCTCTCCTTATGCTTGTCGGAGCTGGGCAGTCGCCTCAGCTTTTTGTATAAAAGATCCTGTATTGGATAAACATACAATTAATTAATTGAGTGTTACCTCTTTTTTATTAAGTCTAAGAATATTAAACTAGGGAAGTGGCTTCATGGAAGCTATTGCCAGAACTCATAATAACCTGGCTATGTATATACATATATTCTACGCATACATAATGACTGTTTTCAAATATAGTGATGAAAGAATTAGGAGTGACTACTATGACTAAACAAACTCAATCTCCTTTATCATTTTGGGGAGGTCTGGGCTTTACGGCCTTATTGGCGCTGCTTGGATTTGTCCTTGCTGAATTGCCCTTTTTCGAATACATAGGACCATTAGCATGCAGTATTTTGCTCGCCATCCTGTATCGTAATATTCGCAGCTATCCAACAAATTTACGGACGGGCGTTCATTTTTCAGCAAGAATTCTCTTACGTGCTGCCATTATTTTATATGGGTTGAAATTAGATATGCAGATTATTTTTAGTGAAGGTCTTGGCCTTTTGGGTAAAGCTCTGATTTGTATCGTATTCTCTGTAGCCCTCATGGTATTGCTTGGCAAATGGCTGAAAATTCATCCAATGATTTCTTTCCTGCTTGGTGCAGGGACAGGAATATGCGGCGCAGCGGCTATAGCAGCGGTTTCACCTATAGTGGATTCAAAAGAAGAGGACACGGCGATGAGCGTCGGGATGATTGCATTGATTGGTACTATTTTTTCAGTCGCCTATACGATGCTTATTCCGATTCTCCCCCTAACACCTACTGAATATGGAATTTGGTCCGGACTTAGCTTACATGAATTGGCTCATGTAGCTTTAGCGTCTGAGCCTGCTGGGGAAGCTTCTGTTACAATGGCTTTATTAGCTAAATTATGTCGTGTTTTCTTATTGATTCCTTTCTGTTTTGTATTAGTGTTCTGGATGAAACGTAAACAAGGCGCTGGCAGCCAATCCTCCATTCCATTTCCATGGTTTCTTCTAGGATTTCTGGCCTTAAGTATTTTTAGAACTTATCTTGCTGGATCCTGGTTTCCTGAATACCTATATGATTACATTGCCATGCTGACCACTTTTCTACTTTCGATGGCTATGGCTGGGCTAGGCTTAACGATTGATTTAAAAGAGCTTAAGAAACGAGCCAGCCTTCCCTTGCTTACAATGGTTATTACATCCGTTCTTTTATCAATTCTGACATATTTTTGGGCATGAGCCATTTGAGGCTTATGCCTCTTTTTTATGTTTTCCTTAAACTATTCTTTTTTGTCGTACAAGCCTGTATACATGCATATGATAATTTGAGCAATTAAAATGGAGGTATAAATTGTATGTATGGATTATTGGGATATGTCTATCTAGGAATTTCCTTATCGGCTCCTATCGGACCAATTAATGCTGCACAAATGGAAATTGGTTTAAGGCATGGATTCTTAAATGCCTGGGTATTCGGTCTGGGCGCTATACTAGCCGATATCTGCTATATGCTTGTTGTTTATACCGGGTTGGCTCAATATATGCAAGTTCCTCTAATCCAAACCTTTCTCTGGTTATTCGGGGCTTTCGTGCTTACTTATTCCGGAGTAGAGAGTCTGGTTGCTGTTTATCATAAAAAAAACCAAAGCAATATACGGAACAAGGATATCACTCGTTCCTTTCGCTCTGGCTTTTTTATGTCGTTATTGAATCCATTATCCATTCTTTTTTGGTTGGGCATCTATGGCTCTGTACTCGCCAAAACCGTGAGTCACTTATCTCCTCAGCAAATCATCATTAACAGCTTGGCCATCCTTTTGGGGATATTAATTTGGGACTACTCGATGGCGATGATGGCATCCATATTTAGGCGCTATTTAACCAATAAACTCTTAGCGGGAATTTCAATCATATCCGGAATTTCCTTAGTTGGCTTTGGGATCTATTTTGGAGTTATGGGGGTTCAATCCCTAATTTAATCGTTAGTTATGGATTCTTCGCCTTGTTAAAGGCCGTTTTCGTTTTCGAATAATAGCCATAATAATTGTAATCAGGCTTACAAAAGAAACAAAAGCTAGACTTACGAAAAAGCCCATTCTCGTGTCCTTTTCAATGACCGTCCCAACAATAGCCAGCAAAATAAGCCCAAGCCCTATAGTTCGTTTTATTTTATCCTTTGTTTTTAGGTCAGCAAGCTTGGAATACGTCAACAGGATTAATATCCAATTGTAAAGGATGAGTAAACTCGCACCAGTCGTAAAGTATTCATAGACCTTATCCGGCATCACTCTCGACAGAACGATAGAGATTAGCAAACCAGTCACTGTTACAGCAAAAGCAGGCAGAGGGATTGCGAACTTCCCTTTTTTTCCCAATATTTTCGGGGCATCTCGATCCTCAGCTAAGGTCGTCAGCATATTTGCAACAGAAAAAAGTGAAGCCGACATTGTTGAAAAACCGGCAATTATCAAAGCTCCATTAAAAAGATGCATAATGAACCTAAATGGATAATAACTCAAGACCGTTAAAAACGGGCTTTCTTTTAGATTAACCTTATCCCATGGCAACAGCATTACGACTAAGCCTAGGGATATGATGTAAATGACGGTTAATGCTAGAATCATGACTCTCCCTGCTTTTGGAGCATCCTCTTTTTTCTCTAATCGCATAGACATAATACCCAGAACTTCAATACCTCCAAAGGCAAAAAAAGCAAAAACGAGAGATGACCAAGTTTTCTTCCAATCTGTAGGAAAAACCTCCTTAACCGTTGAAGGAAAATCAAGTGTTTCTTTTCCATCAATCACACCACACAAGCCAAGGATCACGATAATGACAAACATTAAAATAGCGGATACTTTAACGATTGCACTGACATTCTCCATCGGTTCAAACAGCTTTGCCCCAATAATAATAACAATCAGTCCAAGTGCTCCGTAGATGGCTGCAAATATCCATAAAGGAAATTCAGGAAACCAAAACCTAGAAAATAGAGACAGGGCTGTTAATTGGCTTCCCATTATAAGCATTTCTGAAAACCAGTAAACCCACCCATTTAAGAACCCAAAAGAACGTCCAAACGCCTTACGGGAGTATGTACGAAAAGACCCTTTTTGAGGATCTTTTTCCGTCATCTTTGCTAAAGCTTCATATACGATATATGTCGTACAAGCGGCAAGTATAAACGCAATTAATATTGATGGGCCGGCAAGCCTGATTCCTAATCCGGAACCTAAGAAAAAGCCGGTTCCAATTGTACAGCCTATCCCTATAAGGGAAAGCTGCCACCATTGCAGTTTTTTCTTTTCTTGATTTTTTGTCGCTGCTGCTTTTTTCATATCCTATTCCGCCCTTTGATTTATATCAGACTGTATCCTCAATTAATCTGCTCCATCCAGGCGAAACTTATGCTTTATTTGCTTGCCAATATAAAAAGGGTACAATCCGAAAAGGATTGTACCCGATGGTTTTAAATTTAATTAGATACGCTCTACATTAGCAGCTTGTGGTCCGCGATTTCCATCAACGATTTCGAATTCAACTTCTTGACCTTCTTCAAGAGTTTTGAATCCTTCACCTTGAATAGCAGAGAAGTGTACGAATACATCGTCACCATCTTCACGCTCGATAAAACCAAAACCTTTTTCTGCATTAAACCATTTTACTTTTCCGACCATTTTTTTGGCCCCCTAACTTTTAGTGAAAATTTTAAAAGTAGAAAACCAGAAAAACCTTTTCTGTCTAAGCATGTACTTAAAGACTGTAAAAATTTTTTTGATCTTCAAACCTTTTTGCTGTTTTATTGTAACATACAGCTTACTAATTAACAAACAATTTAAACAAATCAAACTAATCCAAAATGTGATGGTTATTCCAATATAGGGTAAAAATATAATTTGTATCTTCTTTATCAATACAAAATGAAACTTTTGAACTGTCTTCTTCGTAAAGGCTCGTTAATTCATCTGGTACCACTTGATCTTCATCAGTCTCCTGATTTTTAACAAAAACGCCTATCCTCTAAAATTAGGATAGGCATTTTTGTTTTTGAAAAATTAACTTAATTCTCTAGTCAAATTTCATTCCTTTTAATAAATCAGCAAATGGATTGTTGATAGGCTCCGTTTCCTTTTCTTGCTGTTTCAGGTACTTTTGTACAGTTCGTTTATCCACTTTTCCGCCAGACTCTTTTTTACGTCTCTCTTCAAAAGCAGATAATTTTTCACGGTATCCACATTTACAGGTAAATATTTGTCCCTGACCTTCGCCACGGAGTTCCATTTTCTTTTTGCATTGAGGGCATCGTGCATTAGTGACACGTGACACGTTCTTTCTATGACCACATTCGCGATCTTGGCAGACAAGCATTTTGCCTTTCTTTCCGTTTACTTCTAACATTGGTTTCCCGCATTCTGGGCAGGATTTTGTGGAGATATTGTCGTGCTTATACTTTTTATTGCTGGCTTTAATTTCTGCCACAATTTCTTTTGTATGCTCTTTCATCTCATTAATGAACACAGCCTTTTTCATTTTCCCTTTAGCGATTAGCTCAAGTTTTTGTTCCCACTCTGCTGTTGTAGTTGGCGACTTCAATTCTTCCGGTACTAAATTAAGTAACTGGCGTCCTTTAGAAGTAATATATATATCTTTTCCACCACGTTTTTCGATTAAGAATGAATTGAATAATTTATCTATAATATCTGCACGGGTTGCAACTGTACCAAGCCCGCCAGTTATCTTTATCGTATCTACAAGCTTTTTATCTTTTGTTTCCATGTACTTCGTAGGGTTTTCCATCGCTGACAGTAAAGTAGCCTCTGTAAAACGCGCAGGTGGCTTAGTTTGACCTGAAGTTTGCGATATTATCGTAATTGCTAATTTGTCACCCTTATTGATTTTCGGAAGTAACTGTTCCTTCACCTCATCGCCAGATTCCTCTTCCTCAAAACGATTGTTATAGACTTCCTTCCAGCCTGGCTGAATCACTGTTTTACCACGGGCGATAAAGGACTCTGGGCCAATCTTCGCATGGACTGTTAATTGCTCGAATTCATGGGCCGGAAATAGAACAGCGAGAAACCGCTTCACGACCAAATCATAAATTTTACGTTCCTTATCATTAAAGGCAGCATAATTAACGAAGCCTTCCGTTGGAATGATGGCATGGTGGTCGCTGACTTTACTGTCGTCAACAAAGGCCTTCGTCGCCTTAATAGGCTTATTTATAATCTTAGTTACTAACTTACGATACTCATTACCGCCGATTGCCTTTAAGCGCTCTGGAATGGTGCTGACAATATCAGATGATATATAGCGTGAATCAGTACGTGGATATGTTAGTACTTTATGTTGTTCATATAGTTTCTGCATAATATTCAGTGTTTCTTTAGCTGAATAGCCAAAGATCTTATTAGCATCACGTTGAAGTTCTGTTAAATCATATAAGGCAGGTGAAAAGTTTTTCTTTGCTTTGCGTTCAATAGAAACTACATTCGCATCTTTATATCCAAGCGATTTAACAATTGCATCTATTTTTTCTTTATTAAAGCTGCGGCTATTACCATTCACATCTTGCCATGTTAATTTAAGCCCATCAGCTTGCGCTTCAATACCATAATAAGTTTGCGGTTTAAAGTTTTTGATTTCATCTTCACGTGCCGCTACCATAGCAACTGTTGGTGTTTGGACGCGACCACAATTTAATTGTGCATTAAATTTAGTTGTTAATGCACGACTTGCATTTAAACCGATATACCAGTCTGCTTCTGAGCGTGCTACTGCGGAAGCATATAAATTTTCATACGATTTACCAGGTTTTAAGTTATTAAATCCGTCTTTTATCGCTTTATCTGTTACAGAAGATATCCATAGGCGCTTGATTGGCTTATTGACTTTTGCTTTATCAATAATCCAACGTGCAACTAATTCTCCTTCCCTTCCCGCATCAGTAGCCACAATTATTTCATTCACATCACTGCGACTTAATTGTGCTTTTACAGCATTAAACTGTTTTCCAGTTTGTTTAATGACAACTAATTTCATACGTTCTGGAAGCATAGGAAGATCTTCTAGATTCCATGTTTTATATTTATTATCATAAGCTTCAGGATCAGCTAAAGTAACTAAATGCCCTAATGCCCAAGTAACTATATATTTGTTTCCTTCGAAAAATCCATTGCCCTTCTTTGTACATTTCAGTACATTCGCAATATCACGGGCAACGGAAGGTTTTTCAGCAATGACTACACTTTTTGCCATATTTCTAAACTCCTTTACTAACTATGTACTGTCAATATACCATAGTTTCAATGTTTGAATTGAATAGACATCCTATCGCTTTTTTTCCAAATTAAAACTGCCCCATAAAAGTTAGATTTAGTCTAACCTTTAGTGGGCAGTTCAACTATCTTTCATTTAGACTTCAATAATTTCTTCAAATCATCACGGACTGTACGGTCGGTAAGTTTTACGTTTGAGCGATAAGCTGCCCGGCAGATGATATGGCCTGCTACCGGAGCAGTCAGGAATACAAAGAATATTCCGAGAAGCAGCCGTATACTAACATATCCTTCACCAATTAAAAAAAACAGAAATGCTCCCAGAAGGATGAATAGTACTCCAAGTGTTGTACTTTTTGAAGCTGCATGTGATCGTGTATAAACATCCGGAAGCCTAATCAGCCCAACACCACTTAGAAGCGTTAAGATTGTCCCCGTAAGAATACAGACAGCAGCAATCCACTCACTTATCATTTCCACGTTCAATGACCACACCCCTTTCTATGAATCTCGCAAACGCGATAGTCCCGATAAAAGAAAGGATCCCTAACAACAATATGATGTCCAAGAAGGCATGGGATTTGAACAGTACAGAAAAAATAGCCACACCTGAAATTAAGTGGATTCCAATTGAATCCAGTGCCATAACCCTGTCTGGCATGGATGGACCTTTATAGAGGCGATAGATGGAAATGAGAATGGATAACGTTAAAATGAATAGCGCTACAGTCATGGCTTTTTCAAACATTATCGTGTAACCTCCTTAATCGCCTTTTCAAAGCTCATTTTTGCCTGAATAATCGCTTGTTTAGATTCTTTGTAGTCCATGGCATGAATATAGAATGTTTTGTTGTCCGGCGAAATCTCCAATACCACGGAGCCTGGTGTCAGCGATAATAGCAAAGCCAACATTGGTATTTCCCAATCTCCATTCAGATCTGTCTTTAAGGCAAAAACCGCCGGCTGAACATCTATTTTTTTACGTGTGACCTGCCTCAGAACAAGCACCGTAGAAGAAACGAGCTCTTTAAGAAATACAAATAGCAACTTTAATATAGAGAGAAATGTCCCCATGTAGAAGGATTTATTGAAAAAGCGACGCACAAAAAACAAAATAACGATTCCCACTAGATATCCGGCAAAGAACGAAGGGAAACTCCATTTATCCTGCAAGAGCATCCATAAGAAACCAATGAATATATTAAGCAAGACTTGAACGGGCACAACGACCACCCCTTTTTGTTTATAGACTAGCTACTATTCTCCTAAAACCGCATCGATATATAAATCAGGGTTCATCAAGCCTTCGGCAGCCAACTGGATATAAGATGAGATTATTTCTCCACCCAATCCCAGAAAAATTGTTGCAGCCGTCAAAAGCGTAATTGGTATAATAACCCCTCTTGTTGTCCCTTTCTCCATTTCTTCACTTAGGTTTGTCTCACCCCAGAATGCATTCATGAAGATTTTCATAACAGAATATAGCACTAACAAGCTTGATAGTAATCCAATTGCCCCCAGCCAATAATCTCCGGCTTCAAAGGTACCTTTTGTAATCAGCATCTTCCCGAGGAAACCACTGAAAGGTGGGATACCTGCCAACGCCAAGGCTGCGACAAAGAACATCCAGCCAAGAAACGGATGAGTCCGGATCAAGCCGCTGATTTCCTTTAATTTAGCAGTGCCAGTTAGGTAAATAACTGTACCGCCGATTAGAAAAATCAGTGCTTTCACATTGATGTCATGCACAAGATAAAAAATGGAACCTGTGATGCTGCCTGTGGTGAAAGCAGCAAGTCCGGCCATAATCAAACCGACAGAAATGATAACATTGTAGGTCAAAATTCCTTCTATATCCCATCTCGAGACCGCACCGATTGCTCCGAGTAACATTGTCGCTGCCCCTAGGATTCCGATCAACAAGTGGGTGATTTCCGGTTGATGATAGAAAATCAATGTAAACATACGGAAAATAGCATAAATTCCAACCTTGGTGAGCAAAGCCGCAAAGATTGCTGCCACCGCTGTAGGTGGAACACTATATGATCCTGGTAACCAATGAAATAGCAAGAGACCGGCCTTCAGGCTGAAAACCATGAGCAGTAAAATCGCAACGGTCGTCAGCAGCCCATTTTGTCCCGCTTCCGCAACACGGACAGACAGATGCGCCATATTCAACGTACCTGTTACAGCATATAGGTAGGCAACGGACACAAGGAAAAAGAAGGATGACATGACATTAATCAATATATATTTGATTGATTCCCTGAGCTGTTTTTTCTCCCCGCCAAGTGTAATCAATGCATAGGAGGAAATCAGCATCAGTTCGAAAAAGACAAATAGATTGAAGATATCTCCGGTCAAAAAAGATCCGTTCACACCGCTGATCATAAACAGGAACAATGGATAGAAGAAATTTTTCTCTCTTATCTTTCCAATTGTGTAAAAGGCGTAAAGCAAACAACAGAAAGACACAAATGCCGTTATAATCAACAGAATGACCGCAAACATATCGGCGACAAGGCTAATTCCATAAGGGGCCGCCCATCCCCCTGCCTGCAGAACCTGTATTCCCTCCACCTTTACTTTCATAGCCATTAGCACTGAAACCATTCCCGTGGCTAGAATTGCCAGAAGAGCAATTGATCTTTGCGCATATAAGTTTTTTCTGAATATGACCATGATAAGTCCCGCGATAAGCGGAATAATGACCGGCAGAATGATTATATTATTCATCTTCATTTCCCCTTAATTCATTCAAATCGTCAGTTCCCAAGACTCGGTAACTACGATAGGCAACCACCAGAAAAAGACCTGTAACTGCAAAGTTAATAACAATCGCTGTCAGGATGAGCGCCTGTGGCAGCCCGTCTGTAAAGGAAGTGCTTTTCAATCCTAACAATGGCGGACCCCCGGTCTTTAATCCCCCCATTGTTAAGATTAAAAGATTGACAGCGTGGCCGATCACCGAAGTCCCAAGAATGATTCTCAGCAGGCTTTTGGATAGGACCATATATGTTCCAATTGTGAAAAAAACACCTACAAGTATAGACATAACTGTTTCCATAATTATCGATCCTCACTTATGCTCAGGATGATTGTCACAGCTGAACCAATGACAGCTAACGCTACACCAGTGTCAAATATAAGAGCGGTAGCTAGTTCCGTTTTACCTAAAATCGGAAAATCTACATAACCATACGTTTGGGAAAGAAAGGGAACACCGAACAGAAATGAACCGACACCCGTAAGAATTGCAATCAGTACACCGATCGCTGCCACTGTTTTAAAATCCACAGGAATAATCTTATTGACCGCTTCCGTCCCAAGCGTCAAATACATGAGTACGAGTGCACTGGCAATTCCCAACCCTCCGATAAATCCTCCTCCAGGGTTGTGATGCCCCGAGAAGAACAAATCAATGGAAAAGGTGAGGATAATCAATACTGCAACTTTTGTTACGGCCGTCAATAAAATATCATTAGGCTTCATTTTTTATCCCTCCCTGTAACATTGACCTTGATTAATGTAAAGACAGCCAATCCCGCAATACACAGGACCGCCACTTCGACCATCGTATCAAGTCCCCTGAAGTCAACCAAGGTCGCGTTCACTATATTTTTAGCTCCGGCAAGCGTATAGGAATCTTCGAAATACCCAGAAATCGTTTCAAACAAACGGGTTCCATTGGCGGAAAGGGCCAATAGTGTTACCGTCAACCCCACTCCAACTGAAATCAACATATTGGTGAATTTGAAACGAACTTTACTTACTTCTTTTCGAAACTCTGGCAAATGATAGAAGCACAGCAGGAATAAAGCGACTGTCACTGTTTCCACAACCAATTGCGTCAGCGCCAGATCCGGTGCCTGAAAAATAACGAAAAGAATAGACACTAGATATCCAAGGGCACCAACAGCAATAATCGATGTCAGTCGATACTGGGAAAACAGTGCGATTAAAGCGGTCACCACCATACCAATGACCATCACAGCTTCATAAATGCTCACCGGTGAATCCTTAGACATATCGAAAGCAAAACCGTTGAACAGCCACAGAGAACCACCAACAATGAAAATAAAAAACGCAAAAATATAAACTAGATAATCACGTGTATATCCAGTCATGTACTTCTTCGTTGCATAAGCAGATATCGATTCCATAAGCAGCAAAGACTCATTGTATATATTGTTAAACGTCAGGCTTTGCGGATACCAGCTGAATACCCTGATCCACTTAGGCAGCAGCTTGTATAGCAATAGGCCAACTAATACGACACCGATTGTCATCAATAATTCTGTATTAAAACCATGCCAAGCACTAATCTCCTTACCCAACCCTCCTGCTGCCTCATAATCCGGCAAGATTGATATAAGGGCAGGATCTAAAATGTATTTTGCCAAAATGTTGGGGAAGAAGAATATCAGGACTACAAACATCGCCAATATAGCAGGCGGAATCAGCATACCGACGGGCGGTTCATGAGCAGCCTTTGACAGCATCTCAGGTTTATGTTCTCCAGTGAACGTCTTAAAGACCATAATCATACAGTAGACGAACGTTAGGATACTTGCTATCCAAGCAACAACAGGGAATATCATGCCGAACTTTTCCATCCCGAAAATATCCATCCCTGAAGCATTCACCACGCCGGTAAAAAACATTTCTTTACTCAAAAAGCCATTGAATGGCGGTAATCCTGCCATAGAGAAACTTCCAATCATAGTGATCGTGAAAGAAATCGGCATGAGGCTCATTAACCCACCCAGCCTTTGCAGATTCCGGGTTCCTGTCTCATGGTCAATGATTCCGACAACCATGAACAGACTTCCCTTAAAGGTTGAATGGTTAACCAAATGGAATACAGCCGCCATAATAGCGATTGCATATACTTTCGATTCATCGCCATAGCCAAAATAAATAGCAGCAGACCCCAATCCTAGTAGACTCATGATCAAACCGAGCTGACTAATTGTCGAATAAGCGAGCAAGGCCTTTAGATCTTTCTGACGAACTGCATTCCAGGATCCGTATAATAAAGTTACAATTCCGACCAAGGATACCGTCCAGAACCAAACTGCATCACCGCCAAACAAAGGGGTTAACCTAGCCACCAAATAGATGCCGGCTTTGACCATTGTAGCCGAATGGAGGTAAGCACTGATTGGTGTCGGTGCCTCCATCGCATCAGGTAGCCAAAGACTAAACGGAAACTGAGCTGATTTAGTGAAAGCTCCCAGTAAAATTAAAATCATCGCAGGTAAAAAGAGGACATTCTCCGGCAATGATTTAGCTTGGGAGATCATTTCACGGATGCTATATGTATCGGTAATGATGGAAAGGAGCAACAACCCGGCCAACATAGATAATCCACCGAAAATGGTGATTAGCATCGACTTCCGTGCTCCTTCTCTCGATTTTTTCCGTTGGTACCAATAAGCAATCAACAAGAAAGATGAAATACTGGTCAGTTCCCAGAACACGTAAAGGACGACAACATTATCCGAGAAAACGACTCCAAGCATGGCCCCCATAAACAACATCAGATATACATAAAAGTTATGCAGCTCCTCCCGAGCCCTGGACATATAGAAAATCGAGTACAAAATGACAAGCGATCCGACACCTGTGATTAACAAACCGAATAAGAGGGACAATCCGTCGACATAAGCTGTGAAATTAATCCCGAATGATGGCAGCCATTTAAATTCACTGGTCAATGTATTCCCAGTCGTTGTAATTGGGATATACTGTAATAAGGAGATAAAGATGATGACCGGCAAAAAAAGAACAAACCAGCCTATATGTAATTTTTTATTGAACATACTATAGAGGAAAGGTATCAGAACCGCAAAGAAAAACGGTAATAAAATCATTAAATTAATCATGTCCTCGCGCTCCCTTCATCATAGAATACTGTACGCACACACAAAAGTGACGATATATCCAACGGACCCTTTTTATATTAGAAATATTTACTCTATTTTGTGTAATAATAATTGACTGAAAATCTGGCATGGGCTATATTCGTAATAGTCCAATGAACTACCATCTATTTAGAGGTGAACTTTTAATGAAAAAATGCAAAAGCCGAATGGACGAAAGCATCCTTGTGTGTGTCTATTACGGCCCCAATGGTGATCGCTTGATCCAGCGTGGCAGTAAAATCGCCAACATGTTGGATTGTCCCCTATATATCTTGACAGTGGACCCAAGTCCTTTTGATGAACTAGACGCTGAGAAATCCGAAAGTATTGAGAGATGGCGTCAGCTCGCCGAGGAATTGGAAGCAGAGGAATTCATTTTGAAAGATAATGAGAAACGACCGTTTGCAAAAGTAATAGCGGATGTCGCACGTGAAAAACAAATTTCACAGATCATCCTTGGTCAAACAGCACAAAGCCGTTGGGAACAGATTGCTAAAGGTTCGATTATAAATACTTTGTTGCGAGATATTCCATTTGTTGACATTCATATAATATCCGTCGCCCGGGCATTGAGAGATGATCCAGACGGCCTTTACGAAAAAGGCGTACGTGCCTATCTCGAAAAAGAAGACAATCATTATCGGCTGAGCTTTGAACATACAAAGAAAAGTGAATTTGAGGGTATCTTCTTTAAAGAAATCGGTACTGATTTCAATACTGGTATCTTTAAATTTATGAAAAACCAAAAAACACTGCAAGTAACCGTGACTGATAACTATGTCAAAGAAACTTTATGATGTGACACCTCCACAAAAAAATGTGGGGGTTTTTTCTTTTCTAAGGAAACTGGAGTCTGTTATACCTATAGATTCACATCAACTTTGACAGGAAGTTTTTCATTTTTGTCGATTCCCAAATACCGTAATGTTTCACCAGGACTATGATGATGATAAATGTTCATCAGGATTGAAATAGCAATCCCTTTTCGATAGGCATGATAACCGAATGTCTTCCGTAACGTATGGGTTCCGATTTTTCCCGGTATCCCCACTTCCTTAGCCGCACAATTAATAATCCTGTATGCCTGTTGCCTTGAGATAGGCTGCTGATTTTTTTTGGATTTGAATAAATAATCATCCGTAGAGAAATCAAAGGTTTCTAAATAATGTTTCGCAGCTTCTCTCACATTTTGATTGAGGTAAAAAGCCCTCTCTTCCGAAGTCTTTGCATCTTTTATATAAAGGAACTCCTTGAACTTCCCGCCTTCCCAGATATCACCCACCCGTAAAGAGAGCAGTTCACTGACACGGAGACCAGTATTAATTCCAAAAACAAATAATAGTAGATCACGCAAGGATTGCTTTTTAAGAATCCTTTTTATTGCGGTAATCTTGCGGATATCCTTTATGGGATCAACGTATTCCAAGGAAATACCCCCTAACTATAATGTTACTTAATTATGATATTATCAAAAATTAAGTAACATTACAAATATAGTGACTTGTTTGATTTTTTAATCTAAAACGCTTTATAAAGAGGCTTTATTAAAGTAAGGCAGCTCCATTTACTCCCTTTTCGCGGTTCTGGCAGTGGCCTGCAGGAGCACTCCCTGGATTTCATTAGCAATGTTATGTAGTAATATCCATCTTTTAGAATACAGGCTAACGAGGAAGTATTTAATTGCTACTTAGGAATAAAAAGAGTAAAAAAAGCGCCCCAAAATTGGGACGCACTTAAATTGCTTAGTTTTGATATTCCTTTATTAATTCATCCAGCGATAGGTAAGATGTATTGCTGTATAGGAGATCCGCTTTAGCCAGTTGTTCTTTAGAGCCTATTCCGACCGCAAACATGCCAGCACTCTTAATGGCTTCAACTCCTGCTTCTGCGTCCTCAATCCCAATGCATTCATCAGCAGGGACACCAAGCTTTTCAGCGGCTTTTAAGAAAATTTCCGGATCCGGTTTACCCCTCTTAATTGTACGCGCATCAACCATATAATCAAACTGGTCACTGAGCTGTAAGGAGTTCATCACAGCCGGCGCGTTTTTGCTAACAGAAGCAAGACCCAGCTTATAGCCGGCAGCTTTTATATCAAGCAATAGCTGTTTAATGCCAGGTAAACTATCATTTGGTGTAATTTGCTTGATTAGCTCCATATAATGCTCATTTTTCTGCGCAGCCAGTTTTTCTTTTTCTTCAACCGTATAGGAAGATTGCTTATTCCCAATTTCCAGAATGATTTCAAGGGATTCCATTCGAGAAATTCCCTTTAATCTTTCATTATCCGCTCTGGTAAACTCAATTCCCAATTCACTGGCAAGCTGTTTCCAGGCAAGATAATGATATTCTGCTGTATCCGTAATAACACCATCCAAATCAAAGATAAACGCTTTTAATTCCTTACTCACGCGACCGTGTCCTCCTTCATTAGCGGTATTTTTACAACACCATCAGCAGGCAACTCAAATTCACTGTCGTAAACCTTGAGTTTCATTACCGGGCCAGTTTGTGAAATACTCACTTCGTTTTTATTCACTTCAATAGTTAAATGATGATCTCTATAATTGATATTAAAGCTATAACGGTCCCATGCTGCCGGAATAAATGGTGCAAACGACAGCTCCTCATTAAATGTTTTCATGCCAGCAAAACCTTGTACAATCCCTAACCAGGAGCCTGTCATACTTGTAATATGAAGGCCATCCTCCGTGTCATTGTTATAGTTATCCAGATCCAGCCTTGCTGTTCTGGTATACATCTCATATGCTTTATCTTCCAGTCCAAGTTCAGCAGCAAGTATCGCATGAATGCATGGAGACAGAGAGGATTCATGTACGGTCATTGGCTCATAGAATTCAAAGTTTCGGCGTTTTTCCTCACGTGTATATTCATTATTCAGGAAATAAATCCCTTGCAGGACATCCGCCTGCTTGATAAAGCAGCTGCGCAGAATTTTATCCCAGGACCATTTTTGATTTAGCGGGCGGTCTTCTGGCTTTAATTGCGAAGCAGGCATTAAATCCTTATCCATAAATGTATCATGCTGAATAAACACTTGATTCTCCTCATCAAATGGATAGTACATTTTATCAATGATATCCTGCCATTTATTTAATTCATCGTCTGTCATATATAAATCTGAAAATCTCGCTTCATGCCCGTTCTCTTTTAAATATCCAATAACTTCAAGGGTGTAACGTAAAGTCCAGGCTGCCATTGTATTCGTATACCAGTTATTATTGACGTTATTTTCGTATTCATTTGGACCGGTTACTCCATGAATCATATATTGATCTTTCATTTTATTATAATGGACGCGGTCTGCCCAAAAGCGCGAAATCCCGACCAGCACATCTATGCCATATTCGTTAAGGTAACTCTTATCTCCTGTATAATTCACATAATTATAAATAGCATAGGCAATAGCTGCATTACGGTGGATTTCTTCAAAGGTAATTTCCCACTCATTATGGCACTCCACTCCTGTGAAAGTGACCATTGGATATAATGCTCCTTTTAATCCTTGTCTCTCAGCATTGAGATAGGCTCCTTCGAGCTGGTTATGACGATAGATTAAGAGATTGCGAGCCACTTCAGGCTGAGCTGCTGCCAAATATAATGGAATCGCATATGCTTCAGTATCCCAATACGTTGCACCACCATATTTCTCGCCTGTGAATCCCTTAGGTCCGATGTTTAATCGGGCATCTTCTCCATAATAGGTTGAAAACAGCTGAAATAAATTAAAACGGATTCCCTGTTGTGCTTCAATATCTCCATCAATTTGGACGTCTGCTAACTCCCAGCGCTCTGCCCATCGATCGCAATGTGCCTTTAAGCAAGCTTCATAGCCTTGTTGCATAGCTGTATTAACAATTTCCAGACCCTTTTCACTTAAAAATTCTGAAGCATGATCACGGTCTGTTGTAATGCCCACATATTTAGTTAACGTAACAGTCTTACCTTCTTCAGTTGGAATTTCAATTTTATTATCTACATATTCTTCGTGTTGGAACGGTTTGATATCGGCCGTGTTGCCATTGATTTCAAGACCCATCGTCGCAGAGACTGTAAATCTGTCTGTTCCGAAAGGGTTTTCATTTGTTTGCATAACCAAATTACCCATGAGCTCAGATGAGCTGGAGGAAATATAATTCCAGAAGTCTTCTTCATAGTTGGAATCTTCATTGCGAACTTCACCATCTAAATAAGGAATAAAGGTAATCACACTATCATGGTTAATTGGTGTAACCGCATACTTGATCACCGCTAGTTGCTTCTCTGCAATTGATAAATAGCGTACTACCTCAACAGCTGTTTCTTTACCAGCTTGTGAGACCGTAAAGCTTCTCGTAAGAACACCATTTTTCATATCGAGTTCACGGCGGTAATTACTCATTTCCACTTTATTAAGGTCAATTTCCTCCTCACCAATAAAAACACGAATTCCGATAAAATTAATGGTATTGATCACTTTACCAAAGTAATCGGGATAACCGTTTTTCCACCATCCAACCCTGGTTTTATCCGGAAACCAAACGCCTGCCACATATGTCCCTCTATGACTATCACCTGTATAGGTTTCTTCAAAATTACCTCTTAACCCCATATGCCCGTTTCCAAGACTTGTCATACTTTCAGCAAGTCTAAAATCCTCTTTATGTAACTCTTCTTCAATAATTTTCCACGGATCTATTGAGAACAGTCTTTTCATATAATACCCCTTTCCATCTTCCCTCAATTATTTATTTAATAGAATATATATAGGCTTCTACTGTTTGTGCAATCGGTTGCATAAAAGTACATTCTCATTATAACCGATTCATTAACTTATGAAAGCATAAAATTAAAAATTCTAAAATTTATCTAAAATTTATTACATCTACGTGAATTTGAATAGTAGGATAAAAAGCCTTTTTTAATGCCCTACTATCCTTTCTTCTATAATTACTCAAAAATAAAAATACCTCTAAAGAATTCTATTCCTTAGAGGTTATTCATGCTTTATTATTCGTTAGATTCAGTCCCAGGACTGTTTTCATGCGGCGGCTTACCAGGGTGGGTACCTCCAAAAGGATGTGGAGGAATATATCCGTTTGCCTGTATTCTTTCAAATCTTTTATCCATATGATTCTTTAACATATCAGCATTCTGCTTAGACATCACACCGAATTCAACATACTTTTCAACAATAGCCTTTTCCTTTTCCATCACTTCTTTATGCATCGCAGCAAGCTCTGCTTTCTGTTGTTCCGTTAAAGTTGGCCTTGTTTGCTTTGTTTGATTATCGCCATTTTCTGCCGCATGTACGACGGTATTGGATATACCAATTGAGGTAAAGCTCAAAACACATGCCATTATCAACAAGAGAGACATTTTTTTCATTAGTATTTTCACTCCTTCTTTATTTTCTGCCCCTAGTTTTTACCAACTTTAATTATTTATGCATGCTGTTTTCCTATAATAAAAAAGGCTGAACTCTAATTAGAGCCAGCCCATTTCATTCTTTATTTTTTATACCTTTTAGGATTCGGTTTCTTCTTTATAGACTTTGAATTTTGATTATATACAGGTCTCTGATCTACAATTTTACCTTTAAACAGTTCCTTTTTCTGAACTTCAATATGCAGTTCCCGAGCGTATTTCTTTAATTCACGTTCTTCACGAGCCGTTACAATTGAAATAACCGTTCCACTTTCTCCCTGGCGTCCAGTCCTACCTGAACGATGCACATATTGAGCAATCGTTTCAGGGAAATCCACATGGATTACAAATGGCAGCCCTTTAATGTCCAAGCCCCTTGCTGCCACATCTGTAGCAAGTAATATAGTTGACTCCTGCCTACGAAACTCACGTATAGCCGCTTCTCTTTCTATTTTCTTGGAATCGCCATGAATAACTCCTAAATCTACTCCCTTGAAACGAAGCTTTGAAGCCATCACATCCAAATTTCCGATGTCCTTTCCAAAAACCAATGCACGCATTTCAGGCATTTTAACTAATTTTTCAAGAATATTTATTTTATCACGCGCCTCAGTGACAAAATAAATATGATCCACCTTTGATTGAACGGTATCTTCCTTTTTAACCCGTACTTTAACAGGGTCATTCATCCATTGCTCGGCTTCTTCCTCTAACCCAGCCGGCAAAGTAGCTGAAAACAAAACTATCTGACGGTCTCTCATAGTACTTTTAATAATTGTCCCAATAGTTGGCAAATGCTCAGGGATCATTAGTTGGTCCCCTTCATCCAGCACAATTGTTTTCACTTCATGCATCTTTAGCTTTTTCTGCTTAATCAGTTCTTCTAGTCTGCCTGGTGTTCCGATGACAACATGCGGATGCTTTTTCAGCTTTTCCAATTGACGCTTCGGATTAGCACCGCCGATAAACGAAGCAGCCGTAATACCTGTTTCTTTTGACCATGCTTGTACAACTTCAAAAATTTGCATAACAAGCTCTCTTGAAGGAGCAAGAATAACAGCCTGTACTTTTTGTTCGTCTGCTTTTATTTTATTTAAGATTGGCAGGACATAAGCAAGTGTCTTTCCTGTTCCTGTCGGCGATTCTGCCAAAACATCTTTTCCTTCATATATAGGACCAAAGGTCTCCTTCTGAACTGTAGTTGCTTCTTTGAATCCGGATAATTCCCATTGTTTTTTTAATCCATTTATTAACTCATTGACGATTGAATCATTTGTATTCATTAATTTCTCCTAACTAAACACATACTTGTATGATTCTTATTATACATATGCCAAACGATGATTATCAATAAAGGAGAGGTTCCTCCCATAATAAAGAGGTCTCTCCGTGTAAAGCCATTTTTTATTTAGTTTTTAAACCTTAACCATTTGAAGAATTAAAATGGTTTTTTCCGGGCGATAAATCAACTGTTTTAAGTATTAATTTATCTTTTACCACTTTATAATTTTTAGCCGGCTGCAAAACTCCATTAATAAATAGATTCGTATATGATACATCTTCTGGTGAAGGTATTTTGCTATCTCGATACTCGTTCACCTGATCACAGTAAGAGAAAACACGCTGATTTTCTTTAGCATACATATAAAATTCATATAACTCGACCTTTTTAGGAATTTTATACCTATATGTCTCTGTCTCCACCATTGGATGCATAAGTAATGGTTTTGGTAAGGATGCGGTATAACTATAACAATCGATATCCGTTTTTCTCATTAGCTTCACTTCCCTCGTTACCTCCTCACCTCAAAATGGTTGCTCACTTATCCCATGAGAATAATTTCATTAAACCTTTTTATTCCTTTTTCATATATATATACACAAGGGTTAAAAGTTTAGTGAATAAAGATATTTTGCATGACCTGTTACAAAGGAGTGTTTATTTTGCCATTAGTAATTATGAAATTGGCTATTGAGGCTACAACTACCACTACGGTATCTCCTATATCTACAAGGTATTTTACAGTCGTAACAGGCGATGTTGCCGGGGGTGCTACACTTACGCTTGATACTGCTGAATTTTTTGATGATGCCGGAAATACGCCAGCAGGCTTGCCTGCATTAAATCCAGATAACACTACCACTCAATTATTTATAAATGGCGTACTCCAAATGGATGGGATTTATGTCTATACACCGGGTGCTACAGGTGCAGGAAGTGTAGTGATTACCGTTCCTGAAGCGGGGTCTATTCTGGCTGGAAGTCCAATTGTGCTCGAAATTGTCAACTATACACCTACTGCCATTACGGATGTCGCCACATAAACAAAAATGGGGTTAATTCCTTATTAACCTGGGATACCTGCTCCAGGCTATCTTTTTTAAGCAATATGATGTATTGGCAAAGGTAAATACAGTTATACTAAATACAAACAATAAAATTACTATATTAGAAGAACGCACAAATAGTGAAAATGTAATTATTTTTAGGCTTCTTGCGACATGGGATTATTTCCATTAGAATGAAACTACTAGTTTATGCGAAAGAGGTTGAAGATGGTGGAGCACAATACGTCAAATTTTATTCGTAACATCGTTATTGATGATATAAAATCAGGTAAAACAGATCAAATTATTACTCGTTTCCCTCCTGAACCAAATGGTTATTTGCATATTGGACATGCAAAATCTATCGTTTTAAATTTTGAACTTGCTGATGAATTTAAAGGAAAAACAAATCTACGTTTTGATGATACAAATCCGTTAAAAGAAGATACGGAGTATGTTGAATCTATTAAAGAAGATGTCAAATGGCTTGGATTTGATTGGGACAACCTCTTCTTTGCCTCTGATTACTTTGAAGAAATGTATAATCGCGCCATCTTGTTAATTGAAAAAGGATTGGCTTATGTTGACGATTTAAGCGCAGACGAAATCCGTGAATATCGCGGTTCTTTAACTGAACCAGGTAAAGAGAGTCCCTACCGTAACCGCTCTGTAGAAGAAAATTTAGAGCTATTTAAACGTATGCGTAATGGTGAATTCGGCAATGGCGAAAAGGTACTTCGTGCCAAAATTGATATGAGTTCACCAAACATCAATTTGCGCGACCCGGTTATTTACCGAATCGCTCATGCAACTCACCATAACACTGGTGATAAATGGTGTATCTATCCTATGTATGCTTTCGCCCATCCAATTGAGGATGCAATTGAGGGTGTTACTCACTCTATTTGTACGTTGGAGTTTGAAGACCAGCGTCCGCTTTACGACTGGGTTATTAAAGAATGTGAGATGGAAAGCACACCAAGACAGTATGAGTTTGGCCGTTTAAATTTAACAAATACAGTTATGAGTAAACGTAAGCTAAAACAATTGGTTGAGGAAGGCTATGTAGATGGCTGGGACGATCCAAGAATGCCTACCATTTCCGGTCTGCGAAGAAGAGGCTATACTCCAGAAGCAATTCGTAATTTCTGCCGAGAAATTGGTGTCGCTAAAACAAGCGGAATTGTGGATGAGAAAATGCTCGAGCACTTCGTAAGAGAAGATTTGAAATTAAAAGCACCAAGAACGATGGGAATCTTAAAACCATTAAAGGTGGTTATCACCAACTATCCGGAAGGACAAGTTGAAATGCTTGATGCAGAAATCAATCCAGAAAATCCTGAGATGGGAACTCGCCAAATTCCATTCTCAAGAGAAATCTATATTGAGCAAGAGGATTTTATGGAGAATCCTCCAAAAAAATATTTCCGACTATTCCCTGGAAATGAAGTGCGTCTGAAGCATGCTTACTTCATCAAATGTGAAGAAGTTATTAAAGATGAGGAAGGCAATGTGATAGAGCTTCGTTGTACCTATGACCCTGAAACAAAGAGTGGAACTGGTTTCACTGGACGTAAAGTAAAGGGAACTATTCACTGGGTTGAAGCTACACAAGCTATTCCAGCTGAATTCCGCTTATATGAACCGCTTATTCTTGATGAAGAAGCAGAGGAAGCCGGAAGCTTCCTTAATCATGTAAACCCTAACTCATTAATTATTGAAAACGGCTTTGTTGAGCCAAATATGAAAGATGTTCAACCTAATGAGAAATTCCAATTCTTCCGTCATGGGTACTTTAATGTTGACCCTAAGGATACAACAGCTGAACATTTAATCTTCAACTTAATTGTATCTCTGAAGAGTTCCTTTAAAATCTAAGGCTATAAACACTGAAGGACCGTGGTCATACACGGTCCTTTGTCATGTTGATTTGAAATAGAATCGGTTTTTATTCATAATTACTTGCTTTTAAATACTCCCTCGGTGACAGCCCAAACTCCTTTTTAAAGGCCCTTACAAAGGTTGAATAATCATTAAAACCTGCACTTTGGGAAATATGTGTCATCGATTCTCCCTTCGAGAGCATCGATTTTGCTAGATATAATCTCTTCTGCAGGATATACTGATGCAACGTGTACCCTGTATAGGATTTAAACTTTCTCATTAAATGATACTTACTCAAAAAACATTTTGATGCTAATACCTGTATGGAAAGATCCTCATTTAAATGTTGATTAATATACGTTAAGACTTCTGTTATATTTTTATCAAAAAGGATATCCTGTGAATGCGTTGTTGCTTCATCATGGATAAAAATACGATTAAGAATAATCAGCAATTGCATTAACAGAGCTGATTTTAAAATATCATCTCCAAAAGCAGCCTCCCGTTCAGTCTCTATTAATTCCTGAACAATGCTTTTAATTTTTCCAAGCGGCTTATCCGAAATCCGCATTAGATTAATTTCACGACGGGCAGCTAAATCAAAACACATCAACAAATTGCTATTTTCTCTGCTATGTTTGGAAACCATAGCTGGGTCGAACCAAATGATAAAACGCTCATATTCTTCCGTTGGGTCAATAATAGGCTTATGGATTTGTCCATGCCCTATGATGAGCAAATCCCACGGTTTCAGTTTATAAGCCTTTCCTTCTATCATATAAGTGACGTTTCCTTTAATAAAGATGATGATTTTATTAAAATCATGATAATGATATTCGAATTCATTCACAATTTGGTCTTTAATGTGAAAGACTTTTATTTCCTGATTTAGGATTCCCCTTCTCTCTGATTGCCATCTATTGAATTCATGCATGATATTCCTCCTGTTTAAGAGCACTTTTTACCATGTTTTAAGCAATATTTTCATAGAATGTGGTAAAATAGTCAAGTATGCTTATAGTACTAATTATTGAGAGGCAGTGAAAATAGTGAAACAAATCTTTTTAAATTATAAAGGTTCCATCATCTTACTGCTGGCGATCGCGATTGGTGGGGTAGCCGGTTATCTGATCGGTCCCGATATAGCAGTTATTAAGCCATTCGGGGATTTATTTCTGAACTTATTATTCATGATTATCGTTCCGCTTGTATTTTTCAGTATCACTTCCGCTATTGCAAATATGAGTGAAATGAAGCGTCTCGGAAAAATCATGGGCAGTATTGTCATCGTGTTCTTCACAACCGCTCTTATTGCGGCGGTACTCGGCTTTATCGGTACAACTTTTATGAATCCAATTGGGGATTCCGATGTATCATCCATTAAAGAATTAATGTCAAACACTGAAGTGGTTGAAACAGAAGAAATTTCTTTCCTGGGCCAGTTAGTTAACACTTTTACAGTAAGTGATTTCTCAGAGCTCTTATCCAAAAATCATATATTACAATTAATCGTATTTTCCGTATTAGTTGGATTGGCTACAGCTATGGCTGGGGAAAAAGGTCGGCCTGTTGCACAATTGATGAGCTCAGCAACTGAAGTATTAATGAAGGTTGTCAAAATTATCATGTACTATGCCCCTATCGGATTAGGCTGTTATTTTGCCACAATTATTGGAGAGCTTGGGCCGCAAATTCTTGAAGGATATGCCCGTTCATTTGCTCTGTATATGATTTTAAGTATCATCTACTTCTTTGGTTTCTTTACTTTATATGCTTATATAGCAGCAGGCAAAAATGGTATCAATGTATTTTGGAAGAATGCCCTTCCTCCATCCGTAACTGCTATAGCAACATGCTCAAGTGCTGCTTGTATACCTATCAACCTGGAAGCTACTAAAAGAATCGGAGTTCCAGACGATATTGCTGAGACTGTCATCCCTCTTGGTGCCAATACACATAAAGATGGATCTGTCTTTGGAGGAGTTTTGAAGATTGTCTTTCTATTCAGCCTCTTCGGCAAAGACATGACAAGTGTATCAAGCATTTTAAGTATTCTTGCTGTTTCCTTCCTTGTCGGAGCTGTCATGGGAGCTATACCTGGCGGCGGTATGATAGGAGAAATGCTCATTCTTTCTGTATTTGGTTTCTCACCAGAGGTGCTGCCAATTATCGCTGTAATCAGCACAATTATTGATATTCCTGCAACCTTATTGAACTCAACCGGAAACACAGTATGTGCAATGCTTGTAGCTCGCCTGGTTGAGGGTAAAAATTGGCTGCAAAACTCACTTAGTAAAACAGCTAAAGCATAGAACATATTATTCGTTTTTTTCCCTATAAGGATCAATTCAGACTGCAGATAAAATTCCGTTTGGAATTTTGTCTGCAGTTTTTTGTATAATAAGGCTACTATCTGCTGCTTTCTGATTGATAAGCAATGTCATATACGACTTTTAAGGAATATGGTTCTGTAGGTCACTGTTGGTTACTAAAAAGGAAAAGAATCGTTGAAATTTCGTGAGACTACTACAGGAGAAGCCAGCACAGCAAGGACAAGCGAGGAATAAAACAAGGAAATATGACCGGTTGCCTGTAGAAAAAATGGGCTGGGGCCATAAGTAACATTGTTTTTATGAAGCTTTAAATATAGATTTCATACAGCCTATAACATTTACTTTTAATACTATACATATATAAAAGCAAAAAAATGACGAAAAAGAGGTTTGAACTATAAACATTAGGGAATATATGCCGATAATAGATATAGATAGGTATCCGCTTGGGGTAGGAGGAATTAGATGCTTACAATCATCTTGACTGGAATTATTGTTACCATTTTCTTTGGCATCCTGTTAAAATATTTTTTCACGAAACGTAAACAACATAATATTTTCTATAAGGAAATTTTTTCAACTGTTTATTCACCTATTATCATTAAGGCCCAGCATATAAAAAAAACATATGGTTTCTTTGAAAATCAACCCTATGTAATAAGGGAACATCGTATAAAGCAATCAAATAAAGTGACAGATTCCATTTGCCTAGCCGATGAAATAATGAAACAGTTAGAGGGAAATGAACAGTATATGTCAAAGAAGATGCTGGAACTATATTTTGGTATACATAGTAAAAATAAAGAATATCACGAATTGGAAACCTCAAATTTGAACGCAAGCCACAAGGATTTTTTACTGGCTAAACTTGAATATGAAATCAATACCCAAAAGTTAATTTTGATGAACGCCTTTTTTAAAGAGATGGAGCAAACTGCTGAGAACGCGGATCTTCTTTACCCAGAGCTAAAGGATATGTTACAATTCTATTCCCATTTTACAAACCATATTTTGCTGAATGAATTAATCTTGGCTCTTCCAACATCCACATCTAAAAAAGGTGTTTCCATACATAACTAAAATGTGAGGCTGCTGATGAATCTTGCAGCCTCACAATAATGGTTAGTATTATCATTCGTAAGTTATTAGTTTATCGAATATATCCAGAGTTGTCCCTGGATAAACACCTCTTCTTGGTATCTCCAACATATTATCACCTGGAGAAGCCATGCCATCTTTTATAGTGAAGGCCATATCAGTATCCAGTTCTTTCAGGATTTCTAAAGTGGATTTGTTATATTCCCCATATGGGTAAGCAAATGCACTAGAATCGCCGATGGTTTCATAGCCAGACTGAATGTCAGCCTTTACATCTTCATATTCCTTTGAAATCAAATATGATACCCCATTGTCATCGAGTTTATGGAATTCATCGGCGTGCCCGTGATAACTAAAAACATCTAAGCTTTTATTAATATCTTTAACGCTTAAAAATTGCGCGTCAGCAGGATCATAATCACGAGGATTTCGGTCTATTCCTCCTGTGATCAGGAAGATTGATGCGTTGAAATTATGTTTCTTTAAGACAGGATACGCATTAATATAATTATCCTTAAAGCCATCATCAAAAGTAATCAGGACACTTTTAGTTGGTATCGCAATGTCTTCTTTCATATAGGCCTGGAATTCGGGCAATGTCAGCGTTTTGAATCCCTTATCTTTCAAATATTGCATTTGCGCTTCGAAATCATATAAAGTGACGATTGTACCATGAAGATTTCCATCTTCATCATAGTGATTTTTAACAAGATCCTTATTATCGATGACTCTGTGGTACATCAAGACAGTAATTTTTTCTGCCTTATCGTTTTCTTTAACTTTAAAATCCCTTACATTAACGGTGTTTTCAATATCTAATGGTCTATCCACCCTTAAACTGAATTTAGCATGGGCAATTGTATCGAAATTATTTGTAAAATAGCCGGCTAATAATGTGAAGTGCCCTATAAAAACAATTAGGAATATAAGATTTACATTTTTCTTCAAAACTGAAACAATCCTCCTCAGCCCGCACTCTTTTTATGTTCATTCAGATCAATTACTTTTCCGTTATCCTGTATATCTTCATCATAGGTTTGATGTTGGCCGCCTACCCGCTTCACCTTATTCCAACTGTTCTTGTTTATAAAATAACCGACAGTACCAAAAGTATTGAATAAAACGCCTAAAAAACGGTATGTGACAATTTCGAATGGAACAAAGAATACAATCCGTATTTTGTCAATCCTTGAGAATGCATATCCAAATCGATTGGTAATAATCATGGCCACTAAACTTTGGAAAACCCCGAGGCTGAAAGAAAAAGCAAATAACATAAGCGCTAATATAGCCCCCTCACCCATAATCAGCATTACGAAAGGAATAATTAAGGTCGGGAATGCTGTTAATGTTCCAAGCATTAATGCATCCACAATCAAAAACAGTGAGATGCCTGGACCGAATTTTGTAAGCAGCGAAGGTCCGTATGTAATGATGCAGTCGATAAATGCTTTTTGCCAACGAATCCGTTGTTTGAATAAGTCTCTGAATGTCTCGGGACCTTCTGTGAAACATACAGCTTCAGGTATGAAAAGGATTTTTTTATAAGGATAATTTGTCTTAATCAGACGTTGTATCCTCATCGTAATGTCCATGTCTTCTCCAACAGTAATGCGATATCCTCCCACTTCAAATAATGCGTCTCGCTTAAAGACACCAAACGCTCCTGAAATAATGGCTAAAGCTTTGAATTTTGTCTGTGTAATTTTATAAAGATAAAAATTAACTAAGTATTGCAAGAATTGAAATCGTAGTAGGTGGGATATATTAAATTTCGGCTTTGGATTTGTATAATCGCCATAGAAAGCTTGTCCAATATGAACCATTCCGCCTGCTGCAATAACACTATTATCCTTAAATGCAGAATTAATGATCTGCAATGATTTTACATCCAGTCCGCTGTCAGCATCCAAGGTAATGATTGTTTCATATCCAGCAAACTCAATTCCAGCATTTAAAGAATCAGCTTTACCGCCATTTTCTTTATCAATGATAAAGATGGACGGATATAATGTAGACTGGTAAATTCCTTTGATAGGTTTATGAGAAATCTGTGCGGCTTTCTCCTTTTCAACCCTCTTTAAGTCCAGCATGGAAATAAGCAATTCCATAGTATGATCCGTCGAACCATCATTAATGATAAATGCCTCATATTTTTTGTAATCGACATGCAGGATTGCCTGAATACAATTCTTGATAACCGTTTCCTCATTGTAAGCAGGTATAAGGATGGATATACCATCTTCCGGTTCACGCACTATTCTACTCCGTTCCCTATTTACACTAAAAAGAGGGACAATGATATAGAGAATTTGGAATGCAAAAAAGATAACATACAAAATAAGTGTAAAAATTAGTCCAATTGTTAAATCCATTTAAATCCTCCTTATCAATAGATATGTATGATAAAAGCTCATCTAAAACTATTATCTTAAAAATAAAAGTACCTATTGAAAGTAAAAAGCCTTGTCTTCTAAAGGCTTGTTACACATAGGTACTCATTTTAGATGAGATGCCATAACCCTTATAGCTAATTTGAGCTATTCCTGTTTCTATAACTGTGTAAGATTATCTTTTTAGTGAATTTCATCTAAATAGGACATTGTTTCTTACTCGAGGGGAAAAAGCAGGTGTGTAGTTCGAATTACATAATTATAAAAATATAGTAATTTTCTGACAAGCTTAGGTTCCATGATAATGATTCTTGTTACCTAAAGTCAATGTGCGAAAAGACATAATATACTACCATTCGACATCACTTTTTTTTAAAAATAGGTCAAATCTGCTAAAAAGACAGGATAAAAGAATCAATTATAGTGTAGGTATTTTTTCAATCCATAGTAATATAGCTCTATATGCTTAGTTCTAAAGTATTGTTTTTATATTAATTTAAAATATTTTTTAATTTAAAAATTAAATATGTGGTTTTCACTGCTAAACTGACTAATAAAATGATATCGGCTCTACTTAAAGGGACGTCCATATTACACGATCAATAAAGTGTTTAACTGCATGTTTTTACAAAATTTTCAAAGCAAGCACCAAGCCTTACAGTGGAGGAGCTTAATGATAATCTGCTTAAAGAAAACGGGTTGCTAGTACTAACGTTAAGCTTTGGTATATTGCGACAATACGTAGTAAAAAAGATACTTAAACATAGAACAGAAAAAGATCCATATGCAATCCATTTTTGAGTAGATACATTCATTTTGTAGTTATTTCATTTAATGACTTTCATATTGCCGAACGACAAAATTGATTGAACGTATGTCAATTCGGTATTTAAACAATCCCTTGTACGCAAAATTAAGCTGGGGTGATTATGTAGATTTATTTTCATGAAATTTCCGAGGAAATGTTAAATAGATTACCACTCTTAGTAGAGATCAACTTTGAAGAAGAAGTTAATACTTTATAACCTTAGATTGATAAAATTTCTGTAAACCCCTCGGTGTTCAAGAATGAATCTAATGATTGTATCATCAACCTAACAAGTAAGAATAAAACCCCTTAATAAATATTAACTAAAGGGCTTTTCCTTGCGGATGAATAGATTTTGATTCATTCTACGGCCGCACTGTATTGCTATTTTTGCGCACGTACAATTCGGTAACTCATCGCGTCACGATATTGAAGCACAAACGTTTCATGCTGTTCCATTAAATCAAATATTGCTTCAGGAACCTCCTCTGATGGATGAAACTCTGTCAAAGGCTCATGATCATCATAAAAGGATGGCAACGTTCTAATTTGCACGTCCGCAAACCCGGCCTTTTTCATAGCGTCTCTCCATCTATCTTCGTTCCACATCTGTTGAAATCCATAAAACTGTCCAATCTGTTTTTGTTCTATTTCAGAAAGCGGTCCTTGCATGGTCAGTTCAATGGCATACAAAACACCACCAGGCTTTAATACTCTTAGCATTTCTCTAAGAACAGGCTCTATTTCAACAAAGGATAGAACGGATTCAGCCAGAACATAATGAGTGGATTGATTCTTCATTGGAATAGCTTCCAACGAGGCTTCTACTGTCTGTATAGGTAATTGCAATTGCAAAAACCTGTTCTTTGCTTTCTGAATCATGAGTGGGTGGGCATCGAGCGCTATAATGTTTGCATGATAGGTATTATATAAATAAGCACTGGTTTGTCCCGTACCACAGCCCGCATCAAGAATGACGGTGTCTTGATTAATAGGCTCATCCTTCAGCATAATTTCTGTTGCCCTTAGCCCTCCCGGATGAGCTCCTCCAATTCCAAGCTTAGATAATAAATCCATATACGTAAATGTGGTCATCATCCACCTCTGTCAGTGTTTTACACATTGTATGCCTCTTCTTTTTTTTGGTTCTTGGCTTAGCATTGGATTTTTTATTGGAATTTTAGGTAAACAAACAGTCAAGTTGTCCATCTATCAATACAATACAAAGAAGACATTATTTGAAAGGGGCATCAGGTAAATGAACTATTACAACCTATGCAATAAACATATTGGTCGAAATGTGCGCATAACTGACCGTCATAATCGTGTTCATGCCGGGACAATCACAAGAGTCACTAGAAGCCATGTATGGATTAAGCCACATGGCGGACAGAATGGCTATGGCTATTGGGGCTGGGGCGGAGGAGGCTGGGGCTATCCGGTTGGACTTGGCCTTATTACCGGCTTTGCTCTAGGAGCTTTATTTTTCTAAAAAAGAAGGCCTCGTATATTCATTACGAGGCCATTTTTATTATCTTGCTAATTGGATAAACACTACTTTTAAGTAATTACCTTCTGGGTATTCATTGATCGTTCTAAAATCATCCGGTAATGAAAATTCTTCAACAATTTTATATTTCTGATGCATTTCCTTACATGCACTGTCGATAAAAGATTTGAATTTATCCATTCCAAACAGGCTGCAATTTGTTGAAGCAACAATCAGACCACCTTTTTCAGTGATTGCGATTGATTCCTTCAGCAGATTTGTATAATCCTTTGCTGCACTGAAGGTGAATTTCTTGGACTTTGCAAAGCTTGGCGGGTCGAGAATAACCATATCAAACTTTAGCTCTTTTCTGCGTGCATATTTAAAATACTTAAATACATCCTCTACGATGATATCCTGTGCTTCATAATCAATTCCATTTACACTGAACTGTTCAATCGTTTTCGCCCGGCTTCTATTGGCAAGATCCACACTGGTCGTCTTTTTCGCTCCACCTAATGACGCAAACACAGAAAATGCTCCCGTATAAGAAAACATATTTACAACTGTCTTTCCTTTAGCATAGTGGTCCCGGATTGTTTTGCGTACATCACGCTGATCTAAGAAAACACCTACCATAGCACCATCATTCAGATTGACTGCAAAATGCACGCCATTTTCCTTTACGATGATTGGAAACTCACCTTCTTGCCCTTCAACAAAATCATCATCTTCAATGTATTTTCCTTTTGTATCGAAACGTTTTTTTTCATAGATTCCTTTAAAATCTGTTAATCTGCGTAAAGACTCTAAAACATATCTTTTAAATGAGTAGATCCCTTGGCTATACCATTGAATGACAAAATATCCATCATAAAAATCAATAATGAGACCGCCAATTCCGTCACCCTCACTATTGAACACACGGAAAGCTGTTGTATCTTCTTGTTGGAAATAGTGCGCTCGCTTATCCAGAGCCTTTCGAATTTTTTCATCAAAGAACGCTTGGTTAATAGATTCATTTTCCTGTCTTGTTAATACCCAGCCATATCCTTTATTCTGCTTTCCAAAATATCCTTTGGCAATAAAGCGACCTGAATCATCAACAAGCTTAAGAATTTGACCTTCCTCCTGCAGTTTTTGAGGAGACACAATAGCCTCCTTTAAAATAAGCGGAAATCCATTTCTTAATTTTTTGCTATCTCTTGGTTTTACTTCACAAATTATTTCCTTATTACTTGAACTCATCTATATTTCACATACTCTCTTTTAATCTTTTCTACTTACAGTATATCGAAAACTGCCTTCCTCTCAAAACTAATACTAAGTAAAATGAAGGATTTTCCGCTATCTCCATCAAATACTTTATGTTACATTCACAGGAAGGAGGGAATTACATGAAGGTTAAATTACTTACTCTTCTCATTTTAGTAATGAGTATTATCTATATTTTTTTCATTCCAGCTGAGCCGTTTGGAATCAAATTGCTATTCAAGCTCATTCCAATGTGGTTAATTATCTACTTTGCCTATCTTCAAAAACCTGCTGAAGGACACAAAAATAAAGGACTCATCCTTACCGGACTGTTTTTTTGTATGCTCGGTGATGGGCTGCTTCACTGGTTTATAATTGGGCTAAGCTTCTTTCTGATCGGACATATCATTTATATCGCAGGCTTTCTAAGGAGATGGAATTTCTCTAAAATTCGCCTTTTATCCATTTTTCCGCTCCTTGCATTTGACCTGATCATAGGCAATAAACTTATAAATGCCCTTCAAGAGACGGGAAATGATGGATTAATTATTCCTGTTGTTATCTATATTGGCGCTATTTCTTTTATGGCATGGGCAGCCTTCATGACGGGGAATTTATATGCGGTAATCGGCAGCTTGCTCTTCGTCATTTCTGACACTATATTATCATGGAATATGTTTATATCTGATGTTCCATACTCGCATTTTTTAATCATGTCAACTTATTATGCTGCTCAATACACAATAGCCTCCAGTATTAGCAAGACATCTGGTCTGACCACTCCTTTACGTATAAAGCCGTTAAGGGGATAATTTCTGCGCAATACTGTAACTTTCAAACCTATTAAAAAAAGCAGATTCGCACGAATCTGCTTTTTTCTAATTTATATTTATATAACTAGAGAACCAAGCCTACAATAATACCGGATAATACACTTACAAGCGTAGCTCCAAAGAGTAATTTTAAGCCAAAACGCGCTACCACATTTCCTTGCTTTTCATGTAGACCTTTCACTGCACCGGATATAATTCCGATTGAGGAGAAGTTTGCAAAGGAAACAAGGAATACAGAGATAATTCCCAGTGTACGTTCACTAAATGTATCTGCTATTTCTGTCAGGCTAATCATCGCAACAAACTCATTAGTTACTAGTTTAGTAGCCATAATTCCACCTGCGGATACTGCTTCCGACCATGGTACACCCATTATGAAGGCAAATGGTGCAAAGATATATCCAAGTATTTGTTGGAAGGATACACCAATAGTCATATCAAACAAGGCATCTATACACGCCATTAACGCCACGAAACCAATTAGCATGGCTCCTACGGTAACTGCGACTTTAAAGCCATCCATGATATATTCACCAATCATCTCGAAAAAGGTTTGTTTTTCTTCCTCTTCTGCTACAACGAGAATATCTTCTTTATCATCAACTTCATAAGGATTGATCAGTGAAGCAATAATAAATCCACCAAATAGATTGACCACTAAAGCGGTTACGACATATTTAGGATCGATCATTGTCATATATGCGCCGACAATCGACATTGAAACTGTAGACATAGCCGATGCACATAAAGTATATAAACGGTGAGGCGGTAATTGCCCCAATTGTTTTTTCACCGTTATGAATACCTCTGATTGTCCGACCATAGCTGAGGCAACTGCATTGTATGATTCAAGTTTACCCATTCCGTTCACTTTACTTAACAGAAGGCCAATTCCCTTCATAATAAAAGGAAGTATTTTAAAGTGCTGTAATATTCCGATTAATACCGATATAAAAACAATTGGCAATAGTACTGTAAGGAAAAATGGTGCTTCTCCTTCATTTGCCATTCCGCCAAACACAAATGATACCCCTGCTTCTGCAAATTTCAGTAAATATCCAAATACGGTGGCAATCCCTTGGATTAAAACAAAGCCGAATTTAGTATTTAATAATAAAGCTGCTAACGCAATTTGAATAACAACCATTATCCCAATATATTTATACTTGATTTGTTTCCTGTTTGAACTCACTAACAAAGCCAACCCTACCACTGCAAGTAACCCGATGATTGAAATTAAATATTTCATAATTCCTCCACTAAGATGTTTAGATTATTTTACGTGTACACCTTAACTAAAAAACCCATTCTACTTTACAGAATCCGGCTCCAATACTACCTGTTTAGAGATTGGAGCCGGAAACGCTCTTGGTTAATGATTTAAATTATCCCGTTCAACTATTGGCCGGCGGTACCCCACCGAAGCATTAGTTTCACTTTATTTCCCCATGTCCGTCGATTTAAAAAATCCTGGCAGTAATTCTGCAATTGAAGTCTCCAACAGATCACCCTTCAAGTTGGATAGATAGACTTTTGTATTGTTATCACTAAACTCAGCTATTACTTGTCGGCAAGCTCCACATGGTGAAACCGGACCTTCCGTATCGGCAACAATAGCAATTGCCTCTACTTTTGGTTCACCTTCTGAAACAGCTTTAAATATGGCTGTGCGTTCAGCGCAATTTGTCAGGCCGTATGATGCATTTTCGATATTACATCCACGGAAAACATGTCCACTTGTAGTTAAGACAGCTGCTCCCACCTTAAATTTAGAATAAGGTGTATATGCCTGTTTACGTGCTTCGATTGCTTCTTGAATTAAACTGTTTTTATCCATTAGGGGGCCTCCCACAAACTTCTTCAATTAATTAATAGTCTGAATTTGCTGTTTCGCCTTTTGCAATAGAGACTCCAGAGCTTGCACCAATACGTGTAGCACCAGCTTCTGTCATCGCTTTTGCATCCTCAAGACTTCTAACGCCGCCGGAAGCTTTAACGCCGATTTCTGCTCCAACTGTTTTTCTCATTAGAGCGATGTCTTCCACTGTTGCTCCGCCTGTAGAGAATCCAGTTGATGTTTTAACAAAGTCTGTACCAGCAGAAACAGCCAGCTGACATGCTTTCTCAATTTCTTCTTTTGTTAATAGGCATGTTTCGATGATCACTTTTACTAATGCTTTACCTTTTGCTGCATCAACTACTGCTTTAATATCAGCTTCAACCTCATCATAACGGCCATCCTTCATAGCACCGATATTGATTACCATATCGACTTCGTCTGCACCATTTTCGATTGCATTAGTAGTTTCAAATGCTTTTACTTCAGGAGTATTCGCTCCAAGAGGGAAACCAATGACTGTACATACTTTTACTTCGGGTGTATCTTTTAGCATTTCTGCACATTTTTTTACCCATGTTGGATTCACACATACAGATGCAAATTTATATTCCTTTGCCTCTTCAACAATTGTCTTTACTTGTTCTTCTCTAGCATCCGCTTTTAATAACGTATGGTCGATTAAAGATGTTAATTTTGTAGTCATGTCTTAATTCCTGCCTTCCAAAAGCTTATATTAATGAATTTCTGTGTAAATTAATGTTGGAGCCTGTACTTTTTCAGTACTGATGTTGTATGCTCCGTAAATTTTTTCCAATACATTGGCAATTTCTTCTGAGTTGGAATGTACAGTTACAAGTGATTCGCCTTCCGCAACTTCATCGCCAACTTTTTTATTCAAAACAATTCCAACAGCCAAGTCAATTACAGATTCTTTCGTAGCACGGCCTGCTCCAAGCATCATGGCAGCAACACCAATTTCCTCCGCCTGAATACCAGCAACATATCCAGAAGACTTTGCAGGGACTTCAATAAGGTATTTAGCCGTTGGAAGTTTGGATGGATCATCTATCACAGATGCATCCCCGCCCTGTGAAGCAAGGAATGTTTTGAATACTTCAAGCGCTTTTCCATTATGCATAACTTCCTCAAGCATGCCACGTGCCTCTTCAGTTGTTTCAGCTTTACCAGCTAGTATGACCATATGGCTTCCCAAAGTTAAGCATAGTTCATGTAAATCAGCCGGACCTCTACCTACTAATGTGTCGATAGCTTCTTTAATTTCCAATGCATTACCAACTGCAAATCCAAGTGGCTGACTCATATCTGAAATGATAGCTTTTGTATTTCTGCCAACTCCATTCCCGATATCAACCATTGCTCTTGCTAATTCTTTTGCATCATCAAGGTTTTTCATGAATGCCCCATCGCCTGTTTTAACATCCAGGACAATAGCATCTGCTCCAGCTGCAATTTTCTTGCTCATGATGGAGCTTGCAATTAGAGGAATAGAATCAACTGTTGCTGTTACATCACGTAATGCGTATAGTTTTTTATCAGCTGGTGTTAAGTCACCGCTTTGTCCAATAACAGCAATTTTATTTTTATTTACAAGATTAATAAAATCCTCATTTGAAATTTCTACATGAAATCCTGGAACAGCTTCCAGCTTATCAATGGTTCCGCCTGTATGACCTAGACCACGTCCGGACATTTTTGCAACCGGTACTCCAAGTGCTGCTACTAAAGGTGCCAACACAAGTGTAGTTGTGTCACCAACACCACCAGTACTATGCTTGTCTACTTTTACGCCCTTTATTTGTGAAAGATCAATTTGATCTCCTGATTCAACCATTAGCTCAGTTAGGTTAACTCTTTCTTCCTGAGTCATACCTTGAAAATAAATCGCCATAGCAAATGCTGACATTTGATAATCGGGTATACTTCCATTCGTAAATCCTTCAATAACAAACTGGATTTCACTTTTATTCAACTCATGACCGTTACGTTTCTTTTCAATAACGTCAACCATTCTCATGATTTTACACCTCATTTTTGAATTATCGTAAAATAGCCACCATTACTTGGAATAACCATGTAAGTGAAAATATTGGTAGCACTTACAAAACTAACTATACCATATTAATTGAACAAAAGTAACATTAAAGTGTGAACAAATGTAAAACATTTTGTAGGTGTATCCTTATTGACCCCTTTATCCATTTTTTAACACTAAAAACCTCCTATTAGGATAAACAGGAGGTTAGAACCATATTCATATATAGGTGATATATTTATTTATCCAAAATAAACCTTGCCGTATATTGATCGGTGATTAATACATTGGCGAATTGTCCCTTTAGAGCCGCGTGAATGGAATCTACCTTTTGAGTACCGCCGGCAACCAATATCGAATATTCTTTTTCCTTCAGCTCTTCAAGGTCAATTCCCAAAGTACGTTCGTTCAATGAGTTGTTACATATATTTCCCTTTGAATCGAAAAAGCGTGAACAAATATCACCCACAGCCTTAGAATAAAGCATCTCCAAGTCTTCTTCCGTAAAATAACCAAGCTTAAAGAGCAGAGATTCTGGTTTAACCGGCCCACATGTGAATAATGCAATATTAGCTTCTTTTCCAGTTTCAATAATTCCTTTAATATGTCTGTCTGCCATCATTGCTTGTTTAACAACTACCTGGTCGACAATCGCCGGTAAAGGTAAATGCAATGGAGTAGTACGGAAAGCCTTCCCGAATAAATATAGAATTTCTGATACATAGGTATGCGTCTCGGAATGGCTGATTCCACCTTTAAGCTGCACAATCTTCACATTATTTACTGCCTTTTTCTTCAACTCCACTGCCACATGATAGAGAGTCGTTCCCCATGTCACTCCTATAATGTCATCATCCTTAACAATTGTATCAAGATATTCTGCAGCCTTTAATCCAATAGAAGTTTTGATAGTGTGATCCTCATATTGTGGTACAGGTGTTACTACTGCCTTTTTTAACTTATATTTTTCTTCAAGTTTAACCTCAAGATTCTCCAAATTTTCTTCCATATCATCTATTTTAATTTGGACAATCCCTTCTCTTTTAGCCGTTTGCAGCATACGTGACACCGTAGGCCTTGAAACACCGAGTTTTTTTGCAATTTCATTCTGTGTATAATCCAGTAAATAATAAAGTTTAGCAGCTTCTATCACTTTACTTTTTTTATCCGCTTCCATTTTGGTCCCCTAGTTTTCCACTAATTTTCACTCTTTTATTTTATTGACCTAAAAAACAATTGTCTTATTCCCCTGAACAATAATCCTGTCCTGTAAGTGCCATTTCACAGCTTTGCTCAGCACATTTCTTTCAATGGATTGTCCTATTTTCTTCAATTGCTGAATATTATCCTGATGATTAACCCGCATAATATCCTGTTCAATGATGGGCCCTTCATCTAAATCATCTGTTACATAATGACTGGTTGCTCCAATTAATTTAACCCCACGTGCAAACGCTCTTTCATACGGTCGTGCTCCCATAAACGCCGGCAAAAAGGAGTGATGAATATTAATGATTTTATTCTCATACATTTCAACAAAGCTTGGCGAAAGAATTTGCATGTAGCGCGCTAACACGATTAGATCGATTTGATGTTTATCGAGCAGCTCCTTCTGCCTTAACTCCGCATCTTCCTTTGTTTCCTTCGACACAGGTATATAGTAAAAAGGGATGTGCAGCGATTCTACCAGCTCTTTAGCAGCCAGATGATTACTGATTACGATCGGAATCTCTGTCATTAAATCTCCTGATTGCCACTCCCATAGCAGCTCTCTTAAACAATGGAGCTCCTTTGAAACAAATATAGCCGTTTTCTTTATGTGATAGTTAAAAATTATATCCCACTTCATCTTAAACTTATTCGCTATTGAAAGGAATTCTTCTTTTAGTTTCTTCTCGTTTTTAGCCAAATCAGAGCATTCGAATTCGATCCTCATAAAAAACGTACCGCCATTACTGTCTGTTGAATATTGATTTGATTCCAGGATGTTAGCGCCTTGTTTAAACAAGACATCAGATACTGCTGCCACAATTCCTTTTTTGTCCGGACAGCTAATTAGCAGGCGCCCTTTATCTCGCTGACTCTCTTTATACAGATTTACATGCTTTTCAGCGATCGTTTCCATTCCCTCACCATCCTGATCTGCACAGATATGTATTTATCCGCTTACATTCCTTACATTTTATCACAAATATTCCATCCTACCTGCTGAAATATTTTTATACTAATAATTTAATTGTTTCGGTAAAAGAGCAAAATGTAGCACTTCCTCATCAAGCCTTTATAATCGTTGATTTGCCAGCATTATAATTTTATTCACCAACGTTCTTATTCACCGTGTGAATGTTGATTCTTATTCATTTTGACTATTTGTTTTCCCATCTTAAGAGACGTACTTCTCGCAACAAATACGATTTATTAATTATATTTTCATTTCATGTTTCTAAAGGTATGCTTAGCGGGTAAATAGGTAAATATTGTTTTATAGTTGAAGCTGCTAATAGAGAGATGCGAGGTGGTACAAATGGGGCATAACCATACAATGATGCAATTTTTTGAGTGGCATATTTTACCTGATGGTACTCATTGGAAACGGTTGAAGGAATTAGCACCAGTATTAAAAAACTGCGGAATAGATTCTGTTTGGATCCCACCCCCAACGAAAGGACAAACACCTGAAGATACAGGTTATGGTATATATGATTTATATGATTTAGGGGAATTTGATCAAAATGGTTCTGTACGCACGAAATATGGTACGAAGGATGAGTTGATAGAAGCAGTTGAAGCATGCAAAGAAAATGATATTTGTGTGTATGCAGACATCGTTATGAACCATAAAGCAGGTGCGGATGAAACAGAGAGATTTAAGGTTGTAGAAGTTGATCAGAATGACCGTACACAAGAGATATCGGAACCATTTGATATCGATGGCTGGACGAAGTTCACGTTTCCCGGGCGCGGTAATACGTATTCTGATTTCAAATGGAATATGGAGCATTTCAATGGAACTGATTATGATGAAGGAACCATTCGAACAGGTGTATTTAAAATTCTCGGTGAAAATAAAGGCTGGAATGAACATGTTGATAAAGAGTTTGGAAACTATGACTATTTAATGTTTGCCAATATTGATTATCGCCTTCCAGATGTACGAAATGAAATGAAAAATTGGGGAAGATGGCTCGCTGAAACCATTAAATGTGAGGGGTATCGCTTAGATGCCATTAAGCATATTGATTATACCTTTATTAAAGAATTTGCCATTGAAATGAGAGAAGCTCATGGTGATGACTTTTATATGGTGGGAGAATACTGGAATCCCGATTTACGGGCATGCCAGGAGTATTTAGAAAAAGTTGATCATACACTTGATTTATTTGATGTGCCTCTCCACTATAAATTACATCAAGCTTCTCAAATGGGACGAGATTTTGACCTTACAACCATTTTTCATAATACTCTAGTAGAATCTAATCCTTTAAATGCGGTAACCTTCGTAGACAACCATGACTCACAGCCGGAAGAATCTCTGGAATCATGGATCGAAGATTGGTTTAAACCATCTGCTTATGCACTCATCTTACTTCGCCATGACGGTTACCCGTGTGTTTTTTACGGGGATTATTATGGAGTTGGCGGCGAAAACCCAGTTGGGAGAAAAAACAAACTGATTGATCCGCTTCTTTATGCAAGGGTCCATAAAGCCTATGGAGGACAGGTCGATTACTTTGACCATCCAAATACCATTGGGTGGGTAAGATTAGGAACCGAAGAAAAGGAGAACTCTGGCTGCGCTGTTGTTATTTCAAACGGTGACGAGGGCGAAAAAAGAATGTGTGTAGGAGCTGAACGTGCCGGAGAAATATGGACTGATTGTACAAGCAACCGACCAGATAAGATTGAGATTGACGAGGAAGGCTGGGCAACATTCCCTGTAAATGGTGGCAGTGTTTCTGTGTGGACCAAGCCTGACCCAGAAGATTAAAAAGCTTAAGCTAGAGTAGCATCCAGAATTTATATAAACAGGGGGCTTTTGAGTGATGAAACACTGTTTACTGCAGTGTTTCATCACTCATAGCCCCCTCATATTTTTCATCATTTCACTAAATCATACGAAATGATTGCCGGTTTACCGGTTCTGGGATCCTCTACAATAGAAGCATCAATCTGGAATACTTCTTTTAATACTTCCGAACTCATAACTTCATTAGAACTCCCCTGTAAAATTAACTGACCCATTTTAATCGCAACCAATTCATCTGCAAACCGGCTAGCATGATTCAAATCATGGATCACCATCACAATGGTTCGGCCATCCTCGTGATTCAGTTTTTTTAAAAGCTCAAGAACCTCCAGCTGGTGAGCCATATCCAAATACGTGGTTGGTTCATCCAGTAACAATAACCCCGTCTCCTGGGCAATTGCCATTGCAATCCATGCACGCTGACGTTGCCCGCCGGATAAGGAGTCCACTGCATGATCTTTAAAATCACTTAATCCAGTAACACGAATCGACCAATCGACCATTTCTCTGTCATGTTCATTTAAGCGTGAGAAACCGCCCTGATATGGAGTTCTTCCATAAGAGACCAAGTCGATTACAGAAAGACCGGCAGGAGCTTCCGGTGACTGGGGCAGGATAGCCATTTTTCTGGCAATCTCCTTTGTAGGTGTATTCTTAATATCTTTTCCATCTAAAATAACTGATCCATACATAGCTGGATGTAATCTTGCCATTGTCTTCAAAATAGTCGATTTTCCACAGCCATTTGGACCAATAATGGCTGTAATCGCTCCTTTTTTTATATCTAAATTCAGTGAAGGAACAATTACATTTCCGTCGTAGCCTATTTTTAAATTCCGAGCTGACAATTCCAAAAGGTTTACCCCTCCTCTACTTTGATTTCATTAAGAGATAAATAAAATATGGAGCACTGATAATAGAGACGATTACCCCTGAAGGAATATCGACACGGAACATATTTTTACCCAGCATATCTGCCAACAGCAAAATAAGGGCTCCAATCATAGCTGAAGCTGGTAAAAATGCCCCATGTTTAGGACCAACAAGCTTCCTTGCAATATGGGGTGCTATTAGTCCAAGAAAAGCAATCCCCCCGCCAACTGTCACACCTAACCCAGCCAATGCAACTGCGGCACCAATTAAAACTAAGCGCTCTTTTTCTGTACGAATTCCCAGTCCTGACGATACAAGACTCCCAAGATTTAATACATTTAGTGTGTGTGATTTATATAAAATAAATGGAATTAAGATTAAAAACCACGGCAGCAAGGCCCACACATATTTCCACTGTGTAGCCCAAAGATCTCCGGATAACCAAACTATCGCTTTCATGAAATCATGCGGATTCAATCTGAGCTGCATGGCAGTTAAGACAGCTGAAAATCCAGCATTAATACCGATTCCAACTAAAAGAAGGCGAATCGTGTGCAGCCCTTTCTTCCATGATAATGCCAATATCAATACGGCTGTAAGCATGGCTCCGGCAAATGCAAAGAAGGGCATAATAAATGTACCTATCTGGCTCTGACTGCCAAGCGTAGATTGAAATACAGTAATATAAATTAATACAGCAAGACCAGCACCTGCATTAATCCCTAATATCCCAGGCTCCGCTAATTCATTCTGAGCAACTGTTTGCAATACTGCTCCCGATATAGCCATTCCTGCTCCTACCAAAATAGCCAGTAAGATAGCCGGCAACCGGATCTCAAATAAAACAAGCTCCTGCTTAGCTGTTCCATTTCCCACAATCGTCTGCCACACCTCTGCTGGTGAAATACTGACCTTTCCTATATTCAGACTGATTAAACTGACCGTAATAATTAGTATGAACAAAGCAATCCATACTCTTGGCAAATTAGCAATCTTCTTCAAAACAATTGCCTCCCTTCACTGCGAACAAGGTACAGGAAGAAAGGAACTCCAATAAGTGCTGTCATAACACCAACCGGAGTTTCATATGGGGGATTAATCACTCTTGAGGCAACATCGGCCAACAATAACAAGGCACTTCCGAGAACAGCTGCGAGAGGCAGTAACTTTCTATAGTCCGTTCCAATCAACATCCTGGTTATATGAGGAATGACAAGACCGATAAAACCAATCGTCCCAGAGACCGCAACCGAGCTGCCAGTCAGTAATAAAATAACGATAATTCCTAAAGCTCGGACTAGCTTGATGTTAACCCCAAGCCCCTTCGTTACATCCGTACCAAGCGATAATAACGTAAGCGAATGTGCAATACTAAGTAAAATAGGCAATCCTATTAAGCCAACCGCTGTAATTATTTTTACCTCAACCCAATGACTATTCGCCAATTCACCTGCATACCAGAAGCTAATACTTTTCGTGACATCAAAATATAAAGCCATGCTGGTTGTCAAAGAACTTAAAAACATCCCAGTTGCCATACCCGCCAAAGCCAATTTAACTGGTGTTACCCCTCCTCTGGATAAGGCAGATAAAGAAAATACCAATAGGACAGCCAATCCTGCTCCAATCATGGATGCACTAATAGAACCCATTATGGATAATCCAGAGAAAACCGTTAATGATAAAACTAAAGCAAATGCAGCCCCATTGGATACTCCCAAAAGAGATGGTTCAGCAAGTGGATTTCTAGTCAATGCCTGCATAACAGCACCAGAAATGGCTAAGTATGCCCCAACAAGGCCTGCTATCAGTGCCCGCGGCAATCTGATTTCCCAAATAATCTGATGTGTCACATTATCAGGATTTCTATGGAGCAAAGCCTCCCATACTGTTGAAAGGTCTATCATTTTTGTTCCAATTATTAATGAAGTAATAAAAATAACTAGTAGTAGTAAAAAAGACAGCGGGAGAACAATGCCAATCCGTTCCCTGCGAGATGGAATATTTCTATCCTCGTTCTTCTGCACGTACGTTCAGTCCTTCAAAATTATAATATGTAGTCCAAAGGAATCCACCTTTCTAGTGTTACCTTAAAATGAATAGGTATGAATTTCCTTTGACCCTTCAAATGAGAATGATTATCATTAATAGTAACGAATTTATTTTACATACTAAAGGAGGATATAGCAATGGTAATAAATAATAAATACACACGTCTTCTGGTATTCATGCTGTGTGCAGTATTATTGCTTGCAGCCTGTGGCTCAAATGATGACAATGATACTTCTAACAAGGAGCAGTCTGACAAGAAGGTTACAGATGCAATCGGTGAAATGAGCTTCCCTAAAGACCCTAAAAGAATACTGGCACCAAATTTAGAGGATTATTTAGTCACTTTGGGCATTAAACCTGCTGCTCAATGGTCAATCGGTACAACTGTTCATAATTATTTACAGGATGAACTTAAGGATGTTCCTTTGATTTCATGGGATATGCCGATAGAAGATGTGATCGAAGCGGAACCAGACTTAATTATGTTCGAATCTGAAGCTGCTATTCAGGAAGGCCAGTATGAGGAATACAAAAAAGTAGCTCCAACCTATGTATTTAAGGAAGAAGATGCTGCTGACTGGAGAACTTTACTGACAAAAATGGGCGAGTTGTTCGGTAAAGAAGATCAGGCAAAAAAAGCAATTCAAGACTATGAGGATAAAGCTGCGGAAGCTAAAACAGCAGTTAAAGAGAAAATCGGAGATGAGTCTGCCGCTCTGATTTGGGTAACAGGCGGTCAGTACTTTGTTTTCGAGGGTGATCGTTACGCTTCAAATGTACTCTATAATGATTTAGGAATTAAGATGCCAACTTATATTAGTAAACTTGGTGAAGCACAGGCAACATGGCAGGGCACTTCACTTGAGGCATTAGCGGATTTGGATGCAGACCACCTCTTTATTGCTGCAGCGAGCGGCGAACCAGGAATGGAAACATTGGAAAACAGCTCTATTTATAGATCCATTCCGGCTGTCCAAAAAGGAAATGTTTATACATTTGAAGATTCCAGCAACTGGACAACCAATGCTAAAACGGCCAATGCTAAAACAATCGATTTGGTACTAGATTCCTTAACTAAATAATAAACAAAGGAGGCTCTTTTTTAAGAGTCTCCTTTTTATTGTATGTCTGAAGCTTACTTTTTTCTATTATATAAATCCTCTCTTCGGTCCTCAAAAACGGAGATGCGAGTTCGTACCTGATCGACTTCCTGTATGTTTAAGTCAGCATAAAGGATAGATTCTGCTGTAGAACCAATTGCAATTGTATCGCCCCATGGATTGATAACCATGGAAAATCCGCCGAATGTGTTATTAGGATCTTTTCCGACTCGGTTGACAGCTATAATAAATAGCTGGTTTTCTATGGCTCGTGCCTTCAAGAGCGTTACCCAATGATCCACTCTTGCTTCCGGCCATTCTGCCACTACGAATATAAGCTTTGCTCCCGCCAAAGCATGTTTTCTTCCCCATTCGGGAAAGCGGATATCATAGCAAATCAGGCCCCCGCTCATGTTCCCATCTATCTTAAATAAATTCTCTTTTTGTCCTGCTATAAGATATTTATGTTCATCCATTACGTTAAAAAGATGAGCTTTATCATACTCAGATATAACCTCTCCAAGGCGATTGAATACATACATTCTATTAAAATACCCTTTTGAGGTTTTCACAGATACAGAGCCGCCAACAATATTGACATTGTACTTTAATGCCAGTGAGGAAAGTAGCTTAATCGTTTCCTTTCCTTCAAGATCAGCAAGATCCCCCAGCTGTTGCAGTGCATAGCCTGTATTCCACATTTCAGGTAGCACAATACAATCCGCACCATTCTGGGCCGCCTCAGATATAGACTCTGTTACATGCTTAAAATTTTCATTTGGCTTTCCATACTCGATATCCATTTGTACACAGGCGATTTTCAGGTGGCTTCCCCCTCTCTCTTCTATTAAATAGGTTATTTCAATACATGGCTGATAGCAACTTTGATGCTATCTGTTTACCCAATATGTAAACGAAAATGGAATCGGGCTTAATCATCAACTCCATCATCCAATTCTCCACTAAGAATTTATAATTGTCTGATCATAACCATTCGGATTTTGCCTTTGCCATTTCCATGAATCTGCGCACATATCCTTCAGACTCTTTTCTGCTTTCCAGACCAGTACCTTTGCGGCCTTTACGGAATCAGCGTAACTAACAGCCACATCACCGGGCCTCCGTTCCACTAATTCGTAAGGGATTTTCCTTCCGCTAACACTTGCGAAAGCATACACCAGGTCCAGGACACTATATCCGTTTCCTGTTCCAAGATTAAATGCTTCTACTCCAGATCTACCCTGCAGATATTCCAATGCCTTCAAATGGCCCTTCACTAAATCGACTACATGGATATAGTCGCGAACACCGGTACCATCATGAGTTTCATAATCGCTGCCAAAAACGGATAATTTATCTCTTTTTCCAATGGCAACCTGTGTGATATATGGCATTAAATTATTGGGAATACCACTTGGATTCTCACCGATTCTTCCTGATTCATGAGCTCCTATAGGATTGAAGTACCTCAGCAAGGCGATACTCCATTCTGGATCGGAAACATGCAAGTCACACAGGATTTCCTCTATCATTAATTTTGAACGGCCATATGGATTGGTTGCTGATAATGGAAAGGACTCATCAATCGGTACCCGATCCGGCATACCATATACAGTGGCAGAAGAGCTGAATACCAGCTTCTTCACCTGATGCTTCGCCATAACTTCACATAGTCTGATGGTACCCGTCACATTATTTTCATAATATTTCAGAGGCATCGAAATGGACTCACCAACTGCTTTTAAACCGGCAAAATGGACAACTGAATCAAAATCATATTTTGCAAACAATTGGTCAACAGCTTCCTTATCTACTAAATCTATATTATAGAAAGGAAAGTTCCTACCAGCTAACTCTTTCACTCTTTCAATTGCTTCCACATGACTGTTAGAGAAATTATCCAGCACCACAATATCATAATTCGCTTTTAAGAATTCAACTGCCGCATGGCTGCCTATATAACCAGCACCACCTGTAATGAGTATCGCCATCCATGATCCACTCCCCTGTTTCTCACGATTGGTAATTAGAAATACACATACACTAATTTTACCTTATTTAGAATTATGTGGTACTTAATTTCTTTATGAGTTAAAAATACTAAAAGAAGAACAGGGCAGTGGATACTCAATTTATATTGTCGCAAGTCGATATTTAGGCTTGTTTAAATATCACTTGTTTTAGCTTTAAGGAATTCATCCTTAATCCTCTGCAGTAACGACTGATTTGTCAGAAGGCGATAACCTGTATTGGCCAAGGCTTTTGCACCAGTAATGACGGCTTGGTCTCCAAGTTCTGATATAGCACACTCTCTAAATTCTTTTGTGTGGGCGATTAGATCATTCGGACCAATTTTGATATAAGGATGCGCTGTCGGAACAACATGGCTTACATTTCCTGCATCTGTTGAACCGGATGCATTCCGCGTACCCTGTACAACCTCCTCACCTAGAGCTGCCAGTTCTTCTCGAAGTACCTCATCAAGAGCCGTGTTCAGAACGAAATCATGAACTTCATTTTGAAATCTTTCTATTTTTACATCGGCTCCGGTTGCCAACGCCGCACCTTTGGCAATCTGAATAATCCTTTCCGATATTTCCTCACAACTTTTCCAAGTTGAAGCTCTAATATAGAATCTTGCAGAGGCATAATCAGGAATGATATTAGGTGCATCTCCTCCATTTGGAATAATGCCATGAACCCTTATATCTGTCGGCAGCTGCTGTCTCAATGCGCCAATCCCATTAAATAACTGGATGACCGCATCAAGTGCATTAATCCCTTCCTCTGGTGCTGCCGCAGCATGCGCCGGTTTCCCATAAAAATGAAAGTCAAGGGGATTAACAGCCAAGAAAGGCTGAGTTGTTCTCGTTTGACCAGAAGGATGAATGATAATAGCTGCATCCACACCGTCAAACAATTGATGCTTTACATAACTGCCCTTCGCACTTCCATTTTGACCCCCTTCTTCTGCCGGGGTACCGTAAACAAGTACCGTTCCCCCTATTTCCTCGAGTACTAAACCAAGCGAAATTCCAGCCGCTACGCTGGTGATGCCAATGATATTATGGCCGCATGCATGGCCAAGGCCAGGAAGCGCATCATACTCGGCAAGAAAAGCTATCGTAGGCCCCGGCTTTGAGGATGATTTCCTCGCTAAAAATCCAGTTTTATGGCCAGCAATATCATTTGTTACCTCAAAGCCAGCATCGATTAATACCTTGGTCAGTGTTTCAGATGCAAAGAATTCTTCATTCCCTATTTCTGGATTTTCATGAATTTGGTGGCTTATATTTATATATTTGTTTTTCTGCTGATCTATATATTCATTGATAATATCTTTATGAAAAATGCGACCTTCGTTTTTAATCATTGCTCTGCCTCCAATCTCTCTAATAATCTTATACCTATGTTAGTATCCGAAGTAATTCATTGATCGACTGCCGGGCTGGTCCAGGCATCCTGATAATTAACCAATTCTTCTATTGAAACAAAAGCCGGAATGGTATTTCCTTTAAATGTTTTAAGGATAAAATCCTCCACTTCCTCTGAATGATAGATGTCTGCCAGTTTTTTTAGCTCAGCGCGGTCTTTATCCCCTTTTTTTATAGCGATAATATTAATGTATGGTTTGGCCGTTGCACTTTCATGGAACAAGGCATCCTTTAATGTCAATCCTGCCTCAACCGCAAAGTTATTGTTTATAATAGATGCATCTACATCTTCAAGAAAACGCGGTGTATTCCCGGCAGCTACCAGTTCGAGTTTAATATTTTTTTGATTTGATTTAATTTTTTCCAAAGAGCCTATTCCATCAAAATTATCTGTTAGTGTAATGAAGCCAGCCTCCTGCAAAAGAAGTAGCGCCCGGCCAAGATTTGTACCTTCATTAGGGACAGCAATTTTAGCCCCATCAGGCAATTCCTTTAAATCCTTATGCTTATTTGAGTAGATTCCCATTGGTGCAATAACAGTAGAGCTTAGTGGCTCAAGATCTAATTTTCTTTCTTCCACTTGTTCTTCAAAGTAAGAAATGGTCTGGAATGCGTTAGCATCCACTTCGCCATCATTTAGAGCTGTATTCGGCAAAATATAATCACTGAACTTTACAAGCTCTATATTGAGCCCCTTCTCCTTAGCGAGTTCAGCAATATAATCCCATATTCTTGTGTCTCCGCTGCTTACTCCAACCTTAATGGTAGAGCTGCCCTCTTTTGCACTGCCTTTCGAATCGCTTCCACATGCTGCTGTTACGACAGTACATGCAATTATTAAAATAGTAAGAAAAAGTTTTTTCATTTTTTCCATCTCCTTCTTTATCGTCTTCTTATTTTTCTAGCCAGCGTATTACCTATGGATTGTAAAAGCTGTACAATGATTACCAGTGCCGCAACGGTTACAATCATGGTGTTAGTGTCAAACCTCTGATAACCATAGGTGAGGGCAAGATCTCCAACTCCTCCAGCTCCTACTGCCCCTGCCATTGCTGAGGCTCCAACCAGCCCAATAGTTGCTGTTGTAAAGGTTAAAACAAGAGAGCTAAGTCCCTCTGGTATTAAAAACCGAAAAATGATCTGCCATTCAGTCGCGCCCATTGACTGAGCTGCTTCAATAATTCCCTTATCAACTTCCAATAATGAATTTTCAACCAATCTGGCAATATAAGGACCTGCATAAAATACAAGCGGTACAATGGCGGCATTCGTTCCAATCGCCGATCCAACAACCAATCGTGTAAATGGAATCAAAGCCACCAATAAAATAATGAAGGGAACCGAGCGTAAAATATTAATGATTGGGTTCAATATATTAAACACCCACTTATTCTCCAGAATGTGACCCTTTCTCGTTATGACGAGTAAAATCCCTAAAGGCAATCCAATCACGGCCGCGAATAGTAAGGAGAAGAAAACCATATAGAGTGTGTCACTGAATCCAATCAGTAACTGTTCAAGTGTAATTTCCATTCCTAAAAACTGTTCATTCATGATAGCTTAACCTCCTGCAAGAGCACATCCTCACTCTCTATGTATTGGATCGCCTTCTTTATTTCTTCTGTTTCACCGATGACCTCAACGATTAAATTCCCAAAAGGGGTTTCCTGTATTTCAGAAATATTGGCAGAAAGAACACTTAAATGGACATCAAAACTTTTCGCCACTGTTGAAAGTAGATGCTTGCCAGACGAAGATCCCAAAAAATTAAGTTTCCAAACTGCTGGTTTATTCTCCTTTAAGGATTTCAAAAAGCTCTGCGGAATCTCGTCGTGAATGACTGTTCTAACAAACCGCTTGGCAACCTCAGTGGTTGGCTTGGAAAAAATATCAAGAACAGGACCCTGCTCAACAACCCTCCCATTTTCCATGACAGCGACCTTATTGCATATCTCTTTAATCACCGACATTTCATGTGTAATAAGCAAAATTGTTATATTGTATTCTCGGTTTATTTTTTTCAATAGCTCTAAAACATCCCTGGTCGTCTGCGGATCCAATGCCGATGTAGCTTCGTCACATAGCAGGATAGATGGATTCGTGGCCAGAGCTCTCGCAATTCCAACCCTCTGCTTCTGTCCCCCTGACAATTCATCCGGGTAACTTCGACCCTTAGCTGATAACCCCACGAACTCCAGTAATTCTCGAACTCTATTTTGAATCGTTTCTTTACGAACGCCGGATAGTATCAATGGAATCGCTACATTATCAAATACCGTCTTAGATTGAAGTAAATTGAAATGTTGAAAGATCATCCCGATTTTCTTTTTCTCTGCCCTTAATTCCTTTGCTTTGAGACTGGCAAACGATTTACCATTCAAAAGGACCTCCCCCTCAGTAGGCCGTTCAAGCATATTAACTAAACGCAAAAGTGTACTTTTCCCGGCCCCGCTGTATCCTACCACTCCAAAAATATCCCCTTTTTCAACCGTTAAATGAACGCCTCTCAGAGCATCTACGCTTTGACCATTTGCTTGATATGACTTTTTTATGTTTCGAAACTCAATCATGTTCTCTCCTCCAGGCCTAAAAAATTCGAAATGCAAAAAGCCCCTTCTGTCATTAGACAGAAGAGGCTTTGTATGAACATATACATAAAAAGACAAGTAGAAATATGTTCGCTTAAAGCTTCCTCTTATCTCTCAAACAGATGTTTGTTGGAATTAGCACAGTATTTTTACCATAGTAAAAATCCGCTGCCGAAGTATCATAGGGCCAAATCCCTCCACTTCTCTCGATAAGAATCGCTTGCTATTCAATTAAATTTGATGTTTCCAACTATATCCTATCTTGTTTAGCAATGTCAATAATAATTTATAATATTTAAAATATTTTTGATTTATAATAAAGAATATCCTAAATCAAGTTACAGCAACTAAAATTCATGAATATTTCCAATTCATGAATCATTTTGGCCAGTTATTCGTATAGGATATTAAGGTAAATTATAGAAAAAATAAGGAGGGGTACTTTGTGGGAAATATCTTCATCTATTCCATTATCATTGGGATTATATCGGCACTTATTCTTGTGCCATTCAAAAATAATGAAAAATTACGTATCCATATGAAGGGGAAAACAAAACTGCTTGTTTTTGTCAGCTTAGCTGCATTAATCACGATTGGAGCATTTTTATTTTATTACTTCACCCTATTGGATCAAACTATCTCTTCTCTTTGGATTTTTGTCATCATACTAACCTTGCTGGGTTCAATGCTTGCTACGGGTATGGAGAGAACCATTAAGGGTATTTTATTTGCAGGTAGTTTGCTTGTCGGTCTCTATTTTTTAACGGCATTTCTGTTCAATGCCGATGAAAAGTATACTATAGCTAAAATGGACATCAAAGAAGAAATTCAAACATTTGATGAAAATAAAAAGCCGGCCAGCGTGCCTCCTCAATACGCGCGCAATAAAATGAAAAAAGCATTTGGCCAGGTACCAAATACGAGCTACTACGAATTAGGGAATTTACAAATCCAAAAAGTAGATGGTGAGTATGTTTATATTGCTCCAGTCGAATTTTCAGGATTCTTCAAATGGCTGAAAGGGAAAGAAACTCCTGGTTACTTTATATTGAGTGCTACAGATTCATCAGCCAACCCAAAATTTGTTGATGCAGAAATGATCTACACTCCTTCTGCATTCTTCAATAAAGAAACAGAGCGCCGTATTCGTCTACAGTATCCATCCTACATATTCTATGGGGATTCACAGCTTGAAGTAGATGATAATGGCACGCCATTTTATATTCGCTCTTATGGTGATTTTGTCTCTGCCAGAAATGGCTTTAAGGTAAAAGGTGTTGTGGTGATGGATGCCAAAACTGGGAAGTCCAACTCTTATTCCCTTTCTGAAGCGCCCGAATTTATTGATGGTGCCGTTGCACCAGAAGTCGTCAGTACACAAAACAGCTACTTCGGAAATTATATTCATGGCTATTGGAACAGCCTATTTGGAAAATCAGATGTTAAACTGCCTTCTGATGAGGGTACCGAAGCGAATGTAAGTCCGATCTTTGATGAAAATGGAGATATGTATTATTTCACTGATTTCACGAGTCCTAAAGAAGGCGTCGATTCTATGCTCGGCTATGCGCTCACAAATTCCAGGACAGGTAAAGCTGTCTATTATACAGGTAATATGGAGGAATCCTACATGGATTCACAGGGTGCCCTGCAAATTATCGAGAAGAAGTTTATAGAAAAGAAATGGGAAGGAGAAATGCCCATCATCTATAATTTTTACGGTGAAGCCAGTTGGTTAACAGGAGTCCTGGATTCAAATGGATTCCTACAAAATTATTTCATTGTATCTGCTGCCAATCCTGAAATAACAGCATATGGGTCAACGCCAAATGAAGCCTTAAAGCTATACAAAACAGCACTTCAAAAAGGCGGCGGAACGGTTAACGGCACCTCCACAAGTGTTGAGAAGAAAATCGATGGGAAAGTTATCAGAGTCTATAAAGAAAAATCAGGTGAATATACCGTCGTTTCGTTCCTTCTGGATAATGGACAAAGCTACAATATGTCCTCTGAAAAGGATCCTTTGATCATATATCTGCAGGAAAACGATGAGGTATCTGTAACGTACCTGGATACCGGGGAAAACTTTTTACCTGTTAACGGTATTACAATTAAGAATTTACAATAATATATACTGAAGAAAATAGATCATCCTCACTCGAGGATTGATCTATTTTTTAACAACTGGACTAATTTTATTATCCATATTTAAATTATTGTTAAATATATAGTTAGAATCGTGTTGAATAGGGTAAATAAAATTAGTCATAAATACTCATAATAGGTAGTGTTTACATTATTAAGAGGAGGGCTTTGGAGTTAAATTCTATAGATCAATACCCATACTGGATGTAGTTCCAAAAGAATTAGAGCACAAATGGAAATATACTTTAGAATTCATTCTTCAGAACTAAAATTTGCTTAAGATACACTTACATGGTTAAAGCATTCTCAGCTGTTTTCCATACATAATCAGTATTAATATGTGAGTTAGATTATTTTCACATAACATTTAGGAAGTACTTTCCATTTACAAATCTCTATATATTTTATTAGATTAAATACGTATAATACTGCTCTTTTTTTATTTCTCCACCCTTTATTACATCTTTTTCTTCACAACAAATAAATGGAAATCTTATAGTAATCTAATATTATTTGGTAAGTATTGATTGCCAAAAAACCGTATCTTTATATATACTCATAGAGATACATACATTCTGTTATAAGATTAAAACATCCCTTTTAACCCGCCCCAATTGGATATAGAGGGTTTTTAAACGTTACTTATATGAAGGAGGTTCACAATGAAGAAATTTTCAAAATTCACATTCCTAATAGCAATGGCTATTGTCATGATTGCTTCATTTATATTCCCGGCTTTAAACACGAAAGCAGAAGGAAAAAAATATGAGATTGCAACAGATATTACATTTGCCCCATTTGAATTCCAGGAAACGAATGGCGAATTTGTAGGTATAGATATCGATTTACTCAATGCTATAGCTGAAAATCAAGGGTTTGAAGTAGAAATTAAGCCGCTTGGATTTAATGCAGCCGTACAAGCACTAGAGTCCAATCAAGTAGACGGCGTTATTGCCGGAATGAGTATAACAGATGAAAGACAACTGAAATTTGATTTCTCCGATCCCTATTTTGAATCTGGTGTCGTAATGGCGGTTGCCGAGGGAAATGAAGAGATTAAATCCTATGAAGATTTAAAAGGAAAAAAGGTAGCCATTAAAACAGGTACAGAAGGTGCCAGCTTTGCAGAAAGCATAAAAGATAAATATGGCTTTAAAACGGTAACCTTTGATGATTCCGCCAATATGTATGACGATGTTAAAACAGGTAACTCTGCAGCTGTTTTTGATGATTACCCAGTTCTGGCATATGGGATTACGCAAGGCAACGGATTAGAAATCGTTACTGAAAAAGAAAAAGGCGGCTCCTATGGATTTGCTGTCGCTAAAGGGCAAAATGCGGAATTGATTGAGCAGTTCAATACAGGTCTAGCCAATCTAAAAGAATCCGGTGAATATCAGGATATTATGGATAAGTACTTGAAGGCAGAAAAAAGCACCGATACTAATAACGGTTTCTTCGGCTTATTAGAATCAAGTATGCCAAGTCTGTTAAAAGGTCTTCAAATGACCCTGATATTGACTGTCGTATCTCTCGTTATAGCATGTATCCTAGGTATTATATTTGGTCTGATGCGTGTGTCCCATCTCAAAATCTTAAGGGCAATCGGCGTCATTTACGTAGATATCTTTAGAGGAACTCCACTGATTGTTCAAGCTTTCTTTATCTATTTCGGTATTCCAGCAGCACTTGACTTCCGTATATCTGCAGTTGCTGCCGGTATCATAACATTAAGCTTAAATGCTGGTGCATATATGGCTGAAATTGTACGCGGTGGTATCGAATCCGTTGATAAGGGACAAATGGAAGCTGCCCGAAGCCTTGGTCTTCCATATAAAAAGGCAATGGCAAAGGTTATCCTTCCACAGGCAATCCGTCTGATGATTCCATCTATCATTAACCAATTTATCATTACATTAAAAGATACCTCTATCCTATCCATCATTGGTATTAATGAATTGACTCAAAGCGGAAAAATCATTATTGCCAGAAACCTTGAGTCCTTCCAAATGTGGCTGATTGTAGGGTTTATATACTTTATCATTATTATGATTTTAACTAAGGTATCAAACCGTATGGAAAGGAAGATCCAAAATGGGAAAGCTTAAAGTAAAAGGATTAAAAAAATCATACGGGAAGCTGGAAGTACTAAAGGATATCAGTCTTGAGGTTAAAGAAGGCGAAGTTGTCTGCTTAATCGGCCCTTCTGGATCCGGTAAAAGTACACTTCTGCGCTGCCTCAATTTACTTGAAGAAGTAAATGAAGGTGACGTAACAGTTGATGATAAACATTTAACTGATAAAAACACAGACATTAATAAAGTTAGGGAAAATATCGGAATGGTATTCCAGCATTTCAATCTCTTCCCGCATATGACAGTACTAGATAATATTACTTTGGCTCCTGTTGAGCTGAATAAAGCTACAAAAGAAGAAGCAAAAAAAATCGGCTTAAAGCTATTGGCTCGTGTGGGTCTTGAAGATAAGGCCAATGCCATGCCAGCTCAACTGTCCGGCGGACAAAAACAACGTGTGGCGATTGCACGAGCTCTTGCCATGAACCCTGACATTATGTTGTTTGATGAGCCTACGAGTGCACTTGATCCCGAAATGGTCGGTGAGGTTCTGAATGTTATTAAACAGCTTGCACAAGAGGGTATGACCATGGTAATTGTGACTCATGAAATGGGCTTTGCCCGTGAAGTAGCTGATCAGGTCATCTTTATGGATGGCGGTTATGTTGTGGAAAGAGGAACACCTGAAGAAATCTTCTCCAATCCGCAAAATGAACGAACTAAGGATTTTCTTGATAAAGTTTTATAAGGATAAGTTAGGGCACAGTGCTTAAGCACTGTGCCCTTTAGTATTTCTATTTTGATAACCTCCTTCTTGCTGATGTAATGACTATCCATATATGCAGTTACTAAAAGGCCTGATATATATGAATCCTGCCTTTACTCTGATATAAACTTCTATTTCCTGGTTACATGCAACCCTTCATGCAAACACTCCAATATTTTCATAAAAACCTTTATTACGCGCAAAATAAACTTTAGTATTAATCCAGTTCCCTTACTTTCTGAATTTTCCAGTTTCGAACCGTTCTCTCCAAATGATATTATTATTTTAGTATAATAAATAAAAGTAAAAGCTATAAAATAGGAGTGTTAAAATGGATTCAATTAGCTTTATTGAAATAATACAATTTGTTTTTTTAGGATTACTGCAAGGTCTTACTGAACCTATCCCTGTATCTTCAAGTGGCCACTTGGTCATCTTTCAGCATTTTTTCGGACTTAACATTCCGGGATTAAGCTTTGAGTTGTTTGTAAACTTTGCGTCCCTACTGGCCGTTATCTTTATTTATCGAGCAGATTTAATGAAGTTGATTAAAAATGGATTTTCCTATTTAACAGGTTCTGATAAATCTACCGCCACGAAAAAGGATTTTTATTTTATTCTTTACTTAATTGTTGCTACAATTCCAGCTGCATTTATCGGTCTTTTCTTTGAGGATCAAATCGCATCTATTTTTAAGGGTGTACGTGTCATTGGCTTTGCGCTGATTATCACAGGTATTGCTTTATGGCTTATCCGTAATTTAGAGGGCAGGAAAGCTGAGGGAGAACTAACACTTAAGGATGCCATTATTGTGGGATTATCACAGGCTGTTGCTTTAATACCTGGAATCAGCCGTTCCGGTGCAACGATCGTATCCTCTATGGCTATGGGAATGAACCGTGAAACTGCGTTGAAATTCTCGTTTTTTCTATATATCCCAATCAGTCTTGGCGGCATGGTATTTTCAGTATCCGATATGGTGAACGATCCTGATTTAGGAAGACTGCTGATTCCGTATGCATTGGCATTTATAGCTTCCCTCATCGCCTCCTATTTTTCACTGCGTTGGTTTATGGATATTATGAAAAAAGGGAAATTAGGTTATTTTTCTATTTACTGTTTTATCGTAGGAATCCTCGTTATTATCTTCGGTTAACTTATAAAAAGGAGAACAAGCATTGGTGCTTGTTCTCCTTTTTATATTTGCGAGTCGTTTTTATAGTACACTATATTTATATATACTATACATTTTGAGCTTTACATGACAAAACAACTAATACCCTAAAATAGTTCGAGCTACTTTACCACTATTCGTAATCCTAATAAATAAAGAACGGGTGATGGTTATGTTTAAAATTTTATTAATTGAAGATGACACCAGCCTTTTTAAAGAAATTAAAGAGAGGTTAACCCAATGGTCTTATGAAGTATATGGCGTTCAAGATTTCGGAGAGGTACTTAATGAATTTACGGATATTCAGCCTGACTTAGTCCTTATTGATATTCAGTTGCCTAAATTTGACGGTTTCCATTGGTGCCGGCTGATACGGACGCACTCCAATGTACCCATTTTATTTTTATCATCGAGAGACCACCCTACTGACATGGTGATGTCTATGCAACTTGGTGCTGATGATTTTATACAGAAGCCCTTTAACTTTGATGTTTTAGTTGCAAAGATTCAAGCCATTTTACGAAGAGTTTATAATTATAATGCTGATCAAACACAGCTGAAAATCTGGTGCGGAGCGACCATTAATTACGAAAAAAATACGGTTGAAAATGAACTTGGATCAATAGAGCTTTCAAGGAATGAAATTTACATTTTAAAGCAGTTAATCGATCATAAGAATAAGATTATCAGCAGAGATACTTTAATTCGCAGTTTATGGGATGATGAGCGGTTTGTCAGCGATAATACATTAACGGTCAATGTGAATCGGTTGCGAAAAAGGCTGGATGAACTTGGACTCGGACATTTTATAGAAACAAAAGTAGGTCAAGGTTACATGGCAAAAGAGACGGCTGATTCTTTATGATAAAGAGCTATTTAATTGAAAGACGAAGCTGGATTATCTTATTCCTATCAATTCATCTATTTATACTCTTTGTGGCTTATATTGACCAGTCTATCCCTTTTCAATCAATTGCTTATATCGTCTTTTTATCTGTAATTTTATTTACCATCTTCATTATCATACGCTATAAAACTGAAACGCAATTTTATAGAAGTTTAGATAAACGGGAAACTGATTTAGACATCTCCACTTTGCCGGATGCAAGGAGCCCTATTGAACGAATTGTTCTAAATAGTATCCTGAATCAAACAGAGCAGCTGAAACATGCAACTGCACATAGCCAAACCTTAATTGAACAAGAAAAAGATGACTTACTCTCCTGGATTCACGAGGTTAAAACTCCGCTAACAGCCATGAATTTAATCATTGATCGCCTTGAGGATGAACGAACAAAATCTGAGCTAACCTATGAATGGATGAGAATTCAACATCTTCTTGATTCTCAACTTTTCCAAAAGCGACTTCAATTTATTGAAAACGACCTTTTAATAGAGAATTTAGATTTACGTAAAATTGTCTATAAAGAAATAAGAGAATTGCAGAGTTGGTGTATCCAGAAAAGAATCGGCTTTGACTTCCAGCTGGATATTACCGAGGTTGTAAGTGATGCCAAGTGGTTGAGCTTTATTATTAGACAGTTATTAACGAATGCAGTCAAATATAGTCATGACTCAGATATTATTATTTCAAGCCGCCCCCTGCCAAATGAACATATCATTTTAACCATACAGGATTTTGGCCGCGGCATTGATCAGAGGGATTTGCCGCGTATCTTTGATAAAGGCTACACTTCTGCTGTGGAACATACCGATAATGCTGCGACAGGTATGGGCTTATATCTAGCTAAAAAAGCAGCAAAGCCTCTTATGATTGATATTGGAGTAGATTCAAAACTAGACGAAGGCACCCGATTTACGCTTACCTTTCCAAAGAAGAATGATTTTGTTGAGGTCATTAGCATGTGACAGGAATGTCACATGCTTTTCTATTTTGTTCGGAGAATAGAAGGATTTGAATAGAACGTCCTCTATATAATGAAGGTATCAATTAAAGGGAGACGATTCCATATGAATATATTAGAGGCACATAAAATCCATAAATCATTTGGTAGCAAATTTAATCAGCAAGAGGTTCTAAAAGGCATTGATATTACTATTAAAACAGGAGAATTTGTTGGAATAATGGGCGCCTCCGGTTCAGGAAAAACGACTTTACTTAATGTATTATCTTCGATTGATAAAGTCAGCACAGGGACCATCATGATTAATAATACAGAGATGACAGCAATGAAGGAAAAGCAATTAGCTGAATTCCGCAAGCATCATCTTGGCTTCATCTTTCAGGAGTACAATTTATTAGATACCTTAACTGTTAAGGAAAATATACTTTTACCATTATCTATTAGCGGCTTATCCAAAAAAGAAGCTATAAAGAAGTTTGATGAGGTAGCTAAGGATCTTAGCATCCTGGACCTGAAGGATAAATACCCAAATGAACTCTCAGGCGGTCAAAAGCAGCGAACATCTGCAGCAAGAGCGTTTATCCATGAACCAAGTATTATTTTTGCCGATGAACCTACAGGTGCCCTTGATTCTAAATCAGCATCCGATCTGTTAAATAAACTAAGTGAATTAAACCAAAAGAGGAATGCAACGATTGTATTGGTTACACATGACCCTATAGCAGCCAGTTATTGCAATCGCGTTATTTTTATTAAGGATGGACAAATCTATACACAGCTAACTAAGGGCCAAGAAGATCGTGAATCCTTTTTCAGAGGAATTATTAAAACACAAGGAATCTTGGGTGGTGTTATGGATGAGCGTTAAAACACTCATATGGAGAAACCTCAAAAAAAATATAAACAACTATTATCTCTATGTATTTGCTTTAGTTTTCAGCGTTGCCCTTTACTTTTCATTTGTTACTCTGCAGTATGACCCCGCAATGGATGCTGCTAAAGGTTCGATAAAAGGAGGGGCTGCACTTCAAGTAGGATCTATTTTGCTCATTAGCATCGTACTTGTATTCCTGCTCTTTGCCAATAGTATTTTTATTAAAAGGCGGGGCAAAGAAATTGGTCTATTCCAGTTAATCGGTATGACGAAATCGAAAATATTCCGTATTTTAAATATGGAGAATGCGATTCTCTACTTTGGTTCATTGGTGGTAGGTATTTTTATTGGATTCTCCATTTCAAAGCTTATTATGCTTATACTAATTAAATTAACTGGTGTCGAGGATATAGCTGCTCTACGTTTTTCAGGAGAAGCGCTAATCCAAACTATTATTGTGTTCAGTGTGATCTATCTACTAATCATGTTATCAAATTATCTCTTCATTAAAAGACAAACTATATTATCATTATTTAGAGTAACTTCTTCCACTGAAGTAAAAGTCAAAAAAATATCTAAATTTGAAATCACAATTGGTATACTTGGTCTTTTTTTAATAGGATCTGGATACTATATTTCAACTAAACTTTTCGGTGAGGATTTATCTACTGGCGATGAGTTAATAGCAGCAATGTTATATATTCTTGGGGCTGTGATAGTTGGGACCTATTTGTTTTATAAAGGCTCTGTGACCTTTATTTTAAATAGTATTCGTAAAAAGAAAGATGGTTATTTAAATGTGTATGAGGTTCTCTCTCTCTCATCTATCATGTTTCGCTTGAAATCGAATGCTATGTTATTAACAATCATCACAACTGTTTCAGCACTTGCAATCGGTTTACTCTCCTTAAGCTATATTTCCTTCTATTCAGTAGAGAAAACAGCGAAGAATGATGTTCCAGCTAACTTCTCCTTTATGAATGAAAAAGATGCTGATCATTTTACAAGTGTCCTTCGTGAAAATGGCATTGCTTTTAAGGAGAAGAAAGTTGACGTTATTCAATCGAGAGTTAATATTGAGCAAATTATAGAAACCAGCCTTAATGTACTTGATCTTCGACTGAATTCTATGCCAATGCCTGTTATCAGTGAAAAGGCAATTGACGATGTTGAGTTATCTGCCCATGAGGCTTATTTCACCGGGTATAGCGACATGCTGAAAAATACGTTGGATTTTAAAGACACAGGTAACATCCAAATAACAGGTAACAACATAACGATTGACCAAAAATATACAGGCCTAAATAGGGATTATGTGATTTCCTGGAACTTTACCATCAGCGGTATACCTGCTGTAGTTGTGGATGAATCTACTTTTCAAAGATTAAAGGATGATATAGATCCAGCTATCCAGGATGCTGACTCACTCTATATTGGGATTGATATCACAGATAATGAACAGCTTCCAGAAGCAAATAGTCTATTCAACCAATTAGCTACTCAGGATGATACACATGAATCTCGTATTAACATGATCCAAGATAACAAAAAAAGAATGGGATTAACGATGTTTATTGTCGGATTTCTCGGTTTAACATTCCTTATTACATCGGGCTGCATTCTTTACTTTAAACAAATGGGTGAAAGTGAGGACGAAAAGTTAAACTTCTCTATCTTAAGAAAACTTGGATTTACCCAACAGGATCTTTTGAAGGGTGTTAAGCTAAAACAATTATTTAATTTTGGAATACCACTCATATTAGGTCTTTGTCATAGCTATTTTGCAGTTAAGTCAGGTTGGTTCCTATTTGGAATAGAGATTTGGACACCGATGTTACTAGTAATGGTGTTGTATACAGTATTCTATTCTATATTTGGAGTATTATCTGTTTCATATTATAAGAAAATCATAAAAGAATCGTTATAAAATTATTTATGGAGCTCTTGCTTTAAATAGCGGGAGCCTTCTTTTCATTTTGAAGAAAATAATTCGAGGAAAATTCTATAAATAGCGTGTTTTAATGATGGGAATTTAAATTTATGGTGCATACTCTAATTGCCTTTGTCTATTCATTTTAGATAAAGGCATTTAATGAAGTATACACCATTCCTAAAGTAGCAACTTTAGAGACAAATGTTATCACAATTGCTTTCATATTAGATCCTCCCTTGTTTCAATATTAGCCCAATATCGCATATGATTAATTACATTAAACAAATAATACAAGAGCCATTGTTACAAATTTAAGTCCAAATACAATTCCTAATCCTTTCATTCTGCCTTTCCTCCTATCTTTTTTTCTTTACGTTTGCATTCCTACAAAGAGCAAATATTACTACATACAATGTTCATTACATAAATAACATTAACGCCATTGTTACAGCTTTAAATCCAAATACAATCGCTAATGGTTTCATTCCTTCTCCTCCTATCTTTTTAATTACATATTGTCCTATTACATAAAAATTTGCATTGCTGTATAAACTAACAATAATGATCCCGCTTTAAGCGCAAAAGTTGATACTACACTTTTCAATTTCACAATCTCCTTTTCAAAAATAAGTGATCTTTCAAGTTGATTTCTCAACCTTACAGATACAGTATAGTCCAAAATGACTATAACAGTCCAGTGAAATTTTCAAAAAAAGTTTGTGAAATTATTCACTTATATTTTGTTAAGCACACCGTTTAATCTATTGGTATACATAGTTGTATACAAGTATTCATAGAAAAATATGATTGTGAAAGCAATGAAAACACTTCCAAAATCATGTGATTTATTTCACAAACTGTATTACTCTATAAAAATATAGACTATAACAGTTTTGTTATCTTGATAATTTTTTTCTAGATTTTATTCACAAACTTTTGTCTGTCTGCACCCAATTAATTCGACCTTCAATCTTCAATAAAAAAACCTAACCGAATGTTAGGTTTAAATGAATGAGGAATTTAATCCTTTAACATAATAAAGATCAACTCGAACAACTCGAATATTTGTTTAGGATCTTTACTTGTTATCTCCTTAATTTTATCCAGACGATATTGCAGCGTATTTCTATGAATATGTAACTCTTTTGATGTTAATGTCATATTGCCATTCTTATTAATATAGATCTGCAAGGTCTCCAGCAATTCCGGCGAAGAGATAAGAGAACCTTTAATATAGGAGTGATTAATAAACGAATCTATACCTATCTCGCTGATTCTGGATAAAAAGGATACATCCATATAATGAATAACTCTCTTTTGAAGATTTAATTTTTCACTAATTTGCATAGCACTGATTGCTTGATGATAGCTCTCAGAAATAGTGTCTACATGACTTCCAACACTGATCTTTATAGTCGAATTTTCATTAGTTAACAGGTCAGCCAAGGGTTTGACTCCGCTATTATCCTGTAGCAGGATGATGGAATGCTCATCTTCCTCAAAAACAGGATAATTGATTCTTTTAGGACTTGGCTTTGGCTTTGCAATCAGGACAGATGTTTTTCTTGTCAGATCAAGCTGATAATTCAGGGCTTCCCTTTTTATTTCATCTGAGTATTGGTACTTCGTTTCTACTAATAACTTAAGAAACGCGGACTTCTTTTTACTAATCTCCTCCATACTCTTCAACGCGATTTCTTGTTCAATTAACAGAGAGACTGTGGTTTTGACTAGTTTGCAAAAAGGGATTACCTCATCCGGCTCGCCACTAATCCCAATAACACCTACCATCTTTTGATTAATGACAATCGGTTCATTTGTACCCTTTTTTTCGTACCTATTATCCTCTGTTATTGTAATCATCCTGCCTAAACGTAGGGCTTGGACTGCTCCAGTATGAAAGGTTCCGATTCTGTCCTTACTCCCGCTGCCGATAATGATGCCCTTTTCGTTCATAATATTGATATTATATGGAATATCCGCCATCATTTTATCGACAATATGTTGCGCCTGTTTATTAGTTAACTGATACATGGTGAACAAAACCTTTCTTTATTTCTGTACCGCCTTATCTTATGATCCGTAAATCTTCTCCTATATTTCCATTATAAACTAACAAACCTCTCATCACTTTCTTTGTGCGTTTGCACAAAGAAAATCATCTATCCATCAATAGAATTGTAACCGCTACCAAACTATAATAAGACGTATTCCACACTACTTAGGAGGTTACAAGATGGACGGGATTATGATTAGTTGGATTGGGGCTTTAGCTGGTCTGGCAATAGCCATTATCTTAATCTTAAAAAAGCTGAACCCGCTGTATGCTCTATTTTTAGGAGCCATACTCGGATGTTTAATAGGTGGAGCTAACCTTGAGGAAACAATCAATATACTTGTTGGCGGCACTCAAAGTGTTATGGGGACTGTTATTCGTGTTCTTGCCGCTGGAGTTTTGGCTGGTGTCATGATGGAATCCGGGGCTGCAGAAACAATCGCCCAATCTATTGTTTCTAAATTAGGGGAAAAGAAGGCTCTCATTGCATTAGCTCTTGCCACCATGATTATTACAGCAGTTGGGGTATTTATCCCTGTAGCTGTCCTGATTGTAGCGCCTATCGCTTTATCAATTGGTAATAAAATGGGCATTTCAAAAATTGCTCTATTATTAGCACTATCCGGAGGAGGAAAAGCGGGTAACATCATCTCGCCAAACCCGAATACAATTGCAGCAGCCCGAGGGTTTGATTTAGAACTTAGCGATGTAATGATTGCAGGTCTTATCCCAGCAATTTTCGGCTTAATCGCAACTGTTCTCATCGCCACTTTAATCAAAAATAAAGGCGAAAAAGTTTCAGATAATGAGGTTGTGGATCTTGATCATGGTTCAGCTAACTATCCTCCACTGAATAAAGCAATCGTAGCTCCATTAGTAGCCATTATCTTATTAATGATTAATCCAATCGGTTCAATTTTAAATATAGAGGCCTTATCCAGCTTTAAAGTAGATGCTATGTACATTCTCCCCCTTGCAGGTATCATTGGAACAATAGCTATGGGGAAATCAAAAAATTTATTGAAATATACAGCATCAGGCTTGGATAGAATGACAGTAACTGTGTTAATTCTAATTGGTGCAGGTGCCATCGGAGGATTAATTTCTCAATCCAATCTATCCGCACAGGTTGTTTCATTAATTGAAGCTACCGGTATCTCTGGTACATTCCTGGCACCTATAGCAGGTATTTTAATGGCAGCAGCCACTGCCTCTACATCTACTGGCGTTATTATTGCCACAGGATCATTCAGCGAAGCTATTTTAGACATGGGAGTTGCACCACTTGCCGCTTCAGTTATGGTTCACTCAGGTGCAACAGTAATTGATTCATTACCGCACGGAAATTATTTTCATGTTACAGCGCAAAGCATGAACATGTCCATTAAACAAAGGATGTCCGTAGTCGGCTACGAAGCAATTGTCGGTGCAACCATGACGATTGTAGCCACCATTTTATTCGGATTTATTTTATAACAGGAGGGGTTACAATGAGCAAAACGTTTGTACTTGCACCAGATTCTTTTAAGGAAAGCATGACAGCAAAAGAGGTATGCATTGCAATGGAAGCAGGTATTAAAAAGGTCTATCCAGATGCAGATTTTATCCATGTTCCGATGGCAGATGGCGGAGAAGGTACTGTCCAGTCACTCATTGATGCAACAGGCGGCACTCTCTATTCATTAGACGTTACAGGTCCACTCGGCAACCCCGTAACTGCTCGATATGGAATTATGGGGGATCATGAAACCGCAGTTATTGAAATGGCAGAAGCCAGCGGTATTCACTATGTCACCCAAGAAACAAAAAATCCACTCATTACTACTACATATGGTACAGGTGAATTGATTCGCGCCTGTTTAGATAAAGGGATTAAAAAAATCATCATTGGAATTGGCGGCAGTGCTACTAATGACGGAGGAACAGGTATGGCTGAGGCGCTGGGTGTTCAGTTTCTTGATAAAGAAGGAAACCATATCCCTAGAGGAGGTGGCTACTTAAATCAATTGCATACAATTGATACGTCTAAAATAGATACACGTCTAGCTGATGTAACCATGATAGTTGCCTGTGATGTAACGAACCCTTTATGCGGCGAAACTGGAGCATCTCATGTTTTCGGGCCTCAAAAAGGCGCCACACCTGAAATGGTTAAACAGCTAGATCAGAATCTAGCGCATTATGCTGACATGGTAGAGCAGCAATTAGGACAAGCTGTTCGGAACACCCCAGGCTCTGGAGCTGCTGGTGGCCTGGGTGCTGGCTTACTCCTGTTTACAAATGCCACTCTTCAAAAAGGGATTGACATTGTAATCGAATTCAGTGGGTTACGAGAAAAACTTAAGAACGCTGACTACGTGTTCACAGGCGAGGGCGGCATTGACTATCAAACGCAATTTGGCAAAACACCTTATGGGGTCGCGCAAGCTGCAAAAGAACTTGACAAAAAAGTAATAGCAGTTGCCGGATACATTGGGGAAGGTATTGAAGAGCTTTACGACAAAGGAATCGATGCCATCTTCGGAATCATCCCAGAACTCGCACCCCTAGACCAAACCCTAAAAAACGGCCCTAAAAACATAGAAAGAACCTGTGAGAATATTGCAAGAGTGCTGAAGGGCCTTGATCAGGAGTAAGGAGCATAAGACAGAGGCTCGGAGGGGATGTTCTTCCCCCGCAGAGGCTATGCTTATGTCCCGAACTCCTAGGCCCTGAAGCCAGACTACTTAGAGTGCTGAAGGGCCTCTAAGTACGGAACGAAGACTAAAAACGCCACGTCCTGTGGCAACGTCTTCATGACCTACATCCTGTAGGCCCGCGAAAAGCATAAGACGAATACTCGAAGGGAGGGTTCTTCTCCCGTAGATTTTTGCTTATGACTCGAGCTCCTAGGCCCTGAAGCCGGACTACTTAGAGTGCTGAAGGGCCTCTAATAAAGGAACAAAGACTAAAAACGCCACGTCCTAATACACCTTCAAAAGACCTTTAGAACCCTCATCTCGGAAGCCTCCGACAACCATTTCTATGCGGTTAGGAACCTATGTCAAATCTGAAAGACTTTAGTGTATTTCCTAACATTACAAATAATAAAAGAGGCTGGGACATAAGTATTTCAGTCAATGATAAATCCGAACTATCAGGTGATATTTTAATAAATATTTCGCCTAATAGTTCGGATTTTTATTTGTTTTCAATAGATTAGTTAGTTCTATATACCATTATTAAACTTAGTGGAATGGAGCGGAAGCCACCGACTCCTGCGGGAAGTAGAGGAAAGACTGAGACCTGAGCAAGGCGCAGCCTAGGAGGCTAAAGCCCTCCTCCCCGCGGAAAGCGAGTGGAGTAAGCGCGCAATGAAACGAACTTTTCTTCCAACTTAACTCTTTAATAAGTAACAAAGTCGATAAATTAGATATCGTTCGTCTTTTCAGGAACGTTTATAAGTTATTGTTCCAATCTTCTTTTTTAGTCCTTATAATCCTCTTATCCCTTTTGATAGTCTCCGCATATTCTATTTTATGAAATACCAAACCAAATTCTCATGTCTTCTCCAAAATAACCGATTACTTTGACATCCATTATACCTATATTTAATTATGCACTGAGTAATGATAACTAGTTTTTTAACCTGAACCAATATAATTAATAGTAGTATTTAACTGTTATCCTAGATACCTATCCATATACCACTTTAAATTTGATATATTTGTAAGCGGAGCCTAAAACTCTCAAAAAAATACAAAGGATAGGTGCCTCGTATGAAACTATGGAGTAGTATTAAAGGTCGGATCTTTTTAACAAGTACAATGGCAATCAGCTTGGCAGCAACATCATTTATGACAAGTGAAGCAGAAGCCACCAATCACAAGCATCATAAGCCTAAGGGACAATCACAAGTAGAACTCCGTATTATGGAAACGACAGATATTCATACTAATCTTTTAAGCTATGATTATTATAAAGATAGCTCTGCCCCTAACATAGGTTTAGCTAAAACAGCTACTCTCGTAAAAAAGGCACGTTCAGAAGTAAAAAATTCTGTATTAGTTGATAATGGCGATTTAATTCAAGGGACACCTCTTGGCACATATAAAGCTAAAATCGATCCGTTAGAAAGAAGAGAAACACATCCAGCCATAAAGGCTATGAATATCATGGATTATGATATAGCGACTCTTGGAAACCACGAGTTTAACTATGGGTTGAAATATCTGAACGAAGTATATAATGACGCTGATTTTCCTGTCATTAATGCAAACGTATACATTGATGATCAGGATAACAATCCAAGCAATGATGTTCATAAATTCCAGCCCTATAAAATCGTCAATAAAAAAGTTAAAGACCAATCCGGAAAAACCAAAATCATTAAGATTGGCTATATCGGTTTTGTTCCACCACAAATCAACGAATGGGACAAGGCCCATCTTGATGGAAAGGTCATTACAAAGGATGTTGTAGCAACTGCTAAAAAATACATTCCTGTCCTAGAGAAAAAAGGTGCGGATGTGATTGTTGCTATGGCTCACTCCGGTTTTAATGGGAATCTCGATAATACGGAGGATACCGTATATGCTTTAAGCAAAGTACCTGGTATTGATGCTCTCACTTTTTCACACACACATAAAGTATTCCCAGCTAAAACCGATGCTGAATTAGATGCTTTATTCAAAGATTCTGCAGGAAATCCTCTTCCTGGTGTTGATAATACTAAAGGAACCATTAATGGCGTGCCTGCTGTTCAGGCAGGGTATGGTGGCGCTGCACTTGGAATTATTGATTTGACATTAAAGCAAGTAAAAGGTGAGTGGGAAATATCCAAATCTCAATCCTCCACAAGGAGTGTTGACGAGTCTATACAACCTGATAAATCGATTGTTCGTGCTGTTCAAAAGGATCACGAAGGTACGTTGAAATATATCGATACTCCTATCGGTACTACAACTGATGATATTTATAGCTACTTCGCACTGGTTCAGGACGATCCCTCTGTTCAGGTCGTTACGAATGCACAAAAATGGTATGCAGAAAAGTACATTGAATTAAATAAACCAGAATTAAAGGATCTGCCTATATTATCTGTTGGTGCTCCATTTAAAGCTGGCCGAAACGGTGTTGATGAGTTCACCGATATTAAAAAGGGCGATTTAACCATTCGAAGCGCCGGTGATTTATATCTCTACGACAATACATTGAAAGCCGTTAAAATCAAAGGCTCCGTAGTAAAAGAATGGATTGAAATGTCGGCAGGTAAGTTTAATATGATAGACCCTGCCAAAGAAAGTGAACAAGAACTATTGAACCCTTCCTTTGCGGTCTATAATTTTGATGTCATCGATGGTGTCAATTATCAAATTGATGTGACGAAGGCTCCAAAATATGCACCAAACGGTACTCTTATAAACCCAGAATCAAGCCGCGTAATTAATCTGGAGTACAATGGAAGTCCAATTGATCCAGATCAGGAATTTATCGTTGTGACAAACAACTATCGTGCCGGTGGCGGAGGTAACTTCCCTGGATTAAAAGGCAGTGAACTGGTCATTGATTCAGCAGATGAAAACCGCCAAGTTCTAATGGATTACATTTCTGAAGTAAAAGAAATTACACCAACTGCTGACCGCAACTGGTCTATTGCTCCAATATCTGGCGAAGTGAATGTCACATTTACCACTTCACCAAAGGCAGAAGAGTATATTACAGATGAAACACCGTTCACGTACACTGGAAAAACAGACTCTAAAGGCTTCGGAATCTTCAATATTGATCTAAATCGTGGAGTCAATGTTCAGTTACTGGGATTAAACGATTTACACGGACAGTTAGATACTGTCACTACTGTTGGAGATTTACCAACAGGACCTATTTCATATACAGCGGCAGCATTAAAGAAGGAAGAAGCTACAAATCCTAATACATTTCTAGTGCATGCCGGGGATATGATTGGAGGAAGTCCGTTAGTCTCCGCTTTATTTCAGGACGAGCCTACCGTTGAAATATTAGAAGCAATCGGATTTGATGTCGGAACATTTGGCAACCACGAGTTTGATGAGGGCATTGATGAACTAAAGCGTATGATGAATGGCGGCGACCATCCTAAAGGCAACGCTGACTATGACGGAATGAACTTTCCATTAGTTGCTGCCAATGCTTTTGACACTAGAGATGGGAATTTAATCACCCAGCCCTATACAGTTTTAGAAGCTGAGGGCGAAAAAATTGGTGTTATTGGCGTTGTAACTCAGGAAACGCCTACTATGATCGTAACAAAAGGAAATGAATCATTAAAAATCACAGATGAAGTAGCTGCCATCAACAAATATACAGATGAACTTAAGAAACAAGGAATTGAGGCTATTATCGTGCTTGCCCATAATCCCGCAACGCAAACTGGCTATACCGATTCCTTCGATGCAAGCCGGATTGCAGAGCAGATTAATGATGAAGTCGATGTGATTTTTGCGGCACATAACCACGTAAACGTGAACCGCGTCGTTGATCAAAAATTGATTGTTCAAGCTTACTCCTATGGAAATGCTTTCTCTGATGTAGACATCACCATTGATCCACTAACAGGCGATATCGTCAGCAAAACAGGAAAAATAAACACTGTTTACCAAAAGGACTATGCTCCAGATTCTGAAGTCTCATCTATTCTAAAAAAATACTCTGATCGCGTAGAACCCATTAAGGCTCAGATAATAGGCAATAATACGGCTTCTCTTGAAAAAAGCTACCCAACTACAGCAAGAGAATTCAGTGACATTGCCCTCGGTAATTTAATTGCAGATGGTATGAAGGCAGCCATGGATTCAGATTTCGCCTTAATGAATGGCGGCGGTGTACGCTCTCCATTAGATGCAGGCGAGGTGACATTTGGTGATTTATTCGCCATTCAGCCCTTTGGTAATGTATTAAACAAAGTAAAGCTTAGCGGAGCTGATTTAGAAGTTGTTTTAAATGAACAAATCACGGCAAGAGGTTTAGATTATCACGTATCCGGTTTTAAATATACCTACACCTATGATGACCAAGCAAAAAACGGTAAGATAGTCGATATCCTTTTACCGGATGGCAGTAAAATCGATCCGAATAAAGAATACACAGTCGTGATCAACAATTATATGTATGGAAATATCAGTACGAGCTTTGGTAAGCTATCAACAGATATGGAAGTCGGACCAGCCGATATAGATGCAACTGTTGAGTTTGTAAAAACCTTGCCTGCCCCGTTTGAGTATAAGGCAGAGGGTAGAATTCAAAAAATAGATTAACAAGTGATTAAAGGACTGCCAATTTCATAATAGGCAGTCCTTTCTTAGTTTTACTTATTAAATAAACTTAAATATTGACCGTACCCCTTTTCCTCTAACTGATCTAGAGGGATAAATCGGAGGGCGGCGGAGTTAATACAATAACGCGCTCGATCCGGTCCAGGCCCATCATCAAAAACATGCCCCAGGTGAGAGTCTGATGTTTTGGATCTTACTTCAATTCTTCGCATCCCAAATGAAGTATCAAGTTTTTCCTCCATTTCATGTCGCTGTATTGGTTTCGTAAAACTCGGCCAGCCACACCCGGCGTCATATTGGTCAAGTGAACTAAATAAAGGTTCACCCGAAATGATATCTACATAGATTCCCTCTTCCTTATTGTCCCAATATTCATTTTTAAATGGCGGCTCTGTTGCATTATTTCTTGTCACCTCGTATTGGAGCGGTGTTAATTCTGCTCGAAGCTGCTCATCACTTTTTGTATTCTTCCAATTATCTCTTATAAAACGAGCACGACCGGATCCCTCTTTATAGAGATTATAGCGAAAAGGATTCTTCTTATAGTAATGTTGGTGCTTCTCTTCTGCTCTGTAAAATGGACCAGCCGGGAGAATCTTCGTTACGATTTCTTTCTGAAATCGCCCACTGTTGGCCAGCTCCTTCTTAGAACCTTCTGCTAAACGATGCTGCTCTTCATTATGATAAAAAATGGCTGTTCGATAAGAATCACCCCGATCATTAAATTGCCCTCCGGCATCTGTCGGGTCAATTTGCTGCCAATATTGTTTAAGCAATGTTTCATATGACATTTTTTCAGGGTCATATGTAATTTGAACAGCTTCATAATGGCCTGTTGTATCGCTGCAAACCTCTTCATATGTTGGATTCTCCGTATGTCCGCCCGTATAACCGGATACGACTTTTATAATTCCCGGCTGCTCGTCAAATGGTGATACCATACACCAAAAACAGCCGCCCGCAAATGTTGCCAGTTCCAACTGATGATCCATTCAGTATACACCCCACTATCATTATTTTGAGTAATCAACCCTACTATCTTTTCCAACCCTACTTCTATCGTATTCAAACTCATATGCGTATTTATATAAACAGAAAACAAATGATTCCTACTATGTATCTTATCCCTCAAGTAAAAAGGCTGCTCTAAATGGTTTTATATTAAGGCAATAATAAAGGCAGTGCAAACAAAAGGTCTCATTACCCTTTGTTTAACACTGCCCCTTTAATTCATTTATTTTTTAAATGTACCAGGCATAACGACTGCTTCGACAACTCCCCTGGCACAAAGTATTTCATCAGCATAAACCTCTGTTTCCACTTTCCACTTTTTCGGGTGGATTTCAGTTAAAGAACCGATTGCAATTAATGGGACTCCCTCAGGTGTCGGTTTCATAAAATCAACATGTAATGAAGCAGTTACGAATCGAGGTGGAATTGCATCATCTCCCACATCAAATCCGTTTTTTCGATGGAGAGCCAGAGAGGCAGAGCCAGTCCCGTGGCAATCAATTAAGGATGCAATGACTCCTCCATAGACAAACCCTGGTATTGCCATGTGATCAGATTTTGGCTCATATACGGTTTTAGTCTTATCACCATCCCAGCCAGTTCGAAAATGATGTCCATCTTTATTCAGTCGCCCACAGCCATAGCACCAAGCAAAATCATCTGGATAAATATCCTGGATTGCTTTTTCAATCATCTTTATCACCAAATCACTCCTTACTAAAATGAGTAGCTAAAGATTTTTTCAATTCAATATGCATATAAATCTGAGCACATTATCCTTTGGTTGGGTTAATGGCTGCAGGTGCAATTTCATTTTGTCATAATTATGAACCAGTCTTTTCGGATTCAATCCACATCTTCTGTTCTTCTTCCTCTACGATTCTACTTTTTTGTTGCTTTTTTAAATTAATATAGCCAATTGCTGTGACAGTGAACGCACCGAGAGCATCTACAATAATATCTCCCATCGTATCCATTACAGCGTCTCGCCCAATCAAGACAACTCCCTCTCCTGTAATGAATTTTTGCATATTTGTTCCTAAGACACCATCAGCAAGAAACTCATAAATTTCCCAAACGGTTCCACAGGTTATTGCAAAACAAAAGGCGAATAGAGCCACAAAAAAGGGACTTAAATCAATGGTTTTCTTGGTATTGTTAAGGAAGTTCACAATAATGAATCCTAACGCTCCCAGCATAGCTGCACTAAAGCAATGTAGAATTAAATCCCAGTAAGGAACTTTATAATAAAAGTTTCGAACCTCACCAAGGTAGATCGCACAAAATAAAAAGATAAAATACATAATTTCCATGATATCCGGTATATCAATGCGGAAGCGATGTTCAAGTTGGGATGGCAGGAAAATAACTATACACCCTGTTAAACATTGCAAAATCATTAATACATAGTCACTTTTCACACGTTCATATTCATTTTGGGCAACGCCTGATGGGGCATTAATTAACATATAAATAGCATAAATGACTGATATCGCGAGTAATAGCAGAACTACTCTAAAGGTCCAGTTTTTCCTTTTTTCATATTTTATGTATTCCACTTTAACCCCTCCTCTCTCTTATTTTACCTTTATTGCCCTACTTATTGGTATGACAATTGGATACATTGCTATAAAAGAAGAATTTTAATAGGATTACATAGTTTAGTAACTAAAGAGCTATCGGCTTAACTAGTTGTATGTTACACTCTCCCTTATTGGGTAATAATACCAAAATATCAGATATCTATGGCGGTGAACAGATGAGGCTTCCTAATGGGATAACTGGATTCTTCGATTCAGCAGATAATCAACTGACACCAATGGACGAAAGGCAGTTCAAGCAGCTCTGTTATTCTATTGTTAATTACAATGGCGGAACGCTTAATAAATGGAGAGATCCTGCATATCCAACGAGTTTTTATCATGCACACCTATCATTTAATAATGAGGAATTACATATTTTACTGAATAAGCATTATCCCTTGCTTGCTTTTGCCTCAAGTGTTGAGTATGAATACATTGAATTCATTGATCTCCCCCATCTTGTCGAGACATTTTCCTCTTTTTATAAAGTATTGCATACAAGTGAGCTGAACGAGACTGTCATTATTAAAAATCATTTAAAGCATGATTTTTTACAAAACGAACATGATTTAACTCTCGCTGAATTAGAGAAAATTAAGTATTGGAAACCTAATATAGTTGGAGAGATTATTTTTAACTATTGGGATTAGGAAACCAAGGGAACCTATTATAGGGCCTTCCTTGGATGATAGTAAAGGTAAAACAAGCAATCTATCAATCACCTATACCAACAGGCAAGTAATAGGATAGATTATTGGTAATCATTCCGCCAACCCTGTAGCCGAAGGCAGATGATTTTCCGTTAAGCAGGAAGCTTCCCAAGAGCAACCGGCCTTCCTGAAGCCCCTTTTCACTTAGATATTGTACAGTCGGCTGTTCCATATAAAGTTGATAAACTGAGGTGTACTCAGAATATGACTTTTGGCTATCTGCGTACATTAATCGGCCATTTTCACTAAAGATTTCAACTGTGTCGCCCTCACGCCCAAAGGCTGGTTTTTTCACATAAGGCAGTTGATTTTTCAAAAAGGGCTCAGCTTCAAGGTATGTCGGCAGAAAATAATCCTCTACCCACTTATGTTCCTCCTCCGTAAAAAAGGGATGCCCCTCTTCATGCAATCCCCAAATGACAGCCTGAACTGCTTTATTTTGCAGTAAAAATGCCGATGGTGGATTCAGGATGGATAGCTTCCCCTCTTCCACTAACTCTAGCAACCATAAGCCAATTGTATTCCCATCTTTGTCCTGATCCATAATAATATTTTCAATCGGAAAAGTCTGCCGATAAAGGATATCAATCCTGACTCCATTCTCATCGAATAAGCCTACGCCTCTTTGAATTTGCAGCTTATGCAAGGGAGTGAATTTGGATGAGGGTACAGCCTGTTTAAGATACTGAACGGTTTCTCTGTCCTCAATATGATCCTCATGAGCCGTAAACACGATATGCGGAGCTTTTCCCTTACTGACTTGCTGGATACTTTCCTGAACTGCCTTATACAACTGCACCTCCAAGCCATCATTTGGATTCCCTGCCCCAAACTCTTTGCAAATACGTCCATTTATATGAAATAATTCTTTAATAAATGTGGGAGTATCTGAATTAATCTCGATACACTTATAACCATCTCCGTATGGAATTAGATCCAGGCGCGCGATCACACTTTCAACCGGATGAACTTTAAGTCTTAAAAAAGAAATTGTCTCTTCTGGATAACCCATCTCGAGAAAAGTTTCATATGGAACTTTACGTAATAACGAGGCCATTTTCGAGTATACCTTGCCGATTCGTTCAGTAGCTAGGCGTATATGTGCTGCCTCTTGCCTGCCTATCAGCTTCATATCATATAAGGCATATTCCTCACCATAAAGATTAGCCCAAAAGCCCTCTATATGATCATAAAATTTGCTTCTTCTTTCATGGTACTTATCCATCAACATCATCTAATTCCTTAACATAAATCACATAAACACCCCGGTCTTCATCAATCTCAGTGGACGTCACTAACATCTGTCCAGTACCCGGTACATCTACTACATCCTTCAAGAGATAGCGGAGTACTTCATAATGATTCTCGTAAGGAGTGCAAGAAAGCAGCCGATAGTTTTCCCGTAATTCATGGTTTCGGAATTCAATATGAATCCCTTGACCGCGGTAGTTTTTTTCTTTCTCCCCCTGCAAATTCCTCCCTGTTTCCTTAACCACAAGGATTTCCTCTTCAGCAGACATTTCATTCGATATTAGCTCATATTGTGTTCCTCTTACAATAAAATACGTACAAAGCTGTCTGGCATAGCACTCATCCACCCCAACAGTTGGGAGATTGTATTGATAAAAGGGCTCAAACCGCTCATTTCCTTTATCTAAATAATACGTTAATTGCTTCACTCCACTTACCTGCCTTATTTAATAGGATAGACATTTCGCTAAAATTAACCCCACAGCCAGTGACAACGAGACTAACATGATTCCAACAGCATGATTATCTTCCTCGATTGCTTGATGAATGCTAAACCTTATCGTAAGAACCTCGGCAAGCAAGAACACAACAATCTGTGAGACAATCCCGATAACTCCCCATATCACCATATCTCTAAGTGATACGGAATATTCAATTGCTGCCCCAAGTACGATTGAGAGCCCAACGATCTTACCGCCGAGTGACATGGCTGCTGTAGAGTTCTTCTCAGAAATCAGCTTGAATTCCCTCAGCTTTGGCGTACTTATAGTAAATAAAGCAATCCCTGCAGCAAGCAATAACAAGGCTACTCCTAAATATGAAAGAAAATTAAGATATAAATTCATATAAATCCTCCTTTTTCAAAGGCTTAACCTCCAAAAGATTTTGTTCCGCTGCCAAATCCCGAACTAGCCTTAATCCCCCCCTTAAAAGAAGAACTATTTTTATAGGATTGGTAGCCCTTATTGTTCAGAAGCATGCTTCGATTTCCATAAAAATAACCGCCATAATAATAATGGCCGTGATACCTCGAGTTGTCATCATCACACTCCCAAACACCATCATCATCATCCCATTTCCAATCTCCGCAGTCTGAATCTGTGGGTTTTGGAGGAAGATCTGCATTTGATGTCCCACACCCGACCAAACCAATGGTCAACGCAGTTACAGTCACACCAATCATGATTTTTTTGGTTTTATTCAATCATCTCACCTCAATCCCTCTTTCGTTATATTTTACTAAATACTTCCAATAAAAAGTATAATAATTGGAAGAAGAATTTATGTCTTTCTCTTTAGTTATAGGGATTATTTATGTATAACACCTGCTTACGAAAGTATTTAGTATTCTAAAGTAACCGGCACCCTACTAACCAACACATATAATCCCTGCTGAAAAACTATTAAAGACGATTGATTTATTCTCCGAAAAAAATCACCTTCCTTACTCAGGAAAGTGATTTTAGATTAATATATTGTAAATTTACTACAATACATTTTTATTAAGAGTCGTTTTTTCTAAAGGTTCAGCTGTATTTGTTCTATTTCCGATTTTCTTGGTGACGAATAGACCGATCAGACAAATCAGAGCAGCTCCGGCAAGCCAAGCCCAAGTATGTACACCAAAGCCTATTTCACTTGCGAGACCGAGTTTTGAGAATACGATATAAAAAGCAGTGACACAGAAGATCATTCCCCAGGCAGCTTCCTGACGATATTTCCATGGATCCAGGTTTACAAGATTGCGGCTTGGAAGAACGTATGCCTCTTCTCTTGGTTTGATTTTACCGATTATCAACATAAGCAGACAGCTGATGACAAACAGAATAGCCAATTGATATAAGAAGCTCATCTCAGGTTTAACAACCAGCTGAAGGATTGCATACGTTGCAATAAAGAAGGTTATGGCTATTTTCGCTGCGATAGCTGGAACTCTCTTTGTCACATAACCAATAAAGATAATCGTGAAAATCGGTACATTGAAAAAGCCGTTTATAACTTGTAAGTATTGGAACAACCCGCTTGGTGCATACATAATCAGTGGTGCGATAAACATGGAGATCAGAGCAATGAAGACACCGAACCATTTCCCTTTCCTGACAATTTCCTCATCAGATTTATTTTTTCCAAAGGTTGGCGCATACACATTGATCGCAAATAAAGTTGACGCGCTATTTAAGATTCCATTAAAGACACTTAATACAGATCCAAACATAGCAGCTGCAAACAAGCCAATTAACGGTTTCGGCATTACTTCTGTTACAAGAGCTGAATACATTGTGTCTGGGTTAGCTCCCGTATTACCGATAATCTGAAATGCCATAATCCCAGGGATAATAACAATAATCGGTGTAAAGATTTTCATTAAACCGACAAACATGATCCCCTTTTGTCCTTCTTTTAAATCCTTGGCTGCCAAAGCACGTTGAATAATAGATTGATCAGTTCCCCAATAATAAAAGTTCACTAGTAAAAGGCCCGTTAAAGCCGCTCCAAATGGAACAACATCATGATTGGTACCAATTGCATTAAACTTTTCAGGAGTCGCTGCAACAAATTGTGAAAACCCTTGAGATATGCTGCCGTCTCCTAAAGTAAGCAACGCAAAAATTGGGACTAATAAACCGCCAATGGCCAAAGCAACTCCATTAAATGTATCTGAAATCGCAACCGCTTTCAATCCACCCAATACTGCATAGAAGAAGCCGATTATTCCGATTAACCACACCATAATCCAAATGCCAGCCTCATAGCTGATATGAAAAGTGCTTTCAATATCAAACATTTGGCTTAATGCAATGGCGCCCGAATAAAGGGTCGTTGGTAGCATATTTAACACATATCCCAACAAGAATAATATCGACACAAACGATTTAACTTGACTGTCATACCGATCTTCTAGAAATTCAGGAATAGTTGTGATTCCTTGTTTTAAATAACGTGGAAGCAGATAAATAGCTACTAACGCTAAAACGAATCCGGATGTAACTTCATAAGCCATGTTACTCATATTCCCCGCAAAGGATTGCCCGCTCATTCCAACGAATTGTGTGGCATTTAGGTTCGTTAATAGCAGGGACATCCCAATAACGCCCCATGTTAGACTTCTTCCGCCTAAGAAATAATTATCCTTAGATACTTTTCCTTTAACCCTTTCTTTCCTCAATTTTGAAAATGTATAGTAGGCAACTACACCCGTAAAGAGAATAAAAGAAAGAATGATATACCACTGCACAATGGTTCCCCCCTGTTGACTTATTATAAAAACGTTTTCATGGGTATCATAATAAATTTTAGTAAATTAATCAATTTATTTACTAAATACACAGAAAATAATTTTGTATCTTCTAAAAAATATCAAGGAATTATTAACACGAGTGATTGGTAGTGGTTATCGTAATGGTTATCTATATTTTATGTATTTCATACTTCTATCCCTTACACCCTTCCTTAATAAAACGAAAATAATCTAAAGAAATTTACTAAAAAGTATAGTATACTGAAAGCGCTAAAATAACCGGATTTTACTTTTAGAAAAGAAAGGGGGCAGCTGTCCAATGGCCACCATTAAAGATATCGCTAATATGGTTGGAGTTTCGATTGCGACCGTTTCAAGAGTGCTTAATTACGACAACTCATTATCAGTCAGTGATGAGACGAAAAAAAGGATTTTTGAAGCGGCTGAAGAATTAGACTATCAAAAAAAACCTAAACGCAAACCTATCATGTATAAAGTAGGAATCGTGAATTGGTATACTGAAAAAGAGGAATTAGACGATCTTTATTATATGGCAATCAGACTTGGCGTGGAAAAGCGCCTGGAATACCACAATATGAAGTTCACTAATTTTTCTATAGAGCATTTGCGTTCCCTCCAAAATGAAGGATTTCAAGGGATTATCGCAATTGGTAAATTCAGCGAAAACCAGGCTGAGGAACTAAAGAGTGTGTCAAGTAACCTTGTTTTTGTAGATAGTTCACCTAATGACGATCAATTCGATTCTGTTATAGTTGATTTCGAAAAAGCCACACGAAATATTCTTCAATATTTTCTGGATCAAGGACACACTAAAATTGGCTACTTAGGTGGGCGGGAAATTTATAAGGATCACACTTCCAAAATTGACGATCCTCGAAGAACTAGTTTTGAACGATTTCTATCGGACATGGGCCTCTATCAGGAAGCTTATGTGTATGAAGGCAAGTTTTCTGTTGAAGATGGATACCACCTGATGAAACAAGCAGTCAAGGACCACGAAGATGAAATTCCTACAGCCTTTTTTGCCGGAAATGACTCTATTGCTGTTGGAGCATTAAGGGCCCTTCAAGATGCAGGTGTCCGCGTACCGGATCAAGTTAGTATTATTGGAGTAAATGATATTAGCATTTCAAAATATATGTCTCCCCCTTTAAGCACGGTTAAGGTCTATACCGAATTAATGGGTGAAACGGCAGTAGATTTATTGCTTGAGCAGTTTTCTGGAAGACAAGTCTCAAAGAAAGTAAGTATAGCTACACAACTTAAAATAAGAGGAAGCTCCAAGTAAAGCGCACAAATAAATGTGCGCTTTTTTGTATGGTAAACTATTTAGTAAAAATTTTAGTAAAATTAATTGACGTACTTTACTAATTTTTATTACAATAAAGTTGGATACGCTTTCAAAAAAAGGAAATATACTCTCGTTAAAAAGCAAACTGTTCGATTCACTAATTATAAAAAGCTTTACCTAAAATTTAGAGGGAAGTGACCAATATGGACCATCAAAAACTATTATCTGCATTTCACAGTATATTCTCAGGCAGTATGAATGATAAGGTTCGTACCTTTTTTTCACCTGGCAGAATCAACCTAATCGGTGAGCATACTGATTACAATGGTGGGTATGTTTTCCCATCTGCCATCACCTATGGCACATATGGGTTAGTACGACTGCGTGGAGACCGCACTATTCGGCTATATTCACTGAATTTCAAAGAGGTCGGGATAATTGAATTTTCTTTAGATGATCTGGATTATGACCCATCCGATCAATGGGCGAACTATCCTAAGGGAGTACTTCGATATATAGCCGAGAATGGAAATAATCTGCCGAACGGCCTTGATATTCTCATATACGGCAATATTCCAAATGGAGCTGGCCTTTCTTCCTCTGCTTCACTTGAAGTTTTAATCGGTGTAATGGTAAATGAAGTCTTTCAATTAGAGATAGACCGTATCGAGTTAGTAAAAATTGGTCAAAAGGCGGAAAACCAGTTTATTGGAGTAAACTCCGGTATTATGGACCAGTTTGCAATTGGAATGGGAAAAGCAAAATCAGCTATATTGCTTGATTGCCAGACTTTAAGCTATGAATATGCCCCATTTGATATAGCAGATCACCAGATTGTCATCATGAATACGAATAAACGAAGAGAACTGGCGGATTCAAAATATAATGAACGGCGAAGCGAGTGTGAAGCAGCACTTGCAAGACTGCAAACTGCAACTGATATATCCTCCCTTGGAGAACTATCTATCGATCTTTTTGATCAACATAAAGCTGTCATTGCCGATTCCACACTTGAAAAACGGGCACGCCATGCAGTTTATGAAAATGAACGCACAAAAAAAGCCTTTCAAGCCTTACAGGCTGGTGATTTAGTCCAATTCGGTATCTATATGAATGAGTCCCATATTTCACTTCGGGATGATTACGAGGTAACCGGACCGGAACTCGACGCATTAGTGGAGGCAGCCTGGCAGCAAGAAGGTACCGTTGGCTCCAGAATGACGGGTGCCGGTTTTGGCGGCTGTGCGATTGCATTGGTTCAATCAGCTCATATTGAACGTTTTATTCAGGAAGTCGGCGATGCGTACCAACAAACAATCGGTTATGAGGCAGATTTTTATGTTGCGAGCATTGGTGATGGGACAAAGGAAATTATAACGGAGGCGATCGTATGAGTATACTAGTTCTTGGTGGGGCTGGTTATATTGGTTCCCATGCCGTATACCAACTACTGGACGAAGGTTACGACACAGTGGTGGTTGATAATTTGCAAACAGGCCATAAAGGTGCCATACATCCAAAGGCAAGATTTTATCAAGGAGATATCCGAGACAAGGACTTTTTACGTGAAGTGTTTACGACGGAAAAGGTAGACGCTGTACTTCATTTTGCTGCCTATTCACTTGTTGGAGAATCTATGGAAAAGCCGCTCGAGTATTTCCGTAATAATGTATATGGAACACAAGTACTGCTTGAAGTGATGAACGAGTTCAATGTTAAGCATATTGTCTTCTCCTCTACCGCAGCTACATATGGAGAGCAGGAACAAACACCGATTACGGAAGAAATGCAGACAAATCCAACGAATGCCTACGGTGAAACAAAACTGACGATGGAGAAATTGATGAAGTGGTGTGATACAGCCTACGGCATGAATTATGTGTCGCTCCGTTATTTTAACGTTGCCGGTGCCCGTTCAACCGGGGAAATTGGTGAAGACCATCATCCGGAAACACATTTAATTCCAGTAGTACTTCAAGTAGCATTAGGACAGCGAGAATCGATTTCCATTTTCGGAGATGATTATCCAACGGAGGATGGCACATGTATCCGTGATTATATCCATGTTGAGGACTTAATTGATGCTCATATTTTAGCATTGAAGTATCTTCAAAACGGTGGAGAAAGTAATATCTTTAACCTTGGCAGCAGCAATGGATTTTCAGTCAAGGAGATTGTCGAAGCAGCCAGAGCTGTAACAGGCCACGAGCTTCCCGCTAAAATCGCCCCTAAAAGATCCGGTGATCCAAGTACGCTAATTGCCTCTTCTGAAAAAGCCGGGCGCATTTTGGGCTGGAGACCAAAACGGACGTCCATCCAAAATATTATTACCGATGCCTGGAAATGGCATCAGGCCCATCCAAACGGCTATGGAGATAAGTAACCTAGTTAAATCGATTAAAAGGGGAAGATATCATGGAGATCTATGCAGCAGTTCAACACCTTTTGAATCAGGCTAAAAGATTACAAATGCTTGATTCAGCAGATGAAATATACGCCAGAAATCAGATATTGTCACTGCTTCATTTAGATGGCTTTTCGAAACATCCAGTAAAGAACGAGCTGTCGATCCCAGATTTATTGGATGTTATCGCTGATTATGCTGTTAAAACTAGCATTATTGAGGATTTAATAGTCAATAAAGATATTTTAAAGGCCAAGATAATGAATGTATTTATGCCAAGACCTTCAGAGCTAAATTACACTTTTTATCAAAAGTATAAAGAATGCCCTGAGGAAGCAACCAAGTATTTTTATGAGTTAAGCCAGAATAGCAATTATATCCAAACTAAACAGATTGCGAAAAATATCAGCTACACGGTTGATACGGATTATGGGGAACTGGACATAACAATTAATTTATCAAAGCCTGAAAAGGATCCTAAACAAATCGCATTGGAGCGCGAGATGAAGCCTGCTACATCTAATTATCCAACTTGTCTCCTTTGTATTGAGAATGAAGGATACGCAGGACGGTTAAATCATCCTGCCAGGTCCAACCATCGTATGGTCCAGATTCCACTCGGGGAAGAATCATGGTATTTACAGTACTCACCATACGTATATTATAACGAGCATTGCATTCTGTTATCGGAACAACATCGTGATATGAAAATTAATTTCCATACGTTCACCAATTTGCTGATGTTTGTTAAAAAGTTTCCGCATTATTTCTTGGGATCTAATGCCGATATCCCTATTGTAGGGGGATCTATTTTAACCCATGACCATTATCAAGGCGGACGATATGAGTTCGCAATGGCCCGAGCGAAGGAAGAAGGGACTTTTTCAATTAAAGGGTTCCCTTCTATTTCTGCAAATATCGTGAAATGGCCTATGTCCGTAATTCGTATAAAAGGAGTTCGTCTGGAGGAAGTTGCAGGCGCAGCTGATCGGATACTCAAAAAATGGATTCACTATAGTGATCCATCAGTTAATCTTGTAGCCTATTCCGGAGATACCCGTCACAACACCATAACACCGATTGCAAGAATGCGAGATGGCCAATTTGAGCTTGATCTTGTTCTTCGCAATAATCGAACAAGTGAAGAGCATCCATTAGGAATCTTTCACCCTCACCAGGATGTTCACCATATCAAAAAAGAGAATATTGGTTTAATAGAAGTTATGGGTCTTGCTGTATTACCTGCCCGCTTACAAAAGGAGCTTATTGAGGTTGAAAAATATCTGCTCAATCAACGCAATGAAGTGGCAGATTATCACCAAGCCTGGGCTGAAGATCTAAAAGTAGTTAACGGGAAAGAAATTACTTCTGAATCTGTAAAAATGATTATCTCTCAGGCAGTCGGTTCCAAATTCCTGAGATGTTTAGAGGATGCCGGTGTATTTAAACGGACCCATGAAGGAAATCAAGCATTCAAACGATTTATCGATATACTCTAACCGTAAAAGAACTTAGTTAGAAGAGAAAAAAGAAGGCAGATTTACGCCTTCTTTCCTCATTCCATTCATCTATACCAGTTTACGATTCCTTAAAATGGATTTGTTGCAATAAAACTTGCCGTTTTCACGTAAACACGAGGGTTCAATTTTAATTGGTCGACTATAAATTCTGCAAGATCCTCAGGCTGAATGAATTTTGAATCGTTATTCTCTTTAATTAAATCGAGGTCGAGAGCCAAATCTGTAGCAACTGTACTTGGTGTCAAAGCTGATACCCGAATATTATTCCGGCGAACTTCCTGCGCAAGTGATTCGGTAAAGCCAATCACCGCGAATTTTGAAGCACTGTAAGCACTGGATGTAGCTGCCCCATTTAATCCATTAGTGGAAGAGACATTGATAATATCTCCCCCATTTTTTTCTATTAGTTGAGGAAGTACAGCTCGTGTCACGTAATAAGTACCCATTAGGTTTATATCTATAATCCTTTTCCATTCCTCCGGATCCATCTCCGAAACTGTTCCGAATGTTGCAATTCCTGCATTATTAATCAAAATATCAGCAGTGCCCAAATTCTTGGTTAACACTTCAATCGCTGCTTCTACCTGTTCCTTTGATGAAATATCAACTGTTGCATAAGATACTTTTACGCCTAAACCTTCTATTTCGGCAGCTGCCTTTTTAAGATTTTCCTCTGACCTTGCAAGCAAACCAACGTTTACACCCTCTTTAGCCAGTGCAATTGCTGTCGCTCTACCAATCCCTCTGGCTCCGCCAGTGATAAACGCAATCTTTCCCTTTAATGTCTGTGCCATAATTAGAAGCTCCTTTCCAAATCAACCTTGAAGTTCTCTTTCTCAGTATAATACGCAGCAGTTAATAAGACTAAAGGTATGCACCCGAGCTTCCTACCTATAACGCCAATTATATCAATAAGACAAATCTCATAGTCCAAAGTTTGAATTTCTTGCATTCACCTTTCTGGGCAATGACACATAAATTGTATAGGAAGCGTCAGGATTATTTATGATGATTTTATCATTTATGATTAACCGTAAAGACTATAAAACTAGTTTTTCAGGAAAGGAATAATGCCGTGAATTTTATGTCATTTCGAGGTATTGTAACCGACATGAATGATTTTATGATAGGACAAAACGGGGAATCAGAGGGCTGTTTTAAACAACTTACAGTTGAAGATGGGAATAACGGAATAGTTAATTTCATCATATCACCGACTACTTACTTCGTAGAACAGGCAATTGTGGGCCTCGGTGATAAAATTACTGGTTATTATGATGGGGATGTACCAGTACCATTGATCTATCCGCCACAATATCGGGCTCTTATCGTTGTTAAGGAATATAACGATCAAAATGTTAAAGCAGATTATTTTAACAACCAACTGGTAAGCCGTGATGGTCAATTACAATTAAACCCCTCCCCTTACACTCCTATCATTTTAAGAAATGGGCAGCCATTTTCAAAAAATATCGGAAATCGGAATCTCATTGTCATCTATGGACCAGCTACAAAAAGCATCCCTGCCCAAACGACACCATATCGGATTATTGTTTGGTGCTAAAGTGGTTCCTAACTATCTATTTCTTCATATTATTTTAACTACACGCACGAAACTTCGTAATCAGCTACGTGCATGTTTGGTTAATTTTTTATGATAACGCCCAATATTTGGATATACTTTTTTAGACAGACGGTTCTCAAAAACATTCAAATTTGCTTCACATTGATTTTCTCTTTCTTTGTGAGAAAAGGTATTCCTAATAATAGTTAATGCAAAAAACCTACATTCCAATGGATCTAGGTTTTTTCTATATTTTCATATTTGTATTATTTCAGAATTATTAATAGTAAATTACAAAATACTACAATTTTATCAGTAACTTCTACTCGGATATCTTTCTTTCGCTAATCTATCTAATAAGATGGCAATTTCTATTTAAAATCTATTTTTCATGCATACTAAATGACCCTCTAGATTTTTTTTCTTAATTTATCTTTATATTGTTTGGGTTTATTTTTATTATAAATTTGAAGAATCAGATAATTTAGTATATCATTTCTTTATTAGACTAAAGTACACACACTAAATTACTGTTCATCTAAGGGAGGGCTTATAACAGCATGACTGTATTGACAGAGTTTAAAGACACAGAAACAATCACTGCAAAAAATTATGTTAATGAAGTATTTGAAACAGTCAAAAAGCGAAATCCTAATGAAAGAGAATTTCATCAGGTTGTTAAAGAAATCTTTGATTCACTCGTCCCTTTATTTGCTAGGCATCCAGAATACATGGAGCAAAGTATCCTTGAAAGAGTTGTAGAGCCAGAAAGACTGATTACCTTTCGAGTTCCTTGGGTCGACGATCAAGGCAAGGTACAGATAAACCGTGGATTCCGTGTACAGTATAACAGCGCCATCGGTCCCTATAAAGGCGGCTTGAGATTCCACTCTACTGTTAATGCAAGTATAATTAAATTTCTCGGCTTTGAGCAGATTTTTAAAAACGCTCTTACCGGTCAGCCGATTGGAGGAGGCAAAGGTGGGTCTGACTTTGATCCTAAAGGGAAATCTGATGGAGAAATCATGCGATTCACTCAAAGCTTTATGACGGAACTAAGTAGACATATCGGACCGGATATAGATGTACCAGCTGGTGATATTGGCGTTGGAGCACGAGAAATTGGATTTCTGTTTGGACAGTACAAGAGAATACGCGGAGGCTATGAGGCCGGTATTCTGACAGGAAAAGGACTTGGTTACGGCGGAAGCTTAACTCGAACCGAAGCTACTGGATATGGCACTGTTTACTTTGTACAAGAAATGCTTAAAGAACAAGGCCTTAGCTTTAAGGGAAGTACAGTGGTAGTATCCGGTTCAGGTAATGTCTCCATCTATGCAATCGAAAAAGCTGCACAACTAGGAGCAAAAGTTGTCGCCTGCAGTGATTCTGACGGCTATATTTTCGACCCAAACGGTATTAACCTAGAAACCGTGAAACGTCTAAAGGAAGTTGAGCGGAAAAGAATCTCAGCATATGTAGAAGAACACCCACATGCACAATATACGAAAGGTTGCTACGGAATTTGGTCCATACCATGCGATATTGCCTTGCCATGTGCCACCCAAAATGAAATTAGCGAAAAATCAGCGAAACTTCTGGTTGCAAATGGACTAAAAGCCGTCGGCGAAGGCGCTAATATGCCATCTAGCTCCGAAGCTATTGATGTGTTTTTGGATAACCATATCCTCTTTGGTCCAGCAAAAGCTGCCAATGCAGGTGGTGTAGCCGTTTCTGCCTTAGAAATGGCACAAAACAGCGCTCGATTATCCTGGACATTTAAAGAAGTCGATGCAAAATTGCAGGATATTATGACTAACATTTACAAGGAGAGCGTCAAGGCTGCTGAGGACTATGGTCACCCAGGCAATCTAGTTGTTGGCGCTAATATCGCGGGATTTAAAAAAGTAGCCGATGCCATGATTGCACAGGGAGTTATTTAACATTTTATTTTATGAGATGTCATAAAGACCTCGACCCTTATCGTTATCCTTATCTGATATGACTTCGGTTAGTATAGGCAAAGACACGCCAATAGTCTATATCCAAGGTTACTTCGATAACTATATAAGATAAGATCTAATACAAAAAGGATGTCTCTTAAGGCCAGACATCCTTTTTGCTTGATTTATAATTCCGTAAGACTATGTGTTTTTGTATTTTATAAGAATATCACTTTAAAATATATAAGTAAGCTTTTTACAACCAGGCCAGGTGCTAAAGTTGCGAAATTCCGCTTATGAAAAGATCTTCTATTTATATACTCAAGTCGTTATTAATTGGTCCTTTTGCTTAAGAAGATAGGCCATCAGCTTCTTACATTGAGGAATGGAAAAGCCTAAAATGGGACCCAATCCAAACGCAATGAACAAGGTTCCAATCCCAACAGGACCTCCTAACATCCAACCAATGAGAAAAACGATAACTTCAATTCCATTTCTGACCAACGGGATACTCCATCCCATTTTTTCAACAATTAATAACATAAAGCTGTCTCTAGGGCCTGCTCCAAAATCGGCAGAAACGTATAATCCAATACCATATCCCATTAAAATAACACCTATGATAAAGGCAATTGTTGCTCCTGCTAAATTATCAATACTAGGTAACATCCAATTAAAAAGATCAATAAATAAACCAAGCAACATCATATTCAGAAAGGACCCTATTTGGGGCCATGCTTTATTGAAAATTGAACTGATGAACAAAAGCAATAGACCACTAATGATCGACCAAGTTCCTATAGTGAATCCGAATTTAGTAAATAGTCCATAATGAAAAACATCCCATGGTCCAATCCCTAAAAACTTTCCTTTAATTGTTAGTGCTATACCAAATGCTAATACCAATAATCCGAGAATAAAAACAGACCAGCGTAACACCCATTTCCTCTTCATAACTCTGTCCCTCTAACTTATATTTTATTTTTTTACTATAACATTAAAGCAGGACAGAATACATAATTTATATTTTCTGAAATATAACCTAAAACAATTAAAAGTAAATCATCTTTTTGTAACCCTTCTTAATTCCTTAATTCCCATATGCCAACCAATCTTTTCATACTAAAGGAAGTTATTGATCTTTAACTATGACTGCTTCTTTTCATATACATTCCACAAGAAAAACATATTAAGATAAAACAAACACCTTACTTATGATATGGTTCCCCTCGATTAATCCGAAACGCGCGATACACCTGCTCCACTAAAATCAGCCTCATCAGCTGGTGAGGGAAGGTCATTTTCGAAAAAGACAGGGTGTCATTTGCTCTTTTCATTACATCTTTACTTAGTCCAAGCGATCCGCCAATGACAAAGGCTATCTTGCTTTTTCCGTAGGTGGCGAGTTTATCTATTGTTTCTGCAAGTTCTTCAGATGATTTCATTTTCCCCTCAATCGCCAAAGCAATAACATGAGTATCGTCAGAAATTTTTGCGAGGATTCGCTCTCCTTCTTTCGCCTTGACTTGCAGCATCTCCATCTCACTTAATGTTTCAGGTGCTTTCTCATCGGGTATTTCAATTATGTCTATTTTGGCATAGGCCGATAATCTTTTTACATATTCTCCGATACCCTGTTTTAAATATTTCTCCTTCAATTTACCTACAGTTATTATCGAGATATTCACATGTTACCCTCACTTTACAAACATTTTATCCACAGGAGTTATCCACATATACACAACCATCGTCCACATATTGTGCCCGAATATTAGTTCGCCACAATATATACAGCAGGTTGTCCACAGTATTCACAGGTGAATTCATTAGAATTGTTAGTAACTTCTTTATTTTCTTCCTCAGAAATCATATTTATAAAAGGAGGGACTTCCGTCTCATCCACGATTGTATCAAGTCCAACTTCTACATGATCTTTACAGCAATAAATTTTCATATTCATTCTCCTTTTCTTGTTGTCTTTTGTAATATCTGCTTCATTTTAAGCCCGCATATTTAAAGCAGGGAATTTGGAATCCCCTGCTTTCGTACCTAACTATATCACATTTGGGCTTCAATCAATGTCATTTCGGTTGACGCTTTTTGTCCATTCCTATAGTATGTCACTTTCATTTTATCGCCAATCTGCTTATTTACATATAAATGTTTACGGAGCTCCGGAACATTAGCGATTTTCTTCCCATCCAGCTCCACAATGACATCGAACTCCTTTAACCCGGCTTTAGCAGCCGGAGAACCTGGTTCAATACTTGTAATGACGACACCTTCTGTCACACCAGTAGGTAATTTCAATGTTTCCTGCCTCTGATAATTGGTCACTTCATTCAAGGAACGAAGACTAGTTCCCATATAAGCCCGTTTCACTTTTCCATGTGCCTCTAAATCCTCAATAATCGGTATAGCATAATTGCTTGGAATCGATAATCCAATTCCCTCAACGGATGACTCGGCTATTTTCATGGAGTTTATCCCAATCACTTGGCCGCCTATATTAATTAAAGCACCTCCGCTATTCCCTGGGTTAATCGCTGCATCTGTCTGAATAACCTCTGCATTCCAGTCCTCCACACCATCTGAATTCACATCAATCGGTATAGTTCTGTTCAAACCCGAGATAATCCCTTGGGTCACGGATCCGGAGAAATTCAAACCTAGTGGATTACCAATTGCAATAACTGGTTCTCCGGCTTTTAATTTATCAGAATTACCAAATTCAGCAACTACATCAATACCCTTATCATCTATTTGGATAACAGCTAAATCTGTCCATATGTCGCTTCCTAAAAGTTCTGCCTTTGTTTTAGTACCATCAGCTAAAGTAACCTCTAAGGAAGATGCACCCTCCACCACATGATTATTGGTAACGATAAACGCTTTTCCATTCTCCTTTTTATAGATGACTCCTGAGCCTGTGCCTGCCTCCTGAGTTTCATTAAAAAAATCAGAGCCTTGGATATTTGTAATCCCGATTACCGCGTCTCCCGTTTTTTCAACAGCTTTAGTAACGTCAGTCGTCACATCCATAGAAACATTTTGAGTCAATTTGGATGCATCATTACCGTTATTTGTACTAGTATTCTGATTTAATCCATTATTATTCAAGTTGCCTGTCAATAGAAGGACTAATAATGCACCAATAATAGCACCAATTAAACCAGAGAGAAAATAGCCTGCTTTACTTCCTTTTCGTTTAGTTTGCTGTTGTTCTGACTGATTATAATCTTGATCATAATAGCCCATTTGCCAACATTCCCTTCACTATTTACTTATGTAGGTCTAGTATTTGTTGTTTTCCATTTTATAAACAAAAACAGCATCGAAAGGAAATTCTTGTTGCAGAGTTTAATGATATGTTTAATAACTAGTGAGTATTCTCCAACCTTTACCAACATTATATATATTACCTAAAAAAATAACAGAGGAAACCTCCTCTGTTAAACAAGTATTAATTCAGTTGGTTCGTTAGGATCCGTATCATACAGGCTAAATTGCTCTCCCGCTCTGATCCCTTTTGTTTCAAGTGTTTGACTGACAGACATACGTGCCAGATCCTTCATATTATTGTCCTTACTTAAATGAGCCAGATAAAACCGTTTTGTACGGTCACCCGCAACTTCACTCATGGCTATAGCAGCATCCTCATTACAAACATGGCCTACATCGCTTAGTATCCGACGCTTTACACTCCATGGATATCGACCCATGCGGAGCATACTTACATCATGATTGCTCTCAAAGATGTACACATCTGCATTTTTAATAATGCCCTTCATTCGATCACTTACATACCCCGTATCTGTAATTGTCACCAGTTTCTTACCATCCTGGTGAAATACATAAAACATCGGCTCTGCCGCATCGTGCGAAACACCAAAGGACTCTACATCAAGGTTGCCAAATGACTTAACGGTCTCCATTCCAAATTCAAATTTTAAATCTGTAGGAATTTCGCCAATTAACCCATCCATTGCTCTCCATGTGTTGGCATTTGCATAAATAGGCAGCTGATATTTACGAGCCATAATACCAAGCCCTTTTATATGGTCACTGTGCTCATGTGTCACAAAAATTCCTGATAAATCCTCAGGCCTTTTATCAATTTTATTTAATAGCTCGGTCATTTTTTTGCCGCTTAAACCAGCGTCCACTAAAAATGAATGCTCTCCTGATTCCACATAGAGTGAATTCCCCGTGCTTCCACTGGCTAGAACGCTAAATTTCATCGACATTCTTCCTCACTCCGTTACATTTCCTTCTTCTGTATTCAGCACTTGTCCTTCAATACCATTTACGAAATAATCCTCTTGCTTATTTACTGTAAAATGCCATGTTGGTACAAGGACAAGCACTTTTGATTCTGATACTTCTATTAAGGTATAAAAACCAAGCTCTCCCTTTGAAACTTCACTTCCAGATGACAAGTATCCTCCATTCAACAGACTTTCTACTGCTTGAATTGGCGGATTAATCTCTTGGTTTTCATTAAATTCCTCAATATCATCGAGGTGTGTTTGTATATACGAAATTACTTCATCATTTTCATTAAGCGTAAATATTAAGGCGCCGTTTTTATTATTAAAAAGTAAACGGCTTTTGTAGGTTTGATAATATGTTATTGTCCCATCTTCTTTACGCCAAAATTTATACTCATCTCCCGAATATACATTTTTGTTAATGAAGCTTTCCAGCTCAAAATATTTCCCTTCACCAGTACCAATTTTAATTGGTTTATCCAGCGTCGATCGAATGGTTCTTTTATTATCAATAATTAAGGTTTGATTTTTGAGGGTATTTAATTCCTCTTTACTGAATTCCTTAGGCTTAGCACTTATCGTCTTTTCACTTACTCTTTCCTGAGTTCCTACATGATACTTGATTCCCTCAGCCTTTAGCCTTTCTTCAATGGTTGAATCCGAATCCTTATTGATTTCAAGCTTTGCTGCCCTAAAATCCAGGAACTGATATAGGAGGAATACATCCAGAATTAGAAACACAACAATAAATAAACCTTTTGTTTTATTCCAATCCATCCATAAGTCCTCCTAAATCCTTTTCGGGAATCTCCATCCAGCTGCCACCATACTGATAGTACCAGACAGGTTTCAATTCCAAAAGAGTCGTGCCTGAATTATCATCATAAATTAGCTTATAGCCGACAGTCATATCCGTAAGTTTATTTGCATCATATTGTTTACCCATACCGTTTTTGAAGGACTTTAAAGCTTCATTTGCAGAAGGAAGAGTAACTGCGCTTTGATCCAAGGGCTCATCCACAAGATTAAAATAGGAACGTTCATATCTCTTCACATTTTGAGTTCCATATTCCAGGTGAATTTCAGTCATACCTTCCTCATTAAATACAGGAAGTCCATCAATATATAAACGGAAAGCGACTTCTCTGCTAAACTCATCTAATGACGCATACCGGTGGCGTGTATCCCAACCGGCATGAATATTGATAAATTCTATGCTGCTTTGCAATATATGAGTTTCCAGCTTTTTCTCATCTTTGGCACCGACAACAAGATTTTTGTATTCAATCATTGATGTCTTTGGGTTCTTTTTCATTATACTCAATCCATCGGTATAGATATCTCCTTCCTGCTTAACAGTGCTTGGTCTGATAAACAGAGCTTCCTTAAAGCTTTTCACATCAGTAGCTTTTGTTAGAAAATCATATTTACTTACTTTTATTTCGCCGGATGGAACCAGGATTGAGTTAGTTTCTGATAATTTCAGCTTTGTGTAGGGTTTTAGATTTTCAACCCTCGCGTACTCTTTTGTGAAGTCTTCAATCAAACTTTTATCAACGGATGCTTCAATGACTGTTTTCTTTTCACTAGAAACAAAGTAGATAGAATCATTATCGGTATGAATAATAACCCTGTCAAATTTAACATTTGGCAACTCATTATCTTCTATTTTTAAATAATTTTTATAAAAAGACAGCGGAACGATATCATTAAATATTAATTCAATGAATCCATCCTTCTCACTAAACTTATTGATAGCAGCAGTATTTTTATACTTTGATGATTGATCCTGAAAGTTAAACATATTCCATTTTTTTATGGAGTTGATTGCTTGTGTAATCATTTCCTCAGAGTAAGTTCCATAGGATAAATTACCTTTATGATAAATCATTTTTGTTGGCTTTACGACTTCATCGGGTTCAAGATTACTGAAGATTTTCTCCTGAACATAGTTTGTATTCTCCGTCTCGTTATAGGTTGGCTGATAAAACCAATATGACCAAGTCAAAAGGCCACTTATCAAAATGAGGGACACCAATAAGATATTTTTAAATCCTTCCCAGCTCATTCCCAATCATCCTCTTGTAATGTTTCATAAGGGAGAGTAAAGAAAATGGTTGTCCCCTTCCCTTCCTCACTAGAAGCCCAAATATGCCCCTTATGTGCTTCAATCATTTCCTTCGCTATCGCGAGACCTAAACCTGTACCGCCCATCTTTCTTGATCTGGCTTTATCTACACGGTAGAATCTTTCAAATATCTTAGCTACATTTTCTTTTGGAATACCCATTCCTTCATCTCTAATGCTAATTTCCACAAATTGTCCGATTACTTGCAGCTTAAAGGTAACTTGTCCACCCTCAGGTGAATACTTCAATGCATTCGAAATAATATTATCGAGTACTTGAGTAATTTTATCCTCATCTATTTCAACACCAATTGGCTCAGATGGGATTAAACGCTTAAAAGTTACATTTCGCGATTTAGACATTTCAAAACGATCGATAATTCGGTGGAAATAACGGCCAAAATCGACCCAGGTTGTAGAAAGCTTATAGTCTGTATTATCTAGCTTTGAAAGCTGCAAGAGATCATTGACCAATCTGATCATCCGCTCTGTTTCTGTTTGAGCTATATTCAGAAAACGCGGAGCAAGCTCTTTATCTTCCATAGCGCCATCTGCCAAAGCTTCAAGATAGCTTCTCATCGTTGTCAGCGGCGTTCTAAGCTCATGGGAAACATTCGCAACAAATTCTCTTCTCTCTTCATCGATCTTTTCTTGCTCGGTAATATCATGAAGAACGACAATTAACCCATTAATAAAACCTGTTTCTCTTTGAATAACAGAGAAATTCGCTCTTAAATAAAGCAGTTTCTTTTCATTGCTGTAATTAAGGATAATGGAATCTTTCTCACTCAATAATTGATCAAAAGTGAACGTATCCTCTAATCCTAATACCTCTGTAATCGGCTTAGATAATGACGTTTCACGTGAAACTTTCAGCATTGATAGTGCTGTGTCGTTAATCAAAATGACTCGGCCTCTGCGATCTGTTGTTAGCACGCCATCTGTCATATTAGTCAATACAGAAGAGAGCTTCCTTTTCTCTGCATCAGTTGTCGCCTGTGCATCTTGTAGCTTTTTAGTTAAACTATTGAATGTAATAGCAAGCTGGCCAATTTCATCGTATCCATACACCTTAACTTTTCTCGAAAAGTTACCACGTGACATCGCTAAAGCTTGCTTACGCATGTCAGATATTGGCCTTGTAATGGTTTGTGCCAGCAATATTCCTAAAAAGGCTGTCACTGCAAGAGAAATAATCGTTCCCTTCGCCATTATCGTATTAATTTGTTTTAATTGGGAATAGACATTCTCTATTTTCGTATTCAGATATAAATTCCCTATAATTTGTCCATCACTCAAAATCGGTTCTGACCAAAGGAGAATTCTTTTTCCCGTCTGAGAATCGATTCTGATTTCTGTTTGGGGCGTTCCTTGGTTATTTGCCCTATCAACAAGCTTTTCAGTTGAACGGCTCCCTATTATATCTTGTTTCTCCGGATCAGATGTGCCAATAATTTTTGAATCCTGATCCATTACCCGTATTTCCGTTATATCCCCAGAGGAATATCCCTCCAATGTCGTCTTAATGTCTTCTATTAAGGTGGGATCTTCAACTTTGCGGGTTTCCGTTATTTCTTTTTCTAAACTATAGGAAAGAATCGTTACCCGCTCTTGAATAGAGCTCTTAAAATTCTCCAATAGCTGCTGTTCAAGTCCCTGTGCAAAATAAACTCCGATAATTTGCATGGCAACTAAAATAAGCAGCACATAAATTAGTACAAACTTAAAATAAATCGATTTAAAGAAACCAACTTTTCTCATAATTTTTACTCCTGTTCAGGATGACGGAGGTAGTACCCAACTCCTCTTCTTGTAACAATCCATGCAGGATGGCTTGGATTATCTTCTATTTTTTCACGTAAGCGTCGAACGGTTACATCAACTGTTCTGACATCTCCATAGTAATCATAGCCCCATACTGTCTGCAGAAGATGCTCCCTTGTCATTACCTGGCCTATATGTTTAGCGAGATAAAAGAGAAGCTCAAATTCCCTATGGGTTAATTCAATGGTGTCACCTCTTTTGGATACCATATAAGAATCAGGATGTATCACTAGATTGCCAATCGTAATTTCATTTGTTTCCTCGTTATCTTCCTGCTGATTTGCAGCATGTTTTTGCCTGCGTAAATTCGCTTTTACGCGCGCAATTAATTCACGAGTACTGAACGGCTTTGTCACATAATCGTCTGCGCCCAGTTCCAGGCCAAGCACTTTATCTATTTCGGAATCCTTTGCCGTCAGCATAATAATTGGCATATCATATTTCTTCCGCACTTCCCTGCATACTTCCATTCCGTCCTGTTGCGGTAGCATGATATCTAATAAAATCAAATCTGGCTGAAGTTCTTCTACCAGTTTAATGGCATCATTACCGTCATAGGCACAATACACATCAAATCCTTCTTTTTTCAAGTTAAACTGTAATATATCTGCAATAGGCTTTTCATCATCAACAACCAGTATCTTTTTATCCATCGTCTATTTCTCCCTTTTATATAATAAAATGTCTATATTAATGACATCTGCGAGTCACAATTTTGTTAAACTATCCTAATCTTACTTTACCATTTCTATTGAAACAGGTCATCTTTTTAAAATTTAATTCCAAATATATACAAGGGTGAATACCAAAAAGGATTAGACTGGTGTCTAACCCTCAAATTCTCTATGAAATATACTAGTACTAATGATTAATTTATTCAAAAAGCTGACAAACGTTTTCGTCTGTCAGCCAGTTATTTTTTATATACCGTATGGATTGCGGAGTATATTCGTTTGATTACGGTCCGGTCCTACAGAAAAGATTGATAATGGAATACCTGTTAACTGAGATACTCTTTCTAGATAAGTACGTGCATTTGCAGGCAGTTCAGACAATGTTTTCACACCCGTGATATCTTCTGTCCAGCCTGGCAGTTCTTCATAGATTGGTTCACATTCAGCCAATATTTTCAGACTCGCCGGGAACTCCTCCAATACTTTTCCATCGTGTCGATAAGCAACACAGATTTTTAATGTTTCAATACCTGTTAAAACATCGATAGAGTTAAGAGAAAGATCAGTGATTCCACTAACGCGGCGCGCATGGCGGACAACGACGCTATCGAACCAACCTACCCTTCGCGGACGTCCCGTAGTAGTACCATATTCTCTTCCTACCTCACGAATTTGATTACCAATTTCGTTATCAAGTTCGGTAGGGAATGGTCCATCTCCAACACGGGTCGTGTAGGCTTTACATACACCCACTACATGATTGATTTTTGATGGTCCAACTCCGGAACCGATTGTCACGCCGCCCGCAACTGGGTTAGAGGATGTAACGAATGGGTATGTTCCCTGATCGATATCAAGCATTACCCCTTGTGCTCCTTCAAATAAAACACGGCGTCCTTCATCCAAGGCGTCATTTAAAACAACAGAGGTATCACACACATATTGTTTAATTTGCTGTCCATATTCATAATATTCTTCAAAGAAATCATCCATCGTAAAGCCTTCAGTTTCATAAAAACGTTCCAGCATACGGTTTTTCTCTTCCAAGTTTCTTGTTAACTTCTCTTCAAATACTTCTTTATCTAATAAATCGGCAATCCTGATACCTATACGGGCTGCTTTATCCATATAAGCCGGGCCAATTCCCTTTTTAGTAGTACCTATTTTATTACTCCCTTTTCTCTCTTCCTCTACTTCATCAAGTTTCAGATGATAAGGAAGAATCACATGGGCTCTATTGCTGATACGTAAATTATCTGTGGTAATCCCACGATCGTGCAGATAAGTAAGCTCCTCAATAAGTGCTTTAGGGTCAACGACCATACCGTTTCCAATTACCGATATCTTATCCTTATAGAATATGCCTGAGGGAATCAAATGAAGCTTATATGTTTCACCATTAAATTTTATTGTATGTCCCGCATTATTTCCACCTTGATATCTGGCAATTACTTCTGCGTTTTCTGAAAGGAAATCTGTAATCTTTCCTTTACCTTCGTCTCCCCATTGTGTACCTACTACTACGACTGAAGACATTCTTTACACCTCCACTAATTTACCAACATCTTGCACTTTGGCTTAACAAACAAATTAAGTGTATCAATTACATGAAGTAATTTCAAGGAATTCACGAACGTTTATATGAAAATAGTAAAATATGTTCGTGTATTGATGTAATAAAAATAAACCCACCTTTGTTTGGTGGGTCGGTCTATAAACTATTATGCTCCAGAAGGTATGGCATCATCCTGGAATCTTCTCTCTAAATTAACAAACTTATTGTATTCCTTCACAAATGCCAGTTGAACTGTTCCAACCGGGCCATTACGCTGTTTCGCAATGATAATTTCAATAACATTTTGGTTTTCTGTTTCTTTATCATAATAATCTTCCCTGTATAAGAAGGCTACAATATCAGCATCTTGCTCAATACTTCCTGACTCACGGATATCAGACATCATCGGACGCTTGTCCTGACGTTGCTCAACACCACGAGAGAGCTGGGAAAGAGCGATAACCGGAACTTCTAGCTCCCTTGCCAAGGCCTTAAGGGAACGGGAAATTTCTGATACTTCCTGTTGTCTGTTTTCGCCTGATCTGCCATTTCCCTGAATAAGCTGGAGATAGTCAATCAGGATCATGCCAAGTCCATGTTCTTGCTTTAAACGACGGCATTTTGAACGGATTTCACTAATTCGGACACCCGGAGTATCATCTATAAATATACCTGCATTTGATAAGCTTCCCATTGCCAGTGTTAATTTGCGCCAATCTTCGTCTGTCAGAGATCCTGTTCTAAGGTTTTGAGCATTTATATTACCTTCTGCGCAAAGCATACGCATGACCAATTGTTCTGCACCCATCTCCAAACTGAAAATCGCAACATTTTCATCCGTTTTTGTTGCAACGTTTTGGGCAATATTAAGTGCAAAGGCTGTTTTACCAACAGATGGACGGGCAGCAACGATAATTAAATCATTACGCTGAAAGCCTGCTGTCATGTGATCCAAGTCATTAAAGCCTGTAGGTATTCCAGTTACATCTCCTACGCGGTTATGAAGTAACTCAATATTGTCATAGGTCCGAACTAAAACATCTTTAATGTTGTGAAAGGCTCCGGCATTTTTTCGGGAGGCAACTTCCATAATGCTCTTTTCGGCTTCACCCAAGAGACTTTCTACTTCATCTTCACGTGAATACCCATCTTGTACAATGCCAGTTGCTGTATTAATTAATCTTCTAAGAACGGACTTTTCTTCAACAATTCGGGCATAATATTCTATATTGGCCGCGGTAGGTACTGATGACGCCAGTTCTGTTAAATAGGGAACTCCCCCTACCTCTTCAAGCTGCTTTGTTGCACTTAGTTCTTCTGTTACTGTGACTAAATCGACAGCCTTTCCTTTGTCGTTTAGCTTCAGCATAACCAGGAAGATTTTTTGGTGTGCACTTCTATAAAAATCCTCAGGTATCAAAATCTCAGAGGCAAGTATTAAAGAGGAAGGCACAAGAAAAATTGCTCCTAAAACCGCTTGTTCCGCCTCAACATTTTGTGGTGGAACCAAATCAGTAAAGAGCTCATTCATTCGGCAAACCCCCTTTATATATTTAAACGTAATTATATATTTTTATTAGCAATTAAAATGGATTGCTATTCTATTGTATATGGAAATGAAGAGAATAGGTACAGGAAATTATTTATTTTAACTTTCATTTGCATTAGTAACTTCTATCATACTAAAAAAAAGTGATGAAATCAGCTAACAAGCTTTTCATCACTTTTTTTAAGAAAATTATTTCCTGGGAAAATATTTTATTGTTCTTTCACATGAACATTTAAAGTAGCGGTTACCTCATGATGAAGCTTAACCGGAACTTTTGTGTAGCCGAGAGAGCGAATTGCGTCTTCTAATTCAATTTTACGTTTATCAATTTTATGCTTATGCTGTTTTTGTAATTCGTCAGCAATCTGTTTGCTGGTAATGGATCCAAAGATTCTGCCGCCCTCACCAGTCTTCGCTTTTAATTCAATTGTAAGCTTTTCTAATTGCTCTTTTAATTTTTTTGCATTTTCTAGTTCCTCAGCTGCAAGCTGTACTTCTTTATTTTTCTGATTTTCTAGTGTTTTCATATTGCTGCCGGTTGCTTCTACAGCTAATCCCTGTTTCAAAAGGAAATTATGTGCATACCCATCTGCAACATTTTTAATTTCACCTTTTTTTCCTTTTCCTTTAACATCTTTTAAAAATATTACTCTCATTTGTTTGTGCCTCCTTCATATAGCTCATCAATTGCATCTTTCAACATTTGCTCTGCTTTTTCCATTGAAATGTCATCCAGTTGAGTTGCCGCATTTGTAAGATGCCCTCCGCCACCCAAACGTTCCATAATAACCTGAACATTTATATCGCCAAGAGATCTTGCACTTATGCCAATGCTAGTTTCTGATTTTCGTGATAACACAAAGGATGCGATCACTTCATCCATTGCTAACAATGTGTCTGCAGCCTGGGCAATCAAAACCTGATCAGCAAATTCATTTAAATCACCATGAGCAATAGCAATCCCTTTATGATAAAAATAAACGTCCTCAATCAGCTTTGCGCGCTTTAGGTAAGTATCTACATCTTCCTTAAGAAGCTTTTGTACAAGGACTGTGTCTGCACCATGCCCTCTTAAAAAAGAAGCAGCATCGAAAGTTCTGGATCCTGTTCTAAATGTAAAGGATTTTGTATCCACTATAATACCAGCCAGCAAAGCAGTTGCTTCCAGCATACCTACCTTAACACGCTTTGGCTGGTATTCAATAAGCTCCGTTACTAACTCGGCTGTAGATGATGCATATGGCTCCATATAAACCAGGATAGAATTATCTATAAATTCCTCGCCACGCCTGTGATGATCAATCACCACGATTTTTTCAGCCCGGGAAACCAGTTTTTCCTCAATGACCATGCTTGGCTTATGAGTATCTACGATAACAAGTAATGTTTTATCGGTGATTAGCTCAACACCAATTTCAGGTGATATAAATCTGGAGTCCAACTCAGGCTTTTGCTTCACTTGAGATAGAAGTCGTTTAACACTTGAATCTAATTCACTTCTGTCTAGAATAATATATCCTTCACGGTTATTCATTTCGGCAATTTTTAATATCCCTAAGGACGAACCAATAGCATCCATATCGGGAAACTTATGTCCCATTACAATAACTTTATCACTATCGACTATCAAATCACGCAGTGCATGTGAAATTACCCGTGCGCGAACTCTAGTTCTTTTCTCCATAGGATTCGTTTTGCCACCATAAAATTTCACTTTTCCATTTGGGAGTTTAATGGCAACCTGATCTCCACCTCTACCCAGAGCCAGATCAAGACTTGATTGAGCAATGCTGCCCAATTCAGGTAATGCAGAAACTCCGCTCCCCACACCTATACTCAGTGTTAACGGAACATTTTGCTTGGCCGTTGTTTCCCGTACATCATCCAGTATGGAAAATTTCGTTTTTTCTAGGTGGTTAAGAATACTTTCGCTAAAAATAGCGATAAACCGATCCGAGGAAATTCTCTTTAAAAAGACTCCATATTCTTTAGCCCAATTATTTAATAGGGAGGTTACAAAGCTATTTAAGCTGCTTTTTCGCTGGTCGTCCATTCCTTGTGTCACATCGTCATAGTTATCTAGATAGATAATTCCAATGACAGTTCGCTCTTCTTCGTACATTTTTTCAATTTCTGTTTGCTCTGTAACATCGAAGATATAAAGCAATCTTTCCTCCGGTTTATGGACTACTCGAAACTTACGATTATAAATTGCTACAATATCTTCGCTTTCCTCTCTTTTCACCAAAGGTATTAAGGGTTCTGCAACCTCAGAAATGTATTTTCCAACCAAAGTATCTTCCTGGAGACACTTAGCCATATATGGGTTGGTCCATTCAATTACATAATCCTCGTTGAAAAGCAGTATACCTATTGGCATTTCTAATAGAGCTTCTTCCCCCACTTTTTTTAATCGATAGGATAGAGTGGAAATATAGATTTCCGTTTCTTTTTGTATTCCATATTCAATTTTTAATATTAGAAAGAAGAGAATGCCAAAAAGCAAAGAAGCTACTATTGCAAATATCCAATTATAATAAGCAAGAACTCCGATGATTACTAAAGATACACCCAATAATGCGTAGATGGGATAACGGATCGCTTGCCTGTTTAAATAAGATGGCATAGATTCAGCTCCTAAATAATGTGGATCAATTTATGTATTACTTATCATTATACTTGATAAAACTCCATTATGACCAACAGAGCAATTAATTACCTGTTCAGAGGCGTATAATTAATACCCTTCATTAGTACCTATTTAAAACAATAAATACATACAAAGAATATTATAAAGCATAAATAAAATGATATCCAAAAAACAAGACATTACATTGAACCATAATGTTATATTGAAATAATATTTAAAAATAATGTAATTCGATGTCTGTAATTTTATTAATAATTCCTCATGTCAATACTGTTTCCTTAAATACAATTAAAAAACGGAAAGGATTCCCTTTCCGTTTTTATGTGTAAAATCTTATTTTTCCTCTGCTACGAATGGTAGAAGAGCCATAGTACGAGCACGTTTGATTGCAATAGTCAATCTACGTTGGTACTTAGCGCTTGTTCCAGTTACACGACGTGGAAGAATTTTTCCACGCTCAGAGATAAACTTTTTAAGAAGATCTACATCTTTATAGTCGATGTGCGTAATGCCGTTTGCTGTGAAATAACAAACCTTACGGCGTTTTGCACGTCCGCCTCTGCGTCCGCCTGCCATATTATTCACTCCCTTTCATTATAATTATATTCGTCCGTTCGAATTATCAATGTTAGAATGGAAGGTCATCATCCGAAATATCGATAGTTTGTCCATTACTACTGAATGGATCATCATCAATCTTCGTATAATTACTGTCCTTCCGTTGATTCTGGTTTTGGTTGCTATTTCCCTGGCCAAATGGATTGGTATCATGACCACCATATTGGCTTCCGCCGCTTTTTTCACCGGCAGATGAACCTTTAGGCTCTAGGAATTGTACGCTCTCTGCCAACACTTCTGTTACATAGACACGTTTTCCATCCTGACCTTCATAATTACGAGTTTGAATACGTCCATCAACTCCAGCAAGATTACCCTTTTTCAGATAATTAGCTGCATTTTCTGCCTGGCGTCGCCAAACAACACAGTTAATAAAATCTGTTTCCCGTTCACCTTGTTGGTTAGAAAATGGGCGATTCACTGCTAATGTGAAGGTTGAAACAGGAACACCATTCGGAGTATAGCGGAGATCAGGATCCTTCGTTAAACGACCTACCAAAATGACACGGTTTATCAACAGAATCAACTCCTAATATTAGAAAATTGTTCCACATGAAACAATTTATGTTCAATCAAAATTACTCTTCTTCTTTAACTACAATATGACGGATGATATCTTCGCTGATTTTAGCAAGACGGTCAAATTCTTGAACAGCCTCTGCAGTTTCAGCTTGGATTTTGTTGATCATGTAATATCCATCACGGAAATCATTGATTTCATAAGCAAGACGGCGTTTGCCCCATTCTTTTGTTTCAAGAACTTCAGCACCCTTGTCAGCTAAAATTGTGTTAAAACGCTCAACTAAAGCTTTTTTTCCATCTTCCTCAATGTTTGGACGGATGATATACATAACTTCGTATTTTGTCATCACTGTCACCTCCTTTTGGTCTAAACGGCCCTTATGGGCAAGGAGCAATTAATTACAATTACTCACAAGTTAAAAGTATAGCATACATATAAGAAGTTTGCAAATTGATAAAAAAGACCGATCATACTGACCGGTCCTCTTGTTTATACATTGAAACGGAAGTGAATAATGTCTCCGTCTTTTACTTCGTATTCTTTACCTTCTAATCTAACTTTACCCGCTTCTTTCGCAGCATTCATGGAACCAGCTGCCATCAGATCTTCATAAGAAACGATTTCTGCGCGAATAAATCCACGTTCAAAATCAGAGTGAATAATTCCAGCACACTGTGGCGCCTTCATCCCTTTACGGAAAGTCCAGGCACGTACTTCTTGAACACCTGCCGTGAAATATGTTGCCAAGCCCAACAATTGATAAGACGCTCGAATTAATTGATCCAACCCAGATTCTTCTATGCCTAGTTCTTCAAGGAACATCGCTTTTTCTTCGCCTTCAAGCTCTGCAATTTCCGATTCAATTTTGGCACAAATCACGATTACCTCAGCATTTTCCTTCGCTGCAAATTCACGAACCTGAGTCACGTAATCATTATCGGACGCATCTGCTACTTCATCTTCATCAACATTAGCAACATATAAAACTGGTTTAATCGTGAGAAGATGTAATCCTTTCACGATTTTGAGCTGTTCTTCCGTGAATTCAACTGCTCTGGCTGGTTTTTCAGCTTCAAATGCTTCTTTTAATAAGGAAAGAACTTCATACTCAACAACTGCTTCCTTATCTTTTTGTTTAGCTAATTTACCTACACGGTCAATTCTTTTCTCTACCGTTTCCATATCAGCGAGAATTAATTCGAGATTAATCGTTTCAATATCATCGATTGGATTAACCTTACCTGAAACGTGGGTAATATTTTCATCAGCAAAGCATCTTACTACATGGCAAATTGCATCTACCTGGCGAATATGGGAAAGGAATTTATTGCCTAAGCCTTCTCCTTTACTTGCCCCTTTTACAATTCCTGCGATATCGGTAAATTCAAAAGCAGTCGGTACTGTTTTCTTCGGTACTACAAGCTCTGTCAGCTTTTGCAATCTATGATCTGGTACCTCTACAATCCCTACATTAGGATCAATCGTACAAAATGGATAGTTAGCAGATTCTGCTCCAGCCTGTGTTATTGCATTAAAGAGAGTAGACTTCCCTACGTTAGGCAGACCTACTATTCCAGCTGTTAATGCCACATCATTCACTCCTTATGTGAAAACATATTAAATGTTATATAATCTATATGTGATAAACCTTTACCAATTATAGTGACAAGTCATCTAAAAGACAAGCCGCTATTATTTTTCAATTAGTATTTGAATTACACTTTATTATGATAGCATACAAGCTGTACATTAAGCTTTGAGATTATGCCTCGTGTTTCTGAAGTATCTTTTTCATCTTCCTAACAAAATCTTTACGGGGCAACATGACACTATGGTCACATCCTTCACATTTAATTCGGACGTCCATACCAAGTCTAATAATCTTCCAGCGGTTGATACCACATGGATGAGGCTTTTTCATTTCAACAACATCATTCAATCCAAAATCCTTATCATCCATAGTTTTTTAATCCTCCATTATTTAAACTTTTCCCTTTATATCCATGAATTATATCAGCATATGGCCAGACCTCCAATTAAAACCAACATCCAGAATAAACAGAAATCTACCTAGACTCCCGTTTCTCTAATTTCTTTCCTTTCATTTCATCATATAAGAATAACGTTTCACACTAAATTCGCTATAAAGAACAATTCACTATTATTACCTGGGTATATGAATTGAAACTAAATGTTTTTTTAATATAACTTATTCAAATCTACTAGGATCTAAATACCTATATAAATGAATAATGACAATGTTTCTTTATTCCTTATGCTTGGGTATACATATGATAAATCAATCTGTTTAGAAGAAACGTTAACCATTTTACTACATCTCAGCTTTGGAAGGAAAAAGTGTATATAAAAAGACAAGTATTTTCATCCTGATAACCGGATGGGAAGAATATAGGATTCGAAAGTCTGCAAAATATTCCAAAGTTCAGTGTATAAAATCCCTATATTTTCCGTATACTGATAGTACTTTTGCAGAGGAGTGGTAATTATGAACATGAGGCCTTCTTTTTTTGAACAACGCAATACAACAAATCGAATATCATATGAGGAAGAGAATGCCCACCATGTTATCTCTAGAGAATTACTCACAATCCTCCCTTCTCATAAAGTACGTCCTGTTGTCATTGTTTGTATCGGTACAGACCGTTCAACTGGTGATTCACTTGGTCCTTTAATTGGAACATTGTTAAGTGAGAAAACACTGCCCAATTTTTATATATATGGTACATTAGAGGATCCAATCCATGCTGTGAATTTACAAGAAAAACTTAATTATATTCATAGCATACATGAAAATCCATTTATTATTGGAATAGACGCTTGTCTTGGCAGAGTTAAAAGTGTTGGAATTATCCAGGTTGGTAAAGGCCCTGTAAAGCCTGGTGCCGGTGTAAATAAAGAATTGCCCAATGTGGGAGAAGCCCATATTACAGGAATCGTTAATGTTAGTGGATTTATGGAATACTTTGTGCTTCAAAATACTCGTTTAAATTTAGTCTTAAAAATGGCTAAAGCTATTACAAAAGGTATTTATTTAGCCGGTTTATCCTATAATCATGCCGCTTCCATAACTACAACATTTAATTGGAACTTCGAAGAAGAAAAGGTACATGACAATAATTTATAGAGAAAAATAAAAAACCATATAAATGGTTTTTTATTTTTCTAAAATTTCAAGGAGTCTCTCTAAATCCTCATTGGAGAAAAATTCTATTTCTATCTTCCCACGCTTATTATTCTGTTTAATATTAACTGTTGTACCGAAACGTTCTCTTAATTGATTTTCTCTTTCCTGAATAAATATATCCTTAGCAGGGACTTTTTTTGTTTCACGTGGAACACTTTCATTCAAACCTTGAATGATCCCCTCTAATTGCCTAACATTAAGATTTTCCTTAATTACTTTATCAGCCAGAGGTTTAATATCTTTTTTTGATTTCAGGCTTAACAATGCTCTTCCATGTCCCATTGATAATTTTCCTTGAGAAATATAATCCTGAATCAATGCAGGCAATGATAACAATCGAATATGATTGGCTATATGAGGTCGGCTTTTCCCCATTCTTTTCGCCAATTCTTCTTGAGTGATATCAAGGTTTCTCAATAATGACTGATAAGCAGCACCCTCCTCTACTGGATTTAAATCTTCTCTTTGAAGATTTTCCAATAAAGCAAGTTCCATCATTTGTCGATCATCAAATTCACGAACTACAGCAGGCACAGTTTTCATTTTTGCTTCTTTAGCAGCACGAAAGCGCCTTTCTCCAGCCACTATTTCATAGCCTTTAATACTGCTTTTCCGTACAATCAGAGGCTGTAAAATTCCATGTTGAAGAATTGAGTTCTTTAATTCTTCAATAGCTTCAGGCTGAAAAGATTTCCTTGGTTGATATGGATTTGGCCGCAAATTTTTAATCGCAATCTCTTGTACCACTTCTTCTTTGCTGACTTCCATGTTAGCAATAAGGGCATCAAGACCTTTCCCCAATCCCTTACCCATTTGCAACCACTTCCTTTGCCAAATCTAAATATACTTCCGCTCCACGTGACTTTGGATCATAAATAATAATCGGCTCACCATGGCTTGGTGCTTCACTTAAACGTACGGTACGTGGAATGATCGTTTTATATACTTTATCCTGAAAGTACTTCTTAACCTCATCTATGACTTGTATACCCAGGTTTGTCCGGGCATCAAGCATGGTTAATAATACTCCCTCTATTTTTAAATCATGGTTTAAATGTTTCTGGACTAATCTAACCGTATTAAGTAATTGACTGAGGCCTTCAAGGGCGTAGTATTCACATTGCACAGGTATAAGCACAGCATCAGATGCTGTAAGGGAATTTAGAGTTAATAAACCTAAAGATGGAGGGCAATCAATAATAATATAATCATACTCATTAACGACTGCTTCTAACGCTCTTTTCAAGCGTACTTCTCTGGATATGGTAGGAACCAATTCTATTTCAGCACCTGCAAGTTGAATAGTAGCCGGTATGACATCTAGGTTTTCAACTTTCGTTGCCTTAATAACATCAGCAACATCCACATCATCAATAAGTACATCATAAATGCATTGTTCAACATCAGCCTTCTCTATCCCTACTCCACTGGTCGCATTTCCTTGTGGATCAACATCGACTAGCAAAACTTTCTTTCCTATGTACGCCAAGCAGGCCCCCAAATTAACTGAGGTTGTTGTTTTACCAACTCCTCCTTTTTGGTTTGCAATAGATATTACTTTTCCCATGTTGTCACCTGCCTCACTTTACATTCAGACTTATAACGTTTCTATTTTAACATGTTTCTATTTTTCAAAGTTCATATATTTAAAATTATCACACAGAAAGTATCGATTTTTGTAAAAAGTTTTGATTATATAAAAAAAACTGGCAACCTATCGGATTGCCAAGTTATCAATTAATCAAACTATTATTTCCTCTTTTTCGGAATACGGATTGTAATTTGATAAAAATCATCAAACTCTGTTTCCTCTGAGTCTAAGTTAATTCCATTATCCTTAACCATGCTCATTGATTGACGGATAGTATTTACCGCTATGCGCATATCCTTACTGAATGCTTTTCGGATGGCACGAGGCTTTTTGTCTTCATCAGCTGAAAGCAGTTTGTTGACTCGTTCCTCTGTCTGCTTCACATTCAGTCCTTTATCAATAATTTCTTCGACAAGCTTCGCCTGTTTTTCAGGATCTTTTAATGGGATTAAGGAGCGTGCATGTCTTTCTGTGATTGCCTTTTGCATGACCGCATTCTGAACCACCTGCGGCAATTTAAGTAAACGGATTTTATTGGCAACCGTAGATTGTCCTATTCCAAGCCTGTTTGCAAGACCTTCCTGGGTCAATTGATGCAGTTCAATTAATTTACTGTATGCCACAGCTTCTTCAATAGGAGATAATTCCTCACGTTGAAGGTTCTCTATTAAAGCAACAGATGCTGTTTCAGTGTCTGAGAGATTATTAATAATGGCAGGAATTTTATCCCAACCCAATTTACTTATGGCTCGGTATCGACGTTCACCGGCAATTATTTCAAATTGTCCATCATGGATTTCTCTGACAACAATGGGTTGAATAATTCCATGCGTTTCTATAGTCAGAGCAAGTTCTTCAATTTTCTCATCATCAAAAATACTTCTTGGTTGAAAACGATTTGGTACAATTGAAGAAATAGGTAATTTATGGATTTCGTCATGGTTTATTTCTTCTTTTTCCGTCTCAATTTCCGATTCCCTGTCAACATTTTGTTCTTTATCTCCAAGTCCAAAAAAACGTGAAAAAGGATGTTTTGTCATCCCTACACCACCTTTAAAAAACTTCCAACTAGCTTAATCATTGGCAAAAATCATATTTAAATAAGTTCAGATTGTCTCATTTTTTGGTAATAACTATCTTTATTATACCGTTTTTTAGAATATCCGTCTCAATAAAGTTTACTCTAATGGCTGCTTATTTGGTGTTCCCGGTTTTCGTGGATATTTTTTTGGCGTTTCTTTTACTTTATCTATTAAGATAATATGACGTTTGCTGTCTTCCTTTGGCAGTTGGAAATAAAAGTCCTGATCCATTTTACCACCTAAAATTGTCAACGCCTTTTTCCCTGCCAATACTTCATCATCAGCACCGGCACCTTTTAAAGCGATAAATTTGCCTCCTTTTTTTACTAATGGAAGGCATAACTCGCTTAAAACCGATAATCTGGCAACTGCTCTAGCCGTAACATAATCATATTGTTCCCGGTGTGCTGCTAATTTACCAAATGTTTCTGCACGATCATGATATAAATTGACATCCTGTAAACCCAGCTCATCTGTTAAGGTTTTTAAAAAGGTAATCCGCTTATTTAAAGAATCTACAATAGACAATTTTATTGATGGAAAGCAAATCTTTAGTGGTATACTGGGAAACCCTGCTCCCGCTCCAACATCACATAAAGAAAGATCCTGATTAAAATCAATAAAGAAAGATGGTGAGATGGAATCATAGAAATGTTTCAAATAAACCTCTTCTTTATCCGTAATAGCTGTCAGATTTACTTTTTCATTCCATTCTACCAAAAGCTTAAAATACGTTTCGAATTGGTCAAGCTGAGATGGAGAAAGAACAATTCCCTTCTCCTCTAATGCATGTTTAAATTCTGATATGTTCATTTATTTACCTCTTAATTTTGGGGTATTTTTGCAATTTTCCCTTGTTCAATATAAACGAGCAAGATAGAAATATCAGCTGGGTTAACACCTGATATACGTGAAGCTTGGGCCATAGATAATGGACGAACCTGTTTTAATTTCTGACGTGCTTCAGAAGCAAGCCCTGTAATAGCGTCATAATCAATTAAATCAGGGATTCTTTTGTTTTCCATTTTCTTCAGCTTTTCTACTTGCTGAATCGACTTTTCAATATAACCCTCATATTTAACCTGTATTTCCACCTGCTCTGCTACATCCTCAGGAACTTCACTCTCTGCAGGAATTAATTGACTGATATGTTTGTACGATAATTCTGTCCTTCTAAGCAGGTCATTGCCGCGAATGCCATCCTTTAGTTCACTGCTTCCCCATTCTCTTAAATAAGATTGGGTAGTTTCATTTGGTTTAATGATGGTAGCAGCCAGCCTTTCGATTTCATTCTGAATAGCTTGCTTTTTAGTCAAGAAGCGTTCATAACGGTCCTCACTGATCAATCCAATGCGATGGCCTATTTCTGTTAATCTCAGGTCTGCATTATCATGTCTCAGCAATAAACGATATTCAGCACGGGATGTAAGCAATCTATAAGGCTCATTCGTTCCCTTCGTAACCAGGTCATCAATCAGAACCCCAATATAGGCATCCGAACGGCTCAGAATAATCTCCTCTTCATTCAGAGCTCTGCGGCCTGCATTGATCCCAGCCATTAGCCCCTGTCCAGCAGCTTCTTCATAACCTGATGTACCATTAATTTGGCCAGCAGTATATAAATTTTTAATATTTTTTGTTTCTAATGTCGGCCAGAGCTGTGTTGGTACGATAGCATCATACTCAATTGCATAGCCAGCCCGCATCATCTGTACATTTTCGAGCCCCGGTATGGTTGCCAGGATTTCCTTTTGAACATCTTCCGGCAAACTTGTTGAAAGCCCTTGTACATATACTTCATTCGTGTCTCTGCCTTCCGGTTCAAGGAAGATTTGATGGCGTGGCTTATCATTAAAACGAACTACTTTATCTTCTATTGATGGACAGTAACGCGGTCCAGTACCCTTAATCATTCCAGAATACATAGGAGAGCGATGTAAATTATTATCGATAATCGTATGTGTTCCTTCATTTGTGTATGTCAGCCAACATGGCAACTGATCCGTAATATAGGTCGTTGTCTCATAGGAAAATGCCCTTGGTACATCGTCCCCAGGTTGTATTTCAGTTTTATTGTAATCAATTGTATCACCGTTCACTCTTGGCGGTGTACCTGTTTTAAAACGGACTAAATCTAATCCAAGCTCTTCAAGGTGTTCAGATAGCTTGATGGATGGTTGTTGATTATTTGGACCGCTGGAGTATTTTAATTCTCCTAAAATAATTTCTCCGCGTAAAAAAGTCCCTGTTGTAATAACAACTGCTTTTGAATGATAGATAGCCCCTGTCTGTGTAATAACGCCCTTACATTCCCCATCCTCAATAAGTAAGCGATCAACCATCCCTTGCATGAGGGTTAGATTCTTTTCATTTTCGAGCGTTTTTTTCATTTCGTTCTGATAGGCGAATTTATCTGCCTGTGCTCTTAACGCACGCACAGCCGGACCCTTACCTGTATTGAGCATTCTCATTTGAATATGGGTCTTATCAATATTTTTACCCATTTCTCCACCAAGAGCATCAATCTCTCTGACTACGATCCCTTTTGCAGGACCACCAACTGATGGATTACAGGGCATAAATGCAACCATATCCAAATTAATTGTTAATACAAGTGTTTTAGCCCCTTGTCTGGCAGCAGCAAGACCTGCTTCACTCCCCGCATGACCTGCTCCTATTACTATTACATCATATTCACCAGCATGATATGCCATTGTTTTACCTCCTTATTTCCCAAGACAAAACTGCGAAAACAACTGATTGATTAAACTCTCATGGACACTTTCTCCAATAACTTCCCCTAATAGTTCCCATGACTTTGTTAAATCGATTTGAACCAGATCAATTGGTACACCGGCATTAATGCCATCCAGTGCATCATCAATTGCCTGTTTTGCTTTATTCAAAAGGGCTATATGACGTGAATTAGATACATATGTCGCATCGCCGGAATTTAAATTTCCCTCAAAGAAAAGTCCAGAAATAGCTTCCTCTAAGTCATCTACACCTTTATCCTCTTTTAGCGATGTTAAAATAATCGAATAGTTCTTTGCAACAGCTTTAACTTTATCAATTTCAAGCTTTCCAGGAAGATCTGTTTTGTTAATAAGCACAATGACATCCATCCCATTGACAGCTTCAAACAAACGTTGGTCTTCTTCTGTAAATTCTTCTGCATGATTTAGCACAAGAAGTATTAAATCTGCTTTCTTTAATACCTCTCTGGAACGTTCCACTCCGATACGCTCTACTATATCTTCTGTTTCACGTATTCCGGCAGTATCCACCAAACGAAGCGGTACTCCCCTTACATTAACATATTCTTCAATGACATCCCTTGTGGTTCCTGGAATATCTGTAACAATTGCTTTATTTTCCTGTACCAAACTATTTAATAAGGAAGACTTTCCTACGTTAGGTCTGCCGACAATTACGGTTGAAATACCTTCTCTTAAAATTTTCCCCTGATGACTGGTTTGTAGTAATTTTTCAATTTCCCCACTGACATATTCACAGCGTTCCTTAAATAAGTGGTGAGTCATTTCCTCCACATCATCATATTCAGGGTAATCTATATTAACCTCCACCTGAGCTAGTGTTTCAAGGATATCCTGGCGCAATTTCTTTATCAATCTTGACAGTTTACCTTCAACTTGCCCTAAAGCTACATTCATCGCTTTATCTGTCTTCGCTCTGATTAAATCCATTACAGCTTCCGCTTGAGACAAATCAATTCTTCCATTTAAAAACGCCCGTTTTGTAAACTCTCCAGGCTCGGCTAAAGTAGCTCCCTGTCTTAAGATAAGCTGAAGTACTCTATTCACGGAAACTAAACCGCCATGGCAATTAATTTCGACGATATCTTCACGAGTAAATGTATTTGGAGCTTTTAAAACGGTCACCATTACTTCTTCTATAATGGTATTCGTTTTAGGATCTATGATATTTCCATAGTGTATCGTATGACTTGGCACATCAGTCAATCTCTTCCCTTTAGGGCTCCGATAAACAGAGTCTGCGATACTTATTGCCTCATCTCCGCTTATACGAACAATTCCGATTGCTCCCTCTCCCATCGGAGTTGATATCGCAGCAATTGTATCAAAATCCATGACCTATACTCCTTTCATAACAAAATTAAAAATCTATAATAATCGACACATACCATTTGTACCCGCCGCTCTTATCCACAACCACTAAAATGCAGTACGTATAATTTTAACTTATCCACATGTGAATAACAAGAATCTAAGCACAATCTTCCTTTTAGATATAAATTATTCAGCTAAATTGTGAACTCTGTTCTTATATTTTTTTCACCTTATATCTACTTTGCCCTAATACACTCGTTTAGATATCAGAAAGTCCAGTTCTTTTAATTATTAAAAGCCGATAAATTCAATCAATTATAACTGGAAGCATTCAAAAAAAAATCTCCGAAATCATTCGGAGATTTTGTTCACGCTATTTATTTGGCGAAATCACGATATGACGATGTGGTTCAGTACCAGCAGAGTACGTTTTGACTTTTTTATTATTCATCAGCGCCGTATGAATCACTTTTCTTTCAAATGATGGCATGGGCTCCAATGAAACTTCTTTTTTTGTATAGATAGCTTTATTAGCCATTTTTTCCGAAAGATTAACTAAAGCTTCATTTCTTCGGCTCCGGTAATCCTCTGCATCGAGCATGATCGTTAGATATTGGGTAGAGTTCTTATTTACTACAAGCTGAGTCAGGTATTGAAGGGAATTTAATGTTTGTCCCCTTTTTCCAATCAGCATGGCTATTTTCTCACCAGATAACTCAAATGTAACAACTTTGCCTTCTTGCTTATGATGAACATGTACCTCTGCACCCATTTTTTCTGCTACATTCTCGATGAATTGTTTTGCTTCTGCTAACGGATCATGCTTTACAGTCACCTTCACGATAGCCGGTCTTGAGCCAAACAGGCCTAAAAAACCTTTTTTCCCTTCATCTACAACTTGGATTTCAGTCTTTTCCTTCGTTGTATTTAATTCCTTAAGAGCAGATTCAACAGCTTCATTAACTGTTTGGGCTGTAGCGGTTACTTGTTTCACTTTTTCTTACCTCCGGCTTTTACATTTGATTTATCGGCTTTTGCTTGCTTTAAATCAGGCCCTTTAATGAAGTAAGTTTGGGCAATCGAGAAAATATTACCAACAACCCAGTATAAAGATAGTGCTGCCGGGAAGTTAATTGCGAACACAATAATCATAATCGGCATAATATATAGCATCATTTGCATAGTTGGATTATCATCCTGTCCAACCATGGATATTTTTTGTTGAATAAAGGTTGTTGCACCTGCAATTAGCGGAAGGATAAAGTATGGATCCTTGTCGCCTAAATCAAACCATAGGAAACTATGATTAGCAATTTCAGTTGTTCTCATAATTGCGTGATAGAACGCAATCAAAATCGGCATTTGAACAAAAATCGGCAAACATCCTGCCAATGGGTTTACCCCATGTTTTTGGAACAAAGCCATTGTTTCCTGCTGCAGTTTTTGTTGAGTTTCAGCATCCTTAGAGCTGTATTTCTCTTTCAATCTATTCATTTCCGGTTGAATAGCCTGCATCGCTTTTGTACTTTTAATTTGTTTAATCATCAATGGTAAAATCAATAATCTAACCAAAATTGTGACCAGAATAATCGATATTCCATATTTATTACCTAATAACTCAGCCATTTTGATTATCAGCCAGGAAAGCGGATAAACAAAGTATTGATTCCAGATACCAGTACTTTCTGAATCTATTGGTTGATTGACTTCACTACATCCTGATAGAACAGCAATGAGAAAAACAACCGAACCAAAGAGAAGCATATGTTTCTTCTTCAAGCCTTATTTCCTCCTAACTACTTAAGAGGCATTAATACCTCTTATATGCCAATGAATGTATTTTAACATCTTTTAGATGTCTACGCCTAAATGTTTTAGGCTTTTTTATAACAGAAAACCTACACTACATTTTTCTCAAGACGCCAGCACGCTTTAATACATGGATTAGACTCGCTTTCGATTCATGGAAGTCCATTTCTGAGGTCGGTTTTCTTGCAACAATGATGTAATCATTCCCCTTCATGATTCGATCATCAAGCTCTAAAAAGGATTGCCTTACATAACGTTTAACACGGTTCCGTGTCACTGCATTGCCAATTTTCTTACTCACTGAAAGACCCAGACGAAAGTTTGTCTGTTCCTTCTTTAATACGTAAATAACAAATTGCCTGTTCGCAAAAGATTTACCTTTTTTAAATACTTCCTGGAAATCCTGATTCTTTTTAATCCTGCGCTCTTTGTTCATATATCCACCTGCACCTAACACATACGTTCAACTTTTAAATGGGTTTCGATTTATTTCTAATCCCATTATATTTCCATTGTACATCATTAACAAATTTACGCATTATTAAAACGCCAATCTGTATATAACTTTGATCTATTTCTCATCTTAATCATTAAAAAACGCTATAAGCTTAAAAAAAGACCACTGAAATGGTCAGTGGTCTAGGCAGATAATACTTTTCTTCCTTTACGACGACGAGCTGCAAGAACACGACGTCCGTTTTTTGTGCTCATGCGGGCACGGAACCCATGAACTTTGCTGTGTTTACGTTTATTTGGTTGGTACGTTCTTTTCATATTAGTACACCTCCCTGAGGATTACAGTTAAAGACAGTCTTTACAATTATATAGATGGTGATACGTAATTGTCAACTTATACTTTCAAACATTAAAAACTACCTTCTGATTTACAAATAAATAAATTTATATGGATCGCTTAAATTTCATTTTTAAAATTTACCTTGTTCTCTATGGATAGGTTGTGGATAATTAAATTATCACTATTTAACAATCCACACCCCTTTTCGACAGGTTTTGCACAAACCCACTTCTTGTGGAAAACTTTCATCCCCATTCACTGAGTCTTGTGGATAAATAACAAAAAACGTTGCAACTCAAGCAAATTTTTGATATCATATTTTTTGTTTTCATTCTTAATAACTTATCCACATAAATAATTATCCACAGATTGTTAATAAGCTGTGGATAGGATTTTACACAGGAGCGTATAACTTTGTCCACAGGAAGTGGATATTGTCGAAAACCTATATTCCCCATAATGTTCCTTATACATTGTTTTTTATATTTATACATTTCCTATTTATATTGTTTTAATTCAAGTTTATTGTGGTTTGGCTGTCTTTGAAGGAGGATTGACGAGTGAAAAATATAGATGAGCTATGGAAGCACTCATTATCAATATTAGAAAAGAAAATAAGCAAGCCAAGCTTTGAAACCTGGCTGAAGTCTACAAAAGCTTATTCTTTAAAAAAGGATACACTCACAGTAATTGCGCCAAACGAGTTTGCCCGAGATTGGCTAGAGGAACGTTACTCAGATGTAATAGGTGAGGTTTTATACGAAACTACAGGCGAACAATTGGAAGTTAAATTCATTATTCCTCACAACCAAAGGGAAGAAGAATATGATTTACCAGCACCGGCCAAAAGGGTTAGAAAATCAGATGACGATCAGCATGAGATACCTCAAACCTTATTAATACCAAAGTATACTTTTGATACTTTCGTTATTGGTTCCGGCAACCGTTTTGCCCATGCAGCATCCTTGGCTGTAGCGGAAGCTCCGGCTAAAGCCTATAATCCTCTATTTATTTATGGGGGAGTTGGACTTGGTAAAACACATTTAATGCATGCTATCGGCCATTATGTATTGGAGCACAACCCATCAGCTAAAGTGGTTTATTTGTCATCCGAGAAATTTACAAATGAATTTATTAATTCAATCCGAGATAACCGTGCTGAAGATTTCCGTAATAAATACCGGAATGTCGATGTACTGCTAATTGATGATATTCAATTTTTAGCTGGAAAAGAATCGACTCAGGAGGAATTTTTCCATACGTTTAATGCACTCCACGAGGAAAGTAAGCAAATCGTTATCTCAAGTGATCGTCCTCCGAAAGAGATTCCGACTCTTGAAGATCGGTTGCGGTCTCGTTTTGAATGGGGTCTGATTACTGATATTACACCACCAGATCTCGAAACAAGGATTGCGATCCTGCGGAAGAAAGCAAAAGCTGAACGACTGGATATTTCGAATGAAGTTATGATTTATATAGCCAACCAAATCGATTCCAACATTCGTGAGCTCGAAGGAGCCCTAATAAGAGTGGTAGCCTATTCTTCCTTAATAAATAAGGATATTAACGCAGACTTAGCTGCCGAAGCTCTAAAGGATATCATTCCGAATTCGAAACCAAAAATTATCGCTATATCGGATATTCAGAGGACAGTTGGAGAATACTTTAATGTAAAATTAGATGATTTTAAAGCTAAAAAACGGACAAAATCAGTTGCCTTCCCTAGGCAGATTGCTATGTATTTGTCCAGAGAGCTTACGGACTCTTCATTGCCCAAAATAGGTGAAGAATTTGGAGGACGTGACCATACAACCGTTATACATGCACATGAAAAAATATCTAAGCTTTTACAAATCGATTCTCAGCTACAGGATCATATTAAGGAAATTACTTTAAAACTTAACAATCACTGATCAACGAAGCAGTTACTAACTGTTGATAATCAATTAAGTTGCTATCAAGATTACTCACAGTCTGTCCACATGTGGATAGACTGTTTTTCGGTCAAATAGTTGAGTTATCCACATTTCCACAGGCCCTACTATTACTTCTTCTTTTATTTTTATAAATAAATTAATAAATATGTATCTAAAATCAATCATCATACTGGGAGGATTACTTATGAAAATTACGATTCAGCGCGACCGTCTGGTCCAAAGCGTTACTGATGTTCTTAAAGCGGTATCAACCCGTACAACGATACCAATTCTTACTGGAATAAAAATTAAAGCAAATGAAGAAGGGGTCACTTTAACAGGAAGTGATTCTGATATCTCTATTGAATCATTCATTCCAGCAGAAGAAGAAGGCAATGAACTAGTTGAAATTAAAGAGTCTGGATCAATCGTTTTACCTGCTCGTTTCTTTGCTGAAATCGTAAAAAAACTTCCAGAGAGCACAGTTGATTTGGAAGTATATGCACATCTGCAAACAATTATTCGTTCAGGAAAAGCTGAATATAAACTAAACGGACTAAATGCTGAAGATTATCCACAGCTTCCTCAAATGGAAGAACAGCATATGTATTCTATGCCAATCGATTTATTAAAAAATATTATCCGTCAAACTATTTTCGCAGTGTCCACCTCAGAAACACGCCCTGTGTTGACAGGTGTAAACTGGCGCATAGAAGATGGGCAATTAATCTGTATTGCAACAGATAGCCATCGTTTGGCTATGAGAAAAACGGTGATTAATGGGAATGGAGATAGCTACAGTGTAGTCGTCCCTGGAAAGAGCTTAAGTGAATTAAGTAAAATCCTCGATGACACGGATGAAGAAATAAAAATTATATTTACAGAAAATCAGGTACTGTTTAAATCAAAAAATTTATTATTCTTCTCCAGATTATTAGAGGGTAATTATCCAGACACTTCTCGATTAATACCGAATGAAAGCAAAACAGATGTTAGAATAAATACAAAGGAACTTCTTCATGCCATTGATCGTGCTTCTTTATTAGCGAGAGAAAGCAGAAATAATGTTGTTAAGCTTTCTACAATGGGAAATTCCTATATTGAAATTTCCTCTCATACACCAGAGGTTGGTACAGTAACTGAGGAAATTGTTACTCAAACGATTGAGGGAGAGGAATTAAAAATATCCTTTAGTGCGAAATATATGATGGATGCCCTAAAAGCCTTGAATGTAACAGAAGTGACTATTAATTTTACTGGAGCGATGAGACCATTTGTTCTTAAAGGTGTAGATGACGATAGTATGCTGCAGTTAATACTGCCTGTTAGAACATATTGATTTAAAAATTTTTGAGAACCTGTTTTTGGATATGCATCGAAACAGGTTCTTTTTGTGCAAAACCAAATTTTTTAGTAAAATAAACTTTTAGAGACTTTTACAGGTGGGATTATTATGATGGAATCAATACGTATTCAAACCGAGTATATTACCCTCGGGCAATTTTTAAAATTAGCGAGTATTATCGACTCTGGCGGGAACGCAAAATGGTTTCTTTCAGAATATGAGGTATACGTGAATGGTGAACTGGATGTTCGCAGAGGCAGAAAGCTCCGGGTTGGAGACCGTATTGAAATCCCGGATGTCGGTTCCTATATTATTACGGATTAAAGTAAAGGATCTAAAGATATGTATCTTGAAAAGATTAGTCTTCAACATTATAGAAACTATGAAAGTCTGACCGCCGAATTTGAAAATAAGGTGAATGTTATACTGGGCGAAAATGCTCAAGGAAAAACAAATGTGATGGAAGCTATGTATGTACTGGCCATGGCTAAATCTCACCGCACCTCCAATGATAAAGATCTTATTCGATGGGACCAGGAATATGCTAAAATAGAGGGAAGAGTACTGAAAAACAGAGGACCTCTTCCTATGGAATTGATTATTTCCAAAAAAGGCAAAAAAGCTAAAAGTAATCATTTGGAGCAAAAGCGTTTGAGCCAGTATATCGGCAATATGAATGTGATTATGTTTGCTCCGGAGGACTTAAACCTGGTGAAGGGCAGCCCTTTAATCAGAAGACGCTTTATAGATATGGAAATAGGACAAGTATCGCCTGTTTATTTACATGATATAAACCAATACCAAAAGATTCTCAATCAACGTAATGCGTTTTTGAGGCAAGCACAGCTGAGCAAAAGAGCTGACGATGCTATGCTTGCGGTTCTAAATGACCAATTCATTCATTATGCTGCAAGAATTCTTTTAAAGAGGTTTGAGTTCCTTGAATTGCTTAAGAATTGGGCAAAACCTATCCATAAAGGCATTTCTAGAGGTCTAGAAACGCTGGATATTCAATATAAACCATCCATAGAGGTATCAGAATCTATGGACTTGTCGAAAATAGTAGAAAGATTTCAGGAAAAATTTGATAAAATAAGTACTAGAGAAAAAGAACGAGGCACAACATTAATTGGTCCACATAGAGATGACCTGCAATTCTTCGTCAATGGTCATGATGTGCAAACGTTTGGGTCGCAAGGCCAGCAAAGAACAACAGCCTTATCTTTAAAATTAGCTGAAATTGAGCTGATTCATTCAGAAATCAATGAATATCCAATTCTTTTGCTTGATGATGTTCTATCTGAATTGGATGATTACAGACAATCGCATTTGTTGAATACCATTCAAGGTAAGGTACAAACCTTTGTAACGACTACAAGTGTAGACGGAATCGATCATCAAACATTGAGAGAAGCTGCAACCTTTCAAGTGAAAAGCGGAACAATGTCCAGATTGAAATGAGGTGGTTAAGATGTATCTTCATGTCGGAAATGATACTGTAATTAAGACTAGTGAACTAGTTACGGCACTTGATGCCAAAATGCTAACAGATTCACCTGTATTACAGAGATTTTTAGATGAAAATAAAGTTATTGATCTGGCTGAAGGTAATACAAAATCAATTGTGGTTACAGTTCATCACATCTATCTCTCACCAATTGGACTAACTGCTTTGAAAAGAAAATCAGCAAAGATGTCTACGTTGTAACACAATCGATAAGATACGAAATAAATGCATGAAAAGTGTAGGTGAAATGGTTTGACAATGGAGCAAAAAGAAATACAAAAAGAATCCTATGATGAAAACCAGATACAAATACTTGAAGGGCTAGAGGCAGTACGTAAAAGGCCTGGTATGTATATTGGTTCCACAAGTTCCAGAGGGCTTCACCATTTAGTCTGGGAAATTGTTGATAACAGTATTGATGAAGCACTGGCAGGATATTGTGATGAAATCAATGTATTCATCAATAAAGACAATAGTATTACGGTTAAGGATAATGGTCGTGGTATTCCTGTTGGTATACACGAAAAAGTAGGCCGTCCTGCAGTAGAAGTCATTATGACAACTTTACATGCCGGTGGTAAATTTGGCGGTGGAGGCTACAAAGTCTCCGGCGGTCTTCATGGTGTGGGTGCTTCAGTTGTTAATGCCCTGTCTACTGAATTGTCTGTCCAAGTAGAACGTGAAGGGAAAATTCATCTTCAACGTTTTGAAAGAGGTACACCAAAAGGCGAGCTTGAGATTTTAGGCGAATCCGATCGTACTGGTACAACTATTACATTTAAACCTGATGGTGAAATTTTTACGGAAACTCTTATATATGAATATGAGATTTTGGCGGTAAGGTTAAGGGAATTAGCCTTCTTAAACCGTGGTATTAAAATCACGATTAAGGATGAACGTGAAGATGGTAAAGAAAATGAATATTACTATGAAGGCGGCATTAAATCCTATGTAGAACATCTAAATCGTACGAGAGAGGTACTTCACGAAGAACCAATCTATGTCGAGGGTGCTAAAGATGGGATTTCTGTTGAGGTTGCTTTGCAATACAATGATAGTTTTACAAGTAATATTTATTCATTTGCCAATAATATCCACACCTATGAAGGTGGAGCACACGAATCTGGATTTAAAACAGCCTTAACTCGTGTAATAAATGATTATGCAAGGAAATACGGCATTTTCAAGGAAAATGACCAAAATTTAACCGGTGAAGATGTTCGCGAAGGCCTAACTGCGATTGTATCGATCAAACACCCTGATCCGCAGTTCGAAGGACAAACGAAAACTAAACTTGGTAACTCTGAGGCAAGAACGATTACTGACTCCATTTTCTCTGAAAAAATGGAGAAATTCATGCTTGAAAATCCTAGTGTCGCAAGAAAAATTATCGATAAAGGATTAATGGCTGCCAGAGCGAGAGCAGCAGCCAAAAAGGCTAGAGAGCTAACAAGAAGAAAGAGTGCATTGGAGATTTCCAACTTACCAGGGAAATTGGCTGACTGTTCTTCAAAAGATCCATCCATTAGCGAAATTTACATTGTTGAGGGTGATTCTGCTGGCGGATCGGCAAAATCTGGCCGTGATCGACACTTCCAGGCCATTTTGCCTTTACGCGGTAAAATACTAAACGTGGAAAAAGCGCGTCTGGATAGAATTCTTGGCAATCAAGAGATCAGAATGATTGTAACAGCTCTGGGAACTGGTATTGGTGAGGATTTTGATATTACGAAGGCACGATATCATAAAGTTGTCATCATGACTGATGCCGATGTCGACGGTGCCCATATCAGAACCTTATTGTTGACGTTCTTCTATCGTTATATGCGACCGATTATTGAAAATGGTTATATCTATATTGCTCAGCCACCGTTATACAAAATACAGCAAGGCAAGCGTATAATGTATGCTTATAATGATCGAGAGCTGGAAAGTATTATGAGTGAGCTCCCTAGCCAGCCAAAACCTGGTCTACAGCGTTATAAAGGTTTGGGTGAAATGAATGCAACACAGTTATGGGATACAACGATGGATCCGGAGCACAGAACATTGTTGCAGGTTAGTCTAGAAGATGCAATCGATGCAGATGAAACCTTTGAAATGCTTATGGGCGACAAAGTCGAACCGCGTCGGAATTTCATTGAAGAAAATGCGTTACAAGTTAAGAATCTAGATATATAAATTCGATTGATTTTTAAGTATGACTTCAATGGGATTGTTATTGAATTGGGGAATAGCGATCCATACATCTTTTCTGCAGGATAGACAACATCTATCCTGTCTTTTTACATGTATAACTGGATTTTGCGGATAAGAGGAGGTAATTCCATGGCGGAAATGGAAAACTCGAGGGTTAAAGAAATAAATATAAGTCAGGAAATGCGAACATCATTCTTGGATTATGCTATGAGTGTTATCGTAGCCAGAGCACTTCCGGATGTTCGTGATGGGTTGAAGCCTGTGCATAGGCGTGTATTGTACGCTATGAATGATTTAGGTATGACGTCGGATAAAGCATTTAAGAAATCGGCACGTATCGTTGGTGAAGTTATCGGTAAATACCATCCTCATGGTGATACGGCAGTCTACGACACGATGGTCCGTATGGCTCAGGATTTCAACCTTAGATATATGCTGGTTGAGGGGCATGGTAACTTTGGATCTGTTGATGGTGATTCAGCTGCGGCAATGCGTTATACAGAAGCCCGTATGTCAAAAATATCAATGGAGTTAGTTAGAGACTTAAACAAGGATACAATCGATTACCGAGACAACTACGATGGTTCAGAAAAGGAACCAGTGGTACTTCCATCACGTTTTCCTAACCTGCTTGTAAATGGTTCTTCTGGAATTGCGGTTGGTATGGCTACGAATATTCCTCCACATCAGTTAGGAGAGGTCATTGATGGTGTGCTTGCTTTAAGTAAAGACCCTGAGATCTCCATACAGGAATTGATGGAAATTATTCCGGGTCCGGACTTTCCAACTGCAGGTCAAATTTTAGGAAGAAGCGGTATTCGTAAAGCTTATGAAACTGGCCGTGGTTCCATCACGTTAAGGGCAAGATCGTTTATTGAAGAGAAACAAAACGGTAAACAGGTCATTATTGTAACGGAACTTCCATACCAAGTGAACAAAGCCAAACTGGTTGAACGTATTGCAGACTTGGTACGTGACAAGAAAATTGAAGGTATTACAGATTTACGGGATGAGTCAGACCGTAATGGTATGCGTATCGTAATTGAATTAAGAAGAGACACGAATGCAAACGTACTTTTAAATAATTTATATAAGCATACAGCAATGCAAACAACCTTTGGCATCAACATGCTCTCTCTTGTTGATGACCAGCCGAAGGTTCTGAATCTGAAACAAATGCTTTATTACTATTTGGAACATCAGAAGGTAATTATTCGCAGAAGAACGCAATTTGAACTTCGTAAAGCAGAAGCAAGAGCGCATATTTTAGAAGGACTACGAATTGCACTTGATCATATTGATGAAATTATAGCCTTAATCCGTGGCTCTCAAACTACTGATATTGCCAGAGAAGGATTAATGACTAAATTCGAATTGACTGAAAAGCAAGCTCAGGCGATCTTGGATATGCGTCTGCAAAGGTTAACAGGCTTAGAACGAGATAAAATCGAAAACGAATATAAAGAGCTTATGACATTGATTGGCGAGTTAAGAGCCATTCTTGCTGATGAAGAAAAGTTGCTTGACTTAATTCGTGAAGAGTTAACTGAAATTAAAGAACGGTTTAATGACGAAAGAAGAACAGAAATTGTCTTGGCCGGTCTGGAACATATTGAGGATGAAGACTTAATCCCTCAAGAGAATATCGTTATCTCTTTAACGAATAAAGGGTATATCAAGCGACTGCCAGCATCCACATACAGAAGTCAGCGTCGTGGAGGACGAGGTATTCAGGGAATGGGTACCAATGAAGATGACTTTGTTGAGCATCTGCTAACAACTTCAACGCATGATACAATTCTCTTCTTTACTAATAAAGGGAAAGTATATCGTTCGAAGGGGTATGAAATACCTGAATATGGACGGACAGCTAAAGGTCTGCCAATTATAAACTTACTTGAAATTGAAAAAGATGAGTGGATTAATGCAATTATCCCAGTTGAAGAATTTGTGGACGATTGGTTCTTATTCTTTACTACTAAACAAGGGATTTCTAAACGTTCCCCATTATCTTCTTTTGCCAATATTAGAAATAACGGATTGATTGCAGTTGGTTTGCGTGATAACGATGAATTGATTTCCGTTAAACTAACAGATGGCACCCGGAACATCATCATTGGAACAAAAGATGGTCAATTGATCCGATTCCCAGAAACTGATGTGCGTTCAATGGGACGTACAGCAACGGGTGTGAAAGGAATCACTTTAAGCGAGAATGATGAAGTAGTAGGTATGGATATACTCGAAGAAAATGATGATATATTAATCGTTACTCGCAATGGGTATGGAAAACGTACCGGAGAAGAAGAATATAGAATTCAAAGTCGTGGCGGTAAAGGAATTAAAACCTGCAATATAACCGATAAAACTGGTTCATTAGTATCTGTAAAAACTGTTACAGGTGAAGAAGATTTAATGGTTATTACTGCTGCGGGTGTTATTATTCGTATGGATGTTGGACAGATCTCCCGTTTAGGAAGAAATACAATGGGTGTTAAATTGATCAGACTTGAATCAGGTGATGATCAATATGTGTCTACAGTAGCTAAGGTACAAAAAGAAGAAGACTCTCCTGAGGATGACGAGCAGGAAGAAACAGTAGAACAAACAGAAATACAATCAGAAGAACAAACAGAACAAGGCACGGATGTTGAACCACTGGATTCACCTGAAGAAGAATAATAGGAGATAATACATTTGGTATATACAAAATAGCTTTTACTAACAACACCTCTTTTTAAAAGAGGTGTTGTTTTTATAAATGATTGTTTAAAGAAATTGGTTTGAGGTCGTATCATATTATGCTGTTTATATGGAGTTGATACATGCTAATAACAGCATTCATCTGTAGATTGGAGATGATAAGAGAGGCAGAGTTAAAACCTTTAAGCTAATACGATTAGTTGATTATATTTGTTTTATAGTTTTTTATAAAAAAGTGTTGCATTCCTGCCTGGGAATTGATATACTGATTTAGCTGACCGGGAAACACCGGGATGCACAAACATTAAATAAAAAAAGTTGTTGACAAAAGGTTGCTAACTTGATATGATAGTTAAGTCGCCAAAACGACAACAAAACAGATTGTTCTTTGAAAACTAAACAAAACGAAACGCCAAGCAAGTCTAAAAACAAGAGATTTTTAAAATCTCGTCAATTTGCTTTAAAATTTAGCTAGATCAAACATCTTTCGGAGAGTTTGATCCTGGCTCAGGACGAACGCTGGCGGCGTGCCTAATACATGCAAGTCGAGCGAATCTGAGGGAGCTTGCTCCCAACGATTAGCGGCGGACGGGTGAGTAACACGTGGGCAACCTGCCCCTAAGATTGGGATAACTCCGGGAAACCGGTGCTAATACCGAATAGTTTCCAACACCTCATGGTGTTGGAAGGAAAGTTGGCTTCGGCTAACACTTAGGGATGGGCCCGCGGCGCATTAGCTAGTTGGTGAGGTAACGGCTCACCAAGGCAACGATGCGTAGCCGACCTGAGAGGGTGATCGGCCACACTGGGAC
>NZ_JBZFQK010000004.1:0-260006 GCF_058313575.1 Bacillus sp. z14 (2026)
CTAATGTTGTTTTTACGTAGAATTACTTTTTTACGAGAAGAAGTACCTGATTTAAATACGTACCCATTCACTGTGCCTGCAATTAGAGGAATGAATACATTGGACTTAAAAAGTGAAGTAACATTTTTTGTAGGGGAGAATGGTTCAGGAAAATCTACTTTGCTTGAAGCAATTGCTTACAAATGTGGGTTTAATACAGCAGGCGGAGGAATAAACAATATATACGATGTAGATTCATCCCACGCTGCTTTGGGAAAATACATTCGTTTGTCTTGGTTGCCAAAAATCAATCAAGGTTTCTTTTTAAGGGCTGAAAGTTTTTATCATTTTGCGTCTCATCTGGATCAACTAGCCAAGGAAGACCCGACTATTTATCAAGCATATGGAGGTAAATCATTACACCACCAGTCTCACGGAGAATCTTTTTTATCGCTATTTTTAAACCGTTTTTCGGGTAAGGGCATTTATATATTGGATGAACCCGAGGCAGCATTATCACCAGCTCGCCTATTAGCATTTATGAGAGTTATTTATCAATTGGTGAGTAGCGGAAACGCTCAATTTATCATCGCCACACATTCGCCTATTCTTCTGGGGTATCCAAACGCACACATCTTTAGTTTTGATTCCAATGTAATCGAAAGTGTCAGATATGAAGACACAGAACATTATCAAATAACAAAGGGTTTTTTAGATAGAAAGGAAAGGTACTTAGAAGAGTTATTTTTAAATGACGAGGATTAATAAAAATATAGCTTACTCCGCTAACAAAGACATTGGTCCAAGAAGGATTAATGCCTTTTTGTGTTGAATTTCTTATGGAAGTAACGGGGCAGGTTTGTTTAAGAAGGTTATAGGTGAATCAATCACTATGTTTATTATAGAAAGGCTGTTTTCGTAAAGATTGTTGCTTTTGAATAAAAAGGGAAGCTGAAAGGGTGCTCTTATGTCAAAGAAAACTGTCATTCGAATTTTAATTGCAATTGTTATTATAGTAATTGGCGTAGTAGGGTATGTTCAAGGAAAGCACTATGTAACAAGGAAAGAAGTTAAAGACTATCTCTTAACTGAGAAAGGATACTCTGAATCTGATATTGTTGAAACTGAATCACTTATAGGTAATCTATCTGGTGATAGCAACTGGTTAGTATTAGTGAGGATAAAAGGGGACGACGGGCGCTACTACTATTATTATGATCGGGATAAAGATAAAGTTATTTTATTGACTTATATCTTAGGTGATACAGAGTATAGCGACCCATCTGAAGCACCGAAAGAATAAGAGGGAGGCAGATTGCCTCCCCTACAGTACAACTTAGTGTAGCCTATCCAACCTTCTTGAACAAAAGGGTCAGCATTCCTGTAATGAATGAAGAGTGTGGAGTAAGTTTGTGAAGAAACGTACTTAAACTAATAGGGGCGTTGATCCAAGAAGAAGGATTAATGCCTTTTTGTGTTGAATTTCTTATTGAACAAACGGGGCAGGTTAGTGGAACAGTATCATATGGAAAACTTATGAGTGCTAATAATTGTTTTGAAATTTTATCACGGAAATATATGGCATAAAATAAGGGTGGGAAGTACACACGTCGCTGCTGTTAGTTAATTATCAATCTTACTCAAATAATTCTGATGAAACTAACTAAATGTGAAATGGGGGATGTTAGGTGGGAATTGATTTTCATAATGAGGAAAATCGAAATACTTATACAACTCGAAATGCCGATAATTCGTGGATTGACGCTATTAAAGACCTTGTACCAATCGAAAATATAACCAAGGCATTGGATATAGGATGTGGCGGTGGTATTTATTCTAAGGCACTGTCTGATATGGGGATATATTCTGTTACTGGCGTCGATTTTTCCGAAGCAATACTTGAAGGTGCAAGAGAAAACTGCAAAGAACACCAAAATATATCTTTTAAGCAAGGTAACGCTTTTCATACTGGATTAGAAAGTAATAATTTTAATTTACTGCTTGAAAGAGCATTGATACATCATATAGATGATTTGCAAAAATGCTTTAAAGAGGCATATAGATTATTAAAACTTAAAGGATATTACATTATTCAAGACCGAACACCTGAAGATTGTTTATTAAAAGGTAATGATAGTCATATTAGAGGGTACTTCTTTGAATTATTTCCAAAATTAATTGAAAAAGAGACTAATCGCAGACACAATAGTCAATTAGTAATAGAAACACTTAAAGAAGTGGGATTTCTAGAAATTGAGGAAGTTAAGTTGTGGGAAACAAGAAAAGTGTACATTGATAAAAAGCAATTACTAAAAGACTTAAGTGAGAGAACAGGAAGAAGTATTTTACACGAATTAAACAATAAAGAATTAAAATTACTGGTGAATTATATAGATGAATCATTTTCTACTGAATGTAACATAGTTGAAAAAGATAGATGGACTATTTGGAAAGCAGTTAAATAATTGGATGGCTTGATTTAGCTTGTGAAAGTATGTACTTAAACAAACGGGGGCATTGATCCAAAAAGAAGGATTAATGCCTTTTTGTGTTGAATTTCTTATGGAACAAAAGGGGCAGGTTAGTTGCATAAGAAAAATAATATATAAACCCTTTAAAAAAAGTGAGTAATTACTCACTTTTTTTATTGAAAACCAGTTAACTTGGAATTATAATCAACCTAAGTGAGTAAACGCTCACTTTTGAAAGGAGGATTACATAATGAATGAAACTAATACTATTCAAATACAAGCAGTAACGAAAAGTTTCGGCAAAAAAGTGGTATTAAAAGATATCAACTTAGATATTAAACAAGGTAGTATCTATGGTTTTATAGGGCCTTCAGGAGCAGGAAAAACAACCTTGATAAAGTTGATTGTTGGAATGGATTTTCCTGATGAAGGTTACGTCCATTTATTAGGTGAAAAAATGCCTAATTTAAACATCTTGCAAAAAATTGGCTATATGGCACAATCAGATGCCTTATATGAAGCACTTACTGGTAAAGAAAATCTTATGTTTTTCGCATCGCTCTTTAAATTAAACAAAACTGAAAAACAGAAACGGATTGCCTATGCAGCACAATTAGTTAACTTGACCGCAGATCTTAATAAAAGAGTGTCAGCGTACTCAGGTGGTATGAAACGTCGATTATCTCTTGCAATCGCTTTAATTCAGGATCCCCAAGTTTTGATATTAGACGAACCTACTGTGGGAATAGATCCTGAATTAAGATTAAGTATTTGGAATGAGCTGTTAAGATTGAAAAACGAGGAAGGCAAAACGATTATTGTAACGACTCACGTAATGGATGAAGCCGAAAAATGTGATTATATCGCAATGGTTAGAGATGGTTCATTCATAGCATCTGGCACACCTCGCCAATTGAAAGAACAATATAATGTCAATAGTTTAGATGAGGTATTTTTGGATGCTGGGAGGAAAGTACAATGAGAACAGTAGCACTTATTAAGAGGATTTTATTGCAAATACTTAGAGATAAGCGTACATTGGCTCTTCTCTTTGTTGCTCCATTATTAGTATTAACACTAATGAACCTAGTCTTTAATGGAAATACCGTTGATCCTGTTTTAGGAGTTGCTAATGGGAATCAGCAAATCATCGAAAAATTAGAAGACGCAGATATTGTAGTAAAAGAATATAACAAAGTTTCTAATGTTAAGGATATGATACTTGATAAAGATTTAGATGGTTTTTTACAAGTGGAAGGCGATCAAACAACCTTAACTTTACTGAATGATGATCCGACAATAGCAAAAAGCTTAGAAATGAAAGTAAAGCAAATTGATACTCAAGCAAAGCAATTAAAATTGATGGGGACTAACGCAATACAGAGTGAATTGCTCTCACAAGATTCCTTGAACACAAATTATGTTTATGGCAGCAGTGAAACAGAGCTTTTTGATACCTTTAGTCCTATTTTAGTCGGGTTCTTTGTCTTCTTCTTCGTCTTCTTAATCTCTGGCATAGGCTTATTAAACGAAAGAACAACTGGCACGTTGGAACGACTATTAGCAACCCCTATTAAAAGAGGAGAGATTGTCGCAGGATACCTTGTTGGCTATGGTTTACTGGCATTGATACAGACAGTTATAATCGTTTTGTTTGCGATAAATGTATTAGATATGGTTTTAGTTGGTTCCATTTGGACTGTTATGTTAATCAATGTCATCATCGCCCTTGTAGCCTTGTCACTTGGAATATTATTATCTTCTTTCGCAAGTTCCGAGTTTCAGATGATTCAGTTCATACCAATTATTATTGTGCCACAAATATTCTTCTCAGGTATTTTCTCCATTGAGGGAATGGCGGATTGGCTACAAGTATTCGCAAACTTTATGCCGTTGTATTATGCAGCAGATGCATTAAAAGGAGTAATGTACGAGGGCTTAAGTTTATCTGAAATTAGTAGTAATCTATATATTCTATTGGCTTTTGCAGCAGTATTTATCGTTTTAAATTTGTTTGCTTTGAAAAAGTATCGTAAGCTATAATACGGAAGCGATACAGCTTTACGCAAAGATGGTGATTTAAATGGTTAATAATAATCTACTGGATGAAATGGCTAAAATACTTGAAAAATCCAATAAACAAACGGTTAAGCAAAAGAAAATTATTGAGGTTGCTATCACCTCTTTTGCGGAAAAAGGATATTCAAATACATCAACATCTGAAATAGCTAAAAAAGCAGGCGTAGCAGAAGGAACAATTTTCAAACATTATGGAACAAAGGAAAATTTATTGTTATCTATAATGGTTCCTTTTCTAAAAGATTTTTTTCCTACGATGGCAGATGAACTCATTAGGGAATTAATGAATGATAAGCGTTCTTTTGAGGAATTCTTAAGAGTTCTTTTAACAAATCGTAGTGCTTTTCTTGCGGAAAATAGAGAAATATTTCAGGTGTTCATTAAGGAAATATTTTATAAAGAGGAACTTAGAAACGAATTCCTTCCCTTTGTTTTAGAAGTTGGATCCAATCACTTAATAAAAGTGATTGAAGCGTTTAAACAACGGGGCGAAATTAGAGATATACCGAATGAAATAATTTTAAAAATGCTAGGCACTGTAATAGGTGGATTATTTATTTCTAATTTTGCATTGTTAAATAAACATTCGGTTAGCGAAAATGAAATTGAGGAAGCCATATTTTTTATACTGAATGGTCTTGGACAATCTCCTCAATAGAGGGATTTTTCTTTGAAGATTATGGATAACCTCTCTTTTCATTTAAAGGCAGCTATATTTTAGCTGCCTTTCCTTTTTATACAGAAAAATGATGGAATTATGCCAATTCACATAATAAACATTGTGAATGTTTGTACTTAAACTAACAGGGGCGTTGATCCAAGAAGAAGGATTAATGCCTTTTTGTGTTGAATTTCTTATTGAACAAACGGGGCAGGTTAGTGGAAGAAGATAACAAAGAATTGTTAAGGCATATAGTCTGGAACAATTGGTTAATAAAATGACAGGGGAGAATGATATAGAAACTTCTATTTTGTATTATAAAATACATCAAAGCAATGTTAAACCTAATGACTATATTAATTGGGCTTTGAGGATGTTGGAAAATGATTATTCATCTTTTTCTTTGAATATCCTTTCTTCTCTAAGAGAACCTCTTAATATCTTTGAGGTGGAAGGTTATTTTAGAAATGCTGTAAGTGAGCTAAGCATAAAGGAACCAACATATACAGAATGTGCAGAATTTTACATTCATCAATTATCAAAAAAGATACTAGAAAATGAAAATAATGCGATTGATATAGCATATCAGATTTATGAGATAGTTCAAGACCTAGATTATCCCGAAGACCTAGAAGAATGGTACAACATCAGCGAATTTTTAGATGATTTTAAATATGGAGATAATCATTCTAAATTAAGTAAGGTCGCCTTAATTAGAACTATCGTGAACGAAGCAAAAAATCACTTAAGAAGAAACAGCAAGTAAAGGTTCTTATTTAACTACGGGGGTGTTGATCCAAAGGAGGATTAATGCTCTTTTTTGTTGAATTCCTTATTGTAGAAACTGGGCAGTTTAGCGGAAGAAGGAATGTAATACTTTAAGGGGGATTACTATGCAAGATTTAGAAGTCAGGAAAAAGTTCTTTTTGTCGCTTCTTATTTTCCCGCCAATTGGTCTCTTGATTAGAACATACGATGAACTGTCATTGGTAAAGGAAGGCATACTGACTACGGATATGTATGTTTTGATTTTAATTACAATAGTCGGAACAGTTGGGTATGTGAATGCCAAAAAGAAAAATAAACAGTAAATAGATGTCAGTATGTTCTAGTCATTATTAGACAAAAGGGGCAGTTTAGTTAAAGAAGAAAATGAGGAAGCGTGCGATAGATTATTCTATGCACGCCTTTTGTTTAAGGGATATCTATTATTATTGGTTCTACAGGTGAATGTGTTTCAGCATATGATGGCCAAACAGTTAAAGTTGTATTTCGCAGCAATTTAGGAATAACTAATTTTCTAACAATAGTTGTCTCATCTCCATTTGTTAGTTGATCGATTTTCCCATCACTTGTTCCTTCCTCTGTTAATTTAGCATTACTGTCAACATTCAGCATTGCAAAAGAGGAATCTAATTTCGCCTTTGGATAAGTTACGCTATAAATGATGGCAGTAGAAGCTTTACCAGTTATAACAGAATCCACTTTAAATACCACATCGCCCTCTGGATTCGTGCTTTCTTTGTTTTCAAACACGTATTCCTCGACTGGGTTTTGTTGCACAGGTACATCAAATTGCCAATTGCCTTTGTTCATCCCTATTTCTTCAAAGGAAATGGGAATGGTATCATTCTTAGGCAGGTCCTTATATGGATAAACAATTCGGATATGTCCAGTATATCCATCTCTCGTTTTTGTCAAAGTAGTCAGTTCCTTTGTCTCATCCGCCAATGGGTCGCCATTAAACAATTCATATAATGCATAATAATATCCATCTTTCTCCTGGAGATTCCCTTTCACATCAAACGTAATTCCAATTAGATATCCGTCATAGTATGCACTTGTTAACGCAACATCCACACCATTGCTTGTAAAGGTCTGATTGAGCTCCTTCACTAGATTTTGCTTTTCTAAGTTCCTCCCAACCATATCGTTAAAGGTTGCATACAAACCTCCGATTATTGGTGCATCCGCCAACACTCTTGAAAAAGAAGGGACGATGAAGCTAGAAGACATTAGGGTTACCGCAGCAGCAGTTGTCATAAGCCAAGTCTTTAAAATAGATTTTTTCCTTTTCTTAGGTCGTTGTTCTTCTACCGATCGACTAATCCCCATTTTTATTGATTGTAAAACATCTTCTTTTGGTACATCGACTTCGTTAACTTTGTTAGAGAATGTGTTTTTGTCCATCAAAATAATCCCCTCCTAATAACTTTCGTAACAGTTTTTTTCCACGGCTCAAATATGTTTTAATGGTATTCTCAGGTGTGTCTAAGGTTTTGGAAATTTCCTTCAAACTCATATCGTTATAATAGAAAAGGATAATACTCGTCCGATATTTTTCTGGTAATTTCCCTATCGCTTCAGTAAGGTCTATCTTTTCATCAATTTTTTCTCTCGGTAAGGTGAATTGTTCTGCTAAAGCAACTACATTTTGCCTTTTCTTTTGAACATCATACGCACAGTGAATGAGAATTCTTGTTATCCAAGTTAAGAAAAATTCTTCGTGCCTTAATTGCTTTATGGAGGAGAATGCCTTATAAGCTGTCTCTTGTATGACATCTAGAGCATCATCTCGATTTCCAACATACAGATATGCTGTTCTATATAAGCGATCGCTATGTACAATTAGCAATTGTTCAAATGCTTCTGAATCACCCTGAATCGCTTTTCTGATTAAAATCAACTCATCCAACTTTTTTCCCTCCTTTCACTCATTAGAGGTGGATATATGTTAAAAGGTTTCATTTTTTTTAAATATACTATTTTATCGGTTTAGATGTTAGGAGTATGAAATTGATTGGGAAATGAAATATCAAATTATAGGTGGTTTTTTAGTGATTAGAGAGTTTCTCTATTGAATTATTGTTAATAAATACACTTAAACTAACAGGGGCATTGATCAAGGAGGATTGGTGCTCTTTTCTGTTGAACTTCTTATAGAAGTATCGGGGCAGGTTAGCTTTAAATGCTCATTGTTATTTACATATTTAACCACTTACATTACCATTGAAATATCATTGATTTAAGAAGGTGTGGAATTTGGATTTATTGATGTTTTGTTTATTGTTCGCTGGGATTTTTGCGATATATAATGCCTTAAGAGTTTTGAATAACAATATTATTGATCAAACAAAAGAAATAAGAAAATTAAACAAGTCATTAAACAAAGAAAAGGATTAATGACTTGTTTAATTTCATTGGCTCAATCAATTTATATAATTGGTCGATTGAGTCTTTTTCTATGCTGCTAAAGGGGCAGGTTAGTTGAAGATCGATATTAAACTTATGTTCAACAATCGGTCCATATTGTCAAGTAAATATTTACTTGTATAGCATTACATCAGGTAAGACCGTATCGTAAGTAAGTACGGAATTATAAAATATCTACCTGAGATGCTGTTTAGTCAGCATCTCAGGTAGATATTTTAATTAGGATATGTTAAATTTCAACGTTGAAAAATGAGAGAAGATTTTAAGTGGTAATTAGTAGTAGATTTAATTTTCTTATTAAATAATTGTAGATAGCCGTAAAGGAGGCTATCCCTCTTTTTCTTAACATTCAATTTTAACAGAGCTAAAGTCTTAAAAATTTTACGGTTTGTTAGAATGTGGGGTTTATCATTCACATCTATTTTCATTTTACATTTTGCTACGAATAATAACATTAATGTTATACTCCGTTGGTAGATTTACTACTAAAATAGTATTTATAATTACATATGAGAGGATGAAAAGTATGATTAATATGAATTTATGCTCGATGAGAAAACGTCATAATCTAACTCAGGAGCAATTAGCCCAAGAATTAAATGTTTCACGTCAAGTAATTGCAAAATGGGAAAAAGGCGAATCGACACCAGATTTACACCATAGTATGAATATTGCCAATTTCTTCGGAGTAACCTTAGATGCGTTAGTAAACCATAACCCAGAAGAAATGGGTATAGATATTCCACCCAAAGGCCAGCATTTTTTTGGGACAGCAACAGTAGGGGAACGTGGTCAAATTGTAATTCCCAAAAAAGCCCGTGAAATTTTTCAAATTACCCCAGGTGATTCAGTCGTTATTATAGGGGATGAGGATCGTGGGTTGGCGTTAGCACCTGAAAAAATGATTAAACAGTTTTTAAATATGGTGAAAAATCATCAAAAAGAGGAGGAATAAATTAATGAGTGCTGCAATTGAACTTCAAGGTTTATCAAAACGCTTTAAAGAAAAAGTTGCCGTTTCTCCGATGACACTTACGATTAACCAAGGTGAACTATTCGGACTCCTTGGAGTAAATGGTGCTGGTAAAACGACAGTTATCAATATGTTAAGTGGCCTTGCCAAACCGACTTCAGGAGATGCGCTTGTACTTGGGCATTCGCTTAGTAAAGAGTTGCCAAGTATTCGGGGATTACTCGCTGTCTCACCTCAGGAAACGTCCATTGCACCAAATTTATCTGTGCGCGAAAATTTATTATTAATGGCACGCATTCACGGCTTTTCGAAGGATGAGTCCATTGAAAAAACGGAGGCTTTAATTAGCCAGTTTTCACTACAGCCTTACGAACATCAACGTGGTAAAAAATTATCCGGTGGTTGGCAACGAAAGTTAAGTATTGCAATGGCTCTCATTGCAGATCCAAAAATTTTATTTTTAGATGAACCTACATTAGGGTTAGATATTATTAGCCGCCAGGAACTATGGGCAATGATTAATAAACTGAGAGAGACGACTACAATTGTACTTACGACGCACTATTTAGAAGAAGCGGAAGCATTGTGTGATCGCATTTGTATTATGAGGGATGGCGAAATAAAGGCACTAGGTACAGTAGACGAGCTCCTTACAACAGCAAGTAAAGAAAACTTTGAGGATGCATTTGTGCATTTCGTAACAGGAGGCGAATTATAATGAGGGCATTGGCATTTGCTGGACGTTGTACGAAAGAAATTGTACGTGACCCGATTTCATTATTTTTTGGTATAGTCTTTCCAATCATTTTACTTATGATTTTAACTGCGATTAATCGCAATGTTCCAGAAGCACTTTTTAATATTGAACATTTGACACCTGGCATCGCAGTATTTAGCCTTTCTTTCATTGCTTTCTTTGCAGCACAAACGTTAGGAAAAGACCGTTCTACTTCTTATTTAATAAGATTGCTAACTACTCCTATGAAAGCAAGTGATTTTATTATTGGATATACGCTTCCTTTAGGGATATTTGCTGTGCTTCAAAGTATTACTTGTTTTATAACCGCTTACTTTTTAGGTTTGGAGCTATCTTTCAACCATGTATTTGCATTTATTGCCTTACTCATTACATCTACTATTTTCATAGGAATCGGACTGTTATGTGGCTCCTTATTTAACGAAAAGGCAGCAGTAGGCTTATGCGGAGCTTTATTAACTAACTTAACAGCATTTTTATCTGGCGCATGGTTAGATTTATCGTTAGTTGGAGGAGCTTTTGAAAAAGTCGCTTATGCCCTGCCATTCGTCCACGCTGTTGATTTAGTTCGAGCAATTGTGGCAGAAGACTTTAGCGCAATGTTTCCCCATTTATATGTTGTGGTAGTTTATGCAGCTGTCCTTTTTAGTCTTTCGATTTTTATTTTCAAATATAAAATTCAGCAAAATTAATAGTTAATCAAACTTACGTTACTTAAACGTAGGTTTTTTTATTAAAATTAATAGCTCTGTTAAAGTTGATTATTGAAATAGAAAGCGCTAGCCTCCGTTACGTTGCTGAAAATAAAAAAATACTTTCTTAGACAAATTAGAAAATGAGCTTAAAAGCTGATTGTTATTCAATTAAAAGGCGCAATTGTTGAATAAGATTGCTTCTCTTTTCCTTATTGAACTAACGGGGGCGTTTGTTTAAGAGCAAGTATACCGACTTTCTTTCTGAAGGTGCCTGTTTTCATATCTCGAATAAATATTAGACAAAAGCAACAATCCTTACGAAAACAGGTAAAGATGTTGATAAACCCACCAACATCCCTTGTGTTGCCACATACACTCCACACACGTGGAAAGTGTAGCAAAATTAGTATTGAAATAAGGCAGTTGCCCTTTGGCGCTGCTTTTTTCTTTTCCCTGTAATTAGATTTAAGTACTGTACTTTTTCAATATATAGCAGTAGAAAATTTTCTTAATGATTTCAATCGGTAATACTATTTAAAAAAATTTGGTAGTCGTATCCTCATAATTCTTTCGCCTTTCAAGTCCAATACAGACCCATAAAAGCAAGCTATATTTTTCTATGTATTTATATCTACTCTCATTCTTAGCTCCCCTTTGCTGATTTCTATTCGGGAATATTTCCGTTTTCCTTGCTCTAAAGAAAACGTTCCCTTTGGGTTTAAAGCAAACTGCTAATAGACAAGTGAAAAAGGAGGGTATCAAAAAGAGCGAAACCACAGATGTGATTTCGCTTACTCCTTAACTATATCGCTTAATTCCATTGACCCGCTTTTTCTAATTTTTCTTTACCTTTGAACGCAATGATGATTAACAAGACACTTAACAGAATCATCCCTGCAACAGCATATAACACGTATAGATAGCTGCCCGTTGCATCAAATACAAACCCATAAGCAGGGAGCGCCGTAATACCTGCTAATGCTAATCCTAATGCTGCCGTTCCATAAATGGCGCCATATTCTTTCGTGCCGAAGATAGAAGTAGTCAATAACGGTCCTAGCGTTCCAACTGATGAAGAAACAAATCCAAATAATCCGATTGCCACTGAAAATACCATTGGATTGTCTGGTATGAAGATCAATAAGAAAACGGAAATCAATCCGACGAACATGGAGAAAAAGGTGGTTTTCTTTGCACCCATTTTATCGGTCAAGAAACCGAACACCAATGATCCAACTAAAACACCAAACATGAACACACCCATGACATTTCCGGCAAACTGGACATCATACCCAATGCTTTGTGCGTAAGGGGCAATAAATTGAGCAAAACTTGCAACCGCGGTAATTAAGAATAAAAAGAATAATAGAGCATAAAAGGCCAATGACTTTTTCGCCACTGCGGCTGTGACACCTTTGTTTTCTACCGTTTGTGCATCTTGTTTCGAATCGTTAGCTTCTACCTTGTCTAAGCCATAAGGTAATAGACCTTTTTGTAGTGGTGACATACGAATGAACAGTAAAACCACTGGTATTACAATGACAATCGCCGCAATCCCAACAATGATGTAAGAAGTTCTCCAACCTTGTGAGGCAATTAACGTTCCTACATTCGGTTGAATGATCGCCCCAAACATACCGCTCGCTGCCATCATAATACCAAGGGCTAGTCCGTTTCGTTTTTTAAACCATTGGTTTATAAGAACGGGACCTGCCAATTGTGTCACAAGAACACTACCGACAGACAGCGGAATCGCTAATAAATACCAGCCCCATACCGAATTCATCATTCCAAATAACGCAAATGCACCACCTTGTAACAGAATGGATACAATCAAGACCATACGAATATCGTATTTACCCATTATCTTTCCGGCAAACGGCAAGAATACCATCATCGCAATGGAAGAGACACTCAAGTATAGGGTAAGTTGTCCCATACCAACGCCTAAATCTTCTGACACAGGTGTTAAAAATAAACTAGCAGCATTATTTATGCCACCACGTGCAACACCCATCATAATGGCTAACCCAAACAATACCCACCAAGCAAAATGAATTTTTTTCTTTTTCTGTTGCATGTTCTACCCCTCCTGTCCCTGTATAATTTTTTCTTTCCATAACCCTTTGCTTTCGCAAAAAAATATATCAGTATGTTCTATATTTATTTTACCTTATAAAAAAGGAGAGTTACAATTTTGACCTTCCTCTTTTTTATATACTCACATAATACCTTTATCGAAGCTTAGTAGGATTAACACCTGTTTTTAATATAGCTAATGAAAAGTTCAAAGATTTTACTTAGTATATTGTTGAATCGGCTATATCAATAAGATCAATAGAAAGTAAGATTGGCAATTTAAAGGTGAAGCAACATAAGAGACATTTGGGACTTGCAAATAATTTGGCTGTTAGAAGCCAACTTACGCTTTCTATATATTCTTTTAGGTTATTTAAAAACATCACCAACATCCCATGTGTTGTCAATTACACTCCACACACGTGGAAAGTGTAGCGAAGCTTATATTAAAATAAGGAAGTCAGCCCTTTTTTGATCTGACCCAAGAAAGTTAGAAATAAATAGTCATGCTGCTTTGAGGACCTGAGTCCGTTATTCAACCGGGTTTAGGTCTTTTAATTTTGCCTTCATTCGTTTGTGATTGTAATAATGTGCCATCCAAACTTATGAAAAAGTGGCTATAAACTATTCGATTGGTAAATTCGAAACGAAGGGATATGAATGGACATATAAAGCGGAGAGTAACTGTGTTTTAGCAAAAAGGCAAGCCGGTGAAGTGTTTACGATAAGTAAAATTTCACCGGCTTTTTTGCATGCGAAAACGTGAAAAGAAAGGCCTTGCTTATAATATTTGAAATTGAAGTGAAGAGAGGGGTGAAATGAGATTAACTTTACGATTTGTCAGTAAATTCGAGGGCAATTACTATGAAAATTGCGGTACATGGAATTTATGGCTAACAGGGATCGGAAGCGAACGTTTTATTTATGCCCTCATAGCATTTTCAGCTCTTTTATCTGGTTATCCATTGTGTGGCCTAATGAACATGGTAAAGTCGCTTGAGCCTTGATGCATGCAAGTTCTGGGAATCTAATTGAAAATGCCCAAACAAGTCTGCACAGTTGACTACTTGGGCATTTTTACCTATGGAAAATCATTTGAACGAGAGCAAACGCAAAGAAATCCATTAGGTCCATCTGAAAATTCCACTAAGCCTTTGTATTGAATTTCATATGTTTAATACCAAGGAAATTTTGGAGATTTAAGGCTAAGCCTCCTAGAAGAGTAGCTCGTTCATTAAGTTTGCTGTTTCGAACAATTATACATTTAGAAAAAGTGCTATATAGATTATTTTTTAACATTGTCATCATTTCAGGAATTTCGCGGTAAAGAGAACTATTTAAAACGATAACCTCAGGGTCGTAATGGGCAATCATATTATTTATACCGAAACTTAAATAGCGTGTATTCTCCTTGACGACTTTTTTGGCATCAGTATCCCCATTGTTATAGTATTCTCTTAAAATAATTGCATTGACATAATCCATATCTTTTAATTGTGCAAAATATTCAAAGGAAGCTTTATTTGAGGCATAGGCTTCTAAACACCCGAGATTCCCGCATTTGCACTTCTTACCGCCAGCAGAGATAATTTGGTGGCCAATCTCTCCAGCGAACCCATGCGAACCAGTTTGTATAATTCCGTCTCGGACGATACCGGCACCTATACCTCCATGAATATTAATACTGATTAAACTAGAGGATTCAGATGTAAAAGTATACTCACCTAGCGCTGATAAGTTAGCTTCGTTTTCTAGAAATATAGGGTAATCAATTAGGCTTTCAGTTATTTCACGGAATCGAATCTTATCTAAATTGTAATGTGGAGTAAAAATAATATTTCCATTAAAAACAGGTCCATGAACAGCGATTACTACACCAATAATATCGTAGAGCGATTTAGGCTTTATCTTATCAAAAGAAGAGAATATCTCAGAAAAATAAGATCTGACGGTGTCTTCATTTAAGGTGATTGGTTTCTTCTCAATGTAGGAAATTTCTTCACCATCAAGATAAGTTAATAAGGCGCGAATGTAATTATATCCAACATCAATAGAGATAGAGAGACCGGATTTTCCATTGTATTGTAGCTTGATGGGTTTACGTCCGCCTAAATTACTGCTTTGACCACTGCCTGTTTCAGTGACTAAATTGTCATCCAGTAATTTCTTAACGATGCTAGAGACAGTAGCTTTAGTTAAACCAGTTATGGTAGCCAGTTCAGCTCGTGACACACCTAGATTATTAATAATCGTCTCCAGACAAAGGGATTCATTTTGAGTACGTATAATATAATGAGAGTTTTCCATATCATAAACACCTCCTTTGTTAATTTATTTATTAAACATACTAACTAATATACTAATAGATTTTTCATAAATTTACTAGTCATTTGTTGGAAAAGTAGTAATTTACTAGTCATTTGTTGGAAAAGTAGTAATTTAGTATAAATTTATTATAGTGCGAAAATTACTTGACTACTAAAATGAAAGCGACTACAATCAAGTTAGTAAAACATATAAACAAACTAACTTGCTTAGTTTGGGAGGAGGATTTCAGATGACTTATTTTCCGAATGTAGGAAAAATCAAGTATGAGGGAAAAAACTCAGATAACCCGTTTGCTTTCCGTTATTACAATCCAGAAGAGGTTGTGGCCGGCAAAACAATGAAAGAACATTTGAGATTTGCGGTCGCATACTGGCATACAATGACACAAGATGGTAGTGATCCATTTGGTTTGCCTACAAATCAACGAACTTGGTTTGGTGAAACAGCAATGGATACAGCTAGAAACCGTGTGGTCGCTTTCTTTGAAATTTTAGAGAAACTAGGCGTTGAATATTTTTGCTTCCATGATGTGGATATTGCGCCGGAAGGTAATTCTTTAGAAGAGTTCTATAGAAATCTAGATGAAATTACTGATTTGATAAAAGAACAAATGGATAGAACTGGAATCAAATTACTGTGGAATACCGCAAATATGTTTAGTCATCCAAGATATGTAAATGGAGCAGCTTCTACTAATAATGCAGATGTATTTGCTTATGCAGCGGCACAAGTCAAAAAAGGGCTTGATATTTCCAAAAAGTTGAACGGCGAAAATTATGTGTTCTGGGGCGGCCGTGAAGGCTATGAAACACTATTGAATACAGACATGGCTCTTGAACAAGATAATATTGCGCGTTTATTCAAGATGGCTGTAGCTTATGGAGAAAAGATTAATCATAAACCACAATTTTTGATTGAACCTAAACCAAAAGAGCCATCTAAACACCAATATGATTTTGATGCTGCTACCGCATTACAGTTTATCCAAAAATATGATCTTACTGGTGAATTTAAGCTGAACCTTGAAGCAAACCATGCTACACTTGCTGGCCACACATTTGAACATGAGATTGAAGTTGCACGCATAAATAATGCCTTAGGATCTCTCGATGCGAACCAAGGTGATGTTCTGCTAGGTTGGGACACAGACGAATTCCCAACAAATGTTTATGATGTTACGATGGCCATGTATGGTGTACTAGAAAATGGAGGAATTGCACCAGGTGGTATTAACTTTGACTCTAAAGTGCGTCGTTCCAGCTTTGAAATGGAAGATTTGTTCTTAGCCCATATTGCCGGTATGGACACATTTGCTAGAGGACTAAAAGCAGCGGCTAAATTAAAAGAAGATCGCTTCTTTGATAGTTTGAAAGAAAAACGCTATGCCTCTTTCTATGAAGGAATTGGAGCTTCCATTGTTAATGGCAAGGAAGACTTAGAAAGCCTGACAGAATACGCATTAAAATTAGATGACATCAAATTGGAATCCAGTCATATTGAATACGTGAAATCTCGCTTAAATGACTATCTATACTAAAAAGGATTTACATCTCCAGTCACAGTGTATAAGCTACTTAATCTTTTAAACCTATTATATAGTATTGATTTAACAGGGTACCGTCTTTATGGAATAGCGTATAAAGAACTTAAGAATGGAGTTTATCATGAAAATTACAAATCCTATTTTAAAAGGCTTTAATGCAGACCCTTCTATTATTCGCGTAGAAGATACCTATTATATTGCGACTTCTACTTTTGAGTGGTTTCCAGGTGTAAGGATTCATGAATCAAAGGATTTGATTCATTGGCAATTAGTTTCGCATCCATTATCAACTACTGAATTGCTGGATATGAAAGGAAATGCGGATTCTGGGGGAATATGGGCGCCGGATCTATCTTACGCTGACGGGAAATTTTGGTTAGTTTATACTGATGTGAAAGTGGTAAACGGTGCGTTTAAGGATTGTACAAACTATCTGACCACCTCAGAAAATATCCATGGCCCTTGGAGTAAACCAATCAAATTAAATGGAGTAGGCTTTGATGCTTCCCTTTTTCATGATGATGACGGGCGGAAATATCTGCTGCAAATGGAATGGGATCATCGAGAATACTATCATCCATTTAATGGTATTAAGTGCACGGAGTATTCTGTGCAGGATGAACGCTTACTTCCAGAAACCGCAAAGATTATATGGAAGGGTACGGATGTAAAACTGGTTGAAGGTCCACATCTGTATAAATTATTCGGAAAGTACTATCTTTTCTGTGCCGAAGGCGGAACAACTTATACACACCAAGAAGTTGTAGCTAGATCTTCTTCGATTTATGGTGAATATGAAAGTCAACCAGATACGTTCCTGACCGCTTTTAATCATCCTGATCATCCTTTGCAAAAATGTGGGCATGGGTCTTTAGTGGATACACCGGATGGAGAATGGTATTTCGCCCATTTAACGGGACGTCCATGGCACCATTCTTACGAATCTAGCCATGATCCTCGTGGCTGGTGTACGTTAGGAAGAGAAACTGCGATTCAAAAAGTTGAATGGTCGAAAGATTTATGGCCAATGATTGTTGGTGGAAAACAAGGATGCGTTGAAGTGGAACCGCCTAAAAATGTGGTGCCAAATAGTTATCCTTCTAACTATTTGGTGATGGATGATTTTGATCAACCAGAGTTAAACATTCACTTTAACACTCTACGTGTACCATTTACAGAACAAATTGGAAAAATCAAAGATGGTCATCTTGTATTGATGGGCTCTGGAAGCTTAACTAATCTGCATGAAAATTCACTTGTGGCTAGAAGATGGCAGGCATTTGAATTTGAAGCAGAAACAAAATTAAGCTATCACCCAACAACTTTTCAACAAATGGCTGGACTGACTAATTACTACAATAGTCAGCATTGGTCCATGGTTCAAGTAACCTGGAACGAGCTTAATGGTCGTGTAATTGAAGTGACTGAGAATAATCGTGGTGTACTCACTAGCTATTTAAAGGAAAGGGCAATTGCCATTCCAGAAGAAGTTCAATATGTTTACTTTAAGACGGTTGTGAAGAAGAGCTATTATACATATGCTTATTCATTTGACGGATTAACGTGGATAGATATTCCTGTCCAATTGGATGCCAAGATCCTATCTGATGATTATGTGAATCAAAGCTATGGCGGTTTCTTTACAGGTGCATTTGTAGGAATGGTGAACGTAGACTATTCTGGTTATGAGCTAGAAGCTAAATTTGATTACTTCAAGTATCAAGAAAAATAAATAAATTGTAGCTCTTAGTTACTTATTTTCTGAGAAAGGAGGATTAAGATACCATGAAAGATGAGATTTTATTTTCAATGACTGGTATTGAAAAAAGTTTTGGCAAGGTTCATGTATTAAAGAATACTCAATTTGAAGTCCGTAAGGGCGAAATTCATGCATTGATGGGTGAAAATGGTGCTGGCAAGTCTACCTTGATGAATATTCTAGCGGGACTATTAGATAAGGATGCTGGTGAAATTACTTTTGAAGGAAAACAGATAAGCAAAATGACACCAGATCTTGCATCCGAATTAGGAATTGCTTTTGTACATCAGGAATTAAACTTAGCAGAGGATTTATCAGTTGCAGAAAATGTCTTCATCGGACGTTTGCCGTATATCAATAAGTTTCTTGGGATAATTGATTTTAAAAAATTATATGAAGATACACAGTACTGGCTGAATATGGTTGGAGCTAAGGTGAAACCTACAGATCTTGTAAGCTCTCTTTCTACGGCAAATAAGCAGTTGATTGAAATTACAAAAGCTTTGAGCTTGAATGCTAAAGTAATTATTTTTGATGAACCAACAACGTCTCTTTCTGATAAAGATGTAGAAGTATTATTTATTATTATCCGTCGCCTAAAAGAGAAAGGCTTTTCGAGTATCTATATCTCTCACCGCATGAGAGAGATCTTTGAATTATGTGAACGGATTACAATCATGCGTGATGGAAATTACATTGCGACGGAGGAAGTAAAGAGTTTATCAGAAGACCAAATTATATCCATGCTTGTTGGTAGGGAAATAAAGGATTTATATCCCAAACAACCTACCGATATTGGACCTGTGCGCTTACATGTGAAAAACTTCACATGTAAGGCCGGGAAAGTAAATGATGTGAGCTTCGAAGCAAAGCGTGGAGAAGTAGTAGGATTTGCGGGGTTGGTTGGTAGTGGTAGAACTGAAACGATGCGATTGCTTTTTGGAGCTGATCGCCTAAAATCGGGAGAAATCACTATTGATAACCGTAAAGTAACCATAAAATCTCCAGTAGATGCAATTAAGAATGGGATTGGATTATTGACGGAGGATAGGAAGCACCAAGGGCTTTTCTTGGGACTATCAATTAAGGACAATATCACAATTACTAGCTTGAAACAATTCCTTCTCAATCAGAAGCAATTAGTCAAAATCACCAATGATTCCGTTGAAGAGGTGAATATAAAAGTTAGTGACATCGATAATCCAGTTTCTAGTTTATCAGGGGGAAATCAACAAAAAGTCGTACTGGCTAAATGGTTAAATGCGGATAATCAAATTTATATTTTTGATGAACCGACAAAAGGAATTGATGTAGGTGCAAAATCAGAAATCTATGCAATTATTAATCAGCTTGCTCTTCGAGGGAAAACCATTTTGATTGTTTCATCGGAAATTCCTGAATTATTGGGTACTTGCGATCGCATTCATGTCTTCCATGAAGGAAAGATAACCGGTGAGTTAATTGTTTCTGATTATAAGAATAGAAAAGATGAAGCACAAGAATTGATTATGAAATATGCAACTGGGAGTCAATGATAAATTTCTTATCCTAGGGAGTCGTTCATCAAATCATACTTACTATGAATGATAGGAGCAAAAACATGGAAAAAGCGGGAAAAAGAATAGACTTAAAATCCCTATTTATGAATTATTCAGTGTATATAGTTTTAATCGTTCTACTGGTATACTTTTCAATCGCAAATAGTGATTTTCTTAGTTCATACAATATTGAGAATTTCTTGCAACAAATACCACCTGTAGGAATCTTAACTGTTGCATATGCCATGATTCTGATTTGTGGTTATGTTGATTTATCGATTGGTTATGTAGCAATGGCCTCTGGTATGGTAGGTTTATATGCTGCTAATAGCGGGCTTCCAGCGCCTGTTGTGATCCTCCTTGCATTGATGACAGGTGCAATATTAGGAACGATGAATGCTTTGTTAATCAAAAAGTTCGACTTACCTTCATTTATTTTGACTTTAGGTTCATGCTATGTAATTAAAGGTATGCTTGGATTTTTCACGAACGAACAATTTATTGGTTCAGAAGCAGAGTGGTTAAGTGGATTAGCCAAAACACCTATTGGTACTGAAACTGTAAAAAGTAACACATTGATATTCATTGTGATAATCGTATTATTTGTCTTTATCATGAAAAAGACACGTCTTGGAAAAAATACATATGCTGTTGGTTCTAATCAGGAGGCAGCACGCCTATCTGGTATCAATACGGACCTTCATATTGTCAAGGTCTTCATTATTGAGGGTATTCTAGCAGCAATTGCAGGTCTATTGATTGTGTCTAATTTAGATGGCGGTGCTTCAAAAGATGCCAATGGTTTGGATTTATTCGCCATGGCAGCTGCGATAATGGGCGGTACATCATTTAGTGGCGGTATTGGTACTATTGGCGGAGCTGTAGCTGGGATCATGACTTTGCAGGTATTCAAAAACGGATTAACTCTTATGGGAGTGAATTCTTTCTTGCAGGATACGGTAACAGGTCTTGTAATCATCCTGGCAATCATCATAGATTACTTCAAACGCAAAGCAAGTCGCTGATCTTGTTTTGAGCAAAAGGGTAACAAATAAGAATTGGAGTTTATTTCTACTCAAATAGATAAGGTAAAGGAGATAGTCTATCATGTTGAAAAAAGGGAAAAAACTAGTTACTGGACTCACTATTGCAACATTGTTATTAGCTGGATGTGGGAAAGAAGAAAACACTGCGAGTGGAGCTGAGGATAAGTCCTTGTATTTTGTTCCTATCGTAGATACGGGTGCCTATTGGAATCCGATGAAAAAAGGAGCAGAGGATGCAGCGAAAGAATACGGTTACACATTAGTAACGAAAACCTCCCCATCCGCTGAGCCAAGTAAGAAAGAAAAACATATTGGATTTATTAAGGAAGCAACAGCAAAAGACGTTGCAGGTATTGCAGTTGCGCCTATTGAAAAGAAAGCATTTGTTTCTCCAATCAAAGCAGCAATGGATAAAGATATCCCTGTAATCACTTTTGATGCAGATTTAGAAAATGAGGCAGATCGTACAGCTTATGTTGGAACAGATAACGTATCTGCCGGTAAAGAATTAGGGGTTCAAGCAGCTACAGAAATGAAGGAAAAAGGGATTACAAGCGGTTCAATTGCAATTGTTTGTGTAGACGTGGCACAGCCGACGATGATTGACCGTGAAAAAGGGATAAAAGAAGGCTTTGAAGAAGTTTATGGAGCTGACGCGAAGAATTTCAAATTCTTAGCTACTATCCAGGATAATGACCAACCATCTGAATCTAAGAAGCAATTAGAAGGTTATATTTCTGCGAATAAAGATTTAGTAACTGTATTCTCACTTGGTTCTGAAGGTCCAGATGTAGGTGTTATGAGTGCAATTCAATCACAAGGAAAAGCTGGAAAAATTCTTCATTATGGATTTGACTATACTGATACTTGGTTAAAAGGTATTGAAGATGGCCGTATTACTGCTATTGTTGATCAGGATGCCTATCAAATTGGTTATCAAGTAATTGAAAACCTAGTAAAAGTAATCGATGGTGAAGAAATTGATTCTACAATTCCAATTGACGTTAAATATGTTAAAGCTGATGATTTGAAAGAATATGGAGAAGGAAAAAGTAAAGTAAAAACTAGCTCTACTGACGATGCAGAATAATAAGCATAGTTCGTCATTTGGAAGATAAATAGAATGAGAGATAAACAGACTGTTTATCTCTCATGTATTAGAATGATCGTTTAGAGGTGAAAAAATGGCATACGTCTTAGGGCTAGATTTAGGTACTAGTGCAATAAAGGGATTATTAGTAAACAAAGATGGAAATCTGGTTGCAGAAGCGACGGCAACATATCCATTGGATACCCCGCAAATAGGATTTAGTGAGCAAAATCCAAAGCATTGGATAGAAGCTGCCAATCATGTAATGCTTGAGCTTTTAGAAAAGGTTCCTGATATGAAAGAGTTGTTAGAGGGAATTAGCTTTTCTGGGCAAATGCACAGTTTGGTATTGTTAGATGAGAAAGATAAGCCACTACGTCCGGCCATTCTATGGAATGATGTTCGTACCACCGAACAATGTAAGGAAATTAAAGAAAAAGCAGGGGAACTGATTCTTTCCCATACTAAAAACATTGCATTAGAAGGGTTTACTTTGCCTAAGATCCTATGGGTTCAAAAGCATGAGCCGGAAATTTGGTCAAAAGTTAAACGCATACAGTTACCTAAAGACTATTTACGTTTCTGGTTAACTAATCAATATCATATGGACTTTTCAGATGCCGCTGGTACCTTGATGTTAAATCAGGATACAAAGGAATGGGATCATGATATTTTAAGCAGATTTGATATTCCAAAGTCAATTTTACCAGATGTCGTACCTTCAACTAAAGTCGTTGGTTTCTTGAAGCCCGAGCTGCAAGAATATTATGGTTTTTCTCGTGACGTCAAGATTATTACGGGTGGAGCAGATAATGCATGTGCTGCAGTTGGAGCTGGTATTTTGCAAGAGGGTATTGGTATGTGCTCTATTGGAACCAGTGGTGTTTTTCTCTCATATGAAGAAGATGCCAAAAAGAATTATCAAGGAAAATTGCATATGTTTCATCATGCTATGGATGATGCAAACTATTCAATGGGTGTCACCTTAGCTGCAGGAAATAGTTTAAACTGGTTTAAACAAAATTTTGCACCAAATCAATCATTTGGGGAACTTTTAGCTGATATTAATTCTGTGGCTATTGGCAGTGATGGGCTTCTTTTTGCTCCATATATTGTTGGTGAAAGAACACCGTATAGTGATAGTCAGATTCGCGGAAGCTTTATTGGAATCGATACACATCATCAATTAAAACATTTTGCAAGAAGTGTATTAGAAGGTATTACTTTCTCTTTGATGGACTCAAAAATAATCATGGAGGAAATTGCAGATAAGAAATTCGATCGTATTGTGTCAGTGGGCGGTGGAGCCAAAAATAATGACTGGTTACAAATGCAGGCGGATATTTTTGATACAGCCGTTGTTAACTTAACGACAGAACAAGGGCCAGGTTTAGGAGCTGTAATGCTGGCAGCAGTTGGCTGTGGCTGGTTCTCTGATTTAAATGATTGTGCAGCGCGTTTTGTTTCTTATAAAGAAGAAATCATACCTAAAGCAGAGAATGTAGAAAAATATAAAGAAGTTTATGCGCGTTATCGCAAAGTATATGAAGGAACAAAAGAGATTTGTCATAGTTACTTTGGCAAATAAGGTCTGAGGTATAACAAGTAAGATGAACTGGTTTAACGTTTGATGGGAATTGGAAGGAGATCTTATAAATGACAAACTTTGATTCGAAAGATTATTTAGCAAAAGTTGACGCGTGGTGGCGTGCTGCTAACTATATTTCAGTAGCACAAATGTATTTAAAAGATAACCCACTGCTTAGAGAATCAATTCAAGAAAAGGATATAAAAACCCACCCAATTGGGCATTGGGGGACAATTTCTGGTCAAAACTTTATTTATGCACATTTAAACCGTGTTATCAATAAATATGATTTAAATATGTTTTACATAGAAGGCCCCGGACATGGCGGTCAAGTGATGGTAGCGAATTCGTATATTGATGGCAGCTACACTGAAATATACCCGGAAATTACACAGGACGAAGCGGGTTTAAAAGAGTTATGTAAAATCTTCTCTTTTCCAGGAGGTATAGCATCACACGCAGCACCTGAAACACCTGGATCTATTCATGAAGGTGGAGAACTTGGATATTCATTAGCACATGCGACAGGTGCCATTTTAGATAATCCAGATGTAATTGCAGCAACTGTTATTGGTGATGGAGAAGCGGAAACAGGCCCGTTAGCAGCAGGCTGGTTTTCAAATGTATTTATTAATCCAGTCAATGATGGAGCTGTCTTGCCAATTCTTTACCTAAATGGCGGGAAAATTTCAAATCCGACTATCTTAGAGCGTAAATCAGATGAAGAGTTAGCGCAATACTTTAAAGGTTTAGGCTGGGATCCTATTTTTGTTTCTGGAACAGACCCGGAAGTAGTCCACCCATTAATGGCTGAGCAATTAGATAAAGCTATTGAGCAGATTAAAGCTATACAATCCGAAGCTCGCCAAGAAAAGGCTGAGGTAGCCCAACTCCCTAACTGGCCAGTTCTCATCGTTCGTACACCAAAGGGATGGACAGGCCCTAAAGAGTGGGATGGAGAACCAATTGAAGGCGGATTTCGTGCCCATCAAGTGCCAATTCCAGTAGACGCTCATCATATGCAGCACATTGATGCGTTGATTGATTGGTTGAAATCCTATCGTCCAGAAGAGTTATTTGATGAAAAAGGTGCAATTGTTGAGGAAATTCGTGAGATTTCACCAAAAGGCGATCGCAGAATGTCTGCTAATCCAATTACAAATGGCGGCATTGATCCAAAACCAATGAAGATTACGGATTGGAAGCAATATGCGATTGATACGACGAAACCTGGAGCAGTAGTCGCACAGGATATGGTGGAATTCGGCAATTTTGCAAGAGATCTAGTTCTGGCAAATCCAGATAATTTCCGGATATTTGGGCCTGATGAATCCAAATCGAATCGCTTAAACAAAGTTTTTGAAGTAACGAATCGTCAATGGTTAGAAGCCAAACATAATGATTATGATGAATGGATCGCTCCGGCTGGTCGTGTAATCGATTCACAGTTGTCTGAACATCAATGTGAAGGTTTCTTGGAAGGGTATGTTTTAACTGGGCGACATGGGTTCTTTGTAAGCTATGAGGCATTTTTGCGTGTAGTAGATTCAATGATTACCCAACATTTTAAATGGTTGCGTAAGGCTAAGGAACAATCATGGCGTAAGAACTATCCATCATTAAACTTGATTGCCACTTCAACTGTTTTCCAACAGGATCATAATGGTTATACACATCAAGATCCAGGATTGTTAACGCATTTAGCGGAAAAGAAACCGGAATTCATTCGAGAATATTTGCCAGCGGACACTAATACAATGATGGCTGTCATGGCAGAGGTTTTGAGTTCAGAAGAACTAATTAATCTGGTTGTTTGCTCAAAGCATCCACGTCCGCAATTCTATTCTGCCGAAGAAGCGGAAATTTTAGTGAAGGACGGCTTAAAAATAATTGACTGGGCATCCACTGAAATTGATGGTGAAGATCCAGATGTTATTATTGCAGCGGCAGGAACAGAGCCTAATTTAGAAGCCTTAGCTGCTGTTACAATACTAAATAAAGCATTCCCTGAACTTAAAATTCGTTTTATCAATATTGTAGATATTTTAAGATTACGCCATCCTGATATTGATCCAAGAGGTCTAACGGATGAAGAATTTGATCAGTATTTCACGAAAGATAAGCCTGTTATATTCTGTTACCATGGTTATGAAGGAATGATTCGTGATATTTTCTTTGATCGTCATAATCATAAACTATATATTCATGGTTATCGTGAAAATGGTGACATTACAACACCATTTGATATGCGTGTTTATTCTGAAATGGATCGTTTCCATGTTGCAAAAGATGCAGCTAATGCAGTATATGGTATGGGAGCAGCAGATTTCGCAAAACAAATGGATGAAACAATCAGCTTCCATCATAGCTACATTCGTGAGCATGGAGTAGATATTCCGGAAGTTATAAATTGGACTTGGGGATTAGAAAAAAAAACAGCTTATTAGAGCTTAATAAATGATTTCATAAAAACTCCCTTAGATTCAGCAACAATCTGAATCTAGGGGAGTTTTTTTGATTCATTGCTGACATTATCCTTTTTGTTCTTGCCAGTTATTCCTTCGTTAAAGCTTACAAATCAAGGATTGTTAGATGTTGATACATTTACGTTTGTGGATGTAAGTGTGTAAATTAAACGAAGAGGCCTCTCGAAAGTCTTCAATCATGCTTGAGAGGTCTGTTTCCACTTGTTTGTAGCTAAATGCGTATGAATCATTCACGTAAATTTGTTCAACAATCCATCGAATGCGGTATCTACATATGTAGTTAAGTTAGTGGGAAATTCTTTAATAATCGGGTCTTCTCCGGTATTGGCAGGATAGTAAGGTGTGCATTAATAGTACAGTCATAGATGCAAGGTTCTGGTAAATAAATTGTCCTGCTACATTGTGTTTAAACGCAATGGTACATCACCATACTGCTAAAGCTCGAATAGCTGGTCTTATCGTATTAAAGACGTGAGGTGACCTCAAAAAGTTAGAGTTATAATGAAGCAACTGGTTGGCTGGTATGAAGACGGTATTCAACCGGAATCATACCAACCAATTCTTGCTTGATGCGTTTTGTATTGTAATAGTTAATGTATTTGTTAATCTTATTCTTTAATTCTTCATAGGTACATAAAGGTTCTCCATAATACATCTCTTGTTTCAGTACGCCAAAAAAGTTTTCCGTCGGTGAATTGTCCAGGCAGTTGCCCATATGGGACATACTTTGGAATACTTGTCCATGAAGGTACTTCTGTACAACTTTGTATTTAAATGATTCGCTGTATTTAGTCAAAATAAAACACCCCTAAAGTTAGTTTTTTTAACTCTAACTTTAGGGGTGGACTTCAATGTGTCTTTCGACTTTACAAGGTTGCCCGGTTTTGCGCCAAATCGCCACAATACTGCCAGTTGTTCAGGGAAAGGAAGATGTATGCCATTGTAGAGAAGTATTTTTGCTAATGAAAATATATTAATGAACTATAGGATAGAACGAATTGAATTGAAATTATTTGATAAAATATTCAGAGAAATATTACTATAATTATATAATATATTAGTATGATTTATACTGTGTTGCTTAATTCATAGGTGCTCCATGCGCCATGCTATTACACCATATGGCATTAGGAGCATATTAATTACTTGGGGCAAATTCAGAACAAGGAGGTGGACATTATGCAGGAGAGATTTCCGGGTATCGTGTGGTTTTGCGATCGCTGCAATGCTTGCCTGAGCGAGCAGCCGGGTTTTGATGACCATCACTATGTTTGGAAATGTACAGAGTGTGGTCATAAGAATAGCATTTCTTCGGATACAATCTATGAATCTAAGGATGATTTCAGAAATTATGACGGTTAAGTACAATTGGCTTGGGATTTCTTGAGTAGACTGCTTTATAAATATAAAGGAGGGTAAGCAATGGCTAATTTAAAATTTCCAAGAAGTGGACGATTTGTTCCATTCGGTGTACTTAATAATGAATCTGATAAATCTAAAGAATTAGGCGAGTATGATGGTATCAATGATATTGAAGATATAGACGATATTGAAGAATTAGATGAGTCATTAAGTGTTTACGAAGCAGCGGAGATATGGGCTTCTCACGGGAAAGATGAAGATTATATGTTTGGTTATACTGAAGAAGAATTGGAAGATGCTCTTTAAAATACAGCACCCTGCTAGCTTTATATAGTTAGCGGGGTGTTAGGCATCTTAGGGGTTTGCATTCCATTCTTGTAGGGGAACTACATATCCTATTTTGAATAAATCGATACATAATAAGCAACCGGCCTATACTAATGATTTTTTATAAATGGCCAAAAAGAAATTGATGGGACTTCATACACATTGGTTCCAGGTCTAATTGATTCACATGTCCACATTGAATCTAGTATCCTCGGTGAAATGCGTGACAAGTCCGGGGAAATTCGGAGGAAAAGGGTTTATGGCCTGGACATACTCGGGCTATGCCTGGCCTATCCCTGATCAAAGGAAGGTCAAATGCTATTCAAGTCCATATGAAGTATGAATCAAACTCCTTCATCCCTATCCATAAAATACAAATCACATTGCCCCCCTCTTATTAGGGATATTTCGTTTTTTTGTCAATCTTATGCATGTATTCTTCTGTAATATTCGTGTTTGTTGTATTAATAGCGAATATTAATCGTTATTTTTTAAAAATCGTACGGATTTTTTATTGACGAACTTACCTCTTGTTGATATGATTGGTTTGTACTGATTAATGTTATTTTAATATAATATAAAGGCTATGACTTAAATATTTCTGCTGGGGCATTATGAATAGTGTAAATAGATTTTTTCAGTTGGAATTGGATATGTTCTATAGCCAGAAGAAAAAATTAATAGTAAAGATGATATAGGAGGATAATATCTTGAAGCGAAATGCAAAGAAATTGGTTATGTTAGTATGTATTGCCCTACTGACTTTTGCTATGGCAGCATGCGGGAAAAGTGAAGATAAAGAATCCGGAAGTAATAAAGATGGGTTAAAAATTGCGATTGTAACAAGCCTAACTGGTGTTGACGATGGCAACTTTAACGAAAATAACTACAATGGTATTTTAAAATTCATCGAAAACCATCCAACAGCTACTGTAAAAGCTATTAAAGAAGAAACGGGTGATCCTGCTGCGGGAGTACAAGCCGTTGCTGATATCGTGGCAGATTATGACGTGATTGTAACACCTGGCTTCCAATTTGCTGGAGTTTCCAGTGTTGCTTTAGAAAATCCTGATAAGAAATTTATTTTAATTGATTCTGAGCCTACACCTGTAGGTGACCAAAAAACGTTCGATAATATTTACTCTATGACTTTTGCCGAACAAGAAGGTGGCTTTTTTGCCGGAATGGCAGCAGCACTTGAAACAAAATCAAATAAAGTTGCAGTCGTAAATGGAATTGCTTATCCATCAAATGTAAACTATCAATTTGGTTTTGAATCTGGCGTAGAGTTTGTTAATAAAAAGTATGAAAAAAATGTTGAGGTTGTTGAGTTATCTGGATATGCAGGAACTGATGTCAACGGAGTGGATGTTGGCGGTAACTATGCAGGATCTTTTGGAGATGAAGCAACAGGAAAAGTAATTGGTAATGCATTGATTAAAAAAGGTGTAGACCAAATCTTTGTTGCAGCAGGTGGAACGGGTAACGGTGTGTTCACTGCTGTTAAGGAAGCGAAAGGCGATGTTAAAGTAATTGGTTGTGACGTTGACCAATTTGATGATGGTGTAAATGGTTCTGAGAACATTGTATTAACATCTGCAGCTAAATTTATGGGCATGAACGTTGAAAAGCAATTGAATGCAATTGTTGACGGAAGCTTTAAAAGCGGAAACGTAGTTCTTCATGCAGATTCAAATTCTACTGGATTTATAAAAGAAGAAGGACGTCACCAATTATCAGAAGATACCCTTACGAAAATGAATGAAGCGTACGAGTTAGTGAAAGAAGGCAAAATCGTGCCGGCATCTAACTTTAATGGTTATACGCCAGAAAAATTCCCAGGGTTGTAATATTCATTAGAAAAGCATGATGGAATAATCGTTAGAAGTTTATCCCTTCCTGATTTACTGGATCAGGGGGAGGGTGAACTTCTAATTTTTTCCTTTCCATTTAATGTGATAAAGGAGCAGAAAGATGTCTGATTATATTGTAGAGATGAAACATATAACCAAACGATTTCCTGGAATAGTAGCGAATGATGATGTATCCATTGGCATAAAAAAGGGAGAAATCTTTGCTTTACTTGGAGAAAATGGTGCTGGTAAATCAACGTTGATGAGTATGCTGGGTGGCATGTATGAACCGGATGAAGGCGAAATCTATATCCGGGGTGAGAAAGTGAATATCAGCTCACCTAACCATGCGGCGAAGCTCAATATAGGGATGGTCCATCAGCATTTTAAACTGGTATCAGATTATACGATTACAGAGAATATTATTTTGGGAATCGAGCCAATCAGAAAATTTGCAGGTCTCTTTCCATATGTGGATATTCGAAATGCCAATCGAAAAATTGAAGAGCTATCCAAGAGCTTTGGATTAGAAGTGGATCCTACGAAAAAAATAGCTGATTTAAATGTTTCCATGCAACAGCGTGTGGAAATTTTAAAGGTGCTTTATCGGGAAGCAGACATCCTTATTTTTGATGAACCGACTGCAGTCTTAACACCGCAGGAAATTGAATTCTTGCTGGATATAATCAAAGGACTGCGAGACGGTGGGAAAACGATCATATTAATTACACATAAGCTGGAAGAAATTAAGAAGGTCGCCGATCGATGCGCCGTATTGAATAAAGGCAGATTAATTGATGTTTTGGATGTAAAGACAACCTCCGTTAATCATATGGCCCAATTAATGGTAGGGCGAGAGGTAAACTTTGAAGCAGAGAAAGAGCCAGCTCAATTTAAAGACGAAGTATTGAAGGTAGAAAACCTAACCGTTAAGAATGAAGATGGGTTTGAAGTAGTGAAAGATGTTTCCTTTACCATTCGCAGCGGTGAAATCTTTGCCATTGCAGGAGTTGCAGATAATGGACAGGTTGAAATAGCGGATGCAATAGCTGGACTAACAAAGGTCAGCAGCGGAAATATACATCTTAATGGCAAGGATATTACGAATGAAACGATAAGAAGCAGAACAGAAGCTGGTATATCGTATATACCTGAAGATAGACAAAGCTTTGGACTGTTTTTGGATTTCGATTTAGCTACTAATCTAGCATTAAAGCAGTACTATAAGGAGCCTTTTTCTAGTAAGTGGATGCTAAATAAAGAGGAATTCGAGCGATCTGGCAGTGAGTTGATTGATAAATATGATATTAGAAGCGGACAAGGCGTCAAAACGCAAGTTCGTTCGATGAGCGGTGGTAATCAGCAAAAAGCCATTATTGCCCGAGAAATCGAATTGCAATCACCTCTTATGATTTTTGTTCAACCAACACGGGGAGTAGATATTGGCGCAATCGAAAATATCCATAAGATGATCATTCAGGAACGTGATCGTGGAAAAGCGATTCTCCTTATATCATTGGAGCTAGATGAAATTATGAATGTAGCAGATACGATAGGAGTTATCTATAATGGCCAACTTCAAAAGATTGCTAGCAGAGAGTCATTAACGACCAATGAAGTCGGTGAATATATGATGGGGGCAAAGCATGAGTAAAGATAGAAAAAGTAATAAGTTACGTAGTAGTCTTATTCGGCTGATAAATAATGAGAAGTGGCAATCGATCTCCATTCCACTAGTCGCCATAATCATGAGTTTTATTGCGGCAGCTATTGTCATACTTTTAATGGGTAAAAATCCTTTGCAGGCGTTTTATAACTTATTTCAAGGGGCAGGAATTTTACCGAAGCCATTTTATGCTGGCTATAAAAGCATGCTGACTGATTTCATGAGTTTGCTGAATGCGATGACGCCGCTTTTATTTGCAAGCTTGGCAGTTGCTGTCGCATTTAGAGCGGGTCTATTTAATATTGGGGTTGCCGGTCAAATGCTCGTCTCTGGTTTTTTTGCGACGATTATTGTCGGCTACAGTGGCTTGGATGCGGTGATCGCAAAGCCGCTTGTTTTACTGATTGGTATAGTCACCGGGGGACTAATGGGAGGATTAGTTGGGTGGCTCAAATATAAATTTAACATCAATGAAGTCGTATCTACGATTATGTTGAATTATATTGCTCAATATGTTATCAGCTTTTTTATTCAAATGTATTATATTGATCCAGTCTCAAGGCAATCTAAATATATTTCTGAAGCAGCAAGATTAACATTGGCGAATGTTGAAATAGGAAATCTGAAAATGGATATTCCGTTAGGCTTTGTTTTGGCCATCATTACCGCTATTCTAATAAAGATTCTCATGGACAAAACGGTTGTTGGATTTGATATTAAAGCGGTAGGCTCCAATCGTAATGCTGCAAAATATGCGGGAATTAATGTGGGAAGAAATACAGTCCTGGCAATGGTTATATCGGGTAGTTTGGCTGGACTTGCAGGTGTCACATATTATTTAGGTTATTACGCTTCTATACAACCAAAGGTATTATCAGACATCGGCTTTGATTCCATTGCTGTAGCCCTATTAGGAAACTCTCATCCAATTGGTGTTATTTTTTCTTCCTCACTCATATCAATCATTGATCAGGGAAGCACATATATGAGTTCACAGGCAGGAATCAGACAAGAAATTTCTTCTGTGATCATCGGGTTGATCCTATTGTTTAGTGCATGTGGTGTATATCTGAAGTATAAAATTAGCCGCATGAATGAAAAAGCAGCGGAACGAAAGGAGAGTAAATCATAATGGATACAGTACTTATTGATGGTCTATCCTTTGCTTTGCCTCTTTTTATTATAGCAATTGGCGGTATATACAGTGAAAAGAGTGGTATTACCAACTTAGCACTTGAAGGATTTCAAGGTTTTGGGGCATTCATCGGGGCGCTGTCAGCTGTATTAATCGCAAATGCCTTTGGTACAGATATTCAAGATTTGTTTTACGTAGCGTTACTATTTGCCATGATCGGCGGAATGGTTTTCGCAGTTATTCACGCTGTACTATGCATTAAGTTTAAGGCAAACCAAGTTATCAGTGGTGTCGTCATTAATATACTGGCGTTGGCTTTAACAACATTCTTAACGACACAGATCAATGCGCTTGTCTTCGGAACTGCTTCGGACAAGTTCCAGTTAGGTGTCATGGAGCGGTTTACTATTGCTGGTTTAGCCGATATACCAGTAATAGGTGCAATCTTTACGAATGTGTATCCGTTTGAAGTAATTATCATCGCGATTGCCATTTTTGCTTGGTATCTTTTATATAAAACAAAGTTCGGCATGCGCTTAAGAGCGTGTGGGGAAAATCCTCATTCCGTTGATGCAGCAGGTGTAGATGTTGCGAAACTCAGGTTTACAGCAGTCTTAATATCAGGTCTATTATCTGGTCTGGGCGGCATGTGTTTTGCCTATTCCATTTCAGCTAACTTTTCTTCCAGCATTTATATGGGATATGGGTTCTTAGCCATTGCCGCATTAATTTTCGGTAATTGGAAGATTGTCCCGACGCTAGCTGCGTGTCTTTTGTTTGGTTTTGCGAAATCTGGTGGAGCTTTTATTGCTCAATCAATGGCATTGCCAAGCAGTTATACTGATTTATTTATGATATTGCCGTATGTATTAACATTATTGTTATTAATCTTCTTTTCTAAATCAAACCGTGCTCCGAAAGCGTTAGGTGAGATTTATGACAAAGGAAAGAGATAAATAAATTTACTAAGCAGTTTCCATGGGCTAACATGTTAAATTTGGTTGACGCAACGTGTGAGTATCGATAAATTACGGTCTAAGATAATGCACACTCTTATCGTGCGTCGACATAAGGTGGAAATATACCTAGTGTGTGGACATACAGTCCACATGTGGATAGTGTAGCAAAGCTTATAATGAAAAAGGCAGCAGCCCTCATTGGGGCGCTGCCTTTTTAGGTTTCTTACAATGAATTTACAAAGCTGGATTTAATGTGAATTGTCTTATCTGATTGTCAGGTTACCTACCAAATGCTATCCCAAGAGGATTGCAACTTTCGCAATAGAACAATTTGGCCGATATGATACGAATCGTGCATCATGATATTGCTGAGTAAACGCTCAATAGAGTACCTGTTAGCTGCATACAAAGTTTTTAGCTTTTCATCCTCAAGGTCCGCCGCAATGACCGTTTTTAATTTACTCATGACTTCATTAAGGCGCTGCACTGTCTGGGCCCATCTGATTTCGTCTTCTGGATCCCCTGGATTTCCAAAGGTTTCTTCATTGTTTTCTGGCTTATGCGGATTCTCAGTTCCCTTAATTCGGTGGATTACATCTTCATTCCAAAATATCAAGTGATTGACAATTTGCCAAATCGAATTGCTGTTTTCCGAACTTCTCCATGCCGCCTCAGCTGCAGTGACTCCATGAAGTGCCTGATTCATGGAAGCAAACCATTCATTCTCATGGCAGTGCATGTCGAGTTGTTCTAAAAACACTTTAGTTACAACTTGCATACAACCAATCTCCTCTCTGTTTGGGATAATTTAAAGTAAAAATCTGACAATAATAATCCTATAATCTATTTAACAAAAAGCCACTCATACGCATAAAATAACCATCATTTTGGACTGTTGGCTATATAAGGACGAATATATTCTCAATAAAATGCTCTATACATTTATATTGAGAATACAACCAAACTATAATACTCTGACTTTATTCGGCGCATCCAGCATGTATTCCTTCCACATAACAAATAAAGTTCTTATATATGGGATAGGTAGGCTATGCTTAACAAATTCCTCATAAACCTACGATTATTCCTGGTGATAAAAGCTATTGATCCCATACCAGGAAGTTTAAGATTAAAATAATAAGGTAAATGCTTCTTTTCACAAAAATAAATTTAGTAAAAATATTTTCATTGACTATCACTGCATGCGTTGTTAGAATGCAAAAAAGGTTTACGAAATAAAAACAACTAAATTATAAAAATAAACTCGTATAATCTTGGAAATATGGTCCAAGAGTTTCTACAAACTAACCACTTTAATTAGTTCGTCTACGGGAATAGATACGTACAGAATGTATAGTAAACTGCTATATTTTATTTATACATCCTTCTACTTTCTTATTTTTCCCGCCGAGCAAAAAATGAGGAGGAATAAGATGAAAACCCCAAAACAAATCAAATCCCAAATACTAGCGGCAAGAAATATCAGTTTACCTGAGTTAGTTATTAAAAATGTTCAATTAGTAAATGTGTTTACGGATGAAAGGGAGCGTGCAGATGTTGCCATTCATAATGGTAAGTTCGTAGGTATCGGCCACTATAATGGTAAAAAGGAAATCGATGGCACTCCATATACAATGGTTCCGGGTTTAATTGATTCACACGTCCACATCGAATCTAGTATGCTTTCTCCTTCTCAATTTCAAAAAGCTGTTTTACCGCGAGGGATTACAACTATTATCACAGATCCTCATGAAATAGCTAATGTCCAAGGATTAAAAGGAATAGAATGGATGTTGCAGGACAGTGAAAACTGTCTATTGAATTATCGCTATCAACTGCCGTCCTGTGTCCCGGCAACTTCCTTTGAGGACAATGGAGGGACTCTGACGGCTGAGGATCTTGCGCCGTTTTATAATCATAAGCTTGTGCTTGGCTTGGCGGAAGTGATGGATTTCCCTGCAGTATTATCTGGTCAGGAAGATATAATGGCAAAGCTGTCAGGGGCAATGATCAACAATGTTCCGATTGACGGACATGGTGCCGGTTTAAGCGGAAAAGATATTAATGCCTATTTGACAGCGGGTATTACAACGGATCACGAATGCGTAAAACCAGAGGAAATGATTGAACGCGTCAGACGAGGTATGTATGTGATGCTTCGCGAAGGCTCTGCTGCCCGCAATCTTCATGATTTGTTAGCCGGCTATAGTAAAGAGCTTTCACATCGTTTAATGTTTTGTACAGATGATAAGCATATAGATGATCTATTGGAAGAGGGAAGCATTGATTATCATGTACGTGAATGCTTAAAGGCTGGAATCGATGTATATTCTATTATGAGAATGGCATCTCTTAATGCATCTCAATGCTATAATCTAAAAGGAAAAGGGGCAATTGCGCCTGGCTATGATGCTGATTTTATTTTATTGAATGCCATTGAAGGCTTTGATATACATTCTGTTTGGGTAAACGGAATCCGTTACGAAGAAGATAACGAACAAGAGAAAGAAGCGTCTTTTGAAAATACCGTTATATTGGGAAGCTACTCAAAAGAGCTTTTGCGTCTGTCATTGACTACTGATATAGCGAGGGTAATTGAAATTATTCCTAATTCGATTGTGACGAAAAAAGCGCAATACAAGGTACCGGTTGTCAATGGCCTGTTTGTGCCAAGTGAAGAAGAGGATTTCGTGAAAATGGCTGTAGTCGAAAGACATAAAGGTACAGGAAGTGTAGGAGTCGGTATTGTAAAGGGCTTCCGTCTGCAAAAAGGAGCTATTGCTACAACGATTGCTCATGATTCGCATAATATTATCTGCATCGGAAAGAATGATGAAGATATGGATGTCGCAATCAGGGAGCTTGAGAAAATTGGCGGAGGTATTTCAATTGCTTGCAATGGAGAGACAATCGCTTCATTATCATTGCCTGTGGCAGGATTAATGACAACTATCTCACCTGAAGAATTAAATAAGCAATACAGCCAGTTGCTGATTGCACTGTCATCACTTGGAATTACGGATGAATTCTCACCTTTACTAACATTATCCTTTTTGGCCTTGCCAGTTATTCCTTCGTTAAAGCTTACGAATCAAGGATTGTTTGATGTTGATACATTTACGTTTGTAGATGTAAGTGTATAAATTAATCAGAGGGGCCTCTCTAAAGTCATCAATGATTTTTGAGAGGCCCTTCTTTGTTTGTGCTAGTGCGTATGAATCCTCCCCAGTAAATTTGTTTAAAAATATCCATTGGATGGAGCACCTGTATGTATAACTAATTCAGTGAAAAAGTGTCGCAAAGCTTATTGAAATGAGGCAGTATCCCTGCGTAATAAGGGCGCTACCTTTTTATATTTGAGAATGCAGTGATTATTGGATAACTTTATAAGGTGGATTCGACAAACCTAGTGTAAGCACATACCCTTCTGCAGCATCAATCAATAATGTAATAAAAGTCTTTTTGTTTTCCATCTTGTAATATCTCCTTTGTATACTTCATTTGATAGTTTTATCTTACCTATTTGATGTTTGTGAATTGCAAAAGAAATGTTTACTAAATGTTAAAATGAAAAAATATTATCTATATATAAAAGAATCCTATAAACGATTACCGTTTATAGGATGTTCTACTTCCCTTATGAAATCTATTTTAATAATTCCTCGCTTAAAGACAGTATCTTTGGTGCTAGTTTCTCTCGTTTTCTTTTTGTTATTTTCACATATATGGGATAGGCAACGCTTATTAGCACAAGTCCTAAAAAACCTATGATTATTCCTGGTATTAAAAGCTGTTCACCCCATACTAGACAGCAGCTCATACCTATTCCAAACAATAATGTTCCTATAAGGCCTGACATAATGGCCAAGATTGTTCCTGGTCTTTCTGCACTTTTATCCAAATTTCGTAACTGTTCGAATGGATCATCTTCCTTTTTCATATATTTCTTTTTAATAGCTTCTATTTCTGCCTGCCTTTTTGCAGAATATATATACTCAAATTTACTATTTTCCATCATTGTCCTCCATTTCTGATTTATATTTACGCATAAGACAATATTTCTATAATTTTATTTGATGACGCTCTCCCTTAAGTAGACAGTAAACGTACTTCCTTCTCCTAATGTACTTTGTACATGAATATCGCCACCAACTATATCAATCACTTTCTTTACCAAAGCTAGTCCCAAACCGTTTCCCTGCACAGCATGGGAAGTATCCCCCTGATAAAATTTTTCGAAAATATGCTTCCCTGTTTCCGGGCTAATGCCACAACCGCTGTCGCTGACTTCTACAAATGCGGTAAGTCCTTCTTTTTTCACCTTAACACCAACAGCTCCGCCATTATCTGTAAACTTTATCGCATTTGAAAACAGATTGTTCCATACTAGACTTAACAGTTCGGCATCTTCGTGTATGAAAATATCTTCCTCTAGATCGGTTTCAATATTAATGTTCTTACTTGCCCATGACTGTTCATATAGAAGTAAACATTCGCGAATCTGTTCTGTTAAATTATAGTATTTTCTCTCAGGAAAGATTTGTTGATTTTCCAGGCGATTTAATTTCAATATATTTGTAATCAGACCAGATAATCTTCTTGTCTGCTCGGTAATGGCCTTTGCATATTCTACCTTCTGTTTTTCTGAAAGGGAATGTCCCTGAAGCAGTGTTCCATAATTTTGGATAGCCGCAAGGGGAGTCTTAATTTCATGAGAGACATTTGAAATGAAATCTGTTCGGAGAGTTTCTACTCCAGACAACTCTACAGCCAGCTCATTAATCCCTTTGATAATTGCATCGAATTCATTGCTACTTTTTTCATTTCTAATATAGGGAATCTGTGTCTTGAAATTGCCGGACATTATTTCATCCAGACCTGCCTGAATCCGTGCTATTGGTTTTCTTACCATCAAGGTACGGCGAATTTCATCAATCATACTGAAAATAAATGTGAGAATGATAACGTTTAAGAAGGTAATGGGAACAGCAGCTTTCATTTCTTCCGTCGTCAAATCAACCCAATGTAAAAACAGTACCAGATTGCAGGTAACTACAAATGCCATCAGTATAAAAAATATTAGGAATCTCCCAAAATTAAATAAAAACTTTTTCCTATTTCGTTCATCTGTTGTAATTTTCATTTGAGCACCGTTTTATATCCTAATCCATGCACGGTGACAATTTCAAAATCCTTGCACGCAGAAAACTTATCTCTCAATTTTGTAATATAAACATCCACTACACGTGGTCCGGACTGGGATTCGGCATCCCAGAACTCATCCATCAATTGAGTTCTTGTAAATGTTTTCTTTGGGTATGACAACAGCTTATACAATAACTTGAATTCTCTTACTGTCAGATTGATTTCTTCCTCGTTCAAATAAGCTGTATGCTCTTCGATATCAAGCCTCAGCTGGCCAATTTCGATTTTTTTATTGGATGCAATTTTTGCCCTGCGGAGCAATGCTTCCAGTCGAAGGAGTAATTCATCCAAATCTACAGGTTTAACCATGTAATCATCCACACCGGCATGGAATCCTTTTCTTTTTGATTCGAGATCTTCCTTTGCTGTCATAAATAACATAGGGATATCATTGTTCAATTCCCTAACAGACTTAGCAAATTCAAATCCATCAATCCCCGGCATCATTATGTCAGAAATAATTAAATCAAATATATGGTCAGTCATCGCATCATAGGCATCATTGACATTTTGAACACCTTTAGCTTGATAGCCGTTTAGGTTCAAATAAGTACAGACTGTCTGATTTAAATTTTCATTATCTTCTACTACTAATATTTGAAACATATGTATTCTCCTCGTTGTATTTTTGACATTATAGCATGTGATTGTTTACGAAATGTTAACGTATTATTAAAACGTCTAATAGATAAATAAAAGATATGCTATAAGAACCATCAGAAGAAGAAATTGGTCTATTGTTGACTGATACTAATGAGAGCCTAATCTAGAGTCTTTAAACAAAACTGATTCAATAATGATTACGATGTGAACATAGCTTGTATAAAAATTAAAAAATGCAGAAAAATATAGTGGATGATAGATGGTTATTTTTGCATATCTGATCTTTTGTAATATAAAAATGAGGTGACCGATATTTGTACAGGATTAAGTATTCAATCTCAAGAGGGTAAGTGGTTTTTTGGAAGGAATATGGACTTAGCCTATTACTTCAATCAAGCAGTTATGATTATCCCAAGAAATTATCAATATCAAGATAGAGTCTCAGGTAATATGGTAACCAATAAACGCGCTATCATTGGAATGGGGACGGTAATTGATAACCATCCTCTTCTGGCGGATGCTATGAACGAAGTTGGCCTAGCCTGCGCAGGATTAAATTTTGAAGGGTACGCGTACTTTGAGAAAGAACCGATTGAAGGGAAAAATAATATTGCACCCTACGACTTTATACAATGGGTTTTATCAAATCACGAAACAGTAGAAGAAGTTAAACGTGGAATTGAGCATTTAGAACTTGTGGATTGCCCAATCAATGAAAATACACCTGTTTCAATGCTTCACTGGATGATTACAGATAAGACAGGAAAGGCTATTGTGGTAGAAAAGACAAAAGACCGAGTGACTGTACATGACAATCTGATAGGAGTTTTGACCAACAATCCTACCTTTGATTGGCATTTAACTAACTTGAATGAGTATTTACATCTGACACCAATTTCACCAAAAGAAACAAAATGGGGCAAGCAAACATTAAAAGCACTAGGCATTGGAGCTGGAACATTAGGGATACCCGGAGACTTTGCTTCCGTTTCCAGATTTGTAAGGATAGCTTATATTCGTACACATATGCCTAAAATTGAAGGAGATATACATTCTATTACACAATTTTTTCATATGCTGGATTATGTAAAAATGGTTAAAGGAGGGGTCCTTACAGATGATGGGTTAGAGGATGGTACAACCTATTCTTCTTGTATGGATCAAGAAAAAGGTGTTTATTACTATAAAACGTATGAAAATAATCGTATCAATGCGATAGATATGCATAAGGAACAATTAGAGGGGACAAATCTTAAAATCTTTAAATACCTCACAAACCAGGATTTCAATTATCAGAATTAGGTTTACCTAAGAGTTTACATAAGCGAAAAATATTTCGTAACTTATATTAAAAGGCACTCCGTCCTTAGCTAATGGGACGCTGCCTTTTGATTTTTCCAGTATTGGATTTATCAATATGTATAGACTCCGGAAATGCAGGCATTTTCTCGGCAAGTGAGTGAAGGAGTTGCAGTTATTGTCTTTAGGATTGAAAGGATCTTCATTAAGTTGATTAATATCTTTCATTATTCTAGATAAGCTCAGTTAGTAGTAATATCCACTGGCAAGCATCTACTTGTTTAGTTTTATCTATGATGCTGGTTTTTCTATGTTTATTAACTCTATTCACTTAAAGTGAGAAAATGCGTATAATAATGAATATTAAAAGAGAGAAATGGAGTAGTATATCAAATGGTTCAATCAATCAATACAAAAGTCGAGTTAGTTATTGATGCGACCTCACATAACGGGCTTCCTGAATACGGAAAAATTATGATTGGTGACAAAGGATTTGAATTCTTTAATGAACGTGATGCTCGTAAATTTATTCAAATTCCTTGGGAGGAAGTTGATTATGTGATTGCTTCTATCATGTTTAAAGGGAAATGGATTCCGCGTTATGCTATTCAAACTAAACGAAATGGGACATTTACATTCTCCTCGAAGGATTCAAAAAAAGTTTTGCGAGTCATTCGTGAACATGTTGATCCCGCTCATATGGTGCAATCATTAAGTTTCTTTGATGTGGTCAAACGCGGTATGAGTAGTATATTTAAAAAGTAATAGTTTTAAAAAAAGATAAGTTAGTACTTGTCTTTTTTTTGTCGAAAAAAACAAAAATTGCACGGTATGTAAATGTCCTTGGCAAAGAGGCTTTGGACATAGAAAATTTTAATCCTGCTTGAAAGCGGATTATATAGCGTGCTATAATCACTAAGAAAGTTTATTGAAATTTTCGAAAAGCTAGTCTAAATAACCATCTCCTTTATTTTTTACGCGATACTACTTCGATTAGATGTAAGTAAAAAGTATTGATTGATGAAGAGAAAAAGGGGAGTCTTTGTACCTATAACTTCATTTAATCACTTTTTTTTATGTCTTTTTTTGTCGAATATAGTCGTTTTCAGATGGTTGGAAAACACATCTATAGAAATATAGAAATAGACGTGTTTTACCGTATTAGTTTGCTTGTAACTATAATAATAGGAGGTAAAAAGATGGTAGGGATTATCATTGCTAGTCATGGTGAATTTGCGAATGGTCTCTTGCAATCTGGAGAAATGATCTTCGGAGTACAAGAAAATGTAAAAGCTGTTACATTGATGCCGAGCGAAGGACCTGATGATGTAAAGGCAAAAATGAAAGAAGCAATTGCCTCTTTCGATAACCAAGATGAAGTCTTATTCTTAGTCGATCTTTGGGGTGGTACTCCTTTCAACCAAGCCAATAGCTTGCTTGAAGATCACCAAGACAAATGGGCAATCGTTGCTGGTATGAACTTGCCAATGTTGATTGAAGCTTTTGCATCTCGTTTTTCAATGAACAAAGCACATGAAATTGCCGCTCATATTTTGGGCACTGCTAAAGAAGGAGTTAAAGTTAAACCAGAAGAGTTAGAACCCGTTACAGAGGTTAAACCTGCTGATAAACCGTCAACTGCAGGTGCGCCTGGTAAATTTGAGTACGTGTTAGCTCGCATCGACTCTCGTTTGCTTCACGGACAAGTAGCGACTGGTTGGACTAAAGCAACAAATCCTACTCGTATCATTGTTGTATCTGATACAGTAGCTAAGGACGATCTTCGTAAGAAATTAATCCAACAAGCTGCTCCACCAGGTGTAAGGGCACATGTTGTTCCTGTACATAAAATGATTGAACTTGCAAAAGATGATCAACACTTTGGCGGTCAGCGCGCATTGCTTCTTTTCGAAAACCCGCAGGATGCACTTAGGGCGGTTGAAGGTGGCGTTCCATTAGAGACAATCAATGTTGGTTCTATGGCACACTCACCTGGTAAAGTTCAACCGAATAAGGTATTGGCATTCAATCAAGAGGATATTGAGGCTTTTGCTAGTTTAAAAGAGCGTGGTTTGAAATTTGATGTACGTAAAGTTCCGAACGATTCAAAAGGCAACATGGACGAGATTATCAAGAAGGCTCAAGAAGAGTTAAACAAACAAAAATAATCATGATTATCACGAAAAAAAGGGAGGATAAATCATTATGGATTTGACTATTATTCAAATAATATTAGTCCTTTTCGTAGCATTCTTAGCCGGTGTAGAAGGAATTTTGGATGAATTCCATTTCCATCAGCCAATTATTGCATGTACGTTAATCGGCTTAGTTACAGGAGAACTTGTACCTTGTCTTATCTTAGGCGGTACGCTTCAAATGATTGCTTTAGGATGGGCAAATATTGGAGCAGCCGTAGCACCGGATGCTGCGTTAGCATCAGTTGCATCTGCTATTATTTTAGTTTTAAGTGGACAAGGTCAAGATGGAGTATCTTCTGCAATCGCGATTGCAGTTCCGCTTGCAGTTGCTGGCCTTTTATTAACAATTATCTGTCGTACGATTGCGACTGCATTTGTTCACTTTATGGATGCTGCAGCTGCAGAAGGAAATATCAGAGTAGTAGAATTTTGGCACATTGCTGCAATCTGTATGCAAGGATTACGTATTGCAATCCCAGCTGGATTAATTTTAGCCATTGGTGCAGGTCCGGTTCGTAGCTTGCTTGAATCTATGCCAATGTGGCTGACAAATGGTTTAGCTATCGGTGGTGGAATGGTTGTAGCTGTTGGTTATGCAATGGTTATTAATATGATGGCTACAAAAGAAGTATGGCCATTCTTTGCAATTGGATTCGTATTAGCAACTGTTACAGAAATTACACTTATTGGTTTAGGTGCTATCGGTGTGGCTCTAGCACTCATCTATTTAGCTCTTTCTAAACAAGGCGGTTCAGGTAATGGCGGAAATGGTAATACAGGTGATCCAATAGGCGCTATTATTGATAATTACTAAGAAGGAGGAGGACAGAAAGTGGAAAAAGAATTGAGATTATCGAAAAAAGATCGTATTTCTGTTTGGTGGCGTTCAACCTTCATTCAAGGTTCTTGGAACTATGAACGAATGCAAAACGGTGGTTGGGCGTATGCAATGATTCCAGCTATTAAAAGATTATATAAAACAAAAGAAGACCGCTCTGCTGCACTAAAACGTCACTTAGAGTTCTTTAACACTCATCCATATGTAGCTTCACCTATACTCGGGGTAACTTTAGCGCTTGAGGAAGAACGTGCAAATGGTGCACCGGTTGATGACGTAGCTATTCAAGGTGTTAAAGTTGGTATGATGGGACCTTTAGCGGGTATCGGAGATCCAGTTTTCTGGTTCACGGTTAAGCCAATCCTTGGTGCGTTAGCAGCTTCTCTTGCCATGACTGGTAATATACTTGGACCGATTCTTTACTTCGTTTTATGGAATCTTATTCGTATGGGATTCACTTGGTATACACAGGAATTTGGTTACAAAGCAGGATCTAAAATTACAGATGACTTATCTGGCGGGTTACTTCGAGATATTACTAAAGGTGCATCGATACTCGGGATGTTTATCCTTGGTGCATTAGTTAACCGTTGGGTTTCTGTTAAGTTTACGCCAACTGTATCTTCCGTTCAGCTTGATGAAGGTGCCTATATTGATTGGGATAAGTTACCTGCAGGAGCAGAGGGAATTAAAACAGCGTTGGAACAACAAGCTGCTGGTCTATCATTAAGTGATGTTAAAGTAACAACTCTACAACAAAATTTAGATAGTTTAATCCCAGGCTTATCTGGATTGCTATTAACACTTCTTTGTATGTGGCTGCTTAGGAAGAAAGTATCACCAATCGTAATGATCCTTGGATTGTTCGTCGTTGGTGTTGTCTTCCATGTATTAGGCATCATGTAAAAATAAATTTATAAAGCTTGTTCAGACTTATACAAAGATAGATTATAAGACTGTTAAACAAATAGGGAAGCACCTCCTGAAATTGAGCGAATCATTTTCAGGGGGTGCTCTTTATATACCGCCAGAAACTTGATCATTACTACTATATACATATCAATGGAAACCATTTTGAATTAAACTATTGCTTAATAGAAGATATTAAGTATAAATTTATATTTTAGGAGGCTGCCATGCTTACAATTGGCTATATTGGAAATGGGAAAAGCACGAACAGATACCATTTACCGTTCGTCCTGCAAAGAAAGAATATAAAGGTAAAGACAATTTATCAAAGGAATCCTAAACATGAAAGCTGGGATCGGATTCCAGGGGTCACTTATACATCTGACTTAGATCAACTGTTAAATGATAAAGATATACAACTCATTGTAGTTTGTACAAAACATGACAGTCATTATGAATACGCCAAATTGGTATTAGAACATAATAAACATTGTTTAGTTGAGAAGCCTTTTATGGAAACCTCCGAGCAGGCAAAAGAAATATTTGCAATCGCGCGTGAGAAGGGACTAATTGTTCAAGCTTACCAAAACAGACGCTTTGATAGTGATTTTTTAACTGTTCAAAAGGTTATCGAAGAAGGGAAGTTAGGAGAACTGCTGGAAGTAGAAATGCATTTTGACTATTTCCGCCCCGAAGTACCAGAATCCACTACTACTTTCGATCCTGCTATGTCATTTTTATATGGACATGCATGCCATACATTGGATCAGGTTATCAGCTATTTCGGCAAGCCGGATCACATCCACTATGATGTTAGGCAATTATTGGGGCAAGGCAAAATGAATGATTATTTTGATTTAGATCTATATTATGCTGAATTGAAGGTTACTGTAAAATCCAGTTATTTTAGAATTAAAGAAAGGCCTAGCTTTGTAGTTTACGGTAAAAAGGGATGCTTTGTGAAAGCAACGAAGGACCGCCAGGAAGAACACCTAAAATTATTTTACATGCCGGATAACAAGGATTTTGGAGTAGATACGCTAGAACATTATGGTGTACTGACATATGTTGATGAAGAAGGTACCATCCATGAAGAAAAAGTGAAATCCATCAATGGTGATTATGGGTTAGTGTATGATGATTTATATGAAGCCATTATGAATGGTAAAGAGAAAACTATTACAGATGAACAGACACTGCTGCAAATGGAAATATTAGAAACTGGCATTAAGAATTTAAAATAAAATAAAATAAAATTAAATGATAGAGACAGCCCCCAATACGGCACACTATGCATGGTATTGAGGGCTGTCCACTTTTTTAGGAAAACACAGTTGTATGTGATGCTAACCAGCCTCACATATCTTATTGATCTTTTTGCTCGTAGAGAGCCAGAAATGCACATTCTATTGCGCGCAAAGTATGGGCTGGAATTCCGCCGCCCATATTATTCCACAGATCAGCGAATAGTCTAGGACTATGACCTTCACGCAGTAGCTTTTTGGCGTATAAGACTATCATATTCGGATCGCGTTGATGACGTAACAAGCACATCGGAGACGGATAGTCTTCACGAAGTCTATTTTCCATCTCAAGAGCTTCTCTTTTCGAAATGGCAGTCAGTGTCGGTTGAATTTTTTCCCACTCATCGAGCATAATGGGTATCCATTGGCAATTGTCCTCATGGTAGAAGTAAGTCTCCTGACCATTGGTCTGATAAATAATTTCTGCACCTTCGTTAAATTCACGATAATAGGTTACGAAAATATCCGTATACAGATTGGAAATTTCCCAATACATATCATATTCATGCAGGGGTGCAAATGCATCAATTAGCCTACTGTAATACCAGCTCTGCTGCTCTTTTCCACGGTTGAACCTGGTCCAGAGTTCGTCTCCGCATTCAATATAGTCTGCTTTAATACTGCGGAGATTGGATAGTTTGTCCGCGCAGGCAAGTAAGAGCTCTTCAAAGCTAGCTGACTCTGTCATGTAGTCGATGGTATGCTGCTTTCGCTCTTCCCAGCTGCGTGACTTGTCCTCGCTGTTTGACTGAATAAGGGATAAAACTAAAGGACCAAACTCGTTTTCAATTGCATCAGAAGTCTCGTCTGTATCTTCCAGAACGTCATGTAGCAGGCCTGCAATAATCAGCGCAGTATTACAGCCGGCAGAGGTTAGAATCTGGGCAACCTCGAATGGATGAGAAATATACGGAATATCGGTTCCTTTACGAGTCTGTCCTTGATGTGCTTTCGTTGCAAAGAGAATTGCTCGATGCAGGATGGCATTTCCGAACCACGTATTTGGCGTATATAGTGTACACTCTTCATCTGCCTTTTCGACTTCAGGTATCTTTTTAACCTTAGATGAATCTATCCTCTTTTCCGTCATTGAGTTTCCCTCCTTCATTTCTTTTCCTCTTATAGTTAGGGATATATTATATAAAAATAATTATAACATCTATAAGCTAAGACTGATGAGGAAGACAATCAAGTGAAATATCGTCTATTTGATTTCTTCTGTTCCATTCCATTAATATATTGGTTCTCTTACTAGGAATTATTCAGATTAGCAATTCAATATCTTAGTAAAATAATTTGGAAATAAGTAAGTAATGAATATGAACATGGATGATGTACTTTACCATTGACCAGACTGGACCTAATTTTCCTGGTTTTCTTTGTACTCTTTGTTCATAATAAGGGATAATATGTTCAAAATTTCTATAGTTTGATAAAAAGTGCCCAAGCATGCTATAAGTGTAAAAGAAGATTATTTCTGTTTAGTTTTGGGATAGATTTTTATATGATATCCCATTTAATGAGAGGATTGGAATTTGAATATGAAAGAAAATTTTTGGCGTGATCTACCACGACCTTTTTTTGTACTGGCACCAATGGAAGATGTGACGGATGTTGTTTTTCGTCATGTCGTGAGTGAAGCTGGGAGACCTGATGTGTTTTTTACAGAGTTTACAAATTCGGAAAGCTATTGTCACCCTCAGGGAAAAGAGAGTGTGCGTGGACGTTTAGCCTATACAGAGGATGAACAACCGTTGGTAGCCCATATTTGGGGTGACAGGCCTGAAAACTTCCGAAAAATGAGTATTGGTATGGCGGAGTTAGGGTTTAAAGGCATAGATATCAATATGGGATGTCCCGTACCTAATGTAGCTGACAATGGGAAGGGAAGTGGTCTGATCTGCCGTCCCGAAGTTGCAGCCGATTTAATACAAGCAGCTAAAGCAGGGGGATTGCCGGTAAGTGTGAAGACGCGGCTTGGTTTCGCGGATATAGACGAATGGCGTGATTGGCTGACACATATATTGAAGCAAGACATTGCTAATCTTTCTATTCATTTGCGTACAAGAGATGAAATGAGTAAAGTAGACGCTCATTGGGAGCTTATTCCGGAGATTAAGAAACTTCGTGATCAGGTCGCACCCGATACACTTTTAACGATCAATGGAGATATCCTTGACCGTGAAATGGGATTGAAACTGGCTGAACAATACGGTGTAGATGGGATTATGATTGGGCGTGGTATTTTCAAAAATCCATTTGCCTTTGAGCATGAGCCAAAGGAACATAGCAGTAAGGAATTGCTGGATCTCTTGAGGCTGCATTTAGATCTCCATGATAAATATTTAGAAGTAGTAGCTCGCAAGTATACACATCTTCATCGTTTCTTTAAAATCTATGTCCGTGGATTCCATGGGGCTGGTGAATTAAGAAATGAGTTGATGAATACGAAGTCCTCAGATGAAGCGCGTGCATTGATCAATAAATTTGAAGAGCTTAATGGGATGGACGAAAAGTAAGAAGCAATCGAATGAGAAAATTGTTGCTACTTCTCTATAGTAGAACGGATTTCAAATCTGTATGGTATGTTATGAAGTAATCCTAATCTTAAAATAACCCTTGGAACTGCGTGTTTTCCGCATGTCTAAGGGTTTTTCCTTTAGAATAATCTATTGCTGCTTCTAGTATTGTAGGATTAACTATCTATCGATTTAAATATTTTAATAATTCAAATTATTCATGATATTATTCTTCCTCCGATTTATAATGAATAAAATAGGGTTTAGTGGAGGGAATACATTGAAGAAAAAATTGATAGTACCAGTACTTTTAACATCCGCTATATTAGTAGGCTCGATTCCGGCCGGAAGTGTAATTGCACAGCCAGTTAATTCGAAAGCAGTTAGTAAGGAGTGGAATGAGAGGGCTAGCGTTCCTTTATTCGTGAAGGAGCGGTCTGCTGAAAAATACTCTTCTAGTACCCCTTCCAATGCTTTGAATTATTTGAAGAATAGTCAAGGAAAGACTGGAATCAGTAATCCGGAGAAAAACTTGAAGGTGAAAGATGTACAAAAGGATGAACTGGGCATGACGCATATCCGCTTTAATCAGACGGTAAATGGAGTAAATGTTGAAGGTTCAGACATTATCGTTCATTTTAATAAGGATAATGAAGTTGAATCCGTTAATGGTAGGATGAATCAGACACTTAGTGAATCAAAAGTGAATACAGCTGTCTCTTTAAGCAGTGAAAGAGCAGTAAAAGAAGCCTTATCCTCTGTTAAAGCCCCTGAAGAGCTGACATATGAACCTACTACTGAATTGGTTGTCTATCCTTTTAAAGGAGAAAACCATACAGTCTATAAAGTAAATGTTAACTTTATGGGTGTGGAACCTGGAAACTGGTTTGTCTTTGTAGATGCACAAACGGGTGAGATAATTGATCAGTATAATGCCATCATGCATGCCGCTGAAAGAAAAACACAAAAAGGTACAGGAATCGGTGTGCATGGAGAACGCAGAGAATTACACATTACCCGTGTAAAGGAAGCGAATTCTGGTACTAAGTTTTCTTTAGCGGATTATGCTCATGCTAACCTTGGTGGAATTGAAACATACGATGCCAAAAACGATAACACTTCCAGTAATGATACGCTTTATGTAGGGAATTCAGCTTCATTTATCAAAGACTACGATCGTGCTGCTGTCGATGCGCACTATAATTCCGAAAAAGTATACGAGTATTTTCTAAACGAGCATGGCCGTAATTCTCTAGATGGAGAGGGAATGGCAATTATATCTAAAGTCCACTATGGTACCAATTATAATAATGCTTCCTGGAACGGACGTTGGATGACCTACGGTGATGGAGATGGAGAGTTTATGATTTCTCTGGCAGCAGGTCTTGATGTAGCTGCTCATGAAATGACCCATGGTGTAATTTCTCATTCAGCTAATCTGGTTTACCGGAATCAATCAGGAGCACTAAACGAGTCTTTTGCTGACGTGTTTGGTGTACTAGTTGATGATGGTGACTGGGAAATGGGAGAGGATATTATGGCACCAGCTGCCAAAGCTGAAGGGGTGACGGTATTGCGCAGTTTAAGTAATCCTAACAGTGTAATCGTCAGCAACGAGCAAAGAAGAGAATATAGCACAAATGGTGGTGTCTATCCAGACCATATGGACGAGTTTTATCATATGCCGACTTCCGTAGATGGCGGTGGTGTCCATGTTAATTCATCTATTACAAACCATGCTGCATACCTGATCGGTCAAGAACTTGGAAGAGAAAAATTGGGGAAAATCTACTATCGAGCTTTAACGGTTTATTTAACCTCTAATTCCAATTTTAGCGATGCTCGGAACGCAATTGTGCAGTCTGCTATTGATTTGTATGGTGAAGGCAGCGAGGAAGAGGCGGCCGTACAATCTGGTTTTGATGCGGTGGGAATCTATTAATTCATCCAGATGACTTGAAGGAAGGTTAGTTTATATTTATTTGCTCCCTTAGACGATGAGTTTAAGGGATTTTTTATGTGCATATATAAACTATTAGCGATCCAGAGTAGGAAATTTCTACATGAAAAAGAGGCTGGGACATAACTAAATTTACTATGTCTAAAACCGAATGATGTATTTGATTTTTATTAATCTAAATAGAAAAAGCCGAACTATTATTAATAATTGATGTTAACACTGCATTATATAATAGTTCGGCTTTTATAGATGCTGGAGACCTTTTGTCCCAATCTCTTTTTGTCTCTTATTGAGGCAATAATATCAATGTTTGATACTCTAATTGGCTCATTGAGTTTAGTTAGGTGATAATCTCCTGTCGCCCAATCGGAGATATCCCTTCTATTCTCATTTATTGTTTTATATAAGCAAGTCCTAGACAACCTGGGCCTGTATGGCTGCCAATGGATGGGCCGATTTCAGTGATGAATACTTGATCGAAGGATTGTTCTAATTCTAGATCTGCTTTTAAGGTTAATGCATGATCAAGATTATTAGAGTGTAAAATACAAATCATTTCTCTCTCAACATTTGAAGCTAGGAATCTTTCTTTGATTTGCTTGGTTGCACCGGATGTTTTTCGAGCTTTGCAGACAGATTCAATGACTCCATTATCTGTAACAGAAAGGATTGGCTTGATTCCGATTAGTCCACCAATCTTCGCAATAGCCGGATTTAGTCTGCCACCTCTGGCTAAGTATTGTAAGTCATTCACGTAAAATTCCACGTGGAAGGATTGTTTGTTTTCTTCCAGATATTCGACAATTTGGTCGTAGGAATACTTCTCATCTCTCATCATGCAAGCTTTAACCACTAACATACCCATAGCCATAGAACCGGTCAAGGAATCGATTACGGCGATGCGACTTTCCGGATATGAATCTAGTAATTCCAGACTTGCCAATCTAATATTATTAAACGTGCAGCTTAATGCGCTGGAAAGAGTTACACAAATGATATCATTTCCTTTTTCCAATTCTTCTTTTAATACTTGAATTGCGGCTGAAGGAGAGCTGGCACTGGTCTTGGCAACCTCGCCATTTGCTAATCTATTATAAAACTCCGTAATTTCCATTTTACGTTCGGAACCGTACTCTATTTGATCCTCAAACTGAAAATGAAGAGGAATTAATTTTATTCCATATTTTTCGATTACCTCTGCTGGGATATCGCAACTTCCATCGGTAATAATTGATATATTCTTCATGAAAACCTCCGTTAGTTATTAAACACTGTGTTGTATAAAATTTGTTATCATTGTATAATGTTGCCCCGGAAGCATCAATCATCAATTTTAATCAGAATGAAAGTTATTAAACAGAATGGGACGATTTGTTTAAGAATAGGAGTCAGAATGGATGGAAGATCGCAGAATAAGATATACCAAAAAAGTAATTAAAGACACATTTATTGAATTGTTAGAACAAAAGCCAATCAATAAAATTACCGTAACCGAGCTATGTACAAAGTCTGAAATCAATCGGGCTACCTTTTATCGGTACTATGAGGATGTATATGATTTGATGGAGAAGCTAAAGAGTCAATATGTGGATGAACTGAAGGCAGCTATCTCCATTTCAAAGGACGACTACACGATTTCGGGATTTACAAATGAAATTCTTGAGGTGATTCTAAGAAATAAGGAACTGAGCAGAATTCTCTTTACTTTGAAGAACGGAAAAGACTTTCTTGATGATGTGTTAGATATTGCCCATATGAAATGTATAGAAAAGTGGAATCGTTACGGGAAAAATGTACCGCAAACACAAGTGGGGTATCTATCAACGTTTATAACTGCTGGGACAATAGGTATCCTGAATGAATGGATTCAAAATGATTACAAGGAGTCTCCCTCAGAGATTGCCAATCTGATTGAAAATATAAGTCACTACGGTCTGGCGAAGATTATTTATGGGAAGTAAGTAAAGATACCTGAATCAAAAAAAGTAAAAGATATTCTACTGGCCCTAAATTTTTTCATAGAGCTTTTTTTCGTAATATAGGGTCTTTTCCTTATGCAATAAATAGGAGAAACCAGTATCTTGTTAACTTTACTGCGCATTTGTTTAAAACAATCAATTTCCTATGATGAATAAATTAGGCGGATAAAAGCAGTGGATAATTGTAAAGTCGGTAAATTAAGGAAAGTGAAGGGCAGGCTTAGAAATCAATAGCGAATCAACAAAGCCTTCCTTTCAATAGTGTATTTACTCTATTTCTAACTAGTTCTTAACCGAAAACTCTACTGGATAATGTTTTTATATATTTTATATTAAAAATGGTAAAGTAGAATATATCGAATAAAAGACTAGGTGGTAATAAAAAATGAAAGAAGTCATACAAAAGGTTTTAGAGTTCAGGGATGAGCGGAATTGGGGACAATATCATAATGAGAAAGATTTAGCGATTTCGATTTCATTGGAAGCGAATGAATTATTGGAGAATTTCCAGTGGAGAGATAGCGAAGAGGCAGCGGCTGATTCAATAGACAATATAAAAGAAGAAATGGCCGATGTATTTATCTATCTCTTGCAGTTAGCGGATAAATTGGATATCAATCTGGAAGAGGAAGCACTCAAGAAACTGAAGAAGAACGCCATAAAATACCCGGCTCCGGCAAAGAAATAGTCATATTATGAATCATATTCAGCTTACAATCATGTGTGATGTGGAGGTGCGGTATGAGTACAAGTACAGTAAAAATAGAGACACTGCCTTTTAACAAGGCATCAATAAATCGCCTGAGCGGGTATTATATTGATTATCCTGTCGTGTATTTTCTGAACAATGAAACTACGGTCTATATAGGCGAAACAGTGGCAGTCAAAAATCGGATGAGGGACCATCTGAATAATAATGAACGAAAATCATTAAGTAAGATGTCCTTAATTATCCATAATAAATTTAATCGTTCTGCTACATATAATATAGAAACGAAGCTAATCAATTATTTCTTGGCGGATGAGCGTTATAAGCTGCAGAACAAGAGTCAAACTGCAAAGAATGTAATGCATAATTATTATGAAAAACAATACTATGACGAACAAATTTTTGATGAAATTTGGACTGAACTTTTAAAAAGAAAAATTGTCGATCATTCAGCACAAGCAATTGAAAATAAAGATATCTTTAAGTTATCCCCCTTTAAGGAAATGACGACTGAACAGTTAGAGCTGCAACAGGAAATTATAAAGGTATGCAAAGAACATATAAAGGATGAAAAACCGTTTGTTTTTCTTATTAAAGGGGAAGCGGGTGTCGGAAAGAGTGTTGTCTTAAGTTCGGTTTTTAATAAAATACAAGAGCTCGCCAAGGAAAAAGATAACGATTTATCCAAAACTGAAAACTATTTATTAGTTAATCATTCTGAGATGTTAAAGACCTATAGAAAAATAGCTGGAAATGTTAAAGTACTTTCTAAAAAGAATTTTGAAAAGCCGACAACATTTATCAACAAGCGAAAGAAATTGGGGAAAAAGGCTGATATCGTTCTAGTAGATGAAGCTCATTTATTGTTAACAAAACCTGATAGTTACAATAATTTCAATGAAGAAAATCAATTGGAAGAGATCATTAGACATAGCAAGGTAGCCATTATCGTCTATGATGACAAGCAAGTCTTGAAAATGAAAAGTTACTGGGACGAAGAAAAGCTATACTCAATCACAAAGAGCTGTAATACAGGGAATTATGTACTGACAAATCAATTTCGAATGCGTGCCTCCGATAATATGGTCAATTGGATTAATTATTTTGTGGAAAAGAAAATTACACCGATGCCGATTGAAGACGCATATGATTTTCGGATTTTCGAATCGGCAGCAGAAATGTATAAAGTAATCCAAGAGCAGAATAACAAATTTGGTTTGGCGAGAATTGTGTCCACCTTCGATTATATACATAAGAAAGATGGACAAACCTATTATGTGGAAGAGGATGGTTTTAAACTTCCATGGAATAATGATTATGGAAATCATACATGGGCAGAAGAAGCAAATACCATAAAGGAAGTAGGATCCATTTATACAATTCAGGGCTTTGACTTAAATTATGTTGGGGTTATTCTAGGTCCATCAATCGGCTATGATAAGGAAACAGATATGTTAAAAATCATTCCTGAAAACTATAAGGATACAGAGGCCTTTAGGGGAAGGAATGAGTATAAAAACAGTGAAGAAATTATGGAAAGAATTATTTTAAATTCACTTAACATACTGATGAAGAGGGGCATACATGGCCTGTACATATATGCACATGATCCGGAATTAAGGGACAGATTGTTAAAACTTCAAGAAAATAGATTTCCTAGGCAGGACACAAGAAGCTGATTTCATTATAAGAGGCAAAACCCTTAACCAATCTGAATAAGGGTATAAGGTGTTTTGTCTGCCTCTCTTTAAATAAAAGCTTCCATCTTCAATAAAATCGACAAATAGTTTATAATTATCTGTAAATAGTAGATATTTTAGTCGAAGAATCATTATAATGGTATGAGATATGGTAAAAAATGAGATGAAAGGGTTTCTTAAGTAGAGCCTTTCTTTTTGCTTTGTTTAAACAGGAGAGCTTGCTCTTTTTTACAAATTAGGGGATGAGGATGGTTATAATGAGCAACATGCAGAAGAAAACAGACGTTATCTTAATTGGTGCCGGGATTATGAGCGCGACATTGGGGGCAATACTTAAAGAGTTAGCACCTGAATGGAACATCAAAGTATTTGAAAAACTTGCAAGTGCAGGGGAAGAAAGCTCAAATGAATGGAATAATGCAGGGACGGGTCATTCTGCACTGTGTGAGCTTAACTATACATCTGAAAAAGCTGATGGATCTTTAGATATTAGCAAGGCTATCAATATTAATGAGCAGTTTCAGCAATCGAAGCAGTTTTGGTCATATTTGGTTAACAGCAATTTGATTCAAAATCCACAGGATTTTATCATGCCAATTCCTCATATAAGTTTAGTGCAGGGAGAGGATAATATAACTTTTTTGAAAAAGCGTTTTAAAGCGCTTTCTAAAAATCCTTTGTTTGAAGGAATGGAATTTACAGAGAATCCAGAGAAACTAGAAGAATGGATTCCTCTTATAATGGAGGGACGCTCAACGGATGAACCGATTGCAGCCACAAAAATTGATTCAGGAACCGATGTTAACTTCGGTGCGTTAACACGTATGCTGTTTGAACATTTACATAGAAGCGGAGTAGAAGTCAATTATAGGCATAGTGTAGAAGATATTAAAAGTACCACTGATGGCCTATGGCAGGTGAAGGTGCATGATTTGGAGAATGGTAAACTTGAATATCATACGGCGCATTTCGTCTTTATCGGTGGAGGAGGAGGAAGTCTCCCTTTACTTCAAAAAACAGGCATTCCGGAGTCCAAGCATATCGGAGGTTTCCCTGTAAGCGGACTGTTTATGGTTTGTAACAATCCGGAAATCGCTGAAAAGCATCATGCAAAAGTATACGGAAAGGCTAAGGTTGGTGCACCACCAATGTCTGTTCCTCATTTAGATACACGATATATCGATAATAAGAAAACGTTATTATTTGGGCCATTTGCCGGTTTTTCGCCCAAGTTCTTAAAAACTGGTTCCAACTTTGATTTATTTGGGTCCGTAAAACCGAATAATGTTATTACGATGCTGGCGGCGGGAGTTAAAGAAATGGCATTGACTAAATATTTGGTTCAGCAAGTCATGCTATCGAATGAGAAGCGTATGGAGGAATTACGTGAATTTATTCCAAACGCCAACAGCGAAGATTGGCATACAGTTGTGGCAGGCCAACGTGTGCAAGTAATCAAAGATACAGAAAAAGGAAAGGGAACACTTCAATTTGGTACAGAAGTGGTCAGTGCTGAAGATGGTTCGGTTGCTGCATTGCTCGGAGCCTCTCCTGGAGCCTCTACTGCTGTTCACGTTATGCTTAAAGTATTGGATAAATGTTTCCCTCAAAATATGAAGGAGTGGGAACCTAAAATAAAAGAAATGATTCCATCTTATGGTCTATCTTTAATGGAAAATCCTGATCTTTTCAAAGAAATTAATCAATCAACTACAGAAACACTGGGACTTTGTACAAAAGAAATGATCTGTAACTAAGCATAGCTTAATTATAAATAAGGGCAACTCACTATACTAAGCGGGTTGCCCTATCTTTATTTTATGAACAGTAGAAACAACCCTGCACTAGACTTACCAATGCAGGGTTGTTTTATTAGTACGTATTAAGTTCATTAATTGGAGTCTGAATAATGACTGGTTTCTTTTTAGGGTCTAACCATTTCAAAATCTTTTTCACGTTTGCTTCAGATGTTGCGGTGCAGCCTAAAGTATAGCTGTTGCCAATGTGGAAGAAGATTGCGCTTCCCTTATAAGGTGTTCGCTTCGTATTGTAGTTGATTACAAACCCATATGTGTAGGCTGATATATTCATATTTTCTGCACTTTTCCATTGACCCTTGGTTTTCTTTTTGGACTGCCAAGTGTTGTATAGTTTCGATTTCGGATCATCAACCCATACGTCATCCGCTGTGATTTTACGATAATTCAGCTTTGTTCCGGGATTTGCTTTTCGGCCAAAAGCTGTACCGATTGTATACTTCCCAATCGGAGACCTCTTGCCACTTTCTTTCATGTCCTTTTCCTTTGCAAATCCATACTTCCCAATATAACCTTTGGTTATTAATACAGGTACCCATTTTCCTTTAGAGTTCCTCTCGAATGTGCGGATTTCAGCTTTCGATGTATTATATCCACTTGAAGTAACGAGAATGAGTTGCTTGTTGCTTTTGACTGTCTTTAAGCCTTCAGCTAAATTTTTCGGAGCTGCGGGCTTTTTGGAAGTTAAATAGTTACTGGAAGCCCAACCGGTTTTGCTGCCAATGATTACTTTGCTCCAAGAGCCTTTCGTTTGAGTTACTTTAACTGAGCTGTTCTTTTTAACAGTTGTAACTACTTTGTACTTAGTTCCGGCTCCACTGCGAATATTTAATGTACTTGCTGTGACATACATCGTTTTAGAAGTTACTTCTGCAACAGGTTTTTTAGATGTTAAATATTTGCTGGAAACCCAGCCAGTCTTGCTTCCAACCGTTACTTTTTCCCATGAGCCTTTCGTTTGAGCTACTTTGACTGAGGTATTCTTTTTAACAGTTGTAACAACTTTGTATGTAGTTCCTGGACCACTTCGTACATTTAGTGTACTGGCCGTTACATATTTGGATGATGCAGCTTGAACGTTATTTTCCACGGGAAGACCTGAAAGAATCACGAACAGTGCGATTATGATTGCAATCCCCTTTTTGATCATGTATTCACTTCTCCTTAATAATTTATGTACTTCCTTATTCTATTTACTTCTAAATGTAGTCGTAAACGAGCTCTTCTTATTTTACTAGATTTAAATTTTTTAATCATGTGGTCCTGCCCAATTTCGTTCTATTGTTCTATGAATTTTACGGATATTTAATGAAATATTTTTAAAATTAATACATGGTTTACCAATATAGCAGATCTCAAGTAATAATTTTCAGCCAATGGATGAATGTTTATGCTAATTGCCATCGGGAAGAAGAAAAAAGAAGTGATAGAAGGGGAAAGGAGGAAATATAAAATGGAAAAAACAATTTTTATTACTGGAGCAGGGAGCGGACTCGGCAAAGGATCGGCTATTGGTCTGGCGAAAAAAGGTCATCATGTCATAGCGACGACTGAGACGACATCTCAGAAAACAGCGCTTATGCGGGAAACGAGAGACTTGGGAATAAATATGGAAGTTTTTAAGCTCGATATTACCAATCCTATTGATTTAAGAGAAATTGATAAATATGATTTTGATATTTTTGTGGCGAATGCCGCGATTAATGAAGGTGGACCGCTCGCTGAAATACCAATGGAACGGTTCCGCGCTATCTTTGAAGTGAACGTTTTTGCCACGCTTGAGACAGCTCAAATCGCTGCAAGAAAGCTGGTTAACAAAGGTATGGGCAAAATTGTTTTCTTAAGTTCAATGGCAGGCATTATGACAACTCCTTATGCAGGTCCATACGCAGCGACCAAGCATGCCATTGAAGCAATGGCTTTGACATTAAAGGATGAATTAAAAGAGTTTGGCATACAGGTGGCGACTATTAACCCGGGTTCATTTGATACGGGTTTCAACGATCGGGCTGTAGAAGAAAAATGGAAATGGTTTAATGAGGAAGAACACTTTACCCGTAAAGAAGATATGAAAGCAATGGAAGAGGGATTGAAAAATCAAATGGATCCAGAGGATATGATTGAAAAAATGATAGAAATTATCCCGGCAGAACACCATAAATTCCGTACAGTTTATCCAGAGCAAACAGAAAAACAGATGAAGGAAGCTGAACAGAAAAAGTGGGGGATGGAAGTTTAATTCGACAAAGTCTTAATATACTTTCACTCTTTTTTCTCTTTAACTACTAATTGTCACATTGTGTCCAACTTTTGATCTAGTAGGTTAGGTGTTTTAGTTTTATTTAAATTTAAATATAAGTTAAAATATTCCTGAAGCAAGAATATCATTTTTTTCGGGTAAACTTACTTTCTTTTATGTCTAGGCAAAATTAGGCTATGTTAAAGTCCGTTATGTTGGCTAAGCAGGTTTTACTTGAAATGGATCTGAGGACATTGGGTATGTCTCGCTTTTATGCTGGATTAATACGAAGTGTCACAGACAAATCCAAGTATAAATTTTAAAATCCGTATGGATAAACAGAGCCTATACTTTAATGAGGAGGTAGTTCAAAATGAAATTAGAGGGAAAAGTAGCGGTTGTAACAGGTGCAGCATCCGGAATGGGGAAAGCGATTGCAGAGCTTTATGCAAAAGAAGGAGCTAAAGTCCTTGTAACAGATCTTAACCTTGAGGGTGCCGAAAATGTAGTCGAAGGGATTACAAACAATGGTGGTACAGCGAAAGCATTGCAAGTGAACGTTGCAAAGCTTGAAGATATCGAGGGAATGATTGATACAGCTGTTAGTGAATTTGGTACATTAGATATACTTGTTAACAATGCAGGCATTATGGATGGTTTCGAACCTGTTGCGGATATACAAGATGAAAGATGGGATTTAATTTTTGATGTAAATACAAAAGGTGTTATGCGTTCCATGCGTAAGGTCGTTCCATTATTCCAGGAAAAAGGGCAAGGCATAATTATAAATATTGCTTCTACTGGTGGATTAAACGGTGCTCATGCAGGTGCAGCCTATGGTGCTTCCAAGCATGCGGTGGTTGGTCTTACTAAGAACACAGCCTTTATGTATGCAAAAGAAGGCATTCGCTGTAATGCAATCGCACCAGGTGCGGTTGAGACCAATATTTCTGCATCGATGGGAAAAGTTAATGAATTTGGGATGGGACGTTCTAGATTAGCACAAGCTGCGATTCCTAAAGTGGGACAGCCGGAAGAAATTGCAGCAGCTGCCTTATTCCTTGCTTCTGAGGATTCCAGCTTTGTAAATGGTACAGTTTTAGTAGTTGATGGTGGTTGGACTTCAGCATTCTAATAAATATTAAATAATTGATTACAATTAGGCAGCTTGTTTCTCTGATTTAGAGGGACAAGCTGCTTTTTCTTTTGAATAAGAAAATATATATTTAAATAACAAAATTTCACATAATCACTTTAAATAAAATATATTCAGTTAATAAATATTATTTTAATATAATTAATTGACAGGTGACAGGTTGTCACTTATAGTAGTCTTACTTGATAAACTGTCATGAAACTGACCAGACTAATTACATCAAGAGACTAATAAGTAAAGGGTGTCATCAAACGTATATGAAAGTACTTGAGTTGCATCATGTGAACAAACAATACCCGATTGCAGATGGTCAATACTTCCCTGCTCTTAAAGATGTTAATGTTTCCTTTGAGAAGGGAGAATTGGTCTCCATCATTGGTGAATCAGGAAGTGGTAAATCCACTCTAATGAATCTGATTGGCGGGTTGGATTCTGATTTTACCGGTTCCGTTCAGTTTGAAGGGAAGAATATTGGTGAGTTTAATGAAAAAGAAATGGATGAATATCGAAAAAATAAAATAGGCTTTATTTTTCAAAGCTTTAATCTGATTCCGCATTTGTCTGTCCTCGATAATGTCACGATTGCGATGACTTTATCGAATGTAGGGAAAGAGGAACGCATTAAAAGAGCGGAGGAGATTCTAACTCAGGTTGGTTTGAAAAATCATATTTATAAAAAGCCAAATCAATTATCCGGCGGTCAAAAGCAAAGGGTTGCGATTGCGCGTGCATTAATTAATGATCCTGAAATCATCATTGCCGATGAACCAACCGGAGCACTTGATTCTGAAACAACGGAACAAGTATTGGCGATCATAAAAGATATTGCTAAGCAAGGTAAGCTGGTTATTATGGTTACTCACTCTGAGCGAGTAGCGAACCATTCCTCAAGGGTAATCCAAATTGCAGATGGGAAAATTATCCGTGATGACAGAGGAGAACCTCTAGAACAAATGGAACCTCAATCCAATCAAGTGGAAAAGAAGGGTGGTGAAAACCTTAGCTTTGTGGCGGCCGTGAAACTTGCATTTCTGAATATGAAAGAGAAGCTTGGTAGAAATGTTTGGGTTTCATTAGGAGCAAGCATAGGAATCATGAGTGTCATCTTTTTCCTTTCATTAGGAAATGGTGTGAAGACCTATATGAATGACTCTATGAACAGTATGGTGAATCCGCTTGTCGTAGAAGTTAATATGCCTTCTGAGGAAGAGGAACTTCCGCCATCAGTGGATGAAAATCAGGCAATGATGCTATCGATGATGGGAGAACAGACACCATTTGAGGAAAAGGATATCGAGAAATTATCCGAAATCGAGCATGTTTCTTCAGTGGAAAAGGGATTTAATCTCATCTCATTTGGCTCCAATGCGGTTAAATATGGAGACAAAAAGGTTGATTTGATGATGATTTCAACGGTCTCCTCTAACATAACAGATACGAGTATTAAAGAAGGCTCTTTACCTGGAAAACAAGAAATTCTCCTTGCGGAGGGTGCCGCTGAAAAATTAGGCGGAGATATGATCGGTAAAGATGTTAACGTAACGCTAATGCTTAATGAACAGTTATATGAAAAAACCTATACGGTTAGTGGAATTATTTCATTAGGCAGTCAATTTGCAGCGATGGATTTAATCTATGCCAATTATGAGGATCTGGTACAGCTTGCAGAGGATAACGGTCAGACATTGGATCCTACAAGTATCTATTTAGTTGCAGATAATGAAGAGTTTACGGAAGATATAAAAGCAAAAATCAAGGATATGGGCTACAATGGTTCATCGCAAGAAACAATGACAGCTATGATGAACGAAATGCTGGATGTTTTGACATATGTATTAACCGGGATTTCAGGCATTTCACTTTTTGTTTCAGCAATCATGATTTTGGTTGTTCTCCATATTAGTGTTGTTGAGCGTACGAAGGAAATCGGGGTCCTAAAAGCGATTGGTGCAAGACGCATGGATATTAGAAGAATTTTTGTATCTGAAGCATTCCTGATTGGATTATCGAGTGGAATTATCGGTGTTCTGGCAGCCTCTTTATTAACCTTTGTAGCTAATAGCCTTTCAACTAAATTAATTGATTTTGAAATTGTACAAATAACCCCAGCATATCTTGTTTTCGGTGTTGCTGCTAGCATCATTATTAGCATGCTTTCTGGACTTATGCCCGCCAATAAAGCGGCTAAATTGGATCCAGTTGACTCTTTACGCAGAGAGTAGGAAAGTATATGCCGAGTCAAACATTTGTGAATTTACCAGCGGAAAAGAGAATCAGGATTATTCAGGCTGCTAAGGAGGAATTTAGCCAATATTCCTTCTATGATGCATCAATTAATCGAATTATTAAAGAAGCGCAAATTCCTCGGGGAAGCTTCTATCGTTACTTTGAAAATAAAGAAGATCTGTTTCTGTATTTATTAAATGAATATAAAAGTGACCTCTTGGATCAGATTAACAGCAAGATTAACGCCGGGGTAAACCTCTTTTCAATTCACTTTCTGCTATTTGATTATATAACTAAGAAAGCGATGGATCCTGCTCATTCCAAGTTTTTGGTCAATGTATTTACGCGGACGGATAGTAAGCTAGCTGAACATTTAATGAGCTTTACGGATGTACGTGAAATGGAAGAGAAACAAGAGAAGTTTCTGAATCTAGTTACTGACACTCATTTACTAAAGGTTGAAATAAAAGAGGAATTGTTTCAAGTTATTGAGATATTGAGAACTATCACATTCAATCAAATTATCCTGGCGTTAAATGATCTTTCGACTGTAAGCCAAAAAAGAAAAGACATGGAGCGTCAATTTCATTTTATTAAATATGGTGTACTGAAATAAACAAAGTAAAAGCCTTGAACGTGTGTTCTAAACAGGTTCAAGGCTTTTTATTATAGTCAGGTAGCTTCCACTCGATCTGCAAATATATGAATATTATCTTTAAGAATAGAAGGCTGTTGGTCTGCCGGGTACGATTTTAATGCTATTTTGGCAATGAATTTCTCAAAAATTCCCAATGCGTGAGAACGAATTTCTCCACCGAAGCAGTCAATTGCTGTTGCTTGCTCAAGTAACTCATCTGGAAAGTTGGTTTGAAAGTATTTTTCAGCATTTCCGACATCAGCGCAGCAAATAAATAGACCGACCTCTTTCTGTTTAAAATCTTTAAGATGGTTTTTTACGAATTTTTTAACCGACGAATGAAGTTTCCCATAACGGATGGGACCGCCAATCAAAACAGTATCATAGGCATCCAGCGAAGGATCAGTGTGCGTAAGATCAACTAATTTTGCATGCCCATTAAAGTCTTGTTCAAGGATATGTACGCATGTTTCTGTAGTTCCGCTTTTTGAAGCATAAGCAATCAATATGTTCATGACTAATATGGCTCCCTTCTAAGATGACGTGTCTATATAAAGCATATACCCTTTTTGTCATCCTACCAAGGGGAAATATCAGAAACTTCTAATATTATCTGACATTAGGTTTTAGAGATAGAGGGCAATCTGTAGAAATAATCTTTGGCCGCAAGTAGTTGATTGGTCCGCCAGCTACTTATCCATGGAAAAGGTTAATAGGACAAGAGAGAGGTGTATAAAGCCAATAAAAAATCCTGTCCGCTGGTTTAGCGGACAGGATTTAACATTTATTAATAGGCTATGCTGAATAAACCTTTAATGTGTGAAAGATAACGGATATTACTTGCTTCTTTCATCATTGTAGCCGGTAAGCCTTTTAATGGTGTTGAGTTCCCGCCAATAATGGCTACGCCATCTTTACGTCCAAGACTTGCTAATGTTCCTGAGTTTACTGGAGCAAATACTTCAGGAAGAGTACCCTTAATGGATGCCGCAATATTATAACCAATCAATTCACCCATTTGCCAAGCCATTTGTGCAGTTGGCGGGTATGGTCTCGCACCAGGAGCAGGGAAGACAACTGCACTGTCACCAGCAATATAAACATCAGGATGTGAAGTAGATTGTAGATATTCATTAACAGTAGCACGGTTACGATCTACTGCTAAACCAGATTCGCCGATAACAGGAAGGCCTTGTACACCGCCAGTCCATACAAATGTGTTAGCGATAATTTTTTGACCATCTTTTAATTCGATCACATTTCCGTTTACACCTGTGACAGGAAGTCCAGTCAAGAATTGAACTCCACGATTCTCTAAGCTTGTCATTGAACGTTCAATTAAATGATCAGGAAGCATAGGTAAAATTTTTGGACCTGCTTCAACTAGGATAAATTTAAGCTCAGAAGGATCAACCATATATTTTTTAGCAACTTTAGGAGTTGTATCCGCAATTTCTCCAACTAATTCAACACCGGTTAGTCCACCGCCACCGATTACAATGGTTGCATCTGCTGGATTTTTAGTTTGTGCATATTCTTTTATTCGATCTTCGATATGCTTGTTAATTTTATTAGCATCCTCTGCTGATTTTAAGACCATACTATTTTCTTCAAGACCAGGAATGCCAAAATAAGCAGTTTGGCTGCCTAATCCAACGACTAATTTATCATAGGTTAAGATTTTTCCGCTTGAAAGGGTTACCTTTCTTTCATCTGCTGATATAGAGTCAACTTTAGAGATAATTAAATTAATATCTTTTCCTTTAAACAAACGATCTAATGGCATAGCAATTCGGCCTTCGCTAATATTGCCTGCTGCCAAGCGATGCAGTTCAGTAATAATTTGATGTGTCGGATATTGGTTAACAACTGTAATAGTAGCTTCTTCAGGAGTTAAATGCTGACGTGCTGATAATGCTGAAAGAAGACCGCCATACCCTGCTCCTAAAATAACAATTTCTTGTGCCATGATATGTTCCACCCTTGTTTGTAATTTTTTAAATCCAGTATTTTTCGAAAATTATAGAATAAGTGCTTTTTAAATAAATGAACTTTTATTTAGAACGTTCGTTGCTTACTTGAAGATAAGCGCTGGCAAAACGAAGAACCTTTTGGATTTGAGGATCTTTTAGCATTTTCATCAAACCGAATACACTGATCACTTCTTTGCTTTGTTCAGCTCTTTCCTTTGCTTCCATAGCATTGACAGCTATATGTTTGGCTGTTTTCGTAACAGGCTCTGCAAATTCCTTCGCTGTACTGGCAAAATCGTTTACTAATACTTTATCAGTAGCGACGGATTGAGCGAATTCATATGATTTGTTCAGTGCTGTTACAACTTCAGTTAATTGTGGTAATTGATTTAATAGTGTAACTAATGATTCCTGAACCTCTGGTTTTGATAATTGTTTTAACAATTCTTCTTGTGAAGCAACCGGAGAGGATTGTGTCTCTGATTGCTGTTTCATTGTGTCTGACATAGCAAATACCCCATTTCTGTTTGTTATAGCGAAAAATTAAATTAGTTATATTTATATAACCATAAATCCTCTACTTTAAGCATACTCCTTGTGTATAAATTCACAAAACTTTTTGCTCGAAAAAAGCGCTTTCATAGCAAAAAGAATACTATTTACACTATATTGATAGTGAAATATTTCATTCATCAATAGTTACCGTTGTAATTTTGATTTATAAATAATGAAAACAGGAGGATTTTTGAGGATGATAAATATGTGTAAATCTAAAATAGTTAATGGGGAGAGAGTGTGTTTAGGGCATTTTATAATAGTGAAATAATGAATGAAGGGAAGAAAATAGACTCTCCGAGGAGAGTCTATTTTCTGTTTATTCTTGTTCACCGATAATAGTTTCGGCAATGTTTTTAGCGTGATCGCCGATGCGTTCAAGATTACTTAAAATATCAACGTAAACAAGGCTTGCTTGTGCAGAACAGGATCCATTATTTAAACGGATGACATGCTGCTTTCTTAATTGGCGCTCCATCTTATCGATTTTACGTTCCAATTCGAGTACCTTATAGGCACTTTCCTTATCTTGATTCTCTATTGCCGCCATCGCTTCTTTGACCGCTTCTATAGTTAGTGTGAACATTTGAGACATGCCTTCTGTGGCCTCATCTGTAAATGTTGCTTTATTTGTATTTTTATACTCTGCAAATTCCAGAATATTTTCGAAATGGTCGCCAATGCGTTCGATATCAGTGATGGTATGCATTAGAATATTATGTTCGTCAGATTCATTAGCAGACAGTGAACTTGTGGAGACTTTAACAAGATAATCTGTTATTTTGTGATCTAAATTATTAAGAGCCTCTTCAATTTGATTACCTGTATTCAATGAAGCAGTTTCATTAGTTAACAGGTAGTTATACGTTTCTTCCAATCCTTTAATAGCAAACTCGCCCATTCGCAAAGTTTCCTTTTTCGCCTGTCCAAGTGCAATAGAAGGAGATTGGTCGATGATTCGTTCATCCAGATGCTCTGGTTTATACTCAATAACAGTATCTTTTCCTGGAATGAGTTTAGTAACAATCCACGCATATACACCAATGAATGGAATCATGATCAGTGTGTTTGTAATGTTGAATGTTCCATGTGCAAAGGCAATGGTCATTTCCGGATTTAGTCCAAGTGTTTGTTGGAACCAGCCAATAAGGGACGTAAATGGAACGAGCAAAATCATAAAAATGATTGTACCGAACACATTGAAAAGTATGTGTACACAAGCAGCACGTCTAGCGGCAACTGATGCACCAATCGATGCAAGAAGGGCAGTGATAGTTGTTCCGATGTTATCTCCGAATAGTACCGGTAAGGCACCTTGCAGGTCAATAAGCCCTTCACCAAATAATCCCTGAAGGATTCCGATTGTAGCACTGGAGCTTTGTACTAATAATGTAAAGACTGTTCCTACTACAACACCGAGTATGGAATAATCACTTAAGCTGACAGTTAGATCATGAAACCATTCGAAGGTACGTAGAGGCTTCATTCCACTGCTCATAAGCTCTAGGCCATAGAATAATAAACCGAATCCAAATAGGATTTGACCGAAGTTGTGCAGCTTTTGGTTTTTAAAGAAGAATAATAAAAATGCACCGACAAAGATAATTGGTAATGCATATTCGCCAACATCAATACCGATAATGAAGGCAGTAATGGTTGTACCGATATTTGCCCCCATGATGACACCAATAGCCTGGCGGAGTGTCATAAATCCGGCACTTACCAATCCAACCGTGATAACTGTTGTACCTGAACTACTTTGAATTAAAACTGTAACTAGAATACCAACCAGAATCCCCATAATAGGGTTGGTTGTATATTTATCCAATAGATCTCTTAGTCGATCACCTGCGGATTTTTGGAGTCCATCCCCCATGTATTTGATACCGAATAGGAAGATACCCAATCCGCCGAGAAATTGAAAAAGCATTTCTTGAATACTTACATCCACTGTTTACACCTCAACATTATTTTAGAAAAATATTTTCGATTATCATTATTATTGACAAGAAGTTGAAAGTAAATACTAAACAGTCATATTTAACTATAACTTTACGGTTCCTTTACGTTCGTGTAATTTATCAATAAATTAAAAAAAATATATTATTTTAAAATATAGGTTTTTGAAGAAAAACAGTGTATGGTTACATTGAATTCTGGATAGAATTAATGATTTCTATAATAGATAACAGTACCAGATATGAAAGATATGTATACTCTAAATCCTCAACTGAATGAAGAACAGTAGAAAATATGATAGACTTAATAAACAATATTTTCGGGAGAAGAGGGGGATGATTGGTGTACCTTTCCGTGAAAGAAACAGCAGAATACTTATCATTGCCGGAATCCTATCTTGAAACTCTTATCAAGCAAAAGAAAATCCGGGCTATATTTGACGGGGAGCAGTATTTGATTAACAATGATCAATTCTCCAATTATCAAGAGCAGCTGCAGGAATATAAAAAGCTTTTCCAGGAATGGTTAACTGAACCGATTCCTGAAGATTGGGATGCAAAAGATGAGGATTAATAAAACAGGGGGGCAAATTTTGCCTTCTTTTTTTTGCTTAAATCCTTATCCCATCTTCATTGCCAATTAAACAGTTAGTAACAACCAATCTTTGCATCTAATTGTAATGTCTGCAGTCATTTTTTGATATGATTTATGTAGCGTTCGTAATTATAAAAAATTCTTATTATAGGTAAGCATGCTCCTTTATTGGGGTACTAGTAAGAATATAATGGCACTTTTGAAATTATGATTTTTATTTTGGTAGGCGAGGGAGAGGTTACTTATGAATCTAGCAACAATTGGTACTAGTAGCATTACAGAACAATTTATAGATGCAGTTTTAGAAAGCGATGGTCTTTATCTAAAGGCGATTTATTCAAGAAATTTGGATAAGGCGTCTCGTTTTGCGAATAAGCATGAGGTCGATCTTGTTTTTAATCAGCTGGAGGAACTAGCTAAATGTAAGGAAATCGATATTGTCTATATCGCTTCTCCGAACTCATGTCATTTTGAACAAGCGGTTTTAATGTTAGAAAACGGGAAACATGTCATATGTGAAAAACCGTTATTCTCTAATGTGGCAGAGCTGGATCAGGCATATCAAATCGCTAAAAGGAATAACGTCTATCTTTTTGAAGCCATCAGAACCCTTCATACACCCAACTTCAAGTTACTGCAGGATAATATTAGACGAGTGGGGAGAATTCGTAATATAAACTTACAATATATGAAATACTCTTCCAGATATGATCAACTACTGGAGGGGGAGATTCCTAATATTTTCTCAGCTGATTATTCAGGTGGTGCTTTGGTGGACCTAGGTGTTTATCCTCTTGCCATGGCCTTCGCCCTTTTCGGAAAACCTATCTCGACCAGCTATACTCCAGTTATGCTTGATAGTGGCGTTGATGGAGGAGGAACACTAATCCTCAAGTATTCTGATTTTGTATGTACAATTGTTTGCTCGAAAATAGTTAATTCCTATGGGTCAAATGAAATTCATGGGGAGACGGGGAATATTATCTTTCCTGGATCAGGAACCATTCAAAAGCTTGAGTATATTGATAGAGAAACAAAAGTATGCGAACCCTTTTCAATTCCTCAAAAAGAGAATGATATGGTGTATGAAATTGATACCTTTATCGATATTATCAACCATGATAAACAGCTAGATTATCAAAAGCTAATTGAGATTAGTAGAGGGGTACTGGAAATTACAGAGTACTCCCGAAAAGAAAGTGGAATTGTATTTAGTACAGAAAGAGAATCTGAATAATTTTTTAATAGAAGGCTGCCGGCAGGGCGGTCTTCTATTTTTTATAAGCAGAGATGTTTATTAATTCAAAAAAAATACACAATTTATAGGTTTGTTTTAATTAAGGGGTGGAAAGGTAATAGTGGGAAAAACTTTGCTTTATTCTATTAATCATAAGTTCAAGGAGGAGAAGTGAGCATGATTAGGGACATTATAAACAAAACGTTTTCTATGGGAATTGGAGCAGCTGTAACAAGCAAGGAACAAATTGAAAAATTAGTGGATGAATTGGTGAAAAAGGGTGAAGTAACTCAGGCAGAATCTAAATCAATGGTGGAAGATCTAGTGAAAAAGGGTAATGAAGCCCGGACAGAATTTGAACAACAAATTAATTTAAAGGTTAAGCAACGTCTGGCAGAAATGGATCTTGCCACAAAAGAAGACATTGCACGATTGGAAAATCGAATTGCTTTGTTAGAGGAGAAAAATCAATAACAACACAAGTTTATGAATGAGCAGGTTAGGGGGGAAGCAGATGCTTGAAAAGAGAATACGTCACTTTAATCGGTACCAGGATATCATCCGTGCAATGATTCATAATGGATTTGGATCCATTGCCAAAGAACTGGGATTATCCGATATGCTACCGTTTGGAGGGCAGTGGACGTTTGAAGGCAAGGAGGTTAAAAATCGGCCGGCTGCCGAGCGGATTCGTGCCATTCTTGAGGAATTGGGCCCGACTTTTGTAAAGCTTGGGCAGATGCTGAGTACAAGACCTGATATCGTTCCTCCTTCCGTTATTTTGGAATTGGAAAAGCTGCAGAATCATGTGCCTGCCTTCTCCCCTGAAGAAGTCAAAAAGATTATCGAATCGAATCTGGAAGCAACAATTGATGAACTGTTTTCCGACTTTACAGAAGAAGCATTGGCTGCGGCTTCTATTGGTCAAGTACATAAGGCTGTTCTTCATACAGGGGAAGAGGTCGCTGTAAAGGTGCAACGCCCTAATATCCAGGGTAATATTGAGACAGATCTAGAAATCTTGCATAATATTGCTAGATTGGCAGAAAAGCGATTCAGCTGGGCTAGAGATTATGGCATAAGTGATATAGTGGATGAATTTTCTCAATCCTTACATCAGGAACTGGATTATGGAATTGAGGGAAGAAATTCCGAAAAAATAGCTAATCAATTTATCGATAATGACATAATTAAGATACCATCTATTTATTGGGACTACTCTACTAAGCGAGTATTAACGATGGAATATGTAGAAGGTATTAAAATAAATGAAATCGAAATGCTAGATGAACTTGGGTTTGACAGGCAACTAATCAGTGAGCGCTTTACGGATGCGATGATGAATCAAATCTTAATCAACGGTCTGTTTCATGCAGATCCACATCCAGGCAATGTCCTGATTCAACCTGGAAATCGAATTGTTTTGATTGATTTCGGTAATATTGGACACCTGGATACACGGATAAAGTATGCATTTGCAACATTGATTATTGCCTTAAAACGAGGTAATACGGATAGTGTCATGCGTGCAATCCTGAAGCTGGGCTTCACACCTGATGATATCAATTATGATAAACTGCGATCTGATGTAGAAGAAATTATCGATAAGTATTATGGTCATCCTTTAAATACTTTAAATATGAGTGAAGCAGTGAATGACTTCTTTACATTAACCTACTTACATCATATCCGTATCCCATCTGATTTGACTATGCTGGGTAAAACCTTCCTTGCAGTGGAAGGTGTTGTAGAAACATTGAATCCGGAATTCAATATTATTGATGTAATTGAGCCGTTTGGGGAGAAGTTGATTAAAGAAAGACTGAAGCCTAAAAACCTGGCGGACTCCTTGTGGAACAAAGTAGTGGAATACTCGGATATCCTGGACGAAATGCCTCGCAATATAAATGAATTGATGAATAAGCTGAAAGAAGGTAAATTTCGTGTACAAATAGAAGTGCCGCAACTAGATGTGTTCCTTGGTAAAATGGATAAGGTCGGGAACCAGCTTTCCTATGCGATTATTCTCTTGTCCTTTAGTATTATTATGGCAGGCTTGATTATAGGATCATCATCTAGAGGGAGCGGTTCTATATTATGGCAAGTGCCTATTATTGAAATTGGATCGATTATCGCCACCTTAATGGTACTGTATTTACTTTATTCAATTTTTAAATCGGGCAAATTTTGAGAGGAAGTTTTTAAGTGGGAAACGTAAAGACGAATGCACTGCGCCTTTTAGATCAAAAAGAAATTGAGTATGAAATATTTCAATACGAAAATCGCGATGGGAAAATTGATGGTATTTCCGTTGCAGAGAAGATAGGCCAGGATTATCGTCTTGTCTATAAGACTCTCGTTACCATTTCAGGGACTGGCTCTGTTTATGTATTTGTGATTCCTGTAGATTCAGAGCTAGATTTGAAAAAAGCAGCTAAAGTTTCTGGTGAAAAGAAAGTTGAAATGCTGCCTATGAAAGACATACAAAAATATACGGGGTATATCCGCGGTGGCTGTTCACCGGTTGGGATGAAAAAGCAGTATAAAACATACATAGATGTATCAGCTGAAATTCAGGAAAAAATTATAGTCAGTGCAGGAAAAATAGGAGTGCAAATGAAAGTAAAGGTTGCTGATTTACTTACATCAGTAGTAGATGGCGATTTTGCTGACGTTATACATGGGTGAAAGGTCTGATTAGGGCCTTTTTTTCTTGTAATTTAGGGAGATTAGTAAACAGATACACCGGATTTAATAAGTATTGGGTCCTTATTTTTCTCTGTATGAAGTGATGAGTTCTATTTAATGTTGGGTCAGTAGTTTGTATGTAATGAAAGTCGGGTTTTAAAATATCTGGATAAGACTGTTTACAATTTTTGGGTGAATGCCATATGATAAAGTGGGGATTGAAATTTTTTACATTTGAAATAGGGGGAGCTATATGAATAAGAAATATACCCACTTTGAAACTGCAGCTATCCATGCCGGATATGAATCAAACGAACATCAAGGAAGCCTTTCTATGCCAATCTATCAAACTTCCACCTTTACATTTGAATCTGCTGAACAGGGGGAACAGCGATTTGCCGGTACAGATAATGGATTTATCTATTCGAGATTAGGCAATCCAACCGTACGCTCATTAGAAGAGAAGATAGCAGTATTGGAAGGAGCTGAGGAAGGAATTGCATTTGGGTCTGGTATGGCTGCTGTATCAGCTGTTTTAATGGAACTTACCAAGGCAAATGACCATATTCTATGCTCACTCGGTATTTATGGTTGTACATTCGATTTATTAGTCATGATGAAAGAGAAGTATAACATCCATCATGACTTTAGTCCGATGGAAACAGAGGAACAAATACAGGAGTTAATTAAACCTGAAACAACGTGTATATTTGTTGAAACGCCAATAAACCCAACTATGAGAGTCATTGACTTGGAAATGGTGGCACGGGTGGCTAAAAGAAATGGGATCCCCGTCATTGTGGACAATACATTTCCTTCGCCATACTTGCAACAGCCCCTTCAGCTGGGATGTGACATAGTTGTACACAGTGCAACAAAATATATTTGCGGACATGGGGATGTTGTAGCGGGCTTGGCTGCGGGTTCCCGTGAATTCATATCACGAGTTAGAAAAACAATGTTAAAGGACGTCGGGGGAATTATGGCGCCTTTTGATGCATGGCTATTGTTAAGGGGAATCAAAACCTTGCCAATTCGGATGGACCGTCATAGCGAAAATGCTCAAAAAATTTATGAGAAGCTTAAAGAACATCCAAAAGTTGAGCGGATTTATTATCCTGGAGATAAGCAAAACGTTGGATATGAGGCAGCTATGAAACAAATGCGTCAGCCAGGAGGGATTATCGCTTTCGAAATAAAAGGCAGTAAAGAGGATGCACAAGCCTTCCTTAACAGGATGAAGCTTATTAAAATTGCAGTCAGCTTAGGTGATGTTGAAACATTGATTTGTCACCCGGCTTCAATGACTCATGCTATTATTCCGGAATCTGAACGATTGGAAATGGGTGTTACAGACCAATTGCTGCGTGTATCCGTTGGATTGGAAAACTGGCAAGATCTATGGGGGGATATAAAACAAGCGCTGGGAAATGATTAGGTATAACTATAAAGGGGCTGAATCTTTATTATAGAGATTCAGCCTTTAACGTATGGAGAATAGCTCTTGTTAGGATTTCGATGCCTTCTATTATACAGGAACGATCAAATGTCATATTTGGGTGATGAAGTCCGGGAGTTAAATCAGCACCAAGTGCCAGCATGGTTGCTTTTATGGAAGGGCGAAGTTTCGTATAAAAGTGAAAATCGTCACTTCCGGGAGTTAACACTGTAGGGCTTAATGCTTTATGCCCCATTGTATCCAAAATAGCTTTTTCCATAAACTGAGCCGCCTTGGCGGAGATGATGGAAGCCGGTGTATCTGGATATGGTTCTAGTTGGATATGAATGCGGAAGATTGATTCTAATTGAGCAAAGGTTTGCTTTATTTGCTCTTTAATGATGTTCAGGTCTTCATTTGATTGAGCCCTGGCATCAATTCCAAACAAAGCAGTACCTGGTATAACATTTAAATTTTCATTACCTGTTTCGAATCTGGTGATTTTGATGGAATGTGGTTTCATCGGCGACAGTTTAATTTGTTGAAGCAGCTGATGCATCATAATTAGGACATCTATTGAACTTGTCCCTAAGTGAGGCCGCGCTCCATGTGCATCTTCTCCAATGATTTTTCCTGAAAGATGGTAGGTTGCCCCATGATTGATCGCAGGAGCTGCCATGCCAAGAGGCAGCTCTTCTATTGGACGAAGATGGAGACCGTATAAATAATCAACGTCATCTACAATTCCAAGATTCGTTACAGCCTTGGCACCTTCACCCGTTTCTTCTGCCGGCTGAAAGATAAATCGAACTGTTCCTTTTTCTTTTTCAGTCTCAGTCAATTCTTTGAGCATCAAGGCTACACCCAAAACGATTGACATGTGCGCATCATGTCCGCATGAATGATTAGCTCTAAAGGTTCCATCACATTCCTGCCAAAGGGCATCCATATCCGCTCGTAAAGCAATGACTGGCTTGCCGGAGCCTATTTCAGCAGCTAAACCGGGAAATGAGGGGAAAGCGTTACACTTAACCCCTTCTTCGATTAATCGCTTTTCAATAAAGGCTGCAGTTTCATGCTCTTTCCAGCTTATCTCAGGATGTGAGTGTAAATATTCAAAAATGGAATGTATATAGGGTTCAAGTTGCCTAAGTTTTGTCTTCAAAGTATATGGATCCTTTCATTAGTTGTCCGGCAATACTGTTTAGTAACCTGTTATGATAGTGTACGCATCTTTTGTTGAAAGTTTCCTTCGGATGAAATTGTATATTATTTCAACTATTATAAATACTTAGGTACAATGGATTTAAGGCTGTATGAAGGGGAGAAATAAATGAATACATTAGATGAAATTCTTGCTTATAATCGTGAATTTGTAAACAAGGAAGAATACTTGCCATATGAGACCACTAAATTTCCCGATAAAAAAATGGTTATAGTAAGCTGTATGGACACCAGGCTGGTTGAGTTGTTACCAAAGGCCATGAATATTGCTAACGGAGATGTCAAAATTATAAAGACTGCCGGGGCAATCGTAAATCATCCATTTGGCGGTGTGATGCGTTCCATCATTGTGGCAATTCATGCATTGGGAGCAAGAGAAGTATTTATTGTAGGCCATGAGGATTGCGGTATGGCTGCCATGGATCCAAATCAATTGATTGGACAAATGACTGATAATGGAGTACCTAATGAGACCTTTTCTACTTTGGAGCATGTAGGAATAGATGTGAAGCAGTGGGTTAAGGGCTTCTCTAATGTCCATGAAAGCGTAACGGAAAGTGTTAATCTGGTTAAGAATCATCCGTTAATGCCTGCATATATACCAGTAACGGGAATGGTTATTCATCCATCGACCGGGGAATTATCTGTTGTCGTCAATGGATATGAAAAAGTGAAATCGGAATAAGTTTATTAATGAATGACGTGGGGACACGTCATTTTTTGATTAAAGGGACTGCGACATATTAAAGAATAGTTAGTATTAGACATTTGTTGAAGTCCTTTAACGATAGGGACTAAATACGACGAGTTACATTAATATGTAATTTAAAAACTCGTCAATCATGAATCCGCATCGAATAGGTGCTGCGTAAACATGAATAGCGGGTTTTTTATTTAAATCTGCACTAATCCATCTAGTTTTTCAACTAGATTATCAAGTTCATTAAAGCTATGAGAAATACCGGTTATTAGCTGGTTTTGCTCTTTGATATTAGCGAGAATCTCCTGTGAGGATGCAGAACTTTCCTGTGTAAAGCTGGATATTCGGATAATCTCTGTTGCAATCCTTTGAGATTTGGCTGTAAGCGGATTGAGTATGTTTTGAACTTTATTGGCCTACTTAGAACCCCCCTTGTATAAGAAATATAGAGGGTCTTGGATGACTTTTTGAGGAATATTTTTGAATTTAATTACGGTGTTTTCAGAGGGATATTAGCTAGGGGATTTTTGGAAAGGCGAAATAAATAAGAGCCAGATAAACTGGCTCCATGCTTACTGTTTTTCGGGCTCGTATTTCTTTTCGCTGGAAGAAGTGCTCTTCGTAGCAGTCTTATCTTTTTCTTCAAGATTTTCTTCTCGTAAATCTTCGATAGGAATGGTGTCTACATGCTGTTCATCTTCAAATCTATCGAGCATATGCTCTTTGTCAGTCATTGAGTTTTCAGGATTGTCCATTTTTTTCTTCGATAATGGTTTTTCCTTTGTCATGTGTATTCACTCCCATTGTTCGTTTCTTATTCTATACCCCTATAGAATAAGAATACACATTATTTGGAAGTGAAGGACTCTTTGTGAGTTGAGTAATGGGCTAGCCATTTTCGATTAACTTCAAAACCCATTCCGGCTTGTTCAGGAACTTGAATGACACCGTTCTCGACAATCACGCTAGGGGACGTGATATCTTGCTCCCAATAATGGCTGGAGCTCGAAATGTCACCAGGCAGATTAACCTGTGGCATGGAAGCCAGTGCAATCGTATGGGCTCGGCTAATTCCAGATTCAAGCATACCGCCGCACCAAACGGAAATATTATTGGCTTCACAAAGATGAAGAATTTTAATGGCTTCTGATAAACCGCCGACTCGTCCAATTTTCAAATTAATCACTTTGCAGCTACCCAGAGCAATTGCTTGTTTGGCGTTCTCGAATGATTGAATGCTTTCATCCAGGCATACCGGTGTTGTGATATGTTGCTGAAGAATGGCATGCTCATAAAAATCGTCAAAACGAAGCGGCTGTTCAATCATCATTAAATCAAATTCATCCAGCGCTTTTAGGAGGTCCATATCTGCTAAACAATAGGCTGAATTTGCATCAGCCATAATGGGTAAGTGTGGGTATCTCCTACGAACTGTCCGAATAAGAGAGATGTCCTGACCGGGTTTGATTTTAAGCTTAATTCTCTTATATCCCTGCTCAAGGCTATGATCAATCAGGCGAAATAAATGTTCATCTGAGGTCTGCAGTCCAATACTAACTCCTGTTTCAATCTCATTTTTAGTTCCACCTAAAGCTCTCGATAAGGATTTATTATTTTTCTTCGCATATAAATCCCAAATTGCGCCTTCGAGAGCCGATTTAGCCATTGGATTTTTGCGAACGGGAGAAAAAAGATGCTGAAGTTCATCCGGATGATAGATTGGCTGCTGGATGAGTTTGGGGATTAAAAAATCTTTCATAATATGTGCAGCAGTTTGGAGTGTTTCCTCCGTATACCAAGGTTCTCGGAAGGCAACACATTCACCCCACCCAACCATACCGTCGCAATCAACCATTTCAATAATAATCATTTCTCTATCCTTCAAGCTTCCAAAGCTAGTAGTAAAGGAATTCTTTAGTTCCATTGAAATATAGTGGAGAGTAATCTCTTTAATATTGATAGAAATATCCATTGTAACCGCTCCTTTAATTGTAAGAATACCGTAACATATCTAATTAGCAACGGCAAAATAGAGAGCTATACTATTAATATTTAACTGAATATTCGACCAAATACTGCTATAATTTTAGAAAAAGATAGAAAAAGTGGGGGGATAAGGTATGGGTCATTGGAATACAAAGGAAGGGATTTTGGAGTTATTATACCGCCTTGTAAAAGTGCCAAGTGTAACGGGAACAAGAGGTGAGTTGCGTATGGAGGACGAAATTTCTGCGATCCTTAAGGAAATGCCTTATTTTCAAAATTACCCCGATCAAATATACAGAAAAGAAATTACAGGAGATCTATTAAATCGAAAAGCAGTTGCTGCGTTTTATCAAGGTAGTAAAACGAGTAAAAAAACAATTATACTTTTAAGCCATTATGATGTAGTTGGGGTTGAAGATTACGGACGCCTTGCACCGCTCGCTTTTTCACCATTGGAATGTACAAGTGCAATGGCAGAGGAAAACCTTTCAGTTGATGCCGAGCAGGATTTGAAGTCTGGAGAGTGGATCTTTGGAAGAGGAATTATGGATATGAAAGCCGGACTTGCTATTCAGATGGCTTTACTATCAGAAGCTGCCGAACATGGCAATTTGAAACATAACCTATTATTTTTAGCTACACCGGATGAAGAGAGATATTCGGCCGGAATGTTTGCGGGAGTTGAGTTGATTAAGGGACTCAAGGACCAATATCAACTGGATTTGGAAGTGGCCATTTGCTCGGAGCCGAGTTTTGGTGCATATCCAGGAGACCGTACAAAATATTTTTATACAGGATCTGTGGGTAAGTTATTGCCCTTAATTTTTTGTGTAGGAACTGAAACACATGTGGGCGAACCGCTTGAGGGCATGAATGCCGCCTGGATGGCAGGTGTGATAGCGGAAAGACTGGAGTTATCCTTAGCCTTTTTAGAACAAGAACGCGGGGAACAGAATCCTCTGCCTACGATCTTAAAATTAATGGATCTAAAAGAAGCATATAATGTCCAAACGCCAACTGCAGCATATGTACTAGCTAATATCCTTACGCTAAAGCAAAATCCGGAAGAAGTCATAAACAAGCTGAAAGATATTGGCGAAGAAAGCAGCAGGTATATAGAAGGACGGTTATCAAATATTTATGATTTACTTGGGTATGGAAGACATGGTTCAAGAAAACCTAACCTTAAGCCCAGTGTATATACTTATCAAGAGTTATTTGATAAAGGCTGTAGAGAATATGGCCATATGTTTATGAAAGAAATAAACGCAAAGATTGCATTGCTCGAACAGGACGCAGGCATGAATATGGCCAAATTAACAGCTGAAATTGCAGATGTAGTGGCAGCGTTTTTCAAATCAGAGGCCCCTTTTTATATGATCATGCTCGCTCCACCTTATTATCCACACGTTTATTTGGAAGATGATGAAAGGGATCAGAAAGCAAAAGGTATAGTAGAGCACTGCGTTAGGATCGCTAAAGAGAAATTTAATGAAGAAATAAAGATCATGTCTTATTTTCCAGGGCTTTCCGATGTAAGCTATTGCCGTTTACGTGATCGTGATTTAGTGATGCCGGTGTTAGAAAATGAAATGCCTCTATACGGGAAGGGGTATAATCTTCCGCTTTCTATTATTGGGGAATTGGATATACCAGCCGTAAATATCGGTCCATATGGTAAGGACGCACACAAACGTACAGAAAGGCTGCATATTCCATTTTCCACTGAGGTTGTTCCCAAATTGCTTAAACAAGTGGTCTATGGCTGCCAATAATGATGTTCTTTTTGTACTATATTGCCTCAACTTACCTGCCATAATTCTCGCCTTTCTGTAGAAAATGATAATAAGGGAAGGAGGTAGGATTATGGCGAGAGGTAAAGGTTTTAATCATAAACGTAAAAGTCATCCTGGGAATTTTCCTCACCATGCTGAAACGGGTGGAAATCAGGAACAACATACAAACCACGAACAATATATTGTGACGAAGGAAGCCTTTAAAAATAGATCAGACGTGCATAAATGACAGAATTGTTATATAATGGTATCTATAAAGGCATCTGTATTTAAGAACAGATGCCTTTTATAGTACAGTTTAGCTTTCAGAGTGGATTTTACTATAACAGTTTTATTTACTGTCAAGGGTTCCTGATATTAGAATTATTCGAAAATAGAAAGAAAAGATTGATTTAACAACGTTGTTTTCGATTTCACCAGATTGTCATAATTTACATGTTCACTTTTTCACATATAATGTGTATTATAAGAGTATAGAAAGCTGTTATATAATTTAAAAAAGCTGAACATCTAGAAATTTGAAATAATATTCCTGAACGTAATATTAGGAGGTAAAATAAAATGGCAATGGTTATGGATAATGTAACTAAAAAAGATGCATGGAGAGGCTTTGCTGGAGGAGATTGGCAGAATGAAGTTAACACACGTGACTTCATTATGAAAAACATCACTCCATACACAGGAAACGATGAATTCTTAGAAGGCCCAACAGAAGCTACAAAAGAATTATGGAAGCAAGTAATGGAACTTACTAAACAAGAACGTGAAGCAGGCGGCGTCCTTGATCTTGATTCTAAAATTGTTTCTACTATTACATCACATGGTCCTGGATATTTAAATAAAGAACTTGAAACAATTGTTGGTTTCCAAACAGATAAACCATTCAAACGTTCTCTTCAACCATTCGGTGGTATCCGTATGGCGGTAGCTGCAGCTGAATCTTACGGATTCACAGTAGATGAAGAAGTGCAAAAAATCTTCACTGATTACCGCAAAACACATAACCAAGGTGTATTCGATGCTTATACGGATGAAATGAAGCTTGCTCGTAAGGCTGGTATCATCACTGGTCTTCCAGATGCATACGGACGCGGACGCATCATCGGTGACTACCGTCGTGTAGCATTATACGGTGTAGACTTCTTGATCGCTGAACGTAAGAAAGATTTGAAAAACTACGGATTAAGAACAATGTCCGAAGAAGTTATTCGTCAACGTGAAGAATTAAGCGAGCAAATCCGTGCTTTAGGTGAATTAAAACAATTAGCTGAGATTTATGGTTATGATATCTCTAAACCAGCTACAAATGCAAAAGAAGCAGTACAATGGTTATACTTTGCTTACCTTGCTGCAATTAAAGAACAAAACGGTGCAGCGATGTCACTAGGACGTACATCTTCCTTCCTTGATATTTATATCGAACGTGACCTTCGTGAAGGCACATTAACTGAACAAGAAGCACAAGAGATCATCGATCACTTTGTTATGAAGCTTCGTCTTGTAAAATTTGCTCGTACACCTGATTACAACCAATTGTTCAGTGGAGACCCTACTTGGGTAACAGAATCAATCGGTGGTATGGCATTAGACGGAAGAACACTTGTAACGAAAAACTCTTTCCGTTTCTTGCATACATTAACAAACCTTGGACCAGCTCCAGAACCAAACTTGACTGTATTATGGTCTACGAAGTTCCCAGAAGGGTTCAAACGTTTCTGTGCAAAAATGTCTATCCAAACAAGTGCGATTCAGTACGAAAACGATGACATCATGATCAGAGAATACGGCGATGACTACGGTATTGCTTGCTGTGTATCCGCAATGCGTATCGGTAAACAAATGCAATTCTTCGGAGCACGTGCAAACCTTGCAAAAGCATTGCTTTATGCAATCAACGGTGGGGTGGATGAAAAACTTAAAATTCAAGTTGGACCGAACTTCAAAGCAATTACTTCTGACGTGTTAGATTATGATGAAGTTATGGCTAACTTCGATAGCACAATGGAATGGCTTGCAGAGCTATACATCAATACATTGAATGTAATCCACTACATGCACGACAAGTATAGCTATGAGCGTATTGAAATGGCATTACATGATGTTGAAATCCTTCGCACAATGGCAGCGGGAATTGCTGGATTGTCTGTAGTAGCCGACGCATTAAGTGCGATTAAATATGCACAAGTTAAACCAATCCGTGATGAAAATGGTGTAGCAGTTGACTTTGAAATCATCGGTGATTTCCCTAAATACGGAAACAATGATGATCGCGTAGATAGCATGGCTGTTGAGCTTGTTCGTAACTTTATGACTAAATTGAAAAAGCATAAAACATACCGTAGCTCTGTGCACACACAATCCATTCTTACAATTACTTCTAACGTAGTATATGGTAAGAAAACTGGTAACACTCCAGATGGACGTCGCGCTGGCGAACCATTCGCACCAGGTGCGAACCCAATGCACGGACGTGATACAAAAGGTGCTCTAGCTTCTCTATCTTCTGTATCTAAGCTTCCATACGATTGCTCTTTAGACGGTATTTCTAACACATTCTCTATGGTGCCAAAAGCACTTGGACGTGAAGAAGAGCAACGTGAAGCGAACCTTGCTGCAATCTTGGATGGTTATGCTTCCAAGGAAGGTCACCACTTGAATATCAACGTATTCAATCGTGACACATTGCTAGCTGCTATGGAACATCCAGAAGAGTATCCACAATTAACAATCCGTGTATCTGGATACGCTGTTAACTTCATCAAGTTGACTCGTGAGCAACAAATTGACGTTATCAATCGTACGTTCCACGAAACTATGTAATATAGAAGTACTTGTTACTAGGAGGTCTCCCTGTATTAGCAGGGAGACTAACTTTTAACTTCTACTTGGATATTTTTAGAAAAGAAAGGATGGGATCTCATGACAACATATGGAAATATACATTCCGTTGAAACATGCGGCACAGTAGATGGCCCGGGGATCCGCTACATTGTCTTTACGCAAGGGTGTTTGTTGCGCTGCCAATATTGCCATAATGCCGATACGTGGTCAATTGGAACAGGCAAGCAAATGAGTCCTGAAGAAATCGTTAAAGATATTGAATTATATAAACCATTCATGGATGCATCAGGCGGGGGAGTTACCGTCAGCGGCGGAGAACCGCTATTGCAAATTCCTTTTATTATAGAACTGTTTAAATTATGTAAGGAAAGAGGAATTCACACGACCATTGATTCCTCAGCTGGCTGTTTTTCGAGATCACCAGAATTTTTAGAGCAATTCGATGAACTGCTTGAATATACAGACTTAATCCTACTGGATATTAAACACATAGATAGCAAACGCCATATTAAGCTAACTGGTAAACCGAATGAACATATTTTGGATTGCGCCCGTTATCTTTCTGACAAAGGACAACCGGTTTGGATTAGACACGTACTAGTTCCAACGGTTAATGACCAGGATGAATACTTGGAAAGAATGGGTCAATTCTTAGGTACACTTAATAATATTGAAAAGGTAGAAATCTTACCATATCATCAATTAGGTGTTTATAAATGGGAAACACTTGGCTACAAATATCCACTGGCGGGAATCCAATCTCCTAGTGATGAACAAGTAGAGCATGCCTACAAAATGCTAACCAAGTATATGAAAAAGCCAGCTTGAAAAGAGCATGAAATTAAATAATTAAAGGCCCAAACAATAGGTGTTACGCTTAAAAAAATAGTAGGAGAAACCACATGAGGTTTATATCCTACTATTTTTTTGTTATAAATGAAAGATAAAGTAAATTTCAAAGGAGGGGTACAATTGCTAATCAATTGGAAAGCAGAAGATAAAAGATGGATAATTGGTCAAATTCAACAATATTTTCAAAAAGAGCGTGATGAAGAGATTGGAGAACTGGCTGCTGAGAATATTTTGGAGTTTTTCACAGAAACGTTAGGACCTCATTTTTACAATGCTGGAGTGAAGGATGCAGGGAAACATGCTGAAGCATATGCTGCACGCTTGGAAGAAGACTTATACGCATTAATGCGACCAATAAAAAAATAGATGCTTTAAAAACCTTCCTGAAAAGAAAAGGAGAGATCAGAGTCTATAGTGAAATACCATCAAGTGAGATGCTGACTGGTTAAGACAGTATGCAAGCTATACTCGATGAAAAGGTCTACACTTTTTACAAGTGGGTAAAAAAAAGGCAAAATAAAAAGGCGAAGGATGTCCGCCTGGAAAATAGAGTTTATATTCTTTTAGCACCTACATAACGCTTCTTCCAATATGAAGAGCTTAATGAATCTATTTTTACACCTTTAGATACAGAGTGAATGACTTTGTTGCTGCCAATATAGATTGCTACATGGGAAACTCCTTTTCCAGAAGTATTAAAGAAAACTAAATCACCTTTTTTTAACTTAGATTTAGCGATCTTTTTCCCCTGTTTATACATACTGGTTGAGGTCCTTGGAAGTTTCTTTCCTGCCGCTTTTTTGTAGGTATACCCCACAAAACCAGAACAGTCAAATCCTTTAGGTGTTGTTCCGCCGTATCGATAAGGCGTTCCTACATATTTTTTCCCGGTTGAAACAACTTTGTTAGCTTTACTTGTCGAAATAGCGGCTGAGGCTTTAGATTCAAATGGTCCAAATGGCACAAGCGTGGATGACAGAAAAATAGCAAGAGCAATAATTATTTTTTTCATAGTGACCCCCGAAATGTTTTTTTGGCAGCATTGTTAAATCTTACCGCCTTTTTCTCTACTTTTTTACTATAACTAAAATACTAGTTTCTATGGTTACAGCATTATTGAATTTAATTTACAAAAATATTACAGAAATTTGGTTACTTCGACATATTTGTTAAAAAACCCCATATTATATTCATGGAAGATTAAATGATAGAGGGGATAAAGTTAAGTCATTCTCCTCAGAATTGCTATTGCAAGGTATCTGTAATTGTTGATTCAACTCTTAATCGATTAAAAAAAGTGATGTTTTCATCACTTTTTTTTATGTCTTTTTACCTAAAATTGATTCTCATATCTTTTTAAAAGCTTATTAGTGTTAAGGAATTTATTGAAATGTCGATACTAGAAGAGATAAAAGAATAGTAGAAAACGGGTGAATTATATGGACAAGTCTTCAATCATAGGGATTATGTTGGCCATCGTTTCAGTAGGTGTTGGAATGGTGCTTAAAGGTGTTGATATCGCAGTTCTCGTCAATCCAGCTGCTATATTAATCATTTTCTTAGGAACGGCTGCAGCTATATTAGTTGCTTTTCCAGTTAATGAATTGATTAAGCTTCCTAAGCTATTTGTCATCATTTTTTCAGAAAAAGCAATGGTCTCAACGGAAGAATTAATTCATACATTTTGCGATTGGGCACAAACAGCTCGTAAAGAAGGTTTGCTGGCGCTAGAAAAAATTTCAGAATCAGTTGAAGATCCGTTTTTAAGGAACGGCTTGAATTTGGCGGTTGAAGGACAAAGTGCAGATTATATTCGCGACATCCTTTCAGAAGAAATAGATGCCATGGAGGAAAGGCATGCTGTTGGGGCTCAGATTTTCACACAGGCTGGTACCTATGCTCCGACCCTCGGGGTATTAGGTGCAGTAGTAGGATTAATTGCAGCCTTGGGCAATATGAGTGATACAGAGATACTGGGCCATGCCATAAGTGCAGCATTTGTTGCTACATTGATGGGAATCTTTACGGGATATTTATTGTGGCACCCGTTTGCGAATAAATTAAAGAGAAAATCTAAACAGGAAGTACGTATTAAAGAGATGATGGTAGAAGGTATTCTATCTATATTAGAAGGTGAAGCACCAAGGACAATAGAGCAAAAACTATCTTCTTATTTACCTGCTGCGGAAAGGAAGAAGTGGTTGGAAGGCGAGATGAGAAACAATGTCCAGGCGAAAAAAGAAATCTCAGCATGAGGAGCATATGTCCGAATCCTGGCTGCTCCCATATAGTGACTTATTAACCTTATTATTAGCGTTATTTATTGTCTTATTTGCTATGAGTTCTGTAGATGCCCAAAAGTTCTCTGAACTATCACGAGCCTTTAATAAAGCATTAGATGGAGGAACAGGTGTTTTTGAGCATCCGAGCCCGATGCCTGAAGGGATGATGGCAGAAACAGACCCAGAGAAATTTGATGGGGAAGAAGAAGAAGGAACAGAGGAAGCCAGCCCTGAATTGGAAGAATTAAAGGTAGTCCAAGAAAAAATAGATACTTATATTAATGACAGTCATTTAAAATCCAATTTAGAGACATCTCTGACAGAGGAAGGGTTGCTGTTAACCATTCGTGATAATGTATTGTTTGATTCGGGGATCGCAATGGTCAGAGAGAGAGATGAAATAATTGCCAAGGAAATATCTGAACTGCTTGTAATGGAACCTCCCAGAAATATTATCATTAGCGGACATACGGATAATGTTCCGATTCGTAATGCAGAGTTTGAGTCAAATTGGGAATTAAGCGTTATGAGAGCTGTTAACTTTATGAAGCTTCTTCAAGATAATAAAAAATTAAAACCGGAATGGTTTAGTGCAAAAGGCTTTGGAGAATTTAAACCAGTATCGCCTAATACCACTGACAGTGGGCGGGAGAAAAATAGACGAGTAGAAATCCTCATCATGCCCCGTAAAACATTAATTGGTGAGTAGTGGATTATCCATTAGGTTGGTTAATGAATTTAGAGGGGGTATCTGATTGTTAGGTAGGATGAGGATTAGTTCAAAGATTTTGAAGACATTGTAAAACGGTGAAGTTTATTAGGGAAATGTGGAAATCTCTAAGCGAATGACTTAGGCAGTGTGAATATCATTCACACTGTTTTTATATTCCTTGATTAGATAAAAGAGAATGTTTATGAAAATTTTGCCGAGGGAAAGATGAAACTGTAACTATTATTTTTCAAAAAAGGAGATTGATAGTATGAGTAAAAGAATTGCATGTGTCATAACGGATATGTTTGAAGATGTAGAATATACAGACCCTGCTAAGGCTTATAAGGAAGCTGGTCATGAAGTAGTAACCATCGGCTTTGAAAGTGGACAAAATGTTGAAGGTAAGCAAGGAAAAGAAACGGTGGAAATTCAAAAGGGCATTGATGAGGTAAAAGCGAATGAGTTTGATGCTTTATTTATTCCGGGTGGATTCTCTCCTGACATTTTAAGAGGAGACGATCGTTTTGTTTCTTTTGCCAAGGAATTCATGGACGCAAAGAAACCAGTATTCGCAATTTGCCATGGTCCGCAATTGTTGATTACTGCAAAAGCGCTGGAAGGAAGAGATTCAACAGGTTACAAATCAATTAAAGTTGATCTCGAGAATGCAGGTGCCACTTATCATGATGAAGAGGTATTTGTATGTGGAGAACAATTAGTAACAAGCAGACAGCCTGATGATATCCCAGCTTTCAACAGAGAATCCCTTGCACTGCTGTCCAAATAAAATGAAGCTCCTCTGTTCAATGAACAGAGGAGCTTTTATTGCCTATTTACTTTCTCAATTTGCCAATCTCTTCGACAATTGCTTGCATTTCACTAGGGCTGAAGCGGTCCTTGGACATGACCATTTCATATATCTCCAGTAAATCCTCATAGGAGCTATCATTAAAGCTGTCTGCACGCATAGCTGAACTGTTGATCATTTGTAATTTTTCTTGGATGCCATTAATCATAATTTTAATATTCTCAGTGGATTTAACCGATAAATCTGCCACTTCATTCATCCCTTCCGCACTAGATAGAAATATCATTCCATGGAATTCGCTATCTGTCAAATTCAAGTTTCAAATGTCTTTCTCTGCTTATTTTGTTTTTCACTATTAATAATTCTGATAATGATTTTTGTTTCAGCTATAATCACAGCTGAAAGTCCGAGGAGGCCAATCAAGTTAGGAATTGCCATTAAAGCATTCATAATATCAGCAAAGCTCCAAACAAGATCAAGGGAGCTTACGCAGCCAATAAAAACAGCTAAAACAAAAACGATTCGATAGCTAATCACGGTCCTATCTCCAAATAAGTAGGAATAGCATTTCTCACCATAATAAGCCCAACCAATAATTGTGGAGGCAGCAAAGAAAATTAACCCGATTGAAACGATGTAGGAACCAACAGGACCTAATAATAAATCAAAGGAGACGGATGTCAGTTCTGCTCCTTCTAATCCACTATGATATTGGTCTGCCATTACAAGTGAAATTCCTGTTATTGAGCAAATAATGATTGTATCAATAAATACTTGCGTCATTGATACAAGTGCTTGTCGGGCAGGAAAATCCGTTTTAGCCGCAGCTGCCGCAATCGGAGCTGACCCTAAACCAGCTTCATTCGAAAAGACACCTCTAGCCACACCCCAACGGATTACAGTACCGATTGCACCGCCAGCTACTGCCTGTCCAGTGAAGGCATCTGTGAAAATCAGTTTAATTGCATTTGGAACGAGTTCAGCATTTAAGATAAGAATTAAGATTCCACAAATTAAATAAAAGGCGGCCATAACCGGTACAAAATAGGAGGTGACTTTACCGATGCTTTTAATGCCTCCGACTAACACAAGAGCGGCAAAAATAGTCAGGACAATCCCGGTTACCCAGGTTGGGATGGAGAAAGTATCATGAATCGTGTTGGCTACTGAATTAGCTTGGACCATATTACCGATTCCAAAAGCTGCAATCGCACCGAAAATCGCAAAGGCGACGCCAAGCCATTTCATTCTCAGCCCTTTTTCTAAATAATACATAGGTCCACCTGACATTTCACCATTAGCATTTACGATTCTGTATTTAACCGCAAGTACTGCTTCTCCGTATTTCGTCGCCATACCAAAAAAGGCAGCAACCCACATCCAGAAGACGGCCCCTGGTCCACCGCTGACGACTGCTGTAGCCACTCCAACAATATTCCCAGTTCCGACTGTTGCTGCAAGAGCAGTCATTAAAGCCTGGAAATGGGAAATATCTCCGTCCGATTTTTTATCCTGGCTTTTAGTGAAGGCCAATTTTAATGAATAAGGCAATAATTTAATTTGTAAAAATCCAATTCGAAATGTTAAATAAATACCTGTACCAACAATTAAAATTAAGAGGGGTGGCCCCCAAAGAAAATTACTTATTGTTTCTAAAAGTACAGTCAAATCTTTTGAAAACTTATTCAAAAAGTCAATCAAGTAAATTCACCCTATCTGTATGTTGTTAATATTAAGAATATTCTTGAAACAATATTGCGTCAAGATAAAAAATACTTAATTGCCATTTTATGTTTAGAATTCCGCTATTATAGGTAAATCAATAAATATAAGAATAAGCAAGTAAAATTAATTCGGGAGGGATAAATAATGAGTAGAAGCAGTCAAAAGAGCAATAAGCTATGGTTAGGAATTTTAGGTGGAGCAGCAGCAGGTTTTGCAATCAGCCTATTGGATAAGAACACTCGCAAAACAGTAATGACAGGCGGCCAAAAAATGATAACGAATGTTAAATCGATGGCTAAAGATCCGAATTCTATAGTGGAAAATGTGAAGGAGATGTCTGGTAAAATTCGTACAAACATAGATCAAATTGGTCAGGATGTATCTTTTATATCTGAAAAGGTAGATGAAATGAAAGAAATGCCACCGCAAGTAGCAGGGGTTATTAAGGAAACAAAAGAAGTACTGGTAGACAAAAAATCTTCTGATGGTTCGGCTTCTACGACAGAGAACAGTAATACTTCCTCTGTATCTGATGATATAAGTACCACTTCTACGCGCAAATAAAGTCAAACAAGCTGAATAGAGGTGGTACTGGAATGGAAGGTAGGAAGAAGTATGTAAATAAAAGCGTATTTAAACATTTATACGATAAAATTCAAGGTGATGAAGTAACAGGCTTGGCAGCGCAATTAGCCTATTACTTCTTACTTTCAATTTTTCCGCTCTTAATATTTGTTATCACGTTATTGCCTTTTTTGCAGGTTTCCCAAGCGGATTTGATGGAGCTTTTGCATACGTATGCTCCTGCAGAATCGGCAAATTTATTAGAATCGAGTTTAAAAGATGTCATGGCTAACCAAAACGGCGGCTTGTTATCTTTTGGTATCTTGGCAACGATGTGGTCAGCATCCAACGGGACCAATGCCATTATAAAGGCTCTTAATCATGCATATGATGTTGAGGAAACCAGATCATTTATTAAAACAAGAGGATTAGCTTTGATTTTAACCATTGGATTAATCCTGGTTGTAGTGGTTTCTTTGCTATTGCCAGTGTTTGGGAAATATATTCTCAATATTGTATTTGATTTCCTAGGATACGAGCCTTCCTTTGTTTATGATTTACTGCGCTGGGTGATTTCTATTGCTGTCATTACCTTTGTATTTTTAATTTTGTATTGGATTGGGCCCAACCTTAAAATGAAATGTAGAGACGTTTTACCAGGGGCAATCTTCGCGAGTGTCGGATGGGCGCTATCATCGTGGGCATTTTCAGTTTACGTGAGTACATTTGGTAACTATTCTTCCACATATGGCAGTCTCGGAGGCTTGATTGTTTTAATGCTTTGGTTATATATATCAGGTCTTGTCATTATTGTAGGCGGAGAAATTAATGCAGTATTGTCCAGAAATAAGAGGCACTGGACGATTAAATAAGTAGAGCGTGGATTCAAATTATAATGGTTCAGAACTAATGTGCGGACGAACGGTGATTGATTATTAAATGAACAGCCACCGTAGTTTTAGGAAGATTTGATGTGTTTCAGATTAACTTCCCATGAATAAAGAAAATAGAGGCCGTCCGGAAAGTCATTAACAGACTTACAGGATAGCCTCTATTTGTATTCTATTTAGATTTTAATAAACGGAGACTGTTTAGGATGACTAATATGGTGCTGCCTTCATGGCCGATTACACCGAATGGTAGGTCGAGAGCCTGAAAAAAGTTTGATACAACTAAAATCATAATGACGGAAATTGAAAAGATAACATTTTGGCGAATGATTCGGTTCATTCGTTTGGATAATTGAATGGCTTCTGCTATTTTTGGTAAGTCGTTTTTCATGAGAACAATATCAGCTGTATCAAGAGCCACATCAGATCCTTCACCCATGGCAATTCCGACAGAAGCAGTAGCTAACGCAGGCGCATCATTAATGCCATCCCCAACCATGGCAACGGTAGTATATTTCTCTCTAAGTTTTTTAACTTCTTCTACCTTTTGTTCAGGTAAACATCCAGCAACAAACCCAGATAAATGGCTTTCTTTGGCGATTACCTTGGCAGTGTGCTCGTTATCTCCAGTCAGCATGCATGTATATACATCCAGTTCCTTCAATGCTTCGAGAGCATCGGCAGTCTCTTTACGAATGATATCTTTTAATGCAATTATTCCTGCAATACCTTTCTCATCTTTTACATAGGACAATGTTTTCCCTTCAGACATTAATTCAAGTGCCGCTCCATTTTTAAATGACATGGCGGCTTCTTCGCCTACAAAATCCTTCTTCCCAATCTTCCAATAGTGCCCATTTGCATGTCCTTGAACACCAAATCCGGATATTTCTTCAGATTCTACGCGCGGCATGGTCTGTGAATAAAGCTGTTCAACATGCTTAACAATGGATTGTCCCAGCGGATGATTCGAATTCTGTTCAATGGAAGCTACACTTAATAAAAATTCTTTTTGATCGATGTCATCGCGGATTAAAATATCCGTCACAACGGGTTTCCCCTGAGTTAGTGTCCCTGTTTTATCGAAAGCAATGGCCTTTACATTGCCTAGGTTTTCTAGATGGATACCGCCTTTGAATAAAATCCCACTTTTAGCGCCATTCGAAATCGCGGATAAAGTAGCCGGCATGATAGAAGCAACTAATGCACATGGAGAAGCTACCACTAACAAAACCATTGCCCGGTAGAAGGTCTCTGTCCAGGACCAACCCAGAACAAAATGTGGGAGAAACAACATAATTCCAACGACAACAAGAACAACTTTTACATACGTATCCTCAAATCTTTCAATAAATAATTGAGAAGGAGATTTTTCACTTTGCGCATTTTGAACAAGTGTGATAATTTTTTGGAATAAAGTTTCACTGTTAGGTTTTGTAACCTTAACTTTTATGGTTCCATGTCCATTAACCGTCCCTGCAAATACCTCGTCTTGAATATATTTGCTGACGGGAATCGATTCTCCGGTAATTGCAGCTTCATCAACAGCAGTCTCTCCAAATAAGATTTCTCCATCTGAGGGGATGCGTTCCCCAGGCTTAATTAAAATCAAATCTCCAACTTGCAGGGAAGAAACCGGTACTATTTCTTCAGTGTTATCGACTATTCTCAAAGCCTGTTCAGGCTGCAAATCCATTAATGAAGAAATTTCTTTGTGACTTTTATTCATCGTATACGTTTCAAGTGCACCGCTCAAAGAGAAAATAAAAATCAGGATTGCTCCCTCAGTCCAATATCCGATAATGGCTGACCCAATCGCTGCCAGAATCATCAAAAGCTCTACGTTCAGTTTTCTCTCTTCAATCGTCTGAGTGATGCCTTCTTTAGCCTTGGCATAACCCCCAATTACATATGCCAGTATATAGACGAAGGCAGATGAGGCATTCAAATCCTTTGTTGATAATAGCCAGCCGCATAAAATCAGAATTCCGCTTAAACCGGCAGCCAAGAGCTCCCAATTGGACGTAAGTTTAGAGGTGAATTCTTTCCATCTATTATATTGGCTAGGTGAATTTTTCAAGCTTGATTTATTCAGTGCTGTTTCCATGTGAATAACCTCCTTGTAATTGAGAATAGATCTCGTTGTTTTTCTTTTCTAATTGAGAATGATGTTCAAAATCATTAGGCTTATAAAATAGCGGATGCTGCCACAAATACTGTGACAGCAACATTTTTCTTTCTTATTTATAATAATTATTATCTACATATTAGTATAACATGAGTCGCTAAAGAAGTTAAGTGAATTTATTTGGAAAAGAAAAAATAGCAATTTTCTACCTTGATTATTTGTGGATAGGGGAAATTTTAACTGAAGATGCGTGAAGGTGAATATGAGATAAAATTGAGTGGATGAATAAATACAGCAACAATTACAGTAATAAAGTCGAATGAAAAAACCTCTGCTTACACAGAGGTTTGAATCTGGTCATTAATTGGATTTCTTTTAAATCTGCTAAGAGCGATGAAAATCAGTAACAGGATAACACTGATTACAAGAAGGAAATTCCCATTAGGCAGATATTGAATGGCCAAGCCGCCAAAAAATGGCCCAGAGATGCTTCCAAGGCTAAAGACTATTCCACAAATAATATTGCCGGCAGGAAGCAGTTGTGTAGGCAATAGATCGGTCATATAACTGATTCCTAAAGAGAAGGTGGAGCCGACAAGCATACCTGCAATAAAGAAACAGATAAATAAACCTGTAACGGTTTGTTCAATTAAGGCAGCTGTTAAAAAGATGGCAAAACCGCTAAAAAGAACATATTGAAGAACGCGTTTCCTCCCTAAGGAATCACTTAAAATTCCTAATGGGATCTGGGTAATAATGCTGCCTGCTGCAAAAGCAGGCAAGATGATGGAGACTTGTTGAACATCCATATTAATTCGTAAAGCATAGATAGGGAAATTTCCATTTAGGGATGCTTCCAAAAATCCATAACCAAAAGGAGGCAAGAACGCAACCCATGCATACTTGGCAACTTTTTTGAAACGATGTAAGGTACCGAAAACATTGGTTGTTTCCAAATCTTCATCTGGAAATTCATTTTTTAATAAAAAGACGGTCAACCAAGCAATAAGACTGATTGCTGATGCAACGATAAAGGGTAATGCCCGATTAACTTCAATTAAATTAGTCAGTAATGGCCCAACTGCGAAACCTATGCCGAAGGATAAGCCATAAATGGATATATTTCTGCCTCTCTTGTTTACTGGCGTAAAAGCGGTTATCCAGGTTTGGGTTGTGAAATGTAAGGTATGATCTCCAATTCCGATAATCATACGGAGAATGAACCAAAACCAGAAAGAATCTAGGATCGGAAATAACAGAAACGCAATAATCACCGACAGTCCGCCGAAAAAAATCAGGGGTTTATAACCAAATTTTCGCAGAGGAATTTCCATGAAAGGTGAGATTAATAGTATTCCCAGATATAGTCCTGTAGCATTTAATCCGTTTAGACCGGAGCTTACTCCATCCTGTTCAAAAATAATGGCAATTAAGGGTAACAGCATTCCCTGTGAGAAACCTGACACAGCAACTAGAATAATAAGTGCAGAAAATCTAATTTTTTGATAGTTCATAATTATCTCTCCTATATCTATCTGAATCAATATTAGAGTTGTTCACAAACTTTAGCAAGGAGATTTTGAAGACTAATCTAAAGGTAATTCGGGAATAAATGAATATATTTTAGATTAGAAAGAAGGAATTCAAGGGATGGGACAAAAAATATTTTCTGCAATGCTAATGATTGGCCTACCGGTATCCATAGCCGGCTCCATTTTACATTGGCCAAGTCTGCTCATGTTTGCTGTTTATTGTTTAACGATTATTGCTCTGGCAAGTTTTATGGGGAGGGCGACAGAAAGCTTAGCAATCATATCCGGACCGAGGATTGGAGGATTGCTAAATGCAACATTTGGAAATGCTGTTGAGCTGATCATCTCCATTTTTTCTCTTAAAGCGGGACTGGTGGGAATTGTATTGGCTTCTTTAACAGGAAGTGTCATCGGTAACTTATTATTAGTTAGTGGGGCTTCATTTTTCTTGGGTGGTATTAAGTATAAAAGACAAAATTTTAATGTATTTGATGCCAGGCACAATGCAGGGCTATTAACATTCGGTGTATTAGTTGCATTTATCATTCCTGAAGTATTTGCCGGAGAGATGGAAAGAAGTAACCAAATGGTCATGAGTACAGGCATATCCATTATCCTGATCTGTTTATATTTGGCTGCTTTATTCTTTAAATTGGTCACCCATCGCGGTGTCTATCAACGTAAGGAAGACTTGTCTTTTGCAGAGGAAGAAACTGAAGAAGCAGAGTGGAGCAAAAAATGGTCGATTATGGTCCTAGCTTTGGCAACAGTGGCAGTAGCCTATGTATCTGAGAATTTGGTACATACATTCGAAGACGTAGGGAATCAATTGGGCTGGTCTGAATTATTTATCGGGGTTATCATTGTAGCAATTGTCGGAAATGCAGCTGAGCATGCATCTGCCATTATTTTCGCTTACAAAAATAAAATGGACATTGCTGTTGAAATTGCTGTTGGTTCTACTTTACAGGTGGCCATGTTTGTAGCACCGGTACTTGTTCTGGTATCTTTATTATTTGAAACGCAAATGCCACTTGTCTTTACATTGCCTGAACTTGTGGCGATGGTGCTATCTGTCTTTTTAATGATTGTAATAACGAACGATGGGGAAACAAACTGGTTTGAAGGACTCACCTTACTTGCTGCTTATTTAGTGATGGGGATAGGTTTCTTTCTGTTATAATAATAAATTAAAAAAGACTCTGATCTACTATGGATTCAGAGTCTTTTTTATGTTTTTCCAATTTGCTTCATCATAAGTCATGTCTAACTAAATTCTAATCCTTCCAAAAATAAATGTATCTTTTCAAAGGTAGATATTTCTGTTTTAAACAGTCATGTTAGTTAGCCCTATAGGTCACATCCTTTATCTTTATTGTCCTGATTTGTGACGAAATCTACATTAAGTTTTCCGTGTGAGGATGGTTTCGATAAGCATTCCTCCCTGCAGTTATTCCGGCTGTTGATTTCGCCTCCTTTACGATATGTTGGTTTTAGTATAGCACCTTCCTGTAGTTTTGTAAATATTCTGAATTTTACAAAACTGTGACAAAAAATACTGGTTTGTAATGTGCTAAATAAACAGTTAATATAGCTTAACAATCTGTTAATTCTAGTAACTGCAAGGTATAATAAAACAATCCTGATTTTTGAATAGTTTTTTTGCTTAAGAGGGAAAATAACGGAACAATCATTCTTTTTTGTATGTAAGAAAGGAGCTTCAAGCATGAGAAGAAATTTTTTTATCATGATCGTTATAGCCATGCTCGTTATTATTCCAACCCAGCATAACTGGGCTGCCCCAAAAGAAGGAGCAGACCCTACGGTTGAGGAAGCTAAGTATAAAATTCCGGAGTCCGTTTTATCGATCAATAAAGAAAACACATATCCCAATTCCAGTCAGGACACGCCAATGCTTGAGCCAAGTGAGTTATCCAAACAATTGCTTAAGTCCAGCAACGTTAAAATAGAAAATCCTGAATTAGTTCACATGCTTAATGAAACCAATATCGGAACCAATCCGGTTGCCTTTTGGTATAGAGCCACTGTTTACTTAGGTAAGTGGGCTTTAAATTATGAATCGATGGAAACCTCTCCAAACTGGGAGTATCAAAAAATCAATACGAATTTTTATGATAACCGTGGCGGGGATACGAATTTCCAAATTCATTATGTCCAAGAGACACAAAAAGTGGTGCGCGGAGGATTGACAGCAAAAGTACCTTCCAGTCAGGATATTCAAAAAATGATGCTGGCGAGAGCATCAGAAAAATCTAAACTGCCACTGGCATTTGAGACCATCATAGGTAGCGGTACAAAAAAAGACAGAGTATACAATATACCGCCAATGAGACTTGGCTACCTCTATGGGTATGCGCCGGCAATAAACGAGAAGGGTAAAGTCACATATGGTGAGGTCTATTTAGTATTGAAAGGAAGCAAACGTGAGATTGTAGTAAGGAATGTAACCTCACAAGGGATTGGAGCCTGGATTCCTATTCAAGATCATGTTTCATTCCAGTTCAGAGCGGTCAACCGACCATATTGATTGCCGTTTAAGTCTGCAAGCTTCAGCCGGTTTTGGTTGAAGCTTCTTGCTTTTGGGTAAAATAGAAAATGGTCAGTTGCGAAATAGGCTACTATCGTTTAGGATAATATTTATGATGAAAGGAGCCGGATTAGTTTGACAACACCGATTTATAATAAAGATGAACAAGTAAAATACTTAAAAGACCGACTTGAGTTATTTATGGAGGTTTTAGACCGGATTGAGCCTGAAACAGCGGATATTGAAGATATTGACCGCCTAATTGAAATCGTGGATTCAATTGAGGAGAAGTTTCAAAGCTTTCAAAATCGACCGGAAACAGAACCTAATAAAGAGGTATAAATGAATAAGATTATATGGCAAATCCGTTATAAGCGGATTTGTCTTTTTTATATTATATCGTTAATGCAATCATTCGCTGTGCTGCATAAATTCCCTTACTCTGATTAAAACTATCTTTATCAAAAGTATATTCAGGAGGGAAAATAGTGAAAAAATGGCTTATCACCGGATTATCTGCCATCATGCTTTCGGGGACATTATTCCTGGGCGTTGCTGAGGCGATTTCAAACGTACAGTATGGTTGGGGCTTTAATAAGGGAAAGAATGAACAGCCTGCTGATGCAGGGCCTAAATATAATGCAATCGTTGAAAAATACGGTGCGGTTTATAAAGTAAACACGACAAAGAAAGAGATTTACTTAACGTTTGATAATGGCTATGAAAATGGATATACGGAGAAGGTACTGGATGTACTGAAAGAACATAAAGTTCCGGCTACCTTTTTTGTTACAGGTCATTATTTGAATACAGCTGAACCGTTAGTGAAAAGAATGGTGAAGGAAGGGCATATAGTTGGCAATCATTCATGGAGCCATCCCAATTTCACACAGGTATCGGATGATAAAATAGCTGATGAACTGGAACGGGTTAAGAAGAAGACAGAGGAATTAACAGGGCAAAAGGATATGTCCTATATCAGACCGCCACGAGGAGTATTTAGTGAACGAACTTTACAGGTGGCAAATGATCTGGGCTATAAACATATTTTATGGTCGGTTGCTTTTCTTGATTGGGATGTGAATCGTCAGCAGGGGTGGAAGCATTCCTATGATCAAATTATGGCTCAAATTCATCCTGGTGCCATTTTGCTCTTACATTCTGTGTCTAAGGACAATGCAGAAGCACTTGGCCAGGTGATTACAGATTTAAAAAAGAGAGGGTATACCTTTAAAAGCTTGGATGATATGAATTGTGAAAAACCACAGAAGACACCACAAAAACAGAAAATAGACATAAAGATATAATGTGCCTAAACAAAAAAACCGCTTACAAATAATAAGCGGTTTTTAGTATTAATATTGAAAAAACAACGGGCATCATATTTATCTTGAGAAAATGGTGAGATAAGGGCATTCCTGTGTGGGGTTCCCTTTTTGATGGTTGAATTCCTGTCAATCTATTTGGGAGCCATTCGCTTTCATTTTCATTGGCAGTATGGATAACAACCTTTAATCGAAAAACATTTAAGACTGAGGAGTGTAAACGATACAACCAATTTTACTGGAGTGGTCCTGAACAAAGACATCTGCTGAATACTTGCGCAATATCCAAAGAATGATAAGGTCCCCTAATGATCCGATGGTCATAAACAAGCCAATAAAAAACCAATAATCATTTCCGTTTAAAAATGCATAAATTAATGGCACAATTCCGAGGACAATCGGTAATAAAACACTAATCCGATAAGCTTTGATCCTGATTGGTATTTTGCAATGGGCATAAGGAGTAAGATACTTCCATAAAACACCCAGTTTAACCTCACTTATTTTGGCTTTCCCGAAAAATATGTAGCCTACTAGATGCAGTACTTCATGCATGAAAATTAGGAGGATGTATCCAACAGCCAGTTCAATTAAAAAGAATAGGTCAATCTCACCGATTTTCCAAATGAACCAATAGGGGATAAGCAATCCGACCATAAGAGTGAAAGTACTGATCAAAATTGGTTTGTTTAAATCTTCCATTTCACGAGTTTCATCTATTATTTGATATGAATTCAAGGAACCAGCAAGCATCGGAAAACCTCCAGTTATAGATTACTATCAGTTTATCATATAAAAAGGATATATTTGGTGATTTTTAAGACTCCAGCTATCTTGTCTCACTAGTATAGATCAATCTCTATAAGCTATAATGGATGGTAGAATGATCAATGAATGGAGGAGGGAATTCATGCTTACAGAAGCAAGCTCTCTTTTAAAGAAATATTTTGGTTATGATTCTTTTCGCAATGGACAAGCCAAAATTATTGAGCAGGTGCTACAAGGAATCGATACACTCGGAATTATGCCGACAGGCGGAGGTAAATCAATTTGTTATCAAATCCCGGCGATGATAATACCGGGCGTTACCCTCGTTATTTCTCCATTAATCTCTCTCATGAAGGACCAGGTAGATTCACTGGATCAGGCCGGAATACCCGCCACCTTTATCAATAGTTCCCTAACCGCGAGTGAAGTGAATGATCGTTTGTATGACATCCAGCAGGGGGCCTATAAGCTCTTATATTTGGCGCCTGAAAGACTGGAATCCCATGGCTTTATTGAGGATATCCGTAAATTGCCGGTTGGATTAATTGCTGTAGATGAAGCTCACTGTATATCACAATGGGGTCATGATTTCCGCCCGAGTTATTTACGCATCCAATCATTAGCCGAACAATTGAATTCCAATCCGGTTGTCCTTGCCCTGACAGCAACAGCAACTCCGCGAGTGCAGGCAGATATTCGCCGATCCTTGAATATTGAAGAGTCACATACGGTTATAACTGGCTTCGAACGGGAAAATTTAAGCTTCCAGGTCGTGAAAGGGCAAAATAAACAAAAATATATTGATGCGTATGTAGGAAAAAATAAACAGGAATCCGGGATTATTTATTGTGCCACACGAAAAACAGTGGACCATCTATATGAACGTCTCCAACAAAAAGGTATAACAGTTGGGAGATATCATGCGGGTTTATCAAGTACAGAACGTGAAACAGAGCAAAACAAATTTTTAAGTGATGAAATTACTGTCATGGTCGCAACGAATGCGTTTGGGATGGGGATAGATAAATCGAATGTACGATATGTGATTCATGCTCAAATGCCTAAAAATATGGAAAGTTATTATCAGGAGGCAGGCCGTGCCGGACGTGATGGCTTGCCGAGTGAATGTATATTGCTTCAATCTGAACAGGACGTTCAGGTCCAGCGCTTTTTGATTGATCAATCGTTTGGTGATGAAAACCATAAAAATCAAGAGTTGCAAAAGCTGTATCAAATGCGTGACTATTGCCATACACAAGGCTGCCTGCAAGCTTATATTCTGCACTATTTTGGTGAGCAGGAGGCAGATGATTGCGGGCGGTGCTCTAACTGTCTAGATGAACGAAGTGCGAAGGATGTGACAAAAGATGCCCAAATGGTCTTATCCTGTATAATCCGAACTGGCGAACGTTTTGGAAAAACAATGATTGCCCAAGTGTTAACGGGCTCATCCAATAAGAAATTGCTTGAACAAAACTTTCAATCCTTATCAACGTATGGGTTAATGAAAAATCAATCAACCAAAGAGGTCGCTGAACTGATTGATTTTCTAACATCTGAGCAATTAATTGGGATTACGGGTGGGCAATATCCGCTCTTATATGTCACAGCTGCCGGCAAAGAAGTGTTGCTCGGGAAACGTGCGGTAATGAGAAAAGAAGCTGTGCGGATCACCGCTATTTCAACAGATGATCCTTTATTCGAAGTGCTGCGTAATTTGCGAAAACAAATTGCAGGAGAGGAAAATGTGCCTCCATATTTGATATTCTCCGACCAAGCTTTGCGCGATATGTGCGTTAAACAACCGCAAACCACAGATGAGTTCCTTGAGGTGAAGGGAGTCGGAGCTCAAAAGACAGATAAGTATGGTGAGCGATTTGTGGAAGTGATCACAGCGTTTATAAAGGAAAATGATTATGAAGCACCAATTGTAGAACAAGAGGAAAAAATGCCTGCGGTGAAAAAATCCAAGGCAGGTACTGCCAACTCACATATGGATACGTATGAATTATATAAACAAGGGCTTACGCTGAAAGAGATTGCAAAAGAAAGAGATTTATCCTCCCAAACAGTAGAAAGGCATCTATTCCGATGTGCAGAAGAAGGATTGCCTCTGAATTGGGAGTATTTCTTCTCACCTGAGGAGGAAATCCAGATTCTACAGGCGATTGAGGAAGTGGGGAATGATTTTTTAAAGCCAATTAAAGAGCATCTTCCTAATGAAATCAGCTACAGTGCGATTAAAGCGGTAATAACGAAGAAGAACATGGATACGGCTCCAATTTAATGGGCCGTTTTCCTATGTACCCATATAGCTGCAAAACCTGTTATAATAACTGGACTAGTCCATAAAGGAGTGATAATGATGTGGAAAGAAACCATTCATGTAGAAGCTCCCTATGATTTTGACCTGGTATTGGAAAGGATCGGTCTTGATCCTCTGTATGAAATAGATTATCGCAATCGCTTGATTCAGGTCCCTTTACTGATTCATGGTAAGCCCAATGTTTATACCGTCCAAGCGATCGGTACGGTAGATAAGCCGGCCTTTACGATTAGCGGCAAAAAGGAACAAGTATTGGCAACGGATCGTTTAAAGGAGATTTTTCAGTGGCATTTGCCACTTTCTGATATACATGCTCACTTTGGCGAGACGAAGCTCAATAATATTTTTACTCGCCATCGCGGTACCCCGCTTATTTTAGAATTCGACCTATATGGCTGTCTCGTGAAAAGTATTATCCATCAACAGCTGAATATGGCGTTTGCTCAAAAACTAACGAAGGATTTTGTCACAGCCTATGGGTATCAGAAGGACGGAGTATGGTTTTATCCATCTCCAGAGACAACCGCTGCTCTCACAGTAGATGAACTAAAAGGAATGAAATTCAGCGGCAGAAAAGCAGAGTATGTCATTGGCCTTTCAGAAAAGATTGCAAGCGGTGAACTCAGGTTGGAAGAGTTGCGCACAAAGACAGATGAAGAAATTATAGAAGAATTAACAAGAATTCGAGGTGTAGGCAGATGGACGGCTGAAAACTTCCTGTTATTTGGTCTTGGCCGCCCGAATTTATTTCCAAAAGCAGACATCGGCATTCAGAATGCTATTAAGCTGCTATATAACCTAGAACGAAAGCCAACAATGGAAGAGATGGAGCAATTCAGTAAGGAGTGGCATCCTTATTTAAGCTACGCTTCACTTTACTTATGGAGAAGCATTGAAAAACGGAGGAATATTGATGAACCAACAGGCAACATTAGTCCGTGAAGGACAAGAGATTTTACTAACTATTAAACGCCTTGGCATAAATGGTGAGGGAGTCGGCTACTATAAACGTCAGGTTGTATTTGTACCGGGTGCTCTGCCGGATGAAATTGTAGAAGTAAAGATTACGAAGGTCCATCCGAAGTATTCGGAAGGTCTTGTCAAAAAGATTAAAAAGGCATCGCCACATCGAGTCGAAGCACCATGTCCGGTTTATGACGTATGTGGTGGATGCCAATTGCAGCATTTGGAATACAGCCAACAATTGAAGGAAAAACGTGATATCGTTATTCAATCATTGGAGCGCCATAGCCAATACGATGCCAGCAATGTAGATATCCGTCCAACAATTGGGATGGAGAATCCATGGAATTACCGTAATAAAAACCAATTCCAGGTTGGCACCAATGAGACTGGAGAGTTGATTGCCGGCCTTTATGCGGCAAATACTCATAACTTGATTGATATTCCAAATTGTATCGTTCAGCATGAAGCAACGAACAAGGTTACTCGTACAGTATTGGATATTTTGCAGGAATTTGGATTGCCATCCTATGATGAGAAAAAGAAAAGCGGGATTGTTAAAACGGTCGTAACCCGTGTCGGCTTCTCATCGGATCAGGTCCAAGTGGTGATCATCACCATTTCTGAAAAGCTTCCTAAGAAGCGCCAAATCATAGAAGAAATCAACAAACGTTTACCGGAAGTCGTTTCCATTGTTCAAAACGTGAATAAAGAACAGACTCCGCTTATATTCGGCGAAAAGACGATTCATCTGTGGGGAGAAGAAGCAATTGAAGAAGAACTTGGCGATTTATCCTATGAGCTATCAGCGCGTACCTTCTTCCAATTGAATCCAGTACAAACCGTGAAGCTCTATGATGAAGTGAAAAAAGCAGCTCGCCTTCACGGTCATGAACGAGTAGTAGATGCTTATTGCGGAGTAGGAACGATAGGATTGTGGCTTGCGGATTTTTGTAAAGAAGTTAGAGGCATGGATGTCATTCCGGAATCAATTGAAGATGCCATTCAGAATGCTAAAAAGCATCATATGGATAATGTCAGCTTCGAAGTAGGCAAAGCAGAAGTTCTCATGCCTAAATGGCTGCGCGAAGGCTGGAAGCCAGATGTCGTTGTCGTCGATCCGCCAAGAAGCGGCTTGGATCATAAATTAATGGATGCCATCCTGCGCACACGTCCAAGAAAAATCGTCTATGTATCCTGTAACCCATCCACACTGGCCAAAGATTTGGACTACCTAAGCAAAAAATACAGACCAAAATATATCCAACCAGTGGACATGTTCCCACAAACTTCTCATATTGAGTGCGTTGTGGAGATTATGTTGAAGGTGTAACCAATAAAAATACTCTTGGCTAACTAAATAAACATTTGTTAATCGACCCAGTTTTCGTATAAATAATCTTTTATGAAAACTGGGTCTTTTTTTATTGAATCCGATTAGCAGATAGGTTTGTCTATTTAATATAATTTTTTGAACATGTCCTGCTACCTAAACCATTTACAAATTCCCCTTTAGCAAAAGCGGGTTTGAAATTTGGACAGGAATGTGTTTGATGAAATCTTTTAATCTTATATCAAAATAATCCTCTATATCCCGTTTTAGTATCTCTTCTAGTAGAATGAATTCCATTACAATATAGTCTAGATCGAAAACATTATATAGATCTTGTTCTGCCCAGATTGATTTCACTCTGGCCTTATTGGAAAAGGGGATTAATGACAGGATAGCTCCATTCTCATAGTCAGCATATTCAATCGTGTAATAATGGAATTCCGGTGTAGGATTCTTCTTCGTAATCTCTTCTTTCCATCTATACAATGCTTTATAGAATTCGAGTATAGCTAGTTCTGTTTCAAAGTATAATTCGTTGTTGATTTTTATTGTAAATGTGGCATCCACGGCTAATATGGCAGGCACATCCCTTTTATGCTTTTTTGAGATCATTTCTTTATCTACTACAAAATTGTATTCAAACTTTATTTTGTTTGAAATACTGTCCATGTCTTCGTCACCCTATCTCTATTCTAATTTTGTCTCTTCCTAAAATGTTGGAGGCTATTTTAGTTAAGCTATATATAATAGAATTCGACAAAAAAATGATAAATCTTTCTTTTAGGTTCCATATTTAATCCAGTATTCTTTCTCTGTTTTCTAAATGAACGCTTAGATAACGAAGCAGAGACCTGGAATTGTCCAAGAATTAATCAAGTTATATAAAGAATATTGTTTTGTTAATCGAGGAAAGTAAATATAAGTTAATTAGTTGATTCACCCTAGTCCAAAAAGGATTTATAGTATCGATATTACTTTTGAAATCGAAGAAGGATATTGAAGACCCCGAAAAATACATTTGCAAGATTGATCCTTATTTCGTGGATTTTACGAATACGGGTCTTTTTTTATTAATCTCCTTGGTGGCTATTTACATATATAGTGCGCGAAAGAAGGCATCTCCATTGATGTCTTTTTTTGTTTATATAAACATCAAACCAAACAAAAGTAAACTTAATTCCCCATCTTTTGATATGCTCATAAAGATTGGTAATTTAGAAAGTATTTTAATATTTGTAACCTTTTTTTATTTTTGTACGTGGTATTAAAGAGAGGAGGGAATGATGGCGGATTCAATAGATAGTCTCTATAGCACGTACTTTTCTGATATATATCGTTTCCTTTTCTCTCTTTGTCATAACCATCATACAGCGGAGGACCTTGTTCAAGAGACCTTCTTTCGTGCCTATTTATATATTGAGAATTATCAAAGTGGAAGTGTAAAGGCATGGCTTTTTACGGTAGCTTATCATGCATATATTGATCATCATAGAAAGCATAAAAGAGTAACAATTCAGGATGAAGGCTATTTTTCTAGATTTTTAGATAAGAATAAAGCGGTTGATGAAACGATTGTAATTCATGAGGAAATAGAAGAGCTATTACGTGAAGTGAATACATTACCTGAAAAACATAAGATGGCAGTACTGCTTTGTGATTTTAATAGTTTATCATATGAGGAAGCTGCTGAAGTAATGAAGGTGAGTAAAGCCTATGTAAAAGTTCTTTTATTTCGGGGGAGAAAAGCAATAAGGCAAAGAAGGAGTAAAGAATATGAGTGATGAATTTAAAAATCGCCTGGAATCATATGAAAATGGTGAACTTTCTGCAGAAGAGGCAAAAGAGATTGAGAAAGAACTGGAGAGCATGGAGAGATATTTGGAAGAAACTGATGAAGAAAACAGGGGAAAGTTAACTGATTCTGATATTGGCATAAAAAAACAACAACGAATTATGAAATTTGCAAAATGGAAGGCAAGATTTCAAACAGCACTTATGGCTATAGGTTTATTTCTTCTATTTTCATTCTTTTCTTCCATCCTAACTCTGATGTATTACTCGTTCGGAGCTCCTGACCGAGTAGAGAAATTACGTAATATCGTTGATTACAGTCTGACTGTAATGAATCCTTATGGTCATATGGATGGTACAAGTACGAGCACTTCTGCCTATTTTGGAATGACAGCCTCAAAAGATATAAATAAAGTTATTGGAGATGATACGATCAAGGTAGGTGAAATGGAAACTGATTTTTTCTTCTCAAGGATGTCATATCCTGAAGTTACCTATTTCAGCCCTATATCTAATAACAGTCCTGCTTTTATTTATCCGGGCTCAAGCCCACGAGGTTTTTCAGGGTGGGAACGATTAAAAAAGGTTCCAGAAGGGACGGTTGTTTCAGCCTATGTTTCATTTACTGATTTACTAGAGACAGAAGAGGTATTTTCATTATTCGAGGCTAAGGATATGAGATTAATATGGCTTGCAGTAGATACTGGTTTTGAAAAGAAAGAGGAAGCTATATTTAAACCAATTGGTTTTCCTAGTGAACCAATTTGGCATGAAGATGACATGATCGTAGATTTTCAACAAGAGGAAAAAGGTTTTTTTGGAACAGAAATAGTTTCTGAAGGGTCTTCTTCACCGGAATACGAGGTAGGCGAAGGAAAACCACTGCATAAGCAATTCCGAAAAACACTGCAATTCCTGGAAGAATATGAAGAAAAAGCAGAAAATTTTTATATGGGAGATTTAAATCTTTCAAAACGTATTCAATACATGGAAAAACATGGTCATAAGCATTATGGGGCTGTTATTACAGGACCAACTAAAGAAGTATTAAAATTACAGGATGAAGGAAAAGTAAGTGAATTAGAAGTAGACGAAATAGAATTTTGGAATTGGGAAAGTGAACTCTGAAAATAGTTTGAGTAAAACTTTTGTTATGCGATATTCAGGCAGTTAAATAGAGATAGCTTAATGAACTAATTGGTGCTCTTATTCTATTCTGGACTGTCATAAAAGAGCACGGATTAACCGGATTTGCTAAACTCATGTTGGTAGACTGAGTTTAGAAAGGAGAGTGCTTACATGGAGGGGCTTCAAAGGATGCTCGACAGCATCGAGTATATAGAAGGTAATTTGGAACAGTATCTTTGTATGGAAGATATTGCTAAAATTGCGTGTATGTCAAAATTTCATTTCCAGCGGATGTTCAGCATGCTGACGGGATATACCGTAAGTGAATATATTAGGAATCGCCGTCTCACAGTTGCTGCGCAGGAACTGGTATATTCCAAGTCTAAGGTAATCGATGTTGCACTGAAATATGGCTATGAAACTCCGGAATCCTTTACAAAAGCATTCCGGAAAATTCATGGAATCAATCCGTCATCTGCAAAGAAAAATACTCAATCCTTGAAGGCTTATCCGAGGCTCTCTTTTCAAATTCAGTTAAAGGGTGATGTGGGAATGGATTATAAGATTGTCGAAAAGGAAGCATTTAAGGTTGTTGGGAAAAGCATACGCACGAGTACTAGTGGGGGAGAGAACAATCGGAAAATAGCCTCTTTCTGGGATGAATCTAATCAGAATGGATTCGCCGCTGTACTTGCTAAAAATAGTGGATCTCTTGGATTAATTGGAGTTTGTATGGACTTTGATAAACTACAAGAAAATCTAACTTACTTAATCGGGGCAGAGAAACATATAGAACATGTCCCAAATGATTGGGAAGAACGACAGATTCCGGCTGCTACCTGGGCTGTTTTTCCTGTTCATGGCGCTATGCCTGATGCCATGCCAAAGGTGTGGAATCGAATTTTCTCTGAATGGTTTCCGGCAACAGGCTATGAGCATTCGGGTGGACCTGAGATGGAGGTTTACTTAAGTGATGGAGATCCATCTTCTAAGGATTATTATTCAGAAATATGGATACCAATTAAAAAATAAATAGAAGGATAAGCTTATAAATTAATCGAGCGGATTCATTAAAGAAGCAATGTAGTGGGCTACATTGCTTCTTTCTATTTGAGAGATGGAGAGACTTGAATTTAATAGGGGATCTTGCCCTAGTGTTTTCTTTTTGACCTTCATATAAGAAAGATATTTGTAAGTAATTAACAATTATCTTGTATTGCAAGGTAGTGTGGTTTAAACTGGTAATATACCTTGCAATGCAAGATAAAAAGAGTGGTGGATTATAGATGTCGCAAACCCAGATGATGAAGGGTATATTGGATGGTTGCCTTTTGGCTATTATCAAAGGAAAAGAATGTTATGGATATGAGATGGCAGAACGTTTAAGTGAGTATGGATTTGAGACAATCAGCGAAGGTACCATTTATCCATTATTGCTCCGAATGCAACGGGAAGGACTTATTACGTCTGTTCGCCGGGATTCAATTGCTGGACCAAAGAGAAAATATTATTCATTAACAGATGAAGGACAGGTAGCTTTAGAAAATTTTCTGGTTAGATGGGGTTACCTTGAGAACAGCGTAAACGCGGTCATTAAGAAAGAAATTGAAGGATGAGGTGATGCAAAAGTGGAGCAACTTCAACTGTCTGATAAAAGTCAGAAGTTTATTGATGATTTAAAGATATACTTGTTTTCAAGCGGAAAAAATGATCAGGAGATTAATGATATTACGAAAGAACTTGAGGAGCATTTATATGAAGCCGAGCTAAATGGTAAATCTATTGATCAGATTATTGGATCTTCTCCTAAAGAGTATATGCAGAGTATCTCCAATGAAATGAGGACGGATTATAAAGCATGGGTAAAATATATACCCCTGATTATAGCTGGAGCAATGTCATTTTCGATTTTCGGAGATCTTTTGAAAGGTACATTAAGCTATAGTGTATTAAAAATCATTGGAACGGCTGTGTATTGTGTGCTCTTTTTTATCGGAGTAATGATTGCATTTCGCTATACAGCCAGGAATCAAGTGTCTAAAATTCGAGAGTTTTTAATATTATTAGCCCCTATTTTCATTAGTATGGTCGTCTTTATGGGTTTGCTTGTCGCTGATTCAATCTATCCTACACCAACCATTAACTTTGGTGTTTTAGGGAGTACAGTCATCGGCTTACTTTTTCTTTGCTTTATCGTTACATTCTCCATTTGGGCAAAAACCGCAATCCTGCCCGTTTTTTTAATTTCATTTCACTTACCGACCATCGTATTAGCTCGAACAACTTTAAATGAAGAATTGCAGTTAATTATGGGTTTAGCTATAACATATATATTGATCGGAATTTATTTATTTTATGAAGTGAGAAAAACAAAATCATAACAAAAGTTTTTTGGGGGTTATCCGGAACGTTAGTTTTACTGACTTTCTGGAGGACCCTTTCCTATCTTATTCAATTGATTTCCTATAACAAGCCGGTTAACTAGGAATGCAGGTTAGATTAAGAAGGATTTATATGTTTTAATCGAATTATTTAACCAAATTTTAAATTTGGAGGATTATATGACTGCCTTTGCGTTTTTGTTTATTCTAAAAATTGTTTTCTTAAAGGTTACTATAATAAGAGTAAAATAATATAAAATAAAACTGAAACTGAGGAGGTTATTGAAGTGAAAGAATGCCCATTTTGTAATCCTGAAACAATAGAACTGCAAGAAGTTGTTGTAAAAAATGAACATTGTATGTTTCTACAAATGCCACAAGAAGTATTAGTCGGGTCAGGATTAATAGTTCCAATAAAACACCGTGAAACAGTGTTTGACTTAACAGAAGATGAATGGTTTGCAACCTATTCATTACTGCAAGAAGTGAAAGATCTCCTGGATGAAACATATCGACCTGATGGGTACAATATTGGTTGGAACTGCAATGCAATTGGAGGTCAACATATCATGCATTCTCACCTACATATTATTCCTCGATTTAGTGATGAACCCTATGCTGGCAAAGGACTTAGACACTGGCTGAAAAGTTCGGAAAATAAGAGATAATGGTAACTAATTCGAGCCTTACTTATCTAAAAAGTATAGGAGAGTTTTTATGAAGATTTACTGGTTATTAGTGTTTTTAATTTTTATCATTTGGTACAGAGTATCTCTACCATACGCCGAACCAAGTTGGTGGTCTATCTTTTCCTCGAGCCGTTCAACGCATACACCTATGATGGAGCAAGTTTCTTTAATTAAAGCAATTTTTATAGCACTTATATTTTTTGCTTTGGCATCTCCAGTGCGTCAAATAATCCAAAAACGTAAGTAGCCATGTTTATAATTCATATAGTAAGTGGAATTCTCACTTAAATTTTCAGGGCGTTGATCTTAGGAGGATTAATGCCTTTTCGTGTTGAATTTCTTATGGAGATAAAGAAGCAGGAATGTTAAACAATAGACAGAAACTAAACGGTGGCAAATTTATATTGAGGGGTATTTGTGAAATGTCAAAATACGAAAAAGAAGAAATTCTAACTGGAGGAAATGTCTCAACCGTATATCGTTTAGGAGATACCGTTCGAAGAGATTTAAAGCCAGACAGTACGAAAATTCACAAGCTATTAATACATTTAGAAAATAAAGGATTCACTTATGCACCTAAATTTTTTGGTATTGATGAAAAAGGTAGAGAGATTTTGTCATATATAGAAGGTGAAGCTGGTAATTATCCTTTAAAGCGATATATGTGGTCTGATGAAGTTTTAAAAGAAATAGCTCAGATGCTTAGTCTCTACCACGATTCAGTGAGTGATTTTTTAATTGAAGAAGATTGGAAGTCGATAGATAATACTCCGCAACCATTCGAGGTGCTTTGTCATAATGATTTCGCTATATATAACATTATCTTTAATCGTAAACGACCGGTAGGTATAATTGATTTTGATGTTGCTGGCCCTGGACCGAGACTCTGGGACATTGCCTATACCCTTTATACTTGTATTCCTTTAAGTAGAGCTTATCAATCTGAAACAGGTGAAGAAGTTATTTATAATTTCTTAGACCACGCTATGAAAATAAAACACAGAGTAAAATTGTTTTTTGAATCCTATGGAAAGGAAGTGGAAGAAGTTTTTTTAGAGATGGTATTGTTGCGATTACAAGGGCTATGTAAAACAATTGAAAGAAAAGCTAAAGAAGGCGATAGTAATTTTCAAAAAATGATAGATGAAGGACACCTTGAACATTATCAAAATGATATCAAGTTCATTAGTGAACACGGAAAAGAGTGGATGTAAAAGGGGAAAGGTTGGAATTGACAGGGGAAAGAGCAGAAGGCCAAGTTGACCAAAAGATGTCTTTCTATGTTGAATTTCTTATGGTATTAAAGGGACAAGTTAGCTAAGAAGGATTTATTGCGGATTTACAGAATGTTACAATTCGAAGTGAGATAGTCTTCAAAAAAATAAAAGGGAAAAAGGAAGTGATTGATATGTCCATCGGAATTCTTGCCCTTGTAACTATGACAATATGGATTATACAAATTAATGAGTTCAATAAACCTGAAGAAAAACAAGACAATAGAAAAACAATAGTCTTAACTTCCTGTGGGTGTTTGTTAACAACAGTTTTGACCGTCCATCTTTTTCAAAATTTCATCGCCTAAGGTAGTAGTTCTTTAATAGTGTTATAGCAATTATATGGAGGTGTTATTGTTGAATGAGGACCAAGATAAGCGTAACAAAAATAAGATAGACACCGAGGATGGTTGGAATAGAACCGTTTATGGAAGTCCAACAATAGGGGGAATAGTCGTAGTCGGTGCCATTGTTCTATACCTATTATTTAAATAATATTTATTAAAGATGTCTAAGTTGAACAAGGATGATCAAAAGTTGGTCATTTTAATTTTCCTTGTTACCATTGTTCGAAAATAGCCCTATCAACTGAAGCTGCTTTATTATTCTATAAATAAAGAGCTGCAAAGTTTGCAGCCCCTTAGAGTGGTTAGGTTATAAGAATTGTATGGTTGGCAATCAATACTATTTATCTTAGGCTGCTGGAGAGCTCTGTGAAGATAACTCCAAGTCCATAAGCTCCAGCATCAGGATAACCCAGGCTTCTTTCTCCAACCGTACCAGCACGTCCCATGCGGGCGACGATTGTTTCTGTATATTTAGCGCCTTTAACTGCAGCAGCTGCCCCATTTTCAAAGGCAGTTTTAAAGTCTATTCCAGCTTTTGCGCACTCAGACCAAGAGTCAGCACATGGAACTAAAGCATCAATCAGAGTTTTATCACCGACGACTGCACCTCTACCAAATGAACGTTCACCAGTTACTTGTATTCCTTCAACAGCTGCCTGTAGTAGGTTTGCAAACTCCTCGATCGTTAATTCATTTTTATCGCCTGCGGCTTTGCCGGCTGCACGGAATGCAGAACCCCAAATTGGACCGGACGCTCCACCGCAATATTCCATAATGACCATTGAGCATGCATCAAGGAATGCTCCAATAGTTAATGGTTCTTGGTTTAAGATAGAACTCCATTCTCGCTTCAATTGCTTGAATCCTTTAGCAACGCTCATACCAAAGTCTCCGTCACCGGCATGAGAGTCAAGCTCGCAGAATGGTATCTCATTACGGATAATGACTTCGCTCATTTTATCAATGAGATAGATGATGTTCTCTAAGGAAAGGACATCATCGTGGATTACAGCGTATTCCTCACTTGTCTCAGTATTGAATGAAACGCTTCTTTCTTCAATCTCATCAATAGGATCGGTATACTGAACACCCTCAACAGGTGCATCCACTTTAAATGCCGCAGCAGAACATTCGCTTGATAATAATGATTTCAGCTCATCATCAAGCTTCATAATTGTCAAGGATACTCCAGCCATATCAATACTTGTCATATAATTGCCGACAAAGGTTCTATAAACATGAATATTTCTGTTACTCATTTCTCTCATAACCGAATTGTTAAATAAATAGAGTTCTTGAAGTGGAGTACTTCCGAAGCCATTTACAAGAATAGCAATATCAGATGTTTCATCCCCATCTTGTCCAAAATCCTTTAGAAGATCATCTATCATTTGTTTAGCCAACTCATTTGCAGAAATCAATTTTTCTCTTCTGATTCCTGGTTCTCCATGAATGCCGACACCGTATTCGATTTCATCTTCTTCTAATTTGAATGTCGGAGTTCCTTTAGCTGGAACGGTACAGGATGTAAGAGCTGCCCCGATGCTTTTTACATTTTCTGCGGCTTTTTCTGCAATTGCTTTTACCTGCATAAGGTCTCTGCCTTCTTCGGCAGCTGCACCGGCAATTTTATGAACAAGTACAGTTCCTGCAACACCGCGGCGTCCTACAGAATACAGACTGTCTTCAACGGCTATATCGTCAGCTACTCGAACATATTCAACCTGGATACCATCCTCGATTGCTAAAGCGGCACCATTTTTAAAGTTCATGATGTCACCGCTGTAATTTTTAATAATCATCAGGACCCCTTTTTGACCGGCAGCTGCTTTGATTCCCTGATACACTTGTATTTGTGATGGCGAAGCAAACACATCCCCGCATACTGCAGCATCAAGCATACCTTTTCCGACAAAGCCCGCATGTGCAGGTTCATGCCCACTGCCTCCCCCGCTAATTAAGCTCACTTTGTTTTCATTTATTACTCGTTTCTTAATAATTTTATATTTCTTCAGAAACTCGAGTTCCGGATGTGCCATGATTAATCCATTAGCCATCTCCATTACGAGGTTCTCAGGTTTATTTATAATCTTCTTCATTTGTATTGCCTCCCGTTTCTATTAAAAATTGGTAGTCTTGCTAAATTTATTCATACTGTTAACAGTATAATGTAAGCGTTTTAAAGTAAACGGACAAATAACCGTATTTGTCAAAATAGCCGTAATTATATCATTTTTGTATAATTAAATTACAATTTTAATAGGGAAGGTAACCCATGACCTCATCGATTATCACACAAAAAATAATTGCAAAATCATTAAAAGATTTAATGGTAACTGAACCTTTTCATAAAATTTCAGTAAGCGACATTATGGTAAACTGTAAGATGCGAAGGCAAACATTTTACTACCATTTTCAAGATAAATATGAATTGCTTGGCTGGATTTATAAAGAAGAAACGAAGGAAAATATTACAGACTTTATTGGATATGAAAAGTGGGAGAACATCTTTCATTTGTTATTGGAATACTTCAGTCAGAATCGACGATTCTATCAAAATGCATTTAAAGTAGAAGAGCAAAATTCCTTTAACGAATACTTATATGAACACACAAAGAATTTGTATCTTGAGATTATTACTAACCGTTTGGACGGAAGCGGATTAAAGGTTTCTAATGAAAGGAAAGAATTAATGGCTTCTTTTTATAGCTATGGGTTTGTAGGGATAATCAAAGAGTGGATTGAGAAAGATTGCACTCTCGAATCTTCCACGATGTCATCCTTGATGAAATATATGATAAATGATCAATTACTGCCATTTCTGCAGGAGTGAGCAGCGAGAGGGAATAAGAATGAAAAAAATAATTAATGATGTTCAGCATGTTGTAAGAGACATGTTGGCTGGATTTTGTTTTGAACATAAAGAAAGGGTTTCTTATGAGCCCAAGCATGATATTGTTTATCGGAAAGATTTAAAAGATATAAGAGAGGAGGTAGTCATTATTAGCGGAGGCGGCAGCGGACACGAACCGGCTCATTATGGATATGTAGGGAAAGGAATGCTCTCCATTTCTGTTAATGGAGAAATTTTCACTCCGCCAACAACTGAGCAAATAGTAGCCGCCATTCGGATGATTGATAAAAATAAGCGTGTTTTACTCATCATCAAAAACTTTAAAGCGGATTTAGAGAGTTTCTTATTGGCTGAATCCATCGCCCAAAAAGAAGGCTGGACTGTTGATCATGTCATTGTAAGTGATGACGTCTCCATTGAAGACGACAATTCCTTCAATAAGCGGAAACGTGGTGTGGCTGGTACAGTGTTTGTCCATAAAATACTTGGAGCTGCTGCACGTGAGGGATATTCTCTAAACGAATTAACGGAAATTGGCCAGTCTGTCATCAGTCATTTACATACATTGGGAGTTGCGCTTTCACTGGTAACCCATCCTGAGACAGATAGAAGTTCATTTATACTACAGGATAATGAAGTGTTTTACGGTATCGGGATTCATGGTGAAGTAGGATACCGGAAAGAAGAATTTCATTCATCTGAGATTTTAGCCATAGAGCTTATGAATAAACTTAAAAGTATTTATCGTTGGAAAAAAGGAGATCAATTTGCCATTTTGGTGAATGGGTTAGGGGCTACACCGCTGATGGAACAGTATATCTTTACCAATGACATCCGACGTTTATGCGAGCTGGAAGGCTTGGATATTAGATTTGTGAAGGTTGGAAACCATTTAACTTCCTTAGATATGAAAGGTATTTCATTAAGCTTACTCAAAATAACGGATTCTGTTTGGGAAAAATGGTTAAAAGCAGAGGTGGAAGTAGCTAACTGGTAGTTAAGATTTGATTAGTGCACAGTCAAATACCATATATAGCAGAAATAGAGTAAAGCCCTGTTTATGCTCGGGTATCATAACGAGCATAAACAGGGCTTTTCTTTTTCATTAAGTAATTTAGTAGCACCATATGAAATAAAATATATTCATAACTATTGCTTAATGTATCTCTAAATCTTTTACTGTTTCTCCTTCAACTAACACTGGCTGATAGTAGGTTTCGTTTGGTAAATCTCGTTTTCCTTGTAATTTCTTAATAAGCCAATCAGCTGCATCACGTCCCATTTGTTCCTGTGGATGGGTTAATGTTGTCAGTGCAATATTAGCGTTTTTGGCAATATAGGAATTGTCCTGCCCAATTATTGATAATTTCTCTGGAATTGAAATATTAAGCTGTTTACACACATTTGCTACCTCTAAACCGACTTCATCGTTATAGCAAACAATCGCTGTTAATAGTCGAATGTTTTCCTCTAAAAATTTCTTCAAGCTAGCTGATAAATTGGGCTTTGTTTCTGTATCGAATGTAAGCACATGCTCAGGTCGAAATCCTAATTTGGCTTCTCCAAGCGCTTTTATATATCCCTTCATTCGATATTTTCCCTGTAGGTCATCTGATTTTGATATTAGCCCGATATGTGTATGTCCCTTCGAAATTAATTCCTTTGTTGCGAGATAACTGGACTGGACGTCATCAAGACAAAGAAAGGGAACACTTAATTCTTCATAATAAGCATTAATCATAATGAATGGAACCTCTTGTTCTTTAAATGACAGGTAATAAGAGATGTTTGGATTATATAGATTGCTTTTCGTAGGCTCTATGATCAAACCATCCACTCCAAATGACAGCATCATTTCCAAAGCTTTCTTTTCCTGTTCGACATCATTATTTGTACTGGCTAATAATAACGAATAATTCTCTTCATTTAATCTGCCTTCAATCCCTCGAATAATGGAGGGGAAAATATAATCAGAAATGTAGGTTGTAATGACTCCGATTGTTTTAGTGTTAGATTGACCGCCAGATTTTGCTTGATATTGGTTACTGACATAAGTGCCAGACCCTTTTTCACTTCTTAAAAATCCTTCGTTTGATAGTTCTAAAATAGCTTTACGAACAGTTTGTCGGCTCACTTCGTATTTTTCTTGGAGGGAAGCTTCAGTAGGGATTTGGTCACCAACTTTATAATCTCCCGAAAGAATCTTGCTTTTTATATCATCAATGATGACCTGATATTTTGGTTTCATTTATAGCTCACTTCCTTCATTGGTGCTCTTGCACTAATTGATTGATTCGAAATAGTTGTATGTACATATTTTACTTTGAATTAGTAAGAAATAAAATAAGCAATCTAATTCTATTTTATAAGTAACATCTTTCATTAGTTCTTTTAATAGTATACCCAATAAATGGTTTTGTGGGTCTTTGTTTGATTTGTACTAAAATCGAGAATGTTAAATTTGTGTGTACTAATTACATATTAGTTGACATTTGTACGTACAAATAAATATAATCAAGTTAACAAATAGAAAGCGTAATCATTCCGGATATTGAAACCGCTATCAGATGGGGGTTTATATGAGAAAGAACAAAGCAAACATACAAGAGGCAATTGCTAGGGGAGAGACTTCTCTTGGAATTGAATTTGGTTCTACACGTATCAAGGCAGTGTTAATTGATCATAATTTTGAAACGGTTGCATCTGGAAGCTATGAGTGGGAAAACCGCTTGGAGGATGGTTTTTGGACATACAGCCTAGTCGATATTATTACTGGACTACAAGCAGCGTATCGTGAGATGAAGCAAGAAGTTGAAAGAAACTATGGGATAACGATTCGGAAGATTGGTTCTATTGGAATCTCAGCCATGATGCACGGATATATGGCCTTTGATCATACAGGAGAATTACTTGTTCCGTTTCGTACTTGGCGTAACTCAACAACGAGTGCGGCAGCTAAAGAATTGACTGATACATTTAAATTCAATATCCCAGAACGATGGAGCGTTGCTCATCTTTATCAAGCTATCTTAAATGAAGAGAAACATTTGCCGCGTATTGATTATGTTACGACTTTAGCAGGTTATATCCACTGGTTACTGACTGGTAATAAAGCGATCGGTATTGGAGATGCTTCAGGTATGTTTCCAATCGATGAATCAACAAAGAATTATAATGAATCAATGGTTAAGCAATTTGATGAACTAATTTCCACGAAGGGTTGTCCTTTGAGCCTAGAGGAGATTCTTCCTAAAGTTTATCTTTCAGGAGAACAAGCTGGTGAATTGACTGAAGTTGGGGCAAAAATTCTTGATCAATCACAGAATTTACAACCAGGTATTCCGCTTTGTCCGCCGGAAGGTGATGCGGGTACAGGAATGGTTGCTACAAATAGTGTGAGAAAGCGTACTGGTAATATTTCAGTAGGAACATCAGTCTTTGCCATGATTGTACTGGAAAAAGAACTCTCAAAAGTGTATCCGGAAATTGATTTAGTAACAACACCTGATGGCAGTCCTGTAGCGATGGTTCATGCTAATAACTGCTCCAGTGATTTAAATGCCTGGCTGAAATTATTCCGTGAGTTCTCTGAAGCAATGGGCCAAAAGATAGAAACGGATCAATTATATGAAGTGATGCTGAATAAAGCTTTGGAGGCTGAACCGGATGCTGGCGGATTGCTAAGCTATGGCTATTTATCCGGTGAGAATATTACAGGATTAGATGAGGGGCGACCGCTATTCGTACGACCTCCTGGTAGTCAGTTTAATTTAGCAAACTTTATGCGAGCTCATCTTTTTACTGCATTTGGCGCATTAAAAATTGGAATGGACATTATGACTAAAGAAGAAAGTGTTGAAATTGACGGCATTTTGGCTCACGGCGGATTATTCAAAACACCTATTGTAGGTCAAAAAATCGTCGCAGCTGCCATTGATGCACCAGTATCCGTTATGGCAACAGCCGGAGAGGGCGGTGCGTGGGGGATGGCTATTCTGGCTTCTTACATGATGAACAAAAATGAGAAGGAATACTTGGAAGAATTCCTTGACCAAAAAGTCTTTTTCGAGGTTGATAGTCAAGAAATATATCCGGATCAGTTTGATGTTAAAGGTTTTGAGAAATTTATAGAGCGATATAAAAAAGGTCTTGTAATTGAGCAGGCAGCTGTCGATCATTTGATTTTATGAGTCCAAGTTTGGAGGGGTTCAAGTGTTAGAAAAGTTAAAAGAGGAAGTATTTGAAGCAAATTTAGAATTGCCCAAGCATGGACTCGTCAAATATACATGGGGAAATGTAAGTGCAATTGACCGTGATAGTGGCTTATTTGTTATCAAACCGAGCGGTGTTGATTATAAGACGATGAAGCCAAGTGATATGGTGGTTGTTGATTTGGATGGTCAGGTGGTTGAAGGGGAATTGAATCCTTCATCAGATACAGCAACTCATGCAGTACTTTACAAGCATTATTCAGAGATTGGCGGCATTGTGCATACGCACTCAACCTGGGCGACTATATGGGCTCAAGCAGGTTTAGATGTTCCGGCGATGGGAACTACTCATGCCGATACATTCTATGGTTCCATTCCATGTGCAAGGTTTTTAACTCAAGAGGAAGTTGACCGTGGGTACGAAGTGGAAACTGGAAAGGTCATTATCGAAACATTTGAACAACGTGGATTAGATATATTGGCAGTTCCCGGTATTTTACTTCATGGACACGGACCATTTACTTGGGGCAAAGATGCAAAATCAGCGGTTATGAACAGTGTGGTATTAGAAGAGGTCTCAAAAATGAATTTATTTACACGAGAACTAAATCATTTTGCTGAAGAATTGCCACAACGTATTTTAGATAAGCACTATCTACGTAAACATGGAAAAAATGCCTACTATGGGCAAAAATAATACAAACTATCAAACTACGAAAAGAGGATTATTATGTCTAAAGTAAAAGAGTTTTGGTTTGTCGTAGGTTCACAGCATCTATATGGGGAAGAAGCACTGGCGGAAGTCAAAGCACACGCACAAACGATGACGGATGCCTTAAATGAAAGCGGTATATTACCTTACCCGCTTGTATTGCAGGATTTAGCTGTAAGTGCAGATAAAATTACAAGCATTATGAAAGAAGTGAACTATCGTGATGAGGTTGCGGGCGTAATTACTTGGATGCATACCTTCTCACCAGCAAAAATGTGGATTCGCGGAACAAAATTATTACAAAAGCCATTGCTACATTTAGCAACGCAGTTTAACGAAAGTATTCCATGGGAAACCATTGATATGGACTTCATGAATCTGAATCAATCAGCTCATGGTGATCGTGAATATGGATTTATCAATGCGCGTTTGAAAAAGCAAAATAAAGTTGTAGTAGGTTACTGGAAACGTGCTGAAGTCCAAAAGCAAATAGCAGAATGGATGGATGTAGCGGTTGCTTATAACGAAAGCTTCAATATAAAAGTTGCTCGTTTTGGTGATAACATGCGTAATGTTGGAGTAACCGAAGGGGATAAGGTAGAGGCTCAAATTCAATTTGGATGGACTGTTGACTACTTTGGTATAGGCGATCTTGTTCAATATGTGAATGACGTTAAGGACGAAGAAGTGAACGATTTAATTGCTGAGTATGCGGAACTATATGAATTTGATTATGGCATATACAGCAAAGAAGATTGGGAAAAGAGCGTGAAGGTGCAAGCAAGCTATGAAATTGCCATTAAGCGTTTCCTTGATGATGGTGGTTACAATGCATTCACAACTAACTTTGAAGACTTATATGGCATGAAACAGCTTCCTGGCCTTGCAGTGCAACGTTTGATGGCCCAAGGATATGGATTTGCTGGTGAAGGGGATTGGAAGACTGCAGCCCTAGATCGCTTACTTAAAGTGATGAGCCATAACCAATCGACTGGATTTATGGAGGATTACACTTATGAACTAGCTGTTGGGCAAGAAGCTGCTCTTCAATCACATATGCTTGAAGTAGATCCAACATTAGCTTGCAACAAGCCAAAAATTGTCGTATCTCCATTAGGTATCGGTGATCGTGAAGATCCGGCTCGTTTAGTTTTCGATGGTAAGGCAGGAGATGGTGTTGTTGTTTCAATGGCTGACTTTGGTACACATTACAAGCTTTTGATTAATGAAGTTTCTGCTTTTGAGCCAACTGTTAAAGCACCTAATCTTCCAGTAGCACGTGTACTATGGGAAGTAAAGCCAAACTTCCAGGATGGGGTTAAAGCGTGGATTGAGAATGGCGGCGGTCACCATACAGTTGTTTCATTGAATCTGACAACAGATCAAATTATCACGTATGCAAAGCTTGTTGACTTAGATTATGTAGTTATTAGGTAATGGCTTTATCCTCCGAGGGGGCTTATGCTTTCTTGGAGGATAATAGATTATCCCAGAAGGTAGAATAAGATGCTTTTATTTGTAAGCGTGTTCTTTGTTTATATATATGAAAGCGTTTAAGATGAAGAAATAAAACTAAATGTTTTTGGATTCATTATATTTGATTCAAAAGTACCCTAATGCGTTATTCATTAAATTAAACAGAGCATCTCTATTATTAAATAGGCAACACCTACTATCATGTAAGACAAGCTATGAACGTAAATATTCTATTAAAAACTTACTGGTATTATAGCAATTTTGCAGGACTTGAAAACGCTTTTATATATGTTAAGGCTATTAATAGTCTTAGTGGTAGGATTTCTAGCAATATATTTTTGCACCTTGTGGAGGGAACATTCATGGTTAATGAAAAGAAAATATCAAGTCGCTTTATTTATTTCTTTGGAGCTTTTGCCGGCATTCTTTTTGGTTATGATATAGGTGTTATGACGGGAGCATTACCTTTTTTAGAAAGTGATTGGAGCCTCGAAGGAAGAGCTACCGCTATTGGTTGGATTACCTCTTCGGTAATGTTTGGAGCTATTTTTGGAGGTGTCGTAGCTGGTCAGCTGTCTGACCGTTTAGGACGACGTAAAATGATTTTAATATCTGCTGTCATTTTTGTTGTGGGATCCATATTGTCAGGCATAGCCCCCCATGATGGAATACTATTTTTGATTGTATCACGGATGTTTCTAGGACTAGCTGTTGGGGCTGCCTCTGCGTTGGTTCCAGCCTATATGTCGGAAATGGCGCCTGCAAAATTGCGCGGTCGTCTGTCAGGAATAAATCAAACCATGATCGTTTCTGGGATGTTGCTCTCATACATTGTTGATTATCTATTGAAAGACCTGCCAGAAACTATGGCATGGCGGATGATGCTTGGTTTGGCTGCAGTACCTGCTATCATCTTATTTTTTGGAATGTTAAAGTTACCTGAATCACCAAGATTTTTAATTAAGAATAATAAATTTGATGAAGCTCGTAAGGTATTGGGCTATATTCGTTCAAATAAAAAAGATATTGATGCTGAAATAAAACAAATTCAAGAAGCTGCAAAAGAAGAAAAAACGGTAAGTCAGAAAACGTCTTGGGGAACTCTCTTAAGTGGTAAATACCGTTACTTGGTCTTTGCGGGTGTAGGTGTAGCAGCTTTTCAACAATTCCAGGGTGCAAATGCCATCTTCTATTACATTCCTTTGATTGTGGAAAATGCTACGGGTCATGCAGCCAGTTCCGCGTTGATGTGGCCAATCATTCAGGGGATTATCCTCGTAATAGGTTCATTAGTATTCCTGGTCATTGCTGATAAATTTAAGCGCCGTACTTTATTAACAGTTGGCGGAACCATTATGGGACTCTCCTTTATTTTTCCTGCCATCTTAAACATACTAATTCCTAATGTGAATCCGATGATGATGGTTGTTTTTCTAAGTATCTATGTTGCGTTTTATTCATTCACATGGGCTCCTTTAACTTGGGTCATAGTTGGAGAAATATTCCCGCTAGCCATTCGCGGACGTGCGTCAGGATTAGCTTCATCATTTAACTGGATTGGTTCTTTCTTGGTCGGATTGCTTTTCCCAATCATGATTGCTTTTATGCCTCAAGAAGCTGTTTTTGCCATCTTCGGCGGTATTTGTTTACTGGGAGTCCTATTTATACGGACATGCGTTCCTGAAACTCGCGGTCGCAGTTTAGAGGATATAGAAAAAATTGGAGAAAGTAAACAAGCTAAGGCGAAAAGTGCATAGTAAGTAACATAATTAATTGCTAATCGAATTACAGCAAAGCTATACAGTAAGCTGTCCCTGATTTCTATACTGGAATCAGGGACTTTTTTATTCATTCATTTATCTGAAGTGCCTGTTTTACTTAAGAGGAATTCCAGTTTCATTGCTCCATCTCGATTTTTTCGCTATTATTTTACTATAACTCAATGAATACAGGTGAAGAAATGAAACCGAATGATGGAGTAAAAGAAGATAATTATAAAGTGTTCGCATTGCTAAGCAATTATTTAAATAAGGCGCCCGATTTTGTTGATGGGGAAGAGATAAAAGAGATTGTTCAGTTTGGAGTATCTTATGAGCATGCGTTTGCGGTCATTTTAGCGTCTGCTTTTGGATTGGATATTGTGGATAAGATGGATGATAAGAATCTATTCAACAATTACTTTAATGGAATGTTTTTTAAACTGGATGAAAAGGAATTTTACGAAAACACTTATTATAAGAATATCAAGATCCCAACGTTGAAGATTGGTAATAGTGAACTGAAATATGAAAAGTATAAACCGTTTGAGGGCTTTGTATGCAATGATATTGTCAAAACAAAAGAAGGCAGGCAAATCCCGCAAATTGGTTTTTTTGAAACAGAATTTGAGTATCCAGCTATTTTGGAAAACGGAAGAATATGGATGACAGTAACGCCTAATGAAATTGAAACCATGAAAGAACCGATTGAACAGGCGTTTGGAAATGTACTTACATATGGGTTGGGACTTGGCTATTATACCTATATGATTTCTGAAAAAGAAAATGTTGATAGCATCACGGTAGTCGAAATGAATGAAGACGTTATTAACTTGTTCCAAACGTATATATTGCCGCAATTCAAAAACCATCAAAAGATTAAGATCATTAAAGCTAATGCCTTTGAATATGCTCAAAAATCTATGGCAAAGGGTCAATTTGATTTTGTTTTTACGGATTTATGGCATGATGTTTCAGATGGGATTGATATGTATTTAAAAATGAAATTATTTGAAAAAAGATGTCCAAATACGATATTTACCTATTGGATTGAAAAATCAATTAAATGTTATTTATAAAACATGCATGAGAAATCCTCTTTCAAAGTTTGAAGGGGGATTTTTATAGTTAGTAAAGGTATGTTTTCCTGACGAGTATATAAATAAGTCGTTGGTCAGGGGCGATAATCGTTCAGTGAGAAATAGGTCAAAAATACCACATTGTTTATTTTAGCTTTATGCTTATAAAGATGGTACTTTTGTATTAAGTGAGTAGGAAATTGTATAACCAAAAGAAAACAAGAGGTAGTTGAACTTATGAATGAGAAGGTCATAAATAATAGTGATAAATGTTATGTATTGGCTGAAGAGAAGGCTGAAAAGTATTTTGAATCCTTGCGTGCGCAGGTGATTGAAAAGAGCTATATCGATGCATTAACGAAAGATATTCAATCGTGGAAGCAGAATCATATTCGTCATCGATCCTTAGCTTCCCTTTTTGCTCATAAAAATAAAAAAACAACAAATAAGGAGTATCATCAGTATATAAGCTGGTTGAATAAGAGAGGGAAACTGGAGCAGTATCTTCATCGAAGTATTTCATATATCTATCTGAGAGATTTGGGCAAAGCCTTGGACAAGCCTGAAACACAAACTAAAATCAAACAAGTCGTGGATACGCTCATCTCTCAAATAGTTACAGATAAATTTGAAGAAGCTAGTGAGTTTGATTTGTTTAGTACACACGGTTTGTACAGATGGGGTCAAAAGGAGAATATCGAGTCAACAATCATCTGGCTATTCGACAAGCTAAGAATCGTGTCATCCTCTATACCGAATGGAATGGATGCCGAAAATGCCCAACGTAAATTAATCAAAATCATAGGTGGAGTTATGATGCACGTTAGGGAAGAGATGGGCTCTGATATTTCCCCGGAGGAACGGGCACAGAAACTTGATGAAGCCATTCGGCTAGGATATTCCTATGGTCTGACCTATCCTTTTATAGATGATTTACTAGATGCAAATGTTTTATCCGATGAGGAGAAAAAGCAGTTTTCAACTATCATTAGAATGACGCTTATAAATGGGACAGTCCCAGAAATAGACGAGTGGTCTGGTAAAAATGAAGAACTTATCCGGTTTATTCATTCAGAACTGAAGGAAGCATTCGAGTATATTAAAGGTTGCCAAAGCCCTGAAAATTCCAGGATATTTTTCGACCAGGCGTATGTGTTTTTTCATTCACAGGAAGTAGACCGAGTTAAAGAGTTAACAAATGAACATTACACCAATGAAGATTTGTTTATTCCAATCATATTAAAATCATCATCTTCACGATTGATCGTTCGTTCTGTTATTAGTGCACCAGAGGATGAAGGGTTTAACAAACGCACGTTTTACTATGGAATATACAATCAATTGGCAGATGACTTTGCGGATTTATTTGATGATATGGATGCAGGAGCGGTCACTCCATATACGTATTATCTAACCTATCATGATAAGCGTCCTGACCTTATTAACCCATTCGAATTATATTGGACGGTTATTTTCAACTTGATTCATCATGTATATGATTCTGATCCACATGCTTGTGAGGTCATACTAGATCGAGCAATTAATGGCCTAAAAAGAAATAAAGAACGATTAGGTACTAAGCAGTATGATGAATTGATGAATTTATTAACAGCAAATATGCCGACATTTAATCGCCTTATCCAAACGATGGTTCAGAAAGCAGATGATGTGGATTTCTTTGATAAATTGCTCCGAGATCATATCCTTTCCAATCTGAGAAAGGATCGTCAAGAGGAAAGCGAATTTGCTAACACAATAAAGAGCATTCGTCAGGAGATTAATCAATATCTGCCTATTAATCAACTAGAATCTACACTTTTGACGAATGATCCAATCATTGATGCGGCAAATTACAGTCTTGAAGGTGATGGAAAGAGGCTAAGGCCAATCGTGACCTGGATGATGGGAGTCAGGGAGTATGGGCTGGATTCTACAGCGATTTTGCCGCTTCTTAAATCCCTGGAATATATGCATACGGCATCTCTTATTCTCGATGATCTGCCATCTCAGGATAATGCGCCTATTCGAAGAGGCCGTGCTACCTTGCATACGGTCCATAATACAGGAATAGCAGAAATAACTTCAGTATATCTTATTCAGAATGCTATGAAGGAACAAGCATCACTGAAACAGTTTGATGCTGCGTCTGTTCTACAGTTAATTCGATATTCATCCCAGGTAGCCATGGATATGTGCAGAGGGCAGGCAATGGACTTGGAATCGAAAGGGAAAATGCTGACTTTAGAGGAATTAAACACGCTTTCCTTCTACAAAACAGGAATCGCATTTGAGGCATCACTCATTATGCCTGCCATTCTTGCTCAAGTAGGGGAATCCGAGATAGAGAAGTTAAAAAAATTCGCCCATCATGCCGGAATCGCATTTCAAATTAAAGATGACTTGCTTGATCTGGAGGGGGATGACCTTTTACTTGGAAAACCAGTCGGACAGGACAAAGAGAATAATAATTCTACATTTGTATCAGTTCTTGGCAGGGAGGGTGCTCGTAAAGTAATGTGGGATCATTACTGCTATGCTATGGAAGCTATTGTACAGATTTCACCGAAGAGTTCATTTTTAAAGCACTTATTGAATTATATGGTGAACAGAGAGCGCTAAAGTGATTGTCTGTTCGCTGCCTGATAGCAGAGAACATTCAGAACATAAAGATGCCCCCGGTTTTAAAACCAGGGGCATCTTTTTTCCTTATTTAACGCCTCTCATGTATTTTTGGATGGTTGGTGAGATGAAGTAAATAATAATTGAACATAGAATTGCGAATCCACCAATTAATCCAAAATACAGGAGTTCCGTTTCCGTACTATAAAGTTTTACAAGCTGTGCATTTATAGCCTGTGCAACTGCGCTTGCGAGGAACCATAGGCTCATCGTTTGAGCGGAGAATGCAGCAGGTGCCAATTTAGTTGTAGCAGATAAACCAACAGGAGATAGACAAAGCTCTCCAAGTGTGACGATTAGGTAGCTCAATATGAGCCAATAAGGACTAACAAGTGAGTCACCGCCACTTAAGTATCCTGGTACAAGCATCACAATGAATGATAGACCTGCTAATAGCAAGCCAATTGAAAATTTTCTGGAAGTTGAAGGCTGTCTATCCCCAAGCTTCATCCATAACCAAGCTGCAACTGGTGCAAAGATGATCACGAAGAGGGCAGGCATTGCCTGTAGCACACCAGGTGCGATTTTAAAGCCTAACAATGTTAAATTAGTCCGTTCTAAAGCATAAATATTCAGTAAATTAGAGCCTTGTTCATAAATAGCCCAGAAGATAACTGCTGACAGGAATAATGGAATATAGGCAAGTAATCTTGATTGTTCTTCTGCAGTTGTTTTAGAGCTTTTGTACATCCAAACAAAGTAAACGACTGGTATAATAACTGCCAAAATAGTTACGAGTAAAACAAATCGATCAATGGTTAGCCAACCGATTGTAATCAGAGCATAGAAAAGGACAATTAATAGAGCAATTGTTACCCCAAAATAAAGAGCAAATTTCTTTTTGCCTTCAGGGCTTAATGGATTAGGTGGCTGTGTTCCAATGGTGCCCAGATTTTTCTTTTTCGTAATAACAAATACGATTAATCCAAGAAACATACCTACAGCAGCAGCTGAAAAACCTGCATGGTAGCTATCGTAATGCCCGCGTAATCCTTCTACAACAAATGGAGCTATAAAAGCACCTAAATTAATCCCCATATAGAAGATACTGAATCCTGAGTCCCGGCGATTGTCGGCCTTTGTATATAAGTCACCAACAACACTGGAAATGTTCGGTTTTAGCAATCCGGTACCAATGATAATTAAGAACATACTGGCAAAAAAGGCTTCAGCCCCGAGCGGTAATGCCAGAACAACATGACCAAGCATAATAAAAACTCCACCGTAGAATACGGTTCTGCTTGTCCCAAGTAAACGGTCTGCAACCCATCCACCGATAATACCTGATAGATAGACTAAAGATCCATAGATTGCAGCAATTGACATGGCTGTGGTTTGATCAAACCCCAGTCCGCCCTTGCTAACTTCAGCGTATAAGTAGAGGACCAGGATGGCCCGCATTCCATAATACGAAAAACGTTCCCAAAACTCTGTGAAAAATAATGTGAAAAGTCCTTTAGGGTGTCCGAAAAAACCTGTGTTCGGAATGCCTGGAACACCCGACTGTTTGTTTAATTTAACCAAAAATTCTCTCTCCTTTAGCATGATGTAGTACAATATACCATTTTATTTTAGATTAACTAAAAAATCAAAATTGAGAGACTATAATTTTGTTTATTTAATAGAAATATGTCGAAAAATGTTAGATTATGTGTGATAAATAAAGAAGAATAAATAATGTTTAATAGAAAATGCCCCAAAGTTATTGATAACTTTGGGGCATTTTTATTTAGGCTTCTATTTGATTTTTTAGTTTTGCATATTCTTCATCAGAGAATACTCGTGATTTCGTAATGAAATGACAATCTTCTATACTATCAAGTGAAAAGGCTGCTCCTCTTCCATCAGTAGCATCTAGGATCAATTGAGTATGTTTCCAGTACTCATATTGCATCTTATGGATATAAAACGGTGCTCCTCCAATGGAACCGAGGTATACATCAGAATCCCCCGTTTTAAAATCATCTTCCTTATAACACATGGGAGCAGATCCATCACAGCAGCCTCCGGATTGGTAAAACATAATAGAGCCGTGAGTTCTTTTTAATGAATCTATTAATTGAAGTGCCTCTTCGGTTGCTACGACACGTTCTACCATTTTAGAGTCACTCCTTTTAGAAGAAACCTTGAGCATTTTTATCATAGCTTACTAACAAACATTTTGTTTGTTGGTAATGATCTAACATCATAGCATGGTTTTCACGGCCGATACCGGATAATTTGTAACCGCCGAAAGCAGCACCTGCTGGATATTGATGATATGTGTTTGTCCATACACGACCAGCTTGTATCGCACGGCCGGCACGGTAAGCAAGATCTCCACTGCGGGACCATACACCGGCACCTAATCCGTACAAGGTATCATTTGCAATTTCCATTGCTTCGTCAAAATCTTTGAAAGTCGTTACACTAAGAACTGGACCAAAGATTTCTTCCTGGAATATACGCATTTTGTTATGACCTTTGAAAACAGTCGGTTTAATATAGTTACCATTTTTAAGGTCTTCACCAAGGTCATTTTCTTCTCCGCCAATTAAACATTCAGCACCTTCTTCTTTGCCGAGTTTAATGTAGGATAAGATTTTTTCTTTTTGTTCATTTGAAGCCTGTGCGCCCATCATAACTTCTGTGTCAAGTGGGTTGCCAATCTTAATAGCTTTCACACGCTCTAATGCACGTTCCATAAATTTTTCATAGATTGATTCCTGGATTAATGCACGGGAAGGGCATGTGCAAATTTCACCGGAGTTTAGAGCAAACATCACTAAGCCTTCGATTGCTTTATTTAAAAATTCATCATCTTTGTCTATTACATCTTCAAAGAATACGTTAGGTGATTTACCGCCAAGCTCCAATGTGACAGGAATAATGTTTTCAGTAGCATATTGCATTATTTGGCGTCCCACTGCTGTAGAACCAGTAAAGGCAATCTTCGCAATACGTGGATTTGTTGCAAGTGGTTTTCCTACTTCAATACCAAAACCATTTACGATGTTCAGAACACCCGCTGGGAGTATATCCTGAATTAACTCAACAAGAACCATAATGGATGCAGGAGTTTGTTCAGCTGGTTTTAATACGATGCAGTTACCTGCTGCTAATGCCGGGGCAATCTTCCAGACAGCCATTAGAATTGGGAAATTCCAAGGAATGATTTGACCAACAACACCAAGTGGTTCTTGGAAGTGGTAAGCTACTGTATCATTATCTAATTGAGTAGTTCTTCCTTCTTGTGTACGAATGGCACTTGCGAAATAACGGAAGTGATCAATTGCCAAAGGAACATCAGCATTCAATGTTTCACGTACTGCTTTCCCGTTATCCCAAGTCTCAGCTACAGCGAGCATTTCCAGGTTTTCTTCTAAACGATCTGCAATTTTATTTAAAATACGTGCACGTTCAGCAGTAGAAGTTTTCCCCCAAGCTTCTTTTGCTGCATGTGCCGCATCTAATGCTAATTCAATATCTTCAGCAGAAGAACGAGCAGCCTTTGTAAAAACTTCTCCGGTTACCGGAGATTTATTTTCAAAGTATTGACCTTTAACAGGTGCGACCCATTTTCCGCCGATAAAGTTATCGTATTTCTCTTTGAAATGCACAACTGCGCCTTCTGTATTTGGATTTGCATAAATCATGTTGATATCTCCCCTATGTTCGTATTGAAAACTCTTAAATATAAAGTTTTGATGCCACTTTGGAATAAAAATACACCAGTGAAGCGTTTTCTATACTATTATTTGTCTAATTTAATAAAATTTCAAATAATATGACTGTGAATATAGGAGAAATATGATGTATAAGTGTAGTATAGAAATAGGAAAAAAATGTGTCTTCCATTACTCGTTACTAGATAGATAAATTTTGCAGGTTATCTATTACATCTAAAGAGAATTATTCACCCATGAATGGAACAAGAGATTGGAGACAGGCTGTTTAATTTTACTAACAGCAACCAACAGATACGGGCGCTCTTATTCTGCCGAAATGCAGCGCTGCAAAAAAAAAATGATCTATATTTAATTCAGTCGGCAAGAGAAAAATAAGGTGGTAATAGCATGGATATTGCGGTGATAGGATCCAATATGGTCGATCTAATTTCCTATATTGATAGAATGCCAGAAGAGGGAGAAACACTTGAAGCACCTAGCTTTTCAATGGGGTGTGGAGGAAAAGGGGCCAACCAGGCAGTGGCAGCTGCAAAACTGGGCTCCAAGGTCATGATGGTTACGAAGGTAGGCGATGACATTTTTGCAGATAACACCATTCAAAATCTTAAACGCTATGGAATTGATACAGAATTTACGAATAAGGTCCCCGGAAGCAGCAGCGGGGTCGCACCAATCTTTGTAGATTCGGATTCCAAAAATCGTATTTTAATCATTAAAGGGGCCAATCAGTACCTTTTACCTGAGGATGTCGATAAAGCGGCCGAAAAGCTCAAGATATGTTCTTTAATTATTCTTCAGTTAGAAATCGCGCTCGAAACCGTTTATCGGGCGATAGAATTTGGGAACGAGCATGGGATTCCTGTTATTCTGAATCCTGCTCCTGCTACCAAAAATTTGGATTTCAATTATGTATGCAAATGTGACTTTTTTGTTCCCAATGAAAGTGAACTGGATATCTTGACTGGCATGCCTGTTTCAACGATTGAGCAAATTAAAGCTGCTGCAGTCAGCCTGATAGATAAAGGAGTTAAAAATGTTATCGTGACGATGGGAAGCCGAGGCGTGATGTGGATAACCGATAGAGGAACGCAAATCGTTGATTCATTCAAGGTTGATGCTGTAGACACAACGGGGGCCGGAGACGCATTCATCGGCTGTTTCGCCTATAATTATATTCAGAATGGGGATATTGTCCAATCGATAAAAATGGCTAATGCCTTTGCAGCATTAAGTGTCACAAAACGTGGTACACAGAATTCTTATCCAAGTATGGATGAAGTTAAGTTGTTTTTAAGCAAAAGAATTGAAGCGTAAGCAGGATTTTAATTAAAACTTGGTTTTTAGTGAATTAAAGGATGGCTCTTAGTGATGGAGTCATCCTTTAATATTTAAGTTATTTTACACAAATATATGACTAAGATATTTTTAGGGGTTATTAAGATTACCTTTCTATTGTTCAAGTGTTTGTCATAAAAACAAATATAATTCAGATTAATCAGTTAATAAATTTGTTGTCAATCGATATAATGATATAATAAAAGTGTTCTGTATTATGCGTTTCTAACAAAATTTTAGGAGATGACCAATATGAAAGCACTCAGATGGTACAATGCTAAAGATTTAAGGTTAGACAATTTAGAGGAACCTACTGCCAAAAAGGGAGAAGCAAAAATTAAAGTTGAATGGTGCGGTATTTGTGGAAGTGACTTACACGAATATACAGCCGGTCCAATTTTTATCCCAACCGAAGAGCCACACCCATTGAGTAAGGAGAAAGCTCCGATTGTAATGGGACATGAATTTTCTGGACAAGTTGTAGAGGTTGGCGAAGGCGTAACCAGAGTCCAAGTTGGTGACCGTGTTACAGTTGAGCCCGTCTACTCCTGTGGAAAATGCGAAGCTTGTAAACAAGGAAAATATAATCTATGTGAGCTAATGGGCTTTTATGGTTTAGCAGGAGGCGGTGGAGGATTCTCTGAATACGCTTCTATACCGGAACATATGTTACATAAGCTGCCTGAAAATGTTTCATTTGAACAAGGGGCACTCGTAGAACCTTCAGCTGTTGCTGTACACGCTGTTAAACAAAGTAAACTTAAAGTTGGCGATAAAGCAGCGGTATTTGGAACAGGACCAATTGGTTTATTAGTTATTGAAGCGTTAAAAGCAGCTGGTGCGGCTGAAATTTATGCAGTAGAATTATCAGAACAACGCAGGCAAAAAGCAGAAGAACTTGGTGCTATTGCTATTGATCCGAATCAGGGTGATGTCGTTGAACAATTAACTAAATTGACAAATGGCGGTGTTGACGTTTCATATGAAGTAACAGGAGTACCGATTGTTTTAAAACAAGCTATTCATTCAACTAAATTTAATGGTGAAACGATGATTGTTAGTATTTTTGAAAAAGAAGCGTCTATTCATCCAAACGATATTGTTATGAAAGAACGTACAATCAACGGTATTATTGGATACCGTGATATATTTCCTGCTGTTATCAATTTAATGGCTCAGGGCTACTTCCCAGCTGACAAACTCGTTACCAAACGAATTAAGTTGGATGATGTGATTGAAGAAGGCTTTGAAGGTTTATTAAACGAACGAAATCATATTAAAATATTAGTAAAAGCTGAATAATCATTGTACAAATGCAAATATGATAATCATATATAGAAACTAAAATGGCCTTCTCTTCAAATGGAATGGCCATTTTAGTGTTTATGGATTTATTAGTAAGAAAGCAACACGTGGTGTATTGAATTTTGAGGTGTATTATACATTTCTGAGTATACAATTCTGCTAAAACACGTAATTTAGTCGTATTTGTGGAAGTTAGTTGGAGATGTATATATTTTAATAATCTGAATATATAAAATCGTTCAATATGTATTTACTTTGCTAACTATTATAATTATAATAAGTATGTGAAACACTGAGCAAGTTAATATACATACGGAGGATTGATTGGAATGAAAGCAGCTGTAGTGAGTGCAAAGAATCCTGGTAAAGTAGAATTAGTTGAAAAGGAGCTTCCTAAGTTAAAACCCGGTCAAGCTTTAGTTGATGTAGAATATTGCGGAGTATGTCATACAGACTTGCACGTAGCAAAAGGTGATTTCGGTGCAGTTCCGGGAAGAATTCCTGGACATGAAGGAATCGGCATTGTGAAAGAAATTGCAGACGACGTTACAAGTTTAAAAGTAGGAGATCGTGTCAGCATTGCCTGGTTCTTTAAGGGATGCGGAACTTGCGAATACTGTGTGACGGGAAATGAAACCTTCTGCCGCAGCGTACAAAACGCCGGCTTCACGGTTGATGGAGCAATGGCTGAGCAATGTATCGTAGAAGCGGACTATGCGGTTAAAGTACCTGAAGGTCTTGATCCAGCTCAAGCGAGCAGTATTACATGTGCAGGGGTAACTTGCTACAAAGCAATTAAAGTTTCTGATATTAAACCTGGTCAATGGATTGCTATCTATGGCTGTGGTGGATTAGGTAACCTTGCGATCCAATATGCGAAAAATGTATTCAATGCAAAAGTAATTGCAGTGGATATTAATGATGATAAATTGGCATTGTCCAAAGAAGTAGGAGCAGATCTTGTATGTAACCCATTAACAGATGGAGATGCAGGTGAGTGGATTCAGGAGAAAGTTGGAGGAGCTCATGCTGCAGTTGTTACAGCTGTTTCCAAAGTTGCCTTTAACCAGGCTGTTAACTCTGTTCGTGCCACTGCTAAAGTTGTTGCAGTAGGATTACCTCCTGAAACAATGGATTTGGCTATCGTGAAAACCGTATTGGATGGTATTCAAATCGTTGGTTCCTTAGTTGGTACACGTAAGGATTTAGAAGAGGCTTTCCAATTTGGAGCAGAGGGCAAAGTAGTGCCAATCGTTGAAACAAGATGCTTGCATGAAGTAAATGATATTTTTGAAGAAATGGAAGCAGGTAAAATCCAGGGCCGTATGGTCATCGATATGCACAAACACGAATAATTCCAATCAATAACCTTAAGTAATAAACCTCAAGCAGAATACTATAGAAAAAAAATGCACTCCAATTGTTAAGTGTAATCTAACAACTGGAGTGCATTATTATTTTTGCTTTTGCTCTATTATCATAATCTCTTCTTTTTATGATAGTTATATAAAATGAACAATAAGACAAACCATAATGGTGTAAGCAGCATTGCTAAGCGTGTTTCCGCAGCAATGAGCATTACAATCAGTATGAAAGCAAACATACCTAGGATTACATAATTTATAGCTGGTGTTAATGGAGCTTTGAATGTAGATTTAGCTCTTAAATCAGGTCTTGTTTTTACATATTTGATATGCGAGATTAAAATAATGCTCCATACCCAAATGAAACAGATGGCGCTGATTGTTGTGACGATTGTAAAGGCCTGCTCTGGTATCAGCTTGCTAAGCAGTGCACCGACAGAAACTACAATAGTAGAAGTTAATAATGCATTGCTCGGTACATGGTGTTTATTTAATTTGCCAAGTTTTTTTGGTGCTTCATTATGATTGCTTAAGTTGTACATTATCCGGCTGGTTGAGAATAAACCGCTGTTTGCAGCAGAGGCTGCCGATGTTAATACAACAAAGTTGATAATACCTGCCGCCATTGGAATCCCGATTAAGGCGAAGACACCTACAAATGGGCTGCTTGTCGCACTTAATTGATCCCAAGGATTGATGCATAAAATAACAAATAAGGCACCTACATAAAACAGTAAAATCCGTACCGGTATTTTGTTGATAGCAGATGGAATGTTTTTTCGTGGATTAGCTGTTTCAGCAGCAGATACACCAATAAGTTCAACTCCGACGAAGGAGAAGACAACCATTTGCAGTGATAGTAAGAACCCTGATATTCCATTCGGGAACATGCCGCCATGATTCCAAAGGTTAGAAACAGAAACAGTTCCGCTATCTGTTTCAAATCCAATCACAAGCAGTACGATTCCTACGACAATTAGTGCAACAATAGTGACGACTTTAATAATCGCAAACCAGAATTCCAACTCACCAAACAGTTTGACGGTTAATAGATTTAATCCTAATAGAATTACTAAACAGATGATGGCAGGCACCCATTGCGGGATATCAAACCAGTATTGTGTATATAAACCAACAGCGATAATATCAGCCATGGCTGTCATAATCCAGCAGAACCAATACGTCCAGCCAGTCACAAATCCAGCCCATGGACCCAAATATTCAGCTGCGAAATCGATAAATGATGTATGATTTGTATTGGATAAAAGTAATTCACCCAGTGCTCTCATAACAAAAAATAGAGCTACTCCGATAATCAGATAAGAAAATAAGATGGATGGACCGGCTAAATGAATGGATTTTCCGGAGCCTAAAAATAAGCCGGTTCCAATTGTGCCCCCAATTGCTATTAATTGTACATGACGATTTTTTAAATCCCTTTTTAACTCTTGCTTAGCCAAGTTGCATGCCCCCGTTTAATCTTAGATGTCTAAAACAGGCACCTAGTAAAATAGATATTTATCATTTTTCTCGCTTTATTTAGATACTATGTCTCACCTCACTATTGATATTTGACAATAAAAAAAGAGATTGGTTGTCTCCAATCTCTAAAAGGGCAAGAATAACAAAAATCGTTACCATTCTGTCCTTTTGCCTGAGATTGTGAATCCTTCGGCGCTGTATAAATACAGTCTCTCCAGAAGCTGCTCCCGCCATAGTTTTATCCACAGCGATCAAAGCGTGCTATATTAAATTATCAATTATTAGATTATGTTAACTTATTAACATAATTCTGAAAAAATATTATGAAAAAAATGCTATCACTAAATTATTATGTTGTCAAACTAAGTACATGTAATTAAATGATTTGTTGAAGCATATGGAAGAGCCCAAGATTTACTTGAAATATATATAATCCATATGCTTTTGAACAATCAATTAATGATACTAAACAAGCTTCAGTTCTGATAAACCATACTATAAGTATTAAATAGTAAAGAAAGGTACTAGGTATCTCTCTTTTTTTGTTTTTTCCTTTAGAAATATAAGCATGGCAATGAGGTTAAGGGGAAGGCCAGAATCGAGAGCTCTCTTTTTCATGTTTATCTTAGCAGTAGCACAATTCATTCTGAAAAAAAGACCAAATCCATAAGGGATTTGGTCTTTAATCTACATTATTAAAAGGCAAATTCAAATTTAGAGTTCATCCGCTATCCCCAGCAGGATAATACCGAAGATAACAACTGCGATGATCATGTATTGTTTTTTAGTCAGCTTCTCTTTTAGGAAGATTCGTGACAGGATAATTGAAAAGATACTGTAAGAAGCAATCAATGGTGCTGCGATAATTGCATAGCCTGATGCCATGGCAAATACGTAGAAAAATTGACCAATCGTTTCCAAAATAGCTGCTATCCCTTTATCGCGCTCTTTAAATACATGGAAGGATTCCTTCTTTATAAAGCGAAGATAGATAAAACATACGGCAGCGCATAGGAAAAAGGTATATTCATACGCAAGTAAAGCTGAATTTTCGCTGATTAGATTCAATTCATCCAGATAGATGGCATCCGCAAATGTAGCAAGTCCATCAATAATGCAATATAAAATTGGGAAGATAATAGCCAAGAAACCAATTTGGTATTTTTTATCGATATGCTCAGAATTCAGTCGACGAGCTTCATCTTCTGCTCTTTTTTCCAGAACGGCTATCCCCACAATCCCAAGAGTGATGATGATAATCCCAAGTACTTCAATGATACTTAGCTCATGAGTGAAAAAGATGAAGAGCAGAATGCTTGTTACGACACCTGAGGAATTCTGTATTGGTGAGGCGATAGACAATTCAATATAGCGCAAACCAATATACCCAAATGCCATGGAAAGGATGTATAAAGAAGATACTGGTAAATAATGAATCATCTCCATTGGATTGAACTGTATATCTTTTATAATCATATAGGCTGTTGCATGAATTCCCATGACAAGACCAACCATGATGATAATTTTAATATGGCTGTACTTGTCGTTGCTGTCTGATCCCTTTTTATAAAATAGGTCAGCACCACCCCATGCTAAAGCTGTTAGTAGTGAAAAAATAAACCACATAACGATTCTCCTTGTTGAAGTTTAATAAGCTTTCTGAACCCCGTATAACAAGACATACAAAATCGTTTACTCAAGTGAGAAGACGTTACTGCTGCTATTGCAAAACGGAGAGCAGAGCTGTGAATAAAAATGAATTTTAATAGAGTCACAGAGTCAAGAATATAATTTCATTGTAAACTGTGTCAAGGGATTTAAAGGATGAATCTATAATAGAAGTGTGCATTTAATATAACAATAGTAATGAAAGGGCTATCTTTTTGTTTTTCTTAATTTTTCAAATATAATAAAGGGAGAATTAACAATTATAGAAGAGGATGGAAAGTTCGCTAACCAGGGGAGATGGCTATGTTAGATTTAGTCCCAATTATGCTTGAAAAGGTAGGCATTATTGTCATTGTAGCCTTTTTAATTTCTAAAATGAATTCCTTTCGCCAAATCATTCACCCAGACCATAATCTAAATGAGCAGTTGAAATTATTTCTATTATTCGGCATGTTTGGGATTATTAGTAATTATACTGGAATAGAAGTTTATCATTCTATGGTTGAAGAGAATAGATGGCTTTCAGCTATTGGAGAAGATAGTGCCATTGCTAATACAAGAGTGATGGGTGTTGTGATAGGCGGATTATTGGGAGGTCCCGTTGTTGGAGGAGGAGCTGGTCTGATAGCCGGTATACACCGTTATACATTGGGAGGGTTTACAGCCTTTTCCTGCGCCCTTTCTACCATCCTGGCCGGAATATTGGCAGGGTATATAGGCAACAGAAGAAAAAGGAGCGGGGGTCAGATAACTCCTTTGTTTGCTGCAGGAATTGGGATGTCCCTCGAAGCTTTGCAAATGGTGATTATCCTTGCGACTGCCAAACCTCTTGAGCATGCATGGAGCCTCGTGCAGTTTATCGGTTTACCAATGATCACCATGAATGGATTCGGAACACTATTATTTATGCTGATCGTTCAGTCTATAAAACGTGATGGGGAGATAGCGCGTGCGAATCAAACCAATCAGGCATTTTTAATTGCGGACCAGACTCTTCCGCATTTTCGACAGGGCTTAAACACCCAATCATGCAAAGAAATATCAAAAATTATGCTTAATTTAACCGATGCAGATGCTGTCTCTATCACGGATGAACATTTGGTTCTTGCACATTTGGGGGCAGCCTCCGATCATCATAAACCTGGCGTGAAGCCGAGTACTGGGCTGACTAAAAAAGTACTTGAATCAGGATATGTTTCAATAGCCAAATCGAAGGAGGAAATCGAGTGCAGGCATAAGGACTGTCCGCTCGTAGCTGCCATCGTCCTCCCTTTAAAAGTGAAGGGGGAAATCTCTGGAACTTTAAAATTGTATTATACAAAGCCGGATAAATTAGACAGAGTTCAGCAGCAGTTAGCAGAGGGGCTGGCTAATTTATTTTCAACTCAGCTTGAGCTGGCAGAAGCGGAAAGGCAGGCGAGGCTTTTAAAGGATGCTGAGATAAAAGCCCTGCAGGCTCAGATTCATCCACACTTCTTATTTAATAGTTTAAATACGATATCTGCCTTATGCCGGACTGATCCTGATAAAGCTCGTAAACTACTATTGGAATTAAGTTTATTTTTTCGAGGCAATTTACAGGGAGCCAGACAGTTGCTGATCCCGTTAGAAAAAGAGCTGGAAAATGTGAAAGCCTATTTATCTTTAGAGCAAACACGTTTTCCTCATAAATATGAAGTTAATTTTGATATAGAGAATGGATTAGAAAATGTATTGATTCCCCCATTTTTATTGCAGCCTTTGGTAGAGAATGCGATTCATTATGCATTTCCACAAAGAAAACAGTTTGGGAAAATTAATATACAAGTGTGCTCACATGGCAATTATATGAGAATGATTGTTGCGGATAATGGACAGGGGATTGTGGAAGAAAGGTTGAAAAGTCTGAGCAAGCAGGTTGTACCGTCAGCCGGTGGAAACGGTACAGCCATTTTTAATATTAGTGAACGCTTAAAAGGTATTTATAATAACCAAGCCCATTTTAAGGTTGATAGCAAAGTGGGTGAGGGCACCACTGTTAATATCTTAATCCCGCTGGAAAGTAAAGGAGGTGACGAGCAGGATGCTACGAGCCTATGTAGTGGATGATGAACCATTAGCCAGGGACGAATTGAAATATTTACTAGCAAGAAGCAGAGAAGTGGAGATCTTGGGTGAGAGTGATTGTATAGATGATGCATTACATGATATTCCACTGTTAAAGCCGGATATTGTCTTCTTAGATATTGAATTAGCGGGAGAGAACGGATTACATTTAGCCGCTAAACTAGAAGGTCTGAACCCGGTTCCAGCTATCGTTTTTGCGACTGCCTATGACGAGTATGCTCTTCAGGCTTTTGACGTAAATGCGGTAGATTATCTTTTGAAACCGTTCAGTGAAGAACGTATTCATAAAATGCTGGACAAAGTTAAAAAGCTTCATTTACACACAAAGGAGCCTGGAAAAGTAGATACCAGTAATCTTCAATGTAAGGGAAAAATAGCTGTTATGACAGAAGAAAAAATTATATTGCTTACATGCAATGATATCGTATTCCTAGAATCATACGAAGGAAAGTGTAAAATCCGGGCTGTTAATCATCTTTATAAAGTAAGTGAGGCACTGATTGGATTAGAAAAAAAATTGCCCCGGACACAATTCTTTCGGGTACATCGGAGCTATCTTGTGAATATCGATCATATCGTGGAGATATTACCATGGTTTAATTCAACCTATAACTTACGTATGTCGGATGGTTCCGAGGTTCCAGTCAGTCGAACCTATGTAAAGGAACTGAAACAATTACTAGGATTATAGGATTGATTTGCTATTCATTAGTTGTAAGTTGTAATTCATCCCATTTATTTTGCGGTTCATTTTGAAAATGAGGTGTAAGTGTTTTCATTTGATAATATGAAAATATAATACGTATGCAAAAAAGGGGGAACACCAAAAATGAATGCGATTACAATTGTTATTGGTTCGATTTGTATCCTTTTAATAGCCTATCGTTTGTATGGGACATTTATGGCGGCCAAGGTGTTAAAATTATCCAATGATAAACCAACACCAGCTGAAAAGCTTGAGGATGGTCAGGACTATGTGCCAACAAATAAATGGGTAGTATTTGGACACCATTTTGCAGCCATTGCTGCTGCAGGCCCATTGGTTGGTCCGATTTTGGCAGCTCAGTTTGGTTATTTACCCGGTCTGATTTGGCTATTGGTTGGGGCAGTAATTGGAGGAGCAGTTCATGATACAGTAGTGCTCTTTGCCTCTATGCGCCGCGATGGTAAATCATTATCCGAGGTAGCAAAAGAAGAACTTGGACCTGTAGCAGGATTCTGTACAGGATTGGCCATGCTATTCATTATCACAATTACGATGGCAGGTTTGTCATTGGTTGTACTTGGAGCACTTGAAAGAAACCCATGGGGTACATTTGCGGTAGGGATTACAATTCCGATTGCGATGTTAGTGGGAATCTATCATAAAAAGACAGGGAATTTAAAAGTCCCGACGACCGTTGGATTTATCTTAATTATGCTAGCAATTTTCTTTGGTCCACAAATTCAGGGAACATGGTTAGGCGATTTCTTAACGCTTGAAAAGAGCACTCTTGCTATTATATTACCAGTCTATGCCTTTTTCGCTGCTGCACTTCCTGTTTGGTTATTGCTTGCACCACGTGATTATTTAAGTACATTTATGAAAATAGGAGTTTTCGCGGCACTTATCATTGGTGTATTTATCGTTAACCCTTCAGTTGAGTTTCCTGCTATTATTCCAGATTTCATTAACGGTGGAGGTCCAATTGTGGCCGGCCCAGTATGGCCGTTTATTTCAATCACAATTGCCTGTGGTGCCATTTCAGGTTTCCATGCTTTTGTTGGATCAGGTACTACTCCGAAAATGGTCAGCCGTTGGAGCGATATTAAAGGTGTAGCCTTTGGTGCGATGCTAGTAGAATGTTTAGTGGCTATTATGGCATTGATTGCTGCAGTTGCCCTTCAACCTGGAGATTATTTTGCGATTAACTCTACACCTGAAGTCTATTCAACATTGGGAATGGAAACAGTCCATTTAGATAGATTGGAAGAAGCAGTAGATATGGACCTTGAAGGAAGAACGGGTGGAGCAGTAACACTTGCTGTTGGTATGACGGAAATCTTTACCAGTGTACCATTCTTCCAACACTTAGCTTCCTATTTTTATCAATTCGTAATCCTGTTTGAGGCGGTATTTATTTTAACAGCGATTGATTCAGGAACCAGGGTTGCCAGATATCTCATCCAGGACTTCTTTGGAGACTTTATTAAACCTTTGAAACGAACAGATTCTCTGGGAGCTAATATTTTTGCCAGTGCATTAGCCTGCTTTATTTGGGGATATCTATTATTCTCTGGAGATATCAGTTCCGTCTGGGCACTGTTTGGAGTATCCAACCAGTTGATGGCGTCAATCGGACTGATTGTCGGAGCTACCGTTGTCTTAAAAATTGCAGAGAAACGCTGGTATATGCTGACATGCTTAGTCCCATTGGCGTATCTATATGTTACGGTTAATGTGGGTGGATTCTGGATGATTAAGAATGTCTATTTGAATCCGGATGCAGGTGGATATAATGTATTGAACGGTGTTCTATCCATTATCATGCTTGCGTTAGGTGTCGTGATTATGGTGGCTTCCATCATAAAATGGGTTAATCTATCCAAAATCCCACAAGCAGAATTGGTTAAACAATCAGAGGAAGAATTGATGAAAACAATGTAAAAAAAACAGGTAAAGGGTCGTAATAAATGGCCCCTTTACCTGTTTTTTTATTGTTTAAAAGTGAATTATTGAAGCTTAACGGAGAGGGATTTTAGGAAAGGAATGCCCGATAATGTAAGAATCACTTTCCCCTTTTTTCGCACATTTTTATGAATATAAAATGATACTTGATCGGATGTGATTTGAGAATAATGATTTAGAGTTTTAGGTTTGCCGGGCAATGCTATAAGTTCCTGAACGCCGGGGGCACAGCAAGCTTTAACATCCAAATTTTTTATGGTTACTTGATCCCCTTTTGATACAATCCACTTTTTTGATTCTTCGTCCATTTCAATAATCATTTTTGGTGCCTCCTTCAGGTGAGGTATATTCTTAACTATAATGGATGGTATTTTAGTTTCCTATAAAAATGCATTATAATAGAGTGATATAAGCTTTTTATAGATTGTTGAAGAGAATACAACAGAATGGGATTGGTGGAGCCAATTTTTATATACACATATGCATGCAGTTCAGAGGAAGAATCTTTATGCAAAATGGAATTCAGGGCGTTGTTTGACATGAATCCTGATGATTTTGTTTTTAAAAGTACAAGAAAAGTCGATCCAAGCCGAAGCCCCTTTATTAGGGAAAGAATAGAGGTCCTGACCGAAGGGGATAGTTTGGAGACCCTTTATCACAAGGCAGGCAAACTTTCCTTTCCGGATCAGACATTCAAAACAATCTTTGTGAAAACAAATGATCTAGAGGATAAAGTTAGCTTTAGTCACCGAAGAAAGATTGAACGGGAAATAGGATTAAAAATCCAGGGTGAAGCTGATTTGGAGAAGCCGGATATCGTTCTTGGCATCATTACTTGCGGCGGAAAATGGTATGTAGGTATTTATGAAAAAAATGAAGCGGTCTGGTTGCATCATCAAAAGAAACCACGAGAGTATTCGACAGCTCTCAGTACTAGAATGGCAAGGGCTGTTGCTAATATCGCGGTTCCCAACCCTGTTGGTGTGAAAGCGATTGACCCATGCTGTGGAATTGGGAATGTACTGGTGGAAGCCTTGTCAATGGGGATTACGATTTGTGGACGTGATATCAAGCCATTGCCAGCTATTGGTGCCAGAGAAAATGTAGCTCATTTTGGATATAGCTGTGATATAGCAATCGGTGCAATTGAGGAAGTTACGGACCATTATGATGCAGCTATCATTGATTTACCCTATAATTTATGCCATACAGCGAGCCCGAAAGAACAATTATCAATTTTAACGCATGCAAATCGCATTGCAGACAGAATTGTTATTGTTACAGGGGAACGGATTGATGACATGATCAAGGAAGCTGGCTTAACTATACAGGATCGATGTGAAGCAAAGAAGATTGGGTTTACAAGAGAGATTTTGTTATGTTATTAGATTAATAAATAAAAAAGAGGGTGGCATGATTTTTGCCACCCTCTTATTCTATATACTTTTAAACATCTACACGCTTAACGAAGAAAGAAACTACCAATCCGATTATGGAGGCAATCAACGCAAATAGAAAGGCGTTTTGCACACCGGCTGTCAAAGCTTCAGAGGCAGCAAGCGGATTATTGGGATCAGCTGTAGCCAAATAGCTTGCCTGGCCAGCTGACATGATGCTAACAGCAACTGCTGTCCCAATCGCCCCTGCAATTTGCTGAAGTGTATTCATGACAGCAGCTCCATCAGGGTAATACTGTCTTGGCAACTGGTTTAACCCATTTGTTTGCGAAGGCATCATAATCATGGCAACCCCAATCAACATGCATGTGTGCAAGATGATAACCGTTAATTGGGTAGTTTCGGTTGTTATATTAGTAAATAAGTAGGTAAATATTGTTGTTAATACAAAACCGGGAATAACCAAGTATTTTGGCCCGAAGGTATCAAATAATTTCCCCGTAATTGGTGACATAATTCCATTCACAATACCGCCAGGCAATAAGACAAGGCCGGCTGCAAAAGCTGACAATAACATTCCGCCCTTTAAGTACATAGGCAATAGAATGGATGAGGATAAGATGATCATCATACCCAGGAATACCATTAAAAGTCCAATAGAGAACATAGGGAACTTAAATACGCGTAAATTAAGCATTGGCTGTTCCATTTTAAACTGGCGGAAAGAGAATAGGATAAGGCTGAGTGCCCCAACAATAATCGGTAAAAGAACAGCTGGGTCGCTCCATGAGCCAGCACCCTCCCCGGCACTGCTGAAACCAAAGACGATTCCTCCAAAACCAATGGATGAAAGAATAATAGACAGAATATCTATTTTTGGTTTTGTGATGGTTGATACATTTTGCATATAGATGAGACCATATACGAATGTAAAAATAAGCAAAGGTAAGCATAGCCAGAAAATCGATTGCCAGCCCAGACTGTCTACGATTAATCCTGATAGGGTTGGACCGACAGCAGGTGCAAACATAATGACAAGCCCCATCATCCCCATAATTGTTCCGCGTCTATGAGGTGGGTATATAACCATAATAACATTTGTCATTAACGGTAGTAATAGACCTGTTCCTATAGCCTGAATGACACGTGCTAATAGAAGAATGGCAAAGTTAGGTGCCATAGCTCCTACTAAGGTCCCTACGATTGAAAAAATGAGGGAGGCACTAAATAGTTGCTTGGTAGTAAACCATTGGAGCAGTAATGCAGTTACAGGCACAAGAATCCCAAGTACAAGTAAATATCCTGTTGTTAACCACTGAACGACATGGGGACCAATGTGAAAGTCATCCATAATGTTTGTAAAAGCCATATTTAAGGCAGTTTCACTGAAGAGTCCAATAAAAGCACCAATCATAATAGCAATCACGATTGGAAGTGGCTTAATCTGCTTATTTTCTAAATTTGTAGCATGATTATTACTCAAATAATATTCCCCTTTCATTATGTATAATTACTAGACCAGTCTATATAATACGCTGATTAAGGATATACATTTATGTTTGCTTATTTCTTTAATATATCGGGCAGACATTTAGAGATGTTTAGTAAAGGCTGTCCATTTAAATTGGTTAGCGAACGGGTGATGGCTCCTTCGATCATTGAATTAACCAATAGACTTAAACGGTGCGCTTTCTCTGGTTCAAAGCCATCTTGAAGCATTTTATCATAATAAAGTGTTTCCCAGCCTTCAAATGCTGCCTTGCACGCTTTGCGTAAAGGTTCGCTCATTAAGGAAGTTTCCGCTGCCAATAATCCAATTGGTAAACCTTCAAAAAGGTCATTTTTATTGAAATGTTGAGCGATTTTTTCAATATGATATTGGAATGCCTCTAAGGTATGATCATACTGATTCATGGCCAGCTTAATATCATTTTCAATTTGAACGGCCATTTTATTGACTGCTTCTACGGCCAGTTGTTCTTTACCATCAGGGAAGTGATAATATAAAGACCCTTTAGGGGCACCGCTTTCCTTCAGAATTTGATTTAAGCCTGTTGCATGATATCCCTGTATGTTGAAAAGGCGAGTAGCAGCCTCTAAAATTTTTTGACGCGAGTCCATTTTTGCACTCACATGAAATCCCTCTTTTCAAGTATAATGACTGGTCTATATAAATGAGTGACTGTTTCATTCTATAAGATGGCTGTATTTTATGTCAATCATTCGTTGCAGGTATATTTTTTCGAGAGTAGATAGATTAGAAAGGGTGGTTGAGGTTATAAATTGGTTCTTCCAATGAAAAGAGATGAGTAGATGGGGTTGTAATAGAAATGGTCCCTTAAGGCTAAGGGACCAATAACTTTAAGCAGCTAATAGCTGTTTCTTGATTAATATTTCTCGATCGGCAGCATAAACAGGGCGATAGCCGTTTGTAATTAGGTTTTTAATATAGATTTTATTATAGATAAAGGCGAAAACGCCGCTTGTTAGCAATGCGCCTAATCCAAATAGAAAAAGATTGATTGTGATGGATATACCAAGCATAATAATCGCCCATTTATAGTCTTTGCGAAATAAAGCAGGGAATATTCCAAAAAAGAGAGTAGTCCAACTGAAGCCAAGCTTGACCTCTTTTATAATGCCATCCTTGTTTATTAGAGATATTTTCATACAATCACTCCTGGTTCATATAGTTCCATCATAAAAGAATTTTTAAAATGAATACATGGTAGTTTATAGAAGCATGTGTATGGTATGCAGGTAATTTGAGTAATAGAGAAATATCTATTATATAGGATTAAGGGACGAACAGAATGAGGGGAATGGTAGGCATAGGAGCTCTTACTTTGGCAAACTCATAATAAGAAAAACGGACAGCGACTAGAACTCGCTGTCCGTTTCGTATAGCTGTATCGATTTTTACCAATCCCAAAGCAAGACGAACATGGAACCGAAGATGGTAACTAGGGCTACAAATAATGCATAAAGGATATTGGTATAGAGTGTTCTTCTTTCCTTGGATTCATTAATATGCATGAACAGGAATATCTGCAAACTTGCTTGTAAGCCAGCTGTGATAAGCAAAATAGCCATTTTAAATCCAAATGATATCTCCAGGAAAAGAACTAATAATGCTGCCACTGTTAGAGCGATGGATGATAAAAATCCTATGATATGCTCTTTAGGGAATAACTTAGCCATTTTACATCAGTCCTTTCAGGTAGACGAAGCTGAAGATGAAAATCCAAACAACGTCCAGGAAGTGCCAGTACAGTGAAAAAATAAATGCTTTATTGGCAGTAAGGTGATTAATTCCGCGTCTGCTCACTTGAATCAGAATAGCGATTCCCCATAGAATTCCTCCGGTTACGTGGGCTCCGTGTGTTCCAAGCAATGTAAGTAATGCAGAAGTGAAGCCGCTTGTTTGGATGGAAGCTCCTTCGTGTACATAATGGAAGAACTCATAAATTTCAATGCCTAGGAAGGCTAATCCAAGGACAAGCGTAATCGAGAACATAACCATCATTGCTTTTTTCATGCCCATCCGCATAGCGTGAATCGCGATCCCAATCGTAAAACTACTTGCCAAAAGAATAAAGGTTTCAGCTAAAACCCCACCAAGAGCGAAGATATCGCTCCCGGAAGGCCCATCACCTGTACGATTTTCCAGTACAAAGTAGACAGTAAACAGTGTAGCGAATAATACGATCTCTGCTCCAAGGAAAATCCAGAAGCCCAGTATCTTAAGCTGATTTTGTTCAGTACTATATTCCAATGGTTGAGAGGCATCTAATTTCATTCTGTCTCACCTCGCAATTTTCTTTCTTCTTCTTCAATTTCTTTCACAGATATATGGAACCCATGATCATCATTGAAGGAACGTACAAACATCAAATAGATAATTGGAACCGCAGCGATAATGGCTGGAATCCACATACTAAATACCATAAAGAATCCCCAGAAGAAGAAGGCCACTGCCATTAGAAACGGTTTAAAGTCACTGCTAGGCATGTGTATTTCTTCGATTTTTCGTGTGAACAGATTATGTGTACCTTTTTTGTGATCCCACCAGGAATCTACAGAATCCACTTCAGGAGTAATGGCAAAGTTATAGGCTGGAACAGGTGTTTTCGTTGCCCATTCCAATGTACGGCCACCCCATGGATCTGAGTCTCCTTTTAGTCTTGGAGCATAACGGAAGCTCCAGTAGAAGCTATAAACGAGAACGATGAATCCAATTGCTAAACCTACAGCACCTAATGATGCGATAAGGTTCAATGGTCCATACCCAGTTTCTTCAGAGTACGTATACATTCTTCGGTTCATCCCTTTAAGTCCCAATGCGAATAGAGGCAGGAATGTGACATTGAATGAAATAGAAATAATCCAGAATGCGATTTTTCCTAATTTCTCGTCTAATTTGAATCCAAAGATTTTAGGGAACCAGAAATACATACCCGCCAGTACCCCAAACACTGTACCCGGTATTAAAACATAGTGGAAATGGGCTACCAAGAACATTGTATTATGATATTGATAATCCGCACTTGCCATCGCTAGCATAACCCCTGTGACTCCACCAAAGGTGAAGATTGGTATGAATGCCAGGGCATACAGCATTGGCGTGGTAATTTCAATTTTTCCTTTATACATCGTAAGGAGCCAGTTAAATATCTTAACTCCTGTAGGTACAGCGATTAACATCGTAGTAATCGAGAAGAAGCTGTTTGCCATGGCACCTTGACCCATCGTATAGAAATGGTGAACCCATACAGTAAAGGATAGGGCAGAGATGGCAAGCATACTGAACACCATTGATTTGTATCCATACAGATTTTTTCTCGCGAATGTTGAAATAACCTCACTGAATATACCAAAGGCAGGAAGAATAACGATATATACTTCAGGATGGCCCCATACCCAGAACAGGTTAGCCCAAAGCATATCCATTCCGCCATCTTGCATAGTGAAAAATTGTGTACCAAACAAACGGTCAAACATCATTAAGGCAAGAGCTACTGTTAAAACAGGGAAAGCAAAAACGATAATGATGCTAGTGATTAAAATAGACCATGTGAACATTGGCATTTTCCATAGAGTCATACCAGGTGCTCTCATTTTTAAAATTGTAACGATAAAATTAACACCCGTTAGCAGCGTCCCAATACCGGCAATCTGAATCGCAATACTGTAGTAGTTATTCCCCACAGTAGGGCTGAATTCTATACCTGCAAGCGGGAAGTAGGCTGACCATCCGGCATCCGGTGATCCACCAATAACGAACGAGATATTAAATAGCATTGCTCCGGCAAAGAATAACCAGAAGCTGATAGCATTTAAATAAGGGAAAGCAACGTCACGCGCCCCAATTTGAAGAGGCACAACAATATTCATTAATCCAATGATAAATGGCATTGCCATAAATAAAATCATAACCACGCCATGCGTTGTAAAGATTTCGTTATAATGCTGTGCATCAAGCAGTCCGTTTTCAGGCTTAGCTAACTGTCCACGCATTAATAAACCATCAACACCGCCGCGGAATAACATAACTAAAGCACAGAGAATATACATGACCCCAATACGTTTATGATCAACAGTGGTAAGCCATTCATCTTTAAGCCAGCGCCATTTCTTAAAATAAGTCAGGCCGATAACGATAGCCAGCGATACAGCGACAATACTTACCATTGCGCCATAGATTAACGGGCCACCATGTACTATAAATTTATCCCAATCCAAGGTTGTAACTCCTTTCTTATGAAAGCTTTAATTTTAATGATTTGAATGATTCTCGTGCTCGGAATTACCTTTTTCTGTATCTTCATCAAACGTGTTGTCTGCTTCATCGCTCTCGTTTGATGGAGATGGTTCAGAACCATGATGATGTCCTTCCGGTGGAGGGCTGAAATCCAAGTGAGTAGAAGAATATGATTGTCTGCCGACGTGTGCTGTATCAAGCAGTTTTTCAAATTTTTCTTCTGTTAACTTATCTTCATTTGCTTTTACATCACTAACCCATTCTTCGAAATCATCTGGAGTCATAGACAGTGCTTCAAAATCCATATGGGCGTAGCCTTCACCACTGAAGTTTGCATTTCTTCCCATCATGGAAGCTGGTGTTTCAGCTACAAAATTTAATTTTGTTACCATGTCACTCATGGCGTATTTTTGACCACCGAGCTGTGGAATCCAGAAGCTTGTAATTGGTCCATAAGAATATAGACGGAATTCTACTACTCTATTAGTTGGAATGTTTACATAGTTAACCGTCTCAATACCTTGCTCTGGATAACTGAAATGCCATTTCCAGTTTGAAGAAGCTGCGTAGATAACCAATGGTTTTTGATCTTCATAGCCTTTTGGCTTTCCTTCTACTTCAAATGTAGTTTTAACTGTGACTACAGCTAAAACGGCTACAATAATAATTGGTATGACTGTCCATGTTATTTCAAGCGCCTTGCTGCCTTCCATATGTGGAGGCTCGTAATCTTTTGGAGCTTTGGATGCTCGGTATTTATATAAAATAACGATAAAAAGTACATATACTACAAGCACAACAGCTGCCATTAAAGCCATTGAGAAAAGAATGGCATTGGATTGTGTTTTTGCGACAGGACCATTTGTGTCGAATACAACCCAGTCACATCCCGCTAACATAAGAATAGACGCCATCATGGAACTCAAAAGTGCCCATTTTTTATTCATATTTTTCCCCTTCCTAATGTAATAAGTAAATTCAAGCTATGTAAGGGAAATTCAGTAAATCTGCACACCTTGATAGTTATAATTTCCCTTTCTTGCTGCTATTTAGGTATAATTCTTCCTTTTTCCATAGCCCCTGATTTTCAATATAATAACTGAATTTCAAAATTACAAATATATGAAACTAAAAGAAGACATGGAAATCTTCAATTTTGACAAAGTTGTGAACAAATTAACAATTAATTATATTCTTAGAATTTATTGTAAAATTGTCACTTTAAAGTAGCATTTTTATGTGAATACTAGGATGTGAAATCTGAAAACGCCTATTATATAGAAAAAGGGTTTCGATCAGTATCAAAAAGGCTTAAACTTATGAGTAATCTAGATAAGTGAAACGGAGTTATACAATGAACGAAAAAGATTATGATGAGTTATTACATATAAAAACAGTCGGTAATCAAACTGGATTTTATAATTCTATGCATTATCACCGATATGAGCCGACTCCGTATTGGATTTTAGAAAAGTTATTGGATGAGTATGACCTTAATAGGGATGATCATATGGTCGATTTTGGATGCGGAAAGGGGAGACTAAATTTCTTTCTTCATTACAAGACAGGGGCGTTTGTAAGTGGGGTAGAAATGAATGAACAATTTATTAATGAAGCTGAGGAAAATCTCAAGAACTATAATTACAAGGGGAAAGACCGAATTCAATTTCACTGTTGTCTGGCAGAGGAGTTTCAAATTCAACCAACTGATAATAGGTTCTATTTCTTTAATCCTTTTACGATACAAATATTCCGCCAGGTTCTAACGAACATTCTGTTGTCCGTTGAAGAAACATATCGCGAGGTACACCTAATATTATATTATCCATCTGAGGATTATATATATTTTCTTGAAAATCAATCTGTGTTTGAACTACACAAAGAGATTGTTCTAAATGAAACGAATCCGTTTGAGAGAATACTGATCTACCGGCTAGCTTATTAAATTGAAAAAGGCGTTCCCATTGGAATGCCTTTTTTCGTATAAAATATCAGAAGGTTTATGGAGTAGTGGTAGATTCAGTATTATAACAACCAATTTGTAGCTCTGTAGGGCAAACAGCCGGATACCTATCATTAATTTGGGCCTGGCCTTTTTTCTGCTTTTTCTTCATATGGTTCCACATGAACATGGACACGATAGACTCCATGATCCTTCATTAAATCCTTTTCTACAAGAGTAGCAATATCATGGGCTTCTTTAATATTTAACGTGTTGTCTACCAAAATAATGATATCAATGACTTCATTATTTCCGTAATTTCGTCCCATAATTTTTTTAATTCCTTTAACCCCTTCTATTTGGTCAATGGAATTTTGATAGATTTTAATCTTAGACTCATCAAAACCATCTGATAAGTAATGGGATGCTTCTCTAAAAATATCCCAGGCTGTTTTGCAAATCAATAACCCTACGAGTATGGCAGTAATTGTATCGAGGAAAGGCATATTTAGCTGGGAGCCGAATATGCCAATTGCTGCTCCAATACTGACATACGCATCAGAAATATTGTCTTTGGCAGCAGCTTTAACGGAATGGCTGTTGATTCTTTTTGCTAGCTTTATATTATAGCGATAGACGAAGTACATGACGAGGGCGGAAAAAATCGCCGTGTATGCTGCCGTTATATCAGGTATATTTTTTTCCCTGCTTAAAATGGATTGGAATCCATCCGTTAGAACTTGGATACCTACTGTCATCATGATAAAAGAAGATAGGAGAGAGGCAATCGACTCACTTTTCCAGTGCCCATATGCATGATCGCTATCGGGAGGCCGCTGGGAAACTTTTAAACCAATTAATACAGCTACTGAGGCAATGATGTCAGTTATATTGTTCAGCCCATCTGCACGTAATGCTTCAGACTCACTTATATATCCAACAATCAGCTTTAATATGGAAAGAAATACGTATGCAGCAATGCTTAGGATTGCTCCGCGTTCACCTAATTTAAGGTCCCTGTATTTTTGTTTCTCCAAAAAGGTCACCTCAAGTTTTTTATTGAATTCACCATTACTTATTAGTATAGAATAAATCCATAAAAAAGAGCATTCCAATTAATTAATCATTTGGAATACTTTTGTTTTTTATTTCCCGATTAATTCACGCTGATGCAATTCATTTTCAAATCTTTGATGAATGACGTGAGTGCCATCCCTGCGTTTGATAATGAATGGTTGCCAGTTGATGAGAACTGATTATACGTGCAAGGATCAGATAGTAAATGGACTGAGTAAAAGATTAAAAATCGTTATTTGGAAATGTTTTATCCATCTGAACAAAAATGGCGTGATAAAGCAATTGAGGATTTTGAGCAAAGTCTAACGGGAATATTGACTAACCGTCAAGTAATACAATAGATTTGAATTAGGAGTCTACACCCAAGATAAAGCATCCTGTTGATAAATCCAATATCGGGGGTAATAAGGCTATGAATCCATTTATGAAAGCCGCTGTTGAAGAAGCGTATGAAGGAATTAAACAAGGGCATGGCGGACCTTTCGGAGCTGTCATTGTCAAGGATGGGAAAATCATTGGAAAGGGCCATAATATGGTGGTTAAGGAGCTGGATCCAACGATGCATGGAGAAATAGTTGCGATTAAGGAAGCATGCCGTCATGAAAATCATTATGACCTATCCGGAGCAGAGCTTTATACAACGGCTGAGCCTTGTCCTATGTGCTTAGGGGCCATCCTTTGGGCAGGTATCACGACTGTTTATTATGGATGTGATCGATTGGATACAGATAAAATAGGGTTTAGAGATGATGTCTTTTATAAAATGATTGATGGGAAGCGTTCATATGATTTACAGCGAGTTGATCATGAAGAATGTAAGGCATTATTCAAGGCCTATCAAGCAATCGAGAATAGAGTTATATATTAATAGTGATAGGAAAGTGAATAATTTTTTTAATCCAAGCCTGATGTAATACCGTCCAGTCCAATCTAATCATAAAGGAGAATAAACATGTCCAATAGTTCTCATGTTATCCCAACTAATGATTTCAAAAAAATCTTAATGGGACGCCGTTCCATCAAAAGTTACGATCCCATGGTTAAGATCAGTCATGAAGAGATGACAGCAATATTCAGTGAAGCAACAAGCGCACCATCTTCAACGAATCTACAGCCTTGGTATTTTCTTGTTATAGAAAGCGATGAGGCAAAAGCAAAATTGATGGACATTGCCTCACCGACCAATCATAAAAAAATTGATACATCAGCGGTGACGATTGCAATTTTTGGCGACTTGCACAATACATTAAAAGCTGATGAGATTTATAGCGCAAATGTAGAGCTTGGGTATATGCCTGCTGAATATAAAGAACGCCAGCTTGAAGGTGTTTTAGGATGGATTGCTTCACTAACTGAACAGGATCGCAGAGATATTGTCATGACCGACTGTGGCCATGTAGCCATGCAATTGATGCTCGTGGCTCGTGCTCACGGATATGATACCAATCCTATTGCGGGATTCGATAAAACCCGTATTAATGATGTGTTTGGATTGGATCAAGAACGATATGCTCCGGTCATGATTATGACCATGGGTAAGGCGGCTGATAATGGATTTCCGACTATGCGTCTTGCAGTAGACAAAGTTATCGAATGGAAATAAAGAGGTCACGAATGAATGTGATATGGTAGGGGCAGGTAACAACCTGCTCCTTTTCTATTGACTATGATAAAGGGATTTTCTGCGACAGTCTCATGTATATTTAAGTAACTGTCAATACTCTTTAAAGTAGTTAGTTAACCTTTAAGGATTTGATTGTAAAGTTTATGGTGTCGCTTACGAGATGTCTGCTATATAGAAATTACCCTGCTATATTCAGAAGAACAGAGATGGAGAAAACAATTTGTTTTCTCCATCTGTTTTATAAAAGTACTGTATAGGAAACCTCCTCTATTTAAATTCCCCATACCATGCCTGCAATACGGGTATACTCAACATTATTTAAAAATAACTGCAATGCTTGTAACATACCTGTAGTATCAGTAATGAATCCTCAATTATTAAATACCTGTCAATAACTATTTTATAGGATAAAAGTGGGGATTTTACAAAAAGAGGGACTTGATATCCTGAATTTGGAAAAAAGAGAGAGTTAAGCAGGACTGTTGATATATCAATATATTAAGTTAGATGTGCACTATGTGAAAAGGGTGACTATTATCCTATCTCAAGGTGTCTGGTAGTTTATGGTTCAAATGTTACAAAAAACTCATGTTACGATGTCTTTGTCGATTAAACAAATATCATGACAGGAGGAGATTTACCAATGAAACATAAACTTATCGTTACAATTGCAGCAGCCGCAGCGCTTTCCATTACAGCTATAACAGGAGCGGAGGCAGCCAGTGTATCTTCTAAACCGAATACAACAACTTCATATAAAGTGATGATCAGCGGAGGCATTATTAAATTCCCATGGGGATCTGTTCAACTTCCAACTATTGATAAACCAAGTCAGGATACGGATTCTGGTTCAAACAATGCCGTGGAACAAAATAAACCAAGTACGGATGCTCCAACTGTGGAAGAAGATAATTCTGATTCCAATGATACAGAATCAAACGATTATGAAGTAAGTGCATATGAGCAGGAAGTACTAGAACTTACTAACGCGGAACGTGAAAAACAAGGCTTAAAACCTTTAACACTAGATACAGAGCTAAGTAAAGTAGCGCGTATCAAATCAGAGGATATGCAGAAGAATAACTATTTCAGTCATACAAGCCCAACTTACGGATCTCCATTTGATATGATGAAACAATTTGGCATTTCTTATAGAGCGGCAGCTGAAAATATTGCTATGGGTCAACGCACGCCAGAAGAAGTAGTAAATGCGTGGATGAATAGTGACGGTCATAGAAAAAATATCTTAAGCTCCAGCTATACACATATCGGAATTGGTTATGTGGAGAACGGCAACTACTGGACACAAATGTTTATAGGCAAATAAGAGAGTACTATAAATATAGATTTTATATAGACTGTCCCAAAAGGAAGTGAAAACTTATCTTTTGGGACATTTTTTTATTAGCATTAATGAATGTTCTAAGCTAGAAAGCCTTTTCCTATGTTTTTTTCCTGGCAGCATAGTATGTTATACTGTGATTTAATATTCTGGTATAGCAATTTATAGGTAAGGAAGGGAAGCTATGAAGCAGCTGATCATATCAAAAACATTGATATTTATCTTTGTTATCCTTTTTGTGACAGGCTTTGAGGCTGTGTTTGGGCAGCATAATGTTTTGATTGGGGTCACGACTGTGGTTGCTCTGCTCATGTATTTAGAGAGGGATTTTACTGTATCCCCATGGAAGAGTTTCATGCTGATTTTGGCAGTCAATTTGTCCCAAGGAATATTTGGTCAACTGGCCTTGATCAATCCCTGGGTAGGAATTTTAGTAAACTTTATCGCTATGTTTATTGTAGGATACTTTTTCACATCTAACATAAAAGGACCTATCCATATTGCGGTTGGTTTGCAATATTTATTCATTTTGACCGATCCAGTTCCGTTGGAGGAATTCCCATTGAGACTAATGTCTCTGGTTGCAGGGGCTTTGATTATCATGATGGTACAATGGGTATTTAATAGAAGGAAATTATCTAAAAGGGGCAATCATTATTTCTTGCAGGTATGTAGCCATTTGCAAGAAAAGTTAAATCGTATTCGAGATAACCAGCCTGATCAAGAGTTGGATTCCATCATTCTGTCTGATATCAACGAGTTCAGGAAGGTGATTTATTTTCGGAGTGTCAAGGGTTATTATCTGACTCACGAAGGCAGAGTTCGTTTGAAGATTTCGGTCTGTCTTGAAAAACTGCATTTGATGTTAAACCGCAAAGCTGCAAGTGACTACCCAGAGGATGTCTTGGATGCTCTGAATTTTGAATTGAGACAGATGAGGGATTACGCCAATAAAGGGTCAAGCTTATCTGATGATTCATTGAATAATCTAAACATAGCGCTTAACAAACATGAATCCGCATACATAGTCGAAATGATTAGTACGTTGAAATTATTGCGTGAATTATTGAGGTACCTTCATACCAGTGAATCATCTGAACTGAACAAGGTTGAGAGTGTGGTAGAGATTCCTAGAGGCTACCGGAATACCTATCAATTTTTAAAGGACATTAATCGACATTCAGCTCGTTTCACATATGCACTGCGATTGGGTATCACTATTGCAGCTGTTGCTTTAATCGTTGATTATTTTAACATCAATGAAGGACGCTGGATTTTATTTACTATATTTTCTGTGACGCAACCTTATTATGAGACAGCTAAATATCGCTTCAAGGAACGCGTGATCGGCACTTTAATGGGAGCGGCTATCTTTGTACTATTATTTAGTATTTTTCATGAAACGACTATACGCTCCTTCCTGGTCTTGCTGGTTGGGTATTTGAATGGCTATGCGGTGAAGTATAGAAATGTCGTATTGACTGTCACGATATCTGCTCTTGGAACAGCTGCTCTCACGGGCGACCCGACGCTCCTGTCACTGAGAAGAGTTATGCTTGTACTGATAGGGATAGGTATTGGTATGCTTGCAAATCGTTTATTACTTCCACATACGCTGGAAAAGGGTACAAGAGATTTGATGAAAAGCTACAAACAAGTATCCAAGGAATTGCAGCGTGAAGTGTCCGCTTATTTAAACCAAAGAAATAATGCACATACAATCAATCATTTATTTGCCGTTTCCGCTTTAATAGAGGAAAGAATACTTTTAAATAATCAAATGCTGCAGCATGAAGAAATGGAAAACTTTCTATCATCTCAGCGCCGTTTGAATCATGCCATTTATGATATGTTCTTGCGGATGCAAAGGGAGGATGTAGATGTCCATCTGATGAGAGAAATATTAGTAAAGCTTGATTCGATTCTGGCTTTAGAAGGGGATTGTGTAAATGAGCATGCTGGTCAATTATATGACAGACTTCAGCTTTCTAATTCCCTGGAAGAATACGTGTTGTTAAAGGACGCACTGCGAATATTAAAAGGATTTAGAAAGCAGGCTTACTTCAAATAGAACTTCTACATTATAAATATTGCGATATCCTAAAAATAAAAATGAAAGGGCATACAAGCTCAACTTTTCTTATTTAAATTGCTGAGGAACAAGAAGAAGCATGAGATGTATGCTCTTAAATGGTAGAGAAAAAGTTCTACTTTAACTAATGAAAAATAATAGAAAGATAAGCTTCACATAATTCATTTTATGAGGTGGGAGAGATGGATAAACAATGGTGGAAAGAAAGTGTCGTGTACCAGGTTTATTGGAGAAGCTTTTATGATAGTGATGGGGATGGATATGGAGACTTAAGAGGGGTAACGAGGAAGCTTGATTATATAAAAGAGTTGGGTGCAGATGTAATCTGGCTCAATCCTTTTTATCTTTCTCCTGATAAAGATAATGGATATGATATTTCCGATTATTACTCCGTCGTGTCAAAAGCAGGCACCATGGATGATTTTGAACAATTAATCAGGGAAGCTCAAAAACGTGACCTAAAAATTATTATGGATTTAGTCATAAACCATACTTCAAATGAGCATGATTGGTTTAAAGAATCCAGATCCAGCAAAGATAATCCAAAAAGAGATTGGTATATTTGGAGAGATGGAGACCAGGAGAACCCTCCAAATAATTGGCGCTCTTACTTTTCCCCGTCTGCATGGGAATATGATCAACGAACTGGTCAGTATTATTTTCATTCATTCGCAGCCGAACAGCCCGATTTGAATTGGGAGAATGAAGAAGTACGTAAAGAAATATATCGCATCCTGCATTTTTGGTTAAAGAAAGGGATTAATGGATTTAGGCTGGATGCAATTGCCCTGCTTGCGAAGCCGGAGGATTTTCCGGATGCAGACGATCCGGATGATATTCGTTATTTGGCCAACCATCCCAAAGTTCATGATTATTTGCAGGAGATGAATGAACAGGTATTCCGTCATTATGATGTGTTAACCGTAGGGGAGGTAGCCTTCGTGACGCCGGAGCAAGGGTTATTATATGTGGATAAAAACCGCCATGAACTGAATACCTTGTTTCATTTTGAAGTTTGTGATGAAATGCCAACCTGGGACTTAAAGAAATTTAAAGAGATTCAGGCGCGCTGGTATGAAGGATTGAAAGAGAAAGGCTGGAACTCACAATTTATTAATAATCATGATCATACAAGAGTGGTAACCAGATATGGTAATGATAAAGAGTATCGTGTTCAATCAGCCAAACTATTTGCTGCGTTGCTGCATTCTTTGCCGGGTATGCCTTATATTTATCAAGGAGAGGAAATAGGAATGACAGGGATTCGCCTTTCTTCTATTGACGAATATAACGATATTGCGATGAAAAATCAGTATGCTGAGTTGGTGTCAAAGGGATGGGACCCGAATACGGTTCTTAGAGATTTGCAGCCATTAAGCAGAGACAATAGCCGTACACCGATGCAATGGACCAATGAAGAACATGCGGGATTTACAACAGGTACACCGTGGATTCGAGTTAATCCAAACTATAAATCAATCAATGTGAACAATGAATTGCATAATCCTGAATCAATCTTTTATTTTTATCAAAAGCTGATCAAGCTGCGGAGTCAGTACAAGGTCTTTGTATATGGGGATTATCAGGAATTATTTAAAGGACATTCTCATCTTTATGGATACAAAAGAAGCTACGCTGATGAGACGATTTACTTTGTTTCTAATGTTCAGCCGAACACTATACATATTGAGCTGAACAGTGAAATGGATTTGCAGGGGACATCTATTCTGATTTCTAACTATAATGAAACGACAAGCACAAAATTAAATGCCTATGAAGTACGTATTTATTTAAAAAAAGCTTAGCTGGGATAATTGATTCCAACGGCAACAATATAGAACAAACAAAAGATAATTAAAATAAGACTCCGAATGATTCAGAAGGTCGTTCTGAAAGTGAAAATGTAGTTCCGAACCATTCGGAGGGGAGCTCCGAGAATCAAAAAGAAGATAAAGACGATAGAACCCAAAACATACCTGGCACTTTTTAGACTATTCATATTAGTTAGATCATCAGGTATGTTTCATTAGTTATGCTGATTGGATTTTAAGGGGGAAATAAAAGGAATGGTTTCAAAACCTGTATCTTTTTGATAAATAGAATTAACTAGAGGTGTATGTACATAATACTTATTAGTATTGTGGCTACTTGGTATCTATTTAAGTAATGCCGTTATTTAACGGGGGATAAAGATGAAGATAATCGTAAAAAGAATTATCATCACCATAATTTTGACCAGCGGATATTTTAATATGGGAGCAGGGGTGGGAACAGCCGAAGCCAATAAGGAAGAATTAACTGTGGCATTGTCTCCGAATGTGATTAAAGGATTCGACCCTTTTCTGTATACACAGGCAAACGGTTCTCCTTTAATTCAAAGTACTTTATTATCCTTTGATAAGGATATGGGAATTACATATGATTTAGCTGATGAATATCAGGTCAGTGAAGATAAAATGACCTGGGAATTTAAAATTAGGGATGATGCATATTTTTCGAATGGGGAACAAGTGAAAGCGAGTGATGTAGCTTTTACCTTTAATACTGCTAAGTACAATGGATGGCAGGATTTATCTTTGTTAAAAGAAGTCAAGGTCATAGATGAATACACTATCCATTTCCGATTGGAGAAACCCTTGTCAACCTTTAGTTATACAGCTGCTCAGCTTGGAATAGTCCCTGAGAATCATTATGATGAATTATTCACATTGAATCCTATTGGTTCAGGTCCTTATATTCTGGAGGATTGGAATGCAGGAGAGCAGGCGGTTTTTGTCAGAAATGAGCAATATTATGGGAAAAAGCCTATCTTTAAAAGGATTATCATTCTTTTCATGAATGAGGAAGAAGCCTATGCAGCGGCGCAAAAGGATCTGGTAGATGTCGCTCAAACATCTCCCGCATTTGCAAATGTCGGCGTAATAGATGGAATGGATATCAATGCTTTTAAAGGTAGTGATCAGTATGGAATCTCCTTTACTGCTGCCCCAACGAAATCGGATGTCTCTGCCAAAGAAACTGGAAACGAGGTAACGAGTGAATGGCCCATCCGCCAGGCAATTAATTTAACAGTTAATCGTGATTACCTCATAAATGAAGTTCTATATGGATATGGAGAAGCAGCCTATCATGATGCTGAGCGGCTTCCATGGGGCCACAAAGATACAGAGGTTGAATATAATAATATCGACAAAGCTAAAGAAATTTTGCAAATTGCGGGATGGATTGATAATGATGAGGATGGTGTATTGGAAAAACAGGGAATAGAAGCGAAGTTTAAGCTTTTATTTTTGGAGTCTGACCCCATAGCGCAGTCCATGGGGACATTACTTATGCAACAATTAGCTGAAATTGGAATCTCAGTAGAAGTGGTTGGTCAGAATGAGAAGGAAATCAATTCAAATAAGTTTAATAATCCGTTAATTATGCGTGTGGGTAATCATAGTCCGATTGATTTGTATCATAGGTTCCATAAAGATAATTCTAAGGTGAATTTACATATATCTGCTGAAGTGAATCAGTTGGTTGAGGGAGTGCTCGCTAGCGGTGATTTTAAAATATGGCAATCAATTCTGAGGCAGACCGCGAAGGATTTACCATGGATATGGTTGGTCCATCCAGATCATTTATACTATACAAAGAAAGGATTAAATTTAGGGGAGCTGGCATTTCAATCAAATGAACAGCCTCTATCTTTGTTAAACAATATAGAAGAATGGACTTGGGAATAATAAGAAAAACCTCTCCTGTTACTGGGAGAGGTCTTGTGTTTTTTGTAAGTTGATTTGTTCGTCTGCTCTCTTTGGTCGTTTAACAAAGAAGGCAAGGATAAGAGCCAATACAGCAATAAATGTCGCTATAAAGAATGCATCGTTAATCCCATCTACTGTTGCTTGAGTATAGATTTGTGCCTCCAATTGAGCTATTTCTTCTGGACTTGGTTGACCGGTAAGCTTACTCATTGCTTTTTCTGCCAATTCTTCCGCATGTATTTTCGTACGTGATGTCATAACGGAAACAAGTAAGGCGGAACCAATTGCACCGGATACTTGATTAAGTGTACTGTTCATAGCTGTACCATGTGGATTTAATCGGGCAGGCAATGAATTCATCCCGTTGGTCATAATCGGCATCATGACCATTGACATACCGAACATACGAACAGAGTACATCACAATTAATGTTCCATAAGTAGTTTCAGTTGTTAATTGACTGAAGAAATAAGTTGTAGCGACTGTGATGGTTAAACCGATTATGGCAAGAATCCGACCGCCAAATTTATCAAATAATTTACCTGTAATTGGTGACATAATTCCCATAATGATTGCACCTGGAAGCATTAATAAACCAGAATCTAATGGGGATATACCACGTATATTTTGCAGGTAAATTGGCATTAAAATCATGGCTGAAAACATCGCCATATTCAAAACAATCGATATAGCTGAAGATAAGGAGAACATTGGATATTTATAGACACGGAAATCGAGCATCGGCTTTTCCAGTTGAAATTGGCGAACAATCAACAAAATCAAGCCAATTACACCTGCAATCAGTGTACCGAATACTTCAACATCATCCCAGCCTTTACTACCCGCCGAGCTGAATCCATATAATAACCCTCCGAATCCGACACTTGAAAAAATAACGGATAATACATCCAATGAAGCGTTACTTTTTTCTTTCTTATCTTTTAATTTAAAAATCGATAGTAGTAAAACAATAACGGCAAACGGGATGATCATATAGAACAGATATCTCCATTCATAATGTTCAATAATCCACCCTGATAATGTAGGACCAATTGCAGGGGCAAAAATCATAACAAGCCCTAAAATCCCCATCGCACCACCACGTTTTTCAATTGGGAAGCTCGTTAAAAGAACATTCATTAAGAGGGGCATCATAATGGCAGAGCCTGCTGCTTGAATCATTCTTCCAACCAATAATAATGCGAAGCTCGGTGCAAATCCGGAAAAGATTGTTCCGATTGTAAATAGAATCATCGCGGTTATAAATAAGTGTCTAACCGAGAACTTCTGAATTAAAAACGCTGTTGATGGAATGATAATTCCGTTTATCAGCATATAACCTGTTGCGAGCCACTGAATCGTTGTTGGCTCAACTTTAAAATCCGCCATCATGGACGGAAGGGCAACATTCAATAATGTTGAATTCAATATAGATACAAATGCACCGGCTAAAAGAATGGCTATAATCCCATAATTGGGACGCATTTGTTGTCTTTCTGTTGCTGTCATGTACTTCTCTCCTTTTGATTTATACTATATGTTTAATTATTAGACTCATAATTCATGTTGATTATATTACTCTCTTTCTTTTCGTTTAGCAATTAAAATAATTTAGAATATATAAATTTGTATTTACCCTAAAAATAAGCTAATATACACTCAAATAACTGAAGTCATAGGAATGGATTGAGTTGTTATGAACGTAAGAAAAAAACAAGTTATCAGCCATGCAAAGAAACTTTTCATTGGAAAGGGATATAGAAATACGTCTATTCAAGAAATTATTGAAGATAGCGGGATCTCCAGAGGAACATTTTATAATTATTTTCCTTCTAAAAGTGAACTTTTCAAAGCTGTATACGATTCCTTCCTTGAAGAGTATCACCAACAGCGAGATGAATTAATTATTGGGAGGGATCTCAGTAATATAGACATCTTTATAGAGCAACTTTATGTACAAAGGAAATCACATTCGCATAATCAATTATTTGCCCTTATTGAAGATGTAATGGTATCTAATGATATTGAACTAAAAGATTATTTGAAACAAACGAGATGGTTATATTTAAATTGGATTCACAACCGCCTTGTCGATATTTTTGGGGTGGAGAAGAAACCGTATTTGTTAGATTGTGCAATTATTCTATCCGCCATGGTCCAACACCACATGCATTTTTATAGTATTGCAAAAGGAGATCTTGATGCGAAAAAAGCAATTCGTTATTATTTAGATCGCATAAAGGTGATTGTTGATGATGTAAGTAAGAATGATGTTGTTTTAATAGAACCGGAAGTGTTAACTATGTTTATTCCGGGGGGTCCAAAAGGAAACAGGGATTTTTGCTACGATTTAATCCAATCTGTTAACCAACTAAAGACTTACCTTGAACAAGAGGTTGTTGATGCTGAGTTTCGTGCGGAAAAGCTACAAATAATCGAATTCCTGCAAGATGAACTATTGCATAATAAAGAGCCGCGACATTACTTAGTTAAAAATATGATTGCTTCATTAAATCATGATTCTATCTTGAGGGGTACTTCCTGCTATGGAAGGTTTAGAGAAATCATCATGGAATGGTTGAATAAGTAATAGAAGAGCCATGTTAGCAAGTAGTTTGCCATAGCATGGCTCTTTTTGGGCGAGTCATTTTGTTATGGGCTATTTTGATACAAATTTAAGACCAATGGCAGAGATTAAAATGAGTAATATGAAAATAATTCGTTTTAAGCTTTTCGCTTCTCCAAATAAAAGCATGCCAATTAATGCTCCTCCACTGGCACCAATACCAGTCCATACAGCATAGGCAGTACCCATGGGAAGTGTCTTCATTGCGAATGATAGACAGAAAAAGCTCCCCGAAAAACCGACAATCAAAAGAAGCAGAGATAAGAGATCCCTATTTTTATTCAATCTATTAATCATGCCGACCCCAAATATTTCTAAAAATCCAGCGATAACCAGTGCAAACCAGGCCATTATTAGTTAGCCTCCTTTTTGGAGGTGTCTTCATCAGTCACTATTTTTAAACCAATCACACCTATTAATAAGAGAAGAATTAATGCTATTTTCTCTATTTTTAACGGTTCATCAAAGAAGAGAATCTCCGCAATAACCGTTCCAGCTGTTCCCAATCCGACAAAGACAGCGTATACCGTCCCAACCGGCAGGTAGCGGCTTGCATCAATCATCATATAAAAGCTGATACAGATTGCAGCAAGTGTAATCAGCCACATCCATATACTGTCTGCATTTTTAAGACCGCTTACCCAGATGATTTCAAAGAAGGCCCCTATAATAACCTTTAACCAATGTCTGTTCATCAAAACAACTCCCTAGTGATATAACAATATAGCAGATTGTTTGTACTGTTGTTCATTTTAGCAATTATAAAATTGGTTTGCGAGTAGAAGAATCGAGAAAGAGTTTGATAAACTAATTATATAAGAAAGGTACGGGGGTGAAATAAGATGGATGATCCAACTATTTCGACCAAGGAATTAGTAAAAAAAATTCGCTATATAGACGACACCTATCCGAAAGAGGAACTTGATCTTCTATTGATTCGTGAGGATGCTATTCCTGAACTATTGAGTATATTAGATTTGGTTCGCAAGGAACCAGAATTGTTTCTTAGTGAACCCGATCGAATTGACCATATTTATGCAGCTGTTTTGTTGGGACAGTTAAACATCAGAGAAGCATTTTATCCATTTTTACAAACATTAAAATTACCGGATGATAATGCATTGGAATTATATGATGATTACCTGGTTACAACGGCTGGCCGTATACTTGCTGATACATATCCCGGTGAAATAGTTATGGATGGAAATATCCCTTCCATGCCGGATTTGGATGCATTATTTGATTTAATTGATGATCAATCTTTGGATGAGTGTATTCGTGCTACTGGAATTCAAGCAATTACATCCCTTGTCCTGCAAAAACGTATATCAAGGGAAATGGTTGAATATTACTATCATGATCTACTGCAGGGGGATTTGGTAGATGAATCAGGTTATATGTATACCATTCTAATTGATTCATGTATGGTATTAAATTTCCGAGATTTATATGATGATATCGCAGAGGTTTTTGCCCAAAAGAAAGTGAATGCCCTTGATATGTCGCTCGATGATGTGGAGGAGCAATTTAGGAACTATGATCCGTTATATGCAGATGATTGCCGGCCCATTACAAATGTTCATGAAGAGTTCACTTGGTGGGCTGGTCATTATCAACCCGGAAATTCACAGGCTTCCAGAAGCATAAAAGTGGGCAGAAATGATTCATGCCCATGCGGAAGCGGGAAAAAGTATAAGAAATGCTGTGGAAAATCTTGATTTATACACTTTATGGGTTTTAGCCCCCGTATGTACAAGTTGGGTTTGTGTACATATGGGGGTATTTTGTATGCGTTAAAAGGGAACTTACTCTACGATTTTGATGGAAGATTAAAGGAGCTATTTACTATAATGCTGTTTCAGGTCTTTGAGAGTTAATATTGTACAATTATTGTAATTTTTCAGAGTTTCAATACGTTCGTCACACTTTATTCCTACATTTAAGCTTATAGGAAAATGGAAGGTTACTATTAGAAATATAATAAATAAACAATTATTTATATATTTGGGATTTTTTATAATATAATTCAACTAAGCTAAAGAAATGTTAGAGAAAGTGGTGGATGAGATGGATTTGAAGAAGTCAGATCGACTAAGTAGCGGTGACAGGATAGCTACTGCCAGTTTTTCTTGGGGTGGGGCAGGAGATCCAGATATTCGCTGGCGTTATCAGATAGGGAAAAAACGGTTGGAGGAGTTTGGTTTAGAAGTTATTGAGCTGCCTCATACATTAAAGGGATCAGAGTATGTATATAATCATCCAGAAGAACGGGCACGCGATTTGATGGATGCCTTTCAAAATCCATCGATTAAGGGGATATTCTCTTGTATTGGCGGAGATGACAGCATTCGAATGCTGCCATACATTGATTATGAGGTAATCAAAAATAATCCAAAGATTTTCCTTGGCTATTCTGACTCTACCGTCACGCATTTTATTTGTTATAAGGCAGGGGTAATGAGTTATTATGGTCCTTCGATTCTGGCTGAATTTGCAGAGAATGTAGAGGCTTTTGATTATACGAATCATTGGGTGAAACGGGTTTTATTTTCTGGTGAACCTATTGGCGAAGTTGGACCGCCATCTGAATGGACAAGTGAATTTATCCCTTGGGAAAAGCAAAACTGGACACGTAAAAGAAAAACATCACCGCATAGCGGTTATGAGTTATTACAGGGAGAGGGAATACATAAGGGGAAATTATTAGGAGGATGCATGGATGTGCTGGAAATGCTTAAAGGGACTGTAGTGTGGCCTGCAATTGATGAATGGAAGGATAAACTGATATTTTTTGAGACATCAGAAGTGAAAGTGAGTCCGGATCTGTTTCTTGGATGGCTGCGAAATTACGCGGCGCAGGGAATTCTGCAAAATGCTAAGGGTTTATTATTTTCCAAGCCATATGATGATTGTTATTACGATGAGTATAAGGAAGCAATCCTTAGTGTGGTACGGGATGAGCTAAAGTTAACGGATTTGCCGATTCTATATAATATGAGTTTTGGACATACGGCTCCAATGAGTATTATTCCTCTCGGGGCTATGGCTGAATTGGATTGTGAAAGAAAAACATTTAGCATACTTGAAGCGGGTGTGAATTAAGGTTCGAGGTTTACACACTCCCGAAGCAGGGACTATGAAGGTAACTAAAGCTGAAATAGGAGTTTTAGAGGTCAATCTTCTAAGAAGGGGGAGGTTGAGTAGCCTTCCTTTTAATATTCCATAGCTCTTCATTGAAAGCAGATAAATATGCCATTAGAGGGTAGGTTAAGAACTTCATAGGGGGAAATGTATGGAATATAGGGGACCTAGTGTTTATGATCAGGAAGATTTTTTTTCGGATTATATGAAAAGAAGAAGTAGGAAAGATAGTCCCAATAATGCTATTGAAACTCCAATCATGTATGAGCTAATACAAGATTTTCAAAATAAAGATATACTAGATTTGGGCTGCGGTGACGCTTCCTTCGGCAAAGATTTAGTAGAACGCGGTGCAGCGTCCTACAGTGGAATAGAAGGCTCTGAACAAATGGTGGAAGCAGCTAAGAGGAACCTATCACAAGTGAATGGAAGCGTGCATCTTCATACGATGGAATCATATACATACGGAGAAGAAAAGTTTGACATTGTAACTTCCAGATTTGCAATCCATTATGTAGCTGATATTGATGCTTTGTTTCAAAACATCGATTTGTCTTTAAAAGAGGAAGGTAAGTTTGTTTTCAGTGTTCAGCATCCTCTTACGACCGCATCTTTTACTAGTAAAAAAAAAGGTGATAGACGTGAAAATTGGATTGTGGATGACTATTTCCTGGAGGGGGAAAGAAAAGAACCTTGGATTGAACAAATCGTGGTGAAATATCATCGAACAGTCGAACAGTATTTTAGAGCGCTTATCAGTTCTGGATTTTCAGTGGTTGATTTGCGAGAAGGTACACCTGTGCGTGATAACTTTACCGATGAGAAAGAATATAAAAGAAGGCTTAGAATTCCAGTTGTGCTGGCATTTTCGTGTATAAAAAATAAAAACGTATGAAACAGAACACCTGGCTGATGTGGGTGAAATTGTACTGAGTGGTTCAGTCTATAAGTGTATAGAGGTTGATCAAAAGTAAAAACTCTTTTTCTCTAAAGAAAAAGAGTTTTTACTTCGCTAATCCAATTCTTTAATTAACTACTCGTTTTGCTCCTACATAACGTTTCTTCCAATAATCGAGATTCATATCTTGTGTTTTAACTCCTTTTGATGTAGCGCCAATGAATTTATTATTGCCGATATAAATGGCAACAAATGATACCTTTTTCCCGTCCGTTTTATAAAATACTAGATCCCCGGCTTTTAATTTGTTTTTGGCAACGGAAGTACCTGTTTTATATTGATCGGCACTGGTACGTGGTAATTTTTTTGCAACGCTTTTTGAGAATACATACTGTGTGAAACCGGAGGCATCGAACCCTTTTGGTGTTGTTCCGCCCCATTTATATGGACTGTTCGTTATTTTTTTTGAATAAGCAACCGCCTTTTGACTTTTAGACTGTGCTGCATCAGCATGCATTGGGCTGAAGAAAGTTGAAAAGAGTAGAAGAACGGCTGTTACGACGGCAAACAGAATAGAGGATTTTCTTGCATGTAAAGCTAACGTTAACATCCCTGCTTTCAAAGATTTTTTTGACACAAGGATATCTTATTATTGAGCAGAGCATTTTATGATTCAAATATTACTTTCTTACCTTCCTGCTTAACCTCCCCTTTTTTGTGAAAATAAAAGTATAATAGCACTGTAAACTATGAAATATATGAGGGAACAGCATGATTTTATTGAAAAATACAAGAGTTAAAGGAATTTTACTGGTATTAACTGCCGGTATATTATGGGGAGTATGCGGAACAGTAGCGCAGTATTTATTTCATTATGCCGGATTTACCCCGGAATGGGTTGTGGGTATTCGCTTGCTTGTATCTGGGGTGGTTCTCTTGATTCTAGCCTCTTTAAAAGTAAAGAGTAGGATAGGTGCTATTTGGAAGGACAGGAAAGACGCAATAAGTCTTTTATTGTTCAGCATTTTAGGTTTATTGGCTGTGCAATACACATTTTTTATGGCTATCAATTATTCCAATGCGGCTACAGCCACCGTTTTACAGTACTTAACACCCGTTATCATTACCTGTTATTTTGCCTTAATTTCAAAAAGGTTGCCTACAAATAAAGAAATCCTTGTTGTAGGTTTGGCCATATTAGGGACATTTTTGATTGCAACTAAAGGAAATATGCATAGTTTATCCATTTCGGTTAGTGCTTTGATGTGGGGAATTGGTTCGGCATTCGCTCTGGCATTTTATACTTTGCTTCCGCGTAAGCTGCTTCCTAAATGGGGTTCAACTCTCGTTTTAGGCTGGGCAATGCTAATAGGAGGAATTTGCTTTTCATTTTATAATCCTCCATGGGAGTTTCAGGGAGATTGGAGCTTTTATGCAATACTTGCTGTTATTTTTGTGATTATATTTGGTACGATTGTTCCGTTTATATGCTATTTGGAAAGTATGAAATATATTCGAGCTACAGAGGTAAGTGTGCTGGCATCTGTGGAACCAGTTGCTGCAGCGGTTGTATCCATACTTTGGCTGCATGTTACGTTTGGAATAGCCGAGTGGCTTGGTACAATCTGTATTATCAGTACCGTCTTCATTTTAGCCCTGTTTGATAAACCGGCAGGGAAGAAATCCAGTGATAATCATTGAGTAAAACAAACAGGATCCCAATTTGTTTAAGAATTGGGATCCTGTTGCTGTTTATCGGTACGAATCATGGCTGGGATGAAATAAATGATCTTCCGCGTTTCTTACAATAGAAAAATGTTCTATATTGTAATGGCCATGAAGTGTTTTATTATGATGGTTTATGATTTGTTCCGGGCTTAAAATGTCATTGCCGATTGTGGAATGTCCATCACCAACTAAAGTGACATCGAAGCCATTAATAGTAGCGGTTCTGACTGCACTATCAATACAATGCTGTGTTTCGCAGCCCATTATAACAATATGATTAATTTCATTAGATTTTAAATAATTTAATAGTCCAGTTCCGTGAAAGGAATTCGTTGTTGCTTTGTCAAAGAATTTTGTTTCCACAGGTAGATGAATTTCATCATGAACTTGAAATCCTTTCCCTTTACCTCCGGCTACATCAAGATCCCTTACACATACTATCGAGGCATTTGCCTCTTTTGCCTTTTTAATTACTAAATTAATATTTTGAATAAGCTGTTCTTTTTTAAAAACAGCCCTCATGTTTTGATTCCCATCTATTAGTTCCTGTTGTGCATCAATAATTAATAATAGTTGATTCACTGATTTTCCCCTTTCTAATTTGGGGAAGCGCTCTTTTATTTAGCCGTATTCCCCTTGGTTTTTTTAAAGTTGCGATATAGTCTCATATTCATATAATTAACCTCCTTGATAATATACTGCCTAAAAATTAATAAATTAAATTTTCGGACAATTAAACCTTAACATAGCTTCTTTTAAAAAGATACGCAAAAATAAAAAAGCCACCGATCTAGTCGGCGGCTGTATTGCTGTAATGAACGTTGATTAAATACTTTTATTTCGGTTAAACAGATAGCTTTCGCCCTTTTCGTATAGAGCGATGGATTGTCTAATCCATTTTTGTTTAGGAATAATTTTGTGAACAAGCAAAGCCGCACCTATTCCAAGAAGGGCACCTACTAAAATATCAACGGGGTAATGGACTCCTACATAGATTCGGGAAATAGAAAGAAGGAGTGCAAGTGCTGTCCATAAATACCAAAATCGTTTACGAAAGAGAGCAATGGTTATACAAACTGAGAAGAATACAATCGTATGATCACTCGGAAAAGAATTTCCAACCTCTTTTTCAATTAACTTGTTTACATCGGACCAAACGGCAAATGGCTGATGATGTGAATAAATCACACCAATTAACTTGCCCGTTACTTCGGCGATAAAAAAAGCAATAACAGCACTGACAACCATTAATTTATTTCTAGTATTACGAGTTAGCCAGTAAAACAATAGAACCAGCATTAAGCAGTATACTGTATATTCAGCAAAAAAAATAAAAAGTGGATTGATGTCCGGATACTCTTTACCAATGTCATTGACTGCACGAAATAAGGTGATATTTGCTTCAGAATTAGTCATTTTTTCATTTCCTCCCAAGTTATTCTATTATGGATAATTTACTTAAATATTTCAAGAGATTCTATATAGTATTTGTATTCTAGACATATCGTTTAGCTGTATGAAAGGATTATGATAAAATTTAACAAAACTAAGAATAATAGGAGGTTAAAAATGAAACTGCCTTTATCGGGGACGGAACGGAGTAATCTTCGTAAATACAAGGTCCGAATAGACCAAATACCAACGAAAACAACAGAAGAATTAATAACCATACTTAATTGTTCTGCAGATCGTGCTAAGGAGTTAAAAGGTCTATTAGACTTTCAGCAAATTCCTTCAATCGGATTGGGTGCATCTAAAATGATGGTACAAGTTCTGGGATTCTATTCAGTAAACGACGTTAGAAATGAAAATCCTGCAGAATTATTCGACCGTTATGAAGAGTTGGTTGGCTGCCGCGTCGATCCATGTGTGGAAGATCAGCTCCGCTGTATTGTTTATCATGCCAATGAATTGAATAGTGTGTTAGTGTGGTCTGATTTTACGGACGAGCGGAAGGCTTATCGAAATACGCAGGGATATCCTTCTACTCGTCCTGAAAAGTAGTAAACCCCTTGTATGACCTCTTTAGAAGAATCATCGAAAAGCCCATAAATAGGAGGCCAATATGAAAAAAATATTTCGCTTGTTACCCCCCTTTTTGATTATGATGGCTCTGCTTGGTTGTTCAAAGGAAGAGAAAAATGACACGGTTGTTATACAGACTGAGACAGATGAAAAGCAGCCATATGAGATAGAAGTAGTTGCTGAGGGTCTCAATGTGCCATGGGAAATGGTTATAGCCGAAGATGGACGAATATTTTTTACGGAACGGCCTGGCCAAATAAGAGAAATCCGTGATGGGAAAGTAAGGGAAGAACCTCTCCTGTCTTTGCCAGCGCCTTTTATCAGTGAAGGGGAGGGAGGATTACTTGGACTGGCACTTGATCCTGATTTCCAAACGAATCATTTTATGTATACGTATCACTCCTATGAAGAAAATGAGAAAATTAAAAATCGCGTTCTTCGTCTTTTAGTAGATGACAATCAAGCAAGGATTGATAAAGTGATTCTTGATGGAATTGTTGGAGATACAAATCATAATGGTGGGAGAATAAAGATTGGGCCAGACGGGATGCTTTATATTACAGCAGGAGATCGATATGAACCTGACTTAGCCCAGGATAGGACAAGCATGGGCGGGAAAATCTTTAGAATCCATCCTGATGGTTCCATACCGGATGATAATCCAATTAAGGGATCGCCAGTCTATAGCTACGGGCATCGCAATCCGCAGGGACTTGCCTGGCATCCTGTTACTGGAGACCTATTCAGTTCGGAACATGGTCAATCAGCACATGACGAAATCAATTTGATTGAGGCAGGGAAAAATTATGGATGGCCAATTATTCAGGGGGATGAATCAAAAGAGGGAATGGAAACCCCGATAGCCCAAAGCGCAACTGAAACATGGGCTCCTTCAGGAATGACATTTGTCTCCAAGGGTGAATGGAAAAACCAATTGTTGGTTGCCAATCTGCGTGGCATGCAGGTGCTTAAGGTAGAACTTGATGAATTGGGCAAACAGGTGAAAAGGATTGAATCTCTTTTTAAAGATGAGTATGGGCGCATCAGGAATATCATTGAAGCACCGGATGGATCCTTATATATGATGACGAATAACAGGGATGGCAGGGGGAATCCATCAGACAAGGATGACCGCATCATCAGGTTGATTCCTAAAACGGGTATTTGACTAATCTATACGAATATGGAAAAAGTGAAGATCCTAAGTCAGGAGACCTACCATTCTTTTTTAACACTACAACACCTACGTGGAGATAGGGAGGTGTGAAAAGTAGTAAACCTAAGTTTTAGGGAACGTTTTTTAAGCATTTCTATCTTTTTAGTAGAAGAGGATAGAAATGCTTTTTAGTTTGGGCTTTTTTAGATAGGGGGACTAGCATGTTAAACAGTATTTGGGATATCCGAGAATCGATTAGCACTTCATATTTAAGAAATCATTCTAAAAATGAAGTGTTTTTTGCATTAAAATAGATAAAAAGGAGAGATGAAGAGGGAGTTGAGATGCATCCCACGCTGTCCGGTCTCTTGGTCAATTAAAGACTGATAGAGTACGAGGACATGTTGATTCATAGAATCCAGCTGTTTCAGCACTTTGTTCGATGAAGAAAATTCACTTTTAACATAGAACAGTGAACCTAAGTTTAAATATATCCAGATAAATCTAATTGATAATAAACTCCAGAAGAAACGATGGCCAATTTGCCATTTGAAGACTTTTTTATACAGAGTAACTCACTCTTTCTAATGGGATTAAAAATTATTTCTACAATATTTTACAGTTTAATTATAGGTTATTTTGTAAACTTTTGGATTTATTTATATATCCTAAATGGAGTGCTGTATAGAAGTTACGATATAGTATTCTCTAAATTTTTTGGGAATAAATATACGTTAATATTCGATATATACCATTTTCTTTTATACTAGGTGAATTTGGAATTGATTGTTAATAGAATTCATTATCTGAGGTCAGTATAATAATAAGGTTGCGATTATTATCATATTATTATGGAGAGAAGAATCAGCATGCTTAAACAATATATTCACGATTTGCATAATGAATTTGCCGGCTATAATTCTGAAAAGCTACGCAAAGATATTATGGCTGGTATTACAGTAACCGCTGTTGCACTTCCTTTATCTCTAGCGTTCGGGGTGAGCAGTGGGGCGGATGCGGCTGCTGGATTAATTACAGCGATTCTTGCAGGATTAATTATCAGTATGCTATCAGGCGCGTCCTATCAAATATCAGGACCAACGGGAGCGATGTCTGCTATATTGATTGCTGTTGTTGCCCAGTATGGACTTGATGGAGTATTTATTGCCTGTTTGCTGGCGGGTATCCTACTGGTGATTGCCGGTCTACTGAAATTTGGCCGTGTCGTTTCTATCATACCGATGCCAGTTATAACGGGGTTTACATCAGGAATTGCTATCATTATAGCGATGGGACAAGTAGATAACTTTTTTGGAGTCGAATCGAGCGGAGAGAATCCAATTGCCCAAATCATGTCTTATATAGAGAATGGTTTTAATCCTGATTTTGCTACATTATTAATTGGTATTATAACAGTTGTCACGATGATTGTATGGCCGAAAAAATGGAACGCCATAATCCCGTCATCCTTAGCAGCCTTACTGATTGTTTTAATTATTAATACCGTTTTAAAATTACCGGTTGCGGTCGTGGGAGATATACCGAAAACATTTTTTCCGGAAAATCGACTGGTATTTAGTGATTTATCCCTCGCTAAAATAGAAGCCTTGATATGGCCGGCAATCAGTATTGCGGCATTAGGAATGATTGAAAGTTTATTATGCGGAGCATCTGCCGGTCGCATGGTTGGAGAAAAAATGAATGGGGATCGGGAACTAGTTGCACAGGGAATTGGGAACATGATTATCCCATTTTTTGGCGGTGTTCCGGCTACTGCTGCGATTGCCCGTACGAGTGTAGCGATTAAAGCTGGTATGGTAACAAGATTGACGGGGATTTTCCATGCGATTGGTTTGCTTTTGTCAATGTTTCTCCTCAGCCCAATTATGTCGAGTATACCGATGTCTGCATTAGCAGGTATTTTGATTGTGACGGCATGGCGGATGAATGAATGGGAAAGTATTCATTATATCTTTTCTCACAAATTCAAAGGCGCTATCTTTAAATTTTTGCTAACATTGCTAGCTACTGTTGTGTTTGATTTAACGGTTGCCATTGTTGCAGGAATTGTCCTTTCAGCCATATTGTTTGTTATTAACAGTGCCGACGTAGAAATGAATGTCAGTAAAGTTGATATCGAAAAATTGGAAGGAAAAGGGATAAAATCAAATCAGACATACGAAGATATTCGGGTAGTTTATCTCACCGGTCCTATATTCTTTGCAACGGTGAGCTCTTTGACTGAGCGCCTTGAAGACATTAATCAAGGAGTTATGATCCTTTCTATGCGTGGAGTATCCTCCATTGACGGTTCAGGAGTACAAGCTATGGTGGAATTCTGTGAATTAAAGAAACAAGAAGGTGTAAAAATCATCTTTAGCGGAGTACAGCGGAGAGTTCTTAGCAGATTTGAAAGAGGTGGTATTCTGGATGTTGTTGGAGAAGACAATATATTCTGGAGTACTGACCAGGCGCTTGCAAAAATTAATCAAATACAAGGTTAATATAAAGATGGAAGGAGAGTGCCGAGTAGGCTACTCTCCTTTTTTTGATGCAAGCTAAGATAGCTTTTTACCTAATATTAGATACCGTTCTTTTGTCTTTTCATTAGGGAAGAAGGAATCATCAATGACAATCCATCCTTTTCTAACATATAGATTCCGTGCAGCCAGATTGGATTGTTGGGTTGTTAATATAGTTGTATCAAAAGGTATGTCTTTCATTAGGGAATCATGTAATAGTGATCCGACTCCTTTTTGGCGCACGGATGGATGAACACATAATTCAACGAACTCAAAACAATTTGCCAGCCATTCATTGGATAAGTCGGATTTCAAATGGCTTGTCAATAGTTCGCGATAATATTGGCCTGATAGAGAAGTATAACCATAGGCAAATCCAACAGGCATTTCCTCTTCATCCAAGCATACATATCCTCTGAAACCTTCATAGTCCATGTGTCGGTTGAATTGTTCTGTACCATCGGTATTACTATTCCATATTTGTTGATACAGAGAAACGATTGGCTTAAGCAAATCATCTGTTCGATTCCACTTTACCATTTGCATCATAATTTTTATTCAAAGATTGAACTGATCTGTTGGATTTCTTCATGGGATAACATAACTTCCAATGTTTTAAGATTATCAACGACTTGTTCCGGCTGTTTTGCGCCAGGGATAACAACATCAATTGAATCCTGCGCCAAGTACCATGCCAGGACAAGATGAGCGATTTCAACGTCTTTAGCTTTCGAAATCTTGCGTAGTTGTTCTACTTTTTTTAGGTTTTGCTCAAATAGTTCTCCCTGAAATAATGGATTACGAGAACGTCCGTCACTAAAAGTAGAATGCTTTGTGAATTTTCCAGTTAAAAGACCGGAAGCCAGCGGGAAGTACGGAACAAAGGATATATTGTGTTGGGCGGTATAGGGGAGAAGCTCTTTTTCAGCATCTCTTTTAAATAAATTGTATTCAGATTGGATTACATCAACGTATCCATCCTTATTGGCCTCTTTTAATTGCTCCAACGAAAAATTGGATACTCCGATTGCACGTATTTTCCCGGCATCTTTTAATTCCTTTAAGGCGCCGACTGCTTCATCCTTTGGTGTATTCTGATCTGGGAAATGAATGTAGAAGACATCTATATAATCTGTACGTAAACGCATTAGACTTTCTTCCACAGTTTTAATAAGGAATGCAGGGGAGTTATCAACTACAACATCATTTTCAATGAATTTATGAGCCCCCTTTGTAGCTATAACAAGGTTTTCACGATTGCCTTTTTCTTTAACAATTTCTCCAATTAATTCTTCTGACCGTTCCGGGCCATAAATATAGGCAGTATCAATAAAATTCACGCCATAATCGATGGCAGTCCGTACGATTTCCCGTCCTGTTTCCTCATCGAGATTTGGGTAGATATTGTGGCCTCCAACTGCATTAGTTCCAAGACCTATCGGATTTACAAGTAAGTCTGTTTTACCTAGCTGAATTTTGTTATTCATAAAAAAACCCCCTTAACATGTAATGATTCAATCATAGCAAAGGTAAGGAAGTATATGGAAATGATAGGGTTTAGAAATAGATAAATAGCTAAAGGCCCTAAGAGATAATCTTAGGGCCTTTATGCAAGAGGGGGGGATTTATGTTCTATGGCTTTTATGATGTGTTCTACCATTAGTATAATTCAAATGATAACGATTATCAATATCATTTAGATGAAAAAGATATTAAATTTATTACGAATAAGTAACTAAATTTTCGAGGGGGAATTTGAATCAATATAAAAGCAATAAATTTGGACGAATTCATAATCCGAAATCATTAACTGCTGAACCCAGCAAACCAATGATTAGCTTCTTCCATGTTTACTTGTTACAAATCATAACCTGCTTACGAATGAGCGTTATGTTTGCTACCCTTTTTGTAACTCACTAGAATAAAGGTCATACAAAGGAGGAATAGTTCATGAATGAAAAATACGCTTCTCTTTTTGAAAGCTTTACACTGCCAAATGGCGTTACGCTGAAAAACCGATTCATACTCGCTCCAATGACACATTACTCTTCTAATCCTGATGGTACGATTTCCGATCAGGAGCTTCCATATATCGCGCAGCGTTCCAAGGATATCGGCTTAGTCATCACTGCTGCAACAAATGTATCCGATAACGGAAAGGCGTTCCCAGGACAGCCATCCATTGTACGCGATACATATATAGCAGGTCTGAAGAAGTTAGCAGATACAATAAAAGGCGAAGGAGCTAAAGCAATCATCCAACTTCACCACGGTGGACGGGAATCAGGAGCAGATCTTGTACCCAATGGGGATGTAGTTGCTCCAAGCGCTGTAGAAAAAGAAGGTGCAGCTACACCACGTGCACTGGAAACTGCAGAAGTACAGCAAATCGTTGCTGATTTCGGCGAAGCAACTCGACGTGCTATCGAAGCTGGTTTTGATGGCGTCGAAATTCATGGTGCAAATGGGTATATTATCCAACAATTCTACTCTCCATTTTCCAATCGCCGTGAAGATGAATGGGGCGAGCGCTTGCGTTTCCCCTTGGCTGTCATCGACTCAGTCAGAAGTGCTGTTGATAAACACGGCTCCAAAGACTTTATAGTTGGTTATCGTTTCTCTCCTGAGGAACCGGAAACTCCTGGATTAACGATGAAAGAAACACTTGAGCTGATTGATGCTCTAGTGGAAAAGCCATTAGATTACCTGCATGTTTCTTTAATGGACTTCCATTCCACAGCTCGCCGCGGTGCGGATGCGAGCGCCAAACGCATTGATTTGATCCAGGAACGCATCAATAATAGAATGCCTCTTATCGGTGTTGGATCCTTGTACTCTGCCGAAGACGTGGCTGCAGCCAAAGATACGGGAGTACCATTGATTGCCATGGGACGTGAATTGTTAATCGACCCGGAATTCGTTACAAAGCTCAAAGAAGGACGCGAAGACGAAATCATCCGCCTAATTGATCCTGCCCGTGAAGATCATCACGGCCTTCCGGATCCGCTTTGGAACATCATCCTGCAGACAAAAGGCTGGGTTCCGACAAAAGAATAGCAGGAGATAGCCAATAAAGGGAAAATTCAGCATTGGTACTTATGCCATAAAGAGATTTTGAGTATAAACAGATAGAAGGATTGCTTTTAAAAACCTCTCATATGAGAGGTTTTTTGTAGGCTTTTTTTCTGCTAATTCATGATTTATTTTATTGATTGAGTGAGCTGCAACTAACCTGTCACTTCTCAAATTCAAAGTAAGTCTATCCTCATCAATGTGGTCCGTCTTGAGAATGTTCAGGTCACTTTTACTGCGTCCCATTCACTCATAAAACTGAGAAAAGGCCGATTGTGCTATGGTATATTGTAGTTAAATGAAGAAAAGGATGTTCGGTATATATGCATATAACAATAATTGGATCAGGTATAGCAGGTTCGGTTACCGCATATAAGCTTGCCAAGGCGGGCTTACAGGTAACTGTGATCGATCGTTTTGATAAAGGACAAGCGACAGATGCTGCAGCGGGGATCGTTTGTCCATGGCTGTCCCAGCGTCGAAATAAAGATTGGTACCAGCTGGCCAAAGGTGGTGCTCGCTATTATCCAGAAATAATTGAAGAACTTCGTCAAGATGGAGAAACTGAAACAGGTTATGCCCGTGTAGGTGCATTGAGTCTGCATGAGGATCCGAAAAAACTGGATGCGATGCTTCAACGTGCTGAAATGCGAAAAACGGATGCACCGGAGATGGGCAAGATAAGCTTTCTTAACGAAAACGAAGCAAAACGGTTATTTCCTATGCTTACTGAAGGATATGGAGCGGTACATATCAGCGGTGCTGCGCGCGTTGATGGACGGGCTTTACGAAATGCCTTGCAAAGGGCAGCTAGGAAATACAATGCACGATTCGTATCAGCCGAAGCACAGCTTTCTATGAAAGCAGAACGAATCGTTGTGACAGCTGGCAATGAAGAATGGATGCCTGACCAGGTCGTAGTTACTGCTGGGGCTTGGGCAGGTCAATTATTAGAACCCTTAGGATATCAGATGCAAGTCAGCTTTCAGAAAGCGCAGATTTGTCATTTACAGCTGCACAATATTGACACACATGATTGGCCGGTAATTATTCCGCCTAACGATCAATACCTGCTTGCTTTTCCAGATGGAAGGATAATAGCTGGTGCTACGCACGAAAACGATGAAGAGATGAATACCGGGGTAACGGCAGGCGGTGTACTGGAAGTACTAACTAAAGCAACTAAGCTTGCTCCCGGTCTTGCGAATGCGGGTTTGGTCGAAACAAGGGTTGGCTTCAGGCCTTTTACGCCAGGCTTTCTTCCAGTATTCGGCCGCATGCCGCATCACTCTAATCTATATGTCATAAATGGCCTAGGGGCATCAGGTCTGACGATGGGTCCATTTATCGCTTCACAGCTCTCAAAGTTAATAGTCGGGCAAGAAACGGATATCGATATATCCGCCTATAATCCAGAAGGTGCTCTTGCTTAACAAAGGGTCCATGTTTATCATGGACCCTTTGTCATACTCAAAATAGAAAATTATTCGACTCCCAGGTGAACCATCACTTTCTGAAGCTGGCATTTTTATATAGACGAATTGTACGTTCATTAAAAGGATGCTATACTCCCTGGCTTTTACGTGCAAATGTATTTATCATTCCAAATGACTGCTAATAGTAATGTAGTCTAATATGCTGGATTGTTATAAAATGGTAATATGTGATTGGTTGATAAATTTAGAGAGGCAGGAAAAAGTAGTGGAAACTATTTATAGCCATGAAGATTTGCTGAAGATGATGGACCAATTATTAAAAGAAAAAACCAGGTTTGATTGGGATCAATTTTATTTAAATCGTGATCGGAATGTACCTTTTTTTTCTAATCAGCCTGATGAAAACTTGGTAGAGTATTTCGATAAGGGCTTGTTTGTTCCAGGGAGTAAAGTATTGGAGTTGGGATGTGGTCCCGGGAGAAATGCAGTCTTTTTTGCTGAAAAAGGTTGTCATGTTGATGCCGTAGATTCATCTGAAGAAAGTTTGAAATGGGGAAAAGAGCGGGCTAAAGAGAGTGGATTAACAATTAACTTTATACATAAAAATATATTTGAATTAGCTATTGATGAAGGAAGCTATGATATTGTGTTTGATTCAGGATGCTTTCATCATATAGCACCTCATCGGAGGGGTACCTATAATAATTTAGTTAAAAGAGCACTAAAAACAGATGGCTTGTTCGGCATTACGTGTTTTCTTGAAAATGGGAAGTATGGCGGATCAGATATAACCGATTGGGATGTGTATAGATTTTGGAGCCTAAAGGGAGGTTTGGGGTTTACAGATCAAAAATTAAGAGACATATTTAAGGATCTGAAGGAAATCGAAATAAGAAACATGAGACAAACAGATTCAATGAATGGTGTATTTGCTGAGGAAGGTTTTTTAACAGCTATATTTAAATATTATAAAATATAATAGATTTAAAAGAGTGTGGCATCGTTTAAAGAACTTTGCCACACTCTTACTGCGTTCTCTATTGATGCGCTTTTAACCACATCATTGCCGTATAAGCATGCATGGCGGCACCGGTTGGTAGGATATCTTCATTAAAAACTACCTGTGGATGGTGCATGGGAAGTCCATAATGAGGGTCCTCTTCTTTTGTGCCGGCTCCCAGCAAAAAATAAACGGTAGGTACTTCATAACAGTACGAAGCGAAATCTTCAGAACCCATGCCTCCGCCTTCAAAAGAGATGACAGATTGTTTACCGACTACATCACTCACATAAGAGGACAATTGATTGGCCAAGTCTTTATCATTCGTTAAGGGCGGAACAGATGCAACAATCTCTATTTTAGCTTCACCTCTAAACATTTCAGCTGTTGATGTTACTATTTTCTCCATCCTTTTGTAAATGAAATCTCCTAAATCCACATTTAAGTAACGAATCGTACCTTCTAAGATGGCTTGGTCAGGGATTACATTATGTGTACTTCCTGCCTGAAACTTTCCAATCGTGATAACCACCGATTCGGTTGCTGAGATTTCTCTTGCTATGATTTCATGGATGGAGGTATAGATATGCGCTGCAATATTAATTGGGTCAACGCCGGTTTCAGGCATGGCTCCGTGACACCCGACACCTTTAACAGTAATTCTAAAGATTGTACAACCTGCGATTGCGGTTCCAAGCCCATATAATACCGTATTAGTTGGTGTACCGGAATGTACATGTAAGGCCATTGCTGCATCCACTTTTGGATTCTCCAAAACGCCCGACTTCAACATTAATTTTGCGCCCTTGAAGCCTTCTTCATTTGGCTGAAATACGAGCTTAACGGATCCTTCTAGTTCGTTCTCATATTGTTTTAATAATTTGGCAGCTCCTAGTAGCATAGTTGTGTGCATATCATGCCCACAGGCGTGCATATTTCCATTTGTTGCTTTAAACGGGTAATCTGTCTCCTCTTTAATCGGCAGAGCATCCATATCAGCCCGCAAAAGAAATGTTTTTTTTGCATCAGGTTTCCCTGCCAGTGCTACAATCCCACTTTCACAGATTTCTTTTGGTTCATAGCCAAATTCCTTTAACTTCTCCATTACGTATTTCGTGGTTTGAGGAAGATGGTCGCCTACTTCAGGATTTTGATGAATTTCTCTTCTATATTTGATTAATTCCTCTTTCATAGCCCGTGCATTTTCTAAGAATTGATTCATACATACCTCCTGCATGCCTTCATAGTTTGTTTCTTCGTATTTTGTGCATTGCAGGCAGTTTATATTACCGTTCTTCAATATAAATTGGAATAAAGTTCATAAATTTAGTAAAGGGGTTAAGAAAATAAATAGAGATCTAAAGAGTCTCTAGATTTGATTAACTTTATATATAAAAGCCGAAAATAACATAGATTAATTATCAGCATAGCAAATAGAGTTTACTCTAAGCCTTGAATAAACAAGCGAGGGAGACAAATCTAATGGCTAGTCTCTAAATCTGTTAAATAAGCAATGCATCGTTCTGCAAATTCTAGTACATGATTAGGAATTGGGTATAAGCCTGTTTCTTCTGCGGGTTTTTTTCTGATTTCCCAAAACTGATTCATTAATTCCTCATTCCCTTGAAATGTATCATTTGATAGTTTAATTAAATCAGAAGCAATTTGGGCTCCTATTTCAGATTCGGGTTTAACTTTGTTTTGAATACAATACTCAATTTGTTTTAGTAAGAACATATACTGTTGCGTTGTTTTATCATTGCTGCTTAGATTTGGTATGGATTTCTGTAAAAGTAGCTTTTCATCCTGATGGAAGTAATCAATCCATTTTTTTGAGTTATTTTGTGAATTTTGAACCAGTTTTAAAACATCTTCCCATGATAAGGATTCTTGCAGCTCGCTCATATTAATTAATGATGTAGTATTAGAAATGCTTGTTTGAATATTCGTGAGTTGATCTTGTAGATAATTGTAGTGTGAGATGAGAATTTGTTGGAAGGATAGACTGTCTAATATATCGCGAATAGTTTCTAACGGAAGTGAAAGGGATTTGAGAATAATGATTTTTTCAAGTTTGAATAAATCATCTTCTGAATAAGATCTCCTCCCGTTATCTGCTTTATAACTAGGGGTAAGCAAATTAATCTGATCATAATAACGCAGGGTGCGAACGGATATATTTCGCTGCTTAGCTACCTCTCCTGTCGTCCATTGTTTCATTTCATTTCCTCCTGAAAAAAACTTGCAGGTGACGTAACGTCATCTAATATAGTTGGATTATACCATATATAGGGAGAGGGCTATCGGATGAAAATGAACTGGAAAGAACAAGATGATTGGGGGCTAAAGGAATTCATATTATTAATCCTTTTGGAATTTGTGTTTGTAATTGGTTTTGTGAAATTGATATTTAAACCAATTATTACCAATTGGCTCGAGAATGATTTATATTCAGGGACATTAATTGGACTAATAATAGCCATTATTTTAATTTCAGGTGTTTATTATATTGCTCTTAATCCGAAAAAATTATCTTGGAACGAGGTAGGGATAAAATCATTTAATGTGAAAGTTTGGAAGCTTATTATTCTGTATTCAACTATTTTATTAGTTGGTTCGGTGATTATAATCTTGTTTACTAGTCTTATAGGTAATTCGTGGGAGAATAACAAAACAGAGGCTTTACAGCAAAATGTAACTTTATTCACCTTTTTAATTGCTTTTATCTCCGCAGCTATTATATCTCCAATATATGAAGAAATCTTTTATCGAGGATTTTTATATCGCTGGCTGCGTACACGGATAGGATTTGTTGGAGCCATTTTACTTAGTTCAATCATTTTTACGATCGTACATATTCCGACCTATAATGTGATGCCAGTAAATTTCTTCAGTGGTATCATTTTTGCGCTGGCATATGAACGAACTAATTCAATTTGGCCAGCGGTTATCATTCACGGTTTGACTAATGGGATTATGGTTCTGCTGACAAGCTTCAGTTAAGGAGGTTGCTCCCGAGAGTTGAAAGATACCGTGTAATTATCCAGGTTTCCAAAGCTGATACTATTAAGTAATGGCCATTTGAGGCGATATTGAACAATTAATTTAGATTCATAGGGATATATCAACAGGTGAGATGAATGGTATTCATTCAAAAAGGATTAATACCTTTTTATGTTGAATTATAAATGGTAGTAAAAGCTCGAATTTGTAGAGGGAATCTTCGGAACAGGGGAAATTGGAGGTGTGGAAAGTGGTTAATATTTTAAAAGCGAATGCAAGTCATGTTGAGGGGATTGCGAAAGTATGCAGTGATGGGTACTGGGCAACTTATAACGAATTACGATCTGAAGAATATATTAAGAGAGTTATAAAAGAGTTTTATAATCATGAAAGAATTCTGAAGGAAGTAAGTGAAACTGGGGTAGAATGGGGTGGCTATTTTGTTGCTGTTGAGGAGAACAAAGTCATTGGGGCAATTGGAGGCGGTATGATCGATAAGACTTCTGGGGAGGTCTTTGTCTTATATCTTAACCCCAATAGACGTAATGAAGGAATTGGGACAAGGTTATTAGATGTTCTTACAAAACAACAAAAAGAGGAATTTCATGCAACTGAGCAATGGGTATCTGTAGCAAAGGGAAATCAAAAAGGAATTCCTTTCTATGAAGCAAGAGGATTCATTTTCAATAATGAACAAAGAGGATACGGAAATACCAAGGAAGAAAACTATATCTCATTAAGATATGTTCGTAAGATATAACTGTAATTTTTGATGAAAAGGGAAGAATGTATATGAAAAATAAGATTGTGTTTTATATCTTAATCATCAGTTTAAGTATAAACTATTTTAGAACTGCTCAAAAAAGAAAAGCACAAGTGCATCGGCACTTGTGCTTTAATCGTTTACTGCGGAGCGTTAATATATAATAATCCTTCCGCTCTTTCAATCGTTTTATTGCCATAGTCATCTTCTGCGGTTACTTGAACGGCTGCCCCGTTTGCTTTGATATTTTTAGTGGCAGTATAGTAGCCGACATAGTGTCCTTCCGATGTCTCACGCATTGGAAGCTCAAGTGCATTTGAGACGCCAAGGTTTGTGACTGGAGCAAGGATTGAGAAGGTAGCGTCTAGCCCAGGTTCACTATCAAATTCGATTTTGACAGAATCGCCGCTTTCCAATACTTTGTCCTCAGCAGGAAGTATGTTGGAAAGTTCAGGTGCCGTATAATTGGCATCAATTGTGATGATCTTTTTAATGCTGTTGCCTGCTTTATCCTTAGCTTGAACAGTAATCTCATTTATACCTTCATCAAGAAGGATACGCTTGCTGAATTTCCCGTCGCTTACAGTTGCAGTTTGACCATTTACTTTAACCCAATCCAGATTGGCATCAGCAATTGTTCCTGTAACTGTAACGGTTTCTTTATTTGTTTTAGAACCATCTGTCGGTGAAGTAATAGTCAGTTCAGGTTTATCCTGATCAAGTGTAATCGTAACTGGTTCAGATGGGTCTGTTGAACCGACATCAGTTTTTGCTTTAGCAGTCAGTGTATTTGCACCATTTTTCAACTCGACTGCAACTGAGAAGTCGCCACTTGCATTCGTTTCCGTAGTAGCAGTTTGTTCTCCATCATTGAATAAATCAATGGTTGTTTCAGGAGAAGATTTACCCTCAACTGTCACAGATTTTTTATTCGTAAATGCTCCATCTTTAGGAGAAGTGATGGATGGTACTTGTAATTCATAGTTGACGGTCGCACGGATCATGTAGTTTCCTTCAGCCTCTGGTGATTGAGACCATGCACCGCTTACACCTTGCCAGCTGCGTTTAGCATTTGGACCGTCCTCATCAGTTGCCAAGCCAGGTGCATTAGGATTTGCTTTTGTTTGTGTATAGACAATGAAGAAGTCACCTTCTACCATGATGCCGTGTTCAGCAAGGTCAACATGTGTCCAAGTGCCGTCACGTAAAGCTGTCTCGTTGAAAGGACCTGCCAATTTAGTACCAGGACCGCCATTTGCACCACTGGCATCATAAACGGATACTTGGAATTCAGTACCGCCTGGGACTGGCCATTCCGTATCCCAGAAGCGAAGAAGCGCACCAGTTACTAGAGCTTGGTCTTCCCCTTCTTTAAGGGACATTTTAACAGCCCAGCTATTGCCTGCAGCGTTGTAGGCTCTGGCATTTTCAGCTGTTCCATCATCATACTTAATTTCACCTGCATAGCCAATGAATGGACGTAACTCAACATTTTTAACGACAGGTTCGCCAGCTTCAATGGTTACAGTTGTTTCGGAACTGTAGTAGGATGGTGCAACAAATTTTAGTGTGTAGGTACCCTCATATGCAGTAATGGAATACTCGCCATCTTCATTTGTAGTCACAGGAGTAATGGCAGCATCCTCCACAAGGTAAACTGTGGCGCCTGCAACAGGATCTCCTGTTACTTTATTTGTAATTGTACCGCTGACAGTACCTTTAGGAATTTCCTGTAGTGTAAAGTTTGCGGTAGCAACTCCATCATCTTCAACATGTACTGTTTGTGTTTGAGATTGGAATCCATATGTTTCTGCTTGAACAGTGTAATCACCTGTTGCGTGCGTTAATTCATAGGATCCATCCTGTGGGTTTGTGTAAACAGAACGGCCAGTTTCAAGAACGGTTACCTCTGCTTGAATTGGTAAAAGTAGTGGTCCCGGTTTTTCATTGCTAGGTTTTTCATTTTTTGAACTATCTTTTTCAGATATTGGTTTGATTTTTGCTGCGTCTACTTTTTCTTTTGCTGCTTTTTTGTCGTCTTTAGGGTCTTTAGCTTTTGTATCTTTGATTTTAGTATCAGTAGCTTTTGTATCTTTCTTCACACCATGTTTAGCTTTTGACGAAGGTTGGATAGGAGTTGCCGATAATTTGACATCATCCAAATACCATCCAGCTTTCTGGACAGATCCATCAGTTGTAACATTGAAGGAAATATAGATACGTTGTCCTGCATATTCGCTTAAGTCGACTTCGCCATCAATCCAACCATCGGATGTTTGGTTGAAACGAGCTGCCTGTGTCCAGTTGGTACCATCAGTAGAAATAAATACATGCCCAAAGTCATAGTTTCTTTCTAAATCAAACCATTGTTTGAACTGTAAGTAGCTGGCTCCTTCAGGAAGATCAATTGGTGGCATTTCCAGGCTCATATTAGAGCTGTTTGCATAGTTTCCTGTCAGGTTAGTTGCATATACCTTTTCACCAGAGAATGCAGCGCCAGGGCCTGTTGTTGGTACTCCCCATTCCCATGAATTATTTGTACCGTAAGATGTCCATCCGATTGGGTTTTGTTCAAAATCTGTTTCATAGCCAACTGTAATACCCGGAAGTAATTCTACTGGATAAACAGCTGTTTCTTTTGAATTGCCTCCAAAGTCATATGCGATAAATTGGTATTCTGTTGAATCACCGGTTAAATCAGCACCAGGTATGGTTGCTTCGTATTCACCGGATTTATAATCTCCGCTTACACGTTCCGCAGCGACTTCAGTCCAGCTGCCATCTGCTTTTTTATATTTCAAAACGACAGATGTTACGGATACATCGTCCGTAGCGCTTGCGCTAAGAGGAAGGTCCATTTCTTTATAAGAAGTAGTCACAGGCTCTGTTTCAATTTCAGGTGCTTGAGTATCATCACCATCCTTGGAGACAGTTCCTTTAATTTTTCCTAAACCACTAACAACTGAAGAGACAGCATCAAAAGCATTTACCAAACCGTGACCATATCCATAGTTAGGTGACTCTGGATAAGCGCTGTCAGTTAATGGTGTTGCTGTTAATTCCATAATCTCTTCCATTTGATCAACCGTTAAGCTTGAATCAGCTTGTCTAAGCAGGGCAACTACTGCAGACACATGAGGCCCGGCCATTGATGTTCCATTATAGGAAGCATAACCGTTTCCAGGTATAGCTGAGCGAATATTTACACCTGGTGCTGCTATATTTGGTTTTATGACGCCTTCATATGGAGAAGGTCCCCTTGAAGAAAAGCTTGCCAAAGCATTATTGAGATCTGTTGCGGCAGTTGCATAAGATTCAGGATAATTGGATGGAGCATTTACAGTTCCTGCTCCTGGTCCGCTATTTCCTGCAGAAAATTCAGGAAAGATATCTGCATTTTTCCATGCTTGAACCATCGGACGGTACCATTCATTTAATCCTGCTGCGCCACCCCATGAGTTGTTTACGACATCAGGTGCATATTCAGGATGTGGAGTACCATTCGCGTCCTTAGGCGCTAAAACGTACTCACCGGCTTCTAGTAAATCAGCTTGAGTCCCACTGCCAGCTGCATTTAATGCTTTAACAGCAATGAATTTAGCGCCAGGGGCTACACCAATCTGGTTAGCACCATTTGGTTCTGATCCAACCATTGTTCCAATTGTATGGGTACCATGACCGTTATCGTCAAATGCTGATGAGCTGTTTGTAGAAGTAGCGTCAAACCAGCTGAATTCATGGTTCGGGTTGTCCGGATCAGCCGGGTTGTACCCACGGTATTTTGTCTTTAGGGTAGGATGATCCCATTGCACACCAGTATCTATGCTGGCAATGACTGTTCCAGCTCCATCTATTCCCATTGCCCATGTTTGAGGAGCGCTGATTTTATCAATATTCCATTCAATTGAGGAGGCTTCTGCCTTTGTCTCTATTTTGGACGGTTTCTCTTTAATATTAGACTCGATTAATGGCTTTTCAGCTTTGGATTGTTTAACGGGTTCTATAAGGTGTACAGTTTCATTCGGTGAAATTTTTTCTACTTCAGGAAATGCGGCAATTTGTTCCATGACTTCTTTTGTAGCCGTAACAGCCATGCCATTAACGATGTAGAAGGATTGAATATCTTTAACCTTACCGGCTTTTTCTTGTTTCTCTAAATAGTTTTTTAGCTCATGCTGAGTTTCTTCAGCAGTTGCGCGAAGATTTGTAACGATGGAAGATCGTTTAGTCAAGGTCGTCTTGGCTGATGAAAGCTTTTGTTTTTTCGCAGTAGCAGTAGCTTCTTTTGCTACCTTGGCAGTGTCGACCTGCTCTTTAAGTTTAATTAAGAAGGTGACTTTTTCTTCTTCCTTAAACTCATTTTGAAGATCTTTGGAGATTTTGTTACTGCTATTCTGTATAATCGTAGATTTTGCTGAACTATGGATGGATTCTGAGGAAGCAGTAGAAGATGGTGAAGACGTAAATCCTGTAGTTAAGAGCAATGATGGAATGAGCATAGATGTTAGAATGAGTGACGACAGTTTTTTTCTCTTTGTTTTCAACAAGTATTCCTCCCTATACTAGATTATTAAATTGCCAATATGCCAAGTATTTTTTCACCTCCCTGTTAAGTAATATCGAATTATGTAATCCTGCTGATATTTCTACCATAACGAATTGAAGTAAACAAATGCTGTCACTAAATGTCGCAAGTATACTATGGAAATTGAAAATGAATCATTGGATGTAGTTTGGCTACAGCTGTAGGTGTCATTCTAATTAGGAAATGATTAGAAAAGAATATACTTATACCTGATTTCATATGGAGATAGTTGTATGAAAAAGGAGGGAGGAAGAATTTTAATATACTATTATAATAAAAATAAGCCATCTGACTTATTAAGCTATTTAATTACTAGTCTTTCTTTGTCTTATTCAAAAAAAGACTGGGGATTAAGGTGGGATATTTTGTTACTTATATGAAATAAGGTGAATCCAACTCTCACCTTTATCCCAGAAAAATATTCAGAATCGGTAGTTTTAATTTATTTAGATAAAGAAATAGGCTATGTTTATTGTTGGAAGATGTCGAACTATAGCAGGATATTTAGAGGATACTGACATAACTGATGTAGAATATGGTTTATGTGCTTTTGTCTTATGCTTGTCGGAGGCCAACAGGATGTTGGTCACAAAGACGTTGCCACAGGATGTGGCGTATTTAGTCTTTGTTCCTTGATGCAGTCGTTTCAGCTTTTTATTCAATCTAGCTTCAGGGCCTAGGAGCTCGGGACATAAGCAAATACTCTGCGGGAGGGAAAGCACCTCCCTCCGAGTATTTGTCTTATGCTCCTCGCTCCTGACCAAGGCCCTTCAGCTTTTTTATTTTGAATTGCTTGAAAAATTAATGAAATTTGATGATAATTAAATAAAACATGTATACTGGCTACATGCTGATGTTGGTAGAGAATATTTATACGCTTTATATAAGGGAGAAATCATGATGTTAACAGTGACACCCAAATTACCTGGAGAAAATAATAAACATTATTCGTACAGAATTATTAAGAATGGCATTATGTCTCTAGAATTAAAACCAGGACAAGCAATCAGTGAAATTGAGCTGGCTAATGAATTAAGGATTTCTCGTACTCCAATCAGGGAGGTAATCGGAAAATTAAAAGAGGAACATTTGGTTGAAGTATGGCCGCAGGTCGGTTCATACATATCAAAAATTGATTATAAATTGGTTAAAGAGGCGGCCTTTATGCGCTCTGTACTAGAAAAAGAGGTTCTTAAGTTAGCCTGCGAATCTATTTCTGATGAAACATTATTAGAGTTAAAGAAAGTTATCAGTTTACAAGAAAATTTTATAGGAAAAAAAGGAATGGAAAGAACTTTTCATGAATTGGATCAGGAATTCCACTCCCTATTTTATAAAGATCAGGAAAAAGATCATATCTGGGATGCAATAAATCGGTTAAGTACACATTATAATCGAATCCGATTGCTATCTGAAATCGAATATGATTATACAGATATTATTAAACAACATAAAAACATTATTGATATTATTGAAAATAAAAAAGTTGATCAAATAGATGAGGCTGTTAGTCACCATATATTAGGACCAGAGAAATATTGGAATAGTTTGCTGGAACCGGATAGCCAATATGCTGAATACTTTGTAGAATAATCTCATATGTCCTTATCATCAATGGTATATTGGATTATTCGATCAGCCCTTATTCATGGAATAAGGGTTTTTACTGTTTAAAAGGGTAATATAAACTTAAATTGGATGTATGTACGTTTTCCCCCCTTTAAATATAATAGATTGATAAAATTTACCGTTACTTTAGTTTCTCTAATACCCTTGCAAATATAGAGGACAGTTACTATAATCACCGATATAGGAAAAACGGTGAATGTTAGAAGAAAAGTGGGAAAGTTGAGAAATAGGGCGAAATGTCTGAATAATCTTGACAAGTGTGTTAAAATGGGTAATGTTATATTAAAAGATGTTAGAATTATTAGAAAATTTAAAATGTTCAACCAGATAGAAACGGAGGGTTTTAATTGGGTAATATGAAGAGTAAATCTACAACACTAGCGATTGGCTTTATGCTCTTTGCCTTATTTTTTGGGGCTGGAAATCTAATATTCCCAGTATTAATGGGACAAATGTCAGGGTCAAATGTTTGGGAAGCTACATTTGGCTTCATCATAACTGGGGTGGGATTGCCTCTGTTAGGAGTATTGGCAATTGGGTATTCTGGCCAAAGCGATTTATATACGATGGCTAAACGTGTACACCCAATGTTTGCTATTATATTTACTACAGTTCTTTACTTAGCAATCGGGCCTTTATTTGCGATGCCGAGGACAGGAACGGTTTCATATGAAATTGGTGTTAAACCTTTAATCGGTGATATGAATAGCACAGTAGCAATGGCGCTTTTCACTGTAATCTTTTTTGCTATTACTTGTTTCTTTGCATTAAAACCAGGAAAAATTATAGATATAGTTGGTAAAATGTTAACACCAATATTATTATTTTTTATCGCTTTATTGATTCTAGCAGCTTTGTTTAATCCAATGGGAAGCCTGACAGCTCCGGCTGAACAATATACAGAAAACGCATTCTTTAAGGGTTTCCAGGAAGGTTACCTAACAATGGATACATTGGCATCCTTCGTATTTGGAATTATCATTATTAATGCAGTTCGTTCAACAGGGATTCATGGCAAAAAAGAAATGATGACAAGTGTTATGAAATCTGCTTTCATTGCAGCCGGTTTACTTGCGGTAATCTATGCAGGGCTAGCATATTTAGGTGCTACCGGTGTGGAAGAGATTGGTGCATTTGATAATGGGGGTGCGATATTAGCAGCAGCATCTCATTATTATTTTGGTTCTTATGGAAGATTAATTTTAGGACTTGCTGTTATTGCAGCGTGTTTAACGACTAGTATCGGTCTTGTGACGGCTTGTGCGGCCTACTTTAATACATTGGCTCCGAGATGGTCCTATAAAACATATGCTATTGTTTTATCGGTATTCAGTGCATTAGTTGCCAATGTGGGACTTGCCGACTTAGTGGCTATTTCAGTACCTGTCCTGACAGCTATTTATCCTTTGGCTATATGCTTGATTTTCCTTACATTCATGCACAATGTATTTAAAGGTTTTTCAGAAGTATATATTTGCAGTTTGGCATTAACCTTTATTGTTAGTTTGTTTGATGGTTTTAATGCAGCGGGTCTGCAAATAGAAGCAATCAATAATTTATTTGCTTATTTACCGCTTTACTCCGTGGGATTAGGATGGATTGCACCAGCCATATTGGGCGCTATTATTGGTTATCCGATTGGTATGATGAGACAGTCTGCTCCCATAATGAATGAAGTTCCAGATATGCAGAAAGACTAGTTAGTACATGTAAAGCCAGCGTGAGACACCGCTGGCTTTTATAATTTACTTTTTTACCAATAAAGAAAATAATCCCGGCTCTATGATGGAGCTGGAATTATCTTTTATTCTACACGCTTAGCAAGGTCGATATGATCGGCAGCAGAATTATGAGTAGAAGGCAGTGGATTCTGTATAAGAGATCCTTCTGATGGCTTTACATAATCATCATAGAAGACAGCTAATGAAGTAGTTATAAAAGGTGCAAGGTATATAGCAATACCAAAGATTGTGATATACCCGATAATCAGGCTTGCCATGCCGCTTAAATATACTCCATCATTTACAGTATCAGCACCAATAGCAATAGATACGATTCCGATAAAAATTAATACGATAGGGATAATAAACCATGGTAAAAAAGATAGGTATAGTACAAATAAATCTTTCTTTTTACCATTCATGATTCGTCGGCTTTCTGTAATCGCTTGAAGAGCGGTTAAATCGGAACGGTCACGCAAGATAAATAAAGTCATAGAATAGGCTAACGCTTTAATGATGCCGGGTATAATTAATAAAACTGACCAGAGTAAGGTAAATAAAAAGATTAAAAAGTTTGTTAAGGCATTCCTGAAATAGTTCAATTTAAAACCATCAAATAGTGTTTCAATAGAAGGATTTTGCTGCCTCTTTATGGCTAAGTGGAACCATTGATATCCTACAGCCAATGGGCTTGATATAAAGAAAAATGCAAGAATAAAAAGAAATGATTCAGCAACTCTGCTAACAAGGAGAGTTATGAAAAAAACTCCTATCGCAATTCCCCAGTAGCCAGTTAATTTTTGTTTGGCTGTGTTTTTAATCAGTTTGATATTCATTTTACAACTCTTTCCTTCTTCCTGTGTGTTTATTACTATTTATAAGAATAATATAATCTGACTGAATTTGTAAAACTATATAAGTATTTGTAATTTTTGGATAATTAGTTGGAATTTAAAAGAGCATCAAGTATAATTGGGAGTAATTAACAATACCTACCGGTCAGTATGTGAAAGGAGTGAAGGAATGGATTTTTCCTATTCGAGTAAGGTGATTGACTTGGAGAGACAGTTAAGTGATTTTATGAATGAGTATGTATATCCTAATGAAGGATTATATGAGGTTCAGTTAAATGAGCAAGAATCACGGTGGAGTCAGGTGCCTCCGGTTATGGAAGACTTAAAATCAAAAGCTAAAAATGCAGGGCTTTGGAATTTATTTCTGCCTGAGAGTGAATATGGTGCTGGTCTGACCAATTTGGAATATGCACCTTTATGTGAAATAATGGGACGCTCATTAATCGGCCCTGAAATGTTTAATTGCAGTGCTCCTGACACAGGTAATATGGAAGTATTAGAAAGGTATGGGACTGCTGAACAGAAAGAGGAATGGCTTAAGCCTTTATTAGCTGGTGAAATACGTTCCTGTTTTTCAATGACCGAGCCAGATGTCGCTTCATCAGATGCTACGAATATTGAAGCAAGTATTGAAAAAGATGGAGATGGCTATATCATCAATGGCCGCAAGTGGTGGTCTTCAGGCGCAGGAGATCCAAGATGTAAAATTGCAATTGTGATGGGGAAGACGAACAAAATGGCAGATCGGCATGAACAGCAATCTATGATTCTTGTACCTCTTGATTCAAAAGGAGTAAAAATCGAAAGAATGCTTCCTGTTTTTGGTTATGATCATGCCCCTCATGGACATGGAGAAATTACATATGAAAACGTTAAAGTACCCGCTGAGAACATAATTTGGGGAGAGGGAAAGGGATTTGCGATAGCACAGGGAAGGCTGGGTCCAGGAAGGATTCATCATTGTATGAGGCTGATTGGGGCAGCAGAGCGTTCACTAGAAATATTATGTAAGCGCATTCAAACAAGAACTGCCTTTGGGCAGCCGCTATCTAATCAAGGGGTAATAAAAGAGTGGATTGCAAATTCAAGAATTGAAATTGAGCAGGCAAGATTATTAACTTTAAAAGCAGCTTACATGATGGATACGGTTGGGAACAAAAAAGCGAAGGCCGAGATTGCGATGATCAAAGTCGTTGCTCCAAATATGGCTTTGAAGGTTATCGACAGGGCTATACAGGGACTTGGAGCAGCAGGAGTTTCAGAGGATTATCCTTTGGCAGCTCATTGGGCAAATGCAAGAACATTGCGATTAGCTGATGGACCCGATGAAGTTCACCGTGCACAGATTGCCAAGCTAGAGCTTAAAAAATATCTAGGGGAGGAACAAGCTGATCATGAACGTTTTACAAATGTTTGATTTAACCGGTAAGACAGCGATTATCACAGGAGGCGGACGTGGGCTTGGAGCCCATATTGCACAGGGTTTGGCAGAAGCGGGAGCAAATATTGTTCTATGTTCACGCAAGATTGAGGCTTGCACCGAGGTAGCAGATCATCTGAATAAAGAATATGGAGTTGAAACCTTGGCCTTAAAATGTGATATCACGAATGCGGAAGATATTCATAGTGTCGTCTCAGAAACACTAGATAAATTTGAAGATATTGATATTCTTGTCAACAATAGCGGTGCCTCATGGGGAGCTTCTGCATTGGATATGCCGCTTGAAGCCTGGAATAAGGTTATCAATACTAATTTGACAGGTACCTTCCTGATGTCCCAGGCAGTGGGAAAGGTGATGATGGAACAGAAGCGAGGAAAAATAATCAATATTGCTTCAGTTGCGGGGCTCGGTGGAACTCAAGCTGACATGATGGATACTGTTGGGTACAATGCCAGCAAAGGAGCTGTCCTTACTTTAACAAAGGATTTGGCAGTGAAATGGGGGAAACATAATATTCATGTTAATGCAATCGCACCTGGTTTTTTCCCAACCAAAATGTCTCAGGTCTTACTCGAACGCGGAAAAGATGCAATTGAATATATGACACCGCTTGGAAGGCTTGGAAATGATGAAGACCTCAAGGGAGTTGCTTTATTCCTAGCCTCTGCTGCATCCAATTATATAACAGGTGAGGTATTGGTAGTTGATGGCGGAAAACACGCCATGGTTTAAATAAAAGATGAAGGAGATTTGACTATGGAAAATATGAAAAAGAAAGCTTGGCTTACGCAATATCCGGAAGGTATTGCATCTGAAATCGAAATACCGAACAAATCACTGCCAGACATTCTTCATGAAACGACAATCCATTACCCCACAAACAATGCCCTATCTTTTTTTGGAAGAAAAATGACCTATCAGGAACTTTTAGGGACATCCAATCGCTTCGCCGCAGCACTTCAGAATAATGATGTTAAAAAGGGTGATAGGGTGGCAATAATGCTGCCAAACTGTCCTCAGTATGTGATTGCCTATTATGGAGCCCTATCGATGGGAGGAATTGTCACTCAAATCAACCCCATGTTAGTAGCTAGAGAACTGGAATATATATTGCAGGATTCCGATGCTGAAACGATTGTTGTCATGGATGCATTCTATCAAACTGTTAAAGCGGTTCAATCTACTACGAATCTCAAAAATATTATTGTAGTAAGCCTGCAGCCATCCGGGGCGGAATTTGGAGATGATTGGACATTTGAGCGATTTATCTCTGAAACCGTCATGCCAGTAGAGCCAGTAGTTATTGATCCGAGCCATGATGTTGCTGTGCTCCAATATACAGGTGGCACTACGGGGAGATCGAAAGGAGCCATGCTCACTCATCGTAATTTAGTGGCCAATATCTATCAAACAAAGGAATTTTATAAGCAGATAGTAAAGAAAGGTCAGGAACGGTATCTGACTGTCATCCCATTATTCCACGTATTTGGTATGACAGCCTGTATGAATAATTGCATATTAATGGCGAGTGAAAACATATTGCTACCCCGTTTTGATTTAGAAGAGGTCCTTCAAACTATAAAACAGGAGAAGCCAACTATATTCCCTGGTGTACCAACCATGTACGTCGCGATCAACGCTCATCCTAAAGCAAAGGAATATGGGATTGATAGCATAAAAATTTCCAATAGCGGAAGTGCTCCTATGCCTATGGAATTAATGAAGGAATATGAATCAAAAACGGATTCTAAGATTTTGGAGGGTTATGGTCTTTCGGAAGCATCGCCCGTTACGCATTGTAATCCGGATTTTGGTGTTCGTAAACCTGGAACAGTCGGAATTGCCTTCCCATCTACAGATTGTAAAATCGTGGATGTAGCTACAGGGGTGGAGGAGGTCCCGGTTGGCGAACTGGGAGAATTAATTGTCAAAGGTCCGCAGATTATGAAAGGTTACTGGAATATGCCTGAAGAAACGGCCGTTGCTCTCCGCAATGGATGGCTGTATACAGGGGATATTGCCAGGATAGATGAAGATGGATATCTAACGATTGTTGACCGTAAAAAGGATCTAATCATTGCAAGCGGTTATAATATCTACCCTCGTGATGTAGAAGAAGTCCTGTATGAACATCCATCCGTACAGGAAGCTGTTGTAATTGGAGTTCCGGATGAGTATCGCGGAGAAACAGTCAAAGCAATTTTAGTATTAAAAGCGAATGAGTCAGCTACGGATAAAGAGATTATAGAATACTGTAAAAATAATATGGCGGCCTATCGAGTGCCGACAATAGTAGAATTCCGTGATGAATTACCAAAAACAAATGTCGGAAAAATACTTCGCCGGGCTCTGAGGGAAGAAGTCAAAACAAAGTAAGGGTGACATGAATACACACGAACTGGGGTCTTGATGATGAAACAAAAAATTAAGAACACCAGCATTTCTTTATTTGAACAAAAGGGTTTTGCAGAAACATCCATACAGGATATTGTTGATTCTTTGGGAGTTACAAAGGGAACCTTTTATTACTATTTTGCAAGTAAAGAAGAATTATTGATGAATATTCATCTCGATTATATTAATGGATTAATTGAAAGACAGGAAGCGATCCTAAATACCTTGAGGAAAACCTGTAGACAAAAAATACACGATATAGCGTATTTACTAGTGAGTGATATTCGAACCCAAGGTTTAAGTGCAAAGGTGTTCTTCCGGGAAATGAAACTATTATCCGATGATAAGCTGGAAGAGATTTTGCCAAAGCGTGATCAATTTCGATTTAATATTGAAGATTTAATTAAGCAGGGAATGAAGACAGGAGAGCTACGTTCAGATTTAAATCCTACCATTGTTACATTTGGTATTCTTGGAATTTTGAACTGGAGCTATCAGTGGTTTAACCCTGAAGGAGTTATTTCTGAACATGAATTAGCAGACATGTTTGTAGAGATGATCATGAAAGGAATTGAAAAAGGGGAGTAGGAAATCACGACTCCCTTTTTTTGAATAAAATTGCTTAATTGGAGCTGGTCGGTGTATAGATTACGAATATCCTCCGAGGCATAAGCAGGGTATAAATATAGCATGGATACTGTAAATGGGTAAAAGGAGGCCGCTATGGAATCAATGGTAACCGTCCGTTTTTCGGAAACAGATGCACTTGGTCATGTGAATAATACAAGTTATTTCATCTATTTGGAGGAAGCTCGTCTTCATTTTTTGAAGGAAATGGAACTGGATTTAAAAATAAGAAATTGGTCATTCATTTTGGCCTCGACTAAATGTGATTTCCTCTCTCAAGCCTATTTTGATCAAATATTAAAAATTAACACGACTGTATCCAGAGTGGGGACAAAGAGCTTTCAGCTTGAACATGATATTTACTGTGCTCAAACCGGTAACCCAATTGCCAAAGGGACTGCTATCCTTGTTCAGTTTAATTTTGACAAACAGGAAAGTGAACCGATTCCTGAAATGCTAAAAGAGAAACTGTTGAGGCTGGTCGAAGCTGTTTAATGAGTCCGATTTTTGAAAGAGGTGAGGTAGACATGAACCAAGGAGTTAGTAAAGATACGATTCCCGTACGAAATGGAGAAGAATTGCACCAGCATGTACTTGAATCATTTCTGCGGAGTAAGATTAGCGATTTGCCAGAAGGAAACCTGGAAATTGAACAATTCTCGGCAGGTCATTCAAATTTAACCTATCAATTGAAAATAGGCACATGGGAAGCTGTTTTAAGGAAACCGCCGCTAGGGCCTGTAGCTCCAAAAGCCCATGATATGCAAAGGGAATACAGCATCCTCTCAGAAGTATATCCTCTTTTCAGTCCGGCTCCAAAACCAATCCTTTACTCAGATGATGAACATGTTGTTGGGAGTCCGTTTTTTATTATGGAACGAAAGCAAGGTTTTATATTTGATACTTCTGTTCCTGAAGGCATTAAACCTTCCCGTGAACTCTTTCAAAATTTATCAAAGGAAATGGTAGCACGGCTTGTTCAGCTTCATAGCATTTCCTATCAGGAGACTAGATTGAAGGAAATCAGTAAGCCTGATGGCTTTATGGAAAGACAGACAAATGGATGGATAGCACGTTATGAACGAGCAAAAACAGATGATATTCCACATATACAAGAATTAGAGAAATGGTTAGTAGACCACATTCCAGCTTCATGTGATGCTTCAATTATTCATTATGACTATAAATTGAACAATGCGATGTTTAATGAGGATGGGACGGAAATGGTCGGTCTATTTGATTGGGAAATGACGACGGTTGGGGATCCGCTCGCAGATCTTGGAGTAGCTATGAGCTATTGGGCAGAGGGGGACGATTCTGAAGTATTGAAGAAAGGACTGGGGAAGCCATCTGTTACGATTCGAGATGGATTTTATACAAGGGAACAATTTATTTCAGAATATGCAAGACAAAGCGGCCGTGATGTCTCCAATATGAATTTCTATTTAACATTTGCCTATTTCAAATTAGCGGGGATTTGTCAGCAAATCTACTATCGTTATCATAATGGCCAAACAAAGGATCCGAGATTTGCCAGCTTTGATAAGTATGTAAAAACATTGATTGAGCATGCTTATTTACTTACAAGGAATCAATAAGATGCTGAAAGTTCATGTCCTGCTGACCAAGGAAGATATTTCAAAGGAAAAACTGTCCTCAGGTAACAAGATAGCTGTTGTACTGGATATTCTTTTGGCCACAACCACGATTGTAACAGCATTGCAGAATGGAGCAACAGAGGTTATTCCCGTTCTTAATCCGGACGAAGCTATTAAAGTAAGCAGACAATTTGAGAACGGACAAGCCTTGATGGCTGGGGAATTACATGCAGAACCAATCGATGGATTTTTTTATCCAGGACCGGTTGAAATTAGCACGCGTATCCATGGTAAAACATTGATTCTTTCTACTACTAACGGCACAGTAGCTCTACATAAAGCGGCACATGCAAATCTAGTGTATATATCCTCCTTGCTTAATAATGCTGCCGTGGCACAGGCGCTACTGAAAAGTAGCAAGGATGAAACTATTGTCGTGATTTGTTCAGGAAATTCAGGAGAATTTAGCCTAGAGGATTTCTATGGTGCCGGCCATTTAATTGCAAATATAACCTGTAGAACCAAACAAGAGATTGAGCTGAATGACGCTGGAAAAGCTGCATTGGCTTTTTATGACAGCCATTCATCAAATCCGTACTCAGTCCTGGCAGCATCCAGAGTTGGATTGCTATTAACCAAATATGGATTAAAGGAAGACCTTCTGTTATCAAGTACTAGTGGATGTTATGAGATTGTTCCTGTGTTTAAAAATAATCGCGTTGTATTAACGGTAAAAAAGGAGGCATAGGATGCGATGCGATTTCAAGAACAAGTTGCCGTGATCACTGGGGGTGGCAGCGGGATTGGAAAGGCCACCGCTCTGCGTTTGGCGAAAGAAGGGGCAAATGTCATTCTAGTTGGAAGAACCTTAGAAAAGCTTGAAAGCGTTGTTGATGAAATTAATAATCAAAGCCATCATATCCAGGCAACCTGTTTTGCGGCCGACGTTACGAAAGAAGAGGAAGTAACAGCGTTGTTAGATTTTATTGAGGATCATTTTATGGACTTGCATGTGGTCATCAATAATGCAGGTGGTTCAGTGCAATCAAAAATAATGGATACGGCCGTAGAGGCTTGGGATATCGTTCAGGAAGTGAATTTGAAGAGTGTGTTTTTGGTTTCAAAAATACTTGGAAAGTTTATGATGGAGCAAGCTAACCGTGGAGGTAATAGGGCATTTGTTAATATAGCGAGTCTATCAGGCCATAAAGCTGCTGCTCATATACCTCATTATAGTTCTGCAAAAGCAGCTGTGTTGAATTTTACGAAGGCACTTGCTTTTGAAATGGCACCATATGGTATCCGTGCAAACTCCGTATCACCTGGATTTGTTGAAACACCGTTGACAGAATGGTCTTTAACGAATGAACGGTTTGTGAAATCAATAGAACGCAACACAGCATTGAAAAGAGTAGGAACCAGTGAGGAAATAGCCAATGTTATTGCCTTTTTAGCATCGAGTGAAGCTTCATACATGACTGGTACAGATGTACTGGTCGATGGGGGATGGATGATCACTTAAAAGAGAAAGGGAGATGGATGATGGAACACTTATTAATAAAAGAAATAGGTTCAGTATTAGTATTAACATTAAATAGACCTGAAAGCTTGAATGCTTTTAGTCCGGAAATGATAACAGGACTAATTAGTGAATTAAAAAAAGCTGATAAAAATCCTAATGTGAAAGTGATTATTTTAAACGGAGCAGGCCGGGCGTTTAGTGCCGGCGGAGATGTAAAAACGATGGGAGCCAAATCAGCAGCTACTACCTACGAGTATTTAGGAGTCATAAATGAGTGTATTTTAACGATGAAGGAGATTGAAACTCCTATTATTGCTGCGGTACATGGTTTTGCGGCAGGGGCCGGTTTTAATTTGGCGCTTGCCTGTGATTTGATTGTGGCCGCTGAGGGGAGTAAGTTCGCTTTAAGTTTTTCAAAGGTTGGCCTTATTTCGGATGCAGGAGGTTCCTATTTCCTTCCACGCTTAGTTGGTCCGCACTTAGCAAAACAATTCTTCTTTTCAGCTGAACCGATACCAGCAGAACGTTTATATGAACTTGGGGTTATTAATAAACTTGTACCTTTAGAAGCTTTGCGTGATGAAGCGATTCAATATGCGACTATGCTATCCTATGGTCCAGGAAAAGCATATGGGCAAATGAAAAAACTGATTGATTATTCTTTTACGGCCACTCTCGAAGATGTCCTGGAGAGAGAACGCATCACTCAAACGATGATGATAGCCACGGAGGATCATCAAGAAGGTGTATCTGCATTTAAGGAAAAAAGAAAGCCGCAGTTTACTGGCAAATAAGAGAAAGGGAGTATGTATTATGAAAGCCATTCAATTTACTGAGTACGGAGGACCAGAAGTATTAAAAATGGTCGAATTAGATAGGCCGAAACCTGGTCCACATGAAGTATTAATTGAAATACATGTAGTTGGTGTGAATTATGCAGATACTGCCAGACGCGAAGGCCAATATGTTGTACCAACCAAGCTCCCTTTTGTACCAGGAGCAGAAGTTGCCGGGATTGTAGTCGAAACTGGCTCAGAAGTGACGAACGTAAATATTGGAGCAAGAGTGGTCACGCTGATTGAATCTGGAGGATATGCTGAGTATGCTGTAGCAGACGCTCGGTCCGTGATTCTCCTGAAAGAAGAATTGGATTTAGAAGTAGCAGTCTCCCTCCCGCTACAAGGGTTGAGTGCCTATCATATTTTAAAAACAATGGGGCAGTTGCAAGAGGGTGAAACCGTTCTCGTTCATGCGGCAGCTGGAGGAGTTGGGACTTTAGCAGTCCAATTGGCTAAATTAATGGGCGCCGGTAAAGTAATTGCAACTGCCAGCACAGAAGAAAAGCTGGAGCTTGCACGTTCTCTGGGAGCTGATGTTTGTATCAACTATACAAAAGAAGGCTGGTATAAAGACGTGCTGGAAGCGACAAACGGCCGTGGAGTCAATGTTGCGCTCGAAATGGCAGGTGGAAACGTCTTTAAAGATACACTGAAATGTTTAGCTACGTTCGGAAGATTAGTAATATATGGTGTCGCAAGCGGAGAACAGGCCGTCATGCACCCCTCATCCTTAATGGCGAGAAACCAGTCGGTCATTGGATTCTTTCTTCCACAAATTATGAAAAAACCAGAATTGCTGTTGCCGAGCATGCGTGATCTTTTTTCTTTCTTAGAAGAGGGAAAATTAAAATTAATAATAGGTGAAGTCCATCCGATTGAGGAAGCAGCGAAGGTACATGAGTTGCTACAATCGAGGAAGACAATAGGAAAGGTATTACTCCAGGTTCGTCGTTAAGGTGATGACATTCTCGCAAAGCATGCAGTTCTAGCATGGTTGTTATTGTAATAAGAGTAAGTATAAATGTGACATTATTTGATATTGCTATATTGATATGTTTTATATCTATTATAGTGAAGTAAAGAAGCATCATTAAATTTGTATTATGTGCCATTGTTTTTACTAGTTCTTATTTTGTAAACTATTATAGTGAAATAAAAAAATAAGGACTGAAGATAATGGAATGGAAAAACATATATCGTGGTATGTTAATGGGAATCAGTGATTTAATTCCCGGTGTAAGTGGAGGAACCATAGCGTTTATATTAGGTATTTATGATCGCTTATTATTATCAATCAGTGGCTTTTTTAGCCGTGATTGGAGAAGGTATCTGGGCTTTTTATTGCCACTGGCAATCGGTATGGGGTTTACTATACTGACGTTTAGCCGATTGATTGATTATTTGCTAGAGCATCATCATGAACCGACACAATTCTTTTTTGTAGGGTTAATCATCGGTGTACTGCCATTTATTATAAGACAGGCAGAGGTGAAAAAACACTTTACAGGAAAGCATTTTGTGGTTGTCGTTTTGGTCGCGATCATGATGGCAGCACTAGGTTTCCTGAAGCCGAATGAATCTGTTGTTATATCTGATGTAACGCTTTTATCTGGGCTTGGATTATTCTTTTCCGGCTGGCTTGCAAGTATGGCTATGCTGCTTCCAGGTATTAGTGGCTCGTTTATATTATTATTGCTCGGTGTTTATTCAACTGTTATTTCTGCTTTATCAGATTTAAACTTTACAATTATTATACTTGTAGGGGCTGGAGCAGTGGTTGGTTTTATTGTGAGCAGTAAAGCAATCAGCTTTTTACTGAGGGCATATCCACATATGACGTTTGCAGTCATAATGGGGTTGATTATTGGATCTATATTTGTAATCGTTCCTGGATTGCCAACAGGAATAGGTACTATACTGCTATGTTGTATAACTTTTGTGGCAGGTCTTTTGGTAACGAAAATTTTTACGAAGTAATAATTGACTAGAAAGTAAAAGGATTGTCACTGACAATCCTTTTTTATTTTGTTTCGACTGCACTGTTAAAACAATTATGTGGGATAGATAGGAAAATGGCGTTTATGCTTAGAATATTAAGACATAAGCAAATATATAGATTAACTACAATTTTACAATAAAAAGTATTGGAGGTTGAATCAATGCAAAAGGGACTGAGGTTTATATTTTTGGCATGTCTTATTTTAGGAGTATCAGCATGTGGAAGCGAAAAAGAAGAGACGATAAATAAGGATAATAAAAAGAATCAAACTACAGAAGATGTAAGTACTGATAATAAAGAAGGTACCGAAGATAAAGAAACAAAAAATGGCGTGGCATCAAAAGGAGAAGAGCCATCTGTATCCTCTGAGGTGTATCAAGATCGATTTACTTCTGGCAATATGGGTGTGAAAAAGATACTATATGAAAATTTTAAAATGAATGACACTAAAAATATAGAAGACGTAATCATTACGTTAGAAAGTATACAGTATGCTGAGATAACCCCATCAGAGGAAACTAAATCAAAGTTCAAAGATTTAAATGAAAGAGACCGTATCATACTTACCATGAAAATAAAGCTTGTGAACAATTTCAAACAACCATTAATATTTAAATCCATTCGTTCTTTTTTAAGAGGGAACGATAATCAAATAACCTATCTGCCAGAAACAAATCTGGAGCCAAGCCAACAAGGAGAAATTGCTGCCGGAACATCTAGTGAAAAGCTTCATGTCTTTTTAATAGACAAGGATTTGTTCTTAATTACACGAAATTTAAAATTGGAGTTTGGGCCATTCCTAAACAGTGAAGGTAAAGATTTATTTAATGGTAAAAAGACAGAATTTGAAATCCCATTACCGAAGTAATAGCTATAAAAAGAACCGTAATTCTGCTTGTCAGAATCACGGTTCTATCCCTGTGTTAAACATGTTGCAGATTGTTAAGAATTAATCAAATCTGGAGTCACTAAGAATGCGGCCAATCTCTTCCATATGGCCTGTTTCATCGGAGATAAGATCTTCTAGTTTGACAACTAATTCAGTTAAGCCTAATTCCTCAGCTTGTTTCTTGCGTGTTTCGTAGCGATCTATTGTATCTTTTTCTGCCTGATAGGCAGATTCAAGCATTACCTTAACATCAGTGGTTTGTTTAACTTCTGCTGGTGTTACAGTTGGTGTTCCACCCAATGTACTGATTTTTTCTGCAAGATATAAAGCATGTCCCTGTTCATCGGCTATTTCACCTTCAAAGAAAGGTTTCAGTGTTTGTCTGTATAAACCAGAAACCATTGCCGCATAGCTAGAATACATGATTGATGCAGCATATTCGTTTGCTAGATCTTCATTTAAACCATCTATTAATTCTTTTAATTTTTTTTCCATTCTATAATCCACTCCTTCTATATTCTATAATTCAAATGTACCCTACTTTACTACATATTAAGCATTTTTTTTGTGGCAGGATTTTGAAATGTTCAGGGAATATTTTTACATAATAAAAAGCCTGATCCGATAAAGGACCAAGCTTGGATTATTAAGTCAGATTAATTTTGAGAAATTAATACGTTTATTGAGAGCATACATAATTGGAGCACCAATTGTCATGACTGCTAATTCTCCAGCTGCGGTTGTTGCCCATGCAAACCAGAAAGGAAGTTTCAAAACAATATTTAACTCTATAGCAATTAAGAACATGGTAAAAGTAAAAACGAATGTATTAATAGCCATCCTTGCCCAAATATTGCGGACAAATCGGAAGGTTAGAATGGTGATTGTTAATGCTAGTATGGATTGGCCAACACCAAATATTAAATCATATGCACCCATTGATGAGAAAAAGAGGTTAGAGATAAATACTCCTATCACAATCCCATACATGTATTTTTTATTAAATACAATCAAGTGATTGAACATTTCAGGTACTCGAAACTGAATGTTCGAAAATGCGATTGGCTGTACGATTATAGTGACAGCAATATATAAGGCTGCCAAAACTCCATTTACAGCAAGCGTTCTAATATTCATTTTTTTCTCTCCCTTAGTTTTTTATCGTGGGATGGTTACGAACCACGTTTAGTATTTCCGAAGACACCAAATAATCATAAGCATAATAAGATGCCTAGTCAATAAAGGATTGTAGTTGGATCATGGCCAAAACATCATCGTATAGTTATGATCGACTGGCATAAATCAATAAAAGACGCCGAGAGAAATCTCGGCGTCGTCTCTTATTTAATCGTTAGTTTAATGACTTGGAGTTAATTTTTTTGTATTGATTGGTTTTATGTCATCCTTTTTGAAGATAGTTTTACGAATCCAGGGAAGAACGTAATAGTCTCCACCGAATCGTCCGGCATTTGCACCTGCTACAAGAATAACCATTCCCAGTATGATGTAGAGCGGGTTAGTAGATACTGTTCCGCCAAATAAAAACATAAAATTCATTAATAATCCAAAGAAGGCAGCTGTAGTTGTTAAGACACCAAGCAGTAACCCAAGCCCAACTAGAAATTCTCCCCATGGAATTAAGATGTTGATTAACCCTACGTTAGGAATCGCAAATTTTTCAATGAATGAACCATAAATCGGATACAGTGCCCCTCCGTCTGGCCCAGTTACAGGATTAGCAACAATATTTCCAAGGAATCCAGATGCATCAAATGCTCCGCCTTTAATTTTCTCAAATCCATGAATCATCCATTCATAACCAAGATACAGTCTTATAATCAATAATAGTCCGGAGGCATATTTATTAGTTCGTAACCAATTCATCATTTTAAATCACTCCCATATGGATTTAACTGGCTCTAATCCGCGGTTTTTAGTTCCAGTAACTTTCTATACCTTATTTATATACCATATGCTTGATAATGTGGTGCATTATCCCTGTGTTTCTTTTTTTGTACAAAAATATGTGAACCTTTTAAGTTAATACTAAAAACAACTTTACAAACGTGATATTGTTCGTTCCTTCACAAACTTTTACATAATGAACCAATTAGTGTTGTATTAGAATGAAAAATAACACTCTTAATTAAATGAGCTATTTAAAAATTTATATATAAGAGTAAAATATATTTAATGATAAAAGGTTAGAAAGAGAACATTTAAGGAAAATAATAGTATAGGTGTTTGAAGGAGGAATGGGAATGAGCTTACAATCAGTTATTATTGAAGCATTACATGTTAAACCGGAAATAAACCCTAAAGAAGAAATCAAAGACAGAGTTGGGTTCCTAAAAAGTTACTTAAAGAAGAGCGGAGCAAAAGGATTTGTTCTAGGAATCAGTGGCGGTCAGGATTCTACATTGGCAGGACGTCTGGCTCAGATGGCTGTGGAAGAACTGCGTGAGGAAGGGGTTGCGGCTAAATTTATTGCTGTCAGACTTCCATATGGAGTACAGCAAGATGAAGATGATGCTCAGCGTGCTCTGCAATTTATTAAACCAGATGAAAGTATTACTTTTAATGTCAAGTCTACTGTCGATGTCATTACAGATCAATACAAAGAAGCAACTAATGAAGCATTAACCGATTTTAATAAAGGGAATGTGAAAGCAAGGCTTCGTATGATTGCGCAATATGCCATTGGTGGACAAAATGGACTTCTGGTAATAGGTACAGACCATGCTGCTGAGGCAGTGACAGGTTTTTATACAAAATATGGAGACGGCGGAGCTGATGTTCTTCCTTTATCGGGTCTCTCTAAGCGCCAGGGCAGAGAATTGCTTAAAGAATTGGGAGCTGAGGAAAGACTTTATATGAAAGAGCCGACTGCCGATTTGCTGGATAATAAACCGCAGCAAGCTGATGAAACAGAGCTTGGCTTAAAATATGATACGATTGACGACTATTTGGAAGGCCGTAAAGTCGATGCTGAAGCTGCATTAAAAATTGAAAAACAATATTTAAAAACAGAACACAAACGTCAAATGCCTGCATCCATTCACGATAATTGGTGGAAATAACTAACCAAAAAGTAAGCCTGTGATTTTCATAATCATGGGCTTATTCTATTGTAAGGTGAAATGAATCGTGATTAAGATAACGATATACTGGTATAATTAATTGGAGAAAAATAAAAAACACGAATTGTTTTAGTTAATTTTCTGAGGGTATAGGATATAATCTATTAATATATTTATTTCAAATATGACAAATGTTCCATTTTGCTATCATATTGTATTGAAGATGAAACTTTACCGAAACCGTTTTGCAATCAAATTTTATTACACTATATAAGTTATAAACTATTCTATTGAACAAATTTGTGTGAGAGAACCAGGGAGGGGTCGTATGATGAATAATGAAAATAACTTGATTGAAAAGTCCTTATATAAAACCTTATTAACAAACGATAATGCGGCGAATCCGTTGCTTATAATAAGTGAAGAATTTTTGGCAGAACAACAAAAGGAATTGCCTGAGCTATCAACGCTTAGATTTGCTCAGGGAGAGCTTTATTTCCATTATAAAGACTATGAGACATCCATTTTTAAATGGGAAAAGGTTAGCAATGACCTGGCGCCTTGGGCTATAAAGAATATGGCGGATGCTTACTTTGCAATGGCTATGTATAAAAACGCTGAAGAGCTATATAAATCTATCGAATCAGACTCGATTATATTGAATACCGAAGTTGGATTGCAATTATTTGCTCTATATACGAAATTGGATAAAACTGAACTGGCTGATAAAACGATTAAAAAGGTAGTTAAGTTGAATCCAGATGACTCTCAAGTAACAGAAATAGCACGTTCATTCTTTGAAGAGCAACGTGATTGGAATAGTGCAGTTGAACTTGCAGTAAATGAATCCATCCGTACGGAGTCATTGCTTTGGTATGATGTTCTGCAGTCCTATATTGATCAGGGTGTAACGAAAAATATGGAACCTGGCTATTTTTACCAAGTATTACATAAGCTCTATTCCATAGATAGCGGTCAATTTGAACAACTTGCAGTATCTCTTTGGAACAGCTATAAGGGCGAACCGGCATATTTGCAATGGGTTCAGGGATTTAATGATTTACTGCAGGATCTGGAACTTGTTCATCCCGAACCATGGTCAGATTTATCTTTCTTATTTAAAGAGGGTTACTTCGAATTAATTAATGGACATAAATTATTAAAAACATTAAAGGGCTTATTACCAAGTTTATTACGTAACTGGATTCGCATAACAGATAGGAAGCATGCTCTTTTAGCTTCTTCTGCTATATTGGCATGGAACGATAATTTTCCTGGTATGATAGGTCAAATAGATATTGATCATGCAGAGAGAGTATTAATGCAGGCTGAAAATAACCGGAATGGCTTGGAGGATAGCGTTCGATTATTTGAGGAAATTGATCAATGGGCAAATCAAAATAATTTATCTGTCAGCGAAAGACAAAAATGGATTATTGATGAATTATTAGATGTAAATGTACAGCATATTATGATTGCCGGAACTAGCGGTAGCGGTAAATCTGCCTTAATTCATTCTATTTTAGGAGAAGAGTTATTTGATAAACCAACTTCATCGGCTATCATGTTTAAAAATGCCGAAGAAGAAAGCATAATGGAAGTGACAGACTCTTCGATTAATCCACTAAATTTAGAGGAACTTGAAGATAAGGTTTCAAACAGAAACTTTGTTGATACCAAGCCAAGTATCATTGAATACCATCTTCCGAGCCAATTTTTGGCCGACAATCAAATAGCAATCATCGATACTCCCGGATTCAGTATTGCAAATAATAAAATCCAGGAAGTACGCCGTTATTTGAATATGGCAGATGGTCTTTTACTTGTATTAGATGTAAATGATCCATTTACAAACAAAGAACGCGAAATTGTTATGGCCCTTCATGAACAAGTGCCAGATCTGCCAATTCATTTCTTATTAAATAAAATGGATCTTGTTCACAATGATCAGGAGGCTATTCGTATAGTGGATGAAGCTTGGTCCAGAATCAGTCCTTACCTGCCAAATGCTACAATTTTTGCTCATTCTGCTCATTATAGAAGCAATAGGCAGCTTTCAGATTTTGCTGAATTTATTAAAATGAATCTAACAAGCAAATATAAGGAAAGCGCTCGTACTGCTAAGCTGCTTCACTTTGTACGTGAGACTATATCAAGCTTGCTGGACCAACGATTGGAAAGGGAAGAAAGCTTGATTGAATCCATTCATTGGAATGAGGACCTTTTAGCAAAACTAAATGGTGCGAAGAATCAGATGGAGGATTTGGAGAAAGAAAAAGCAGTATTGTTGCGTAAGACGTTTAAACAAAGGAAGGAAGCCATTCGCCTTGATGTGGAGGCGGCGGTACCTAAAATTCTCCGAGCCAGCAAAGATTTAATTACAGAGGACAGTGATTTCCGCAAGATTCATATAGACTTAAATGAGAAAATGAATGTACGGATTCAGGAATACCTGGAGAATACGATTTTGCCTAAGTATTTTTATTCCTTAAAGGATTGGATTACCGAAGCGGAAGTAGAGTTAAAAGAGAGTCAGGCTTATTTAAAAGAAATGGCTGAAGGCTTCAATGCCATTTATCAGGAAGAACGAATGAAAATGGAATGTGATTTCAGAGTGCTGGATGACTGGCGCAGGGATGCAAACCGAATGACGAGCGGTGTACAAATGGAGACCATTAATATACTGCTTCGCCACACACCGCAACAATTATTATTGAAGAGTGCAGGCATGTTATTCGGATCGATTGCGAATAAAAGTGTTATGTACAATAAATATACAACGTTGATTGAAACACAGGATTATACAGAGGTTGCTCAATTGATTGCAGATAAATTCCTGCTGCAATTTGATATGTTTGAAAAATCGATTACTCGAGATGTTTCAATGTTCTTTGCAGATCCGACAGAAGTAATGAATGGTGCAATGTCAGATACGAATGAGAAAATTGCTGAACATAATGGCGTACTTGAGAAGATGCGTTCTCAGCCAGAATTGTATCGTGACCCATTAAAGCTATACGAATTGCGATTACGACAATACGAATGGATTTTAATTGGCCAAAAAGAAGTTCAAACTATTTCAAGGTAAAAAAAGGTGATTCAGGATGGTGGTTAAGCCATCCTGAATCACCTTTTTTATGTGAAGTTTAGGAGCTTTAAGATGTTCGCAGTTTATAGAATTTAATGAAATTTTTAACAATAACCTTTACTACTGAATAAGTAGGTATAGCTATGAGAATTCCTATAAATCCGTATAAGGAACCCGCTACAAGCAGCAATAATATGACCGTCAGCGGGTGGATATCCAGACGTTTTCCCATTACCTGAGGTGTAACGAGATGACCCTCAAGCTGCTGGACAATGACTAATAATATCAGAACTTTAAAGGCTGTAAATGGGCTGATTAATAGACCTGATATAATCGCAGGGATGGTTCCAAGGAACGGTCCAAGGAAAGGTACAACGGTCAGTAACGTTGCAAAAATAGCTAAAATTAATGCGTTCTCAAGCCCAATAATTAGATATCCAATATACATAAGGATGCCATCGACTATTGCAACGATAAATTGACCGACGATATAAGTGGATAAGGTTTTATCAACATCCATTAAAATTCTGTTGCCCTCGTCCTCTACATTAGCAGGGATATGCTTTAATAAAAAGGGTCTGAGTTTATGCCCATCCTTAAGAAAATAAAAAACAATAAAGGGAACAATTAAAAGTACAGTGACTATGCTCGTAACTGTCGAAAATATGGTTACAGCATGATCGGATAATACTTTAGGAAAACTATCCGCATATTCTTTCCCATATTGAGTGAGCTTGTCTACGGAAAAATAGGTTGAGGCGGCATTCTCATTTATAATTTCCTTTGACTGGGATGTGATTGTTTCTATTCTGTCCGGTATTTTATCGATGAGTTCTTCGCTCTGAGAAACAATGACGGGCCCCAAGAAATGGACACCAGCATAACCCATTCCGCCAATTACTGCATAAATGAGAAGTATACTGATAGTAATCGGCATATACTTACTCAAAAAATGAACGACCGGCCTCAATATATAATATAGAAGACCAGCTATTAAAATCGGAAAAAAGATGGTTATAATCAGTTTTTGGAATGGCCATATAAAGTAATCAATCTTCCCTAATAAATAGATAATGATTAGTATTAAAATAGTGCCGGTTGCATACTTATAAAAAGGTTTATTAAACCACATAGAGCACCCCCAAATGTTAAATTAATGTCTTCACATCTATACCCTTAATTGGTTTAGTTATACTCCAATGTCAGGTAAATAAATGGCACCGCATAACCTGAGAAAACAAACAGCGATTATCATAATAATAAAGTGATAATCGCTGTTTAATATTCTAATATATTAATTTGGTGAACCTTTCATCATCGATGATGACAAATTATTGTTCTTTAATTATAATACCTAATTTAGTAAATGCCTGATTTACGCTGCTTTCTGTTTGGATACATGAAAAATCAATTCCAAGCTGTATGCTTGTTTGTGCCACCTCGGCACGAATTCCTGTCATGATTACCTCTACACCGATTAATTTGAGTGCTTCTATCATTTGAAAAAGGCGGTGTGCTACCAAAGTATCAACGATAAAAACCCCGGATAAATCAATAATTAATGTGGAGATTTGATTGTCTGCACTTTGCTGAAGTGTACTTTCATTTATAGCTCTGGCCCTGGTGGAATCAATATCACCCACTATCGGCAATAATCCGATATTTTCAGTCAATTTAATCACAGGAGAACTTAACTCATTGATTAGGTTGGATTGTGAGTGGATTCGCTTTATCAATATGTTTGTATAGTTTTCTGTATAGCTATGTGTAAGTTGATCTATTGTAGAATTAAACTTTTCCTCCCAGAAAAAAATATCTCTAAAGGTAATATCCAAGCTGGTCATGTCGATAAAGTTTTTTGTGTATTTCCATATAACTCTTCTTAAAAGCCCGGCAGCATTAATAGAATTACTTAGAGGTGTACCGGATTCAAGGCGTACCTCTGCAATAGATAATGTGCGTTCTTTTATTATATAATCTCTCTCTTCTTCTGATTGAAACAAGCTGTTTGCTATTAAAAACAAATATTCTTTAAACTGCTTCTTTAATGCATTAATTGTATGGATAGATCCGTTAAGAGAATAATCTGCTTCAGTACTCTTCGGCATTAGTGAATACCAATCTTCAATTATTTCATCTGAATGAGTAATCAAATAATCATATAAGGCTTTTGATTTAGTTTCCATAATGACCTCTTTTCTTTACCATTCTATATTCAATATTTTGCGTGTATTATGAGAAAAACACAATTAATTAATTACTATTTTTGGAAGAAAAACATGGTTTATTTTAAAGGAATTTGTAGTTTTGACTTTTAGTGTCATAAAATACAAAAAAATCAAAATTAAATTGCGTATTCTTGTAAGCAACCTTATAATGTTATTCATAGACTTTTCTGAATATTTAAAACAGAAAACAAGAGGGGGCGTCATTTTGAAAAAGAAATCATTATTTATGTTTATTATGATAGCTATTATTACTGTCATTGCAGCTTGCGGTTCGAAAGAGGAAGAGAGTGCCGGCGGTGAAGGCGGTACAGATAAGACGTTGAGAGTCGTGACTGATGCGGCATATTCACCATTTGAATTCCAGAAGGAAGGTAAATTGGTTGGTTTTGACGTTGATATTGTGAATGCTGTGGCGAAGGAAGCCGGTTTTAAAGTGAATATTGAACATGTAGGATGGGATCCATTATTTGTCGAGATTAAAAACAAAAGGGCAGCGTTTGGGATGTCAGCGATCTCAATAAATGATGAACGGAAAAAAACATATGATTTCTCTGTTCCATATTTTTTATCAACCAATAAAATTCTTGTCCCAGAAGGCAGCGATATTAAATCTGCACAGGATTTAAAAGGGAAGAAAATTGCTGTTCAGGCTGGTACGACAGGTCAATTTGCGGTTGAAAAGGTAGTAGGCAAAAATAATAAAGACATCAAGAAGTTTGAAACAACTGTACTGGCGATTATGGATATGAAAAAAGGCGGTGCAAAAGCTGTTGTAGCTGATAATGGCGTTGTCGAGGAATACGCTAAAAATAATCCTAAGGATAAGTTTGTGGTAGTAAAGGACCCGAATGCATTTGACAATGAATACTACGGTTTAATGTTTCCGAAGGACAGTAAAGATAAGGCTGTCGTAGATAAAGCTTTAAACGAAATTTTAGAAAATGGAACATATACTGAGATCTATAAAAAATGGTTTGGAGTCGATCCAGATCTTGAAACATTAAAAGCTCAGCAATCGAAATAATAAAGGTGTGAGAGGACTGCGTATCACAGGTGTTGCTGTGCTACGCAATCTTTGTCTAAGGGGGAACAGATGTGGATTTCAGGTGGGATATTATTGAAATTTATGCTCCATTGTTAATGAAAGGAACACTATATACAATTGGACTCTCAATAGCTGGTATTTTAATAGGTTCGATTCTTGGGTTATTAATCGGTCTTGGTAGATTGACCAAAAGGAAATGGTTATCTATTCCCCTAAATTGCTATATTGCTTTTTTTCGTGGGACTCCAATATTTGTCCAACTCCTATTAGTTCACTTTGGTGTTGTACCAGCATTGACAGGAGAGACAAATGCCATACTCGCAACTATTCTTGCCCTCTCATTAAATTCAGCTGCATACATAGCTGAGATATTTCGAGGAGGCATTCAGTCGATTGATTCGGGACAAATGGAGGGAGCCAGGTCGCTTGGGATGTCTCATGGACAGGCTATGAGGTACGTTATTTTACCACAAGCATTTAAGCGCATTATTCCGCCTCTGGGTAATGAGTTTATTGTATTGATTAAGGAGTCATCTATAGCCGCTGTTATCGCAGCTCCAGAATTAACGTATTGGGGTAGAGCTATGGCGACTGAATATTATCGGGTGTGGGAGCCTTATTTAACATCCGCTGTGATTTATCTCATCCTTACGCTTTCTCTTAGCTTGTTATTAAATCGATTGGAAAGAAGGATGGAGACAAAATGATAGATGTTAGGAATTTGAAAAAAAACTTTGGATCCAATGAGGTATTAAAAGATATATCTATTAGGATTGAACCTCAGGAAGTTGTAGTAGTGATAGGTCCCTCTGGTTCAGGGAAATCCACCTTTCTTCGTTGTTTAAATTTACTGGAGCAAATAACGGACGGACATGTCATTATAAATGGAGTAGATCTTGCCGATAAAAAAATTGATATTAATAAGGTACGAACCAAAACAGGAATGGTATTTCAACATTTCAATTTGTTTCCTCATAAAACGGTACTGGAAAATCTAATGCTGGCACCTACCAAGGTGAAAAAGGTTCCTGATGAAGAAGCAAAAAAACATTGTTTGGAGCTCCTTCGAAAGGTAGGTCTATTAGATAAGGAAAATGCTTATCCAGATTCATTGTCAGGTGGTCAGAAACAAAGGGTCGCCATTGCACGTGCATTGGCAATGGAGCCGGAAATCATGTTATTCGATGAACCAACTTCAGCACTTGATCCGGAAATGGTTGGAGAGGTCCTTGAGGTTATGAAAGAGCTTGCGCACGAAGGAATGACAATGGTGGTTGTTACACACGAAATGGGATTTGCGCGTGAGGTGGGAGATCGGGTTGTTTTTATGGATGATGGATATATCGTTGAAGAAAATGAACCGACCAGTTTATTTGAAAATCCGCAGCACAATCGAACAAAGCTGTTTTTGAGTAAAGTTTTATAATGAAAAAGGGACTGCAATAGCAGTCCCTGAGTCGTTATACACCTGTACGTTTGCGTTGGTTGTTTGGTTTCTTTGTCAGTTGGCTTTGCAATTCTTTTGTTTTTTTGACAGGTCCGTTTACATGGCTGCCGGCTTGATTTGATTGTTGCTTAGAAGCAAGTTTTTGTTTTATCGCTTCTTGAAGACTTACTTTTTTAGACATATTATAATGAACTCCTTAAATGGATTTCCTTTATAATATCCCCAATAAGCCATAACATCAAGATTAGAACTCATCCAACTTTCTACCCTTGGTTAATTTTTCGAATTCTTCCATTGATTCTGGTGTTTCATCTTTATTGCTCACATGGTAAGGGTTTTGACTTTGGTTAAATCCGGGCTGCAGGCTGCCGGTGACAACTCCCATTTTAGTAGCTTTAGAATCATTTATGATGGATTCCTGTCTGCCATCTGGATTTGGTTCTGGGTTAACGTGGATTTGATCACTGTTTCTGGGCAATAGGAACATTCCCTTCTTTTTGTGTATTCATTCTATAAGTTCCCTAAACTTCTTTTATTCATACAATTTTATGGAGTAGTCAAGGTTGTTATTTAATGCCATTAACTGAATAATAACCTCAGATTATTGGCATATTATTGGATAAATATTCAGAAGCGAAAGGCAACCTTCAAAATTAGGTTGCCTTTTGATAATTGATATAGTTCAGTAGGTTTTTTAATACTTTGTCGTTATAATATTTATATTAGGTTAGATAATGTTTCGGTTGGAGTTGTAGATGAATGGGAATAACTGATAGCTATGTATGGCAATTTTTAATAGCAATCAATTTGATATTTGCTATTACTATAACCTTTTTAGAAAGGCGTAATGTCAGCGCTTCATGGGCGTGGTTAATGGTTTTGAGCTTTTTTCCAATTGGAGGCTTTATTCTGTATATTGTTCTAGGGCAGAATTTAAGTAAAAGGAAAATATTCACATGGGATAAACGGGGCTATGATTACTTAGAGCAGCGTATCGCTGAACAAAAAGAGCACATGAAAAATATGGAAGAACCATTTAATACTTCTATTACACAGAGGTATAAGGATTTAATTTTAATGAATATGAAAACAGACCATGCTGTATATACCAATGATAATGAAGTTGAAATTTTCACAGATGGCAAGGAAAAATTCAATGCCTTATTTCAGGATATTGCTAGTGCCAAAAAACATATTCATGTTTTATATTACATTATCCAAAACGATACATATGGAAACAGGCTTCTGGATGCGTTGATTGAAAAGGCTAAAGAAGGTGTAGAGATACGGCTGATTTATGACGACGCCGGTTCCAGGAGAATCTCTAAAAAGCGAATAAAGAAATTAAGAGAAGCTGGCGGAAATGCAGAAGCGTTCTTTCCTGGGAAATTACCGCTTATTAATCTCAGAATCAACTTCCGAAACCATCGGAAGCTTGTCATCATTGACAGGAAAGTAGGATATCTTGGTGGATTCAATGTAGGTGAAGAGTATTTAGGACTTGATCCGAAGTTTGGTTATTGGAGAGATACCCATTTACGGATCATCGGAGACGCTGTGAATGATTTACAGTCTCGTTTTATGCTCGATTGGGCTCAGGCTTCAGGAGATAAAATGGAATGGACGGAAGATTACTTTAAATATAGCAAGCAACACAACGAAAAAGGGGTTGGGCTTCAAATTGTTACCTCTGGGCCTGATTCTGAGAGGGAACAAATTAAAAAAAGCTATATACGTATGATTTTGGATGCAAAAGAGTATATATATCTGCAGACGCCTTATTTTATACCGGATGACAGTTTGTTGGACGCCATCAGGATTGCATCCATGTCAGGGGTGGACGTAAGAGTAATGATACCAAATAAACCAGATCATTTATTTGTTTATTGGGCCACTTATTCATACGTTGGAGAATTATTAAAGGCTGGTGCAAAGGTGTTTTTATATGAGAATGGGTTCTTGCATGCGAAAACTATGGTGATAGATGATCGATTGGCAACTGTTGGAACAGCCAATATAGATGTACGCAGTTTTCGATTGAATTTTGAAGTGAATGCAATTATATATCATGCAGACACAGCTGTTCGCCTAAGGGATACATTTGCAGATGATTTAAAACAGAGCCATGAACTTACATCAGAAATTTATAATAATCGTTCCCTTTTAATTCGGTTTAAAGAGTCGTTATCCAGATTATTGTCTCCAGTTTTATGAATAGAAGTAAATATGTACTGTTTTTAAAGACACTAGGGCGAGTTAGTGTCTTTTTGTTATGGTAATGCAGTATAATATTGGTATGTTTTTTAAAACATTCTAATCATACTCCTTATTAATAGATAGTAGAGAGTTTGGAACAGGGGGAGGGGTACACACATGACATTTAAGCAAAAAAATTTAGTGGGTTTTGGCTCAATACTAGTGATTATAATTATATTGATGGTCATAATTGACGGTAGATTGAGCAGCTCTAGAGAAGATTTACTTGAAATAGTGGATGATCGCTACCAAAAGGTTAGTTATATTAATGATATTCAAAGAAATTTTGCGGAATCGGAGCGTACTCTTAATTTATTGGGACAGGATTCGCGTACTCCAAGTAAAGAAGAATTGAGCGCAGCCTCTGAAACAATAGATCAAAATCATATATATATCGAAGACCGTTTTAGAAAATTAGAAAGCATTGCTAATACGGAAAAAGGCGAGGCCTTGTTGGCGGAATTCCGTGCATCATATGAGAACTATACAAAGCTAGAAACACAATTAATCACTGATATGCAAAAAGGGGTATCAAACTATGATGTCGTAAGGGCAGAAAAAGATAAAGCAAGTGATAATGTACTTGCTGTCATTGCAAATTTCGTTGATTTTCAAGAAAACCTTATGGATGACGCACTGGTGCGTGCCGACGGTAAATATGAACAAATGCAGACGATTATTATCAGTTCTCTAATTGTTACAATTGTTCTAACGTTATTTTTGGCTTATTGGGTAATCATGACCTCTTCGCGGGAATTAAATAGAATTACAAAGGTGATCACTAATGTCGACCTAAGTGATACCACGACTATGCCGAGGATTGAAGTAAAAGTAGAGGATGAAATTGGCCGAATTGCATCTGCTTTTAATAGGATGTCAGCTTCATTGGAGACATTTAGTAGAAACGAAAAAGAATATACTCGGGAAATTGAGAATCAAAGCTGGGTGCAAACACAAGTTGCCGAAGTTGCGGAGATGTATCAGGGTATCTTTAAAGTTGGACAGCTTGCAGATGAATTCATTAATAAAATTACTCCAATCATGGGAGCAGAACTGGGTGCTTTTTATTTAAAAAGTGAAACTGAGGATGACCATTTTTATAAGGCTGCCTCTTATGGTGACGGAGGACGTGATGGATTTAGTTTTGGAGAAGGCGTAATCGGCCAGGCGGTTGCTAATAAAGAAGTTGTATTACTTGATGATGTTCCGGGAGATTATAAACTTATTACAACAGGGCTTGGAGAAATTAAACCGAAATCTATTGTCATTGCTCCAGTATTATACGAGAATAAAGTTATTGCTGTTTTGGAATTTGCAAGTATTAAAGGCTTTACTGATTTAGAATTAAAAACGATTAATCATATGCTTGATAATCTTGGTATGGCTATTAAGAGTGTACTGAGCCGGATGGAAGTGGAACAATTACTAAATGAATCACAGGCGATGACAGAAGAATTACAGGTTCAGGCAGAAGAATTACAAACACAATCTGAAGAACTTCAGATGCAATCAGAAGAATTACGTATGATTAATGAACAATTAGAAGAACGCAATCAGGAAGCAGAGCAGAAATCGAGGGAACTTGAGATTTCTAAAGAGGAGCTTGAGGTTAAAAATGAACAGCTCCTTCAAAGTTCAAAATACAAATCTGAGTTTCTTGCGAATATGTCTCATGAATTGAGAACGCCTCTGAATAGTATTTTAATATTATCTGAAATGCTGGTCGATAAAGAGCCTGGTGAATATACAGAGGATGAAAGAGAATTTGCAAAAGTGATCCATACATCAGGTAATGATTTAATGGCACTCATTAATGATATTTTGGATTTATCTAAAATTGAGGCTGGTAAGCTGGAAGTCTTCTTTAATGAAACCAATGTTTGTGAGGTTATTGAGAGCTTAGAACGAGTCTTTTCTCCTCAGGCAGAACAAAAAGGTCTGGAACTGGTTATTGGAAAAGAAGATGACCTGCCTTCCATTTTTTATACGGATGAACAAAGAATGCAACAAATACTAAAGAATTTATTATCCAACGCTGTGAAGTTTACGGAAAAAGGTTCGGTTACTATGAAGATGGAAAAAGTGAGAAATACTCGAGAGAAAGAACTTCTTGATGGTATTACGGAAACCGACTTCTGGATGAAAATTGTTGTAACCGATACAGGTCCTGGTATTGCAGATGATAAACAACAAATTATTTTTGAGGCCTTCCAGCAAGCAGATGGAGCAACAGCCCGTAAGTATGGCGGAACTGGATTAGGATTATCGATTTGCCGAGAATTTACAAAGTTACTTGGCGGATATGTAACTCTAGAAAGTGAAGAGGGCAAGGGAAGTACATTTACTGTGTACTTGCCGAATCTGCCGGATGGAATGACTAATAAGAACAGTAAAGTGAACGATGACATTATTCATTTGCCAATTGCAAATGATGTAATGGAGCAAATTGCTGTTCAAAAAGAAGTAATAGATCCTGAGGAAGAAGAATTATTAATTTTGGATGTCTTTAATGGGAAAAAGGTATTAATCACGGATGATGACCATCGTAATATATTTGCTCTACAAAAAGCCCTGGAAAGTAAAGGTGTTCAAATCATTGTTGCCCAAAATGGAATCGAATGTCTTGAAATCATTAAGGAGCAAGATGATTTAGATATGATTCTTATGGACATTATGATGCCTGAACTCGACGGTTATGATACGATGAGACATATACGTGCAAATCCTGAATTTACATCGATTCCTATCATTGCATTAACAGCTAAAGCAATGAAGGGAGATCGAGAAAAATGTTTGGAAGCTGGTGCAACAGACTATATCAGCAAACCAATCAATTTAGAACAGCTATATTCAGTGATGTCTGTTTGGTTAACGAAATAGGAAGAAGGGAGCTGCATAGTGTTGGGTTATCCATCATCTATAGAAGAACGCGAGAATTTAGAAATTGATTTATTGCTAGAGGCAATCTACCGGATGACAGGGTACGATTTCCGTGGTTATATGCGTTCATCAATTGCTCGCCGCATAAAAAATCGACTGAATAAGGATCACCTGACAACTGTTTCCGAGCTTCTAGTACGAGTGATTCATGAAGAAGGGTATGTAAATAATCTTCTGAGTGACTTTTCGATTAATGTTACAGACATGTTTAGAGATCCAGATTTCTTTTATGCTTTTCGCAAGAAGATTGTTCCTAGATTGAAGGACCTCCCAGAAATACGGATATGGCATGCGGGATGTTCGACCGGTGAGGAAGTATATTCGATGGCAATCCTGTTGGAAGAAGAGGGATTGGCTGATAAAACAAAGATTTATGCGACGGATATGAATGAAAAAGTTATTGAAAAAGCTCGCCAAGGGGCATTTCCCTTAAAAAGAATGCAATCTTATACGAAGAATTATTTGCAGGCTGGCGGATTGGATGCTTTTTCTAAATATTATAAGACCGATATGCAATATGCATATTTTCGTCCATCCCTATCAAGAAATATAGTTTTTGCCCAGCATAATTTAGTGACGGATGGATCATTTAATGAATTCCATGTGATTATTTGCAGAAATGTCATCATATACTTCACATTGGAATTGCAGGCGAAAGTATTCCAACTATTTGATGAAAGTTTAAGTCCTGGCGGCTTTTTGGGGCTTGGTAACAAAGAATCCCTAAAGATCATGGAGTTGGCTGATACGTATATGGAACTAGATATTAATCAGCGGCTTTATAGGAAAAAATTATATTCATAATAGGATTTATAAAAGGAAAAGGAGATCTTCAAACTGTTCTGACACAGGTTTTTTAGTGTCAGTCGGGTTTAAGGTCCCCTTTTTATCTATATAGCAGCATATAAAAATCCTTTTATTTTGACAGCCGTGATCTTCTGCTATTGCCTTTAGTTCGATAAGAAACTTTTCCAAACGGTTTTTTCCACCGTAAAGTATTCTTCGTGGGAGCATACAGCTAATATACATTTATCATTATGGTAAAACATAAAGTCTTCTGGTAGCTCAGGACCAATCCAATCAAAAAGGGAATTACAACGTTCTTTCAAAAATTGTCTTGTAGCATTATTCATTTTAAAATAAAAAACGTATGCTGTATCTTCAGAAAGTCTTGTGATTTCTCATTCTTTTTGTATTCTTTTTTCGATTATATGTTCTTCAATGTCGGTTACCAAATTATCAATGAGAGTAAATCTATTTATTGCTTATAATCTTTGCCCTTTATATTTTTATTTACCATTAACATATTAATCTCCCCTAAATACTATATCTGCTTATTTACTACTCTTTACCTCTCTCTTACGGGGTATTTTCGGATGAAGCACTTGATATATTTATCGATTGACATTAATAGTTGGCTTCAAAGCTTGGTGATTTAAAAACAAGTGTGTAAAAAGGTTGATGTTGTCCGTAATCATCAATTAAGCAATAACAATTCCTGTATATGGTCTTGTCATCAATCCAAAAAGAGGACATTTTGATCTTTTGTCAGATGAGAATGCTTATATCAAACAAAAAGATAAAGAACAGACTCCATTAGAATCTGTTCTTTATCTTTTTAGAAAAGTTGATTTTTATCCCCTTACAAGGATGACACACATATCATCATGCTGATTTGCCTGTTTCTCCTCAGGAAGGATAACATTTAAAGGAGCCACTGCTTCTTTTTCTGACCATTGATACTTTCCTATTTCTCGCAAATGTGCCAAGGCTTTAGTTTCATCATTATCAATAGCCTCCGCCACACCGTCAGTATATATTAAAGCCTGAAAACTATCAGTATAAGGAATAGTTATTTTATTTATATGCATTTCCTCGAAAAATCCAATTGCTGTATTTCGCTGTCCCATTTCAATTAAGTCTTTCCCATCGATATAAAGGTAGCCCGGTGGATGGCCGGCATTGACATATTCAATCGTCTTTGATTTCGTATCTACCAATAAATAAATACCTGTTAAGTAGTAGGATGTTAACTTTGTTTTTTCCTCCAGTAAAGTCATACAGCGATTCAATTCGAGAATGACTTTTTCAGGATTAACCACATTCCGTACCGCTTCACGAAGGATAGAGGAGATATACATACATACTAATGATGCAGGTATGCCATGCCCCATCATATCAAACATAAATATGGCATAGCGATCCTGATCAATCTGCTGCCAATAATACATATCACCTGCGAGATTAGAGGATGGCTTATAGGACCTCGTTATTTTGATTTGATTATTTAATATGGGCTCACTTAACAAGCTTCTCTGCACCTTTGTAGCGAGATCAAGCTCATAGCTTATTTTTTCATCCTGATTTTTATGCCAATCTTTCTCCTCTTTTAAACGGAGAGCAGCACGTATCCGAGCCAATAGCTCTACCTTATTAATAGGCTTCATTAGATAATCTGATCCACCGGCATCCAGTGCTTCCGCGAGTTTATGGGTATCACCTAATGCGGTCACAAAAATAACAGGTATATCTTTATATTCCTCCGTTGCAGTGATTCGCCTGCAGGCTTCGATTCCATCAATTTCTGGCATCATAATATCCAAAAGAATTAAATTAAAGGAGCTTCTGCCGTGATTTTTACTTAAATCTTCTTCTAAAATATGAATCATTTCATTTGCTGATTTAGCCAGCTTAATAGACCTGTATCCTGCCTGCTTTAAGATGGTCTCAATTACAAATAAATTCACTTTATTATCATCTACCACAAGTATTGACATACTTTCTTTCACCCATCTTCTAAAATACTAAATCTTATATTAATTATGGTATGTCACTTTTACTTAAAATACAAATAGTTGAAACTAGGGGGTAAATGGTTAGGTTATTACACTATTAAAAATGATAAATTAAAGTCTGCAATTAAAGAATGAATAGAAAAAAGGACTTATCGCCAATGGATAGGATTCTATTCAAAAATAATTATGTCACCGGTGTTAATTTTTTGTTTTTTTCAATAAACCCATTAATCCTGCTATCAGTAAAAGGATTCCCGGAAGTATATAGAAAGCCGAAGTGCAAATAAATCCACCAATAGCCGCAATAAGCATAAAGGAGCCTCCTAATTTAGGGTTGCTTTTGACAACAACTAATCCAATGATCGCAAGAATAGAACGGTTAACCATCCAAGATTGATGGTTGTACTTCACCTGTTTTATTGAGTACAGAATCTAAACCCCAACAAATAATGCTATACCAGCTGCGAAAATCCCCAAAATACCATCAAGTAAACCAAGAAAAAATTCTGTAGTTCTGCTCTTTTTGGAAACCTCCATTTTTTACCCACTACCTGATATTCTGAAATATTATTTGAAAGAATTAAATTGTTGATTTTTTTTGGATACTGAAAACTCTGTTAAACAATTAAATGTACTAAATCAGTTTGTATGCTCATAGCCTGAAAGGAAAATGAATTTTAAAAAGGATGGTGTAGCTATGACTGAGCAAAATCGGCCTGAAAAATCGCACATGAAATCTTATACACCTTTTCACAGTCGATTTGATCCGTGCAGACCAATTGGTAAGAAGTATTATTCTACTCCTCCTAATCTATTTCTCGGATTTCAACCGCCTAATTTGCCTCAATTTTCACCAAAGGAGGCTTTATTCAAGGGCACACTCTGGCCTGTATTTTATGACTTTTATGAAAACCCCTATGAACATAAAAGGAGGGATTCTCAGTGAAGCCCCAATTACCTGATGAATATTATCAGCTATTAGAGGAAATTCAGGCAATCGACTTTGCTTTAGTGGAGCTAACCCTTTATTTAGATACTCATCCCAATGATTTAGAAGCCATGCAGCAATTTAACGAATTCTCTCATCAGAGCAGGCAGCTTAAACAGCAGTTCGAAAAGAAATTCGGCCCACTTCAACAATTTGGTAATAGTTATACAGATGCCAATTGGAGTTGGGGAACTACTCCGTGGCCTTGGCAAATATAAAAGATGAGGTGATTAAAGAATGTGGTTTTATGAAAAGAAATTGCAATACCCTGTTAGAGTCAGTACCTGTAACCCGACTTTAGCCAAATATTTAATTGAACAGTATGGAGGGGCAGATGGAGAGTTAGCAGCCGCTCTTAGATACCTGAATCAACGATATACCATTCCTGATAAAGTGGTAGGCTTGCTAAATGACATAGGCACAGAAGAATTCGCGCATTTGGAAATGATTGCCACGATGATATATAAACTCACAAAAGATGCTACTCCAGAGCAGATGAGAGACGCTGGTTTGGCAGACCACTATGTTGATCATGATTCTGCTCTTTTTTACCATAATGCAGCAGGTGTACCATTTACAACTGCATACATTCAGACAAAGGGAGATCCTATCGCAGATTTATATGAAGATATTGCCGCTGAGGAAAAAGCAAGGGCTACCTACCAATGGATTATCAATATGTCAGATGATCCAGATTTAAATGATGGCTTACGATTTTTAAGAGAAAGAGAAATCGTTCATTCTCAGCGATTCCGTGAGGCAGTACAAATTATTACAGATGATAGGGAAAAGAAGAAGATATTTTAAACGATTTATCAATAATAAAAAAACCTGTGTTGGCTGTACAACACAGGTTTTTCTTGAGGCCAACAGGATGTTGGTCACAAAGACGTTGCCACACGACGTGGCGTCTTTAGTCTTTGTTCCTTAATACAGTCGCCTCAGCCTTTTAGTCAATCCAGCTTCAACGGCTAGAAGCTCAGGACATAAGCATGACCACTTCGGGAGGAAAAAGCGCCTCCCTACGTGCCCCTGTCTTATGCTCCTCACGGGCCAACAGGATGTTGGTCATGAAGACGTTGCCACATGACGTGGCGATTTTAGTCTTCGTTCATTAATCGAGCCCTTCAGCCTTTTAGTTAATCCAGCTTTAACTCCTAGTCCCTCGAGTCATAAGGATAGCCACTGCGGGAGGTTAGGGCGCCTCCCTGCGTGCCTTTCCTTATGCTTGTCGGGCCTGACCAGTCGTCTCAGCCTTTTTAATCAATCTAGCTTCAGGGCCTAGGAGTTCGGGACATAAGCATAGCCTCTGCGGGGGAGGAACGTCCCCTACGAGCCTCTGTCTTATGCTCCTCACTCCTGACCAAGGCCCTTCAGCTTTTTAGTGGGCGTGGCCCCAGATCATGGTTAGGATGGTTCCGAAGATGACTGCGTGTGCGACGAATAGAGCATAGATAATGTTTAGATAGATTGTTCTCTTTTCTTTAGATTCATTAACATGCATGAATAAAAAGAGTTGTACAGCTGTTTGAATAATGGCGGTTATGGATAGAATCACCATTCCGGCCGTAAAGGAAATATCATAAAAGGCTACGGATAGCGCAATGATGGTTAGAATTAATGATATGACATAACCCAAAACATGTTTAAGTGGAAATAGTTGTTTTATCATCCTATATCAACTCCTTCAAATAAACGAAGCTAAAGATGAGAATCCAGATTACGTCAAGGAAATGCCAGTATAGGGAATAGATAAAAGATTTATTGGCTGTTTCTGCCGTAAATCCTTCTCGTATGACTTGAATTAGTATACATAATCCCCAGAATAACCCGAATGTTACGTGGGCTCCATGCGTACCGAGCAGCATGAATAAGCTTGATAAAAATCCGCTTGTTTGCATGGTTGCGCCTTCTTCGATATAGGTCATAAATTCAAAAATCTCTACACCTAGGAAGACAAGACCAAGCAGCATGGTAATAATAAAAAATGTAATCATCGGTTTTTTCAAATTAAGTCTCATACTATGAATAGCTAGCCCGCAAGTAAAGCTACTTGTTAAAAGGACAATCGTTTCAATAATGACGCCTTTAATTTCAAAAATTTCTTTTGCTGTAGGACCATCGCCCGTACCATTAAAGAGTGTATAATAGGTTGCGAATAACATAGAAAACAATGCAATCTCAGCTCCAAGGAATAACCAGAAACCAAAGATTCTTAATTGATTTTGTTCTGTACTGTATTCCAGTGGAAGGGAAGAGTCTATCTTCATAGTTTTTCACCTCGCAGTACTTTTTCAGTTCCTTCTATTTCCTCTACAGAAATATAATAGCCAGGATCTCGTTCAAAGGATTTAGCAGCCATTGTGATAAATACACCAATCCCAAATATAATAGCTGGAATCCACCAACTGAATACTAGGCAAAAACCAGAGAGAAAGAAGAATATACCCATAATGGCTGGTTTTCCTGTATTGCTTGGCATGTGAATAGGCTTTATTTCATCTTCGTAAAGCGGTTCATTATTAATTTTGGAATACCATAAAGGGTCGACGTCCTTAACGTTTGGCATAACCGCAAAATTATAGAATGGTGCCGGACTTGGAATTGACCATTCCAATGTACGTGCATCCCATGGATCCGCATGTTTGTCACGAGGACTTTTGAATGCACTATAGATGATATTATAGATAATTAATCCAAAGCCGATTGCTAACCCTACGGCTCCAATACTTGCAGTGAGATTCAGTGGGCCATAGCCTGTCGCTTCAGAATAGGTATACATCCGGCGCGCCATACCATCCAGACCTAAATAGAATAGAGGCAGGAATGTTACATTAAAGAATATCGCAATCAGCCAAAAACTAATTTTTCCGATTTTTTCATTTAAGCGGAAACCGAAAACTTTCGGGAACCAATAATAAGTACCTGCAACCATTCCAAAGACAGTACCCGGAATTAATACATAATGGAAATGGGCGACTAGGAACATTGTATTATGGTACTGGTAATCCGCACTTGACATTGCGAGCATAACGCCCGTTACACCACCGATTGTAAAAATCGGTATAAAAGCCAGCGAGAATAGCATGGCTGTAGGGAATACAATTTTCCCTTTTCGTAGAGTAAACAGCCAGTTGAAAATCTTAATACCGGTTGGTACAGAAATAGCCATCGTAGCAATCGCAAATATGCTATTAACCGTTGCATTGTGGCCCATTGTATAGAAGTGATGGGTCCATACAAGGAATGATAGCAATGAGATGGCAATCATACTGTAGACCATTGATTTATAGCCGTATAGATTTTTACGTGCGAAAGTAGAAATGACATCGCTGAAAATACCGAAAGCTGGCAATATAACAATGTATACTTCAGGATGTCCCCAAATCCAAAAGTTGTTTGCCCAAAGCATATCCATACCGCCATTGGTGGTTGAGAAAAATTGTGTTCCAAAAAGTCGGTCAAACATCATTTGTGCAAGTGACACAGTAAATGTCGGGAACGCAAACAAAATAATGATACATGTGATTAATGCAGACCAAGTGAACATTGGCATTTTCCAAATAGACATACCCGGAGCTCTCATTTTGATAATGGTTACGATAAAATTAATGCCCGTCATCAATGTACCAAGACCGGATAATTGAAGAGCAATTGCATAATAATTGTGTCCGACAGTCGGACTGAATTCATTACTTGCCAAAGGGAAGTAGGCACTCCAACCTGCATCTGGAGATCCGCCAATAACAAACGATAGATTGTAAAGCATAGCTCCGACAAAGAATAACCAAAAGCTGATAGCGTTGAGTGCCGGAAAGGCAACGTCACGAGCTCCAATTTGTAAAGGAACAACGATATTCATGACTCCCAATACAAATGGCATAGCCATAAAAAGAATCATAATAACTCCGTGAGTAGAGAAAACTTCATTGTAATGCTGTGACTCCAGGAATGTCATATTTGGAGTTGCAAGCTGCAAACGCAGCATTAATGCGTCAACGCCACCGCGAAATAACATAAGGAACGCAGCAAGGATATACATGATCCCAATACGTTTGTGGTCTACTGTAGTTAACCATTCACGCCACAGCCATCCATATCTTTTGGTATAGGTCAGATAGATAATGATTGCCAACATGGCAACAACAATGCTAACCATAGCACCATAGATAAGCGGATCGCCTGTAACAAAGAATTCATCCCATTTCATGGTCTAATCCCCTTTCTTGATTTATTCATGATTATGTTCGTTCGTTTCTGTATCTGTTCCATCTGTAGCATCATCATTGCTTTCATGGAATGGCCATACAGGAGCCGGACTGAAATCAAGGTGTGTGGAAGAGTAGGTGGCTCTGCCCATTACTTCCATATCAAGCAGTTTGTTAAATTCCTTCTCAGTTAAAGGTTCGGCAGTTTTTTGGACCTCATCTACCCAGCTATCAAATTCTTCTGGAGACATGGCTAATGTTTCGAACTCCATTTGTGCAAAGCCTTCTCCACTAAAGTTGGCGTTTCTTCCAAAATAGGAACCTGGTTCGTCTGCAACGATTCGTAATGTAGTTACCATATCGCTCATTGCGTATTTTTGACCTGCCAGCTGGGGAACCCAAAAGCTAGTGATTGGTCCAAAAGAATATAAGCGAAATTCAATCTCCCGATCGGTTGGAATGTTGACATAATTGACTGTTTCGATTCCTTCCTCGGGATAGCTGAAATGCCATTTCCAGTTGGAAGAAGATGCATAAATCACCAAAGGTTCTTCGTCTTCATATCCAGCTGGTGTACTTTCTACCTTAAAAGTGGTGATGACCGTAACAACTGAAAGTACGACTACTATAACGATAGGAATGGCAGTCCATATAATTTCAAGCCACTTATTTCCTTTTTCATATGGTGGTACATAGTCTACTGGCTGTTTGGATGCTCGATATTTCACAATCATATAGATAAAAAGAGCATAAACAACCACTAAAATAACAGCCATCACGATCATTGAAAAAATAATCGTATCGGATTGAATTTTTGCTTGTGGCCCTTTTGGATTCAGTACCATTAAAGGGTTACAACCTGCCAGTGCGAATAAAGCAGCAAAAGACATACTGAATAAAGTCCATTTCTTCTTCATGATAGTCTCCTTTCTTGAAAATTATTTATATTATATAAATAAAGTATTATACTATTATGATAAAATTTAAAATAATGAAAATTCAACTGATAACCCTCGTTTTTAATAAGTTTTTATATGAATTTTTGATATGAAATAGAAGTTATATAGAATATTATATTTTTTTGATATAGTGATGGGAAAGAGAGGGTTAAAAGGGGGGTTTTGGCCTTAGAGTATTTAAGTGAATGCTGATTCCGATAAAGAATAAATGGGTAAATATAAAAAGAACAAAAAAATAAGCTACCAATCGGGAATCGGTAGCTCGGATAATTGAGTCAATTATTTAGTTTCCGGTGTCCATTGCTTACGGACTTGTTCATAGGCTAACTGTCTGATTTCTGATTCATCAGTGTCTCTTGGTGCAAGGACATTTGTTTGATAGTTTTTCCCCATGAAATCTATTAATACTGTAACATTTACCATATAAATCTACTCCTTTTGTTCGTTTAATCAATAGTTAATAGACGCATTAAATGCATCATTTTTGTTCATCTAAAATTGGTTTTCCAAGGTTTTAGAGTAAAAGTGAAGTGATGTTTTTCTAATGGACGGTATGTTGTTGAGAGGATGAATGTACTATTCCCGTTTTTTGAAAAATATAAACTTAGCAATTGGCAATTGGAATAAATTGAGAGGTTAAAGGAATTATATAATAAAATTGGCAATAATTCCATATGTTTTTTGTTTATAAATAAAAATAAAAATAAAAAAATTGGAGGGATTTTTTTGTCTGTATTGTTATTTGATCTCGATGGTACATTAGTTGAGACAACGAGATTAAGTATACCTATTATTCAAGCGGAAATCAAGAATTATCCACACCTAAAGGTCCCTAATCCTAAAAAGATTCAATCTGCGTTTGGTTTACCTCATAAAGAGTTTTGGGAGCTTTTAACACCTGATGCCACCGAACAGGAAGTAAGAATGATTTCTGAGCGTTCAGAGAAAGAATTACTGGAAAGCTTAAAAACTGAAAATGTACTGCTTCCCTATGCCAGAGAAGTGTTAACTGAACTAAAAAGAAGAGGGCATATTTTATCAACAGCAAGTAATTGTTCAACTGCATATTTAAATGAAATACTAAATTCACAGCAAATTAAAGATTTATTTTATGAGCCTTTGTGTATTGAAAGGGTCGGCGGCCGTAAGAAAAAGGATATTTTGTTAGCGCACTTTCAACATTTAAATAAATCGGATGCTTTTATGATAGGAGATCGTTCGTCTGACATTGAGGCGGCAAAAGCCCATCATATACCAGCTATAGCTTGTCACTTTGGATATGCTGAGGATGGTGAACTGGAGAGAGCGGATTATCATATTTATTCCTTGAAAGATTTATTAGAGATATTCAACTAAACATTTATAAGGCCAGTTTATTAAAAACCAATTCGCCGTATTCATTTGATACGAAAAGCTTAAGTGACTTGACTTTAAGCTTTTCGTATATTAAAACTCATCATAATTCTTGAATCAGTTCTATCCTGTTCCCAAACGGATCTCTAAATTCAAATCGTTCAAAGCCTGGTATGGGTATACCCTTTATTAGTTGAATGTTTTGTTCATGTAACACCTGTTCCCAATATGATAAATCCTCGACTTGATAGGCTAAATGAGCCTTTGTTTTTAATCGGTCAATTCCATCTTCCGTACCTACATGTACATCCTGATCTCCAACGGATACCCAAAACCCGCCGCGTCCCTTTAGTGAATTAGGCTTTTCTTTTTCAACCAGACCGAGAATCCCACAATAAAAATGTTTTCCTTCTTCTTCATATCCTTTTGGAATGGTTATCTGAGCATGGTGTAATCCCAAAATCATAAAATCGTCCCCCTTTTGCAATAAACTTTTCACCTTTCATTTTGTATCTTCAATTACGAGCTTGGAAATTCGGAGTCATTATCGTTTCTGATAAGCTTTACTTCATGCTAAAAATAATTAAAAAACGCATTGAAATTCGGATGGAATTCAAATGCGTTTCATGGTCAATCTAATATGAGCTTTTTTATTTATTTGAGATTAGTTTTGCCACAGGTGTACTTTTCCATAATCTTTTTGCAGAAGGGAGAATTCCCTTTGCCTGATTGATTGGATAATTAATGGCGCTTTTTTTATATTCAACATCACTCATGATTGCTTGTTGCTTTCCTGTTAAACGATCTGTTTCATGTTTAATGCTATCCGTTTGTTGTTGTATTCGCGTAACAGTTGCTTGTATCTCATTAATTGTAGGTGTTGATTCTTTGAACGTTCGAAAAGCATATATACCGAGATATACAATTGATCCAACGATAATAGCTAAACTAATCCAAACGATGATCATGCACAGTCCTCCTTTGAAATATTCCCTTATCATAACTATATCTTACCCATTATTGAGCGTTTAGTAACTAATGACTTAGAAAGAAAAAGGATTAATAAGTGCTTAAGCGGGTATTGAACCCATATATTAACTTTTAGAGAGGGGATGATGGGAATGGATAAAAAAGTAATTGGTGTTTATGATAATGGTCAGGATGCTGTACGGGAAGTGGAAAGATTACAGAAGCAAGGGTATCAAAAAGAAGATATTTCCGTAGTAGTGAAGGACAAAGAAAAGGCAGATAAAATCACATCTAAGACTAATACAAATGTTGACAGTGGTCTTGCAGCTGGGGCAACTACAGGTGGAATCTTAGGAGGATTAACAGGATTATTGGCAGGTGTCGGTGCACTGATAATCCCTGGTATTGGGCCAATTGTTGCAGCAGGGCCGATTGCTACAACATTGGGAGGAATTGCAGCAGGCGCTGGAGCTGGTGGATTGACCGGTGCGCTGGTTGGATTGGGTATTCCTAAAGATACAGCTGATAAATATGCTACTGATGTAGAAAAGGGGAAGATTCTTATATTAGTCGACTCCGAATCACAAAAGAAATATGCAGCTCGCGATACGTATGAAAGATCTGATGATCCATTAGTGGGAGCACAGCGCGAAGTGAAAGTAACAATAAATCCAGCCACGGGTGGAGATCCCAATTTAAGAGGAAAAGATAGTTATAAATAATATATCTATAAGTGGAAGTCATCGATTCCTTGATGGCTTCTTTCTTTTTATGCATTGAAAAACGAACCAAGCATCTGCCTGATTCGTTTTAAAATAATTTTGAAATGTAAGTAACAACTTCTCATTTATTAGTATTCGTTTATGTGTGTGATGTAAATTGCCGCGGTTATCTATTCCACTTGGACGTTTTTACTTAGACGATATAAGCCCTACCTCTCTTATATCCTTACGGCTCCGAAGCCGTTCCAGTGTGAATAAGTGTTCCGAAAAACATAAATTGCAGAATGCCATATTTATTTACATATCTATGTGTAAGTCACTACTTTAAAATTATATCTTCTAAGTATATACTTTATAATTTCGTTTGTCAAATATGTTTTTTACAGAACGACGTCCGAAGATAACCACGATACTTGTTTAACCGCTATTTCTCATATACCCAAATAAAAATGATAAAAAACCTGTAGGTTATCTTACTTAGGTAGAAATTGTTCAAAGGAAATACGCATAGGATAGGTCATAAGGAAAAATGGGGAGGTTACATAATTGAGACAACAATCGATGAATGATTTAGTGAAACAAACCCAAAGGGCTATTAATGGAGAGTACAGTGCTATACAGTGTTATGAAAAATTAGCCCGACTAGCACCAACAGAAGATGAACGGCAGCGAATATTGGAAATCAGAGAGGATGAGATTAAACATTTTAAACAACTGGTACTACTATATACAGGCATAACAGGGAGAGATCCAAAGCCAAAACAGACAGAACCTTGTGAGGATGATTATTTACGGGGGCTTGAAGCGGCTTTAAAAGATGAGCAGCGTACCGTGGATTTTTATCTTTCAGTTGCAGACGGAACCATTAATTTAGCGGCAAAGAAGTTGTTTAATCGTGCAGCTAAGGATGAACAACAGCATGCAGTATGGTTTCTTTATTATTATATGAAGAATAAATGAAAAGGGCTAAATTGGAATTAGAACACATAATTTAAAAATGTCCTGCATAAGAGTCCTCCTATTCGGGAATAAGGTAACTGTACTAAACTGAATGGGAGGATGAAATATGAAAGCAGTCACATACCAAGGGGCCAAAAAAATTGAGGTTAAAGAGGTTGAAGATCCGAAGCTTGAAAAGAATGATGATATAATCGTCAGAATTACTTCTACGGCCATATGTGGTTCTGATCTTCATATCTATCAAGGGAATATGCCGATTAGAGAAGGATATATAATTGGACATGAACCAATGGGAATCGTAGAAGAAGTCGGTCCTGAGGTGACAAAAGTCAAAAAAGGCGACCGGGTAGTTATCCCTTTCAACGTATCCTGCGGGCAATGCTATTACTGTCAGCATGAGATGGAAAGTCAATGTGATCATACCGAATCCAATCCACATCAGGATACAGGCGGATATTTTGGATATACAGAGCGATATGGGAATCATCCCGGCGGACAAGCAGAATATTTAAAGGTTCCATTTGCGAACTATATGCCGTTTGTCATACCGGAATCCTGTGAATTAGAGGATGAGTCATTATTATTTATGTCTGATGTTTTGCCTACAGCTCTTTGGAGTGTGGAGCATGCGGGGGTAAAACCGGATGATACTGTGGTCGTACTTGGCTGTGGCCCAATTGGTTTAATGACACAAAAATTTGCTTATATGGCTGGTGCTAAAAGGGTTATAGCTGTTGATCACTTGGATTATCGATTAAAACAAGCTGAGAAAATGAATAAAGTAGAGACGATTAATCTTAATAATTATGATGATACAGGGAGCTATATAAAAGAAATTACACAGGGTGGAGCTGATGTGGTCATCGATTGTGTTGGAATGGATGGTAAGAAATCAGCTATTGAAAAAATTGAGCAAAAACTAAAATTGCAGGGAGGAACGTTAAGTGCTATTCAAATTGCCACGAAGGCGATAAGGAAATTTGGTACTTTGCAGCTTACCGGTGTTTACGGATCTGTTTATAATATGTTCCCGCTAGAGAAATTTTTTTCACGCAATATTACGATGAAGATGGGACAAGCTCCTGTTGTTCATTATATGCCTCGATTATATAAAATGATTGAAGAAGGAAAGCTCGACCCTACTGAAATTGTAACTCATAAGTTACCACTTCTGGACGCAGCGAAAGGGTATTCGTTATTTAATGAACATGAAGATAATTGTACGAAGGTTATATTAAAACCATAACTAAGATAAAACAAAGCATTCCTCCAGCAGTAATAGAATGCTTTGTTTTATTTTAAGGTATAATTTTACATAAAAAGGGAGACTGACATGAAAATTGGAGTGATTGCTGATATTCACGGGAATGAGCCTGCCTTAAAAGCGGTACTATCTAAGCTTGATTGAAGGAGGGATATTGAACATATCTATTGTCTGGGAGATATGATTGGAATCGGACCGAATACCAATGACGTTTTGGATATTCTATTTACAAGAAATGATGTATCCATGATTACGGGAAACCATGATGAAGCGGTTTTAGCACTTCTAAAAGGAGAGGAACATCCACAAAGCCACTCCCATGTAAAAGAGCATCATCAATGGATAGCAGAGAGGATGGATAAGCAATTCATCCGGAAGTTGGAAGGGTTGCCTAGGGCAATCAATTTAACTGTCGAAGGGAATTCAATTTTGTTTATTCATTATCAGATTGAGCCAACGAAGCTAAATGACCATATAAGCCAAGACCCTTTTAGCAGAATTGTTGAACCAAGTCTTAAGAATATAAGGACTTTATTTAAAGGATGGGAAGAAAAGTTAATCTGTTTTGGTCATCATCATCCACTTCATTTCTTCAGAAGTGAACGTACTGTCTTTCTAAATCCAGGCTCTTTAGGTTGCAATTCAAAGCCTACTGCCTAGATATAGCGGGAGACAAGGTGGTTATCTCTAACGAAGATGCTACCTATGATAATACAAAATATTTAGCTTCATATGAACGGCTTCAGGTCCCGGATCGTGATTTTATTCTTAAAATTTTTCATGGCAATCAATTAAAACAATAACTCTTAATTGCTGATCTGAGATTATTAAACAACTCCATTTCTATATCCTAGGTTACTGGAATTATTTCCGACTAATTCCTTGCCTATGCCAAGGCTAAGGCAGGGGGTAAAGAGTATAAAGTAAATAAAAAACCCGTTAACCAGGATGTAAATATCCAAAGCTAACGGGTGTTTAAGGTATAGCGTCGTTACATTAAAATACTTTAGTTGTCCAAGATTCACAGTTCCAAACATCTGTAGCTATGTCCTGATAGAAGTCAGGTTCATGGCTGATCAGTAGAATACTTCCCTTAAAGGCCTTTAATGCGCGTTTTAATTCTTCTTTAGCATCCACATCAAGGTGGTTGGTTGGTTCATCGAGAACAAGTAAATTGTTTTCACGATTGATTAGTTTACATAAACGAACCTTCGCTTTTTCTCCACCGCTAAGTACTTCAACTTTACTTTCAATATGCTTGGTAGTAAGGCCGCACTTCGCCAGAGCAGCACGAATTTCTGCCTGATTATAGGAAGGGAACTCCTGCCAAATTTCTTCGATACAGGTATTATTGGATGTTTGTTTTACTTCTTGTTCAAAATATCCCATATACAAATGTTCGCCAAGCTCAACCTGGCCAGAGATTGGTTTAATTTCACCGAGAATACTTCTGAGCAAGGTAGTTTTTCCAATCCCATTGGCACCGACGAAAGCAATTTTTTGTCCACGCTCCATACGTAAATTTAATGGTCTGGATAGAGGCTCATTATACCCAATGACAAGATCCTTTGTTTCGAATATAAGTTTACCGGATGTACGTGCTTCGCGGAAATGGAATTCTGGTTTCGGTTTTTCTTTCGCCAGTTCAATGATATCCATTTTTTCAAGCTTTTTCTGACGGGACATGGCCATGTTTCGAGTAGATACACGAGCTTTATTACGTGCAACGAAATCCTTGAGGCCGGCAATCTCTTGTTGCTGTCTTTTATAGGCGGCTTCAAGCTGTTGCTTTTTCACCTCATACACTTTCATAAAATCATCATAATTTCCAACATAACGGGTCAATTCCTGGTTCTCCATATGATAAACAAGATTGATAACACTGTTTAAGAATGGAATATCATGTGAAATTAAAATAAAGGCATTTTCATAATTTTGAAGATAACGTTTGAGCCACTCGATATGCTGCTCGTCAAGATAGTTGGTCGGCTCATCTAAAAGTAATATATCGGGTTTTTCAAGTAATAATTTTGCGAGAAGGACTTTTGTACGCTGGCCACCGCTTAAGTCCTGAACATCGCGCTCAAGCCCAATTTCATCGAGGCCCAATCCTCTTGCTATTTCCTCAACCTTTGCATCAATGACATAAAAGTCGTTGTTAGTGAGGACGTCCTGCAGTACACCTGATTCCTCAAGTAAGACTTCTAATTCCTCAGGAGAAGCTTCCCCCATCTTAGCAAAAATTTCGTTCATTTCATTTTCCATATCAAAAAGATACTGAAATGCTGTTTTCAGTACATCGCGTATGGTCATACCTTTTTCAAGAACAGCATGCTGGTCAAGGTAACCAGTACGAACTTTCTTAGACCATTCAACTTTCCCCTCATCAGGCTCCAGCTGTCCGGTTACAATATTCATAAATGTAGACTTTCCTTCCCCATTTGCTCCGACAAGGCCAATATGTTCGCCTTTTAATAAGCGGAAGGAAACTTTGTTAAAAATGGCTCGGTCACCAAAGCCATGGCTTAAATCTTTAACGGATAATATCATTTATCTATACTCCTGCCTCTTAATTGTTTGTAATTAATGGGTCTATACGCATTTAATAGTACAATATTTCACGATAAAAGCATAGATAATCAATTGATTAACAGTAATTGTAAAATTAATGGGTTCATACTTAGAAGGGGCAGCATTTACGAATGCTCACATAAGTTGTATGATGTTTAATGCAACAATTAGAATAATTCGAAAATAGCGAAAAGAGGGTAAGAGAGTATGAAAAAGGGATTGTGGTTATGCAGTATTATGGCCTTGATGCTTGTTATCGTCATGGGTTGTTCATCAAAAGAAGAGACAAAAGAGGAAGTGGGCACTAAAGAATCAGCGGATGTAAAAAGTGACTTATTAGATTTCTATCTTTCCATAGTGAATGTGATTAATGGAAGTGATCGTGATTTAAATACCTATGAGGGAGCAGAGAATCCTTCTGTCTTAACAGAGGAAGATAAACAAAAAGCTGCTGCTTCAGCAAATTCTGTTGTGGATGCTTTGGAAGATGTGAAAGTTCCTGATAGTTTAGAAAAATATAGCAAGGATTTTGAAAAGGCTATAAAGACTATTTCTGATTCATATAGAGAAAAAGGAATTCAATTGTCCGGTACAGCTGAACCCAATATGGATAAAGCAAATGAGCACTTTAATGCTGGAAGTGAAAAAGTTAACGATATTTTTAAAGCAGAGGATCTTATCGCGCCTAATTTAGCTGCTGAAGTAAATGGTTAATAAACGCAGGCACCCAGTCGATTGTTTAATCGGTTGTTTTTTTGATTCGCTTGGGAGTGAAAATTCCCAAGCGAATCAGTTTATTTCCTGGATTTAGCGCGTGCATCAGCTGCTTTTGATCTGGCTTGTGCAACGAGATCATCATGATCAGCTAATGCCTCAGAAAATTCTACATCTAATCCGTCAGATTTTATGGAAGGCGGCGTGTTTCCACTTGCCATCCTGTTTCTGCCGTGAAGTAAGTTATGGTTATATCTGCCCATTTTTGATTACCTCCCAAATGAAGAATATCTTCCTGATTAGATTGCAACAAAATCCAAGCCATTATTCTGGTAAATAAAAGGTTAGTTTATGGACGAATTCCTTTAGATCCTGTAAACCCAGCCGCTCGATCTGCTGCTTTAAATTCCCTTTTGTAACGAACTTCTTGAGTAGAGGTCAGGCGATTTTTCATTTGATCTCGCTTTTTCTTATCCATGAACATTCTCCTTTTCAAAGTAGTGTCATTCCTATAATTTCCATAATTAAATGTTTTAATTCATTTTCTAAAATCAAAGAAAGGACTAAGATAAGGATATATGCTACATTAAAAGAGGAGGCGAGCTAACGATGCCACTTATCTCGAAAATTGAACAACAAAAAAAGAATAAAAATCGTTTTAATATATACATAACAGAAGAAGGACAGCCTGAAAGATACGCATTTAGTGTGGATGATGACTTACTTGTCCGCATGCGGCTATCGAAGGGGATGGAAGTCGATGAATTATCCATTATGGAAATTCAGTACCGTGACCATATCCAAAAAGCATTTCAGTCTGCTGTCAATTATCTATCTTATCGTATTCGTTCAGAGCATGAGGTTATTTCCTATTTGAGTGAAAAGGAATGGGAACAGGCGGTTATTGATGAAGTAATTCATAAACTGCGTGAGTATAGATATGTTGACGATGAGGAATATGCGAATGCATTTGTACGAACCCAAATGAATGTCAGTAAAAAAGGACCTGATGTCATCCGGACAGAGCTGCTCAATAAGGGAATCTCAGAAAAGGATCAGCAGACTGCATTAAGTCAGTATACGAATGATTTGCAAAGAGAAAATGCTGAAGAATGGGCCAGTAAGACATTAAAAAAAAGTAAGGGTTCCATGAAAGAAGCAAAACAGAAAACAATCCAATTTCTTGTACGGAAGGGTTTTTCAATGAGCCTGGCCAAATTGGTGACTGAAGAGTTAGCGGTTGATGATAAGAATGCTGAATGGGAAAGTCTTGTAAAAACAGCGACTAAATTTCACAGAAAGTATGCTCAACTGGATGACTATTCGTATAGTCAAAAAATGAAAACAGCTCTATTTAGAAAAGGTTTTGATATGGACTTAATTTCTCGTTTTGTAGAACTGGGCAAAGAGCGAATTGATAACGGAGATTTTGAATTGTACTGAGAGGGGTAAAGAAATGCAGGAGAAAAAATTCAGTGAGATGTCAGAGCATGAGCTTAGACAAACAATCGCAGATTTAAATGAAAAAGCAAGAAAGGCTGAGCAGCTTGGGATGGTTAATGAGTTTGCCGTACATAAAAGGAGAGCCGTTATGGCAAAGGCTTATACATTAGACCCGGCTGATATTATAGTCGGTGAAATGTATGGTATAGATGGAGCGCCTGGAGAATATTTTAAGGTGGAGTATTTAAAAGGTGTGTTTGCCTGGGGGTATCGTCTTCAACAAAATGAAGAAGAAGGGCTGCCTATTTCCTTGCTAATGAAATTAAAATAAAACGAGAAAAAAAGAGCTTTCTGTAGAAAGCTCTTTTTGAATTTATTTAGAATCCCGTTCTCCAGAGGCATGCATTCGCTCCTGTGGACGAGTATTTGTAGTGCCATCTGCTCGTTTTGAAGCATACTCTGGTTTGGCTCGGGGTTCCCCATTAAATTTATTATCATGCTCATAAGGAAAGCCTTTTGCTTTATTTCTCAAGATTCTCTCACCTTTCATTCTGGGATGATGGATGCCTTATTAGTATTCTAAAATGGCTCCCACCCATTCATGAGAAAGCTTTCCTGATTATCCAGTAATCATATTTAGTTTCTTTTGAAGCTTTTCTTCTGTAAAAACCCATCCAGTAAATGAGTTGATAATAGTTAAATCATCATCTAAATGAACGACAGCCACAAAGGGATATCGTCCTCTGCTCCGATAACGTAAATCAATGAATCGGACAATGTGCATTCCCTCCTGATAGTCCATTTCCCATCGGTATACCGGAGAAAAAGATACAAAGGCAGAGAGATTCACATCCTTTAGAGCAGCATCCAGAATTGGACTTTCCGGTAAAGGAATACGATCAAATTTATCGTAAAATTGTATTTCACGATTTTCAGCTCCCCCAACATAATATTTATCAGGCGTTGTAACAGCTACCTTCCAGCGGTGATAACGCATGGTTGGGGAAAGCGTAATTCGCCGAGCGTCAGGGATTTGTAAACGAATTCGAGCTTTTAAGCTTCTAGATTCTGTAATCCGAGCGATATAATAACCGATAATAATTACATACATTATTAAGAATATAGTTCCTGGATTAAAGCCGAATGTCCATAAAATAAGACCTACAATATGAATTCCAAAGATAAAGGGATCAAATGTATTAATAATCCCGAGCGCGACCCATCTTGAGGACAGGGGGCTTAGAGCCTGTGTACCATAGGCATTAAATATATCTACAAATACATGCAAAAATACAGCGAAAAAGGTCCACAACCATAAATGTAAGGTATTCGCTTCAGGAATAATAAGGGCAATAAGAGCCGTAATTAATATAGGCCAGAGAATTACAAATGGTATGGAATGTGTCCTTCCGCGATGATTGCGTATATATACTGCATTATTTTTCATTTTTAGAACTGTATCTATATCAGGTGCCTGGGAACCAAGGATTGTACCGATCATAACGGCCGTTGCTGTTCCTGTGTGGGAGGCGACCTCAGGATCCAAGGTGGCTAACCCGCCAAGTGCTATACCCATTACAAGATGAGTACCGGTATCCATAATACATCCTCCTTTTCTACTGACTTATAAAGGAAACCACTATTTTTATCCAATATTAATTACTTTTCATACCAGTCATGTTGTTTTAAAATGAAGGGAATCAAAAAATCATGGGTAAACCTACTCAGTATGATTACTTAATTTATTCCCTATTCCATTAATTTTTAACATAAACAGGAGGAAACGTGAAGACACTTGTAAGTTGCAATATAGAACAATTCAGAAAAGATCTTATAGATTGGTTTATTCAGGAACAAAGACAGCTCCCATGGCGATTAAATAAAGATCCCTATCGTGTCTGGGTTTCTGAAATTATGCTTCAGCAAACTCGTGTTGATACTGTTATTCCTTATTACGAACGTTTTATGGAATGGTTTCCGACGCTTGATGATTTTGCTGATGCTGATGAGGAAAAATATTTAAAAGCATGGGAAGGTCTAGGCTACTATTCTCGGGTTCGTAATTTGCATAGTGCAGTTAAAGAGGTAAAGGAAAACTACGGCGGAATTGTGCCAAACACTCCTGAAGAAATTAAAAAATTAAAAGGTGTCGGTCCATACACTGCCGGTGCAATATTAAGCATTGCTTATGGTGTTCCGGAGCCTGCAGTTGATGGAAATGTCATGAGAGTCATTTCCAGGATATTAGAAATATATGATGACATAGCAAAGCCTGCCACCCGCAAACTATTTGAGTCAGCTGTACGTGAATTAATTGATCCCGAACATACGTCAGAATTTAATCAGGCATTGATGGAACTTGGCGCTCTTATATGTGTTCCCGGTAAACCTGCATGCTTATTATGTCCGGTAAGAGAGCACTGCTGGGCATTTGATAAAGGAATCCAACAGGAGCTTCCGGTAAAAACGAAAGCTAAAAAGACCAAAATTGTTCATTTATCGGCAATTGTGATAAACGATGAAAGTGGAAGAATCCTGATTAGGAAGCGGCCGGAGACAGGTCTTCTCGCGGGATTGTGGGAATTCCCAAGCTATGAAACAACAGGAGATGTTAAAGTACTTAAAGAAATGGTTGCGGAACAGAATCAAGTTGAATTAAATCAATTAACTCCAATCGGTCATATCAATCATGTATTTTCACATTTGACATGGGAAATTGATATCTATACAGCCACTGTGAATAATTTGGAGAACTTTAAAAGCAATACACATAAATTAGCATATGTGAAAGATCATGATTTTCAACAGTATGCTTTACCTGTATCTCATCAAAAAATTTATGAAACATATGTATTTAATGGTTAAAAAATAACCCGGCATCAGCTACCTGCGAAAAGATAATAATCTTCAGGTATAGCTGATGCCGGTTCTATTTTAATTAATCGTAGGAAACACGCGTTCCTTTTGTCCAGGTTGCTTCCTGTCTCTTCAGGCCGCCTCTTCTTTCAATTTCCTCAATAATTTCTCTTTGAATGGTATGTCCCTCTATATTTAAATAGGGCATAATCTGCTGAAATGAATGATGGTAAAATTCCAGTTCATCTTCCTTCCATTCACTTTTAGGAATCATGGATAACTCTGACATATCTCTTCCTACAAACATAATAAAGCCTCCTCTTTTCCTGTTTTAAATTTCTATATAGGATGCCGCTATATAGTGAAGCAAAAACAAGGAAAAAAATAGAAACACTCTTTTTGTATATGAAAACCTCTGTTGGATACATTAATAGGTGTGGAGGTGATATTAATGGCTAACAACAGTTCAAAAACAAATGCAAATCAAGTGAGACAACAAAACGCACAATCTGCAGGTCAAAGCCAAGGTCAATTTGGTTCTGAATTTGCAAGTGAAACTGATGTGCAATCTGTGAAACAAGCAAACGCGAAAGCAGAGAAAAACAAAGCTAAAAACTCCGGTAACTCCGGACAACAATAATGTAAAACCTTTAATTAAAGCACTTGCCCGTAGCGGGCGAGTGCTTTTTAACGGCTCGACAAAACCTCTTAGAAGGCTACAGAAAAAGTCAAAGGTATTTTCTGCTTATTAGAGAAATGTATTATTATACTGATTTTGGGTGGTGTAGAGCATGAAGAGTTTTGAAGAGTTAGTTAATGAACAAATGGTCATTATGGATAAGCTTTTACATATGCAAACAGAACTTGACCGTTATATGGAGCTAGAGGAGGAACTGAGGAATCGAAAGAATGATGAAGATTTACTATGTGTCCAGGACGATATAAGTGAGATGAAAAGAGAATTAGATACAATCCAAACGATATTTATGCAATTAACAGAAAAAGTGATTGAAAGCTATCAGTCAAAATCTGCCCCGAAACTATAAAATATAAATACAATTCATCATTATTTAGGGCATCTCTATAGGTGTTCTTTTATTTTTATTCTCCGCTTCTGTTTCCTTCATTCATTATGACTCATGTTTGTAAACGATTAATTTTGGTTATAGGATTAATATTTCATTCTAAAAAAGAGCTGGTTAATGGCGATTTGTTTAACAATTTATAGCTTATCCGCTTTTCATGGTGGCTCTTTGTTTTAAAATTGTATGTGAATCGTTATAATAATAGAAGAATACGGAAAAAAGCATCTTAATTTAACGGTTAATATATTGTCAATTTGAACACAGAGACGGTATATAAGTGCCCTGCCCTATAGGGAGAGAAAGTAGGTAATACAACGTGCGAGTACCGAGAGAAGGAGAAGAAATCCAAATACACAGTTACAAACATAATGGACATATACACCGGGTTTGGCAAGAGACGACCATATTAAAGGGTACCCAATTTATTGTAATTGGTTGCAATGATCGGACTCTTGTAACCGAATCTGATGGTAGGACATGGCTCACAAGAGAGCCAGCTATTACCTACTTTCACTCACAGTATTGGTTTAATATCATCGGCATGCTTCGTGATGACGGTATTTACTACTACTGTAATTTAAGTTCTCCATTTGTATTTGATGGGGAAGCGGTTAAATATATCGATTATGATCTTGATATAAAGGTATATCCCGATATGACATATAACCTGTTAGATGAAGATGAGTACGAAGAGCATAAACTTCAAATGGGTTATCCGAATGTCATTGACCATATTCTCAGGAGAAATGTGGAAAAGCTGATTAGTATGATTCGAGCGAAAAAAGGGCCGTTTTCTCAGGAGTTCGTTCATAATTGGTATAACCGATATTTAACAATTAAAAGTTGAAAAGAAGCCTGTCTCTTTTATGGACAGGTTTTTATGCTTGATGGGAGAGACATTTGATGAATAGTATAAAAAGATATATGAGGTTTGTAAGGCCTTATAAGTGGCAAATCATTGTGACAATCCTAATCGGGATAGTTAAATTTGCGATTCCTTTGCTGACTCCTGCCTTATTGGCATATGTGATTGATGATATAATCGGTGCCAATGCTTTGCAAAAAGGAGAGCAATTAAGGAAGCTCTATATGTTAATGGCAATCATGTTTTTCATTTTTGTGGTAGTTCGGCCTCCAGTAGAATATTACCGTCAATATTTTGCCCAATGGACAGCAAGTAAAATCTTATTTGATATCCGCGATAAAATGTTCAGTCATATACAAAAGTTAAGCTTTAAATATTACTCTAATGCAAAAGCAGGAGAAATTATCTCCAGAGTGATTAATGATGTTGAAGAAACTAAGAATTTTGTTATAACCGGCCTTATGAATGTTTGGTTGGATCTAGTTACAATTTTAATAGCAGTTGGAATTATGCTTACCTTTGACGTAAAATTGACCATTGTATCGTTGCTTCTGTTACCGCTCTACTCATTCTCCATTAAATATTTCTTTGGTAAATTAAGAGAATTAACCCGAGATAGATCACAGGCGCTTGCTCAAGTACAGGGCTATTTGCATGAACGTGTACAAGGGATGGCCGTGATTAAGAGCTTTGCGATTGAAGATCATGAGCAAAAGCAATTTAATAAAGTGAATGGAAACTTCTTAAAAAAAGCGTTAGCTCACACAAGCTGGAACGCTAAATCGTTTGCAGCAGTCAATACAATTACAGATATTGCTCCTCTAGTTGTCATCCTATTTGCCGGATACCAGGTCATTAATGGGAATATGACATTAGGGACTATGGTTGCCTTTGTCGGCTATATCGATTTATTGTATGGACCTTTGCGTAGATTGATGAACTCATCTACCACATTAACGCAATCACTGGCATCAATGGACCGTGTGTTTGAATTTTTGGATGTTCCGTATGATATTGAGGACAAGCCTGATGCACGTCCATGTAAAGATGTACAAGGGACCATTACGTTTGATCATGTATCATTCTCTTATGGAGAAGATGAGACTCAGGCACTGAAGGATATTAATCTTGAAGTGAAAAGGGGAGAAACAATTGCGCTTGTCGGGATGAGCGGAGGAGGTAAATCTACTCTGGTTAGCTTGATTCCACGATTTTATGATGTGACACAAGGGCGTATACTATTGGACGGAGTGGATATCCGAGATGTTCAGGTACGCTCACTTCGGGACAATATTGGAATGGTGATGCAAGACAGTATTTTATTTAGTGAATCGGTTCGTGAAAATATTTTACTGGGTAGGCCAGATGCGACAGATAAAGAAATCTATGAAGCTGCCAAAGCAGCAAATGCTCATGATTTTATCTGCAAATTACCAAGTGGATATGAGACAAAAGTAGGCGAGAGGGGCGTCAAATTATCAGGAGGTCAAAAGCAGCGTATTTCTATTGCACGTGTGTTTTTGAAGAATCCATCCATTATTGTGTTGGATGAAGCAACCTCTGCTCTTGATTTGGAAAGTGAGCATCTTATTCAGGAAGCACTTGAAAAGCTCTCCCGTGACCGTACTACATTTATAGTGGCTCACAGATTATCTACCATTACACATGCTGATCGAATTGTTATGGTTGAACATGGCTGTATTATAGAAGTGGGAACACATCAGGAATTAATGGCTAAACAAGGAGCTTATTATAGACTCTTTCAGGTACAACAGTTGGATGCCTAGCTGTTCTACTGAGGTATGTGATGGAGGGTATAATTGAGTAATCAAGTATATGATGAGCACGGGGGAAAGGAATGTATCAATTCCAACACGAGGCGCAAAGAAAGAACAAGATAGATAAGATATATGCCATTTTATTTATTATATCTATTTTGATAAACGTGATTTTATTGTTGATGGATGGTGATATCTTCCGGGGAATAACCGCTCTCTTAATTTATTCTACTATTCTTTACTATGATTTACGAAAAAAAGTTTGGGCAGTCATTTTCGTAAAATGTATGGTGTGGATGCATATAGTTTTATTGTTTATTATATTTCTAGTTATGATAAAAAATTGAACAGTAAGGAACTTTTTGACTAACTGGGATATACAAGTACAGCCACTTCCTTTCTGGAGGTGGCTGTTTCACAATTCAATAATAGCAACAATCCCTACGAAAAAATACGAGAATAAAGAACGGCATAGGTTTTGGATAGAAGGAGGTTTTTTGATCGAAAGGAGAACCACCTTTTTGACTATCAGATAAGATACAGTGCAAAACCAATGGAATGAAAAAGGCATCCCAAAGCCTTTTTGCTGGCCTTGGAATGCTTTAAGTGATTGTTATAATTGATCATCATCATTTATCTTGATCGATTTGTTCTCTGATTTGTGATAAGAGTGAAAACTGTTAACAAGCATTTCTAGATGCTCTAAGTAGTCACCATATTCAAGCATAGATGAAATTAGTGTAACCATATGGTAGTGGACGGGAGAATCTTCGTCTGTATTTAATCGAAAACCTTTAACAATATCAATCAGCAATTGTTTGTTATAAGTGTCCGTAGATTCCTCAAGCATTAGTCCCGGCTTTACTTTACCTATAAATTTCAGATGAATATGTTCATGTTTTCTCAACAACAAATCCAGTTGATGATGAACCTGGATTTGAAAATCCTCAGGCATTTGATGGAATTCGTTTTCAAAGCGATGTAATCTTTTTAAGATATCCAATGATCGTTTGTTTGTTGCTATCATATAACGGTAGATTACGAGTTTACGGGATTTGGCAACCGTATTTTTCCTGAAAGTTTCACGCTCTTCTTTATATAGAGCGTACAAGCTATCGGCCTTTGTGACATTCTCTTTAATACGATTAATGTCCTTTTTCATCATAATATGTTCAGTTGAGCTTCTAGAACCAATTCTGATCCATTGTAGAATATCGTCTGTGGTTGTGCTAATTCGTTTATAAAGCTTTGTCTCATACTTTGGAGGAAGAAAGACAAGGTTAACAATAAACGCTGATAGAATACCGATTAAAATGGCAGCAACTCTCCAAAAGGCGAATTCAGTAAAATTACCGTCTTGTTGCTCCATAATCAAGATTAAAGTTACAAGCGAAATTGTCAGTTGATTTTCATTTTTCAGCTGTAAGTTGATTACAATTGTTATAATGGCTGCCAAACCAATTAATAAGGGATCATTACCAAATAATAATACAAACGATATCGCGATTAGAAATCCGATAATATTCGCTTGTATTTGATCAATTAATGTCCTGTACGAACGGTATATGGTAGGCTGAACGGCAAATACAGCCGAAATCCCGGCTAGTACGGGAGCCGGTATATTAAATGCTGTCGCAACATAGATGGCTATCACAATGGCTATTCCCGTTTTAAAGACTCGGGCACCAACCTTCATAAATAATACCTCTTCCTTTTATTCATAGTTGTTTACGAATATTTATCTATTTTTATCTCGAACATGACTGTACTATACAGGGTTTCGTCTTCATGTTCAAGATATACAGGCAAAATACTTCTTTTGTTTACTTTCCCCTTTAGACTAAAAGGCATGCATTGAATACGATTTTTTCAAGATTCATCAGGTATACGCTATATGGAGAGAAGGAATATATAGATTTTTCGATGAAAGGTTTATGTGTTCATAAAATATAAAAAAGAATTGAGAAAGGCTTAATAGAAAGTTAAGAAATGAAAAGAAAAGAGGCCGCCGCTTTAATAAAGCGAAACGGTCTCTTGAGGTTCGAAAATAATGTATCATCCTGATATAAATTGATATATGGCCCATAACTGACCACCAGTCGCCTCAGCTTTACTCGTGTATTCTAGCTTCAACTCCTAGCCCCTCGAGTCATAAGGAATAGTCACTACGGGAGAAAAGCACTCCCTACGTGCCTCTTCTCTTATGCTTGTCGGGTCTGGGCAGTCGTTTCAGCCTTATTCTGTAGATACAGATGGGTCGGCTTGGGTTTTAACTGGGACGATTTGGAGGAAGTGCTGGCTTGGGTTGCCTAGCAATTGGGCCAGTTCTTCCGCTTCAGCCTGTTGACCATTTTCTCTAAGAATAGTTGTATAGCGTGTAAGTAGTTCAGTTACATCATTTATACCTGTTTCATTTAATTTTTCAACAGAGACGAGGGCTCCTTTTGCAATTCTGCGTTGGAGCGCATCTTTTGTAAGGCCTCGTTCAGGCAAATGACGTTGATAAATGACACCGCCTGTCATTCCTGCGCAAATCCATGGACCTGGGTCTCCAAGAACAAGTCCTCGGCCGTTTGTCATATATTCGAAGGCAAAGCCCTTAATATTTGAATAAACGCCAATGTTTCCATGTTCTTGTACAGGAATATCCCGTTTTAAAGAACCTCCGACAATCATGTCAGCACCAGACAGACGGATACCTGCGCGCGCATCAGCGTCACCCTGAGCAATTAATAGACCTTTTTGTGCACCATATCCAAAGCCTTTTCCGACGGAACCATTATAGAATTTGTCATCCTTGCCGATTCCTTTAAGAATTGCAATTGTTCCTCCAAATGAGGTTTTGCCGGTGCCATCCTGAGAACCGCCATCAACTGTTATCGTAATGCCTTCTGTATTGTATGCACCAAGTCCATTTCCAGGTATGGAACCTTTATAGGTTAGATTAACAGGATCCATTTTGACATAGGAACCATCTAATCTGCCTCTTACCCGGTGGCAGGAAACACGGCTTCCAAGTACGCGCTGAATAGAATTGATATTTTTAAATTGTCTGGATTGAAGCAGATCATTTACACTTGCATCCAGATATTCTGCACCGACTGCGGCCATTTGGACGATTAATTCGTCCTTTGTAGCAGCAGCTTCGAGATGTGTGATCTGGCCAAGCTCAATCGTTTTAAGTAAGTATTTTAAATCCAGCATTTCTTTTCCTTTTGTTTGTACTAATAAATCGGAACGCCCGACAGCTTCCTGGAGATTTGTGATTCCAAGTTCAGCCGCAAGTGTTTTTAATTCATTGCCAAAAGCACTGAATAGGTTGATGATTCCCTGGACGGCTAAATCAAATTGTCTAGGAACAAATCTCCTTAGCCCATGTTCCTTTGCTTCCACTTCAGAATCAATTTGAGTAGCAATCCCTACATGGCATGTATCCAGGTGGCAGCCTCGACATGTTGTACAGCCAATAGCAATCATAGAGAGGGTTCCAAAACCTACACGGTTTGCTCCAAGTAGCATAACCTTCAGTACATCCTTTGCACTTTTGAGGCCACCGTCAGCCCAAAGCTCAACATCCTGTCTTAGACCGGCTTCAAGCAAGGCATTATGAGCAGCTTTAACACCAATCTCCACTGGTAATCCAACGTTTTGAAGGGCATGGATACGAGCGGCTCCGGTACCGCCGTCAAATCCACTTAGCGTGATAATATCAGCACCAGCTTTTGCTATCCCGACAGAAATTGTCCCAATATTTGGAACAACAGGTATTTTAACAGCCACCCTTGCCTGATCATTGGCTGTCTTTAACTCATGGATCATTTGAGCTAAATCTTCAATAGAATAAATATCATGGTTGTTTGAAGGTGATATTAAATCGGATCCAATCGTTGCATTACGTGCTTCGGCAATTTTTGATGTTACTTTGGATCCAGGAAGATGACCGCCTTCACCCGGTTTAGCGCCCTGTCCGATTTTGATTTCAAGTAAATTAGAGGAATTCAGCAATTCCGCATTTACACCAAAACGACCGGAGGCAATTTGCTGACCGCGAGTTCGCGGGTATTTACCAAGCATATCTTTAATTTCTCCGCCTTCACCATTCATGCTAATCATATTAAGGCGATCGGCACCTTCTGCATATGCGCGAAAGGCTGTTTCATTTTGTGAGCCGAACGACATTGATGCAATTACAAATGGTAGACTGTGATCGCCAACACCAATATTCACTGTTTCTGGATCAACTTTTTGTTCGGTTTTCTTGAAATCTGTTAAATGGCGAATAGTTGTGGGATTTTGTTCTTCCTGTTCAGAGATTTTTTCTCCAAAGGCCTGATAATCTCCAGTTGAAGCCACCTCACCAATTGCTTTCCAGATTCGCGGGAACAGATGAAAGGTCTTGCCGACACGTTCTTTTTCATTGGCATAATCAATTGCACGCTGTTTCGCATCTTCCTTCAATTTATCAAAATTATAGATTAATTGATTGGATCCAAAGAAGTTCACGATTTGAAGGATGTCTGCTATTTCTTCCTGTAGTCCAATCGAAGAGAATAGTCGTCCATATCCGCGAAGTTCATGAATTCCAAGTGTTGAAATGACCTTTTCTAATCCTTTAGATAAAGAGTTATATAAATTAATTACTGATTTCGACTGCTCATCTGATACGGTACGGAACATATAATATGGATTAATCAAATTAGCTCCTAATCCGTAAATCACCACAATGTCATGCAAGTTACGAATGGCAGCAGAGCGAACTAAAATGGAACAGTCTCTTCGTTTTTCTGCTTTTACTAATGCTCTATCGACTGCTGCGACTACAAGGGCAGGATCCAACCATAATTGCTCAGCCTGATGGGATAGTTCATCATCTAGGCAAAGTAATCCACAGCCGTCAGTAACAAAGGTAAGAGCCTCTTTACTGATACGATCTAGAGCTTCCTTAATCGTTTCACCCTCCGTGAATGTCATGGATATCGTTTTCAATTCTTCTGTATCCATAAATAATTGGTGAATTTGTTCATAAGAAGGTTGTTTTGCAAACTGTGCACAAGTGTGTCCAGCTTTTCCTTCAGCTAATAGAGGCGTTAATAGCTCAATCACTGTGTTTACAGATTTTTCATCTGTAAACAGAGAAGGGCGTTTACCGATAATGGTTCGGGTCGAAAAATGTTCCATTTCTCGGTCGCGATCTATCGCAGGGTTTGTAACAACTGCAACACTTTCTTTAATAAAGTCTGCAATATTCTTACGCTCAGGATTGAGTGCTGCCAGTGGAGCATCGTGACCAAGTGAACGGATTGGTTCTGCACCTTTTTCAGCCATTTGTTCAATTAGTTGAATATGGTCACGTTCCCATCCGAAAGCTTTATATTGTCCGTTTTGGATTTTGTCCTCTTCCTGTGCAAAAGTATGCTCTTTTACATCAGGAGGATTTAAGCGATTACGAGATTCTGTAAAGTTAAGTCTCTTGTTAAATCTTTTGAATACTTCTTCCTGATAAGTGATATATTCATATAGTTCTATTGAATCGCCATTCCACTTTAATCCGACCTTTTCTCCTGGACCAATTGGTTTAGGATTGGCTACATATTCTGTTGGTGAAATAACACCTGGTTCAGAGCCAAACAAATAAGAGGTTGAAGTTTCCATCATCCATAAAGGACGTAGACCAAGTGCATCTACAGAGAAAGCAGCTTCATTGCCGTGGCGGGAAATGATTCCTGCCGGACCTTGAGCGAAATGGCCCCAGCTTTCACGCAAATACGTATATAGATCCTGAAGATGATCGGGATATTCCTTCATTTCATTAATGATTGGAGGGAAGACAATATCAAGTGCTTCAAATAGAGAATACCCCTCACGGTAGATGAATGTTTCCAATGTACGACTTAAATCCTGTGAGTCACTGCCGCCGTTTACTAATGGAACACCAACCATTTGCGCTTCATCGCGTAATTTGGCGATTGTATTGATTTCACCATTATGTCCAAGGACGCTAAATGGTTGTACGCGAAAAAAGCTGGATAGTGTATTAGTGCAATAGCGGTTATGTCCAAGTGTCATCGTTGATGCGACGAGTGGACTTGCAAGGTCTGGATAGTACTTAGGTAGAATATCGCCGGCTCCCATCACTTTGTAGATGGCATGATATTGGCTAAGCGAAGATACGTGGATGTGGTCATTTTTCTCAATTGTAATTGTGAGATCAAATAACAGAGATGAAAGGTCAGTTTGTTTTAAATCTTCTTTTGCTATAAAAGCAACTTGAAGAAATACAGGGTTTTCCTGTAATGCTATTGGTCCCAATGCATCGGTGGAATAAGCTTCATCAGATACATAAATTTCTTTTAAGTCTTTTTCGTTTGCCAGTTTGATTATTTCCTCAATAGTTTGTTGTTTCTCAGCCTCACGTTTAATAAAAAAGTGGCCCACTACAAAATGGTTATGATCCGCAAGGTCTGTATCAGCACCAGAGTTCTTTAGCTTCTCCTTCCATAATTGACGGGGGATATCTATGTGAATGCCGACACCATCGCCTTCGCCGTTAATAAAACCGGCCCGATGGTTCATGGTAACCAGGGCATCAATACACGCAAAAATATTATCACGGGTAGGTATTTTTTTCTTTTCAATACATGCAATAATTCCGCAAGCATCATGTTCTGATTCGTGGTAATTCATAAACGTACTAGGATTCCATCTTTTGTTCATACGTTGGGCAACTATAAGCTTGCGCCTATTCGATGCCGGTTCACCTCCTGCTTTAAACTTGTGGTTTTTTAGATTACTTTGGAAAACGAACGAGGAAGGAAATACAGTTTTGAGGGTAATAAATAATCAATACTAGTATGATTTATATTATCATTAGAATTTTCAGAAATCAATTAAATATACATTTTAGTTTTTTTGGAAAATAAACATTATCTGGTTATTAAAATCAAAATATCTTAATGTAAACGCTTTCAACAACGTTAAAACATCAATTCTACCGTGATTAGTAGAATTGATGATATGCATAAATATTCAAAAATTTGTATTTATAATAATTTGAATGCTTGATTTACAGCTTTAATAGTAGTTTCTATGTCTTCTTCTGTATGGGCTGTCGTTAAGAACCAGGCTTCATATTTTGATGGAGCCAAGTTAATCCCTTGTTCCAGCATAAGCTTAAAGAATCGGCCGAACACTTCGCCATTCGTAGCTTCAGCTTGAGCATAGTTACTGATATCTTCCTTAGCATCAGTAAAATAAACCGTTAATGCACCTTTTAATCGATTTACTTTAATAGAAACATGATGGTCTTCCGCTGCCTGAAGGATTCCTTGTTCCAGCATCGCCCCAAGTTGATCTAGTCGTTCATATACTCCTTCTTCCTTCAATACTTCAAGGCAAGCAATACCAGCTAGCATGGAAGCGGGATTTCCGGCCATCGTCCCTGCTTGATAGGCTGGGCCGAGGGGTGCGACTGTTTCCATAACCTCTTTTTTGCCACCGTAAGCACCAATCGGTAAGCCGCCGCCGATGATTTTTCCGAGCGCCGTCATATCAGGCTCAACACCAAGAAGGTTTTGTGCACCACCGTACATAAAACGGAAGGCTGTAATTACCTCATCATAGATAACAAGTGCCCCTGCTGCATGAGTAATGTCATTAATTGCTTCAAGAAAACCAGGGTTTGGTTCAACAATCCCGAAATTACCGACAATCGGTTCAACTAAAACGGCCGCGATTTCATTTCCCCATTTATTGATTGCTTCCTTATAGGCATCTATATCATTGAACGGCACTGTAATGACTTCCTGAGCAATGCTTTTTGGTACACCGGCGGAATCGGGAGTTCCAAGTGTGGAAGGGCCTGATCCGGCAGCGACTAAAACAAGATCGGAATGTCCGTGATAACAGCCAGCGAACTTAATAATTTTATCCCGTCCTGTATACGCTCGTGCTACACGAATCGTGGTCATAACCGATTCAGTTCCGGAATTTGTAAACCGTACTTTGTCCATGGATGGGATGGCTTCCTTAAGCATCTTGGCAAATTTAACTTCAAAAGGAGTAGGTGTTCCATAAAGAACGCCGTTTTCAGCTGCCTTTGTAATTGCTTTGGTAATATGCGGATGGGCATGCCCGGTAATTATAGGTCCGTAAGCGGCAAGATAATCAATATATCGATTGCCGTCAACATCCCAAAAATACGCGCCTTTTGCTCTTTCCATTGCAACTGGAGAACCCCCTCCAACGGCTTTGTATGATCTAGATGGTGAATTGACACCGCCGACGATGTGCTGCATAGCTTCAGCATGCAAACTTTCAGATTGAGCGTGGTTCATTTTATTTCTCCTCCTTCGTATGTAACTGCTTCATTTTAGCACTGGAATTCTTTGTTTGTACAACATGGTCACCTAAGCAATGGATTCGTGTACAAGCAATCATAGGTATGCCTGTAAGAGCGTATATATTACAAATGCGGTTGTAATAAAAAGGGGTGTTACCTTTGTTTTATATTATCCTTGCTGCGGTTGTTATCACGTTACTAATGAGTTTGAGAGGATTATTGATGCCAACAGACCCAACCCGGGCTGAACGGATATCACTCGATTATCTTTATTGGATCATTACGGTGTACTTCACTTTTTTAATAGGTTTCGGAATCCTATACGTATTGGTTGAAATGAAATTTGGAACGGTTATTCATTTGAATGGTTTACCTATTGAGGGAGGTTTGTTTCAAAAGCTTGCCTCTTCCTTCTATTTCAGTACTATGACTCTTCTCTCGGTAGGGTATGGAGATATGGTACCTGTAGGATTTGGCAGATGGATTGCATCAATGGAAGCTTTAATTGGATATGCGTTACCGGCAGCTTTTGTCGTAAGGACTGCCATAGACTTTGAACATGCAAAAACAACCCGAAATTAGGTATAGTAATAATAGAACGAGCTGTTCTTAATTATTTTTATCTAACAGGGGAGTGAGCTTTATGAGTAGTATAGTTGGTGAGAAGGCGCAGGATTTTAAGCTTCAGGCAAGTAATGGAAAAGAGGTTACATTAGCTGATTTTAAGGGGAAAAATGTAGTTCTCTATTTTTATCCAAAGGATATGACACCGGGATGCACGACTGAAGCATGTGACTTCAAGGAAAATCACACATCATTTGCAGAATTGGATACAATTATTGTTGGCGTTAGTCCAGATCCGGTTGAAAAGCATGAAAAATTTAAAACGAAATATGATCTTCCTTTTATCTTGTTGTCAGACCCAGAACATACATTGTCAAAAGCGTATGGAGTATGGGTATTAAAAAACAATTTTGGAAATGAATATATGGGTACGGAACGTTCTACATTCGTTATCAACAAAGAGGGTATAGTGGTAAAAGAGTGGCGTAAGGTGAGAGTGAAAGGGCATGTGGAAGATGCCTTAGCATTTATTAAAAATGAATTATCATAATTTAGATTGTGAGCAGGCATGAAATAATGCCTGCTTTCTTTATAAATAAAAAGCTCTCTGGAGGAAAAATATGTATATTGATAGTAGGTGTTTAATAAAGAGAACAGGGGAGATGACGTATGAAAGATCCACGAATTAAAAAAATGGCAAGACAACTGCTAACCCATTCTGTACGGTTAGAGAAGGGGCAAAAAGTGTTGATTGAAGGTCACTACATAACGAAACCTTTGTTGGTAGAACTTGTCAATCAAACGTATGAGCTAGGAGCATACCCATTTGTACAAATGCTCGATGATGAGATTCAAAAATATATGGCAAAAGGGTATAGCCGGGAACAGTTGGAAATCATGGCTAATTGGGATTTGAAAAAATTTGAAGACATGGATGCTGTCATTATTGTGATCGGAGAAGAGAATGATGCGGAATTTGCTGAGATTCCGTCAGAGAAATTTCAGCTGAGCGGAGAAGTAATGAAGCCAGTCGTTGATTACTATATTAATAATTGCCGTTGGGTATTATTGAACTATCCGACTAAATCACTTGCTCAAAAAGCAGGGATGAGCACAAGTCAATTTGAAGATTTTCTGCTTGATGTTTGTACAATTGATTATGCCAAAATGCAGAAGGCAATGGAGCCATTGAAATCTCTAATGGAGCAAACAGATCAGGTCAGAATCACGTCACCGGGTACAGATCTTTCTTTTTCTATAAAGGGAATTCCGGCAGTGATGTGTTTCGGAGAAAGAAATTTACCTGATGGAGAAGTATATACAGCCCCCGTTAAAAATAGTGTAAACGGAACGATTACCTTTAATACGCCTTGTCCTTATCAAGGGACTACCTTCAGAGATGTCAGTTTAACGTTTAAAGATGGAAAAATAATTGATGCAAGAGCAGATCAAGCGGATAAAATCAATAAAATATTTGATATAGATGAAGGTTCCCGTTATATTGGAGAATTTGCCTTAGGCGTAAACCCGTTAATAACAAATCCAATGGGAGATATTTTATTCGATGAGAAAATCTGTGGAAGCCTGCATTTCACACCGGGATTAGCCTATAAAGCAGCCGACAATGGAAATATATCTTCTATTCACTGGGACATGGTGCTTATCCAGCGAACTGAATTTGGCGGAGGAGAAATCTATTTTGATGGTCAATTGATTCGAAAGGATGGATTATTTGTACTACCGGAGTTAAAAGGATTAAATCCTGAATCACTTTTATAGTGATTGTTTTTAAAATCTATGGCAAAAGACCAAGCATAACAAGCTATTTTGAATAAGATAGAATCAGGGAATACCTCCTCATACAACTATTAGAAGGACAGCCGGAACTGGCTGTCCGTTTTTTTATTTAGTTTCTGCTTTTATGTGAGCTAGCTTAAAACGCTCGAGACATAAGTGGAGTTGCTGCGGATGCCAACAGGATGTAGGTCACAAAGGCGTTGTCACAGGACGTGGCGAATTTAGTCTTCGTTCATTGAACTAAACCGTTTCAGCTTTTTATGTAATCCGGCTTCGACTCCTAGCTCCTCGAGACATAAGTGTAGGCATTACGAGAGGAAAGAACGCCTCCCTTCGTGCCTCCTCTTATGCTTTTCGAAGCTGAACAGTCGTCTCAGCACTTTATACTGGTAAAAGATGTTATTATGTTAGTGATGTGTGGATGAAGGGGGTATTTGGATGAAGGTTGTTTCTGCAATTTATCCTCCGGGGGAAATTAGGAAACGTTTGATTGAGTCATACAAAGAGCATGAGTTTCATTTTTGTAAAGGTATCAAAAATGCAGGTTCTGTTATTAAGGATATGGATGTGCTCATAACATATGGAGAAGATGTGGATGAGGAAACAATCGACCAGGCGTTACGCTTGAAATGGATTAGTGTAATGTCAGCTGGGATTGAAAAATTGCCTTTCGAAAAAATTAGAGAAAGAAATATCCTGGTAACAAATGCGAGAGGGATTCATGCGATACCTATGGCAGAGTACGCCATGGGGATGATGCTTTCATATATAAAGCAATTCCCGATCATGGCAGAGAATAAAGATAAACGTATATGGGACAAGAGGCTACCTTTCGGTGAGCTGAATGGGAAAAATCTTCTTATATTAGGTACTGGCGCAATTGGAGAAGAGATAGCTAGATTAGGAAAAGCCTTTCGGATGAAAACGATTGGGATGAATCGCAGCGGGGTTTCCGCCAGTTCATATTTTGATGATATTATTACGATGTCTCAAATTGAGGATGCTCTCCCGAATGCAGATTTTATTATATCTGTACTACCTAGTACATCAGAAACTAAGGACCTCTTGAAATACAAACATTTTGAAATGATGAAAAATATAGCTATGTTTATCAATATTGGTCGTGGAGATTTAATTAAAGAAGACACGATACATGAGGTGTTAGAAAATCAAGTTATAGGTCATATGGTGCTTGATGTTTTTCCGAATGAACCGTTAAATGAAGATAATAAGCTATGGTTATATCCTAATTTGACTATCACACCGCATATTTCTAGCGTTTCAAAAAATTACTTGCCACGCGCATTTGATATATTTGAGCAGAATTTTCAGCGGTTTGTTAATCATAAGGATGATAACTATGTGAATAAAATTGATGTAGGAAAGGGGTATTAGAATGAAAATTTATACAAAAACCGGAGATAAGGGTCAAACCTCTCTTGTTTATGGTACGCGTGTATCCAAAACTGACCAACGTGTAGAGGCGTATGGAACATGTGATGAAGGGAATTCTATGATTGGACTTGGGATAAGCTATTTAAATGATGTAGAGTTCTCAGGGAAAGATAAGTTATTAGAGGAGTTCCATAAAATACAAACTGATTTATTTCACGTTGGTGCAGAACTAGCTACTCCATACGGCAAAAAAGTTGGCTGGGTTATAAAAGAAGAGTCGATTGATGAATTGGAAGCCTATATTGATGAACTTAATGAGGAATTACCTCCATTCAAGAATTTTATACTTCCAGGTGGACACCCAGCTGGAGCAGCTTTTCATGTGGCGAGAACAGTGATACGTAGAGCTGAACGAAATTCAGTTGCTCTCGGAGAAGAGGTAAATCCTTTAGTTATAAAATATTTGAATAGGTTATCCGATTTCTTGTTTATTGTTGCCAGATATGTAAACTATAAATTAGGAAAAATGGAACCAACTTTACATAATTCTTGAGACAAGAGTTTCCAACACCTGGATATAATATATCTGAATGAGGTGCTGGAAATATTGACAACTCAACCAATCATCAAGTAAACTTATTGTAACAATTACAAAGTGAGAATAATATAAAAAAGGAGTGCATGACGGTGTCTCAACCACAACTTAAAGAAGCGTTAGATACTTTGAAACAAACTGGTGTCCGCATGACTCCGCAACGTCATGCCATACTCGAGTATATAATAACTGCCCATGCGCATCCAACAGCTGATGATATATATAAGGCGTTGGAAGGCAAGTTTCCTAATATGAGCGTAGCGACAGTATATAATAATTTACGTGTGTTTAAAGAGGTTGGCTTAGTAAAAGAGTTGACGTACGGAGACTCATCCAGTCGATTTGATTTTGTGTCATCAGATCACTATCATATAATTTGTGAAAAGTGCGGAAAAATAGTTGATTTTCATTATCCAGGTCTTGATGAAGTGGAACATCTTGCATCGCATGTTGCGGGATTTAAAGTAACACATCACCGAATGGAGATTTATGGTGATTGTCCGGAATGTTCTGCTAAAGAAGTTCATTAAACCAGATAGGGAAGTTAAATAAAAAGAAAAAGCTGGACGTTTGCCAGCTTTTTCTTTTTATTTATTTTTTAACTTTTTCTTATTGTAATCCTCGTTAAATTCTTTACCTTCCAAGTCTTTATCAAGTGTTAATGGTTCTTTACAGTACATACACATATCCACTCTGCCTAATATTTTTGTATATTTATTACAATTTGGACAAACAACTTGAACAGCTTTTGTGGAGAGCATACCTATCCAGAAATAGACGGCCATACTTGCAAAAATAGCTAATAGCCCGAGTACCATAAAAATAGTCATAACCAGTGGTGAGTTTCTAAAGAAAATACCTCCGTACATTATGATAAAGCCTATAAAAATTAAGCTGAGTGCAAATGTTCGTATTTTATTTATCTTACTTGAATACTTTGCCACCGTTTTTCCCCCTTTTATCTTCTATAATATACCATAATATCCAAAGAATTTAATAACAATAGATATTAAAATAGTGGCAGGAGTCTGTCGAATATTGTTGAATAGATAAGGAGAGCGAATTAAATTGTGGAGGAATGGAACATGGAGGATATCCTAAGACCCGTTTATCAAGAAAGAGCCAGCAACCCGGATACAAAAGGAGTTTTATTAATTGAGAAGAACTCTCCTGAGAGTTCAATTACAGATACATTTGATTACATTTTATTAATCATTACAGATAGTAAGGATAAGCAACCGGTCTTTATTAAACATTATGCTTACGAAAATAAAAAATCAGCACTCCACATCGTAACAGATGAAAAGTTAAACGAGTGGAGGTTATTAGGATCCAATAAAAAAATTATTGATTGGATATACCATGGGAAAATTGTTTTTGACCGTAATGATTATCTTGCCTCATTAAAAAGAGAATTAAATGAATTCCCTTTCTATGGAAGGAAAGTAAAAAAAGGTATAGAGTTTGCGCGTTTAATTAGAAGTTATATGGAAGGTAAAGAATTGTTTGATCAAGGGAACTCTCTAGATGCGTATAATCAAATAATCCATGCACTCCACCACCTTGCAAGATTAGAGATCATTGAAAAAGGGTTTCACCCAGAAGTAACTGTATGGAATCAGGTGAAGCAAATTGGTCCTGATATTTATAAATTATATGAAGAGCTGGTTTTTAGCGAAGAAAGTCTTAATCAAAGACTAGAACTTCTTTTCCTTGTTAGTGACTTTTTTATTCATACAAGAACAGAATCCGGGTCTGGGCATATATTAGAAATTATAGGTGAAAGAGGAGAAGAGTACTGGTCATTTGATGAGCTGTATGGACATCAAGAGTTATGCTATTACGGAGAGGACTTAAGGATATTAATTGAGTACTTGATTGATCGTGGCTATATTGATGTTGTACTAGAAAACACTAAGGGAGCAAAGCTTTTTCATAGGTTTTATAAAATTCATAAAGAAATTTAAAAAATTATATTGACCAAATGATTTTAGGGTGGTATATTAATAAACGTCGCCGCTGAGGTAAACAAAACGAAGCGAGACGGCAAAGAAAAAATGAAAAAAGTTGTTGACTTACGATTCTAACGATGATAAGATAAGAAAGTCGCTCTTTTACAAACGAGCTTGAAATGTTAGTAAATTACATTAAAAGAAATGCTTGACAACAAAAAGTTATCTTGATATAATGTAAAAGTCGCTAACACGACAGATTGTTCTTTGAAAACTAAACAAAACGAAACGCCAAGCAAGTCTAAAAAAGAGATTTTTAAAATCTCGTCAATTTGCTTTAAAATTTAGCTAGATCAAACATCTTTCGGAGAGTTTGATCCTGGCTCAGGACGAACGCTGGCGGCGTGCCTAATACATGCAAGTCGAGCGAATCTGAGGGAGCTTGCTCCCAACGATTAGCGGCGGACGGGTGAGTAACACGTGGGCAACCTGCCCCTAAGATTGGGATAACTCCGGGAAACCGGTGCTAATACCGAATAGTTTCTAACACCTCATGGTGTTAGAAGGAAAGTTGGCTTCGGCTAACACTTAGGGATGGGCCCGCGGCGCATTAGCTAGTTGGTGAGGTAACGGCTCACCAAGGCAACGATGCGTAGCCGACCTGAGAGGGTGATCGGCCACACTGGGAC
>NZ_JBZFQK010000005.1:0-258731 GCF_058313575.1 Bacillus sp. z14 (2026)
AACCTGCCCCGTTACTTCCATAAGAAATTCAACACAAAAAGGCATTAATCCTTCTTGGACCAATGTCTTTGTTAGCGGAGTAAGCTATATTTTTATTAATCCTCGTCATTTAAAAATAACTCTTCTAAGTACCTTTCCTTTCTATCTAAAAAACCCTTTGTTATTTGATAATGTTCTGTGTCTTCATATCTGACACTTTCGATTACATTGGAATCAAAACTAAAGATGTGTGCGTTTGGATACCCCAGAAGAATAGGCGAATGTGTGGCGATGATAAATTGAGCGTTTCCGCTACTCACCAATTGATAAATAACTCTCATAAATGCTAATAGGCGAGCTGGTGATAATGCTGCCTCGGGTTCATCCAATATATAAATGCCCTTACCCGAAAAACGGTTTAAAAATAGCGATAAAAAAGATTCTCCGTGAGACTGGTGGTGTAATGATTTACCTCCATATGCTTGATAAATAGTCGGGTCTTCCTTGGCTAGTTGATCCAGATGAGACGCAAAATGATAAAAACTTTCAGCCCTTAAAAAGAAACCTTGATTGATTTTTGGCAACCAAGACAAACGAATGTATTTTCCCAAAGCAGCGTGGGATGAATCTACATCGTATATATTGTTTATTCCTCCGCCTGCTGTATTAAACCCACATTTGTAAGCAATTGCTTCAAGCAAAGTAGATTTTCCTGAACCATTCTCCCCTACAAAAAATGTTACTTCACTTTTTAAGTCCAATGTATTCATTCCTCTAATTGCAGGCACAGTGAATGGGTACGTATTTAAATCAGGTACTTCTTCTCGTAAAAAAGTAATTCTACGTAAAAACAACATTAGATACACTCCACTTTTAAATTTAATGGGTATTGAGGTAATTCTAAAGCAACCTGTCCCGATAGTTCAATAATGAGGAAGAGCAATCGCAGTGTTCTTTATTTATTTTTATTCCAGGATAAATATTCAAAAACTGTTTATCTTTTAATAATTACCAATAATTCTTATGTTATAATATTTGAAAAATGATGGAGGTTTTACGTTGACAACATCAACCTGGGTGTCTGTTCTACCAATTTTATCTTTGTTATATTACTTAATTCCAATCATATTTGTAATTTGGTTTGTAACTAAATTTTTCAAACTACAACAGGAAAAAAATCAAATTCTTAAAAATATATCTGACAAACTAGAGAAACTAAATAATAATGATGCTTAATATACATTTGAGAGAGTATTTACTCTCTCTTTTTTTACTATAAAACTAAATAATACTTATGTTTAGCCAACTACATTAAAGCCTATTGAACTAAACTGCCCCGTTTGTCCAATAAAGAATTAAGAGTTTTGAATCTATCTTGATTCAATTCAACAGTATGTTTAGTGATGAATCATTGATGTCTAAAATCAAATTTATCATTAGGTACATTTAATGTATGCCCGTTGATCTCAACTGTATCATTGTCTGTCCAGATAATATTGGCAGTTTCTTCTCGTTCATTCCAATAAATATTTTTGGCTTTCTTATTGCCTTCATTAAAGACCAACTCGCCACGAACAGCATATGACGTTGTAGCACCTCCATTAGTGAGATATGCTTTTAGTGTGTAATGGCCGCCAGGTGATGTTTTTTCGATAAGATATTTTCCTTTTGGTAGTCTGTTCATATCGAAAAACGCCCAATATACTCCATAAGCAATAACCCCAGTAAATAACAGACAGATAACAAGGAATACTCTAAGTGCTTTTTTAGGAGCTTTATTTTTCTCTTTCTTCAAGTAAGTTGTCATACAGTTAAACCGCTCTCTGTACCGGTTAATAATTATATTAGTTCTCCTATGTATAATAAAAATCCTTCTTCCGCTAAACTGCCCCGTTAGTAGCATAAGAGATAGCTGGAACTACGGCTGTTCTGTTCTTCTGCTATTCCATTCGTTACTTAAAAAAATTTGAAGCAACTATAACTACAATTATGACAAAAAGAATAAGTATCGCCGTACCTTTGTTATCTTGCATTTAGATACCTCCTGTAAGATAAACAATAAACCATTAACGTTCTTGCGAGTAACCTGTGTATTAGGTCAAAAAGACGAAATTCTCATTATCTACTCGGTTGTCGTAAGTCGATAAATCTTTCTATATTTCATCCCGCCTATATTATTAGATTCAATCTATCTTGTTAATATTCCTTCCTCCGCTAACCTGCCCCGTTTCTAAAATAAGAAGTTCAACACAAAAAGGCATTAATCCTTCTTTTTGGATCAATGCCCAGTTTGTTTAAGTACAACCTTTCACTTGCTATTTCCACATTTCATCTAATTTATCAGTATAGAAATTAATTGCATTTTTATAACTCAGTATTTCAGAGTCTGTTGTGGTATCTATCAAGCATTTTAGTAAAAACTCCATAGCTTTTTTATGCTCGCTTAAATTATATAAGGTCATTGAATAAAACACTTGTATTGCTCTATTAGTCGGGAATAATTCTATTCCTTCTAAAAAGACCTTTTCTGATTTTTCATATTCCCCTAAAGTTCTATATGTACTTCCAAGTCCCAATATTGCTCCTTCTAAATCTTTACCTGATAACCCTTGCTTAATAGCCTTTTCATAGAAAGGAACTGCTTTTGACTCTTCTCCTAAAACATCAAAGCTCCAAGCACATTGGTAGTTAATAAACGCATTATCAGGATGTTCCTCTACCATTTTTAGTAGTATGTGATTTGATTCTTTCTTCTTATCCTCTTTTCGTAATTCAAGTGCTTTTACCAATTGTTCTTCATTCAATATTAATAAACTCCTTTTCAAAATGTATTTGATAACAAGTTCATCACATCACTTTGAAAATCCTTCTTCAACTAAACTGCCCCATTTCTACAATAAGGAATTCAACGAAAAAGAGCATTAATCCTCCTTGGATCAATGCCCGCGTTTGTTTAAAATGAACTTTTTTATAATTAGGCTTTTGAATCATTCGACGTATAGGATTGAACAAAGCAAAAAATATAAGGACTATAAAATTATCAACATTTATAACTCTCTCCCCGAAAAGAATTTACTTAGACTCTAACTCAAAGGATTCTTGTTTTTCATTATCCCATTTAATTGTAACTTTGATTGGAAGGTCTTCCTGCATTACAGCACCACCCGAACTGGATAAAAAAAATCGAACCGTGGATCCTCTAGTACCATATTCTATATATTTTGTTTCACCGTTATTAATTACTACCTCTATGTTCCTAAAAAAGGTCTTGCTCGATCCGTTTTTATAGCTAAATACAAAATCTCCATCTTCTCTTGTTCCATTTTCAGAGATGATTACAGAGTATTCCCCTTTCCAGTTGTCACTTTCTCCTGAGAAAGAAAGAGGTTTACCATTTCCATTAGAAAGAAATGTTTCATTACATCCAATAATCAATAAAATAAAAGGAATCAAAGACAGTAAGCGTTTCATCATATCGCCCCTAATTAGCCTATTACCTATATTTATTCCTCTTTAAAAGAATTTATTCTTCTTCCACTAACCTGCCCCGTTTCTACAATAAGGAATTCAACAAAAAAGAGCATTAATCCTCCTTGGATCAACGCCCCCATTAGCTTAATAAGGATTGGTGTTCCTTTATAAATAAATTATATTCTTCAATAAATTGTTGAGCTTCTTCTAAGAAAGGGTAATGATTACTTTTTTCAATAATCACTAATTTTGAATTCGGTATTCCTTCCTCCATTTCAATAGAGTATAACACTGGACACTGTACATCATTTCTACCGCAAATTATTAAAGTTGGGGTTGATATAAACTCCAGCTTTTTCGTTACATCATAGACTTGTAATTCTCGGCTGAAAAAATCTATACGAATCGCAGACATTCCTTTACTAATGTTTAGACAAAAAAGCTCGTCATATTTTTCAGGGTCGAATAAAGATAGTTTCGTTCTTTCAATTTTTAGTTCTTTTCTTTTTTCTGATGATATACCTGAACGTTTCAATGTTTCATTAAGTTCTTGCATTCTGGTGAATTGGGAGTGTTTCGGATTATAAATACAATCTTTTGAGAATGTCATATATTCTCTTGCTGCAGCTCCGACAATCACATTAAATGTAAGAGATTTTGAAAAGTATATTCCGTAGATAATGCCTAACATACCCCCAGTTGAGTGCCCAGAAAATCCCCATTTATTAAAACCCAATTCTTCTCGAATAGCTTCTATATCAAATATTGTTTCCAAAAAAATTAGTTGATACGGTTCTTGTGCTTTCTCTGAATTACCTGCTTCTCTTAAATTTATCAAAAATACTTTGTTTGTTTTTGTAAAAGTCTCTGCAAAATAATCACCTGTCTGATTAAATTCTGCATAATGATGGGTAACACAAAGTTGTTCGCCTTCACCCTTTATAAATATTTCGAATACACCACGTGATGTTTTAAGTAAATTCCTTTCCCAATTCCCCAATAATATCTTCCTTTCTTATTAAACTGACCTGGTCTACCATAATAAGTTCAACAAGAAAGGTATTAAACCTTCTTCCGCTAAACTGCCCCGTTTCAACAATAAGGATTTCAACAAAAAAGAGCATTAATCCTTCTTGGATCACCGCCCCTGTTTGTTAAATAAGGATAAAGTCTTTGTTGACCTAAATCCACCCCACATTAACCGTATCATCATGAAAGAATTCAATAACATATTTCTGTGTAAGACAATAAATATATAAATCATTTCCTAACCAAACAATATCCTCAATATTACTTAATATTTCTCCAGTCAATTTAGTTTTTACACATGGATAACTATCGTATCCCCAAAAGATATATATAGGAATTGAAGTATCAAATCCTTTAGAAATTAGAAAGGATGGAATGCTCTTAATTTCTTGGTCATTTACTTCAACTCGGTTAACAATAGGATTCTCCCAGTCAATTCTGATCCAAAAAGCAATCAGGGAATTTTCAGAGAAATCTTCTACAATTGAATGACTGTTATTAGAACCTAGAATTTCAAATACTTCCGTATTCACAAACTTGGTTTTTTCATACATGATTTAATATTATTAGTTAACCTTTAATATGTTCCAAAATAGCATTAAAATCCTTCTTGTACGCGTTGCCCTTCAAAGGATTTAAACCCTCACCAGTAATCTTTACTATTGTTATGTAAATAAAATAAAAAATGGTTTCCTGGTCTGGAATCCATTTTTGTAGTTGACCATATGGTGTTACCAATTCGTTTCTCTCTTTAACGTAAAGAAGATAAACAATTACTATTCACTGTCTCAGATGATATAAAAAATTCTTAAAGATAGAGGTGAGATTGATTGTTTTTTCTTCTAGAAATAATGACTTAAATAATATATTGTATACCTAAAACAATGAAAGCCCTACCTCTCTTTCATCCTTACGGCTCCTTGTCCGTGCCAGTGTGAATCAGGATTGCAAAAATCAAGTGACTATTTTATCGAGTTATTTGATGAAACTTCAAACGTTCGTAAAATAAATTTAAATAATAAAAATGGATTAGATTGTAGAAATTACAAAAGAGGTTAATGCTCTAAAGGTGAGTTGGAGAAGTTGAATGTCTTTGAAAAGATTTATTTTAATAATAAACATATTTCAAAAAAATCAGGAAATTTTCGGGAAAGTAATCAATTTTCTTAAATTAACCTTAACAGAAACTTTTTATTTGATTTTCAGTAATACCTTTAATTAATCCCAGTTCACTAATCAAAAATTCATGTGCGTTATCTAACATTTTTTTTTCGCTTGTATTAAGTGCTTTTTCTTTCTTCATACGCATTAAATCACGTACAACTTCAGTACATTCTTGTATTTTACCCGTTTTTATTTTGTCCGTGTTCACTTTATACCTTTGTTTCCACGGCAGTAATCTATCTGATTCTCCATGATGAAAGATGTTTATGATGTGTTTTAATGCAATTATGTCAGTAACAGGGCGTATACTTGAACTCTTACCCGTAGGAATCATGACTTGCATATTACCGATTAACATTTTTATGACATAATACTGTTGTTTTTCCTCTGAGATTTCCTTTTCTTCTATGGCTTTAATTAAACCTACTCCATGCATTGGATAAACAATGTTATCGCCAATTTGAAACAAATAATCCACCTCCATATATGGTAACCTTCTTAACCTTAACATATATATCATTTTTTAGCAAATATTTAATAATATCATAATTTATTTTCCATTGTCAACTACTTTTTTCTTAAAGATCAGAAAAAGCACTAACAATAGGAATCGTGTCGGATTACCAATAAAGGGAAGGTTGATTTTCCCACGTATATTCTGAAACCTCTACTAACCTTAATATTATTATTCTTTATAAAACCTTCCTGCGCAAATAACACAAAAAGCGACTGCCTTGTTTTGCAATCGCCCCCGTTAGCTTAATAAAGGTATCCTAATAAATCTAACTTGCCATTTTCCCATTTTATATTACCTACTTCTTTGATCATAAGCTCATTAATCTTTTCATGTCCTATTCCGTAAGTTGATTGATTTTCATCGTCAATTTTTAACCATTTACATTCATTATTTACAGACTTGAATCCTGCGTTTAAGTACAATTTTTTGTTATCTGCAAACAAGAGTAAAAAATCAACTAACTTCCCTTCACAGAAATCATTTATTTCAGAGAGCAGTAATGAACCTATTCCCTGTGAACGCTTGTTTTTTGATACACATAAATCGATGATACCAAGAACTCTTATTGGTTTCCCGTTTAAATTCATTACTCTATAATCCAAGCCCACATGACCGACAAGTTGATTAGTATCATCAATTACAATGAACCTAAAATGAGGTAACTGCTTAAAGTAAATTCTATCTTTTGGATATACATCTGTAAAACATTCTACTAATAACTGCCGTAATTTAGTTTCCAATTGACCATTAATTTCATATTCGTAAATTTTTACAATTTTCAATTCAGTTTCTCCTCATCAGTTTATCATTGGGATTAAAACTTATATTATATTTTTTCTTAAATAAACCTTCCCCTTTTACTTCAATAAGAAATTCAACATAAAAAGAGATTAATCCTTCCTGGATCAACGCCCCCTATAGTTTAAGTGTACTTGTTCACAAGCTTTTTATTATTTCTGGAATGCTGCTCCTTTAGCGGTATAATCCTTAATCACAATGAGACATTCGCCAAAACAAACATAATCTTACTTTCTAAATAACTTATTGGTCCCAGATAACAATTACTTAAACAAGAATAGTGTTATTCCTTCTTCAATTAATGCACTCGTTAATTTAATAAGAGATGATTGAAATGTTTAATGATAATAGAGTTATTTAAAAATGAAACTTTCCCGCCTACCATTTATCGTGTACAGTTATAATAAAAAACTACAAGAAATAAGTCGATTGACTACAGTTACAGTTTTAAAATAGAATTATTTACGCTACTGCATTTACCGCGGCAAAATTAAATAAGGATGGTAATGCATATGATTGAAATGAACGATTGGCTTGAGCAATTTAGTCAAAAACTTATTCAACAATTTGGCGAGGAGATTGTCTTTATAGGATTGCAAGGAAGTAGAGCGAGGGAAGAGGCAAAGCTAGACAGTGATATTGATGTAGTGGTCATTTTTAAAGAACTGACGATTGATCGATTATTATCGTATGAAGTCGTTACCCATACGATGCCAAACCGTCATTTACTTTGTGGTTTTATTTCGGGTGTAGACGAACTCCAAGCTTGGGATAAATCGGATTTATTTACCTTTGTCTATGATACAAAAGCAGTTTACGGTAGCTTGGAATTTTTAAAGAAACATATTCAACCGGAAGATATCAAGCGATTTGTTCGAACAGGTGCAGGAAATAGTTATCATATGACTTTGCACAATTATTTGCACACAAAATCAGTAGAGGCAATTAAAGCTATATTTAAAAATGCACGTTTCGTAATACAAGGAAAGCAATTTTTAAAATCAGAAATATTTCAATCAGATATAGGGGAGCTTATTCTAAATGCAGAAGAGCTTGATCGACAAGTATTAAGCCGTTTTTTAGAGATTCAACAAGGTATGCCTGTTCATTTACAACAAGATACAACGTTAATTTTTCATTGGGCAAAGGAAACGTTACAAGCAATGAAATGATAAAGACAAAATTGTGCGTTTTTGAACAAATTTTAAAAGCCTTATTACATTTTATGTGTAGTAAGGCTTTTATTTTTCTGTATTAAAATTAAACGACTTTATTATCTTTGTACATATAGTTGCTTAATTCATAATAAAGTCGTTTGGTAATGGTAACATTCACTAGTGGTTTTCTCTTATTGAGCTAACCTGCCCCGTTAGTTCAATATGAAACTGTCCCAAATAGCTTCCTCCACTACAAAATATTCTTCGTGGGAGCATACAGCTAATATGCATTTATCATTATGGTAAAACATTAAGTCTTCTGGTAGTTCAGGACTAATCCAATCAAAAAGGGAATGACAACGCTCTTTCAAAAAGTCTCTTGTAGCATTATTCATTTTAAAATAAAAAACGTAGGCTGTATCTTCAGAAAGTCTTGTGGTTTCCCATTTTTTTGTATTCGTCTTTCGATTAAATGTTCTTCAATATCGATTATTAAATTATCAATAAAGGCAAGACGCTCCTTTTCAAACTCCAATAAACGTCCATCTTCTACAAAAGCAAAGCGATTACAATTCCTTGAGAGTAAGTCTATTAATTGCTTATAACGTTTGCCCTTTATATTTTTATGTACCTATATCATATTAATCTCACCTGAACGCTACAATTTACCGTTTTTTTGGGTTTCTATATAAATTCATCTTTAATATAATTTAATAAAATATTAATAAATTCCTTCTTCACTAACCTATCCCATTCATTCAAGAAGGTAATCCCCACCCAATTTTACCGCAAATGGATAGCAGTTCCCTTTTTATTCAAAGCAACAATATTTACGAAAAAGCCTTTTATAGAGATTCTCAGCCTATTAACAAAGAATATTTACAATTAATTACATATGAATTATGCTTTATTTACAGAGGAGGTGTTAGAGATTGAGCACAAACACATTTTTCATTCGATTTTCCATCAGCATACTTCTTATTTTCGGAGGAACATTTACAATCCGTTATTTTAGAACAGGTGAGCTTTTAATCGATCAAATAACGGGAATAGCCGCCGGTTTACTTATTTTAATTGCATCCCTCGTATGGAGAATTAAATCCAAGCAATCCACATAATAGATGTTTGACAGATTTACGCATACAATCCATCCTTATGAAGATTCTCGAATTTGATGATTCTACTTCATTCGTTTACTTCAATTCTCATCTTCAGACCACTCATTTCTTTCGCTTTTTATAAATCAATTCTTAGCATATTAATAAAATTACGTTATTTCTCTGACATGTCATAATAATTTGGAAAAATCCTTAGAGGAAACAATGAAGAAAGTAATAAATAAGATTAATCCCAAGATTGAAGTAGCCGGAGTGTCATTAATTGAATTAAAGAAAACAGAACGAACACTTGGCGCTACCTTTCCAGAAGAATACAAGGAACTCTTTCTAGAAACAAATGGTGCAACATTCGGAGAATGGACTTTGTACTCGATTCAAGCTAATGAACAATTAGCCTTTGCAATGGATATTGTTAGGCAAAATCAAGAGAACCGGCCTAAAAATATGCCTGATGAATTTATTTGTATTGGTGACCATATCAATGGAAATAAGCTCTGCTATCAAATTCGAAAAAGATTTATGCAAGAGCTGATTTTTCTATGGGATGATAAAAAGGGAAAATGCGAATGTAAGGCTTCAACTTTAAGTGAATTTATTGACTGGTATGTACCGAAAAAGACAAATAAGCCTAAAATCTTAGGCACATTTACAATCGAAAGTGGGAAGTTAATTGTTACGGACCCATGTTACGATAAAGATGAAGAAGACCTGCAAGTCTTACTTCTAAATGTGAAAAATGGAAAGTGGACAGCATATGTTACACACACTGATGAGGAAGCAGTACAAAATTTGTTCGTATATTATGGCGAAAAGAAACCAAGCGGGAGATGGCATGATTGCGCTCAAGCAATAGCGGTTGATTCAGCACAAGCAGGAATCTTTGATTTTGACGTTTTTCAAAAAGATGAAACAATCCCATATGAACTGATAAATACCCATGATATAGAGATAGATGAGGCTAGCTCTAAATACTATGTAGCATGCTGTGATATGACCGATACAGATGAACAAGCCGGAGTGGTTCCTGGAGGTGCGGTTTCTATGTCTGGCTATGGTGATGGAATGTATGAAGTCAAAGTGAAATATAATATTTTCAAACAGGTTGTTGGCGTAATGATTACTTTTGAGGATGAGGAATAATACAAAGGTCAGACCATCTTATACAAGTATAGGGAGATAAAGTGATTACTGATCAAAAAAGAGAAGTCGCCAGGATATGGTTCGATGAATACTTTACGAAAGGTAATCTTGAACTCTTAGATCAGCTTACAGATTCACATTTTATATTCCACTCAAGAAATACAGATAACCCCAAAAATGATATGAGAGAATTTATGAACTAGTATAGGAATGTTTTTCAGGATGATGAATGGATAATAGATGATTTAATAGAACAGGGAGAAAAGCTAGTTGTCCGTTATACCGGCTGGATGACCTATAAAGGTGGTTGGTTTAACATTCCTTCGGATAACCAACGAATCAAAGAAACAGGTATCATGATATTTAAATTTAGGGAAGGAAAAAATAGTGATGCTGCTATCCTTTATGAATTAGGGGCTTTACCAAAAAATACTCATCAGAGCTTCTGATATTAGAATATACATATGAAAAGAGCTGCATAACTAATATGCAGCTCTTTTCACATCAATTTTTATATTCGCGCCTGTATGGCATTCCAGGCCGTATCTTTTCCAAGCCCAGTCTCTGAAGAGAACAAAATCACTTCGTCACTTTCGATAATATTCAGTGTGTCTTTCACGACTTTTAGATGCTTTTGCCATTTACCTTTTGGAATTTTATCCGCTTTGGTTGCAATAATGATACAAGGTATCTCATAATGCTTAAGAAAATCATACATCATTACATCATCCACAGACGGTTTATGGCGCAAATCAATTATTAAGAGCATAGCACGTAAAGGCTCACGTGTCGTAATATATGTCTCAATCATCTTACCCCATGCTTCACGTTCGGACTTGGATACTTTCGCATATCCATATCCCGGTACATCGACGAAAAATAATTGCTCATTAAGCTTATAAAAGTTCAATGTTTGTGTTTTACCCGGTTTAGATGAAGTACGGGCCAAACCTTTCCGATTGATCATTTTATTAATAAAAGAAGATTTTCCTACATTTGAACGTCCAGCAAGAGCGAACTCCGGAAAACCATCTGTTGGATATTGTTCCGGTTTAACAGCACTCATCACAATCTCTGCTTGAGTAATTTTCAACTTTCTCCACCTACCAATGCATGTTGCAGCACTTCATCAAGTTGTGATACAAATACGAATTCTAATTCTTCACGAACACTTTCAGGAATATCATCAATATCTCTCTCATTATCAATCGGACATATAACTTTCTTTAGTCCTGCACGATGAGCACTCAATGACTTTTCCTTTAATCCCCCAATCGGCAATACACGACCACGCAAAGTTATTTCACCAGTCATCCCTACTTCCTTACGGATCGCTTTACCCGTAAGCGCTGAAATTAAGGCAGTCGCTATAGTAATACCTGCGGAAGGACCATCTTTTGGAACAGCTCCTTCAGGAACATGAATATGAATATCATATTTCTCATAGAAATCCTTGTCAATCCCAAAATCTTCAACCTTGGAACGAACATAGCTGAAAGCAGCCTGCGCAGATTCTTTCATGACATCTCCAAGTTTACCCGTCAACACAAGTTTGCCCTTACCTGGTGATAAAGAAACTTCAATTTGAAGGGTATCACCGCCAAATGTAGTATAAGCAAGTCCAGTTGCTACTCCAACCTGGTCTTCACGCTCTGCTTCGCCATGACGGAAATACGGTTTACCCAAAAATTCAGCCACTACTTTTTCTGTGACAATAACTTTTTTCTTCTCACCTGAAACAATAATCTTGGCTACTTTCCGGCAGATTGCCGCCAATTGCCTTTCCAAAGTACGAACCCCAGCTTCTCTTGTATATTGCCTGATGATTTTGATAATCGCATCATCCTTCATTTGAAGCTGGCTTCTTGTCAATCCGTGAGCTTTGATTTGTTTTAGCATCAGATGATCTTTAGCAATATGGAGCTTTTCAATTTCCGTATAGCCGGAGAGATTAATAATTTCCATCCGATCACGTAGAGGTGCCGGAATCGTTGCTAAATCATTGGCTGTAGCAATAAACATTACATTGGAAAGATCGTAGGTTTCCTCAATATAATGATCGCTGAAAGTATTGTTTTGCTCCGGGTCAAGAACTTCAAGCATAGCTGAAGATGGATCCCCCCGAAAATCGTTGGACATTTTATCAATCTCATCCAATAAGAAAACCGGATTAATGGTTCCCGCTTTTTTCATCCCTTGTATAATACGGCCAGGCATAGCCCCCACATACGTACGGCGATGTCCGCGTATTTCTGATTCATCTCTTACTCCACCAAGAGAAACCCGGACGAAATTACGGTTCAAAGACTTAGCTATGGATTTTGCCAAACTAGTCTTACCTACCCCTGGAGGTCCCGCAAGGCAAAGAATTGGTCCTTTTAAGGAATTCGTAAGCTTCTGAACAGCCAAATATTCAAGCACGCGCTCTTTCACCTTTTCAAGACCATAATGGTCTTTGTTTAAGATGTTCTCAGCTTTTCTAATATTCAGATCATCCTTCGTTGCTTTCGACCAAGGAATTGCAATCAGCCACTCAATATAATTACGAATGACCGCACTCTCTGCAGATGTTGCCGGAATCTTTTCATAGCGGTCCAGCTCCTTAAGTGCAGTTTCCATGACATGAGCCGGCATGCCCGCTTCCTTTATCTTCTCAGCAAATTCAGCAATCTCAGCAGCCTTACCTTCTTTGTCACCGAGCTCTTTTTGGATTGCTTTCATTTGTTCGCGTAGATAATATTCCTTTTGTGTTCGCTCCATTGATTTTTTGACACGCAGACCGATTTTCTTTTCGAGATTCAATACTTCTTTCTCGTTATTGATTAAACTGATTACTTTGTTTAATCTTTCCTTGACATCAATGGTCTCAAGTATTTCCTGCTTGTCCTTCAGCTTAAGCGGCAAATGTGATGTAACAATATCGGCCAGTCTGCCGGGTTCTTCTATATCAACAGTTGAATTATATGTTTCTGTTGTGACCTTTTTTGAGATTTTTATGTACTGTTCAAAGTAATTTAATAAAGTTCTCATCAAAGCTTCTGTTTCAGGATCCTTCTCTACTGGATCTTCAATAATTTCGAGCTTCGCTGTAAGAAAATCACTATCATCCTCATAGGAAACCATTTGTGCTCTCGATAAACCTTCTACCAACACTCGAATTGTCCCATTTGGGAGTTTAAGCATCTGTTTTACTTTAGTGAGTGTACCCATTTCATACAAATCATCTTCACTGGGCTCATCTGTAGAAGCTTCCTTCTGAGTAGTTAAAAATATCAAATGGTCATCTACCATCGCTTTCTCTAGCGCCTGAACAGATTTTTCCCTTCCAACATCCAGATGGAGAACCATCGTTGGGAAAACAAGCAATCCGCGAAGCGGCAGGAGGGGAACGTTTTTGTCCATAGTGTTTGCCATTTGTTGCACCTCCAAAACATGCTAATATATGTATTATTCATTGACCTTTTACCAATTTTATCGTATTTACTGGTTTGTGTCTATTTGGGACGATAAACGAAACCATGTTACTTGTTTTCCCTAGATTTAAGTGGATGTAACACCTTTCAATCAATTTTTAAGGTAACAAAATTTCCCACTCTCATTATTAGTAAGACAAAAAAAAAGGCTCGCTCTGATGCAAGCCTTTTAATTTTGTTCCCTCAGCCGCTTTCCCGTTCAGAAAGTGGCATATTTTCAATAATAGTATCAATGGCCGCTGTACGATCGAATACTAGTTGAAATACTTCCTTTAAGTTCCTGACAGGTTTAATTTCAATATTTTCGACTTGGTTTAACAGGGCTTGTATATTTTCTTCCGGAATCAGAACTACATCGGCTCCCGCTAACTTAGCTGCTGTCACTTTCGTAAACACACCGCCAACCGGCTTAACCTTCCCGTGAATGCTGATTTCTCCTGTCATTGCAACATTATTTTTTACCGGTATTTGATAGATAGCTGAGTAAATCCCAACGGCCATAGCAATGCCTGCCGAAGGACCATCAATCGGTATACCGCCCGGAAAATTAACATGGATATCAAATTTGTCAGCTGGTACGCCAATCGTTCTCAGGACAGTCACCACATTTTCAATCGATCCCTTAGCCATGCTTTTTCTTCTGATGGATTTTCCTGCACTATTAATACTTTCTTCTTCTACGATTCCAGTTATATTAACTGATCCCTTATCAACCGCATCAATAACCGTAACTTCAATCTCAAGTAACGCCCCTGAGCTTGGTCCGGTTACAGCCAGACCATTTACAACACCAACGGCAGATTCTTTCGCAATAAAGCTTTGATATCTAGGAGACATTTGGCTGGATTGAACAATCCATTCAATATCTTCATCTTTAATATAATCTCTATTTTCTGTAATGGCTAAACCTGCGGCACTCTGAACCATATTTACAGCTTCCCGTCCATTGCTGGCAAAATTACCAATGACATTAAGCGCCTCATCACTAATCTCTAAGGACACCCGTTCAACTGCATTTTTGGCCACCTTTTTCAGTTCCTCCTGATTTAATTCACGAAAAAAAATCTCCATGCATCTGGAACGAATCGCAGGCGGAATTTCAGAAGGTGTTCTCGTTGTAGCCCCAACAAGCCTAAAATCAGCAGGCAATCCATTTTGAAAAATTTCATGTATATGTTTTGGTATATTCGGATTCTCTTCATTATAGTATGCACTTTCAAAATGTACTTTCCGATCTTCCAATACCTTCAATAATTTGTTCATTTGTATATTATGCAATTCTCCAATTTCATCAATAAATAAGACACCGCCATGAGCATTTGAAACTGCCCCCTGTTTTGGCTGTGGAATACCTGCCTGGCCCATTGCTCCGGCGCCCTGATAGATTGGGTCATGAACAGAGCCTATAAGTGGGTCAGCAATTCCTCTCTCATCAAATCTGGCTGTTGTGGCATCCAATTCTACAAATGTTGCGGTTTGCCTGAATGGAGATTTCATATTTGCTTTAGCCTCTTCCAGCACCAGTCGCGCAGCGGCCGTTTTCCCAATTCCAGGCGGACCATAAATTAGTACATGCTGTGGATTTGGCCCACAAAGCGCTGCCTTTAGTGCCTTGATTCCATCCTTCTGACCAATAATATCATCAAACCGTGCTGGTCTTACCTTTTCGGAAAGCGGCTCAGTTAATGAGATAGACTTCATTCGATGAAGCTGATCCATCTCCTTCTTAGCCTCTCGATCAATTGAAACCTTTTGTACCCTTTGACCCTTTAACAAATTTAAAAAATACATGCCAATCACTATTCCAAAAAACAGCTGGATAACAATAACCACACCAGTCCAACTCATATAAGCACCCTCCTGAAATCACATCGTTGAGATACAAGCTAGTATCTCCCTAGAAAGGATGGAATAAACATCAAAAAGCTGAGCCGACTGATCAGCTTCGACAAGCATAAGAGGAGGCGCGCAGGGAGGCACTTTTCCTCCCGCTGTGGCTACACTTATGTCTCGAGAAGCTAGGAGGCGAAGCTGGATTAACTAAAAAGCTGAAGGGCCTTACGTTAAGGAACAAAGACTAAATACGCCACGTCCTGTGGCAACGTCTTTGTGACCAAACATCCTGTTGGCCTCCGAAAAGCATAAGAGGAGGCGCACAGATGTGTTCTTTCCTCCCGCAGTGGGTGGCTATCCTTATGACTCAAGCTCTATGTATCTACATCAAAACCTGCCACCTACTTTAGCGTTTGGCTGGAATTTGAGCTGAATTGGCTGGATTAATGAAGGAATCGGCCGGATTCCTACTCCACTCGGGTCAATCTCTTATTATTCTTCCTATAAAAGCAATTGTTTTCTTCTAACTCTCCAAACATGTATCCATTTAAGAATAGATAACCTGTAAATTGCGTCATTTGCAATACAAAAAAGGCCAATCAAGATTTTGATTGGCCTCTTCTACAACTTATATCTTTATCAAGCAGATGTTTTCTTTTCAACTGTTTCAGTTGTTCCATCAACAAGAATTATTTTTGGAGATTCGCCTTTAGAGATCACTTCAGCTGTAATGATACATTTTTTAATATCATTACGGGAAGGAAGTTCAAACATGACATCCAGCATAATTCCCTCAATAATGGAACGAAGTCCACGTGCACCTGTTTTACGCTCAATTGCTTTTTTCGCAATTTCTAACAACGCTCCGTCCTCAAATTCGAGTTCTACGTCATCAAGTTGAAGCATTTTTTGGAATTGCTTAACAAGCGCATTTTTTGGCTTAGTAAGGATTTGGATTAATGTATCCTCATCTAATTGCTCAAGTGTAGCAATTACCGGCAAACGTCCGATAAATTCTGGAATTAATCCAAAACGAAGCATGTCTTCAGGAAGAACTTTAGTTAACAAGTTTTTATCTTCAACTTCTTCTTTAACTGATCCAAAACCGATAACTTTTTGGCCAAGACGGCGTTTAATAATCGGTTCGATTCCATCAAATGCACCACCGCAAATGAATAGAATATTCGTTGTATCAATTTGGATGAATTCTTGATGAGGATGCTTTCTTCCTCCTTGTGGCGGAACGCTTGCCACTGTGCCTTCAAGAATTTTCAGCAACGCCTGCTGTACACCTTCACCTGAAACATCTCGTGTAATGGATGGGTTTTCAGATTTACGTGCAATTTTATCGATTTCATCAATGTATATAATGCCTTTTTCAGCTTTCTCTACATCGTAATCAGCAGCCTGAATTAGCTTAAGTAAGATATTTTCAACATCTTCACCCACGTAACCAGCTTCAGTTAATGACGTAGCATCTGCAATGGCAAATGGTACATTTAATAATCTGGCTAAAGTTTGAGCAAGAAGTGTTTTCCCGCTTCCAGTAGGCCCGATTAAGCAAATATTGGATTTAGATAATTCTACATCTTCAATTTTGCTATTAGAATTTACACGTTTATAGTGATTATAAACGGCTACTGCCAAGGATTTTTTAGCACCTTTTTGACCAATAACATATTCATCAAGGATTTCTAAGATCTCCATTGGTTTTGGTATATCTTTTAACTCAACTTCTTCTTCAGTACCCAGTTCTTCTTCTACAATTTCAGTGCATAACTCTATGCACTCATCACATATATAAACACCTGGACCCGCTACGAGTTTTCGGACTTGTTCTTGAGTTTTCCCACAGAAAGAACACTTCAATTGCCCTTTCTCATCATTAAATTTAAACATAGTTTCACCCCTTGGTATTATGAACTCTATCATGAAATCTGCAATTCTTTACGATCCAGATTAACTAATGAAGGGTATGTAAGGATTGTAACATACATTGCCCCATATAAGGTAAGAAAAAGGCCGTACTCATTTGCCAAACTAATTGTTCCTTATGTATATGTACATAATATCCATTCTTGACTCCTTTCAATCCTGGAAATCAAAAATGGAAGAGTTTTAAATCCTATTTATTTAGAATTAATCTACACTTAATTCATGAAAAAAGCAATTATGTATGTGTTAAAATATTTCGATTCTAAAAGTCGAATCTTCTCGAAACTTTGGCCCTGCAATTAGTATGTATAGTATGTATAAAACAAGGTACGATAAAATCGCACCTTGTTTTGTTATTTAATATGTGTATTAAGCTTCTACTGTTTTGCTGTTATCAACTAATACGTCGATTGCTTTTCTTACTAATAAGTCACCTTTAACACTTTCAGTTCCGCCAAGCGCTTGGATGATTTGTTCAGCAGTCAAGCCATATTGCTCAGACATTGCTTGTACTTCAGTGTTGATTTCTTCTTCAGTAACTTCAAGGTTCTCTGCTTTAGCGATTGCTTCAAGAGTTAAGTTGATGCGTACACGCTTTTCAGCTTCCTCTTTCATTTGACCTTTAAGAGCATCTTTGTCTTGGCCAGAGAATTGGAAGTACATGTCAAGAGTCATACCTTGAGCTTGAAGACGTTGTTCAAATTCTTGAATCATACGATCTGTTTCAGTGTCGATCATTGCTTCTGGAATATCGATTTCTGCAGTTTCTGCCGCTTTTTCGATAACTGTGTCTTTTACATGGTGCTCTGCTTGATGGTTTTTAGACTCAACTAAACGAGTTTTGATTTTTTCTTTAAGTGCTTCCAATGTTTCTACTTCTTCATCAACATCTTTAGCAAATTCATCATCTAACTCAGGTAATTGTTTTGTTTTGATTTCATGAATTTTCACTTTGAATACAGCTGGTTTTCCTGCTAATTCTGCAGCATGATATTCTTCTGGGAAAGTAACTTCAACATCTTTTTCTCCACCAACTTCAAGACCAACCAATTGCTCTTCAAATCCTGGAATGAAAGAGTTAGAACCAAGTTCTAAGGAGTAATTATCTGCTTGTCCGCCTTCGAATGCTTCGCCATCAACGAATCCTTCAAAGTCTAAAACTACAGTATCACCATTCTCAGCTTGTCCTTCTTCTTTGATTACAAGCTCTGCGTTACGCTCTTGTAAAGTTTTGATTTCTTTTTCGATATCTTCATCAGTTACTTCAGTATCAAGTTGTGTAACTTCAATACCTTTGTATTCGCCAAGTTTAACTTCTGGCTTCACAGTAACAGTTGCTTTGAAAATAAGAGCTTCGCCTTTTTCCATTTTTTCGATATCGATTTCTGGACGATCAACTGGCTCGATTTTAGTTTCTTCAATTGCATTAGCGTATGCTTCTGGAAGAATAAAATCTAATGCGTCTTGGTAAAGAGACTCAACGCCAAATTTCTTTTCAAATAATGCACGAGGCATTTTTCCTTTACGGAATCCTGGCACTTGTACTTGTTTAACCACTTTTTTGAATGCTGAATCTAAGCCTTCGTTTACTTTTTCAACCGGTACTTCAACAGTTAATACACCGCTGTTCCCTTCAAGCTTTTCCCATTTTGCAGACATGGTTTTCCCTCCACTATATATATTTCCTAATAATCGTTTTCTCTTAACACGATATTATGTGCAACTAGATTTATTGATCTTAGGCAGTACAGCCTTACTGTACCAATGCATATTGCAACCACTATATTATAACATAGGTTTCCTACGTTTCAAGACTTGGACCCTCAAATAACAGGGAAAGTCATCCCCTCTAGATTCCTGATTTCCTCTATAATTATATTTATCCTTTCATCAGGCTCCTTCAAATCGATTCCATAGGCTTCCGACACAATTCGATAATAGCCTTCTGCCCATCCTTCGAGATTCGGTATATTCAATGGATAAAGCAGGATATTATGCCTTTTAACCATTTCCATTGCCTGTTCGAACATGATAGGATTATTATTTTCCAACCTGTCACGTAAGGTTTTATGTATGTCAGATAAAAAATGCGTTTCTTCAACAATTGGTAAGTCTACTATATTCACTGTAATAGTTTGACCGAACTTATCCACCTCTACAATCTTATCCACTTCCTGCTCTTTTAATATGGATAAAGTAAAGGTTTTTAAAAAAGGATGTTTTTCTTCTATTAAATATTGGCAAAGCAGCCCTACCCACGGTCTAATATTTTGCCCTGCAAGTGAAGATAGCATAAAAAATTGCTCTTGCATCGTTCCGGTTTCCAAAATAACTTTTATTTCTTCCTCCTGAATTTGAGGTGATTCGACTTTAAATTCAGGAAAATCATCTGAATATTCCTGTTCGCTGCCCTGTTCCACAATTCGTTTACTCATAGCCAATAGATGTTCTAATGATTCAACTCTGCCTTCAGGTACTTGATTTTCTTCCAATAACGCTTCGACTACCGATATAATCTCGCGATGTTCATTTAATTGCAGAAGGATCATTAAATAAATATTGATGACATGAAAATACTCTCCAATTCCATTTCCCATCATCTTATTCACTATAGCTTTTGCATCTTGGTAATTCCCGAGCTCTACAAGTGACAGAGCCAATCCGATATTGATATCTTCATCTTCCGGTTCCAATTCATACGCCTGGCCAAATAATTCACGGGCATTTTTGAATTTTTTCTCCTCCATGGCTTGCATACCTTTTTTGAGGAGCAATTGTGCCAGATTAGGAAAAGGAATTACCTTTTCATCCTTTCGTTCACTTTTTGTGTTCTTCATAACAAACCGCCTTGATTTTTTTGAATTAATTGTCGTTAGTTTAGCATGCCTTTCCATGAAAAACAAAAAATCTTTCTGTTATTCACTCAATAAACAATGAAACGCAAAAAAACATAGACTATATATCTTGTAGTCTATGCCAGTATTCTCTATTCGTATTGATTGATTTCTTCATTATACTGAAGCGTTAGTTCAATTTCATCCCAACCATTAATCAGCATGTTCTTCCAATATGGATGAATATCAAATCGAGCAAGTACGTTTTCTTGTGCTCTCAATTCTTGATTAGGTAGATCAACCGTTAGATCCAACGGTGTTTTACGTATAAATTCCTTTAGTGAAGCAAGAGTCTCTTTTTCTAAGGTTATCGGCAGTATTCCATTTTGCAAACAGTTTTGATGAAAAATATCTGCAAAGGAGGAAGCTAAAATTACTTTAAACCCATAATCCCCCAGTGCCCATGGGGCATGCTCACGAGAGGATCCACATCCAAAATTTTCACCTGCCAACAAAATGGTCGCACCTTTAGCTTCAGGCTGATTCAGTTCAAAATCGTCTCGCTCGGTTCCATCTGCATGAAAACGCCAGTCAAAAAACACATACCTGCCAAACCCGGTACGCTCAATGCGCTTTAGGAACTGCTTCGGTATAATCTGATCTGTATCGACATGATCGCGTTCAAGAATAACAGGTTTACCTGTATAGACTGTCATTTTTTCCATTTTAATGACCTCCTTTTCCAGAAATCAAAGGATTCACCGCTTCTCTGCTATCTACAAACTTTCCGTAAATCGCTGCCGCTGCTGCCATGCGCGGAGATACTAAATGCGTTCTTGCTCCAGTGCCCTGTCTTCCTTCAAAATTACGGTTCGACGTGGAAGCACAATGTTCACCTGCCGGCACCACATCTGGATTCATGCTTAAGCACATGCTGCAGCCTGCTTCTCTCCATTCGAATCCAGCTGCTTTGAAAATCGTATCCAGACCTTCTTCCTCTGCCATCTTCTTAACAGCCTGTGAGCCTGGAACGACCATTGCTCTCACTCCTGCAGCAACCCTATTACCATCGATAATTTCAGCCGCTTCCCTTAAATCTTCTATCCTGGAATTTGTGCAGGAACCAATAAATACATGCTGAACCGGTATATCTGTAATTGCCTGACCTTCTTTAAGACCCATGTATTCTAGCGCTCGCTGTAATGTTTTGGCTGCTGCTGGCTTCATTGAATTTGAATGAGGGATATTCCCGGTTACTGGGCTGCACATCCCAGGATTGGTGCCCCAACTGACCATAGGAGAAATATCATCTCCATTCATGTAGATTACTTTGTCATAATCTGCATCAGCATCACTGGCCAATTCTGACCACCGCTTACAATATTCCTCGAATTCGTCCGGCACGGGAGCATATTTCCGGCCCTTCATATAAGAAAAAGTAGTTTCATCCGGGCTAACCAGACCGGCACGAGCGCCACCTTCAATAGACATATTACACATAGTCATGCGCTCTTCCATCGACATATTACGTACTACATCTCCTGCATATTCCAAAATATAACCGTTACCAAAGTTCGTTCCATTTTGAGTGATGATAAATAAAATGACATCCTTTGCAGTAACCCCATTTTGGAGTGAACCGTTTATTTCAATTTTCATCGTTTTCGGTTTGTTTTGCCAAATGGTTTGCGTCGCTAATACATGCTCCACTTCGCTCGTGCCAATTCCAAAGGCCAATGCACCAAATGCACCATGTGTAGATGTATGGCTGTCGCCGCAAACAATGGTTTTTCCCGGCCAGGTTAAGCCTAAATCAGGTCCAATCACATGGACAATTCCCTGGTCTTCACTATCAAGGCCTGCTAAAGGTACTCCAAATTCCTGGCAATTCCGTTCAAGTGCTGTCAATTGCCTTTTCGCCACCTCATCTGTTATTACAAAACGATTAATGGTGGGGACATTATGATCCATTGTTGCAAAGGTCAAATCTGGTCTGCGTACCTTTCTTTTCTTTAGGCGAAGACCCTCAAATGCCTGAGGAGAAGTCACTTCATGAACGAGATGCAGATCGATGTATAATAAATCTGGTTTTCCCGCCTCCTTGTGCACTATATGATTTTCCCAGATTTTATCCACGATCGATTTACCCACATAGATTCCTCCTCATTTTATTGATACCTTTAATTTTTTTACGCGTACGCTTCCATAATGTGAAAAATAGCGTCCTTCTGCAAAATTTCTTCCTTAATAGCCCTGGCCATTTCCGTAGTTGACAGCACTTTTCCATCTCCTGATATATCTATTGTATGTTTGCCGGAGTCCAGTACATTTTTCACCGCTTGTTCCACTATACTTGCCTCTTCTTCCATTTGGAAGGAATGGCGAAGCATCGATGCAACAGACAGAATCATTGCAATTGGATTAGCTTTATCCTGGCCTGCGATATCCGGGGCAGAGCCGTGAATTGGTTCATATAAATGCAAACCATTTTCAGAAAGACTTGCTGAAGGGAGCATTCCAAGTGAACCAGTTAAGACACTTGCCTCATCGCTCAAAATATCACCAAACATATTTTCAGTCACCAATATGTCAAATTGCCTTGGATTACGGATAAGCTGCATCGCTGCGTTGTCTACGAGCATATGCTCAAGCTTCACTTTTGGATACTCACTGGCTACTTCTTCTGCCACCTCTCTCCACATTCGGCTTGATTCTAATACATTTGCCTTATCAACGGATGTTACCTTTCCTTTTCGTTCCTTTGCCAATTCAAAAGCGAGTGTGATAATCCGCTTTACTTCTTCGCGTTCGTAATACAGAGTATCGACAGCAGATTCCATGCCATCATGATAATTACGCTTACTCGGTTTGCCAAAATATAACCCGCCCGTTAGTTCCCTCACGATTAAAAAATCCGTACCATCAATGATTTCTTTTTTCAAAGGTGATGAATCCTCGATGCTGGCATAATAACTGATTGGACGCATATTTGCGTATAAATTTAACTCTTTGCGGATTTTTAACAGCCCTTGCTCAGGTCGCATCTCCGGGGGATTATGATCCCATTTCGGACCGCCAACTGCTCCAAGTAACACGGCATCATTTCGTTTACAAAGGTCAATCGTTTTTTCAGATAAAGGGGTACCCTCCGTGTCAATCGCTGCCCCGCCAATTTGCCCATATTCAAAGACGAATTCATGCCCGAATCGTTCACCAATAGCATTGAGGATTTCGAGGGCTCCTATCATAATTTCTGGTCCAATTCCGTCACCCGGCAATACAGCAATGTTTTTTTTCATATCGAAGAAATCCCCCTTATTGATTAATTCGTGATCACCATTGATTGGTGCTCTACTGTTAAAATCACTCGGTTAATAGCATTTAAATACGCTTTGGCCGACGCTTCCAACACATCCTGGGCTAATCCCCGTCCGCTTGTTTCCACTCCCTGATAAATAATTCTTACAAACACCTGTGCCAACGCATCTCTGCCGCCGCCAACTGATTGAATACGGTAATCCTGCAGCTTAACTGGTTTCTGGATGCAACGCTCGAGCGTATTGTATAACGCTTCAATACTCCCTGCTCCAGTGGAGGCCTCCTGTATTCTGTCGTTATTTACCCCTGACAATGTAACGGTTGCTGTAGGAATCTGATTGGTTCCGTATTGAACCTGAATGGAAATTAATTCATAATAGTTATCCTCTTTTGTTACTTTCTCTTCCAGTACTAACGCGACAATATCATCATCTGTCATTTCTTTCTTACGATCTGCGAGATCCTTGAATACTTTGAAAAGGTGATTAACTTCTTCATCCGACACAGGGAAGCCTAACTCTTCTAATTTTGTACGGAATGCATGCCGGCCTGAATGCTTACCAAGCACCATGGAGTTAGAACTTAATCCAACTAATTCAGGTTCAATTATCTCGTAGGTTGTTTTCTCTTTAAGCACACCGTCTTGATGAATGCCGGATTCATGTGCAAAGGCATTTTTACCTACTACAGCTTTATTTGGCGGGATTACCATACCTGTCAGTTTACTGACCAATTCACTTGTACGTTTAATTTCACTAAGAACCAAGCCGGTTTCTGCCTGATAAAAATCTTTTCTTGTATATAGGCCAAGCGCTACTTCTTCCAGTGCAGTATTCCCGGCCCGTTCACCAATTCCATTAATGGTACCTTCTATCTGAGTCGCTCCGGCCAGAATCGCTGCCATAGAATTGGCGGTCGCCAATCCTAAATCGTCATGGCAATGGGCAGACAACGTAACCTGATCTATAGATGGAACGTGGCTCATTAGATATCGGAAGACTTCACTGTATTCTTTCGGTGTGATATAACCAACCGTATCCGGGATATTGATGATCTTTGCTCCGGCTTTGATAGCTTCTTCCACAATCCGAGCCAGGAATGGAAGCTCTGTTCGGCAAGCATCTTCAGCTGACCATTGAATAACCGGGAAATACTTCGAAGCATAACGGATCGAAGCCACGGCAGCTTCAACTACCTGATCCTCCGTCATTTTCAGCTTATACTGCCTGTGTATGGGTGATGTAGCAAGAAAGACATGTATCCTCGGGTCGGCCGTTTGCTTTAAAGCTCCCCACACTGCATCAATATCACTTTCCACAGATCTTGCCAGTCCTGTTACCGTTGAATTTTTGACTAAATCAGCAATTTTCTTCACTGATTCGAAATCTCCTGGAGAGGCTGCGGGAAAACCAGCCTCAATGATATCTACACCCATTTTTTCTAATTGTTTGGCTATCTCCAGTTTTTCGGTCAAATTAAGAGTGACTCCGGCAGATTGTTCTCCATCACGTAAGGTCGTGTCAAAAATATTAATTTTTCGCACTGCCGACCACTTCTTTCTGTTTCTTTTTTTGCTGTTGAATAAATGGCATCATTTGACGAAGTTCTCTGCCTACCTGTTCAATTGGATGTGCATTTTCCTGTGCCTGTGTCGCGTTAAATACAGGTCTGTTCACTTGATTTTCAAGCAGCCATCCTTTTGCAAATGTGCCATTCTGAATTTCTTTTAACACTTGCTTCATTTCTTCTTTAACAGCCGGGCCAACTACGCGGGGACCTGAAACAAAATCACCCCATTGAGCGGTATCAGAAATGGAATAGCGCATCCCTTCCATGCCGCCTTCATACATGAGATCAACAATTAATTTCAATTCATGTAAACATTCAAAGTAAGCAAGCTCAGGCTGATAGCCAGCTTCCGTCAGCGTTTCAAAACCTGCCTTTACCAAGGAGGTAAGTCCCCCGCAAAGTACTGCCTGTTCTCCAAATAAATCTGTTTCGGTCTCTTCCTTGAATGTAGTTTCAAGAGCTCCTGCCCTAAGTGCTCCAATCCCTTTTGCGTAAGCCAATGCAACTTCTCTTGCTTCACCTGACACATCCTGATAGATGGCAAATAATGCTGGAACACCTGCCCCTTGTTCAAATGTCCTTCTGACTAAATGGCCCGGTCCTTTTGGCGCCACTAGGGATACATCTACAAATGCCGGAGGAACAATTTGATGATAATGGACATTGAAACCATGAGCGAACATCAGTGTATGACCTTTCCGCAAGACTGGTTCAATCTCTGCTTTATATACTTTTGTTTGATGTTCATCCGGTAAGAGAATCATGATTACATCTGCTTCCTCGCTTGCTTCCCTAACAGATTTAACATCAAATCCATCTTCAACCGCCTGGTTCCAAGATTTACCCTCTCGCAATCCAATAACTACTTCAAATCCGCTTTCCCGTAAGTTCTGTGCATGGGCATGCCCCTGTGATCCATATCCAATAACTGCTACCTTTTTATTTGATAAAGCTGCTTCATTTGCTTCATTTTGATAGTACATTTTTGCCATAATTGTTCTCTCCCTTTTTCATTTTTATTTAGACAATTGAATAATTCTTTGTTCCCTGGTTGCCCATTTGAGTGGAGCGGGCAAAAGCGGTAGTGCCTGTTCTAGCTAATTCCTTAATTCCGTACGGCTTGACTAATTCGATAAAAGCTTCTATTTTATTTGATTCACCGGTTATTTGAATCACAAGACTTTCTTTGCCAATATCAATAACCGAAGCTCTAAAAGGCTCAATGAGTGAGTAAATCTCACTTCTCGATTGGGGAGTGGCTGTTACTTTTACTAACGCAAGCTCCCTGGCTACAACGGATTGATCTGTTATGTCCTGTACCTTTATGACATCAATCTGTTTATTTAATTGTTTGGTAATTTGTTCTGCAATTTGCACGGATTCGACGTTTACAACACAAGTTATTCGCGCTCTCTCCTCCATTTCGGATTGCCCTACCGTAATACTTTCAATGTTATAATTTCGTTTCGTAAATAAATTGGTAATCCGGTTAAGGACACCCGGTCTGTTTAGAACGGTTAAAGTGATGATCCTTTTCAATTTTTCTTCACCCCTACCATTTCATTAATTCCCTTTCCAGGTGCAACCATTGGGTATACATTTTCTTTAGGTTCTACAAAAATATTGATTAGTACTGGACTATCTTTACTAAATTCTTCGTTAAATACCCTTTCAGCTTCTTCCTCCGTCCAGATATCGAATCCCTTTATTCCATAAGCTTCAGCCAGCTTGCTGAAGGAGGGCTGGGAACGAAATACACTTTCTGAGTATCGGGATTCATAAAAGATTTCCTGCCATTGGCGTACCATTCCAAGAGAACCATTATTGATAATGATAATTTTTACTGGCAAGTTCAGTTCTGCGATAACAGCAAGTTCCTGAATAGACATTTGGATACCCCCATCACCATTTACGGAGATAACCAAATCATCTGGTTCAGCAATTTGTGCTCCAATCGCAGCCGGTAATCCAAACCCCATCGTGCCAAGTCCTCCGGAGGTTACCCATGCATTCGGACGCTTAAAAGGATAATACTGGGCAGCCCACATTTGATGCTGACCAACATCGGTTGTCACGATGGCATCCCCATTACTCATTTCATAAATCATTTCCATAATTCTCTGTGGTTTCAGGTGCTGACCGTTCCCCTTGTCATAATAGAATGGTGCATCCTCCAGCCAATTCTGAATTTGCTTCCTCCAGCCCTCGTTATCTGGCTGTTTGCCATTCTGCTTGATTAAATGCTTCAGAGCATGCCTGGCATCTCCTACAACCGGGATAGCCGTCGGAACATTTTTACCGATTTCAGCAGGATCAATGTCTATATGGGCAACCATTGCATGCGGTGCAAATTTTGATAGATTACCTGTTAAACGATCGTCAAACCTGGCACCAATATTGATTAATAGGTCACATTCAGACAGTGCCATATTGGCTGCGTATATTCCGTGCATCCCTCCCATTCCGATGTAAAGCGGATGACTCGGAGGAAAACTGCCAAGTCCCAATAATGTATTAACGACTGGGATTTGCTGTTGCTCAGCATATTCAAGTAAGTACTTTGAGGCTTTCGCATGAAGGATACCTGCACCAGCCAAGAAAACGGGTTTCTTAGAAGAACTGACTGCTTCTACGAGTCTTCTAATCTGCAAATAATTAGGTTCATACTTTGGCTGATATCCCGGCAAATGGATTGTCTCAGGTTCCTCTTCTATTGCTACGAGCTGAGCCATATCTTTCGGAATATCAATGAGGACTGGCCCTGGCCGTCCTGTTGAAGCAATATGAAAGGCCTCCTTCACGATTCTTGGAATATCTGCCGTATTTCGAATTTGATAATTATGCTTTGTGATCGGTGTTGTAACTCCTAAAATATCTGCCTCCTGAAAAGCATCTGTTCCGATTACTCCTGTACCAACCTGACCGGTAAAAACGACTAAAGGCAAGGAATCCATCATGGCATCAGCAAGACCTGTGACAATATTGGTTGCTCCGGGACCAGAGGTAGCAATTACCACTCCAGGCTTTCCACTTATCCTTGCATATCCTTCAGCCGCATAGATTGCGCCTTGCTCATGTCTTGGCAACACATGCTTCAATCCCGATTTATAAAGTGCATCATAAATGGGTAGAACGGCACCTCCGGGGTATCCAAATAAAACCTCCACTCCTTGCTTTTTCAGGGCATTGACCAACATCTCGGCTCCGCTGATTTTTATTTCAGTTTGTAGGCTTTTCTTCTCAGCAAGAGCTGTTTTCTCCAACATGGAATCTACCTCCTGTTTAGTGATAGGCTTATTTGCCAGGTCTTTTTTAAAAATAAAAAAGCCTTTTCATCACATACGTTTCCCAATTGAAACGCAGGGATGAAAAGGCTTGTTGTCCTTTCCATGGTACCACCCTAATTCATAATTGATTTCATCAATCATGCACTCTTTACTTTTGATAACGGGTTGATCGGTCAAACCCGGTCTGTATTACTGGAGAGTTCATACAGACGCTCAAAGGGGAGTTCATACTTGGAAACAGTACCGATTCTCAGCACCATCGGCTCTCTGTAACTGTTCAGCCCACTTACTACTTATCCTTATCATCGCTTCTACTTATTAAATTCTTGTTATTAGTTCCACTATTATAAATCCAAATAATTACTAATTTGTTATCTCGTTGAAATTTATAATACGACCTTCCAGACACATAGTCAACTGATTTTTCTAAATTATTAGACTATTTAATTAATTCTGAATAATTGTATGCGCTTTCATTGTTTTTGCTAAGCGGTTTTCCTATTTTTAAATTTTTATCATCGCAATATCATTTGTAATTAAAAGAAATAAATGAAATTTCATCTCTATTTTTTACACAAAAAAAGAGCCTATAAGCTCTGGAATTTATTGTGACACTCTGATTCTGGGTATAAATTTCACTAAAATAATAAATACAATAGCTGCTAAAAGTGTATAAGGCAAGTATTTCCCAAACAGGTCGGTAAAACGGAACGGTGCTTCATGGATAAACTCGGCTTTCTTCCATTTTTAGTTACCGATTTCAACAGCAATGGCAGAATCAGAAGATTGATTATTCAATTTATAATACTTAGTGCCTACAGGGTATATGTTAGAGCCATTCCCTTTATATTGTCCGGTATCGTCATCTGCTATTGACTCCACCTTGCCTATGTATTTACCAATTTTCCGAGGATCTATTGCCTCATCTTCCTTCATTTCATATACCTTACCCTCCCAAACAACAAAGTATTTATTCCAACTTAATACTTGGGCCAATGATAGATAGATGAATGAAAGGACAAATAGTATCAGGGTCGTCTTTTTTTCAAAGCAATCGAACTCCTTCTTAAATACTATTTTAATAGTAGCATATAATTTCCATATTATTTACATATAATTCAATAAAAAATCCTGCGGATCAATTACCACAGGATTTCACATTATGAAGTCTGGATATTTTTATACTGGCTTTCATACATTTCACTGTATCGACCTTTATGACGTAATAATTCTTCATGCGTTCCACTCTCTTTGACTTGGCCGTCATCAATGACCATAATCTTATCTGCCTCGCGAATCGTACTGAGCCTGTGTGCAATCACAAAGCTGGTACGTCCTCTCATCACTTTACGCATAGCATTCTGTATGGCAAGCTCTGTTCTCGTATCTACACTGCTCGTTGCCTCATCCAGGATCAGGATTGCTGGATCCTTTAATATTGCCCGGGCAATAGCTAGCAGCTGCTTGTTCCCTTGGCTGAGATTCGAGCCATTTTCTAGAAGCATCGTATCGTAGCCATTTGGAAGTCTTGTAATAAAATAATGAGCATTTGCCGTTCTGGCAGCTTCAATCATTTCTTCATCTGTAGCATCCAACCGGCCATATTTTATATTCTCTTTAATGGTTCCCGTAAACAAATACGTGTCCTGCAGCACAATCCCAAACGTATCTCTTAAGCTCTCTCTTGTATAATCACGAATATCTACCCCATCGATTAAGATGCTCCCTTCAGATACCTCATAAAATCTGGTTAAGAGATTCGTAATGGTTGTCTTCCCTGCACCAGTTGGTCCCACTAGCGCATTGTGGCTGCCCGTTTTTGCTTCAAAACTGATATTTTTTAAGATGGGGTGATTTGCGTCATATCCAAATGAAACATTCTTAAACGTTACATTTCCTTCTGAATGCCGGAGTGGAACCGCATGCTCGCCATCTTTTGTCTCTTCATTCTCATCAATCACCTGGAATACTCGTTCAGCACCTGCAACTGCAGACTGAAATAGATTGAATATATTGGCCAAATCATTTAACGGTCTCGTAAACTGCCTTGAATAGCTGACAAAACTGGCGATCACCCCAATCGTTACAGCTTCATTTACAGCCAAGATACCGCCTACAATTGCAATCGCGGCCAGTCCAAGATTATTAATTGCATTCATTAATGGCATTAAATAACCTGACCAGATTTGTGCCTTCCTTCCTGATTCAAATAATTTACCATTGATTTCTTCAAACGTCTCGACCACTTGATTTTCTCTATTAAAGGCTTTAATAATAAGCGTTCCGGATATCGTTTCTTCTATATGTCCGTTCAATTTGCCTAAATGTTTTTGCTGTTCCCGAAATAAAACCCGTGTCCGTTTAGCAATCATTTTCGTCAGCAAATACATAAATGGTATCGTAATACATGCAGCAACCGTCAAAATGGGGCTCAATATTAGCATCATAATAAATGATCCCGTTATTGTGATGACTCCACCCATCAGCTGCGTAGTCGATTGAGAAATACTACTGCTGACATTATCGATATCATTTGTAACTCTGCTCATCATATCGCCATGGGCATGCGAATCAAAATAACCGATTGGTAATTTAAGCAGCTTATGAAATAGCTTGCTTCTTAAAGATTGAACAACCCGCTGAGAAACTCGGACCATCATCCAGCCCTGGAGCAAACTGGATATTCCATCTGTTACATAGACCACAGCCAAAATTAGAATCATCATATGTAATAAGTTCAGGTCAACTGATTCCTTCGCAATCGTATCGACCGTTCTTCCAATCCAATAGGGAACAAATAAGCTGATAGCTGAACTAATAACAACAAAGCCAAAAATAATCCACAGACTTCTCTTTTCAGACCCAAAAAATCCCCAAATCCGTTTAAGAGTTCCCGTAAAATCCTTAGGTTTTTCTACAGGAGCAAATCGGCCCGCACCATGGCCATGGCCTCTTCCCCCTGGTTTCGGCATTTGCGGCTGTGAGGGCTTGCTTCCATTCTCCGATTTATTTGCCATGGCTAACCATCTCCTCACCTATTTGCGAACGTATAATTTCCTGATAAACCGGATTATGTGTTTTTAACTCTTCATGATTTCCAATACCTACTATTTTCCCATTATCCATAATGATAATTTTGTCGGCATCCATAACAGAGGTTATTCTTTGGGCAATCAAAAAAATCATCGACCCTTTCGTTCTTTCCCCTAATGATTCCTTTAATTGCTTCTCCGTGACCGCATCAAGTGCGCTGGTTGAATCATCAAGAATTAAAACAGATGATTTTTTCAACAGGGCTCTGGCAATCGATAATCTTTGCTTTTGGCCACCGGAAAGATTAATTCCGCCCTGTCCAAGATGAGTATCATACCCATTGGGCAAAGCCTCTATGAATGTATGGGCACAGGCTGCCTTGGCTGCCTGTACCACCTCTTCCATACTGGCATTCCCATTTCCCCAAAGTATATTTTCTTTAATCGTTCCCGTAAATAACATAGATTTCTGAGGCACATATGCCACAGTCTCTCTCAATAAAGCTGGGTCCATCATTTGAATGTTTACCCCATTCATATAAATGGCACCTTTAGAAGGTTCATACAATCTAGGAATCAAGTTAACCAGACTGCTCTTTCCTGATCCGGTTGAACCTATTATCCCAACTGTCTCACCCCTATTTACATGAAAGGTAGCGTCTTTTACTACAAAGTCCTTCGTTCCAAAGTATGAAAAACCAACTTGATTAAAAAAGATACCTTCTTTATCAATAGCTTTTCCAGATGTATCAAGTGTTGAAGGAGGCTCCTCAGTATTAAATACTTCTCCAATCCTTCCGGCAGATACCCTTGCCCGAACAAAGAAATTAAATATCATTGAAATCATCGATAAAGATACTAAGATTTGAGTCATATAGTTCACATAGGCAACAATTTGTCCAACCTGCATCTGTCCATTATTTATATTCCAACCGCCCACTAAAAGGACGAGCACAATTCCAAAATTCACGGTTAGCATGATTCCAGGACTAAATACAGACATTACTCGCATAGCTTTAATAGAGGTTTCTGCCAAATCATCATTCCGTTCTTCAAAACGCTCCTTCTCAAACTTAGAACGATTGAATGCCCTGATCACCCGTATGCCGGATAAATATTCTCTCATTCCCCCGTTCAAGCGATCTGTCACTTTTTGAACACGGATAAAGAAAGGAAAGCTAAGTTTCAGATTCAGCATAATGATACCCGCTACAATCGGAATAATAATTAATAGAATCCATGATATAGAAGCATTTAAACGGACTGCCATGATAATGCTCCCTATACAAATCAATGGAGCCTTCACCATAATTCTCATCAAGCCGTTCACAAATACTTGCACCTGCGTTACGTCATTTGTAAGCCTTGTAACTAGAGTCGCTGCTTCAAAACGGTTCATTTGCACGAGTTTTAAAGACTGTATCTTTTTATATAAATCAGAGCGAAGTTCAGCTCCCATTTTTTGCGAAATATTACTGGAGATTATATTCCTGCTTATCGCACCCAACGCACCTACTGCCGTAACAACTAACATCACTCCGCCCATTTCCAATACAAAAGAAAGGTCTTTATTTGCTACACCTTTATCAATCATCGTTGCTAATATCGTAGGCAGAAGCAAATCACAAATGGCTTCAACCATTAAAAATAGAATCGCAACCGTAAATAAAACTCCATATTTCTTTATATATTTTCGTAAATACCCCATACCTTCACCTTTTTTCGTTACCGACATATGACTACATCCTTATTTTGCTAAAACCTTTTCAATCATACAAGTAAAAAGCCCAATTTACCTTTCCTTTTAAAAACAGTTTAGGAGCTTTATATATAGATAGATAAAAAAACACACGGAATTTCCTAATCGGAAACCCGTGTGTATTCATATTTACATATTTGATTTTTTCAGATAGAGATATACAGGATAACCCAATGCGGTAATCGCTAATCCAATTAAAGAATATAAGGTATCGGTAAAAACCGTACATACCAATATATATACTCCACCAATGATTCCGACAAGCGGAACAAACGGATAGAAAGGAACTCGATAAGTCGGAACTAAGTCCTTACGCTTTTTACGAAGGATGAAAACCCCGTAAATGGCCATTACAAAGAAAATCCATGTGGCAAATAAGGCCAGAGTAGACAGTGTATTAAATGATCCAGATAAAATATAAATAATCGATAAGACCACTTCAAAAATAAAGACATTAATCGGTGTACTTGTACGGCTTTCAACACGTCCCATAACATGATGGAACGGGAAGATCTTGCTTTGTGCCATCGCAAATGGCACTCGGACACCTGTCATCAAATATCCGTTCAATGTACCAAATATAGAGATTAGAATCCCTATCGAGATAATCGCTGAGCCGCCGCTTCCAAAAAGAATGAGAGCAGCATCCGTTGCTACTTTTTCTGTCGAAACAATCTCCTGAACAGACATAACAGAGAAAAAGGCTACGTTTATTAGGACATATGCTGCAATAATAATCGTCATTCCAAACAAAATAGAGCGTGGTAAGTCGCGCTGAGGATTTTTCATTTCTCCAGCCATATTTCCAACACTCACCCAGCCTTCATAGGCAAACAAAGTTCCTAGGATTGCAGCACCAAAGCTAGTTAGGGTAAAGCTATGAACAGATTCTCCCGAGAATAGCGATGCTGTTTCTTTCCCCATTCCATGAATAATTCCAAACACAATGATGGCAATAATTGGAATCATTTTAGCTATCGTAGAAATGAACTGAATCCTGCCTCCAAGTTTAGTTGAGATGATATTTAGTGCGGCCACAAATACTAAAATACCAATCGCTAATAATTTTTGCTGGAGGTCTGTCATAGGCATAAAATATGTTGCTTGTGTGGCAAAAACGATGGATAGCGCCGCCAGAATGCCTGGTATATAGATTAACGCTTGTACCCATCCAAATAGGAAAGCAAATTTTTCTCCATAAAGCTCCTTCAAATAAGCGAATACCCCACCTGTCTCCGGTATAGCTGAGCCAATCTCAGCCAACGTCAGAGCAGCTGCAAGAGTAATTAATCCCCCAAGTAACCAAGCTATAATAGCCGCAACTGGAGAACCGGCGCTTTCCAATACTGGAGTAGCTTTAAAAAATATACCTGATCCAATTACAACCCCAACTACAATGGTTAAGGCTTCTTTCAAACCAATCTCTTTCTTTAAAACAGCTCCCGCTGCATAGATGTTCTTCTTTTGATGTTTTGACATGGCTTAATTAATCCTCTCAAAATAAGTTCCTTATTTCACATATTAAAAATGTTATCCGAAAGAGAGAAGTTATTCAAGACAATTATTGATTTATTAATCATATTAGTATAGCGAAAATTGAATTTATTAATTGATACACTCCTAAATTATCCTATTTTATTTAATAATTACTTCACTAATTATTTGCTCACAATATTTTATAGGAGTATGGTGTGTTCTAGTTTCTAATATCTCTTGATGACAAACTAGCTTCCTTTCCAAAACCTAGTCTTGAAACCGTTATTTTTTATGGATATACATAAACATTTGAGTTTTATATTTTAACCTCTTATATAAAAGTTTAGAATTTATTCTGAATCTTCATATAGTTAAATTTTACCACTAATCAAAAAACATTTATAATTAAAATTGAATCATATAAGGAGGTTGGAACTATGACGAAACAAGTATATGTCATTACAGGCGGATCTGGCGGAATGGGGAAAGCAACTGCTGAATTAGTCGGCAAGAAGGGGACTGTCCTTTTAGCAGACGTTTCGCATGAACGCTTACTTCAAACAAAAGAGGAATTGGCTGGAAAAGGGATTACAGATGTCCACATTCAAGTCGTTGATATTACATCTAAGGAAAACGTTGCAGACCTAGCTGATAAGGCTGCTGAGCTGGGTACATTAAAAGGATTAGTTCATACAGCAGGCCTTTCTCCTACTATGGCAGATTCAAAACGGATTACAGAAGTTAACCTGGTTGGGACAGGTATTATTCTAGAAGCTTTCCTTCCACTTGCTACGGAAGGAACAGCGGTCGTTTGCATCTCTTCCATGAGCGGTTATATGGCTCCCCGTCAAGGCCCTTATATGGAAGTACTAAAACAGCCGTTAGCTGAAAATGCCGTGGAAACAATGGAGCAATTTGCCCAAGGGAATCCTGGGGCTGCCTACAGTTTATCTAAATTAGGCGTACAATTAATTGTTGAGGACCAGGCATGGACATGGGGAGAAAAAGGCGCACGTATAAATTCTCTCTCTCCTGGAACAATCAACACACCAATGGGACGTCAGGAAGCCTCAAAGCAAGCAGAAATGAAGAAGATGCTTGAAATTACACCTTTACGTCGTGAAGGGGAATCAAAAGAGATTGCAACAGCTGTAGAATTTTTATTAAGCGATGCGGCTTCTTATATCACAGGTATCGACTTACGCGTAGATGGCGGTACTGTAGCAAATCTAGCAAAACATAAATAAACAATCCTACAGTAATAGTAAATACTCTATTGCACTCTGAACATTAGGTTTCAAGCTTAACTTTCAGGGTGCTTTGTATGAATGCCTTCCACTACGTCTTCTCCATATCGCCGCTCTATTAATCTGACAATTTATCCTTCTTAAACCTATACATCATCCAATATCCAATATCTGCGAAGCCAATTCGTTTATATATAGCGCCAGCATTTGGATTATCATAAAACAAGCATATTTCCTTTCCCTCACTAAGAAGCTGCTTGCATAACTTGACCATACATTTCGTAGCATAGCCTTTTTTCTTATAATCTCCTAAAGTAGCGACAGCGACTACCATAGCTGAGCAGGAATTTTCCGCTGTAGTCGAAGCGGATGAAACTACTTTCCCATTATCGGTAATATAAGCACAACGCGAAAAACCATCCTTTAAACTTTTACGTTTTTCTTCTACCGACGTACATGAATTTTTAAATTCCGGGATATTTTGCAGCAATTCAACAATTCGTTCTGCATCATCAGGTGCAGCATACTGTACTTCTGTCGTATCTACATAGCCAGCCTCAGCGTTTAAAACTTGGCATTTCGCATAAAATGTTTGCCTTTTATTTAAAAGTCTCTGCTGTAAATAGGGTTCAATATTCTCAGTGACTTCCTTTAGACCGGACATCATGGAAAATTCAGGATCATTCAGCATAATATCAGCAAATCCTTTGGCATCAAATAGATCATTCACAGCATATGGGATATAGTTTTCTTTGTATTTTAAAAGAACGGCAATCAGATTCCCATTTGTATCAAACTCTCCCCAAACCTTTTGGAAATCTTCCTCATATCCATACGCTTCAATATCCCCAATTAAAAATAAGTTTTCAGAAGGCTTCGTATGAATAAAAGACACACAAACATCATGATCTTTTTCGCTTAAACGCTTAATCATTCTCCCTCACTCCCATACAAAAAAATATTGAATGCTTTAATATACAATTTAGCCCATCCACCGACAAAGAACTCGTAAAACTATGCTTTTGAATATTTTAACATAATTACCCATTTATTCAGTGGTATTCTATGTATATATACGGTTGCTTAATAAAATCCTTACTGCCACATTTCCTTCTTCATGTTATCACTTTTCAACTGAGCTCGACGAAACAAATAGGATTGCAACGACACAATTCATTAATAAAAAAATCGCATCCTCACGGTTAAATATGTACCGTCGGATGCGCTGTTTTTTCATTATTGACCTTCAACCACTTCTTTTAGTATTTCGTAGGACCGCTTTTGTTTATCTTGATCATAGATATAGGAAACAGCCATAATTTCATCAGCATTATATTTTTCCTGGAAGCTGATTAGCTGCTCGCGTATGGATTGTTTTGAGCCAAGCAACGTGACACTGGACATGGATTTTGCCATTTGTTTTTCAGGTCCATTCCATAATTCATCCATGTTTTTGATTGGAGGGCTTAACAAATTTTTTGTCCCACGAACAACGTTTAGGAAAAATTGTTGCATGGTTGTAGATTCTATCTCAGCCTCTTCATCACTTTCCGCTGCAATAACATTCAAGCAGACCATCATATAAGGAGCACTTAGATATTCAGACGGCTTGAATTGATTACGGTAAATTGAGATGGCTTCTTCCAAATAAGTTGGAGCAAAATGGGCTGCAAATACATAAGGCAGACCCAATTTAGCAGCAAGAACAGCTGATTCCGTAGAGGATCCCAAAATATAAATTGGTATATTGGTGTCGACACCCGGGTACGACCTTACATAACCCTGATTCTCTTCCGGTCCCAAATAGGTTAACAAGGATTGCACATCTGAAGGAAATGTATAAACGGAATCCTTCTGTGAACGTCTTAATGCACTCGCCGTCATCATATCTGTTCCAGGCGCTCTTCCCAAGCCCAAATTAAGGCGATTTGGATAGATAGTTGCCATCGTTCCAAACTGCTCCGCCACAACTAATGGGGAATGATTAGGCAGCATAATGCCACCGGATCCGACCTCTATTTTATCTGTATGCTCCAAAATATGTTTAATTAAAATAGAAGTGGCTGAGCTAACCATTGTAGGTGTATTGTGATGCTCGGCAACCCAATATCGCTTATATCCCATCTTCTCTGTAGCCTGTGCAAGCTCAACCATTGAATCAATTGCTCCCTTTGCATCTTGGCCTTTGCGAATAGGGGCTAAATTTAGTACAGAAACAGGAACATTTATATTAATACTTTTATTTGTCATATAGTTTGGATCCTTCCATCATAAAGTTTCCATTTAATAGTAACAAGTAAGTGACAATAAACAAACATTCTTGCTTGATCAATCCTTTTTCTAAGCTTCGCACCTGGGTATTAATAGTTGTTTTTCCTATCAATAATGGATATACTAAGCGGACAAGTAAATCGTTAAAGGAGTAATCAAATGGCGAAAATTGAAGTGGGAGAAATCCTTGTATTAGAAGGCGAAAATGGACAGGAAGAAGAAATTGAAGTACTAGGTACATTGGATGTAGACGGAGCAGAATACGCTGTTACCGCACTCGTGGAAGAAATCAAACTCGAAACAGAAGAAGATATGGAAATATTCTTTTTCCGTGTTGACGAAGACGGTGAACTTCACGAAATTGAAAGCGACGAAGAATTCCAAAAGGTCGCAAGTGTACTTGAAGAGAATATGAAACACTCTCATTAATTTACAGGTAATAGGTTGTCCCAAATGCATTAATAGCATAAGGGACAACCTTTTTTGTGAATTCAGTCAAGATCTACTATAGACCTAGGTGTTGACTGTGAATATCCATAAATCCACAGCCATTCAAGGCCCATTCCGTTTTCATCCTTCAATTTCCCACGTACAGAAAATCTCTTAGTTATTTTTTCTTTAATAACAGTATTTCTCCTCTATGCTTGTATGCCACATTTAAATTGTAAAAAAAGTCAAAATGATTGTATAGTTAAATAGATAAAGATTGTATCTACCGCTCTCATTATGACATTTAATAAATGTTTTTATCTAAAGAAACCTACTCTGACTACGTTTTATCAACCAAAGAAAACTCCTCTTCCACATTCAAAGAATCTTGCACACATAATTATTCCTAATACATTTTGAGCCATTTGCTTCAGAATACGAAACCTCTAATCATCATAAAATTATTTTTGTATTAAAAGACTGATTTGAATGGAGGATCATATGAAGGATACGATGAAGAAACGGATTGGTGTTATTCTATCAGCTGCGCTTCTTTTCTTACCATTCAGCCTGCCTACAAAAACCTCAGCCGGCAAGCTGAAACCACCTGATGAAACCTTTACGCCAGGCCAATGGTTCCTGGGTGAACGGCCGCCGAATTTAAATCCAGCTAAACCTCCGATTGTTTTTGTCCAAGGGAAAAATGGCAGTTCAACCAGTTGGTACGGTGAAACAGAATATCATGGCGTGAATGATATGTATACAAAGGCGTATGAAGCCGGATATCAAACCGCCTTTGTCCAGCTTTATGATGCAGCCGGAAACGGGTCGGAAAATCAGTATACGAACGGAGAATTACTTGCATCGATGCTAGCCGATATCTCCCGACACTTCAATGGCCAGAAAGTCAACATCATCGCTCACAGCAAAGGAGGACCAGATACTCAAGCAGCCCTAGTACACTATGGAGCCCACCCCTATGTCGGCAAGGTTATTACACTAGGTTCACCACATCGTGGTTCAGAGCTGGCAGACCTGGCATATAGCTGGTATGCTGGGTGGCTCGGAGATTTGCTTGGCCAAAACGATGCTGGTACCTATTCTTTGCAGCTTGGGGAAATGGCGAGATTCCGCTCTGTAACGGATGGGCATACGAATAGAAACAAGAATAAGTACTATACCGTGGCAGGAACGGATCATGGACCTGCTTTCTCCGCTCTATCCTTGGGAGGCGCCTATTTATCTTCATACGGGGCTAATGATGGATTGGTCACTGAAACAAGCTCCAAACTATCCTATGGTACACATCTGTTTACAGACAGCTCAATTGACCATGATAATATTCGGATGGGCTCCAAGGTGTTTTCGCGGATTGAGCCTTATATGCGCACTGCCTCAGTTACACAAATTAAATCAACAGCCGATCCCGAGCAAAATGAATCGGCCATTCAAAATACATCTTCTCATTATATTCATGGGGATGCCTTAGCCCAAAATCAACTTGTAAAAAAAGAGATCTATATTCCGCAAAAAACCACCGGTACAATCTCGATCTATACGGCCCACTCATCAACAGGTGTCGAATTGATTTCACCAGATGGTACCATCATCCCCGCCTCTAAGCCGACTGTCGATCAGATACTTTTTTCCGGTGCCAGCTTATATACCTTTTATAACAAAGAATTCACTCCTGGTACATGGACGGTACAAATAAAGGCAACGGAAGCTGATGATGCCTATCTATTAGCCTCTACCTTTAACGAAAAGGAAATATATAAACTGGAGATGGCCGGAACAGGCAAAGCAGAGCTGACGGACTTCACCATCCGTGCCCCTAAGCATTCCGGAACAGCTAGCTTCTCAATTAAATTAATCGACAAAGACGGTATCGAATTGACGCAAACCGTCCTCCCTAAGACAACCAACGGAATAGATTTCTCTGCCAAACTGCCAAAAGTGCCGAAGCCAGGTGTCTATAATATGACAGTCGATATCAAGACCAAGCATCCTAACGGAAAAGAATCTGTTCGCACGTTGGTGAGATCTGTTTATATTGATTAATGTGTATATACACCCCTCTTATGTTTCTATAATAAGAGAGGTGTTTCTTTTTTGCTTATTCAGATTATAAAGTGGTCATATTATATTTTTTAAGCTCTCGCTCCATCCAATAATCTTACACTTTGATACAGGTATACTTTCATTTCAGCAGGGAATTCTATTTCAAATCACTTCTATAAAAGGAGCACGGATTATGAACCTGCAGAGCGGCAAATATTATTGGCAAACAACTTATCCTAATCCTCCTGTATATCCATCGTTGGAGGAAGATATACTTTGTGATGTTCTTATTGTTGGGGGAGGAAGTTCAGGGGCACAGTGCGCATACCTTTTAAGCGACAAAGGACTTAAGGTGGCTGTAGTTGATAAACGAAGGATTGGTACCGGCAGCACTATGACCAACACCGCCCTCCTTCAATATTTAGGAGATAAGATGTTGTTTGAGTTGATCAATTCCTTTGGGGAAGAATCAGCCATTTACCATACAAAATTATGCGAGCAAGCCATTTCTGAAATTGAAGAAACATCGAAAAAACTAAATTTAGATTCCGAGTTTACACGAAGGGATAGCCTCTATTATGCCAGTGATCCCCAAGGAGAGACGAAGTTACAAAGGGAATACGATTATTTGATCAAGCACGACTTCCCTGTCGATCTGCTTAACGAAAGCCAAATTAAAGAGCGTTACCCATTTTCTAAGCAATCAGCCTTGTATATCCATAATGATGGGGAAATCAATCCATTTAAATATAATCATGGCCTGATTCAAGCAGCCCATCAAAAGGGTGTACAAATATTTGAGGATACAAAAATAACCGGTAAAAAATTCAATAAGGAGTATGCTACATTTTTTACAGACCGCAATCATTCCATCACAGCAAGAAAAGTCATCATTGCTGCTGGATATGAAGGGCTCGAATTTAAAAAAGATAAGGATTGTCTTCTGACAAGTTCATATGCTGTTATCACCAAACCGGTTGAAAATCTTCAGCAATCTGAATGGTATAAGCAAACATTAATTTGGGAAACAGCACGCCCATATATCTATATGCGCACAACTGCAGATAATCGGATTATCATTGGAGGACTTGACGAAAACACAATCTATCCTGAGGATCGTGATTCAAAAATTAATCATAAAAAGACGAAGCTTATTGAAGAATTTAATAAGCTCTTTCCCGGTATAAAAGCTGAACCCGAATTTTATCTTGGAGCCTTCTATGGCGGGACACACGATGGACTTCCTCTTATCGGTCAATATGACGAATTTCCACACTGCCATTTTCAATTTGCCTATGGAGATAACGGACTTGTCTATAGCACTGTCTTGTCTAAAATCATCACGGATATCATCACAAAAGGTTCTCATCCAGCCTTTAACTTATATAGTCAGAAACGGAGGGAAAGGTAATCCAAATAGGTTATTTGTATAATTTCAATATTAAATGTAAAAAAAGGCAAAACCAACTTTAAAAGGTTTTGCCTCTTTCTTTAATTAACGGACTTGGAAGAGAATTTGTCTATACCATAGATTTAATCATTCTAGCTTCATACTTATTAGATTTAGAAACAAAAAACCTCTTATGAAAATAAGAGGTTTTTTTTACTAGCGTCCCAGGAGAGATTCGAACTCCCGACCGACGGCTTAGAAGGCCGTTGCTCTATCCAGCTGAGCTACTGGGACATGTTTTTATTTTTTTACGTTGTCCTTAACGACATTTATTATTATATAATCACTTTATTTATAAGTCAATAACTTTTTTGAAAAAGTTTTTTATCTTTTTAAAAGTGAAGGGAAGGGAACTCACAAATCCTGATCTGTATATTCCCTTCACTTACTATACAACTTTTTTTTGATTTAGGAAAGTGTTGTTTTCAATTGCCAGCCTGGTAATTTTTCCCCAGACATTGTGTAAAAATCAACGATTGCATTCTGACCTTGTTTTTCGAGAATCACATAGGTTTTATACTGACTTCCTCTCGGTAGACGTATACTGCCGGGATTAATATACAGGCAGTTATCAATTTTTTCTGCACCTGCTATATGAGAGTGGCCAAAACAGATAACATTCGCACCAACCTCTCTCCCTTTCAAGCTAATATTCATCAACGTAGATTTGATATTGTATAAATGCCCATGTGTAACAAGTATTGACCAGTCTTCAAGATGTGCAATTAAATCCTCCGGAAAGTCCTCTCCGAAATCACAATTACCTCGTACAGTTTGATAATACTGAATTACTTGATCATCACAAGATAATTCTGAATCCCCGCAATGTATAAACAGATCGACCTCTTCTTTATGTCTTTCATGCAAAACGTCCAATTCTTCCAGTAAGCCATGGCTATCACTGACAATTAAACATTTCATAGGAATTCCACTACTTTTTCATTTAGTACATTCTCTAATTCTTTTAAAGCATTCGCTCGATGGCTGATTCTGTTTTTCTCCTCTGCTTCAAGGTTCGCCATCGTTGTTTGTTTTTCCGGCACAAAGAAAATAGGATCATATCCGAAGCCATTCTCGCCATCCGGCGCGTCAGCAATGATTCCCTCACATGTTCCGGAAACTGTAATAGGTTCCATCTTCGGACCGACAAGTGCTATTGCACAATAAAAACGGGCAGTTCGTTTTTCTTTAGGTACACCCTCTAGCTCATTAAGAACCTTTTCATAATTAGCTCTATCATCTTTTCCTGGACCTGCATACCTTGCCGAAAAAATACCCGGACGTCCATCCAATGCATCAATGACCAAGCCAGAATCATCAGACAAAACAGGCATATTCATAAGCTCAGAAATAGTGTTAGCCTTCAAAAGAGCATTTTCTTCAAATGTGCTTCCTGTCTCTTCAACATCAATCGCATTCTCAATATCCAATAGGGTAATAACCTTAATCCCTTTTGGGGAAAATAATGCTTCAAATTCTTTTGCTTTACCTTTATTTTTGGTTGCAATTAAAACGGTATTCATATTCAACTTCTCCTCCCAAGAGAAAAATCGTATAAATTGGTACGCTTTACTGAATTTTAGCTGCTATATCTCCCAATGACTCTTGCTGTACAGTAAATAATTGCTGTAAACCTTCACTTGCAAGGTCAAGTAATTCATTCAATTGATGTCTGGAGAAAGTCGCTTCTTCTCCGGTTCCCTGAAGCTCCACAAATTCCTCTGCGCCTGTCATAATGACATTCATATCCACTAAAGCCTTAGAGTCTTCATGATAATTCAAATCAAGAACCGCTCCAAGCTCCTCAATCATCCCGACTGATGTGGCAGCTAAATAGTTTTTAATCGGATAAGAGCTAATTTTCCCTGCCTCCTGAAGCTTATCGAGCGCAATCGCCATTGCAACGAATGCACCTGTAATCGAAGCTGTTCTTGTTCCTCCATCTGCCTGAATCACATCACAATCAATCCAGATTGTTTTTTCTCCAAGCGCTTCCAAATCGACTACCGCACGTAAAGCGCGCCCAATCAAACGCTGGATCTCCATCGTACGTCCAGTAACTTTCCCTTTAGTTGATTCGCGCATCGTCCTTTGCTCTGTTGCACGAGGCAGCATTGAATACTCTGCCGTAATCCATCCTTTTCCTTCTCCGCGCATAAATGGCGGAACACGGTCATCTACACTGGCTGTACAAATCACCTTTGTATCACCGACACTGATTAACACCGAGCCTTCCGGGTGTTTAATATAATTTGTTTCTATATGTACGGGTCTTAATTCATTCTTCTTTCGACCATCAAATCTCATAGGTACCTCCTAAATGTATACATCATGCTTAGTTTAGCATACCCTAAATCAATAAAAAAGCACCCTGTCCAAACAATATTGCCATTTATGTCCAAATTAAAAACAGGCAAGCTCCTAAACGGAACTTGCCCATCTTTTTCACTATTAGTATTTACCTGTATTGACGGTTTCAGGTCGTGTTACCGGTTCCGATAGCTTCTTGCCATCTTCCTTCAGAAGCTCACCCTCTCCATTTACCTGAATCGCCACTTTCTTTATATCTTTTTGCTCAGTAAGAGAAAGCACCAGTTCATTTAATAAATGGCCGGATACTATTTTCTCCTCCCCATCAAAGCTTGAATAAATAGATTCATTAAAATTAAGTGTAACCACGCCATCCTCTATTTTAGGTTCCTCGACTAATGCAACATCAGGTCTGAACTCCGTAACAAGCGGAGAGGAATAACCCGGACCTTTAATCAGGCTGCTGACTACGGCTTCTACATGATCATTTTCCTGATTACTGATTCTTTTTGTCACTGGTACATAATAATAGTTATCTGTTTCACCGGACATATAATAAACCGTAACAGGACGTGTATTCATAATATCGGTCGTGTCTGTATGATCGTTATTAATTCCCATTAATCTTGATGTTCCGTTTTGTATTGCTGTTTTATTAACGGGCATCTCCTTTAATGCTTGCCCTTCGATTTGCAATTTTACTTTCTCCACTTTATCAAATTGCGTTAAAGTCCAAGTCACTGACTCCAGAATTTTCGTTTCATCCTCTTTTTTATATTCCTTAAACTCTTTAGAAAAATCTACGGTGGCTACTCCATCCTTAATGTCTACACTTTTAACAGCAGTATCTGACGGCAAAACAGCTTTGAATCCATTCGGAAGCATTTGTGATACCGGGCCGTTCGTCACTAAATATTCCACCGCCTGCTTAGCTACACTTTCTGTATTTGGCAATGGAATGGTTTGTGGCACAATATATCCATTTGCATCCATTAAATATAATTCCGTTTGAACCTTTAATGCCTCTTCATTCTTTCCTGCCTCTTCGTTGGTGTTAACACCCTCCTGATTGACAACTTCTTCTTCACCCTCTGCCTGCTCCTTCAAATAAGTAACATCCTGTGGCGGATCAATTTCTTCTTTTTTTGGTAAATCGAACAAGCCGCAGCCTGACACTAAAACAGATGATATAAGTACCGAAGCAACCAATGTTGATTTCGTTCGTAAAGGCATACACCATTCCTCCTAAGACTGTTTGTACTACATATATACGGGGCTTGGCTCATTTTATACCTTTATAGGCAGAAAAAAATTATGGATTAAAAAAACCCTTGCACAATTTTAGCGAAGTATTTTCATACTTAAAATTGTGCAAGGGTTTTTATAAGTTGCTTTACTAGTCTCCATCTACCAACTGATTAAGCGTAGCATGTTCAACCGTTTCAACTGCTTCACCAAGCCAGGCGTAAGCAATAGATTTAAACATTCTTCTGGAGCCGGTAGTATAGAAATTGTAGGTTGGCTGAGGGGTTTCCTTATTTAGCATGCCAGCATGCTCCAATAGTACACTTGCCTCTCTGGCCGTTTCTTCCCCTGATGATATAACCGTCACATAGGATCCCATATAATTTGATATAGGTTCTGTTAGCAATGGGTAATGTGTACATCCCAAAATCAATGTATCCATGCTCCTATTTTTCAAGGGCTTTAATGTTTCAGCAACAATTTTTTTAGCAATTGCACTGTTCCATTCCCCGCTTTCTACCAGAGGGACAAATTTTGGGCATGCCAAACTTTCAATGTGTACCTTTGGATGAATGCTTAATAACGCCTTATTATATGCTTTACTGCGCACTGTTCCTTCCGTACCAATAATACCGATGTTTCTTGATTTTGATACATCAATCGCTGCCCTAGCTCCCGGCTGAATAACACCCAAAACCGGAATTGGCAGGCTTGCCCTCATTTCCTCAAGTACGGCAGCCGTCGCGGTATTACAAGCTATAATTAACATTTTAATATTCTTCTTCAAAAGGAAATGAGCCATTTCCCATGTAAACTTTCGAACTTCTTCCATTGGTCTGGGCCCATATGGACATCTGGCTGTATCACCAAGATATATTAAATTTTCATTTGGAAGCTGCCTGATAAATTCTTTAAAAACCGTTAATCCGCCAACTCCCGAATCGATAAGTCCTATTGGGTTTTCTCTATCCAAATCAGATCGCCTCTATCTATCTTTTGCTTGCAGCATTTTGCTCTATTATTTAAACCGGACTGTATATCACTTTATCATTAGTTTATTTCTTTTCCAATCCATCACTTGGGCATAAAAATAGAGTAGTGATTCAAACCACATACTTTACATTTTACAATGACGTGTATAGTGATTTGATATTCGCTACTCTTCCTAATTTATGGACTCATAAAGGAATTGTCAAGAACAATGATAAATAGATCATTTGCTAGGCGAGCTTCTAAAAAGATCATTGAATGATCTTATAATTCTAATTCACCCATTCGAAGTAGTTCTACGACCGCTTGGGAACGGCCCTTTACGCCCAATTTTTGCATCGCATTAGATATGTGATTTCTCACAGTTTTCTCACTAATAAAGAGGTCCTTAGCGATATCTTTTGTTGTTTTGTCCTGTACCAATAACTCAAATACTTCTCTTTCTCTTTTTGTGAGTAAAGGTTTATGAGTGAAATCGTTCTCCTTCAACTATTGTAACCCTCCTTGCTACCAGCCATAACCTTAGGATTGGGTATATATTTAGTCACGATAGTGTATGTGACTGGTCTATAAGGAGTGACTATATTTAGATAAGAATGAACGTGTTTTTATGATTGAGGTTGCTTCTTCAATCCGTCATTAAACAATTCCTTCATCTCTTTTGTCCAAGCTACCGGCTTACCGCTTAATCTGGAAATTTGGACAACTGTTCCTCGACCGGTGAAGCAGGGAACCCCATCCTCTCGTAGACCAAGATAATGGATATCAACCGATGAATTGCCTATTTTATTTGCCTTAACTTTAATATTGAGTTTCTCATCGAAAAAAACCTGGTGGAGAAAATCACATTGAAGATCAGCTACTACAGGAATCGTTTCATGTTTGGTATCCACCCAATCCTGCATCATGCCAAGACTTTTAAAATATTCAATCCGTGCCTGTTCAAAATACGTAAAAGGCACTGTATTGTTTAAATGCCCAAACATATCTGTCTCTGAAAATCTAACTTTAATAGAATAAGAAAAAGTAAATTCTTCTTTCCACTCTTCCATGTCTTTAATATATGCAATTTTACCCATTGGGAACACACCTCTCTATAAATATGAATGACTATTCATTCATTATACAGAAAAATCGACGAAATTGTAATTATTTTACTGGTGGATAGCATGTTTTTTGGACCATGTCCTTTGCTTAGATTACAAGTGAATAAAAATAAAACTTTATTGTATGATCACAAATGTAGTACTAACCTATTTATTTATATTTCTACAAACATAACACAATCGCTAAACGGAAAAGGCCGTCTGACTATTACAGACGGCCTTTCTTACTATATTACATTTATTCACATCCATCTAAGACTATCAAAATGAAAAGACTTAGATTTTGTCACTTCCAAAGAAATTTTTGAAAGCCTGGACATTCGTGTCCCGATTTAATGCAGCAATCGAGGTTGTCAAAGGAATACCTTTCGGACAAACTTGAACACAGTTTTGGGAGTTACCACAATCCTGAATTCCTCCGTCACCCATTAACGCATTCAGACGTTCTGCTTTTTGCATTTCACCTGTTGGATGAGCGTTAAATAGACGAACCTGTGACACAGGAGCAGGTCCGATAAAATTGGACTTATCATTTACATTCGGGCAGGCCTCCAGGCAAACACCGCAAGTCATACATTTAGATAATTCATATGCCCACTGGCGTTTTTTCTCAGCCATACGAGGTCCCGGACCTAAATCGTACGTACCATCGATGGGAATCCAGGCTTTAACTTTTTTAAGTGAATCGAACATTCTGCTACGGTCTACCTGAAGGTCACGGATAACCGGGAAAGTACGCATTGGTTCCAGCACGATTGGCTGTTCATATTGATCCACTAATGCCGTACAGGATTGACGTGGCTTTCCATTAATGACCATGGAACAGGCACCGCAAACTTCTTCCAGACAGTTCATATCCCACGTAACCGGGCTTGTTTTCTTGCCTTCCTTTGTAACCGGGTTACGACGTATTTCCATTAGTGCAGAGATGACATTCATATTTGGTCGATAGGACAACTCAAATTCTTCAAAATAAGGCTCAGAGTTCGGGTTATCCTGGCGTTGGATCTTAAACAGTACTTTACTTTCTGTAGCCATAATTAATTTGCCCCCTTGCTCTTAGAGTAGTCACGTTTACGCGGCTTAATAAGTGAGACATCAATCTCTTCATAATAAATATTTGGTGCAGATTTTCCATCAACAAAGTCAGCCATTGTCGTTTTCATGAACTCTTCATCATTTCGTTCTGGGAAATCCGGTTTGTAGTGAGCACCACGGCTTTCGTCACGCTGCAGGGCACCCAATGTGATAACGCGTGCCAGTTGAAGCATATTGTATAGCTGACGTGTGAATGATGCTCCCTGGTTGCTCCATTTTGCCGTATCGTTAATATTAATGTTTTCCCATCTTTCAAGCAGCTCCTGAATCTTTTCATCTGTTTTTTGAAGCTTATCATTATAACGAACTACTGTTACATTATCGGTCATCCATTCACCCAATTCTTTATGGATGGAATAAGCATTTTCTGTTCCATTCATGGACATAATGCGATTCCATTTTTCCATTTCAGCCTTCTCATGCTGTTCGTATAAAGAATCCGGTAGGGAATCAGCGTTTCTAGCAAGTCCATTTACATAGCGTACCGCATTTGGTCCTGCAACACTTCCTCCATAAATGGCGGATAGCAGGGAGTTCGCTCCTAAACGGTTAGCTCCATGCTGTGAAAAATCACATTCACCGGCAGCAAATAATCCAGGTATTTTAGTCATTTGGTCATTATCAATCCATAGTCCACCCATGGAATAGTGAACAGCCGGGAAGATTTTCATAGGCAATTTGCGCGGATCTTCACCAGTGAATTTTTCATAGATTTCAATAATACCGCCCAATTTAATATCAAGCTCTTTAGGATCTTTATGAGAAAGATCCAAGTAGACCATGTTCTCACCGTTGATTCCCAGCTTTTGATTCACGCACACATCAAAAATTTCACGTGTTGCGATATCACGAGGAACTAGATTTCCATAAGCAGGGTATTTCTCTTCAAGGAAGTACCAAGGCTTTCCATCTTTATAAGTCCAAATACGTCCGCCTTCTCCACGCGCAGACTCACTCATTAATCGAAGTTTATCATCCCCAGGGATTGCCGTTGGATGTATTTGAATAAATTCACCATTTGCATAGGTAGCACCCTGCTGATATACAATCGCAGCTGCTGAACCAGTGTTAATGATGGAATTCGTAGATTTACCAAAAATAATTCCAGGTCCTCCGGTTGCCATAATAACTGCATCCGCACGGAAAGATTTAATTTCCATAGAGGTTAAATTTTGTGCTACAATTCCGCGGCATATCTGTTCATCATCCAGCACCGCTCCAAGGAATTCCCAACCCTCATATTTCTGAACAAGACCCGCCACTTCATAACGACGAACCTGTTCATCTAATGCATAGAGCAATTGCTGGCCAGTAGTTGCGCCTGCAAATGCTGTTCTATGATACTGTGTACCGCCGAAACGTCTGAAGTCGAGCAATCCCTCAGGCGTACGGTTAAACATAACGCCCATACGGTCAAACATATGAATGATCGAAGGAGCCGCATCACACATTGCTTTTACCTGCGGCTGGTTAGCCAGAAAGTCACCGCCATACACGGTATCATCAAAGTGCTCCCAAGGAGAATCACCTTCACCCTTTGTATTTACCGCTCCATTAATTCCCCCTTGGGCGCAAACAGAATGGGATCTTTTAACGGGTACGACTGAAAAAAGTTCTACTTTATGTCCTACTTCAGCGATTTTGATGGTAGCCATTAAACCAGCAAGACCGCCGCCGACTACGATTATATTACCTTTACTCATAAACCGACCCTCTCCTTATTAAACTAGCAGACTCACCTGCTAAGCTATTGCAATTGTTTAAGCCATGTTGATAAACGCCAGCAGCGTGCGAATGGATATAAAAGCTAAAAATACAAAAACTCCAAGAGTTATATATGTAAATATTCTTTGGGATTTTGGTGTTACGATAAGTCCCCATCTTAAAGCAAATGACCATAACCCGTTTGCAAAGTGAAATATTGCTGAAAGTACACCTACCATATAGAAAGCAATCATAAATGGATTAGAAAAAATTTCAACCATCATATCCGCATTTGCTGTATCACCCAATGCGACCTGCACCCTCGTTTGCCATACATGCCAAACGATAAAAACTACAGTCACGATACCTGTGATTCTTTGTAAAGCAAACATCCAGTTACGGAAATAGCTGTAACTTCCCACTGAATATTTCGCCGTAAATGCAATATGAAGACCTAATACAGCATGGAAAAGGATTGGCAAATAGATGACAACAATCTCCATTAAAAGCCTAAAAGGTAAATCATGCATAAATTCAGCTGCTTTGTTGAATGCTTCAGGCCCTCTTGTCGCAAAATAATTGACCATTAAATGCTCAATCAAAAAAAGCCCGATTGGTAATACCCCTAACAACGAATGTAACCTACGTAAATTAAACTCGCGACGACTCTCCATAGTTACCCTCCCTCTGAAAATGAAAAAATAAAAGTATAGCCTTGGATAAGGACTATGCCTTAAATAATTGCAAGCAGGTCTTCAACATAGCTGCAATCATCTAACCCACCACCCATCTAAGATGCCAAAAACATTTTTCTGCAAAATTAATAGATGAATAGTATAAAAACAAAAATAATTCCACATATTCTTACAATTATGTGACGGTTTTATTGTACTCCTTTCAACCAAAATGCGTCAAGAAAACGGATACAGAGATTTCCTATTTCTACCGATAATTTGTAAATAACTGATATTTTTCTATTTCTATATATTACCTGGAAAATACTTAATAGAAAATACAACTTTACCCTTGCATCCACTCCCATATATATAGCTATAATAATGTAAGGAAAGAGGGGAAACTATGACAAAAGAAGATAAGTTAGAGTCAGTAGAAATGGCACCTGTCACTGAAAATGAGCCGTTAATACCTGCATTTGGGTATGAAATAATAAGAGAATTCCTTTTGGAAGATTTATTGGGAAAGGAAGGCCCTCAAATCCTTTATTGGGCTGGAAAGCAACTCGGAAGAAGATTTCCATTATCTAGTACAGAAGAAACCATCACGTTTTTTCATGACGCCGGTTGGGGCGACCTTACGCTGGTAAAGGAAACAAAAGATGAATTAAAGTGGGAGCTTACAGGTGAATTAATTAACCGCAGATTTTCAATCAACGAAAATACCCATTTCCAATTAGAAGCAGGTTTTCTTGCCTACCAAACAGAACATCAGAGAAAAGTAGTTTCTGAAAGCTATGAAGAACAAAAAAAACGGGCAAATAAAGTATACTTCACGGTGAAAACCGACAATAAAGATACCATTTAATGTAAATTGATTAAAAAGGGTAATTCCATATATGAATTGCCCTTTTTCTCTATGATATCTGTTTACCTTCAATAAAAAACCTGCACCATAAAATTAAAGGTGCAGGTTTACTGGTTAGTCATTTTTTTGTTCTTCATTTAGTTTATCCAATAAAGCCTTGGTGCTTGCTTCAGGGATTCCCAATTTTATAAATTCCTCTGATGTGGCTTCTTTCATCTTTTTAATCGAGCCAAAATGCTTAAGCAGTACTTTCTTTCTTTTCTCTCCTATACCAGGAACTCCATCCAGGACAGATTGGAAGCTTGATTTTCCTCTAATTTGCCGATGGAAGGTAATTGCAAATCGGTGAACCTCATCCTGTATACGCTGCAAGAGGTAAAACTCTTGGCTGGTTCTGCCCAATGGAATTATTTCTAAAGGGTTTCCGTATAGCAATACGGAGGTCTTATGTTTATCATCCTTAGCCAATCCCGCTACAGGAATCTCCATTCCGTATTCATCCTCAATTACTTCGCGAACTGCCTCAATATGTCCTTTGCCTCCATCAACTATGATTAAATCCGGCCAAGGGAGATTCTCTCGAAGTACGCGGGCATATCTCCTTCTGACGACTTCTCTCATGGAATCGTAGTCATTCGGGCCGATTACGGTTTTAATTTTATATTTCCGGTATTCCTTCCGTTCAGGTTTCCCATCAATAAATACAACCATAGCAGAGACAGGATCAACACCCTGAATATTCGAGTTATCGAAAGCCTCGATTCGATGCGGTGTATGAATCCCCATGATTTCTCCTAAGTTTTCAATTGCTTTTATCGTCCGTTCTTCGTCTCTTTCGATTAAAGAAAACTTCTCCTGCAAGGCGATTTTTGCATTTTTAACAGCAAGTTTCACCAGGTCTTTCTTTGGTCCACGTTTAGGCTGTGCCACTTTCACGTCAAGAAGTCCTTCAGCCAATTCTATATCTATATCATCAGTGAGGAGTACTTCATGTGGTTTAAAATGATTTGGCTTAGAATAAAATTGCCCCAAGAAGGTCAATAGCTCATCAGCAGGATCATCATATAAAGGGAATAACGAGACATCTCTCTCAATCAGCTTTCCTTGCCGAACAAAAAAGACTTGGACACACATCCAACCTTTATCAACTGCATATCCAAATATATCCCGGTCCGTTAAATCGCTGAATACAATTTTTTGTTTTTCCATTGTTGCTTCAATATGAGCGATTTGGTCCCTTAATTCCTTGGCCCGTTCAAAGTCCAATTCTTCTGATGCTTTATACATGTTATCCTGTAAATCTTTCTTGATATCCTTAAAACCGCCATTTAAAAACTTTGTTATTTCATCTGTAATTTGTTTATATTCATCTTCCCTGACCGTCTTTTCACATGGTGCAAGGCATTGTCCAATATGATAATACAAACATGCTTTAGCCGGTAAGGTTGTACACTTCCTGAGCGGATACAGCCGGTCTAACAGCTTTTTAGTTTCATTGGCTGCATATACATTTGGATAGGGCCCAAAGTACTTACCTTTATCTTTTTTTACGTTTCTTGTAATGATTAATCGAGGATGCCTTTCCGAAGTGATCTTGATAAACGGAAAGCTTTTATCATCCTTCAGCATGATATTGTATTTTGGATCATATTTTTTTATTAGATTCATTTCTAATATGAGTGCCTCCATATTAGAAGAGGTTACGATATACTCAAAATCCTCAATCTCCGATACAAGGCGCTGGGTTTTCCCATCATGAGAACCAGTAAAATAAGAACGTACCCTATTTTTTAAAACTTTGGCTTTTCCCACATATATAACAACATTTTGTCGGTCCTTCATTAGATAACATCCCGGCTGATCGGGTAACAAGCTAAGCTTATCTTTTATATGTTGATTCAAAAGGGTCCCCCCTCTACTTAAAGTTTAAGTTTCTATATATTATAAACGGATTTTACAATTAAAGGAGGTTTTAATACTTTCCAAAAGAAAAAAGACTCCGGTCGTCCGAAGTCTTTTTTACGTTAAACCTTAAGAATGCTTGGAAATCAAATTAACAAGTGCTTCTTTTGGTTGGAATCCGATCACTTTATCTACTACTTCTCCATCTTTAAAAAGAACAAGTGTAGGAATGCTCATGACACCGAATTTAACAGCTGTTTCTTGATTCTCATCTACATCAAGTTTAACGATTTTAACTTTACCATCTAACTCTGCATCGATTTCTTCCAATACAGGTGCGATCATTTTACAAGGTCCACACCAAGGTGCCCAAAAATCAGCTAAAACCAAGCCTTCGCCTGTTTCAGTTACGAATGTTTGATCCGTTACATTAGAAATTGCCATGAATTTTACCTCCTAAAGCATACATTAAGTAAACTATAAGTGGAGTATACCACTGTTCTATATAGGATGGCTACTGTCCTGCTTAATTATCCTGAATTTCAAAGAAATGGGTTTGTACTAATTTTACCTTTATGTTGAAAAACAGGATGGCTTTTGCCACCCTGTTTACCCAAAATATGAACTTAAGATTTCACAAGAAGATTTTTGAACTCTTCTGTTAATAAAGGAACTACATCAAATAAATCGCCAACAATACCGTAATCAGCTACTTTAAAAATATTAGCCTCTGGGTCTTTGTTGATTGCTACAATTACTTTGGAGTTAGACATACCGGCTAAATGCTGGATTGCTCCGGAAATTCCACAAGCAATATACAGATCCGGTGTCACGACCTTACCTGTTTGGCCAATTTGCAGAGAATAATCACAGTATTCGGCGTCACATGCTCCGCGAGATGCTCCAACAGCACCTCCAAGAACGTTGGCCAATTCTTTTAGTGGTTCAAAACCTTCTTCGCTTTTTACTCCCCGTCCACCGGCAACAATTACTTTAGCTTCTGACAGATCAACTCCCTCAGTTGCTTTACGTAATACTTCCTTAATAACGGTACGTAAATCCTTGATATCTACAGATATAGTTGAAACATCCCCCGTACGGGAAGGATCATGCTCAAGCGGATCAATATTATTTGGTCGAATAGTAGCAAATACTAGTCCATCTGTTACAATTCTCTTTTCAAATGCTTTACCGGAGTAGATTGGACGTGTGAAGACGATATTTCCGCCTGCCTCTTCTACACCAATCGCATCTGAAATTAGTCCGGAACTTAATTTACCAGCAACACGCGGCGCCAGGTCTTTTCCCAATGAAGTATGGCCGAAAATAAGTCCGTCAGGAGATTCTTGATCAATCACAGCTAACAAGGCCTGAGTATAACCGTCTGATGAATACTGTTTTAGCTGTTCATTCTCAACAGCGATAACACGGTCGGCTCCATAATGAATTAATTCCATCCCAATCTCTGTAACAGACTCTCCAAGTATAACGCCTACAACTTCTCCGCCCTCAGCAACTGTCTTAGCTGCAGCGATTGCTTCAAAGGATACATTACGAAGAGAAGACTCTCTTGTTTCACCTAAAACTAAAATCTTTCTAGACATAATTTTACCTCCCGTTATTTTTCCCTTTGTGTTCGTTGCTATCTATCACTATCACCGTTTATTTAAATTAAATTACCTTTGCTTCAGTACGAAGCAGATTAACCAGTTCCTTTACTTGGTCAGGAATTTCCCCTTGTAAAACTTTACCGGCATCTTTCTTAGGAGGCAGATAAATTTCAATACTCTTTGTTTTAGCTTCTACATCATCTTCTTCAAGATCAAGGTCATCCAGTTCCAATTCCTCAAGCGGTTTTTTCTTCGCTTTCATAATCCCTGGTAAGGATGGATAACGCGGCTCGTTCAAACCTTGTTGAGCTGTAATTAATAAAGGCAGAGAAGTTTCAATAATCTCAGAATCCCCTTCAACATCTCTGGTAACGGTTACATTTTCGCCGTTAATTTCAAGTTTAGTAACAGTAGTTACATAAGGGATATCAAGTAAACCGGCTACACGCGGTCCTACCTGACCGGAACCTCCATCAATTGCCACATTCCCTCCAATAATCAAATCAACCTCTTGTTCTTTTAAATACTCAGCTAATATTTTAGAAGTTGTATATTGGTCTCCATCTTCCACATCATCTTCAATATTTATAAGAACTGCCTTATCAGCTCCCATTGCAAGTGCAGTTCTTAGCTCTTTCTCTGCATCTTCTCCGCCGACTGTCACAACAGTCACTTCGCCGCCCTGTGCATCACGCACCTGGATAGCTTCCTCCACTGCATACTCATCGTACGGGTTAATGATAAACTCAGCGCCATCTTCTTGAATACGGCCGTTTGATAATGAAATTTTCTCCTCTGTATCAAATGTCCTTTTTAGCAAAACATAGATATTCATGTATTGCCCTCCTATAGTTCGTATTAATTTTGAAGATTGAGAAAACTAAATATATATAACTCCTACTCTCTGAAGCTCCCACTCAAAGAGAAGAGGTTACTCACAAAATGATTCGCTATTGACCGCCTATTTTCCTTTAAAAATCGGCAAACGTTTTTCTAAAAATGCATGAATCCCCTCTTTAGCATCTTCAGTGACAAAGATTTTGCCAAATTGGATAGCTTCCTCATCTACTCCTTTGTAATATTGTTCATGCTTAGAGTAGTTAATAAGGTGGATGGCTTTCTCTAGTGCAATTGGACTTTTTCCTGCAATTTTACCGGCAATCTCTTTTACGGCATCCATTAACTCTTCATCCTTGAAGGATTTATTTGCAAGTCCTGCTTCAACAGCCTCCAAACCAGAAATAGGTTCAGATGTGAACATCATCTCTGCAGCTTTGGATGCTCCCACAAAACGAGTGAGCCTTTGAGTACCAGCAAAACCGGGAATAAGACCCAGCTGCAGCTCTGGCAATCCAAGCTTAGCCCTTTCAGTTACGTATCGCAGATGGCAAGACATAGCGAGCTCAAGTCCGCCTCCCAATGCAGCGCCGTGAATGGCCGCTATGACCGGTTTTTTGAACCGTTCAATCCTTTCAAATAAATCCTGTCCTCTTTTAGAAAGAGCAGAAAAATCTCCTTCGGATGTAACTGTCGTGAATTCTTTAATATCTGCACCAGCTGAGAAAAATTTCCCCTCTCCATATAGGACAACAACCCGCACATCCTCGTTTTCTTCAATCGAATCAAACATGGCGGATAAATCTTCAAGAAGATCAGAAGCCAGTGCGTTAGCTGGTGGCCTATCTATAGAGACATAGGCCACCTGATTCTCCTCATATACACGTAATGTCTTCATTTGTATTACCCCTTTTTTGTATCATGGTTATCTCATTCAAGCACCCAATCCTTTGATTATTAAATGGTGAACTGGTTCAGCTTGCTTATTAAGATCATATTTTTGCTCGTTCATCACCCAAGTCGTAACGATTTCATCCAGCGTACCAAATACCATATGACGAGCCAGACGAACATCAAGTTTATCTTGGAATTCCCCTTGTTCAATTCCTGTAACTAAAATGGAATCAACAAGCTTTAAATATCCTTTAAGAACATCATTAATTTTATAACGTATCTCTTTATTGGATTGCCGTAATTCCAACTGTGTAACGATAGCCAAATGCTTATCCTCAGAAAGAATCTCAAAATGCTTGCGCACCAGCACCAGCATTTTTTCAGTTGCACTGGATACCCGTTCCATCTCTTCTTCAATACTGGATATGAAACTTCCCAGTTTATCCTGGAACATGGAAATCAAAATATCTTCTTTATTTTTGAAATACAAGTAAATCGTACCATCCGCTACACCCGCCTGCTTTGCTATCTTGGAGACTTGTGCTTGATGGTAGCCGTTTTCTGCAATAACAATCACGGCTGCATCAATAATCTGTTTGTATTTTGGGCGGTCTTTTTTCATTATCATTCTTCCTCCTCTAAAAATGAATGAATAGTCATTCATAATTTCATATTAGAGGGGAAAAATAATAAAGTCAAGCTAAATCCCTTTTCAATCAAATGGTTTTGCGAAGAGCTTTCTTCAGAATCCATTAAGCCTCTCTTTTATCAATTGTTTGTTGTTTTTGTTTCTCTTCATCAACCAATACACGTCGTAGAATTTTACCAATCGCGGTTTTCGGAAGCTCATCGCGGAATTCATATAGACGAGGTACTTTAAAGGCAGCCAAATGCTTACGGCAAAATGCATTTAATTCCTGCTCGGTCACTTTTGCTTGATCTTTCAATACTACATACGCTTTCACGGTTTCTCCGCGATATGGATCAGGCACACCCGCCACCACGGCTTCCTGAACAGCCTCATGCTCATATAATACCTCTTCAATTTCCCTCGGATAAATATTGAACCCACCTGCAATAATAATATCTTTTTTACGATCCACGATGTAGAAGTATCCTTCTGCATCCATATAGCCCATATCTCCCGTTAATAACCATTCACCAGAGAAAGCGCTTTCTGTTTCCTCAGGACGATTCCAATAACCTCTCATAACTTGCGGTCCCTTTATTGCTAGTTCACCGACCTCGCCTGGAGGTAACGGCTCTAAGGTTTCAGAAGATAGAATTGCTGCTTCCGTACTTGGCCATGGCAAACCAATACTTCCCTTCACACGCTTGTCATTCCATAAAAGATTAGCATGAGTTACCGGTGATGTTTCTGTCAAACCGTAGCCCTCGACCAATTTACCTCCAGTGAGTTTTTCAAATTTCTCCTGAACCTCCACTGGGAGTGCTGCTGAACCACTTATACAGGCATCAATGGATGATAAATCATACTTCGATATATCGGGATGATTTAATAAGCCAATATACATGGTAGGAGCTCCTGGAAATAGAGTTGGCTTCTGTTTCTGTATAGTCTTCAAGGTCGTAACGGCATCAAACTTTGGCAATATAATCATCTCATGGCCCTTCATGATAGAAAGGATAAGAACGGTAGTCATCCCATAGACATGGAAAAAAGGCAATATTGCGAGGACTTTTTCTTCTGCTTCTTTATATTTATAGAGCCAGGCATCACACATTTTTGTATTGGCTACCAGGTTATTATGTGTCAGCATAACTCCCTTAGGAAAACCAGTTGTTCCACCGGTATATTGCAGTAAGGCAAGATCTTCTTCCGGGTTGCCTTCATACTCGACCTCGGTTTTCGGTGATGTTTTTAGGATTTCAGACATGAGATGATGATTGCCTTTATGCTCAACATTGACGACAATGCCATATTGCTTTTTCTGGATAAATGGATAAATTAAGTTCTTTGGAAAAGGTAAAAAATCTTTGATGGGAGCAACGATGATATGCTGTAAATCTGTTTTTTTCATGACACTCATGACACGGGGGAACAAAATATCTAAAGTCAGGATAACTTTGGCACCTGAATCCTGCATTTGGTATTCGATTTCTCTTTCCATATACAGAGGGTTCGTTTGAACCACTATAGCACCTGCTATCAATGATCCATAATAACCAATGACTCCCTGCGGCGAATTTGGTAGCATGATAGCTACTCGGTCACCTTTTTCAACGCCTAGCTTTTTCAAATAATGGGCAAATTGCAATGCATACTCATACAGTTTCTTGTACGTAATTGATGTTCCCATAAAATGAATGGCGTTTTTAGTTGGGTATTTGTAAGCAGACTGTTTTAAATAATCCTGTATTAAATTATGTCCATACTCGATGCTTTTCGGGATTTCTTCTGGATAATGCTTAAACCATGGTTTTTCTTCTAACAATGTAAAAACCTCCCTTAAAAAGCTATTTCTCCTAGTTAATTATAGTATAATGAATTTTATGTGACAATATTTTACTAATATTCTGTTAACTTTATTTGAATTATCTAGTTCTTAACTCCTAAAGAATGATTTTGGAAGTCCTGAATATCCAATAATCACTTTTTTGCTTTCAATGTGTACTTAACTTGCCGGCAGGATATAAAAAAGAGCCTAAACAGCGGGACCCCCCACCATTTAAACTCTTTCACTCACGCACTCACGCGTAGAAGGCCATATATATGATCCCGACAATGATAAATAAAGCAGATACCACCAACAAAATCTTCCCCAGTGTTTCCATGGTCTCCTCCTGTGTTCTCCCTTATTTCAATTCAACAATCGTCACGCCAATTCCACCTTCAGAAGCTTCCCCAAACCTCATTGATTTGACTGAACGATGATTCTTCAAATACTCTCTGACTCCTTGTCTCAGTGCCCCTGTTCCTTTCCCATGAATGATGGAAACACGCGGATAACCGGCAAGCAAGGCATCATCAATATATTTCTCCACTCTAGACAATGCATTTTCGTAACGCTCACCACGGAGATCAAGCTCTAGATTAACATGAAAATTTTTACCTTTAATCTTGGTGATCGTTTTCGTCTCGACTGGCTTTGGACTTTTCTTAAATTCGAGATCTTTCTCATCCACTTTCATTTTCATGATTCCCATTTGAACATTCCACTCATGATCGGATATCTTTTCTATTAATTGACCAATTTGTCCCCAAGTGAGAACCTTAACTTCATCGCCAGGCTTAAGCGTCCTTTTGGCTGACGATACAGCGGCTTTTCTTATTTTTTTGGATTCCTCAGGTTTTGCTTCATTAAGCCTTCTCTTCGCCTCTATCAATTCATGCTCTTTGACTTCAGCACTCTTTTCGATTCGCATCTGTCTCAGCTCACGGATAATTTCCTCCGCTTCTTTTTGAGCCTTTTCTACGAGTTGCCTTGCTTCCTGCTTGGCTTTTTCGATTAGCGTATCTTTTTTATCCTCGTACTCCATTAATTGTTTTTGTAAATCTTGATGAAGGATTTCAGCATCCCTCAAATATTCTTCCGCTTCCTGCCAGTCTTTTTCAGCTTCCTTTCGTGAAGTTTCCAAAGATGCAATCATGTTTTCAACCTTATTGGAATCGGCTCCAATCATTCCACGAGCGTTGCGAATAATCCGTTCAGTTAAACCCAGCTTCGTAGAGATTTCGAACGCATTACTTCGACCAGGCACACCGATAAGCAGTCGATAGGTTGGACTGAGCGTTTCTACATCAAATTCCACACTTGCATTCATGACGCCTTCTTTATTATATCCATAGGCTTTCAGCTCAGGATAATGGGTTGTAGCAATAACCTTAGCTCCACGTGAATGTGCTTCATCCAGAATTGAAATCGCTAGTGCCGCTCCTTCCTGAGGATCTGTTCCAGCTCCAAGCTCATCAAATAATACGAGTGATTCAAAGTCCAAGGTTTCTAGGATTTCCACTATATTCACCATATGAGATGAAAATGTACTCAAGCTTTGCTCAATCGATTGTTCGTCACCGATATCTGCATATACAGATTTAAAAACTGCTAATTCTGATCCATCCATTGCCGGTACCTGCAAACCTGCCATAGCCATTAATGTACAAAGACCGACCGTTTTTAATGTGACGGTTTTACCGCCTGTATTCGGTCCTGTAATGACCATCGTCCCATAGGTCTCTCCAAGAATGATGTCGTTGGCAACAACCTCTTCTTTTGGAATGAGCGGATGTCTTGCCTTCTTAAGCTTAATGATTCCCTGATTATTCATAATCGGCATGGATGCATGAATAGCTTTTGCATATTTTGCTTTTGCAAAGGCAAAATCGAGCTTAGCCAAAATAGAGACATTCAGTAGAATATCATCTGCATACTCGCCTACAGCATTGGAAAGTGCTGTTAGTATACGTTCTACTTCCCTACTTTCTTTTACGCGAATATCCTGTAATGTATTATTCAATTGAACAATAGACTGCGGCTCAATAAACAAGGTTTGCCCTGATGCAGATTGATCATGGATAATACCGCCATAATGATTTCTATATTCCTGCTTTACAGGTATGACAAAACGATCATTCCGAATCGTCACAATCGTATCTGATAACATTTTGGCGGCATTGCTTGAACGAATCATACTTTCAAGCTTTTCTCTAACTCTTGCTTCATTCGTGCGCAATTGCTGACGCAACGTCCGGAGCGTATCACTGGCAGAGTCCAGAACCTCACCATGGTCCCCAATTGCCATATTGATGTCTTTTTCCAGATCACTCAGATTCACTAATTGGTCTTTATATTCATAGAGAATAGGAAGTTCGATTTCATTTTCCTGCATATCCTCCAAAAATCTGCGTAGAGTCCGTCCTGCTCTCAGTGTACTTGATGTTTCCATCAATTCAACAGGACTGAGAACACCACCAATCCGAGCTCGTTTTATATGGGAGCGAATATCAAATATCCCTCCAAGAGGCACATTGCCCTTTAAGCGATATACGGTTGCAGCCTCGTCTGTTTCATATTGAGTACGTTTAACCTCTTCCAAATCGGTATTGGGCATTAACTGTTCACTTAGGCTTTTTCCCAGACTGGAAGAAGCATGTTTTTGCAATTGTGCAATGATTTTTGTAAACTCGAGTGTTTTTAATACTTTGTCTTGCATGGAGAAAAATCCTCCTTACTTTTTCTGTTAGTCTCTATTGAGGAAAGCCAAAAAATCGTCCTCATTTTGGGCGTTTAATACAGTTTCTTTCTTGATCCAGCCACGCTTGGCGTTTGACACACCTACGTCCATATTCTCCAGCATATCAATGCTGTGAGCATCTGTATTAATAACGATTTTAACTCCTGCATCCTGAGCTTTTTTAACATTTTCCGCTGCTAAATCGAGACGATTTGGATTGGCATTCAACTCTAATACCGTATCAGTTTCTTTTGCAAGCTGAATCAATAAATCCATATCCACTGCGTAACCGTCTCTTCGCCCAATAACCCGCCCAGTTGGATGTGCGATAATATCGACATGTTTATTGGTCAATGCTGTTTTCAAACGCTCCATAATCACTTCCTGCGGTTGTGAGAAAGAGGAGTGAATAGAAGCAATAACAAGATCTAATTGTTCTAGAATTTCATCATCAAAATCAAGTGTACCATCCGGAAGGATGTCCATTTCGATACCGGACAGGATCATGATGTCATCATATTCCTTATTTAACTTCCTGATTTCTTCTTTCTGTTTTAAAACTCTTTCAGGTGTCAGTCCGTTTGCCACTTTTAAATATTGAGAATGATCGGTTATGGCCATATAGCGATACCCCTTGGCACGGCAAGCTTCTACCATCTCTTTTAACGTATGGGAGCCGTCACTCCAGGTTGTATGCATATGAAGATCACCTTTAATATCCTCCAAGGAAATTAAACCGTAATCAGCTTGATATTTATCGATTTCAGTACCATCCTGCCTAATTTCCGGTGGAATATACGGCAGACCAAAATGGCTATATAGGTCTTCTTCGCTCTCAAATGTTTTGACTTCACCAGTTTCTAAATTTTCAACGCCATATTCACTAACCTTTTCACCGCGATCCTTAGCCAATTGGCGTAAACGGACATTATGGTCCTTAGATCCAGTAAAATAGTGTAAAGCCGTTGCAAACTCAGCTGGCTTTACCATCCTGAAATCTACTGCTATTTCATAATCATAGGCTAAAGCAAGAGATACTTTTGTATCACCGGCTGCAACGATATGATCAATATTGGTTAACCCTAAGATTTGTTCTTTGACACTCAAGGGATTGTCAGTAGCTATGATGAAATCAAGGTCTTTTATCGTTTCACGTCCGCGCCTTACACTGCCAGCTCTTGAAAAGCGAATAACATCTTCCATTGCCTGCAGTTTTGCCTCAATGTCTTCCACAATCGGCAGCATAACAGCAAGAGGCAGACGATCCGGTTTTGTTCCCATTGCTTTGATGGCATCAAGTATGTTTTCTTCAGACTTTTTGCCAAAGCCGGCAAGTTTACTGACTTTCCCTTCTTCACACGCTTTCTGCAGCTCTTCCGCATTCGTAATAGCTAACTCTTTATATAGCTTGGCAATCTTTTTCCCACCGAGTCCTTGTAAGCGAAGAAGAGGAATTAACCCCTTCGGCACTTCCTCCTGCAATTCTTTAAGGACCTCTGATGATTCCGTTTCGATATATTCATTTATGACAGCTGCCGTTCCTTTGCCGATCCCGCTCAGCTTGGTGAAATCATCAATCTCCGACAGGCTGCGTTCATCTACTTCAAGTGCCTGTGCAGCTTTGCGAAAGGCAGAAACCTTAAATTGATTTTCTCCCTTTAATTCCATATATATTGCTATTGTTTCCAATAGTTTAATGACATCTTTTTTGTTTACGATCATTCCGGCCACCTACCCGTCCTATTTCATTTATTAGATACCTTTATCCTTCATTATATACAAGCTCAATCGGATACTAAAAAAGAATGACTTCCCTATTGGAAGAGGAAGTCATGAAAATGGATGGAACCACAAATTTGTCACCCAATCAGATAAAAATGGGGTGTTCATAATGATTGTTTTCGCTAAGGATGAGTTATGTATCATTTCCTGCAGTGACTCAATGGGTAGCATAGCACCAATAAATAGGATAATAAACATACCCAAATACATTTCTACAAATCCTAAAGCCCCGCCAGCCAATTGATTAAACTGCTTCAAAAGGGGCAGCTGAGCAAGAAAGTCCAGCATGGACCCAATAATTTGCAGGACAATTTTTACGCCAACAAAAATAATAAAGAATGCAATTGCATTGTAAAAAGCAGAATCCAAATCTGTAATATTAAACAGCATATTAAGACTTGAGTCAGTATCCGCTGATGACGGAAAAGGAACCCACATTTCAAGCTTAGGACCGAGGTCTTTATAAAATAATTTAGCTACAATCAAGGCAATAATAAAACTTAATAAGTGTACAAGCTGCAAGATTAAGCCTCTTCTTAAACCTATTAAAAATCCTATGAGTAAAGCTACTAATATGAATAGTGTAACCATAATATCCTCATTTCTTCTGTTGATTTATTTCTATTTCCAAGGCTTCTATCTTTTCTAACAATTTATAGTATTCATGCATCGTATTAACTGCAGTTAATACAGCTAATTTAGTCGTATCCAGACTCGGGTTTTTTTGACCAATTTCGCGCATTTTATCATCCACCGAGTGGGCAACTTGTCGTAAATGAGAAGTTGATTCATCGCCTACAATGGTGTATTGTTGTCCATATATCTCAACGTTTATCCTGTTTTTATCAGACAAGGCGGTTGCCTCCAATCATAAAAATCCTGTCTACTATCATAACATGAAAACCAATTTCTTGGTATTCCTAGATAAAAACTACTATCAATCGTAAAATATCATATACACAAATTTCCGTCCTATCAACAAGAGGACGGAAATTTGGCGTAAAGAGGAGTAGAGTAGAAAAATGGCGAATACTGTTATTACAGTAACAAAAGAAACGATTCTTAAAATGAAATCCTATTACTTGAATTCTTTATTGCCTAAAACACCACCCGGAGCTGTTTTCTCAGCGAAAATGAATGGGATGACGATTACGGCCTATAATTCTGGAAAAGTATTGTTCCAGGGAGCCGTCTCAGATGCAGAAGTTCAAAAATGGAGTAGCGGATCAGCCAATGCTGCTGCCCCTCAAAAAAAATCACCAATTAAAAAAAGAAGTGTATCAGACCATATCTACCGTCCTCCTCATACAATCAATGAGTTGAGTATCATTGGTACAGATGAAGCGGGAACGGGCGATTACTTCGGACCCATAACAGTTGCGGCAGCCTATGTCAGCAAGGAACATATTCGGGAACTTGAAAATATGGGCATACGGGACTCTAAAACGATTCGCGATCCGCAAATATTAATTCTTGGCAAAAAGATTACAGCAATGATCCCGTATAGTCTGCTTGTCCTGAAAAACGAAAAATACAATAGTGTTCAGCAAAAAGGAATGAGCCAGGGTAAAATGAAAGCCATGCTGCATGAACAAGCTATTCATCATTTGCTGGCCAAATTGGAAGGAACCAAGCCAGATGGTATTCTCATAGACCAATTTTGTGAACCTGATATATATTTTCGCCATACCGCCACGAACGGAAATCGTGAAGTTCCCTTGTATTTCAGCACAAAAGCTGAAAGTATATCCACAGCGGTGGCAGCCGCTTCTGTCATTGCCCGCTACGCTTTCTTAAAACATATGGATCTACTCAGCGAACAGGCAGGGATGACGATTCCTAAAGGCGCCAGTTCAAAAGTGGATGAAGCTGCCGCTGTCTTTATCGCTAAAAAAGGTGAAAGTGAATTAAACGCCTTTGCCAAGCTTCACTTCGCCAATACAGAAAAGGCACGCAAGCTCGTAAAACGAATTGGATTATAATCAAACACTCAGCTTGGGAGCTGATCTGCACCCCAATTGTTAGACACACGGTCTAACAATTGGGGAGATCACATCTGGTCTGAGTGTTTTTATTATGGAGTAAAGTTGTTTTCAACAAGATTCTCCATTTAACAGGGCCTCGTAGGTTGTATTTACGGGAATCAAGCCGACTTTATTCAAAATCCGGCCGAACTTAGAAGGAATTCAGCCAATCTTGGTAATAATCCAGCCGAGTTTGATTGGAATCCAGCCAAACTACCCCTAAATCCAGCCGCTATCCTCAGCCAATTAAAATGATGTTTAAATGCAATGAAAAACTTACCAGTTTACCGCATTTTCTGAGGGGAATAAAATAATCGGAATTTTTTCAAAGAGATGAGGTAAAACGAGAATGGAAAATGTTGTGTTAAGTTTTTTCAAGGTTGAAAGCGAAGCATATCAGGCTTTATCTGAGCTAAAAAGAACTCATACATCCCAGAAAGATTTCGTCCTCTCACAAGTAGTTTTACTAAAAAAAGTTGATGGGGAGATTATCACAAAGGATAGCTTCAACACTGGCAGTCAAACAAGTGATGACACTTTATTAGGCGGACTTATTGGAGGAGCTCTCGGGTTACTTGGCGGTCCGATAGGTATCCTTTTAGGAATGGGGATAGGTGCCGGCTTCGGTTCTTTATTAGATATGAATGATGCCAAGGAAGAGGACGGTATGCTTTATACGGTTTCTACAAGAATGAAAGACGGAGATATAGCCCTTATAGCTGTTATACAAGAAGAAACAGAAACATCCTATAATGAGATCATTAATCAATTTAATACAGTAATCGTTAGATACCGTGCCAGCGTTATTCAGGAAGAACTAGACCATGCGCGTAAGATACAAAAGGAATTAGAACACGAAGCAAAAGCCAGAATGAAAGAACAGCGCTCAAAAGAAAGACGAGAAAAAATCGACGAATATAGTACGAAATTAAGAGAAGAATTCAAACAGATTAAAGAGAAATTATCATAAACCAACACAGTCATCATACATTAACAAGTTAATTCATACATAAAAAAAAGATTGCTTATATTATAGCAATCTTTTTTGCATTAAAATTATACAGATATAATCTTTAATTAAGGGAGATGGCTTCCACCACTCCCTCATTCAATTATAAGTGGCTGCAAAGGCCAACAGGATGTTGGATGAAGACATTGCCACACGATGTGGTGGTCTTAGTCTTTGTTCCTTTTTGAGTCGTCTCAGCCTTTCGTTAGATCCAGCTTCAACTCCTAGGCCCTCGAGTCATAAGGATAGCCACTACGGGAGGAAAAAACGCCTCCCTTCGTGCCTCTCTCTTATGCTTGTCGGAGGCCAACAGGATGTTGGTCACAAAGTCGTTGCCACACGATGTGGCGTTCTTAGACTTTGTTCCTTTTTAGTCGTTTCAGCTTTTCACCAGATCTAGCTTCAGGGCCTAGGAGCTCAGGACATAAGCAAAGCCACTACGGGGGAAACCATCCCCTTCGTGCCTTTGTCTTATGCTCCTCGCTCCTGAGCAAGGCCCTTCAGCTTTTCTAGCCTCTCAGCTGTGCCCCAGCTTTTTCTTCTACTGCCATTAGGACTTTGCTGTGGGCTTTTGTTACTTCTTCGTCTGTTAGTGTTTTTTCAGGGTCGAAGTATTTTAGGGAGAATGCTAATGATTTTTTGCCTTCTTCCATTTTTTCTCCTTCGTATAAGTCGAATAAGTGAACTTCTTTTAATAGTTTGCCGCCAGCTTCTTTGATAATCGTGCTGATTTCTCCCGCTACTGCTTCAGAGTCCACAACCAATGCAATATCACGTGTAATAGAAGGGAATCTTGGAATAGCTGTATATTGAATTGGTTCTTGATCTACATGTAAAAGGTCTACTAGAGACAATTCAAATACATAGGTTTCTTTTAAGTCTTCTTTCTTTTCAACTTTCGGATGAACTTGACCTACGAAACCAATTAATTCTCCATCTAAGAACAATTCAGCTGTGCGTCCTGGATGCATTCCTTCAACGATCGCTTGTTTCCACTCCATGCGGTTTTCTAATCCAAGTTTGCGGAATAACCCTTCAAGGATTCCTTTTACAACGAAGAAATCTACTTTCTTCTTCTCTCCCTGCCATAGGTTTGTGTTCCATAGACCCGTTACAGCACCTGCAAGATGCTCTTTTTCTTCTGGAAGCTCTGTATCAGAAGTTTTAAGGAAAATAGCGCCTGTTTCATAAACAGCCATATTTTCATTTTGGCGAGCTACATTATGCTTTAACACATCCAGCAAGCCAGGAATCAGGCTCATACGAAGAGTGCTTCTTTCTTCACTCATCGGCATCGCCAAACGAATGCTTTCACGTTGCTCTAATGTATACATGGTTGCTTTTTCAGCAGATGTTAGAGAATATGTGATGTTTTGCATTAAACCGGCTTCTTCTAGATAACGACGTACAACTCGACGCTTCATTTGGTATGGAGTTAGTACACCTGGCTTAGAAGCACCAACCGGCAATGTTTTTGGAATATTATCGTATCCGTAAAGTCTTGCTACTTCTTCAATAATATCTTCTGGAATGGTAATATCTCCACGGCGTGTCGGTACCGTAATTACAAAGTCTTCTCCATCCACTTTCACTTCAAATTGAAGGCGCGTTAAAATATCCTTCACTTCGTTAACAGATAATGACGTACCCAATACTTTATTGATTTTTCCAAGACCAATACTGATTACGGCTTCTTCAATCTTCATCTCATTAAATTCTGCTTGACCTTCAAGCACTGTACCGCCTGCAAGCTCTGCGATTAATTCTGCTGCACGTTCTCCGGCAGCACGAACGCGGTTTGGATCCACACCTTTTTCAAAGCGTGCGCTTGCTTCTGAACGAAGACCAAAATCTTTGGAAGCTTTGCGAACAGGACCGCCTGCAAAATAGGCTGCTTCCAGTAATACAGTTGTTGTTCCATCAACAACCTCAGAGTTGGCTCCTCCCATAACACCAGCAAGTGCAATAGCTTCTTTGCCATTTGTAATTACCAAATGATCACCGCTAAGCGTACGTTCAGCTTCATCCAATGTAGTCAGTTTTTCACCTTCATGCGCCATACGAACGACAATTTCTTTAGATTGTAAACGATCATAATCGAACGCATGCAATGGCTGACCATATTCAAGCAAAATGAAATTCGTAATATCGACCACATTATTATGCGGGCGGATTCCGCTCTTCATTAATCGGCTTTGCAGCCATAATGGAGATGGACCGACTTTTACATCTTTAATGATTTTCGCGATATAAAGAGGATTTTGCTCAGGTGCGTCCACTTTTACGCTTACATAGTCTTCTGCTTTCTCAGAGCCTGATTTTACAGTTACTTCTGGTACTTTAACTTCTTTACCCAAAATAGCTGCTACTTCATAAGCTACACCAAGCATACTTAGGCAATCAGAACGGTTTGGTGTCAATCCAAGCTCAAGAATATGGTCATCGAGCCCCAGTTGTTCAAGCGCATTTGTGCCAGGAACAACATCTTCAGGGAATACAAAAATACCTGTACTGAACTCTTTTGCCACTACTTTCGCTTCGATTCCCAATTCCTGCAGGGAACAGATCATGCCGTGGGATGCTTCTCCGCGAAGCTTGCTCTTTTTAATTTTGAAATTCCCCGGTAAAACAGCTCCTACTTTTGCGACAGGAACTTTTTGTCCTGCTGCCACATTCGGCGCACCGCACACGATTTGAACCGGTTCTTCTTCACCGATATCCACTTTACAAACACTTAATTTATCAGCATTCGGATGCTGTACTTTTTCAAGTACATGTCCGATTACCACGTTTTGAATCACCTCAGCAGGAGATTCTACACCTTCTACTTCGATTCCGCTTCTTGTAATTTTTTCTGCCAACTCATTAGCATTGATTCCATCTAAATCAACATAATCCTGTAACCATCTATATGATACAAACATCTTATTTCCTCCCTCTAATTCTTACTCGTGACGATGAAACTGGCTTCCGAAACGTACATCATTTGTATAGAAATGACGGATATCGTCAACACCGTATTTCAGCATGGCAATCCTTTCAACACCCATACCAAATGCAAATCCAGTGTACTTCTTGGAATCAAATCCTGCCATTTCAAGTACATTCGGGTGAACCATACCTCCGCCCAGAATTTCGATCCAACCTGTTTGTTTACAAACTGAACAGCCTTTTCCACCGCAAATTTTACAGGAAATATCCATTTCAACTGAAGGCTCTGTGAATGGGAAAAAGCTTGGACGAAGGCGAATTTCACGATCTTCACCAAAGAATTTTTTCGCAAATACTTCAAGAGTTCCATTTAAGTCAGCCATTGTAATGTTCTCATCCACTACAAGACCTTCAATTTGCATAAATTGGTGAGAGTGTGTGGCATCGTCATTATCACGGCGATACACCTTACCAGGACAGATAATTTTAACCGGTCCCTTCCCTTCATGCTTTTCCATTGTACGAGCTTGTACAGGGGATGTATGGGTACGCATTAAGATTTCCTCAGTAATGTAGAAGGAATCCTGCATATCACGGGCAGGATGGCTCTTAGGGAGATTCAATGCTTCGAAATTATAGTAATCCTGTTCCACTTCCGGACCTTCAGCCACTGTGTAGCCCATTCCAAGGAATAGGTCTTCTAATTGTTCCGTAATTTTTGTTAAAGGATGGTGGTTCCCTTTATTAACAGGAGCTCCAGGAAGAGTGACGTCAATTTTTTCCTTTGCCAATTTTTGATTAACAGCTTCTTCCTCTAATGCGTGCTGCTTTTCTTCAATTGCAGATGCAATCGCACCTCTTACTTCATTGGCAAGTGCCCCTACCTTTGGACGTTCTTCTGCTGAAAGACTGCCCATTCCTCTCAATACCTCGGTGATCGGTCCTTTTTTGCCAAGGTACGCAACACGGACATCATTCAAGCCTTTGAGGTCAACAGCAATCTGTACTTTTTCCAAGGCTTCCTGCTGCAATGCTTGTAATTTCTCTTGCATAATTAAATCCTCCTATGTGATTTTTGATGAAAACCAATAAATGAAAACAACAAAAAACCCCGTCCCCAAAAAGGGACGAGGTTATCATCGCGGTACCACCCTTGTTAGCGTCCTATTCATTATAGGCTCGCTCGCTTCATTCAATAACGACATTTCTGCCGGCTAACCTTTACACAAACGTTTTGTCTGTGGTCCCGGTTGCAGCTCCGGGGGTGAATTCACTTGTTTGCCTTTTTCCATAAAAACGCTCTCAGTCTCAGGCGTTTTTTTCCTGTAAGGCGGTCAAACAGCTACTTAGTCCCCATCTATGCTTTTCATCATCCAATTTTATTTACTCATTATAATCTAAATTGCCCCGAGTTTCAAACGTTCATTTCCTCTTTATTTAAGGCCATACATCAAAATGCCGGCAGCTACTGCCACATTTAATGATTCACTTTTTCCGTATATAGGAATATACACATTTTGATCTGTTTGTTCTAGCAGTTCTTTGCTGACGCCGCTGCCTTCATTGCCGACAAGTATAGCGAACCGTTCTGCTTTACTTATCTCCTTATATGGCTTTGCTCCCTGCAAGGCAGTCCCATAAACTTTCATACCTGATTGTTGTAATTTATCCACCCAAGTTTCTAGGCTTCCTTTAAAAGTTGGGATATGAAACAGGCTGCCCTGTGTAGAGCGAACTACCTTTGGACTGTATGCATCTGCGCACCCGTCCCCTAGTATAACGGCATCAAAGCCCGCTGCATCTGCTGTACGTATCATTGTTCCGATATTCCCTGGATCCTGCACACGATCAATTAATAATACAGTTGAAATGTCCGCTCCTAACTCAGGGAAAGTTGGCTTTCTGCAAGCCGCTGCAACTCCCTGTGGTGTGTCAGTATCCGCGATTGCTTTAAAAATGTCTTTATGTACAGTAAACAAATCAATGCCTTCTAGCTCCCACTTTAAAGGTAAATCAGTACCTTCCTTTACAATCAGTTCTTCCACTAATCCATGCATAAGAGCTTCCTCTACTAAATGAAAACCTTCCACTATGAAAAGACCGCTTTTATCCCTGTCCTTCTTTGTCAAAAGTTTCTTCCATTGCTTTACACGTGCATTTTGCATTGATTCAATATATTTCAATATAAGTCACCTTCTTATCAAACGTTCTTTCATTATATCCCAAATTTAATACATAGAAAAAGGAAAGAAAAGCAAAACTAAGTATGAGACCAAAATTGGAGGGAATATCCATGAATTTAAATCTTAGAAATGCCATTATCCATAATGTAACAGGCAATACCCAGGATGAACTTGAAGCCACTATTGTAGATGCCATTCAAAGCGGTGAAGAAAAAATGCTGCCGGGCCTTGGTGTATTATTTGAGCTTATTTGGCAAAAAGCCTCTGAAAGCGAGAAGGACGAGATGCTCCATCTATTAGAAAGTGCACTCAGCAAATAACAAAAGAACGATGACGGAGTTATTCTCCATCATCGTTTTTTCGTATTCAATCAAACGTAATCTTATCCACCGTTTCCCTGTTCAGACGTTTAACCAATTCTACAATAAGGTTAACCGTATTTTCATAATCATCACGATTTAATATCCCCGCATTAGAATGGATATAACGAGTTGGAATCGTAATCGCGATAGAAGGTACACCCGTACCGCTGACATGGAATGATCCAGCATCTGTTCCGCCGCCAGGTATATGATCAAATTGATAAGGTATATTCATTTCTTCTGCCACACCGACAATAAAGTCCCTCAAGCCTTTATGAGTCACCAGGCTTGCGTCATATAACACCAGTCCCGGACCGTCTCCCGCTTTTGTTAAACCGTCTTTTTCAGATAATCCTGGTGTATCAATTGCCACTCCCACATCTACAGCAATCGCAATATCAGGCTGTACATAATTAGCCGCTGTTTTAGCGCCGCGCAGCCCTACCTCTTCCTGAACAGTTCCTACGCCAAATACGGTATTCGGATGGTTTTCATCTTTTAGGCGTTTTAATACCTCTATTGCCACCGCACAACCAATTCGGTTGTCCCATGCTTTAGCCATTAACATTTTTTCGTTTTTAAGTACCGTAAATTCGGAGTACGGCGTTACCATATCTCCTGGACGGATTCCCCATTCAAGTACTTCATCCCGGCTTGTGGCTCCGATATCAATGAACATATTTTTGACATCTGCCGGTTTCTTTCTCGCTTCCGGAGTAAGGATATGAGGCGGTGAAGATCCGATTAAACCCGTAATTTGCTCGCCCCCCGAAGTGGTTACTGTAACACGCTGAGAAAGCATAACCTGTGACCACCAGCCCCCAATCGTTTGAAAAAAGAGGAATCCTTTGTCATCAATCCGGGTAACCATAAAACCTACTTCATCAAGGTGTCCGGCAATCATAATGCGCGGTCCTTTTTCTTCTCCTGTTTTCTCAGCAATCAAACTGCCGATTCCATCAAATGAAAGGCTATCAGCATATGGCTCAATCAGCCTTCTCATAACTTTTCTCGGTTCTCCTTCATTACCTGCAATGCCGTTAACATCTGTTAGCTCCTTCAGCATAGAAAGCGTATCATCTAGATGTTTCATAAAAAAGAGCCTCCTTAACTATGTATATCATTCTTTATAGTATATGTATTATTTCCCTTTACTATCAAATAATCGAAAGACCATTATGAATCAGCCGAAAGACTTCCGTTAATATTCACTTCTAAATATAGCCTGACCATGGAACTGGTTCATTCCATTAAACATGGTCATTCCTCCTGTATCCTAACCAGTCTTCAGTAAACTGAATAGAACTTCATTCTATTAACCATCTAAAAAAGCCTGCAAAACTTATCTATACAAATAAGTTTAACAGACTAATGTTAAGTATGACCAAAAAACTGACTCCACTTAATAATGACCTTCTTTTCTCTAAGGAAAAAGAGCAAGATAATCAGCGCTGAAATGATAATCAGCATCATCGTTGGAGAAAACTTTGCAATCGAATGTCCAAATACCGTATAAAAAAATGCCAAGGGAATATTGGACCAAAAAACGGCTTTTGCGTAATCCGTAAAGGTTTTGCTGTTGCCGATTAAATAAAAATTTAGGAGATGGAAATGTATAAACGGAATAAGCCTTAGGATACTCGCCTGCTTTACATTTATTCTTCCTCCGAACTTCAATGTACGCTCATCCAACTTTTCAAGCTTATGCTGTAATTTCGGCATTTTAATAATCATAAAGTAAAAAATAATCGATGATAGCCAGAGACCTAATAAAGATAATAACGTACCGAATACAGCACCAAACATAATCCCGCCCGCCATACAAACAACAGCTACCGGAATAAAAATATATTGCCTTACTATATGGAAAACTACAAAGACAAGAGGTGACCAAAAACCACCTGCCTCAATAAAAGCGAGCAACATGGTAAAATCATAATCCATACTCACACCCCATTTTGCCTTTCTACGTTGTTAAAACTTGGCTTATTTATTAATATATGTTCTCTTGCTTAATTATGACTGTATGGTTGATAAAAGAATAGCTGCTATGATTACGTCCACGATTGCTAATAATGGAAAGCCTGCCACAAAAGCTTTATGCTTTGTTTTATGCCTGAATAGCTTCATACCTGCTGTCCCGCCAATAGCTCCTCCAGCAAGAGCCAGAATCCACAATGTTTTCTCGCTTATGCGGTATCGATTATGTTGAGCTCTGTTTTTATCCAGTTTCATAACAAGAAGTAAGGTTAAATTGATCAGTATAAAATAACCGATGATAAGCTCTTTCATATTCTCCTCTCCTCCCATAACAAAAGGCGCCCCCAATCACTTGAGAAGCGCCTCTATTATTATTTATTAAGTTCTTTTTTAGCTGTTTCAGCTAATTGAGCAAATGCTGCTGCATCGCTAACTGCAAGTTCAGCAAGCATTTTACGGTTAACTTCAATACCAGCAAGTTTTAAACCGTGCATTAAACGGCTGTAAGAAAGACCGTTGATGCGAGCTGCTGCATTGATACGAGTAATCCATAATTTACGGAAGTCGCGTTTCTTTTGACGACGATCGCGGAATGCATATTGCAAGGATTTCATTACTTGTTGATTAGCAACTTTGTATAATGTATGTTTTGAACCGAAATAACCTTTAGCTAGCTTTAATACTTTTTTACGACGTTTGCGCGTCACTGTACCGCCTTTAACACGTGGCATATCTAATTCCTCCTAAAATTGAGCGTTCTCAATTACTTGATATTGTCTAATAGATGACGAATGCGTTTGAAATCTCCGGAACTAACCATTCCACTTTTACGTAATTTACGTTTTGCTTTAGTGGATTTGTTAGCGAATAAGTGGCTTGTGTAAGCATGGCTGCGCTTAAGCTTACCAGAACCAGTTTTTTTGAATCGCTTTGCAGCGCCTCTGTGAGTTTTCATTTTTGGCATGGGAAATTTCCTCCTCGAAACATTACTTTTCGTTTTTCGGTGCTAAAATCAAGAACATGCTGCGTCCGTCCATTTTTGGCGCTGTTTCCACAGTAGCCACTTCTTTACATTCCTCTGCAAAGCGAACTAACACGCGCTGCCCGATTTCTTTATGGGTAATAGCCCGTCCTTTAAATCGAATACTTGCTTTTACCTTATCTCCTTTTTCAAGGAACTTAATAGCGTTGCGAAGCTTCGTATTAAAGTCATGCTCGTCGATAGTTGGGCTTAAACGAACCTCTTTTAAACTAATTGTTTTTTGGTTTTTTCTAGCTTCTTTTTCCTTCTTCTGTTGCTCGAAACGGAACTTACCATAGTCCATAATACGGGCGACAGGAGGCTTTGCGTTCGGTGCAACCAGCACAAGATCCAAATTCACGCGTGTAGCAATTTCTAATGCCTCATTGCGGGATTTAATTCCAAGCTGCTCACCATTTTGATCAACTAGACGTACTTCTCGGGCACGAATGCCTTCGTTTAAGATTAAGTCTTGTTTGCTAATAATAAGCCACCTCCAAGATTTTCTAGCAAATACTACTTCACATGCTTTTTAAACATATAAAAAAGGCCGGTGCATGCACACCCGCCCATAAAAAGACATACCGTCTGATTATATCAATTGAACCAGTTAACTACTCTCTGAAGAGTGTTATACAGGTGAGAAGCGGGTGCTTCTGCTTTATAATGTGTCGTATTTGATTTGCTCACTAAAAATCATTTTAACATGTTTCGCTGTATAATGTCAATAGAAGCTCATTCGTAATGACAACAAAAGTTATTTTATCAAAAATTGTACCTGGTGGCAAGAGGTTTTTGAAGAAAGATTGGAAAGTTAAAATCCAGATACTATTGATTCTGTATAGATTTCAAAATTGGATACATGTTTGGCCATTCAACAAAACAATTCCAAATCCGGTTGATTTCGCAACAGAATTCAAACCTTAAGTGTGTACATTCATTACGACCACCATATTTCACTTGGTCTTTCGCGAATAAGCACACCATTTAAATTCTTAACCGCTCGAGTAAAACCTTCTTCAATAGACATTAATGGATCTTCATGTTCAATACTGACAGCATAATCATAATTGTAAATACGGAGCGCACTCATCATATCGCTCCATTCTTGAATAGAATGCCCGCATCCAACACTTCTGAATGTCCAGGCTCTAGATTCCACATTACCATAGGGCTGCATATCTGTTAATCCATACATATTTACATTATCCTGATCGATATACGTATCCTTCGCATGGAAATGATGAATAGCACCGGCCTTACCGAGAATCTTAATCGCTGCCACCGGATCAATTCCCTGCCACCACATATGGCTCGGGTCAAAATTAGCTCCGATTGCCGTACAGGTTCTTTCCCTTAGTTTTAATAATGTATAAGGTGTATGAACAAGGAACCCCCCATGTAATTCAATACCTATTTTTACATCATGTTGCTCTGCAAACGTCCCGATCTCTTTCCAATAAGGAATCAACTTATTTTCCCATTGCCATTCTAATAGATCGGCATATTCCGCCGGCCAAGCAACAGTTGGCCAATTTGGATATTTTGCTTCTTCACTGTCTCCCGGTGTACCGGAAAATGTATTTACAACGGGTACTCCCAACAAGGATGCAAGTTGAATTGTCTTACGTAAAATGGAATCTGATTCTTCAGCGAACTTTTTATCCGGTGTTAGTGGATTGCCATGGCAGCTGAACGCACTAATCGATAATCCTCTAGAGTTGACTTCTCCAAGATACGAATTCCTCTTTTGTTCATCCTCAAGCAATTCATCCAACGGACAATGAGCGTTCCCCGGATACCCTCCGGTTCCAATTTCAACAGTGGATAATCCTGCTTCTTTAACATAATCGAGCATATCTACAAATGACATTTTCGAGAACAATACGGTAAAAACTCCCATCTTCATTAAAAACCTTCCCCCTCAGCTAAGGAAACGGTCTTCTTCGTCCGCTCTGATTCAAGAGCACCAAGAATGATACCCAATGATTTTTTCCCTTCTTCTCCCGTAATTAGCGGTTCTTTATCCTCGATAATTGACTGAATGAAATGATTGATCACATGAGATGACGTTTGCCCACCATCTTCATTCGTCTGAATTTTATCCAACTTATGTTTAATGACACGTCCATCAACATACTCTTCAATTAATGAATGCTCTGGATCATCCTCCAATCGCAGAATACCCTTTTCTCCATAAATAACCGTTGAATTATCCCCGCCGCCGGCTACATAAGCCCAGCTCGCCGCTAAAGTGCCAATGATTCCGCTATCCGTGCGCAGCAGGACAACCGCATTGTCATCTACTTCAGTAGAATCCTTTGCATTGGTTTCAACAAAAGCACTTACTGCTGAAAACTCTCCAAATAAATAGCGAAGTAAATCTGACTTATGTACGCCTAAATCACCTAAAGCACCTATAAATGCTTGTTTCTTATTGAAGAACCAGCTTTCCTTGCCATCCACACTCCAGCCTTCTGGTCCGGGATGGCCAAAAGCGGTACGAAAACTATAAATCTTCCCTAATTTACCGCTATCCAAAATTCCCTTGGCAGTCTGATGTGATGCAACAAATCGTTGGTTATGGGCAATCATCAATTTTTTACTGGCCTCACGTGCGGCATGAATCATCTCTTCTGCTTCTTGCTTTGAAGTTGCCATTGGTTTTTCGCATAATACATGTTTACCAGATTTTAATGCAGCAATTGTAACGGGAGCGTGCAAATAATTCGGAAGGCATATACTGACAGCATCAATATCGTTTCTTGCTATAATTTCATCATAATCGGTATACACTTCACTGCCATAAAGCTCAGCCATCTTCTTTGCCCTTTCTTCAACTAGATCGCATACGGCAGTGATTTCTGAAGTCTCATTTGCAGCATACTCAGGTAAGTGGCGGAATTTAGCGATACTTCCACATCCAATAACACCCACTCTTATTTTATTCATCTACGTTCCTCCATTTTAAAATTATTGAACTTAATTAGCGTCTAGTAAAAATGGCTTCTCGCATTTACTTTCCATTACATAATGAGTCCCTAATTCCGAGGACCGATGTATTCCTTCCATAATTTCAAGTACATGCAAGGCCATTTCAGAGCTAGCACGGGGCTGATAGCCGTTCTGAAGAGCCTTTGCCATGTCGGCAAGACCAATCCCGCGCAGATTGTCATATGGATCTCCCATAGTCTTCAATTCAGTCCACTCAATCTCTCCATCTCTTTTTACAAGAACAGGATGATTAAATTGGTTCGGATCAGGCAAGCTAAGTGTTCCTTTTTCCCCATATATCTCAAGAAACGGAGTTCTAGCTCCCACTACATCAAAGCTTGTCGTAATCGTCGTAATCACTCCACTCGCCATTTCCAGTATTCCAGTCACATGTGTCGGCACCTCAACCGGGATAAACTCTCCAAACCGCTTCGGATTTGTGATCAATCGTTCCGTATAGGTTGTTCTAGCTATACCAGTAACTCTGTTCACACTGCCCAGTAAACTGATTAATGCCGTTAAATAATATGGACCCATATCAAACATAGGGCCACCGCCAGCCTTGTAATAAAAGTCGGGGTTTGGATGCCAGGATTCAGGTCCATTGGACATCATATTGCCTGTTGCCCCTACAATTCGCCCAATCAACCCTTCCTCAATCCATTTTCCAGCTAATTGAAGACTGCCACCGAGAAAGGTATCAGGAGCCGACCCTACTATAACTCCCTTTTCACGGGCAGCGTCCAGTATTCTTTTGCCTTCGTTATATGAAATTGAAAGAGGTTTTTCAGTATAAACATGCTTACCGTTATGAATAGCTTTTAGAGATACAGATGAATGAGCATGAGGAACAGTTAAATTTAAAATTAAATCGATATCTGGAGATGTAAATATTTCTTCAAGCTCCAACGGTTTTCCAACATTATACTTTCGAGCCATTTCGATCGCTTTTGTATAATCCAAATCCGCACAGGCTACTACTTGATAGTCTGTAAATCTATTACTATTCTCGATATAGATGCTGCTGATATTTCCGCAGCCGACAATCCCTACCCGTAAAGTCATGAAACCCTATCTCCCTTTATTTGTTGTATAATCAGGCAGGTTGCTTTTTAAATAATTCATACTAATTTCCATACTCCTAAACGGAGTTAATCTCGTAGCATCCTGTTCAACAATCCACCAGGCGACGTTTAACTCCTCGCCCTTTTCTAAAATTTTCTCAATCTCAACCCCACCTGTGCCCAGTTCTGCGAAAAACTGTTCATCATCTAAGGTCATGTCCTTTAAATGGATGAGAGGAGACCGATTCCGGTATTTATCCAACCAGGAAATAGGATCTTCCCCTGCCTTTTTTAGCCAATATACATCAAACTCCGCTTTAACCTTATCTGGATCTGTACCATCAAAAATAACCTCTAGCGCTTTCCGTCCATCAGATAGGGTCTCTAACTCAAAATCATGATTGTGATAGCACAATGTAAGACCGTTCCTCTTACATGTCTCCCCTATTTCATTTAATAGAGAAGGCAAAGCAAGATACTCACTTTCCTGGCGTCGGTCTTCTGCTAAATATGGACATACAATATAGTTTGAACCTAATATAATTTGCTCTTCAATTACTCGTTCAAGCTCACTTTCTAGCTCATCGATTGGGATATGGCTGGCTGCTGCTTTTAAGCCATACTCATCTAAGAGGTTCCTCACTTCCTGGGCAGTAAGATTACCGTGGCCAGCTAACTCAACACCGTCAAAACCAAGCTCAGCTACTTTTTTCAACGTACCTGCAAAATCTTTTTCCGCCTCTTCTCGCAGACTGAACATTTGAACCGCTATAGGAATCTGATTCATATGAATACTCTCCAATCCAGTAAATAATTTATTATTCTTTCATTTATATAGCCTGATAGTTAAAAACACTGTCCTCCTATAAAGATTCAGGAGGACAGTTATGATTTAATATCACTTATTCCATAGCTCAATACGGTCTTTTATTAGTTTGGTATATTCCTTTTCAGCTTGTTCGACATCCGCTTTTTCCAAATCCTTCATAAAGGTATCCCACACTTTATCAAAGTTATCTGGATCTGCCAGAATAGCTTCTGGAATCCGTTTTTTCACGATATCAAGACACTTTTGCATGATAAGCTCCGTATCAGAACCTGAAGGGACCGCCATATTAAAAGCTGCTCCCCATTCTTTTACAGGGAAATCTTCTTTTTGTGGATACAAATCGGCCCACATCTCTACGCCATAATTAGAAAGTACTTCTTTTTCAACATCAGTATAGCCGTCTTTGATTTGCTCTCTACTGGCAATTGAAAAGGTTTGTCCAGTTGAATCTGTTATTCCATCCCCGTAATAAGGAGCAAAGCCTTTTAATGCACCAATACCAGTTTCCTTTACATAATTGGCATTGCTATTACGCTGATCCATTTCTTCTTTCGAGATGACACGTTTACCATCTACAACCTCATAATGCTCCCCTTCAATTCCCCAGTTTTGAAGAATCTGTCCTTCTTCAGAGGCAAGATAATCAATAAATTTAATGGCACGTACAGGATCCTCATTATCTACTGTAATCCCGATGCCCCATCCGCCTAGATAGCCAGTATCCTGGAAATTATGATGTTTGAATTGTTCATTAAGTGTTACAGGATACATTCCATACATACGCTCTGTTTTTCCAGATTCACGCAGCGCACGGTCTGCATCGCCAATCTGCCAATCCGTATCGGTTACGGAAAGAACACGGCCAGAAGAAATCTTAGCTAAATATTGGTCGTATTTTTGTACAAAGCTTTCCTTATCCAATAAATCAATATCATTCATATGGTTTAACCAGCGGAAATATTCTTTTTCTTCAGCCCGGCGATAATGTAATTTTGCTTCATGTGATTTTGGATCGATATAAAATTCTCCATCATCAGGTGCACCTGTTGCATAAAATGCAGGATTTGTGGTAGATATCTGGATGCGCCAGTCATCAGCCAGTAGGGATAAACCTATCGTTGGCTTTCCATCAATCGTTGGATATTTAGCCTTATATTCCTTAATAGCCTTCTCTACATCCTCCACTGTGCGGATTTCAGGATAACCTAATTTTTGAACAACATCATGCTGGAGCATAAACCCAGTGCCTGGCTCGAAATACGTCTGATCAACAGCTGCAGTTGGAAGGATATAAATCCCTTCATCTTCATTACTCCATTTCAATCGATTTAAATAATCACCATAAATTTTCTTTAAATTAGGTGCATGTTCTTCAATTAAATCTGTCAGGTCTATAAAAGCTCCTGCATCAACCAAATTACCAGCATTCCCTTTTGGTAAAATTAAATCCGGATACTCCCCGCTTGCAATCATAAGCGAGATTTTCTGATCTCCGCCATTTACATCAAATTCAGGATCAATTGTCACATCTGTTTTATCCTTGATTGCTTTGCTCACTGGACTTTCCATTTTATCCCATTGAGAATGCGGATCAGCGCTAAATAAAGAAAAAGTAACAGGCCCAGTTGTCTCTTCCTTCAGACTCGAAGCACTATCATCCTTACAACCAGTTATCACCAACATAACGGCCATCAAAAGAATTAGTACTGATTTCGTTTTTGTTTTCATTCTCTTTTCTCCTTATCATTTATTGTCAAACAGATCATGATCTGTTTTAACTTAAATCAGCTTTTTACGGCACCTAATGTCATACCCTGTACAAAAAAGCGTTGTAGGAACGGGTATACTAGCAGAATAGGAACAATAGTGACAACTGAAATCGCCATTTTGATGGATTCCGGTGATACAGATGAAGCAGCTGCTTCACCGCTCGAAGTCCGATAAGCATTAGGATCACTGGCACTAACAGTCGTATTTTGTAAGATTTTCATTAATTCATATTGCAAGGTTGTTAAACTCTCATTTGAACTATTATATAAATACGTATCAAACCAGGAATTCCATTGACCAACTGCTACAAATAAAGCAATTGTCGCTAAAACGGGCGTACACAGCGGCAATACAATTCTCCAAAAAATAGTAAAATCATTAGCGCCATCAATTTTTGCTGATTCCTGTAAGGCATATGGCAATCCATCCATAAAGGACCGAACAATGATGATATTGAAGGCATTAACCATACCAGGCAATACATACACCCAGAATGTATCGATTAAGCCTAAATCTCTCATAAGCATATATCCAGGAATTAATCCCCCAGAGAAATACAAGGTTAAAACCAAGATCGTTGAAACAAATTTACGTCCACTAAAATCAGCACGACTTAAAGTAAAAGCCACCATTGCTGATGATAATACTCCAAGTACAGTTCCGATTATGGTACGAAGTGTTGAATTAACAAATCCTGTTACCAAATTATCGTACTGAAAAATAGTTTTATAGTTTTCCAGCGTAAACTCTCTTGGGAATATCGTAATTCCCCCTCGAATCGTGTCATTCGACTCATTAAAGGATATAGCCAATACATTCAAAAATGGATATAGGGTAACGACGAATACAAGTGTTAGAAAGATATAATTACAAATATCGAATATTCGGTCGTCCCGGCTGGGTCTCACGTTAACTCCTTTGCTACTCACTATCTCACCCCATTACATTACACTTTGGTTTGTAAATCTCTTGAAAATGCCATTTGCTAAGAATAATAAAATGATGCTGACTAAAGAATTGAATATCCCAATTGCCGTACCATACGAGAATCTTCCAAGACCAATACCGTAGTTTAAGGCATATAAATCTAAAACCTCTGCATAATCAACAACAGTAGCATTACCCAGCAAGAATTGTTTTTCGAAGCCAATGGAAATCAAATGACCAATCGATAAAATCAAAACAACCAAGATGGTCGGCCGAATACCCGGTAAGGTAATATGCCATATTTGCCTCAAACGGCTTGCTCCATCCACCTTTGCTGCTTCATATAATTGAGTGTCAATTCCAGCCATGGCCGCTAAAAAGATGATTGAGTTCCAGCCCATCTCTTTCCAAAGGTCGGATAATGTAACAATGATCCAGAATAAATTTCCCTGTGTCATAAATTGATAGGGTTCATCCAAAATACCTGTTGTAGTCAACAACTGATTGATGGCTCCCCCATCGACCGAAAGCATTTTTGTTACAATCCCTGCTACTACAACCCAAGAAACAAAGTGAGGAAGGTATGATACAGTTTGGATCGTTTGTTTAAATGCCTTCTTACGTATTTCATTAATACAAATGGCAAATATAATAGGGATAACAAATCCAAGTATCAGACCCATTAAGCTCATTGCAAGCGTATTACGTAAAGCAAGAAAAAACCTCTCGTCCTGAAAGAGTGCAATAAAGTGGTCAAATCCCACCCATTCCTGTTCCATAAATGATCTGGCTGGCTTGAAATTTTGAAAAGCCATTGTCCAACCCCATAAAGGGATATAGTTAAAAACAAACACCCACGCAACAAATGGCAATGACATAAGGTACAAATACTTTTGATTTTTTATTGACGTCCACATTCTTTGCGTTCTTGTAGGAGCTGCCTTCATAATTGTATGCGCTTTCTTTTCTGCCATCTGCATTGATACCTCCCCCTTTTCTTACATTAATGATAACCGAATCAAAAAGGTGGTAATACCATACAGATTTAGGAGAAAATCAGGTGAAAATTTTAGATATGCAGTTCATATATATGCAAGGTAAAATAAAAAAGCCAAAGCATTCATCAACATAGCTTTGGCAAGGTACTATTACCCAGTATGATTTCGGTAGGCAGAAGGTGAGATCCCTTCATATTTTTTGAACTTTCTATGAAAATAATCAACATCGGCATACCCAATTTTTTCGGCAACCTCATAAACCTTTAAACCTTTTTGTAATAATATTTTTCCATTTTCAATACGGACCTTATCTAAATACGTATTAAAATATTCACCGGTATAATTTTTAAATAATTTTCCAAGATAGGCACTATTATAATTGAATACCCCAGCAAGACTTTCCAACCGGAGATTTTGATTATAATTCTTATGAATTAAATCAATCATTTTCTTCATTTGTGTACCGGTCAACCCATTATCAATTCTTTTTATAATAGACTCAAACTGTTGAAAAATATATTCGATTAAGTCAGACATAGTTTCGATTTTATAAATATCAGTGGCACAATCATTAACCTTCATTGAATCTAAACCAATGGAAGAATTTAATTGCAACAGCTTATTCATTGTATGGGTATAGATGTAAATAAACTGTTTCTTTATTTGCTGTTCCGAAAAATCTCGATGCATCATTTCTCTTCCAAGTTCATCTATAACAGTTCTGCAAGTATCAATATTAACAACATCTATCGCATAATAAAGGCGGTTTAAATATTCATCTAGCAGTAGTTCTTCTTTTAAAATCCCATGGGCGCTATCCAACTCTTTTCTATGGCTCTTTGTTAATATTTGTCCTTTTTCAAAATAAAATTGATGTTTAATCAAGGTAAGTGCTGTTTGATAGGATGCCTGTATACCGTATACACTCGGCATAAATTCTCCCAATGCAATACTTTTACAAAACGGATGAATCTGTTTCATTAATTTTTGCTTGATCATGTCAGTCCGAGAAATAAATGAATAATCTGATCTCAAATAAACAGCTGCATACCCATTTATCGTAAAAACAACGCCCTTTTTACAATCCTCGAAGAAGGATACTAACTCTGATTTTATTTTTTTCTGCCCATTCTCATAGCACTGAATTAATAAAATTTGACATCCGCTATCCTCCAATTCAAACTTATGAAGATTTTCTTGAACATTAGCCATTTCTTTAAAATCATTCAGACATAAGGAAGCGAGAAATTCATCCCTTTCGTGACAGTACTCAGCCTGAATCAAACTGGACCATTGTTTCCTTTCCTCAATATTTTGACGCAAGTCAATCAGGTACTGAATCAACTCCTCCTCGTCAATTGGCTTAAGCAAATAACCCGCTGTTTTTGCTTTGATTGCCCTTTTGGCATAAGCAAAATCTGAATAGCCACTCAGAACAATAAAAGAAATATCATTATCCTCTGCACGTATTAACTCAATAAGGGAAATACCATCCATCTCTGGCATACGAATATCTACAATCATTAAATCGGGTTTACACCGGCAGTATTCCTCATAGCCTTCCTTTCCATTTCTAGCCAATGCAATGATTCGAAAACCGTATTCCTCCCAATTGATCAGAGTTTTTAAGCCTTCACGAATCATAGGTTCATCGTCAACAATCAATACATTAAACATGGCTATCTCTCCCTATTGGAATTCTAAATTGTATAACGGTTCCTTTATTAAGCTCACTTTGAATAGAAAGACCATATTCTTCTCCATAAATGAGCACCATCCTTTGATGGACATTCCTCAGCCCTATATGTTTCCCCTCTTCTTGATGGTTAATGGATTGAAGAATATCCATTAACCTCTGTTCCGAAATACCAATCCCATTATCAGAAACGATGATTTCTAAATCACACTCTTTTTTCTCGATTGTCACCCACACTTTTCCACCGTTATCTAATAAATCGAATCCATGAATAACAGCATTTTCAACCAAGGGCTGAATGATTAATGGCTGAATCAGCACGGTCAAAGCTTCTTCTTCTATATCCAGCTCATATTCCAACCTGTCCTGATAGCGGAATTTCTGTATTTGCAAATAGAGATTCACCATTTCCAATTCTTTTGACAGAGGAATTTTTTGACCCTGAATCTCCAAGCTGTGGCGCATCATTCTGCCAAGCATTTTTACAACATTCGCCACATCCTTCGCTCCCTCCATATGGGCTTTCATCCGAATAGACTCTAATGTGTTAAATAAAAAATGCGGGTTTATCTGGCTGGCCATCATTTTAATTTTGATTTCATTTTGCCTAATTTCCAACAGACTTTTCTGCCTATTCGTTTCCTCCACCTTGGCAATGAGCTCTCGCAGATTTGCCACCATTCGATTAAATTGCTTGGATAATGTACCAATTTCATCTTCCCCATCCACTTCAATCATGCTTGATAAATCACCGGCTGAAACCAAATCTATTTGCTTGCTCAATTTAGAAACCCGCTTAGAATAAAGGATTGATACAATGGAAATTAATACGCCAGCTAATGTAAATCCAAGCAGGGTAACAAAAAAACCCATCATACTGATGTTATTGGCATCTTTCATCATTTGGTCTTCTGTCATAACTGATATAATCCGTAAATGATCTTGACTTTGTTCCAGTAAGGAATCCTCCATAACCACAGATTTTTTGCCATTTAATTTACCTTCATAAACTTTGAATCCATCCTCTTCACTTACCTTTTCTAATGAAGGGATGACACTGGAAAGCTTTTGTCCCATATGCTTTTTCTGATTGGAGGCTACAATATTATTCTCCTCATCAACAATCATTGCCCTCAGGGTCTCCTGATTCAATATCCATTCCAACTCTGAAGTATTCACTGTTATAACAAGCGCCCCGTATGTATTAGTCTTAAGAAAATTAATACGTCTCACAAGTGATAAATAGGGCCCATTATCCTTAGTTGAATCATTGACGTAATACCATCTCATTAAATCAGGATTTTTCGTTGTTTCCTGATACCATTCTTCTTTTTTTACCTCTTCATCAATAGGTATAAATTCCCAATTATTTAACATCGTTGGATTATCCATGAAAAATCGAATTGTCGAGATTTCATTATAGTATTCAAGGTAATATGTAAATAGCTTATAATTTTCATAGGCTTCTACAACCTGATAACGCGAATCATAAGAGGTATTTGCGACCGTATCCAGCTGCTGATCAAACTGAAGGTTGTCAGATATATAGATTGGTACTTTTAAAACCTCAGCCGTTCTCTTTTTCATTCGTTCCATATTCATTTTCGATTCACTGATGGCGTCTTCAATAGCCCCATTTCGCAATTGCTGAGTTAAATATAGACCAACTATACTAATCGGAATCGCTACCAGAATAACCAGGGATATAATCAACTTATCTCTTAATTTCATATTATTTAATTTGCGAGTAATATACGCTATCATCAACGAACCTCCAACAAATAGTAAGCGCTTACATATATAAATATATTATACATGAGATTTTTTAAAGAATTTTCCAAATAAAGTGGTATATTTTTTATGATTTTTCATGTCATAATTAGTGATTATGCAAAACCTAATGGTAATAACTCCTATTTATTTTATATTTATCCATATGCTCACTCTATACCAATTATCGATAAACGTAAAAAAACACTATATTTGACTATAGTGTTTTTTTCTCCTATTACTCTATTGTTAACCAATGAATAGCCACTTCATCTTTAAATAAGAGATAGATATCTTCTACCTTGTCCTCTTCGATGTCCATGAATGATTTTTCCACTGTAGTCCAAGCTTGATACCCACCTGTACTTGGAGCCTGAAGGGTACATAAAAGCTTTCCATTCGGCTTACATGTCCTCACTTCAATATCGGTTTGCTTTCCGCCATTGGCCAACCGTATTTTCATCATTCTGTTATTTGCTTTTATTTTAACGTCTTTATACATAATCCAACCACTAAAGCCAATACTTTGAATTGCATGCCGTCCTTCTAAGCACTCAACCATTTTGACTGAGTAATAATCATCATAATGAACAGAGTTTACTTTGCCCTTCAATGTTCTTTCTGTACGGGTTTCTCCTGTTATTTCAACTGTTTTTTCCAACTGAATAGCTTTGGATGAACTGCCCAGCATGACTGTATATGTTCCATCCTCCAATAGAAAACGTTCTTCTGCCACATCCCAGTATGCCAGATCCTTTACCTCTATTGATAAGATTATTTTTTTAGTCTCTCCGCCTTTAATATGCACCCGTTCAAAGTCCCTTAACGTTTTAATAGGCCGAATTACTTTAGACTGATTACATCGCACATACAACTGGACCACTTCATCACCATCCAGATCACTTCTATTGCTGATCTCTGCCGTCACATGTAAAACTTCTTCTTTCGTTACACTTTCTTTCGATAGTTCCAAATTTTTATATTCGAACTGTGAATAAGATAATCCATGTCCAAAAGGGTACAATACTTCCCCATCAAAATACTGATAGGTACGCTTTCCTTTTATAATGTCATAATCCATAATTTCAGGCAGCTGGTTGACAGATTGATACCATGTCATTGGTAAACGTCCCGCTGGATTGTAATCCCCAAACAACACATCAGCTATTGCGCGGCCTAGTTCCGGTCCTGCATGAGATGTATATATAATGGCAGGTACATGTTCATTAACCCAGTTAACAGCATAAGGATAGCTTCCAACAATAACAACGACGGTATTTGAATTAACCTTAAGTACTTCTTGGATGAGCCTTTCCTGAGCAGGCGGCAATGTCAAATCCGAACGATCAATGCATTCCTTTCCATTTATAAAAGGATTATTACCAGCAAAAATGATAGCTGTATCTGCTTTGCTTGTCTCTTCCACAGCTTTTTGGATACCATCCTCGGTTATGTTATAGGAGAACAATGCGGCAGGCATACCTTCGGCCTGAATAATGGATCCATCATCAGACAATTGGATAGGCTGGTTATCCCAGGAAAGAATCTCCATGCTTTCTTCCTTTTGAGAAAAAGTAAATACTTCTTTTACAAACCACCCTTTTGCTTCATCAGCGGTAGCCTTTAAATGAAGATCGTCATCTACGGTAATGAATTTGCCATTTTTCTCAGAGCGAAGCGTCTCACTCCCCCATCCCCAGTCCGTATGAATCAATACATCTCCTTCATTCTCACTTGCAAGCAAGAAGCCGGTATCAGGGTTAACCCCTATCGATTTTCCGCTTTCCGTAATACTGAGCCTTATGCGATTGCTTCCATCAGCGTAGGGAATTGTTTCACCGATTTTTCCCTTGATACCTTCAAGCGGTGTGATTGAATAAGGTGGTGTACCGCTGTACCAATCGGTTAACACTTCATCTGCCAAAGGACCGATTACGGCAACCTTTTTATTTTTCAATGGAAGGATTCCATTATTTTTAAGCAATACAATAGATTCCCGGGCAGCCTTCAAAGATAGCTCATAATGCTCCTTACTGGCTAATTTTTCTGCAGAAACATATGAATAAGGATTCTCCCCATCAGAATCAAACTCACCAAGACGAAATCTCACCCTAAAGGTGTTGCAAAGAGCCTTATCCAAATCTTCTTCCAATAGATATTCCTGTTCCAAAGCATCACGGATGGCTCGTACCGTTATGTCCTTATCATCTGTGATATTGTCAATTCCATTTTTAATGGAGTATGCAACCGCCTTTGAATAGGATTCAACATAGTGATGCTCATTAACTGAACCAAGTACATCTCCAGCATCACTTACAACAAAGCCATCCATTCCCCATTCCTTTTTTATAATCTCGTTAACATCAGGATTCATATTACATAAAGTTCCATTAACAGCATTATAGGCAGTCATGATCGATTGTGCTTTTCCTTCTTTAATTTGCCTTTCAAAAGCTTTCAGATAATATTCATTTAAATTACGGGGATCGAGACTGACTGAGCACTCTCCACGGTTAACCTCGTTATTATTTCCCAGAAAATGCTTTAATGTAGCGGCTGTCTTCAAATAAAATGGATGTTCCCCCTGCATACCCTTGATTAATTCTGTTGTCAGTTTACCAGTTAAGCAAGGATCTTCCCCATAGGCCTCTTCGGTTCTACCCCATCTTGGATCCCTTTCCATATCAACCGTTGGAGACCAAATTGTTAATCCATTATGTTCTGGATCCTTTTGATAAAAAATTCTCGCCTCATCTCCAATGACAGAGCCAATTTCCTTCATTAGATTTACATTCCATGTACAGGCCAAGCCGATATTTTGCGGGAACACGGTAGCTTCCCCCAGCCAAGCAATACCATGAGCTCCTTCTGTTCCATGCTTATATTTTTTTATTCCCAATCTCGGAACAGCATCTTGGTATTGACACATTTGATTAATTTTTTCTTCCAATGTCAGCTGAGACACCAGATCTTTCACCCTGTCCTCTAGTAAAGCTTTTATATTCTGAAAGAGATATGTATATTCCGTCTTCATCTTCAACTCCAACTCCCATCAACAGATTCTTTTTCTTATCAAAAACAAATAATCGATTAAAAGCCCAGCCTTTATTTAGGTTGTTTTTTCTTCTATTGTGTCTAAGCCACTATCTCTAGTTTGATTTTGATAGTGTATGGTTTTCTCAATAATCCGATAGAAAAAGCTAAAGGATAAAAACGCCAATATCGTTCCGGTAAAGAATGGCCATAAAAACGTAAAACCAATGCTAATATAAATTAATATCGCAGTGACCATGACTACCCCAAGGGTTGAAATCGGTCGTCCAACGGACATGATGAAAGAATTTTTGATAGATTGTAAGAGCCGATCGTGAATATGAACGGTATAGCAGCAAAAATATAAAGTCCATGTTAGGAGAATCATCGTAAAAAAAGCATAGAGAACAAGAAATATAACGGACTGTTGACTGACAAAACTAATATAATTCATAATCCAGCCAGCCCACATAAGGGTAAACACGATTCCCCCTATGAAACTCCTGAAATAGTTTTCCTTATAATAACGAAGAAAGGAAGTGGCAATCGGAATATCGCTTTCTCCCATCACCCATTTCCGTACAACTCCAAACAAAGCGACAGTGGAAGGGAAAGAGAAAATTGGCACTAACCCCATGATTAAAAGAAGAATATACGTGATATTTAAATATTCAGCATTCAATAAGCTTAAACAAAAATATAAAACAGGAAGATTTAAGAAAATCCATATGATATTTGACCAAGCCAGTCTGACAACCCATAAGCATACTCGATATGTCCCACCCAAAACTCCTGAATTCATTACCCGTCCCTCCTTATTCCTTTTGTTTAAATGTAAGTGTAGTATTTTCTCCTGCTTTTAAATTTATTTTCCATGTATCTCTTTGATTATTGTTTAAAAACCAATTTCCTTTTTCTTCTTCAATTGAAAGAGAGATTTCCTGATTTATATCTGAAAGTAAGGTACAGGAAAGAATTCCTTCTTCTAAATCCCACTCCATAGTCGATATCTTCATTCGTTTACGACATAAAATGCCCTCGACTGCTCCCTTTGTTAAGTTCTTAGGGATAGCTGGCAGCAATTCAAGTTTCCCAGGCAATGAAAAAACCAGGAGATTTACCAGAAGCTCAGGAATACATCCATTTGCATCAACATTAAACACATTAAAATGGTCATAATGAGCTGTCATTAAACTAGGATAGATAGCTCCGCCAGCTGCCATCATCCGGATAATATCAATCACAACATCTCCCATTCCTAATCTGGCAGCCGATAATCCTGCATGCATACGGCCATGAGACGAGGTATCGGTGTCAGGGTTATATAGCCAATGTTCCATTTTTAGCTCCAATGCCCGTTTGGATGCCTCCCAAAGTTCAGGAGTCTCGGTATCGGAAAATTCATAGCTTTGAAAAAGCGGATATAGGTGAGAAAAATGCCGATGGTTATAGTTATCATCATGATTCCATACAGCCCACTCCTTCAATGCCCCATCCTCATTAATCAGGTACGGCGGCATTTTTTCTATCATTTGCTGCCAATGCGGTATAGATTCTTGATAAATTCCAAGCTCCCTGCAAGCCTCGATTGTATGATTTAAAACCTCTTTCGCTACGGCAATATCCTGAGTACTATTAAACGCGATTCCATTTTCAGCGGAATAAGAGGGATTAAAGACATATATTCCTTCTTCCTCATATAAAAAATCCTCATAAAAGGCTATGATTTCTAACATAAACGGTAATGCATGTTCTCGTAGGAACTGCTGATTTCCAGTATACAAATAATAGTCATACAGCCAATGAGCAAGCCATCCTCCCCCGCACGTCCAAAAAGCGCCAAAAAACGTATCGCATTCTCGATCTCCCCAGGAAGATTCTCCCCAGTGCAAATGCCTTCCATGGCTTGAAGCCCGAACACCTGAGAGAATGCCTCTACATCCAAAGAGCATCCTGGCATTATAACGAAAATCTTCCATATAAGAATCGAGCAGGGCTGTATATGGGTGAATGCCTTCAAGCATATTACAGCTAAAAACAGAAGCCATGGCCAATTGCAAATTAGTATCTAACGTATAATCAGATGACCAGGAAGGCTCCCATGTTCCCGTCCATATCCCCTGAAGATTTGGCGGACGTACACCGGCACTGCAGATAAACATATATCTTCCTGCATCAAATAATCTCTCTAATAATGCCGGTGGTACACTGGAAGTTTCCTTAACATCCGCCAGTAGTTGATCGGTACTCCAGCCTCTTTTTTCTCCGCCATTTAAATTTAAGGAGACACGGTTAAAGACTTCTGAGTGTTTTACTTGATGGGAATCGAATAATGCTTCATATGTATCGGAAAAACCGGAAAATAAGGACGATACTTCTCTCACCATATCTTCATTGTGTTCGGCGAATGGAATAATTTTCATTAATATCAGTAACTTACTGGCATTCCTTGCTTCAATTGAAGTAGGCGTGCACTGTATCGTTCCATCACAATTTTTTATGTGCACAAAGGTATAGTATCCGCCTTTTCCATGTACGTAATCATGAGTTCCAACTAACACGTCATTAGGGAGGCATTCATATCTAGACTTTATTAAAGGATGATTGTTTTCATCTATGGTTAAACAAGTTAACGGCAGATGTTCATCCATTTTAATACTTAATGCTATAAGCTGATCGGTTCTTGAGGAAAAAAGGCGGCGCTGAAACCTATTTCCATCATTCTCCCATGAAGAACCAATCTCTCCCTTTTCAAAATCTGTATAACGGCAGTATTCACGCAATCCTTCCGTTTGGCTTTGTTCAATATTTAGAAAGAATCCAGGATGGAATGGGTCTGTGTCCACGATTGTATGTCCCAGTTCTTCCCCTTTTTCAATAAAGAATTGATGGGATGCTCTATAACCATCACTCTTGCTGATTCTTCTCACATCTTCTAAATAAAAGGACATATCTGGCATGGTCTGTGGCGAGCCGGTTGGAAGAAATAATTCCGCATGGTTCACAATAATCGTTTCCTTGTGTGGCTGCCCAAAATGTATGGCTCCTAGCTCTCCATTTCCACATACATTCGCAAATTCCCACTTATCAGCAGGCTTATCGCTATATGTCCAATGCCTCCTGAAGCCTCTCAATGGTTCACTTCCCACTTTCCTTCACCCCATTCTTACTAAGAAGAGGACAGCTTCCTGTCCTCTCTCCATTAAATCTTAGATAAAATAACAACATCTCTGCCTGAGATTGCTATTGAACCGGAGTATTCCCGTTGATGAATCAAATCAAAATAGGAGTCATCCACCTGAATCATTTCCTCATTTTCATTATGGTTCAATATAAAAATGATCTCTTCACCATTCTTTTCGCGTTTTGATACTTCAACTCCTTTTGGAGCAGTAAGCACCGGCTTCACATTTCGCTCTCTACATACATTTGCCAGGAAATCACGAAGAAACTCAGGATCCACACTGGATGCAATATAGTAGGCATACCCATTACCATATTGATTCCGAGTAACTGCTGGCATTCCTTTATAAAAATCTTCACCATAGAAAGCTAATGCCTCAGCCCCTTCAAGGTGGAGAAGATCACAAAGCAATGAACATGAATAGGATGGCTGGTATATATCTTTTTGAGAGGAAGCCATTAAAATATGATTCGTTTTTCCAGGCGGCAAAGCATCAATTTCTTCCACCCAAATCCCAAGTAAATGACGCAAATGGCCTGGATATCCTCCTCCTATGACTAAATCATGTTCATCGACTATGCCGCTGAAAAAAGTAGTGATAAAGGAACCCCCATTTTCAGTAAACGCTTCCGCCTTCTCTTTAAAACCAGCCTTGGTCATATAGAGAACGGGCGCAATGACAACCTCATACGAGTTAAAATCATCATTCTCAGCTATGATATCAACCTGAATATTTTGCTCAAATAACGCATGATAAAATTTCCATACCTCTTGTTCATAATTCAAATCTCTGCTTGGACCACTTGAAAGTTCCACGGCCCACCAGTTATCCCAGTCAAAAACAATCGCGACTTTCGCTTTCACTCTTGAATCGATAATTGTATCCCCAAGTGCAGTCAATTCTTTCCCCAGCTCAGCGCACTCTTTAAATACACGTGTATGTTCGTGTCCGGCATGATCAATTACGGCTCCATGGAATTTTTCACAGGCGCCAATAGAGCGACGAATTTGGAAAAACATCACACTATCTGCTCCATGAGCGACAGCCTGAAGACTTTGCAGGCGCATGACACCAGGCCGCTTTAGCGCATTATATGGCTGCCAATTTGTTACACTCGGTGTTTGTTCCATTAACATGAACGGTTCTCCTTGCTTCAACCCTCGCATTAAATCATTCCGCATTGCTTCCTTACTTACCGGAGATCCTACCTCAGGATAATTATCCCACGAGATAATATCCATATAGTTCGCCCACTTTTGATAATCTAACGGCTTGTATGTTCCCATTAAATTAGTGGTTACCTTTATATCAGGAGTGTATTTTTTGATAATGTCATATTCCAATTTATAGCATTCCAGCATACTATCAGAGTTAAAACGGCGATAATCGAGTGAAATCCCCTGAAAGGCTGTGTAATCTGAGTTTCCTAAATGCTCACTTAAATTATTTGGCAGGACAATTTCATCCCAGTCATAGAATGTATGTCCCCAAAATCGTGTATTCCAGACCCGATTTAATTCATTCAACGTGTTATATTTTCTTCTCAGCCAAACTCGAAATGCCTTTTCACAGTTTTCACAATAACAATCCCCTCCATATTCATTAGAGACATGCCATAGTGTGAGAGCAGGATGGTTTTGATAACGCTTAGCAATTTCCTCTACTAGTCTTGCTGAAAAGTGGCGGTAGGAAGAACTGTTCGGACAAGAATTATGGCGTAATCCAAATTTTCGTTTTCTGCCATCAAAATCCACACGTAACAAATCATTATACTTCCTGGCCATCCAAGCTGGATGAACAGCCGTACTTGTTGCTAAACATGCATAAATCTTATTTTCTGCCAACAAATCCATCACTCTATCAAGCAATGAGAAATCGTATTCATCCTCTTTAGGCTGCAGCATAGCCCAGGCAAATACATTAATTGTCATGATGTCTATATCTGCGAGTCTTGTAATCCGCATATCCTCCTGCCAAATCTCTTCAGGCCATTGTTCAGGATTATAATCTCCGCCATAAACAATTTTTTTAATTTGTTGGTGAATCATAGTTCAATCACTACCCTATTTTCATTTGGATGGATACATACACCCTGTTCTGTTTCTATACTTTCCCCGCCCTTAACAGCTAAGACGCTTTTTCTATTTCGAATGACGAGTGAATATGGTTTGGAAACTCTCTCCCCTTCTACGATTAACGTATTACCTGAGCGGGAAATCGTAATCCTGCACACATTCTCACCATTTTGGTTATAGATATGTGAGTTTACGGTTTTACCTTCTTCCAGTTCAAATAAATGAAAAGTTACTTCCTCTGCATAATCATAAACTGCTGTAGAATCAACAGAGCCTACCGCAATAAGAGAGTTTGGTTTTGCCATTAATGGTAATGTCATATACCCATGTTCCTCCGCCTGCCATGTTCCTCCGTCGACGACCTCATTTGTCAGGAAGTTTGTCCATTTACCCTTTGGCAAATAGTATGTTACTTTTCCATCTTCATTAAAGATTGGAGCAACTAATAGAGAATCTCCTAACATATATTGGCGATCTAAATAATGGCACGATTCATCCTCCATATATTCAAGGATCATAGGCCTCATCATAGGAACACCGGTTTCCGCTGACTCACGTGCCATTCTGTATAAATAAGGCATTAATGAATTTTTTAATTTTGTAAAAGTTCGTGTGACATCCACCGCTTCTTCATCATAGATCCAAGGAACCTTATATTCAGTATTACCATGATAACGGCTGTGAGAGGATAACAAGCCAAATTGAGTCCAACGCTTATACAAATCAGGTGTAGCTCCATGTTCAAAGCCCGCAATATCATGGCTCCAGTAACTAAATCCTGATAAGCCGAAAGACAAGCCCCCTCGTAATGATTCTGCCATTGATGGATAAGTGGACCAGCAATCTCCGCCCCAATGGACAGGGAATTTCTGGCTTCCAACAGAAGCTGATCGGGCAAAGACAGCTGCTTCTCCCTTTCCAAGCTTTCTTTCTAATAACTCATAGACGATTTTGTTATATAAATACGTATAGTAATTATGCATTTTCTGCGGGTCAGAACCATCATGATAGACAACATCCGTAGGAATCCGCTCACCGAAATCTGTTTTAAAGCTATCTACCCCCATATCAATTAAAGCTTCAAGCTTTTCCTCAAACCATTTGCATGCTTCAGGATTGGTGAAATCTACAACCGCCAACCCCGGCTGCCACTTATCCCATTGCCAAACATGTCCATCCTTACGCTTAATGAAATAACCATTTTCCAGTCCCTCTTTAAATAATGGAGATTTCTGTCCGATATATGGATTAATCCACAAACAGATTTTTAACCCTTTATCCTTCAGCCTTTTCAACATGCTTTCCGGTTCAGGAAAAACGCGCTTATCCCACTCAAAATTACACCATTCAAATTCCTTCATCCAAAAGCAATCAAAATGAAAAACATCCAATGGAATATCTCTTTCCAGCATTCCATCGATAAAATGATTTACAGTCTCTTCGTCATAATCTGTTGTAAATGACGTACTTAACCATAGACCAAATGTCCATGCCGGTGGTAGGCTTGGCTTCCCTGTTAAAGTTGTATACTTTTCTAGTACATCCTTCATTGTCGATCCATTTATAATAAAATACTCCAGGCTTTCACCTGGTACACTAAATTGTGCTTTAGAGACTTTTTCTGATCCAATCTCAAATGATACTTTCTCTGGATGGTTCACAAAAACTCCATAGCCTTTATTACTTAGATAAAGCGGTATATTTTTATAAGCTTGTTCACTGCTTGTACCGCCATCTTCATTCCATATATCAACCGTTTGTCCATTTTTCACAAACGGTGTAAACCTTTCTCCTAATCCATAGATTAATTCCCCAACATCTAATGTTAATTGTTCTCGCATATAGGGCTCTTTTTTATCAGTCAAAATATAGCTCATCCCCATACTTTGACTGGATACAATTCGTTCATCCCCAGAAAAGAAATCAATATTCCAATCCCCTTTTTTTCTAATAGAAGCCCGCAGATTTCCGCTCTGATACGATATCTCTTCATCCGCTTCCTCTATATAAACGTCTGGATTCTGTTTTGCCAGTTCAAATTCCGGCCCTCTCATCGGTGCTCCAATATGATGAAGCAGTTTGACAGAAATAACATCCTCAAGAGGTGAAGATAACTCAATGGTCATTAACCCTCCGTCCAATGTTTTTCCTCTATGTAGAATTTTTGTAAACGGAGCAAAAATCGATAGTTTATTATCATCCTTTTCCACATCGTAGACTTCCATTGGATAATGAAGCTGATAGCCTTCCTTATCCAGCCAATTCCCATTGCTAAATTTCATATATAATCACCCTTTTCAAAAATTGAGTTGCAGCATACCTCTTTAAAAAAGTAGATCAAAAAATCGAATTTGAGTAATCTGATTAGAATGAGCCAATTGCATTTACCTGTTACTAAATTATTAGAACTTTCATCTGTCGAACAAAATTAATGCGCTTACATTTTTTTATATCAACTAGCTCTCTTCCATTTTACAGAGGGAAATCAGGAGTGAACACCCTGTGAATTAAAGAAAAAATCAGGACAAAATTAGATAGAATGGCGAAAAGTGCCTAGAGGCTGAGTTTGCAGTAATCTTATTATTATTAGATAGTTGTTCATCATGGGGATAAGGATAATGGGGAAAACCAGCTTTTAACCCTCTTTCAAGTTTGAAGGTAAATCATGAAGTTACCTTGAAATTTAAGTATAAAAAAGAAGAGCATAGGCGCTCTTCTTTATAGCAAATTATAATATAATCCACCACAAAAGCTGGATTCTTAATAAAAAGGGCCTATCCAAATTCGGATAGGCCCCTTATCATCTAGAGTTTTATTTCAATTCACCTTTAATCAAAGTCAAGAACTCATCAAATGGCATAGTCTCTGATTTCTGTTCTCCATACTTACGAACGTTAACATTACCATTTTCTTGTTCCTGGTCTCCCACCACAAGCATGTAAGGGATTTTTAGCATTTGAGCTTCACGAATCTTATAGCCCATTTTTTCATCGCGTAGGTCTACTTCTACACGTAAACCTGCACGTTGAAGGCTCGCTTCAATTTCTTTTGCATAATCAAGATGAACATCCGGAGATACTGGAATTACCTGAACCTGAACTGGTGCTAACCAAGTAGGGAAAGCTCCTTTGTATTCCTCAATTAAGAACGCAACGAAACGTTCCATAGTTGAAACAACCCCACGGTGAATAACAACTGGGCGATGCTGTTTGCCGTCTTCTCCAACATACGTAAGGTCAAAACGTTCAGGCAGCAAGAAGTCAAGCTGTACTGTGGAAAGAGTCTCATCTTTTCCAAGCGCTGTTTTAACTTGAACATCCAATTTAGGTCCGTAGAAAGCGGCTTCGCCTTCTGCTTCGAAATAGTCAAGACCCATCTCATCCATTGCTTCTTTCAGCATGGATTGAGCTCTTTCCCACATTGCATCATCATCAAAGTATTTTTCTTTATCCGCCGGATCACGGTAAGAAAGACGGAAGGAATAGTTCTCCATGCCGAAGTCTTTATACACTTCCAGAATCAAAGTAACAACACGTTTGAATTCATCTTTTATTTGGTCAGGACGTACAAATACGTGAGCATCATTTAATGTCATTCCACGTACCCGTTGCAGGCCTGCCAATGCACCGGACATTTCATATCTATGCATCATACCCAATTCAGCAATCCGAATTGGAAGCTCACGATAGCTGTGAATATCGTTTTTATAAATCATCATGTGATGCGGGCAGTTCATTGGACGAAGAACCAGCTGTTCATTATCCATATCCATTACTGGGAACATATTTTCCTGATAGTGATCCCAGTGGCCGGAAGTTTTATAGAGGTCAACACTTCCCATGATTGGTGTATACACATGGTCATAGCCAAGCTTTTGTTCCTTATCCACAATATAGCGTTCAATGACGCGGCGAATCGTTGCACCTTTTGGAAGCCATAACGGAAGGCCTTGTCCAATTAATTGAGAGTTCATGAATAAATCAAGCTCTTTCCCAATTTTACGGTGATCACGTTCTTTCGCTTCTTCTAACAGACGTAAATGCTCGTCCAAATCTTCTTTCTTGAAGAATGCAGTTCCATACACACGTTGAAGCATTTTATTATCGCTGTCTCCACGCCAGTAGGCCCCCGCAATATTCAATAGCTTAAATTCTTTAATTTTGCCAGTTGAAGGTACATGAACACCTCGGCAAAGGTCAAAAAATTCACCTTGTTCATAAATCGTTACAGTTTCCTCTTCAGGAATCGCATCAATCAATTCCAGCTTATACTCATCGCCAATTTCTTCAAATAGACGCTTCGCTTCAGCACGGCTGACTTCTTTACGGACAATATCAATATTCGCATTAATGATTTTCTTCATTTCTTTTTCGATTAAAGGAAGGTCTTCCGGTGTAATGGATTTCTCTAAATCCATATCATAATAGAAGCCGCCTTCAATTACTGGGCCTACACCGAATTTAACATCTTTATAAATACGTTTAACTGCCTGTGCTAATAAATGCGCTGTACTGTGGCGCAATACCTCCAGGGCTTCCGGTTGATCCGGAGTCACAATCTCTACTGACGCATCCTCTGTAATTGGTCGGCGCAAATCATATAATGCTCCGTTTACCTTTCCTGCAATTGCTTTTTTCTTTAATCCAGAACTAATGGAAGAAGCAATTTGCTCAGTTGTAATTCCAGATTCAAATTCCTTTACCGCGCCATCTGGAAATGTAATTTTGATCATTTCAGCCATGTGAGCCACTCCTTTTTCTACATAATAAAAAGCCCGTCCCTGATAAATTAAGGGACGAGCTATTGTATACTAAACAAACCCGCGGTTCCACCCAAATTCCGGTGCTGATGGTTCAGCTTTTCCGGCACTTGTATCTTTTAACGGAGTTCCCGTCAGCCAATAATCACCCAAATATGTTTTCCTGGCTGAAGTTCAAAGGCGGTAAGCATTTCAAGTCTATGAGGAAGCTTGCAGCCACTGGCTTCCCTCTCTGTTCACAGCTTTTTAAAACACTCATGTCCTTATCGTAACCTATCGATTATAAACTTGTATGTAGGTTATTATAAAAGCTTATGAGGACAAAAGCAAGTCACTTTCTATTCTTTTATCATTATGAACGCTCTTCTACCTTTTTAACCTGTTCATGGAAGTAACTGATTCGGAATAAAAGGATTCTTTCCTCGAAAATTTTCCTCAATGTAGTGATTACACGATTATCTTCATCATCCGCATAAATATGAATTCGTTTCGGTGCTAAGGAAACCAGCGGTGCAATGGTGTTTGAATCAATAAACATAGGATTCTCAGCCATCAATTTACGGTCAATCACTTTAAGAATATCTTGTTTAGAAATTGGCTCAAAATATCGATTATAAAATTGAAATTCTTCATGATAAACTAAATGAATTTCATCAATCTGTGGATTCCGCTCCTCTATCAATCGTCTTAGCACAGAGATAAATTCCTGATAATCCTGCTCAAGCTTATACTCATCAATCGCAAATCCAACTAATGTAACAAGCGATTCATGGATATCCCTTAAACGGAAATTCCATAAGGATCGAAACGAAAAATCAATTCTTTGTTTAACTACTTCCTGCAGGAGATACTTGACTTGTTTTTTTAATTGTTCTGAAAGGTGATGGCTACCGCAGTAGGCAGCTTCACCATCCCACATGAGCAATGCGATTTCTGCAATCTGGCTAATTTCATCTTCATCCTCATATAAAAAGCGTTCCCGAATCACATCCCGAATTTTGCATTCCAGATGATAGGTAGAGAAAAATGTATATAAAGCATCAATGAGTGCGTGACAAAAAATTTCCTCCTGATCCGGGTCCCAAAGAAAGGAGACAGACTTTTGGCCATCCTTATGAACAGAATGAATTGCCTGTCGGATAAAAAAATCGCTGTTCTTAAATCGAACATGCCAATTAGCCTGTTCTTCCTGTGAATCAAAATACATCGTAAGCAACCCTATCCCTCCAGACTATCGGAACTCCTAGTTTTATGTATATGGGACATGGCAACCCTTTAGAATGGATGGATAAAATTAGATGTAAAATAAAAGCATCATGGCAGACTGTACAGAGCCGCTGTACTATTGCCTACATATCATATGAATTCCAGTCAATTTATTTCATGCCAGGTCTGTTAGCTTATTAAGGAATAGTAATATCTAAAAAGAGACAGCCCCTTTTTTGCGAGCTGCCTCTTTGCCAAACCTTTTATTCTCTTTAATCTCTGCGATTTTTTCCGTCCATTTCAATTGGCTCCGTTAAATTACGGACTCTCTCCATGATCCTTTTACCTTTAACCAGTTCTTCATCTCCACGCTGAGAATACGTGAAATGGTGTTCCAATTGTTTCATGTTAAAATTGGAGGTAAAAAAGGTTGGAAGATTTTCATGCATTCGATATTGAAGGATCGGTCCCAGTACATCATCACGCGACCAGGCACTCATCGTTTCTGCTCCAATATCATCAATCATCAAAATAGGAACTTCCTTTAAGGCATCCACCTTTTGGTTATAGGAATTTTCCGCGAAGGACCCTTTTAATTCTCTTAAATATTCAGGCCAGTACACAATATGTGATGAAACGCCCTCTTCAGACAGTGCATTTGCAATCGCACCAAGCAAATAGGTTTTACCTACCCCAAATTCACCGTATAAATAGAGCCCTTTATGACCAGCACCATTTATATATGAGTCAACAAAATTCTTTGCCTTTTCGACTGCCTCCACACGTGCTTCGGTCGTATACTCATCCCAAATCAAATTAGAAAAAGAAGCCTCCACAATTTCTTTTGGTACATGGCTGGCACGGATCAGCTTACGTAATCGATTCTTCTCTTCCTGCCTGCGTTTTTTATGACAGGGTTCATACCGAACATCAATCCGTTTCCCCTGAATAAACAGGTGCGGATGATGACCCTGAAGAAGATTTTTACATTCAGATAAAGAAGGACATTCGTCACATGTCTTCGTTTGAGTGGAGAACTCGTAGAGCTTATTCATGCTTTTTTCAATCATGTCGCTTGTCAGCTGACTGCTATGTTCATTTATAAATAAACGGACATCAGGATCTTTTAAAACAATATTTCTCATTTCATCCAATCTTTGTTGAAAGTTCTCACGCTTCCCGAGCTGATTCAGTGCATCCTGTATATTTTTCATTCTTATACACCTCCTGTTTATTTAGAATTTTCATTTTGCAATTTTTCCTTGAGCTTTCTTACCCGCTCAGCAATTTCAGTGGATTGGGCAACTGGCTCTTTCTTCTTTGTTTCATCCAGCCAATCAGGAACGATTTCCTTCCTCGCATTACCCGATGTACGGCGTGTTGATTTATTTGTTTTCGTCTTTTTCTCATTAGCCCAGGTTTGGTATTTCTTATGCTCACTCAAAGCCATCTCATAGGCTTCACGTACGGTGGTGATATTTTTCCTCGCCCAGTGCGAAGCAATTGTCTCCACATAGTTTGATTGCAATTTCATATCTGATTTTAACATGACATAGTGCAGAAGGACATTAACGACTCCAGGAGGAAGTTTTTGATTGACCATGACCTTTTCTACAAGTGCCAAATCATTGTCGGAAGGCATTGCTCCTTGCGAAAGGCTGACTAAAAACTCCAATGGAGAGGTTGTTTCAAAGGTATACAGCAAATGCTCCTCGGGTGTTTTAGGTTCTATGATCGTACGTTCATACTCAGGCTGTTTCTGTTCAATCAGTGTCGGCATTTCTTCACCATGATTGATGTGGAAAAACTCTCTGGCACATTTTCTGAGTTCGTCTATATCAATTTCATTATGTTGATTTTGACAGCGTAAAATCAACTTGCTCATATCCATTACATTAATTTTATATAAATACGACAGCATCGCGATGGATTCCATCACATTTGGAGTAAACGCTTTTCTCGATATAAAGCTATTTTTAGCCGTCGCAAATAATAACTCGAAATCAAATTGCTCCATTAAATTATGGCTATATCCCTGTGGGTCCTTTGAGAAGAATTGCATGTTTTGATCAGTTTCCGAGCTGATGATTTCTTTTGGATTGCGAAATTCAGATGCAAACACTTCATTGAACGATTGTGTTATTTCCTCATAATCATCCGGTATACGTTTATCCGCAAACATCGTGAGCAGCCGTTCGTAATGTCTCTCTTCTAGTTTTTGCTTCAGATAAATAGGCAGCAAATCATCATGGAAAAATTTATCCGGACTTAAAGGACAAAGAATCTCATAAATAAAAACATTACCTTCCGGAGTTGCTTTTTTATATGTTTTTAATAACCCGATTCCTTCAAGCCTTTTTCGGTATTGAAATATCTCATCCAAAGGTAAACCAAGTACATCCATTAACCAACGATGTGTCGTTTGTCTGGAATACATGTTACCTGTATTGACTTCGTTTAATAAGGTCATATACAAAGAAACAGCCAATCCTCCTACAAGTGGCTGATATAAATATTGAATCGATTTATGGTCCATTTCTGATAGCTTTTCTTTATATAGTACAACATATCTGTCTTTAGGATTTACAAACTTCCATGAAAATTGCATTGTCTACAAACCTTTCGTACTTCGGGTTTTTATAGTTGAAAAAAGAGCTAAAGAAACTGTCTTCAGCTCTACTTAATCCTCTTTTTTCATTAATTCTTTCAATTCGTCAATAAAGACATTTATATCCTTAAATTGACGATACACAGAAGCGAAACGGACATAGGCCACTTCATCCAACTCAGCCAGCCTATCCATAACCATTTCACCTATTAAATCACTTTTTATTTCAGAAAATCCTTGATTTCTTATTTCTTTTTCAACATCAGTTGCAATCTCTTCCAGTTCTTTAAGAGCAACATGACGCTTTTCACAAGCTCGGATTAAACCTCTTAGGATTTTTTCTCTGCTATATTCTTCCCGTGCGCCATCTTTTTTTACCACAATTAGCGGAATTTCTTCTACCTTTTCAAATGTAGTAAAACGATAACTACAGGATTCGCATTCTCTTCTTCTACGTATTGAACGTCCTTCATCCGCAGGGCGGGAATCCAGCACTCTTGTCCCATTATGTTGGCACGTTGGACATATCATAGATTAGCACCGTCCTTTTCTATAGTTCTATCTTATTAAAACAAATCGAATAGGACAAGTCTGTTTGCATAAAATGCTATTTTTTATCTATGATACGGCCAATACTATCGGAGAAAAGTAAATAATGGGCAAGTAAAGACGTTTGCCACAAAAAAAAGAGATGCATATGTACTGCACCCCTAAAAGTTAGAGTTTGAATCTAGCTTTTTTGAGTCAACACAAAAGGACATCTCTTAAATATTTTTTATTTATAATGCTTTAGCAAGAACATGGCTGACAGCAACAGGACCCATGCCTCGCGGGATTTCAATGTGTTCCCTAACCTGAGCGTTTAAGGCTTCAGCTATAAAATCAGCAGCCACATTAGGATCTAAGTCACCGCATGTATATACATCAATACTCGCATAACCATGTTCCGGAAAACTATGAATGGTTAAATGTGATTCAGATATAATGACTACTCCGCTTACTCCCTGTGGCGCAAACTTATGGAAGGCTACTTCTCTAACTTCAGCTCCAGATCGTAAAGCAGCGTCCACGAATATTTGTTCAATCTGATTAACATCGTTCAATTTAGATAAATCACAGCCCCATAATTCAGAAATGACATGACGACCTATTGTATGCATGTTCAATTCCCCCTTTAGCATTTAAACGAATTATAATTATCTTCGTTTCTGGCCTTTACTACCACGGGGGAAAGTTAGTCCTGAGAGGTCCTAACCCTTTAAGTAGTACTGCCAGGATGATGAAGTTTACGACATTTAGTATATATGGTTTATATTTCAAAAGCAATCATACAATTCAATATTAGTTAATAATTACCACTAAATGTACATTAATTGTTTTTCTTAGTTTATTCTAGAATATGAATCAAAGAACGGCCTGAACCGCCTTTTTTTTCAGAAAGACAGCCAGACCGTAATAGATATTGTTTATTATTATTAACTTACTTTCACCTTATCCTCCTGAAGAAGGCGTGCCACATGGTTTACTAATTCTACCACTCTGCATGAGTATCCCCACTCATTGTCATACCAGGCAAGCACTTTCACTTTATTTGCACCAATCACCATTGTTGAGAGTGCATCTACAATAGCCGAATGTGGATTCGTATTAAAATCAATCGAAACAAGCGGCTCTGTGCTGTATTGGATAATACCGGCCAATGATCCTTCAGCTGCTGTTTTAAACGCTTGATTGATTTCATTAACAGTAACTTCTCTTTTTAAATCTACTACCAAATCAACTAAAGAGACGTTTGGAGTTGGTACTCTCAACGCAATACCATGGAGTTTTCCTTTTAAATGAGGAAGCACCAGTGAGAGTGCTTTGGCTGCTCCAGTTGTGGTAGGTATGATACTTTGTGCACAGGCACGAGCTCTGCGTAAATCTTTGTGCGGGTTATCGATATTATTTTGATCATTTGTATATGCATGAACGGTTGTCATAAGACCATTGTCAATTCCAAATTGTTCATCGAGTACTTTTACAACAGGAGCGAGACAGTTAGTTGTGCAGGATGCATTAGAAATAACAAGGTGTTTATTGATATCCAATGTATCCTCGTTAACACCCATTACAATCGTGACGTCCTCATTCTTCCCGGGAGCTGTTAAAACGACTCGTTTTGCACCGGCATTTAAATGAAGAGCTGCTTGATCACGATGATTAAATTTCCCAGTTGCTTCGATTACGATATCAATCCCAAGATTTTTCCAAGGCAGGAATTCAGGATTGCGATTATTTAGCAAAAGAACTTTTTTACCATTTATCAATAAATGATCATCCATAGCATGTACATCACCATTAAATGGACCATGATTCGTATCATATTTAATTAAATGTGCTAATGTTTCAGGCGGATAGCTAGCATTAATGGCTACGATTTCAAGATGCTCATCCAATATTGCTTTTCGGAAAACCATTCTGCCAATTCGGCCAAACCCATTGATAGCAACTCTTGCACTCATTTAACTTCCTCCTATATATAAGTTATACTTATTATAAAAATGATGTAATTAGTATAACACATTTAATAAAATGCTGCATGGTTTAAATACCCAAATTATCCAAATTAAATGGTACTTTATACAAAAAAAGACTATCCCAGGGTCGTTATCCCTCAGATAGCCTTTCTATTGGTTATACATTCAATTGTTTAATTAGATCAATGAGTTGCTCTTCCGTCTCAAAAAATTCTCCGTTATTGTCAACAATATAATCGGCCAATTTTTTCTTATCATCAATTGGCATTTGTGCTCGTATTCTCGCAAGTGCTTCTTCCTCAGTAAAATGATCCCGCGCCATTAATCTCTTTAACTGGACCTCGGGCTTTACATACACAAGAATAATACCCTCTACCATATGCGTCAAATTACTTTCAAACAATAGGGGAATGTCCATGAAAACGAGTTCTTTCCCCTGGTGTAACGCTTTCTCCGTTTCTTCCATCATCCATTTCCTGACTGCCGGATGAACAATTCCATTTAACATTTGCCGTTTTTCAGAGTTTGAAAATACGATGGAACCTAATTTTTTTCGGTCTAATGTCCCATCAGGTAAACAAATATCCTGACCAAATACATTTTTAATTTCCTCTAATGCTGGCATACCAGGCTCGACGACTTTTCTAGCTGCGATATCTGCATCAATAACAGGGTAACCCTTGGAAATGAGCCATTTGCTGACGCTGCTCTTTCCACTGGCAATCCCTCCTGTAACTCCGAATATTTTCCCCATAGCATTCCATTCCCTATTAAATTATTTTGGTTAACCCAAGAAAAATAAGTACTAAACCCGGAATAAATGAAAAGACCTTTGCCATAATGGAATCCTGCAGATATTTTCCCGCTTTTATACCCACAGTCATTAATAAAGCACTCATACCAAAACAGAGAGTCACCTGAATAAACAGGGGATAATGAAGTATACCAGCACCTATTCCAGCTCCAAATCCATCTAATGATAAGGCTAATCCTAGAAAGAAAGCCTCTAATCCAGTAATGGTCCCGGAACGGTCAAAGTCTGCACTTAATGGCTTTTTAAGTATATGAATAACCAGCCCAATAGACTTTATTTCTAATTGGAATAAGGTTCTTTCATCCACATAGGGACAATTATCTTCATTTCGCTTGAAGTAACTTGAAAGTGTCCAAATTCCAAGCACCAGCAAGATAAATCCTCCTAGCTTACCGGTCCAGGAATGTGCCATCAAATGCTCGCTTAACGATCCCATTAACATACCGAATGCTAGGCTTAATGCAGAGCAACCGGCAATGATGATGATGGAGCGAATCGGTATACTTACTTTTCGCATTCCATAGGTTATTCCCACACCGCAACTATCCAGACTCACTGCCAATGCCAATAATACTATTGATGCTATGTGCTCCATTTCATAGGGACTCCTTTCCATAATCAATACCCTACTATATGAAAGGAGCCCATCTTATGTTCATATTCAGTTAGGCTAATGGCTGACATTCAGGACAGTAGATGGTCCCTCTGCCTCCAACAATAATTCTTTCCATGTTTGTTCCGCAAATTTTACAAGGCTGTCCTTTTCTCGAATATGCAAACAGCTCGAGCTGAAACATGCCGATTTGGCCCTGTGAATTCACATAGGATCGTACTGTACTTCCACCTTTTTCAATGGCGGTAGCAAGAGTTTCCTTAATGGATGTATATAGTTTTTCTATTTCCTCTTTTGTCAATGTGGATGCCGGCCGTTCAGGATGGATACCGGAATGGAACAATGCTTCATCCACATAGATATTACCAAGACCTGCAACTACTCTTTGATCCAATAATACCGTTTTTATAAAACGATTTGTCTTACTGAGTGCTGTGCTTAAGTAATCTGGTGTAAATTCATCTGAAAAAGGCTCAGGTCCTACTTTTGAAAGTGGCAATACTTCCAATTCTGTCCCCTTTGTATGCAGATGCATCGTGCCAAACTTACGGACATCTCTGTATCTCAATTCCGTTTGATCCGTAAATTTGAATATAACATGCGTATGCTTATCTGCCGGTTCCGTTTCATCATAAAGACCGTATTTCCCTTCCATCCGTAAATGGGAAACAAGACTGTAATCATCTAAATGGAAAATCAGGAATTTACCTCGCCTCCCAATCTCATGAATGGTTTGCCCTTTTAAAAGCATACGAAACAGTTCAGCATCATCCGGCTCTTTTATAATTTTTGCCCAGCGTATATCCACATCATCAATTGTTTTTCCAAGTACCAAAACTTCGAGGGTCCTTCTGATTGTTTCGACCTCAGGTAATTCAGGCATACCTTTTCACCCCTTTTATTCCTATTTAGCATCATACCAGGTGTTGCCAAAAGAATAGTCCACTTTTAATGGAACCGCTAATTCAATTGCATTTTCCATTTCTTCCGGAACAATTTTCTTTAATATATCCAACTCTTCAGGTGGCGCCTCAAAAATCAATTCATCGTGCACCTGAAGCAGCATTCTAGTCTGTAAATTTTCTTTCTTTAATCTGGCATTCATTCGAATCATCGCCAATTTGATAATATCTGCAGCACTGCCCTGAATTGGTGTATTCATAGCTGTTCTTTCTGCAAAACCACGAACATTGAAGTTCCGATTATTAATTTCAGGTATATATCTTCGGCGCTGCAATAAAGTACTTACATATCCATTTTCCTTCGCCTCTTCTACAATATCCTTCATGTATTGCTGAACACCAGGGAAGCTCTCTAAATAGCGATCAATAAAGATTCCAGCTTCTTTTCTGGTAATTCCAAGACTTTGCGATAGTCCATAATCACTGATACCATACACAATTCCAAAGTTCACCGCTTTAGCCTGTCTTCTCATATTTGATGTCACCTGATCAGCATCCACATGAAATACATCCATAGCCGTTCTTGTGTGGATGTCCATATCTGAGTTAAAGGCATCTATCAGGTTTTCATCTCCCGCTATATGGGCCAGAACACGCAGTTCAATTTGAGAATAATCAGCCGCAAAAATGACCCAGCCTTCTTCAGATGGAACGAAAGCCTGTCTGATTTTTTTGCCTTCTTCAAGTCTGATCGGAATATTTTGCAGGTTAGGGTCTGTTGAACTAAGTCGTCCAGTTTGAGTTAATGCCTGATTGAACCTCGTATGAACCTTCTGATCATCATGTATAACTTTTAAAAGTCCCTCAATATAGGTTGATTGCAATTTCCCCAGCTGTCTATAATGAAGAATTTCCCGGACAATACTATGCTTGCTCTCTAATTTTTCAAGTATATCTGCTGATGTGGAATAGCCTGTCTTCGTCTTTTTAATAATAGGTAAATTTAATTTTTCAAACAGGATAACTCCAAGCTGCTTCGGTGAATTAATATTAAAGGATTCACCGGCCATTTCATAAATTTTAGCTTCGATGTCCTTTAATCTGCCTGCAAGTTCAGCTCCCATTTCTTTCAAACGGTTCTCATCGACCTTCACACCCGTAATTTCCATTTCAGCCAGGATAAGAGCAAGCGGCAGTTCTAGATCCTGCAGCAATCCTATTTGATTGAATTCCTCCAGCTGTCTTTCCAGGCTTTCCTTAATCAGTGTTAACGATAAAGCTTTCCGGGCAATATGCTCACCCAATTCAGCAACCGGCGGAATTGAACGTTTCGCTCCTTTTCCATAAAAACTCTCATCTGTTTGAATATGTCCGGCATTATGTTTTTTAGCAAGATCCGCCATATCAACATCCGGTTCAGCTGGATTTAAAACATAGGATGCCAGATAAACATCAAATTCAATTCCTTTTAAAGCAATCCCATCATGGCTTAATGCCACAATACTTTGTTTGGCATCATACACTGTTTTTTTATATTCAGGATTCTCTGCCCACTCTTTGAAAAGAGGGGATCCTGCAGCCTTGTCCTTATCGATAAAGAATGTTCCATTTTCATTTGAAATAGCTATGCCAATTACTTTTGCAGTATGATAATTCGGATCAAGCAGTTCTAGATAGAGTGAGGACTCTGCTGTCAGCATATCTTCCGTCACTTCTTCCACTGCCTTATAGTCAATCTCTTCAAGGACGGCCATCTCTTCTTTTGCAGCTGGTTCCATTTTTTCAATTAAGGTTGCAAATCCAAGCTCCCTATAGATAGACAGCAGCTTTTCCTGGTCTGCACCCGCATAATCAATTGATTCAAGCTCTACCTCAATTGGAGCATTTGTTTCAATTGTTGCCAACTGCTTACTTAAAATAGCTTGGTCCTTGAATTCTTCCACTTTTTCTTTTAGTTTTTTTCCGCTGATTTCATCAGGGGAAGCCACTACCTTCTCAACTGTTCCAAATTGATTCAACAATTTTAAGGCAGTTTTCTCACCTACACCCGGGATTCCAGGAATATTATCTGAAGCATCCCCCATTAATCCTTTTAAATCAATTATTTGATTCGGCGTTAAGTTATACTTTTCACGAATATGCTCCGGTGTATAATCCTCCATATCCGTAATCCCTTTACGGGTAATACGTACAGTCGTTTTATCCGTAGCAAGCTGGGTTAAATCTTTATCGCCGGAGATAATTTGTACTTCATAATCCCCTTTTTCAGCTTCAAGAGCAAGTGTTCCGATAATATCGTCGGCTTCATAATTCGTTAACTCATAGCGAGAGATTCCGTATGCATCCAGTAATTCTCGAATAAAAGGAAATTGCTCTGATAATTCAGGTGGCGTCTTTTGACGTCCGCCTTTGTATTCTTTATATGTACTGTGTCTGAACGTTGTTTTCCCGGCATCAAAAGCAACTAATATATGAGTAGGATTTTCCTCTGAAATGATTTTGTTGAGCATCATCGCAAAACCATAGATGGCATTTGTGTGTACACCCTTCTCGTTATTCAGTAATGGCAATGCAAAAAACGCCCGATAGGCAATGCTGTTTCCATCGATTAAAATCAATTTTTTCTTCATGGTTACCTCCAGTATCCATATATATATTTTCATTAACATATAGCATAATTTAAATACGGCCACCGAATCATTCATCATAACAGGTGTGCCTTATAAATGCTTTTATCAGGATTTGAGACATTTTACTGATTCAGGCCTGATAAAAACCGTCACTTCACTTATCCACTCTATTTTATCATGACTAGAGTTTGAAAGAAAAATGACGGTTCAGTTCTATTTATTCAATTACACCGGTTTGGATTTGTCATAGGACTCTTTTAAGCTGGAAGTCATCAGGCCTATGTATGCTTGGCCTGGTATTTAGGAAGTATGATTGTAAAAGTGGTTCCTACATTCTTTTGGCTTTCTACCGTTATTTCTCCCTCATGTGCCTCCATAATATGCTTAGCTATTGCAAGTCCCAATCCCGTTCCTCCTGATTCCCGGCTACGGTCTTTATCCACTCGATAAAATCTTTCAAATATACGAGGAAACTCCTTTTCCTCTATGCCAATTCCGGTATCCTCGATAGCAATATAAATTTTATCAGATTCTTCTTTTGCAGTTATTTGTACTTTCCCATATGACGGGGTATAGGAAATCGCGTTACTAACAAGATTAAGGCATACTTGTTTAAGCCTGAATGTATCTGCTTCACACATAATAGGCTTTTTAAAATCCTGGATCTCGAACTGAATATGTTTCTTCGATGCTTTTTTCTCAAGCATGGCATACGTATCGGATAAAACAGGAACAATATCAATTTCCTGTATATCGAGCCGGAAGCCTTGTTGCTCCACTTTTGAAAGCTCCAGTAATTCCTTTATTAAAGCCTGCAGCCTGTCGCTTTCCTTTAAAATAATAGATAAGAAGTGCTCTAATGCCTGCGGATCATGCATGGCTCCATCAAGGAGCGTTTCCGAAAATCCCTTAATAGATGTAACCGGTGTATTCAGTTCATGAGACACATTGGCAACAAATTGTTTCCTTACTGACTCTAATTTCTTTAGCTCAGTGATATCATGGAAAACAAGTAGAATACCCTTCCATTCTCCCTTAGGTCCCATAATTGGTGCACCGTATACCTCAAAATTCTTCCGCTCAATTCCAATCGTCAATACGATTTGTTTCTTTAATTTTTGTTCAGCCATAAAGATTTCTTCAATAATCGCATTAATTTCTTCATGTTTGATCACTTTATAATAGAGTTCAGATAAATATTCTTCTTCCTCTACCTTGAAAAGATCAATATAGGCATGGTTAATCATACTGATAAACCCTTTATCATCGATTAATAACAGGGCGCTACCCATATTTTCAATCAGTGTACTCAATCTGTCTTTTTGGATTTCATGAGCAATTTTCATTTCCTGCAAATTTCGGGCAACAGTATTAATAGAATGATTAAGAATTCCATTTTCATTATTTCTACCGACATAAGAACGGGCCCGATAGTTACCTCTCGTTAATTCCAGAGCAGCTTTTGTAGCACTTTCTATAGGAATCGCAAACTTCTTGATTAACTGAAATACAAACAGGACGATCATCACACAGGCGAATCCCAAACAGCCCAAGAGTATAAACCATACTTTTGTATATAGAGAGGAATCTTCATTTGAAACCAATATGAAATGGCCTGTTTCCCCAGTATCCAACGAATAATCGTCCATATAGTAATAGGATGGCCCTGTTCTGATATCGGATTTCTTTCCTATTTGCTTGTCCGTTCTTATATCTCCCATATATTCTGTAAGGGATGCTGAATCATCCCAGTTTTTCCAGCCCGAAGGCTTGTCTGTTTTATACAGGATACGCCCTTCCTTATTCATGATTAGAAAGGATGAGCGCAAATGATTGTTCAACTTATTAGACTTCATCTCTAAATCATTGCCGTTATCAGCATCACCCAGGTATAGAGTTACCAATTGCCCTTCTTCCTTAAGGTGATTCATTACAGACTTATCATAATAATAAAGAAGTAATTTCCCAATTAACAAACCAAAGCATAGAAGTATAATAATAGTGATGGCTGCTATCTCTGCAGTTATTTTAAGCTTGAACTTTTTCATTGCCTTGGTTCCTCAAGTTTATATCCCAACCCGCGTACGGTTTTAATATAATCAGGCTTTTTCGTATCTTGTTCAATTTTTTCACGCAAGTGACTAATATGGACATCGACAATTCGAGTATCTCCGGCAAAATCATAGTTCCATATCACATTAAGGAGCTGATCTCTTGTCAGAACTCTGGATTTATTCCTCGCAAGATACTCTAACAGCTCAAATTCCTTCGGAGTTAGCTCAAGTAACTCCTCTCTCATATATGCTTCATATCTGTCCGGATATATTTGTAACTCTCCAATTCTCAAATTGCTTGTTTCTTGTTTTTCTAAAGAAGTATCCTGCCCGGAATTTCCCATCCCAGCTCTCCTAAGGAGAGCCTTCACTCTGGCCACAACTTCTCTCGGGCTAAATGGCTTTGTCATATAATCATCTGCTCCCAATTCTAGCCCAAGCACTTTATCAAATTCCTCATCCTTTGCTGTTAACATAAGAATTGGAGTCATAATTTTATTTTGTCTCAAGATTTTACATACCTCAATGCCATCCAGTTTAGGCAGCATCAAATCTAGAATAATGATATCTGGTGACTCAGCTATAGCCATTCTTTTACCTGTCTCACCATCCATTGCTTTAATAACCTGATAGCCGGCTTGTTCCAGATTATAGGTTAGTAAGGTAATAATTGATTGTTCGTCTTCCACTACAAGGACTTTTTTACTCATTGGCCCCTCCTGCTATTTTTTCACTATACTAACCATTATATATGAACATACGCTTTTGGGTAGTCTAGGATACGTCACTAACCGATTGCATTATTTGGGATACCCCCATATAGTCTCTCCTGGAAAATGCAAAAAAAAATCGGAAAGTAATACTCTCCGATTTATATAATAAGACTATTAAGCAAGTACAGACATAACGTTTCGAACTGCTTCAGCAGATTGATCCAATGCTGCTTTTTCTTCATCAAGTAATTCAAGCTCAATTACTTTCTCTATGCCATTTGCCCCCAAAATAGTTGGAACACCTAAGTATATTCCGCTATATCCATATTCACCTTCCAAATAGGCTATTGCAGGAATCACTCTCCGCTGATCCTTTAATACAGCTTCTGCCATTTCTACAAGTGAAGCAGCAGGGGCATAATATGCACTTCCATTACCAAGAAGACTAACAATTTCTCCGCCGCCTTTTCTCGTCCGTTCGACTATTTGCTCTAGACGTTCCTTTGGCAGAAGAGCTTCTAAAGGAATGCCGCCAGCATATGAATATCGAACAAGTGGTACCATATCATCGCCGTGTCCACCCAACACAAAACCTGTTATATCCTTAACTGACAAATTTAATTCCTGAGCGATAAATGTACGGAATCTAGCCGTATCCAATACACCCGATTGACCGATCACACGATTTTTGGGGAATCCGGTTTCCTTAAATACCGTATAGGTCATTGCATCAACTGGATTAGTAAGAACAATAATATAACTGTCAGGAGAATATTTTACAATCTCTTTAGCTACTGAGCGCATAATGTTTTGGTTCGTTTGAACTAGATCATCCCGGCTCATCCCTGGCTTACGCGCAATTCCTGCAGTAATAATAACCAGATCAGAATCCTTTGTATCCTCGTAATTTGATGTTCCAGTAATGGATGCATCAAATCCCATTACAGGGCCTGCTTCTGCCATATCTAAAGCTTTGCCCTTTGTGGGATTTTCCAATTGCGGAATATCAACCAACACTACATCCCCAAGTTCTTTTTGAGCTAAAAGAAACGCGGTCGTTGCTCCTGTAAAACCACTGCCAATGACAGATATTTTTTTTCGGTTAAATACCATTCGAATTTACCCCCAGTTTTTAAAAGGGGTAACCTTTTTCGAGATTACCCCTTTCGTGAATTATTAATCCATATTTTTTATGAGCTCATCAGCAAATTCAGAACATTTCACTTCACTCGCTCCATCCATTAAACGGGCGAAGTCATATGTAACCACTTTTGTTTCTATCGTTTTTTCCATTGATTGTGTAATCAAATTAGCAGCTTCAGTCCAGCCCAGATGCTCAAGCATCAATACACCTGATAGGATTACTGATGAAGGATTCACCTTATCAAGACCAGCATATTTAGGTGCTGTTCCGTGTGTTGCTTCAAAAATTGCATGGCCTGTAACATAGTTGATATTGGCACCAGGCGCAATACCTATTCCACCAACCTGTGCTGCAAGAGCGTCAGAGATATAATCTCCATTTAGATTCATGGTTGCAACTACATCAAATTCTCTTGGTCTTGTTAAGATTTGCTGCAGGAAGATATCTGCAATGGAATCTTTAACAATAATTTTACCAGCTGCCTCTGCATCTGCCTGTGCTTTGTTTGCAGCCTCTGTACCTTCTGCTTCTTTAATGCGGTCATACTGTGCCCAAGTGAATACTTGATCACCGAATTCTTCTTCAGCAACTTCATAACCCCAGTTTTTGAAGGCTCCCTCTGTAAACTTCATGATATTTCCTTTATGAACAAGCGTGAGGGATTTACGTCCTTCTTTAATTATATAATTAAGTGCAGCTCTGACAAGACGTTTTGTGCCTTCTTCAGAAATCGGCTTGATTCCAAGTCCGGAAGTCTCAGGGAAACGGATTTTGGAAACACCCATTTCTTCACGCAGGAAGGTTAATAATTTTTTAACGTCATCAGATCCTTTTGCATATTCAATTCCTGCATAAATGTCTTCTGTATTTTCACGGAAGATAACCATATCCGTGTCCTGTGGTCTTTTAACCGGTGATGGAACTCCATTAAAATAACGAACCGGGCGCAAGCAAGTATATAAATCAAGTTCTTGGCGCAAAGCTACATTTAAAGAACGAATACCTCCGCCAACCGGTGTTGTAAGCGGTCCTTTAATCGCGATTAAATATTCTTTAATAACGTCAAGCGTTTCTTTAGGAAGCCATTCTCCTGTTTGATTAAATGCTTTCTCACCAGCAAGTACTTCTTTCCAAACTATTTCTTTTTCCCCATTGTATGCTTTGTTTACTGCCGCTTCCAACACTCTTGATGCAGCTGCCCAAATATCAGGACCTGTTCCATCCCCTTCAATAAATGGTATAATCGCCTGGTTTGGCACTTGCAGTACTCCATCGACAACTGTGATTTTTTCTCCCATACTCATTCAAATCCCCTCCAACATCAATATACAAGGTTAGTGAAACAGTCCGTTTCAGCTAACCTTTTCTCTAAATCTATAAATTTAAGTATAACTATCCAGAAGTTAATTAACAAATCATCCTACTATTAATTTTCAGATAATTTGACCTCTTATTAACGATTATTAACTGGTATATATTTTTGCATTCCTGGTCCCACATATTCAGCACGCGGGCGAATCAATCGGTTGTTTTCATATTGCTCCAGAATATGGGCAATCCATCCTGACATACGGCTAACCGCAAAGATAGGTGTAAATAAATCATGATCAATCCCCAGACTGTGGTATACAGAAGCAGAATAAAAATCTACATTTGGAGGAAGCGGTTTTTTTGAAGTAACTAGCTCTTCAATTTTGGAAGATATTTCATACCACTTCGGTTCACCCGTTAAGTTCGTGAGTCTTTGGGACATTTCACGAAGATGCTTTGCACGTGGATCTCCTTTTCTGTAGACACGATGTCCAAAGCCCATTATCTTTTCTTTATTTGCTAATTTATTACTTATATAGCTATCAACATTTTCAACAGAGCCTATTTCAGATAGCATTTTCATAACTGCTTCATTAGCCCCGCCATGCAATGGTCCCTTTAAGGCACCAATTGCTGCTGTGACACCCGAATAAATATCCGACAATGTAGCTACACATACACGCGCAGTAAATGTAGATGCATTTAATTCATGGTCCGCATGTAAAACTAATGCTTTGTTAAATGCCTCAATTTCAATCTGTTCAGGTTCTTTGCCATTCAGCATATAAAGAAAATTCTGTGCATAGCCAAAATCTTTACGTGGCGCAATAGGTTCTTCGCCTTTACGAATGCGTGAAAAAGCCGTCACAATGGATAGGATTTTAGCTTGCAAACGTATTGCTTTTCTGAAATTTGCTTCTTCATCCATAATATCGGCTTCCTCATCATATAACCCCAATAAAGATACAGCTGTTCTTAATGCTCCCATTGGATGAATCGTATCAATCGGATACATTTTGAAATGTTCAATCATTTCATTAGGAAGTCCTGCATTTGCAGCAAGTTGATTCTTCAAATCTTCCAATTCTAGCTTGTTGGGTAATCTGCGATGCCATAACAAATAAATAACCTCTTCGAAACTTGCGTTTTCAGCCAAATCATCGATATCATAACCGACATATGTCAATGTGTCATCGATAATAGAACTGATTGAAGATGATGTAGCCACTACTCCTTCAAGACCCTTTGTAACAGACATGGTTTTTCTCTCCTTTGCTAGAAATCTCCCCTATGTTCCTGATTTTGGTTGACGAATTGGGTTACCGCTTCACTGTAATGTATGTATTGCCTATATGCTTTCATCACATTTATATCTCTTACTTGTAAGTAAGCGTTATCATAAGAGCGTAAATTTCACCCAGCATCTCCCTCGTTGAACGATTGCTCAGAATAACAATAGATTTCACAAGAAATTTTTTACAAATCTGTGAAATCTATGCCCTGTTTTCAATTATAAACAATTATTTAAAATTTGTGAAACAAAAACACCTTATAAAAATCCAAAAGTATTTTATCTTAATAATTATCTGAAAAAATCAATAAGCTGCATGGCAAGATATGCAATCCCAGCTCCGATTAATGGACCTACTGCTACCCCATTAAAAAGACCGACAGCTAGGATCGTTCCAAAAACGAGTGCCACCGTAATATGAGGATCACTTACCAAAAGCTGCACACCATTCTTCGCAATTAATGCAACGGCTATTCCAGATAACATAGCAATCCAGGCATACGGCGATTTCATTGCTTCCGTCAGTTGCTTAAACCCTATATGGCCTGTGGCAATCGGCACTAATACAGCAATGGTAATAATCGTAACACCCCAATTAATCCCCTTAGACTGAATATAACTGAACATTTTTCCATCTAAACCGACAATTTTAAATACAAGCAAAAAAAGAACTGCAAATGTAAGGGAACTGTTTTTCGCAAATATCCCTATCGCCAAAAGAATAACTAAAAATATGTATGGACCATACATGATGTTTCATCCTTCCTGTTGAAAATGTATATCAAGTATAAAAAGACTGATAATTTCAAAAAATACCACTTGTGGTTAATATATGAACTTTCTTTTAATGATCTTAAAGAATATAATTAAATTCAGAAAGCCAAATAAAGGAGGCTTATATGAACCTTGAACACCTTTATAGAGTTTTACGCTTCTTAGTCGTTATTATCGGGATTTATCTATCCGTTTATTTACTGCTTATCATAGCTAAATATACATACCCATTTATCATAGGTTTTTCGTTTGCCTACTTGCTTAAACCTTTTGTTACGTTCTTAACGAATAAACTTAAAATACCAAAAAGTTTATCTGTTATTCTCTCTATGCTTGTTACGGTTGCGCTTATTGCTGGTTTGATTACCTTTCTTGTAGCTGAAATGGTTGCCGGGATAACCTATCTGTCAGAAGCATTGCCTGAACATTTAAATACGATGGTAGTATATACACAAAATTACATTACAAATCACTTCATCCCATTCTACGAGAAAATCATATCCTTCTTTAATACTCTTGATACAGGGCAACAGGATACCATTTTGTCAAATATAGAACAGCTAGGGAAAGAAGCTGGTAATACCATTGTGTCGATTCTACAATCGTTTTTAGCTTTTTTGCCTGTTGTTATTGGCTGGCTTCCAAGTGTAGGAACAGGGGCTATCTTTACTTTACTGGCCACATTTTTTATTGCGAAGGAATGGGATAGATTTATTAATTACAGTAAAAAAATGCTACCGAATAAAACCATGTACAATCTTAAGAACGTCATGAAAGAGTTGGAGAAAGCATTATTCGGTTTTATAAGAGCACAGCTGACGTTAATATCAATAACAGCCTTAATTGTTCTGGTTGGTTTATTAATTCTGCGGGTTGATTATGCCATTACAATCGCCCTTATAATTGGATTTGTTGATTTATTGCCCTATCTGGGTACAGGTTTAGTTTTCGTTCCATGGATTATATACGAGTTGATTATCGGCAACTTCGGATTTGCACTTGGTCTTGGTATTTTATATACGGTAGTGATTGTTCAAAGGCAATTCATGGAACCGAAAATCCTTTCCTCAAGCATCGGTCTGGATCCATTGGCTACTTTAGTTGCTATCTTTGTCGGATTTAAGCTAATTGGGTTTTTAGGTTTTATTTTAGGTCCCATTATCTTAGTGATATTGAGTACATTATATAAATTGCATATCCTTCATGATTTAAAAGATTATATTATGGGAATTCAGCCCCCTCCTCCTAAATAAAAGGAGGAGGCTGCATCCAACGATTTTTCCATCGTCAGAAGCAGCCCCTCATTTATCGAATAATCGTAATCGTTTTGCGTGATTTACTCATATACTTTGTAAGCAGTGCATAGAGGATTGGCTTAAAGGCTTTCCTTGTAAATGGCATTAGCAGCAGGAACCCCACTATATCACTGATAAAACCAGGCAGTAATAACAGGAAGCCTCCAATTAGAATACAGATCCCGCTGTATACTTCTTCACCGGGCATAAATCCTTTACTCATCTGGTCCTTTGCGCGCTGGATGACCTGCAAGCCTTGTTTCTTGGCCAAGAATACTCCGATGATCCCAGTAAAAAAGATGAGGAAAACCGTCCAGCCAATACCCAAATAAGAACCCGACACCAACAAAACAATAATTTCAATAATTGGTATCAGAATGAAAAATATGGTTGAGAGCTTCATTAGGAACCTCCTTATTGCAAAGTGTCTGGCATTTTCCTTTAGTTTAGCATAATTGATAGAAGTGGATAGAAAAAAGAGCTGTTTAAATTAGCAAACAGCTAAGCAAACAGCTCCATCATGTTTATTACAGAATTCCTGTATTACCTTCGTAAATACGGCCGCTTCGGCTATCTACAGTAATAACCTGGTTGTCCTGTAACACTGTTGTAGCATTTTCAAATCCAACAATAACCGGAATACCCTGGCTTAAACCAACTACTGCAGCATGGCTTGTTAAACCGCCTTCTACAGTTACCAATGCTGCGCATTTTTCAATCGCTGGCATCATATCTTTGTCCGTTGCATTTGTAACTAAAATACAACCTTCTTTTGCTTTAGCAATCGCTTCTTCAGCGTTGTTAGCAATAACTACACGGCCTGAAGCAGACTTTCTTCCAATTCCTTGAGCACTTGCTAAAACAGAACCAATCAAGTGGATTTTCATAATATTAGTTGTGCCTGATTCATTCACTGGTACACCCGCTGTGATAATAACCAATTCACCAGGTTTTACTAAGTTTTTCTCAGTTGCTGCTTGAACTGCATTTTCAAGCATATCATCTGTAGTAGTAGTACTAGTTCCTAGAATTGGATATACACCAGATACCAACGCTAATCTTCTCATCACTCTTTCATCAGATGTGATTGCGATGATAGGTGTTTTAGGACGGTAACGGGAAATTACACGTGCTGTTGATCCACTTTGTGTCGGTGTAATAATAGCTGAAACATTTAAGTTTAATGCTGTATGTGCTACAGATTGCCCAATTGCATCAGTTACATTATAATCATGATCTTTACTGCGGGCAGAAAGAATTGCTTTATAATTTAAAGCTGTTTCTGCTTTACTAGCAATGTTGTGCATAGTTTGAACAGCTTCAACTGGATATTGGCCAGCTGCTGTTTCACCTGAAAGCATGATTGCATCTGTTCCATCAAAAATTGCATTCGCTACGTCACTTGCTTCCGCACGAGTTGGACGAGGATTACGTTGCATTGAATCTAACATTTGCGTTGCTGTAATAACCGGTTTACCCACTGTATTGCAGCGTTTAATTAAATCTTTTTGAACAAGAGGTACATCTTCGGCAGGAATTTCAACGCCAAGGTCCCCACGCGCAACCATTAAACCATCAGAAACCGCTAAGATCTCTTCAATATTTTCTACACCTTCGTGGTTTTCGATTTTCGGGATGATTTGGATATGACCTGCATTATGATTTTCAAGCAATTCTCTGATTTCAAGAACGTCCGCTCCTCTTCTTACAAAGGAAGCTGCAATGAAATCAACATCTTCTTGAATACCGAATACGATATCTTCCGCATCTTTTTGTGTAATTCCTGGTAATTTGACAGAAACTCCTGGTACGTTAACACCTTTTTTATTCTTAATCATTCCTGTGTTAAGAACTTTTGTATAGATTTCTTTTTTATCTTTATCTAAACCAGTTACTTCAAGACCAATTAAACCATCATCAACAAGGATTCTGGATCCTTCATGAACATCATCAATTAAGCCTTCATAAGTGATTGAGAATTTCTCCGGAGTACCAAGTACTTCAGTCATAGAAATGGTAACATCTTGACCTGCTACTAATTCGAACCCACCATTTTCCATGTTGTGAGTGCGAATTTCCGGTCCTTTTGTATCAAGTAAAATCCCAACTGTTTTACCAGTTTCTTCTGCAGCCTGGCGAATAGTTTGAATTCTTGCACGGTGCTCTTCATGGCTACCATGAGAAAAGTTTAGACGGGCAACATTCATTCCTGCTTCCATTAATGCTTTTAACTTTTCTAATGATTCACTGGCTGGTCCAATTGTACATACGATTTTTGTTTTACGCACGTTGTATCCTCCTATTTACTATTTCTTAATTAAATTGAAAGCTCCTGAGATAATTCATACATTTTTTTGTCAACCACATGAGGTATCTTTAATGCCTCAATAATGTCATAATCAACCAATTTATTGTTAACGATCCCTACTGCGCGGCCGCCTTTTCCATCAAGGAGCAATTCAACTGCATTAGCAGCCAATCGACTGGCTAATACGCGATCTGTCGCTGTTGGTGATCCACCGCGCTGAACATGTCCTAGAACTGTCACACGCGTTTCGAAGCCAGTGCGTTTCTGGATATCTTCACCGATTTCCATACCACTGCCAACACCTTCAGCAACAATAATAATACTATGTTTCTTTCCTCTATCATGCCCACGCTTCAGCTTATTAATGATATCATTCATATCATAGTTTTCTTCGGGGATAAGAATAGATTCCGCTCCGCCTGCAAGTCCTGCCCATAGTGCAAGATCTCCGGCATTTCTTCCCATTACCTCAATAACGTATGTTCTTTCGTGTGAAGTAGCTGTATCTCTGATTTTATCAATAGAATCAATAACGGTATTCAAGGCAGTATCGAATCCAATTGTGAATTCGGTTCCTGGAATATCATTATCAATCGTGCCCGGTACACCTATACATGGAAATCCATGTTCTGTTAAAGCTTTGGCTCCACGATAAGAACCATCTCCACCTATAACAACAAGTCCTTCAATTCCAAATTTCTTCAATTGTTCTATACCTTGCAATTGAACATCTCTTTCCTTGAATTCCGGACAACGAGCCGTATACAGCATCGTTCCGCCTCTATGTATAATATCTCCTACAGATCCGATCTCAAGCTTTTTTATGTTCCCATTTAAAAGACCTTGGTATCCGTTGTAAATCCCATAAACCTCAATATTATGGTAAATCGCTTTTCTTACAACGGCACGTACTGCGGCATTCATGCCTGGTGAATCTCCCCCACTTGTTAATACACCTATTCTTTTCATGATATCACCCCAAGTTTAGTATTATCTTCATTGAGTACACATCTGTTTATAGCATCTGTATATAGACAGACAGAAACACAATCACGAAATATAGTTGTTTCCGTTTATTCATAATCGCATCCTTATTCTATGATAACAAAATCCTTTCGTAAAGCCCTTTGTACCAAGGAATTTTATATGAAAACGCTATCACATTGAGAGATTCTCATTATTATCAAGGGATTAAAAAAAATTGTACATCGTGTGTATTTTTCCCTATTGAACAAAAAAGAAACGTACATTTTCATGTACGTTTAATGATTCTTTACAAATTGAGTCGAAAATCCGTACTTGCCAATATTTTTATATTTTTCATATCTTTTATTGACTAGCTCTTCCTCACTCATATTTTTTAATGTATCAAGCGAATTTTTTAATATTTTATCAATCTCTTCAGCCTGATCTTTAACCGAGCGATGAGCACCGCCAAGTACTTCAGGAATAATTTGATCTATAATGCCTAACTCTTTTAAATCTGGTGCCGTAATTTTCATGGATTCCGCTGCCTTCTTTGCCATGGATGCATCTTTCCAGAGGATGGATGCAGCTCCTTCAGGAGAAATAACTGAGTAAGTTGAATTTTCAAGCATATGAATATGGTCTCCCACACCAAGTGCTAAAGCTCCGCCACTTCCTCCTTCTCCAATTACTATACAAACGATTGGCACCTTTAAACCGGCCATTTCGAATAAATTTCTAGCAATAGCTTCACTTTGACCTCTTTCTTCTGCCGCTTTACCAGGATAGGCTCCCTTTGTATCAATAAAACAAATAATTGGCCTCCTGAATTTTTCCGCTTGCTTCATGAGTCGTAAAGCTTTTCTATATCCTTCTGGATGAGGCATGCCAAAATTCCGTCGTATATTATCCTTTGTATCCTTACCTCGCTGATGACCAATAACAGTCACCGGCATCCCATGATACTTAGCTATGCCGCCCACTATTGCTTCATCATCACCAAAAAGTCGATCCCCATGACATTCAAAGAACGATGTAAATAAGTGTTCTATGTAATCGCAGGTTGTAGGGCGTAATGAGTGCCGGGCTATTTCAACTCGATCCCAAGGCTTAATATCTAGATACAGCTCTTTTTCCAATTGGCCCAAGCGTTCCTCCAGCTTATTAATTTCCTCTGTAAACTCTCCATCAGAGTGTGAAGTCATTTTCTTTAATTCATCTATTTTTTTTTGTAAATCCTGTATTGGTTTTTCAAATGACAATTCACCCGGCATTATTTACTCCCCCCTGATGTATGAATATCGATAATTGCAGCCAGTGTATCTTTCATTTTATTTCTCGGCACTACTGCATCCAGTTGACCATGTTTTAGAAGGAATTCAGCAGTTTGAAAATCTTCCGGTAACTTTTCATGGATTGTTTGCTCGATTATTCGACGGCCGGCAAATCCAATTAAAGCTTTAGGTTCTGCAAGGTTATAATCTCCGAGAGAAGCAAAACTCGCTGATACCCCACCGGTAGTTGGATGAGTCATAACCGATATAATCAAACCGCTATGCTCACTGAAACGTTTTAAGGCTGCACTTGTTTTTGCCATTTGCATGAGACTTATAACTCCCTCTTGCATTCTGGCTCCTCCGGATGCGGTAAATATAATAAAAGGTACCTTTAATTCATCAGCTTTTTCAATGGCCCGGGTTATCTTTTCACCAACTACAGAGCCCATACTGCCCATACGAAATGTAGAGTCCATTACAGCAATCACAGTGGTATGACCACTAATTCGACCTATTCCTGTTACTACAGCTTCATTTTGTTTTGTCTTATTTCGATCTCTATCGAGCTTTTCTGTATAATCGGGAAAGTTCAGTGGATTTTCCGATATCATCCCCCGATCGTACTCCTCAAAAGACCCTTTATCCATTAAATTGCTTAAACGTTCAACTGCACTCATCGGGTGGTGATAACCACATTTAGGACAAACTTTATCATTTTTTAATATTTCTTTAGAGTATTTAATAGTTTTACAAGACGGACATTTCATCATAATTCCTTCAGGCACATCTTGATTTGCTTTATCAGAAGGAATGGTTGCATACTTTTTCTTTTTTGTACGAGAAAACATGTCTTTCAACAAAACTCTCGATCCCCTTTCGTAATACAGTACATCAATGGTTCATAAATAAACCTTACTGATTTTCTCATCAGCCAGTGATTACTGAAACCACCTTGTCCATTATACCTGCCATCCCATCAGATATATACAGACTATGGTAATAGGACAAACTACTTGCACATTATTGAAGTCCTATCTTATCTACATACAAGAAACACATCTTTGAAAAATCATATCCTTACCGACCAATAGGACAAATCATATGCATCTTCATTAACCCTTATGTCTTAGTAAATCTATAAACCTTAATTGCAAGCAATGGAAAGTTTATAAAATTGGCCTTATATAGTTTACAAAACGTACCTATATAAGGCCAATATACTACAGATATCTATTATTCACTTTTCGCAGTAGCTCTGATTTTTGTATCATATATTTCAAGTGCTTGATCTTTTTCCCCGTTTTCCATTAAAGCAGCTAAAATAATATATTGCTTTCGGTCTTGAATGGAGAATTCATAGCCAGATGCTTTACAGTAACTGTTTACCGTTTTCCAAATTCTTTCCATCAATCGATTGTCAGTCAAACTGGCTAATTGAGAGAAGTAAGCCTCGTCCGTAAATGAGTTGGTTCTAGCCCAATTATATAGATCTTTAATAGTCTCAGGATTTTTACGGTTGTATTCGGACATTATACGTATACAATCTTTTTCTAACAACAATTTCACTTCAATCAAATCTTCTTTTGTTTTACCTTCTAAAATGAAAAATGAGCCAAGTAATTCAACAAGCTTATGCTCTTGAAAATCATGAATGAATGTTCCTTCTCCTCTTCTTGTTTCAATCAATCCCAAAAGCTCCAACGCTCTTAAAGCTTCTCTGACTGAGGAACGGCCAACATTTAAGCGGTCAGACAGCTCCCGTTCAGAGGGGATTTTATCACCTGGAACAAGATGATCCTCTTCAATCATTCTTTGCAGCTTGCGAACTATTTCTAAATATACTTTTGGCTGTCCTTCAGTTTGTAATTCCATCTGTCATCACTCACTTTTTCCAATGGATGATAGTAATTCTGTCTTCTTTCTGATTTCTTCCGGATCAACTTTTAATCTTGCAACCCCTGTTTCCATCGCCGCTTTTGCTACTGCAGCAGCTACTGCCGGAGCAACTCGCGGGTCAAAAGGAGCAGGGATTACATAATCCGTTTGCAGCTCTTCATCTGTAATTAGATTTGCAATCGCCTCAACGGCTGCAACTTTCATTTTCTCATTAATATGAGTTGCTCTTACATCCAGAGCCCCTCGAAAAATTCCCGGAAAGGCTAAAACATTGTTTACCTGGTTGGGGAAATCGGATCTACCAGTTCCTACGACTGCCGCACCTGCTTCTTTAGCCAATTCCGGCATAATTTCGGGAACTGGATTGGCCATCGCAAAAATGACTGGATCTGAGGCCATTGATTTAATCATTTCAGGAGTTAGCGCGCCTGCAACCGAAACACCGATAAAAACATCTGCATCTTTAATGACGTCCTCAAGACTGCCTTCCAAATGATCACGATTTGTATATTTAGCCACCTCTGCTTTTACAGCATTCATACCATATGGGCGTTCTTCATAAATCGCACCCTTGCTATCACACATAATTAAATCGCGTACACCAAAGTGATATAGTAGCTTAATAATGGCAATACCGGCAGCACCAGCGCCATTTGCAACCACTTTAATCTCAGACATTTTCTTATTGGAAAGCTTCAAGGCATTAACAAGACCTGCAACCGTTACAATTGCTGTACCGTGCTGATCGTCATGGAAAACAGGGATATTCGTTTCTTTTTTCAATCTTTCTTCAATGACAAAACAATTTGGAGCCGCAATATCTTCTAAATTAATTCCGCCAAAAGTTGGTTCAAGTAATTTTACTGTCTCCACAATTTTATCTACGTCGTTCGTATTTAGACAGATTGGAAAAGCATCGACTCCTGCAAACCCCTTAAATAATAATGCTTTTCCTTCCATCACAGGGAGGGCAGCTTCCGGACCAATATTGCCGAGTCCAAGCACTGCTGTACCATCTGATACTACGGCTACCATATTGCCCTTGAAAGTATATTCATATACTGTTTCCGGTTTATCATGTATAGCTTTACACGGTTCAGCTACACCTGGAGAATATGCCAGGCTTAAATCGTGTGCATTCCGCAGAGGTACCTTGGCCACTGTTTCCAATTTCCCCTTATTTAAACGGTGCATATGCAACGCTTCTTCTCTTAAAGTCAATTACCCACACCCCACTTTTTATCATACGATACATTTTATCCCACTTCTGGTATGACCAAAATTATACTGTAAATATATCACAATATTCTGTCTTGTACATAGTTAATCTTCTTTAATCAGGACATTTCCTTCTCCTATAATTCTTTCTAAATCCTTCAGTAGGGCGGGAGTAGGGTTCACCCAGTTTTCCTTGGATAATTGAATAGTTTTTGTATCTTTTTCGTAATATATATACACCTTTGTGTTCCCACGATATTGAATCAAAACATTACGAATAGCTGTTAAGGTTTTATTGGTTTGAACATTTGGAGCAACCTTAATATAGACGGATTTAAAAAGTTCCTTTATTTTCGGTATATCATTCTCTAAATCATAAAGATTTTGTGTGATAAATTGTTTCTTCCCATTGCGCTCCTCCAGCTTTCCTTCTATTAAAACTAAATTTCCTTCTTTTAAAATGGATGAATATTGCTTGTACACATTTGGAAAAGTAACCCCTTCCATATCACCCGTTTCATCACTTAGAAGCAGAAAAGCCATATTTTCGCCTTTCTTTGTACGGATCAGTTTAACAGATTGAATATAAGCACCAACAAATCCTGTTGAATTCAGTGGAAAATTGGACAGAGGAAGTGCTCCTGCATGTTTTAATAAAGGTCTTGAACCGCTGATTGGGTGGTCGGATAAATATAAGCCGAGAACTTCTTTTTCTTTTTGTAACTTTTTGTCCGTTGGCATCGGGTCGACTACTACATATTTCGGTTTAATGAACATATCATCAGCATCAAAAAAACCAACTTCTCCTGAATCAGGACGAACCAATTCAGCATGCTCCAGTGCCACATCTATGCTTGCCAAAATACTTGCACGATCCATTTTAAACTCGTCAAATGCACCCGCGTAACATAAATTTTCCAATACTTTTCTATTTATGATACGGGAAGGAATACGTATACAAACATCAAATAGATCTTCAAATGGGCCATTCTTACGAGCTGCAACCAGTTCTTTTAAGACGGAAGCTCCAATGCCCTTCACAGCTGCCAGACTGTAACGCACCCCTTTATCTCCTTCAAGAATAAACGGGAAATGACTTTTATTGATTGATGGCGGATAGACTATATAATCTTTTGACTTTAATTCCTGAACGTATTGAGCTATTTTATCATCGTTGCCAATTACAGATGTCATCAACCCTGCCATAAAGCTGCGCAAATAATTTGCCTTTAAATAGGCTAACTGATATGCAATTAGGCTGTAAGCGACTGCATGACTCCTATTAAACCCATAATTTGCGAACCGGACGATTAAGTCATATACTTCATTTGCCGTATGCTGTTCGTGCCCTCTAGCCATAGCCCCTTTTACAAAATGAGCTCTTTGTTCATCGAGAACGTCTTTTTTCTTCTTACTTACAGCTCTTCTCAGCAAATCAGCTTCTCCTAAGCTGAAACCGGCCATTGTCGAAGCAATCTGGATAATTTGTTCCTGATACACAATGATCCCGTAGGTAGGCTTCAGAATTGTTTCCAATTCAGTAATAGGAAAAGTAATAGGTTCAATTCCATGTTTACGATTTATGAATGTCGGGATATTATCCATAGGGCCCGGCCTATACAGGGCATTGACCGCTACCAAATCCTCAAAAACAGTGGGTTTTAGCTTTTTAAGGACATTTTGCATGCCAGCTGATTCAAACTGAAAAATCCCCGAGGTTAGTCCCTTACTTAATAACTCAAATGTGGCCGTGTCATCCAATGGAATCTGACTTAACTGAATCTTCTTACCCGATGAACGATTTACCTGTCTCACAATCTGATCAAGCAAAGTTAAATTTCGGAGTCCGAGAAAATCCATTTTCAAAAGACCAATTTCTTCTAAAATTTCCATCGGGAACTGGGTCAAATAAACACCCTCATGCCCTTCCTGAATCGGAATTAAATCGGTCAGCGGTTGATCGGTAATAATTACCCCTGCGGCATGTATGGATGTATGTCTTGGAAGCCCTTCCCACTTCTTGGCGATTTCAAAAATCCGCTTATGAAGTGCAGATTCTGCAATCCATGTACGGAAACGGCTGGATTCAGATTGCGCCAATTGTATGGTCAGTCCGTTAATAGGAGGAAGCGAACGAGATAGCTGGTCCAACTCCTTCGTGTTCAATCCACAAACTCTGCCCGCATCCCGCAAAGCGGCCTTTGCTCCAAATGTACCAAAGGTTATAATTTGTGCCACATGAATGGGTCCATATTTCTTTGCTACGTACCGTATCATTTCTTCTCTGCGATTGTCTGGAAAGTCGATATCTATATCAGGCATCGTAATCCTTTCCGGATTCAGAAACCTTTCAAACAATAGATTGTATTCAATAGGATCGACATTGGTAATTCCAAGCACATAAGCAACCATCGAACCTGCAGCAGATCCACGTCCAGGACCTGTTAATATCCCTTGTTTATTAGCATGATTCATAAAGTCCCAGACAATCAGGAAATAGTCACTGAACCCCATATCAGCAATTACAGTTAATTCATATTCCAATCGTTCAAAGTGCTTTTTATCGGGAGTTGGATAACGCTTGGCAAATCCTTTTTTGCAAATCTCTATCAAATATTGATGTGCGGACAAATCATTGGGAACGGGATACTTTGGAAGTAATTTTTGATTAAACTCTAAGTTTACACAGCATTCTTTGGCTATTTGAATCGTATTTTCAAGAGCAGCCACATCGGATGAGTACCACTCCATCATTTCAGAACGGCTCGCAAAATGCTTCCTTTCATTCTCAGACAACTCGATTTTATCCAATTCTTCTATCTTTATATTATCTTTTAAACAAGTCAATGCTTGATAAGCCAGTGAATCTTCTGGCTTCAAATAACAAATATGGTGAGCTGCAACAAGCTGGGTGTTCGTTTTGTCAGCCAGTTGTTTGATCTTCGCCCTCTCCATTCCTTCCGTAGACGGTTTAGGCAATGAAAGATAAAAAGATTGATTACCAAACAAGGTTTTATATTTCAAGAGGACTTTTTCTGCAGCTTGCTCATTGTGGAAAAGTGTACTTTCAATTTCACCTTCTATTCCCGGTGTAATGGCAATGAGGCCTCTTGCATATCCTTTCAACCATCTGAATGGCAAACCATCAGGAGACTTCGTTTGAATTGCACTCGATATCTTCATTAGGTTATGATATCCTTCATTATTTTTAGCCAGCAAAATAAGAGGATAACTTTTATGCTCTTCATCATCAAATATATCTGCAGTCAAACCTATGATTGGCTTGATTCCCTGTTCCATGCATTCCTTGTAAAAAGACACAGCCCCATACATAACATTTCGATCTGTTAATGCGATACTGCTGAAACCATTATTCTTTGCCGAGGTAACGATATCCCTGATTGATAACGTACTCTCCAGAAGACTATACGCGCTATATACATGAAGATGGATTAATGACATTCTTTCGTCACATCCTTGTTATCATTTTTGTATTTAGGAGAAATTCTCTCTTATTCTCTATTATAGAAGTCCAATGCTCAAAAAGAAAATATGTTCGATGCAAGTTGAAAAACTTTTTAGCCTAATTACATATTACTCATCCCTCCCTCATATATATGTAAAAAAACAAAAAGGACGAGGTAAATGAACCAGGCTTTCTTACCAGCATTTATAAACAGTTTCTTCATTTCATTTGGCGTACTGCTTGGCGGATCTTTGATCGGTGGACTGGCTGCTTTCATAACAGGTCAACCCCCATTAACTCAAGTGTTTCGCCTATCCGAGGGTTTAAGAATTTGGGCTATTGTGGCAGCTATTGGCGGAACTTTCGATGCGGTCTATTCATTTGAACGAGGAATCTTTCATGGTGCGACAAAAGATTTATTCAAACAAATCCTGATTATTATTTCAGCCCTTGGAGGAGCTCAAGCCGGTGCTCTCATTATCCAATGGCTGACACAGGAGCAGTTAAATCCATGAGAATCCCTCCATATTATCGAAATCCCTTATGGCAACGCTTTTTCGCAGGAGTTATTATAGGGGCGATCATAAGCTGGGGGCTTTTTTTGTATATGTTCGGTGATCTGCAGGAAAAGCAAATTCAGTTAATAGAAACACAGCAGGATGCTATTAAAGATTTACACGATGAGCTTGAAATATGGCAAAATGAATACGAAATTTTAAATAAAAAAAATGAGAGTAAATTACTCGTACAGGAAGTAACCGTTCATATTACAAACTATAAAAAATACAGATTGGATCCACTCAGTATTTTTGAGGTAGAGCAAAGTATTAAGAAAGATTTCGAAAGCTTATTAGGTAAGGATTTGGAAAGTGTGAGTCATGGAAAAGAACTCCTTAAAAGAGCAATTATTAATAAGAATATCAAATTAAACGGCAGGCACTATCAATTGGAAGTCCAGGAATTAATTCTATACACGCATATCGAAATTTCATTGTCGCTTAAACAAATTTAAGAACAGCCGGGTACTCCTCTCGGTACCTGGCTGTTCCACTTAATTATTTGGATCCATAGTTGGAACAAACCTGTACGAGATCTGCAAGGACATTATTCATGTCCTCCCAATTGTAAATGGTTGCGCCAGATGCTAAGGGATGCCCGCCTCCATTATATTTCATAGCTACACCATTAATAACGGGGCCTTTTGATCTGAGACGAACTCGAATTTCATCATTTTCTTCAATGAAAAATACCCATGCCTTGATTCCCTTTACAGATCCCAAAGTACTGACAAGTGAAGATGCTCCGGAGGATTTTACACCAAACCGTTCTATGACTTCCTTCGTAATTACGACTACCCCAACTCCTGAATCAATTATTTTAAAGTTTTCAAAAACATAGCCATTCAAACGAACGACCGCTTCATCAACATCATACATACCATCGTATATATCCGAGCGATTAAATCCGTACTGAATAAGCTCGCCGGCATACAGAAATGTTTTATCGGTAGTACTTGGATATAGAAATCTACCCGTATCACCAACGATTCCTGCATATAATAACCGCGCTGCCTCCTGATTCATTCGTAAACCTTTATCCTTACCGTACTCATATAATTCATAAATCATTTCACTGCAGGAGCTTGCTGATGTATCAACCCACAAAAAATCTCCGTAAGGATCCTCATTTGGATGATGATCTATTTTAATCAAAAGATCCCCCCTCGTATACCGTTGATCACAGACCCTTTCCTGATTGGCTGTATCACAAACAATCACTAATGCTCCTTCATATGCTTCATCCGGAATCACATCAAGTCGCTTTAGAAAATGTAAAGATTCCTCTTCTTGACCAACCATGAATACTTGTTTTTCTGGAAAGGAATATTTAATGATTTCTCCCAATCCACATTGTGATCCATATGCATCAGGGTCTGGCCGAACATGTCTGTGCAGAATAATCGTATTGTATTTTTTGATTGCATCTATAATCTGTTCCTTCATCACTTTTCTCCCTTTATCTTTTGTATTTTTTATGTATGGTCATGCATATGATACCCGCAACCAACGATAAGGAATCGAATTCCAAATTGGTACAATATTTCAATATCTTGTACAATATAGGCATACAACCCAATTGGAGGCACAGTGCATGATAATATTTGTATTTTTAATTGTAATGTCTTTTTCGTTTTTTATTTACTATAAGACAAAATACTTCAGAACCAAGTTACCTATGCAAAGAGCATATCTGTCCGGTAAATCATCCATCTCTTTAGGTGTATTTGTTGCTTTTTTCGGTCTTAATCAGCTATTCCTTTTTCATACAACTGTCACCTATATCGTCGCTGCTATTTTTATCATAGTTGGCGGATGGAGTATATATGGCGGTGTAAGAATGTATAAATATTATGCTCCCCTTGCTGAGGAAGAATATCAGGCGGCACTAAAATAATCGTATCATAATCATTACGTGAATATGCAAAATTGCCTTTATAGCTCCTATAAAGGCAATTTTTTATCGTTAACTACGCTCCAATAACTGGCAGGTCATCATGGCCTTACCGACCAATTTTCCTTCATTGAAGACTTCTATATCTACTTTTCCAAACTTCCGTCCAATTTCCAGTACCTTTGGTACAATTTCGAGTTTGCTCTCAAGCTGAACAGGCTTTAAGAAATAGATCGTCATATTCTCTACAACTAAATCACCGCGTTTATATCCTCGCAGCACTCTATTCGTTGCTTCAATTACCATAGCTGTAAATACACCATACGAGATCGTTCCCAAGTAATTAGTCATCTGAGGTGTCACCTCACACTGATAACTATCATTACCCTGAACAGCCGTCATTTGATTGGCGATGACATCATCAATCGTCTCACCGACCTGTGGTTGCCGCTGGCTCATTTGCAATGCCTTTAAAACATCTTGTCTGCTTATAATTCCGATTAAAAGATTGCGGTTATCAATGACTGGCAAGAGCTCAATACCCTCCCAAACCATCATATGAGCGGCAGATGCTACACTCGTCTTTTCACCTACAAAGATAGGATTTTTAGTCATAACTTTATCAATCTGTACGGAAGCATCAACCCCAAGAATATCCCTAGATGTAACCATTCCCTGCAGGCGCAAATTATCATCTACCACCGGAAAACGGCTATGCTTTGTCGCTTTATTCAGTTCAGTCCAACGTTCAACTGTATTTCCTGCTTTCAGTACTTCTGTTTTCTCAATTGGAATAAGAATATCTTCGACAAGTAAAATCTCTTTTTTAATCAGCTGATCATAGATTGCTCTATTAATCATTGTTGCAACAGTAAAGGTATCGTAAGACGTAGAGATCACAGGCATTTGCAATTCATCCGCAAGTTTTTTAACTGAATCCGCTGTATCAAATCCACCGGTGATGAGCACAGCTGCCCCTGTGGTTAATGCAAGTTCATGTGCTTTCACACGGTTCCCGACAATCAAAAGATTGCCTGCCTCTGTGTAACGCATCATCGCCTCAAGCTCCATAGCCCCTATGACAAATTTATTCAGAGTTTTATGAAGCCCTGATCTACCACCGAGGACCTGTCCATCAACGATATTAACAACCTCAGCAAATGTCAGTTTTTCTATGTTTTCTTTTTTCTTCCGTTCAATACGAATGGTTCCAACTCTTTCAATCGTACTGACATACCCTTTATTTTCAGCTTCTTTAATTGCTCGATAGGCGGTTCCCTCACTGACGGTCAGTGCTTTTGCAATTTGCCGTACAGAGATTTTTTGGCCAATCGGTAGTTCATCAATATATGCCAATATTTGTTCATGCTTAGTAGCCAAACTATTCACCCTTTTTCGTTATCCATTATTACTATTATAATGGGAAACGTTCCAATCAATCAATGTGACCTTTTATATTGTCTGGAAATATGGGGATTTTTTGTACCTTTTGACTGCGCAATTGTTCGTTTATTACCCACACTGTACAAAATAGCTGAAAGGTTCCCTCCCAAAACACTAAATGCGAGCGCAAGCCATGCGAATGAAAAAATGGTTTCTTCCATATTACCTTCAAATGATAGATATGGAAGTGCCCATAATAACATCGCCAGGCCAATTACCAAACTGATACCACAACGAATTTTCATAGATTTATCCCTCCTATAAGATAAATATATGAATAAACGAAAAAAAAAGAAGTACACATAAAACTAACAGGTTCGGTTTTAAGAACAAAATTAATTATGGATACATGCAGAAGTTAATTCAATTCACATTGAATTTGCTCATTTTTGCGTGCAATAAAGGATTTTTTCAGTTGAATTCTAAGTGTTTTAGAAATTTATGTTAAACTATTTTAGTGATTGATTAGTAAATTATTCCATTAAGAGGGAAGCGTATGAAAAAGTACTTGGTTACATTGATTGTATTGATTACTTTAAGTATGGGTGGCTATTTTGTTATTGGACTATTAAACGTAACACCACCTTCACCAACCATAACTGTTGAAGATAAAAATGTAGAGGTCGCACAAGGCTCGTATTGCTGGAATGGACTCATAAATGCTGGTTGTGTTGATATGACTTCTCCTCCAGAAATTATTAAAGATCACGAATTTAAACCTGTGGTTGCATCACCTGAATCTGAATTGAACATAGAATTCAAAAACACACCGCAAGAAAATACATTAAATGTAAATCAATGGCTTACCAATGAAAAAACAGCGAATGTACATATTAGGGATAATAAGATCGTATTGCCAAAAGAAAAAGGCGTATATGGTTACGATGTATCGGCAAGATGGGAAAAGGGCGACTCAAGTTATGCTTTTGTAATAGAAATCCGCTAGTTAAAATAAATCAAGTTAAAAAGCATCGGCATAGTACCGATGCTTTTCTTGGTTACACTATGAAAAATGGTTAGATTTTAATGCTAATTCTAGTATTAATTATTCTGATATTTAGCATTTTCTACTTAAAAAACAATCCGTTCACATAAAACTCTATTTTTATAATTCAATAGATTCTCCCGGATTCAGAACCCGAACGAGTTCTGAATCACATAAGGAAGCAAAATAATATGGATCCTGCTTAATCGGTGGGAACGTATTATAGTGAATTGGAACAACTTGTTTAGGGTGCAGGAATTCTGCAGCCAGCGCAGCATCTTCTGGCCCCATCGTGAAATTATCTCCAATCGGCAGGAATGCTAAATCAATCGGATGACGGTCACCAATCAACTTCATATCTGAGAATAAGCCTGTATCTCCGGCATGGTAAATCGTTTTACCTTCCGCTGTAATCAACAACCCTGCAGGCATCCCTCCATATATTAATTGGCCATTATCCTCAAACCCCGTTCCGTGAAAAGCTTGGGTTAATTTCACTTTTCCAAAATCAAACTCATAAGCTCCACCGATGGACATGCCATGTGTTTTTACACCTTTCCATCCCAAGTATGTACTTAATTCAAAATTACAGATTACCAACGCATCATGTTTTTTGGCCAACTGAACCGTATCACCCAAATGATCATCATGTCCATGTGTAATTAAAATATAATCCGGATTTACATCCTCCACTGTTAAATCTGTCAATTCATTTCCCGTAATAAATGGATCAATCAGCAATTGTTTCCCCTCTGTTTCGATTTTCACTACGGAATGGCCATGAAAAGATACTTTCATCTCCTTCAGTCCTTTCATTGTTTTTTCAATAAATACCCGTTAAATTAAGTTTTCTAACAATTTACATTATCCTGCATAATTGATACTCTACTTTCATAGTAACATTTACATAAAATATTATGGAGGTCCAATATGAGTAACTTAAATCACTTGGCAAATTGGCTTACCGAAAAACAGGCTGATGCTGCTTTTATCACGTCTACAGAAAATGTTTTTTACCTTAGTGGGTTCTATAGCGATCCTCATGAACGCTTATTGGCAGTAATTACTTTCCCTACTGAAGAACCTATTTTAATTTGCCCGCAAATGGAGGTTTCAGACGCAAAACAGGCTGGCTGGGGGTATGAAGTGCTTGGCATTTCTGATACCCAAAATCCATGGGAAGTTATTAAAGAAACACTGAAAAAAAGAAACATTTCTATTCAAACTCTGGCAGTGGAAAAAGAACATTTAACTATGGAACGACTTGAAGGACTTAATTCAATTTTAAACCAGCCGACATATATATCGGCGGAAGAAAAAATGCGTCAACTGCGTATGATTAAAAGTCCATCTGAATTAAAAATCATTAAAGAAGCTTGCCGTCTTGCTGACTATGCCATAAAAATCGGAACTGAAGAAATTGCAGAGGGTAAAACAGAAATGGAAATCCTGGCTGCTTTGGAGTATCAATTGAAAAGAGAAGGCGTATCCGAAATGTCCTTTGCAACAATGGTGCTAACTGGTGAAAACGCCGCTTCCCCTCATGGAGTTCCTGGACAAACGAAAGTCAAAAAAGGTGACCTGGTTCTATTCGACTTAGGTGTTGTGGTAGATGGATATTGTTCTGATATTACACGTACAGTTGCTTTCGGACAAATTAATGAAGAACAAAGGGAAATTTACAACACTGTTCTTGAGGCTCAAATTGCTGCAGTTGAAGCATGCCGACCTGGAAAAACTTGTGCCGAAATAGATTTAACAGCACGTAATATTATTAGAAATAAGGGATATGGTGACTATTTCCCTCATCGTCTTGGTCATGGCCTTGGAATTAGCGTTCACGAATATCCTTCCTTGACCGAAATCAATACACTGTCTCTTCAGGAAGGAATGGTCTTTACGATTGAGCCGGGTATTTATGTTCCTGGCAAAGCCGGCGTTCGCATAGAGGATGATCTATATGTGACTGAAAACGGGGTAGAAATTCTTACTAAATTCCCGAAAGAACTAGTAACTATTTAAGAGCACTATATAATAAACCAACAGACAGCGGGGATAACTCGCTGTTTTTATTATGTATTAAAAAAGAATACTAATCGGATTGAGAGACATTATCTTTCTTGAATCATTCAGTATTTCAAAATAATATTCAATAAATTAAGATATTCGTTATTGTATTATTTATAATATTTATAATTCATTTCAAAATATGTTCATATAATATTCCGACTTTTCGTGTAATTTATAGTATAATATAAATATACTTAAAGGAGGAGATTAATATGGCATTAACCTATAATAATATCCTTGTGGCAGTTGACGGTTCACAGGAGGCAGAATGGGCTTTCAAAAAAGCTATTGACGTAGCAAAAAGAAATGACGCTAGGTTAGTTTTAGCTCATGTTGTCGACAACCGTACATTTGCTGCAGTTGAGGCATACAGCATTTCTATTTCTGAGAGCGCTGAGCAATATGCAAAAGACCTTTTAGAGGAATATAAACAAATTGCTCTTGATGCTGGTGTTAGAGATGTAGCTCTATCTATTGAGTTTGGATCTCCAAAAGTAAAAATTCCTAAAGATATCGCTAAATCTTTTAATGTTGACTTAATTATTTGTGGCGCAACCGGTTTAAATGCTGTTGAGCGTTTCTTTATCGGAAGCGTATCTGAACATATTATTCGTTATGCAAAATGCGACGTAATGGTTATTCGTTCCGATGATAAACCTGTGGATCAAGCTGCAGCAAAGTAAGTATACACGTAATTAACAATAAAAATCCCATGCGCCGCGCACATGGGATTTTTATTGTATGAGGCTCTTATTCCACTAAACTCTTTGCTTTATCAATAGCCAGTCTTACCTGATTAAAGCCAGTACCACCAGAGCTGTTTCTTCTTCTCACAGCCTCTTCCGGTTTCAAAGCTTCATAGATATCTTCCTCAATTAGATTGGATGCTTCTTTTAATTTTTCTAATGGAAGATCGAGTAGATAGTACCCCTTTTGTATACAATATAGAACTAATTTACCGACAATTTCATGCGCTTCACGAAAAGGGATTCCCTTAGCTGCCAAGTAATCAGCCAACTCGGTCGCATTTGAAAAATCGTTATAAACTGCTTCCTTCATCACATTTGTATGAACCTTCATAGTCTCTATCATTCCATTAAAAATTTTCAAAGATCCTTTTAGTGTGATAACCGTGTCAAACATGCCTTCTTTGTCCTCTTGCATGTCTTTATTGTAAGCCAGTGGCAAGCCCTTTAAGAGAGTTAATAACCCAAAGGCATTTCCATACACACGTCCGGTTTTACCGCGAATCAACTCTGCCATATCCGGATTTTTCTTTTGTGGCATAATACTTGATCCTGTTGAAAACGTATCATCCAATTCGATAAACCGATACTCTTGGCTGGACCACAAAATAATTTCTTCACTGAATCTGGATAGATGCATCATGATCAATGATGCATTATTCAAAAACTCTGCGATGAAGTCACGATCACTTACAGCATCTAAGCTATTTTCATAGATTCCATCAAACCCCATCAGCTGAGCAGTCAATTCCCGATTAATTGGGAATGTTGTACCAGCCAACGCGCCTGCTCCAAGAGGCGAGAGATTAATCCTTTTCAGGCTGTCCTGTAAACGTTCTTTATCTCGCTGAAGCATCCAAAAATAGGCCATAAAGTGATGCCCTAATGAAATAGGCTGGGCTCTTTGTAAATGAGTATATCCCGGAACAACTGTCTCGATATGCCTTTCGGCCACCTGAATCAGCGTGTTTTGGAATTCTGTAATTCCGCCGATGATTTCATTGACCTGGGAACGTAAATATAAATGCATGTCCGTTGCCACCTGATCATTACGGCTTCTGGCAGTATGCAATTTACCTCCAACCGGCCCAATTTCATCAATAAGTAATTTTTCCAAATTTAAATGGATATCTTCAAAATCTACAGAAAAAGAGAGCTCTCCTTTTTCCGCCTTTTCTTTTAAAGAGTACAATCCATTCTTAATTAACTCGACTTCCTCTTTCGAGAGAATCTCACAGGCTCCAAGCATTGTCACATGAGCAAGGCTTCCTTCGAGGTCTTCCATCACTAATTCTTGATCAAACGCGATGGAGGCGCCAAAGGAATCAATCCATTCTTCGGCAGTTTTCGTAAATCTGCCTCCCCACAGTTTTTTCACACTGTCACCTTCTTTTGATTGTGAACCTGACTGTTTACTTTTGTAGGCAGTCCCCATAGATTGATAAATCCAACCGCACTCGCATGGTCAAATTCGTCAGCTGAAGTATAGGTTGCCAGATTTTCATTATAAAGAGAGTATTCAGACTTTCTACCTTCCACAATAGCATGACCTTTAAATAATTTCACACGTACTACGCCAGTCACGAAGCTTTGAGATTGTTTCAAAAAGGCAATCAAAGCATCTTTCAGCGGTGAAAACCATAGGCCCTCATAAATGAGTTCAGTTAATTTCTTCTCAATTACAGGCTTAAAATGTGCCAATTCTTTAACCATTGTTAGGTCTTCCAGTTCTTTGTGCGCTTTAATTAAAGTTAATGCACCAGGACACTCGTATACTTCCCTTGACTTAATTCCAACCAAACGGTTCTCCACATGATCAATTCTGCCAACACCATGTTTACCAGCAAGATTATTAAGATTCTGGATTAATGCGGCTAAAGGAGATTCAACTCCATTTAATGCAACAGGTACTCCTTCTTTAAACGTAATCTCAATAATATCTGGTGTATCAGGAGTATGTTCAAGAGCTGTTGTTAAATCATACGCTCCCTCCGGAGGGGCTGCCCAGGGATCCTCAAGAACTCCGCATTCATTACTGCGTCCCCATAAATTTTGGTCAATTGAGTATGGGCTATCTAAATTAATCGGTACAGGAATATTATTTTGTTTTGCATATTCAATCTCTTCTTCGCGAGACCAGCTCCAGTCTCTAACCGGTGCAAGTACCTTCAAGTTAGGGTTCAAAGCTTGAATTGATACTTCAAAACGTACTTGATCATTCCCTTTTCCTGTACAGCCATGTGCCACAGCAACAGCATTTTCTTTTTCCGCTACTTCAACAAGTTTTTTTGCAATCAATGGTCGGGATAAAGCAGAAATCAATGGATATTTCCCCTCATACATTGCATGCGCCTGAAGAGCTACTAACGCATAATCATTAGCAAATTCTTCTCTGGCATCTATAACATAGGAAGAACAGGCACCAACCTTAATAGCCTTCTCTTTTATAAAATCTAAATCTTTGCCTTCGCCTACATCCAGGCAGCATGCTACCACGTCATACCCCTTTTGTTTTAACCAGGAAATAGCAACTGATGTATCTAATCCTCCTGAATAGGCAAGTACTACTTTATTTTTATTCATGAACGTTCCCCTCCGATGTATATTTATTCAAATAAAAATGTTTTTATGCAATTAGAATATGTTATTCACTTTACCAACATTATGTGACTTTTTCAAGTATTTCCTGAAAATTTATTTTATGCCGAATCATTGTAACTTTCCGCTATTATAAATTACAAAAGAAATTCGTATATATTAGCCAGATTGTGTAAACTATTTGTATGAATGAACATTGGGAGTGAATTAAAATGGAGGATTTTTTCATATACGATGAACGTCTGGGTATACCGATTCCTCACCTGAAATTGGACTTTGCTGTCTACCCTCCTATTGTACAAAAAGCCATCCTAAACCGTTGGGAACAAATTAGAGGGGAGATCCCAGAGCGTATACAGGATATTGAACGGATTATTAATCATAAATTAAATCAGTTAAATGATGAAGATGATTTTGAGGTTTCATGTACTCTAAATTACGAAATTGCTGAACATGCCTCAATCATAAATGATTTATGGATTTGGTACAGAACTGAACAGGATTTAACAGGAAAAAAACATTTATAATTTGTGGTCTATTATCAAAAAAACCGCCCATTATTGTGGGCGGTTTTTTTGATAATATTCATAAATTATGCAATTTAATCTTCCCTTACTTCCCGATGAAATGTCCATGCTCTGGAAAGTTAATTTCTCCAATACTAATTTACAAACTTTTTTAGATCCGGGTATTTTAAATAAATCAGTTGAAATCTGCTGAAGACCTATATCAGTTACAACCATATCCATTCGAGAGCTTACTCCCTATATGTAGCTACACACGGTTGATACATCTATCAAAGGTTCTCTTTTTCACTTAAGTAACGATATTTATAAAATTTATCTGCAAAATCCGTAACTTTTTTTGTTAGACGATAATTAGCACCTGAACCGATAGCCATGCTTAGAATTGGTATTCCCTTAAATACCTTTTTCCTAAAGAAATATATAGCCATCACCTTCATCATTTGTTTAATAGGCTGATCAAACCAAAAAACATTGCTCAACTCATCTTCCCCTTCATAGAAATAAGAAGGTGAATGATCCAAATCCTCCATTAAGGTCTCCCAGAAATACTTTTGCATACGTTCTGGCATTGTACCAGCATGGAATACCTTTAGTGAAATCATAATTTCATATGGGGTGTTCATTTCAAAACCATATGAAATTCCAATCAGCTGAATACTCCTTAAATTGATCACCATTTGAGCCGGCAAATCCGCTGCTAAAGCCACCCCTCCATTTACAGCCGAAATACCTCCCTGAACGAGAGAATACATCCGATGTCTGGCCACTTGCTGTTCAGCGATATAGGCCAACTGATCAATGGAAAGCTCTTTTAAGTCTTTTAGTGTTGATATATTTTCATCAAAAACGCGGGCATTTGTAAGTATACGATTCCTTGCATCAAGTTGGAATTGAGACTCATGAATCATGGAGTGCAGGTGAAATAACCAATTATCCATTTTCGAGAAAAACTCCTGTTGTGTACTCTCCGGCAACAGCGTGAACATATTCTCTATCCACCGATCATAATATGTTTCAAAATCGGTTGGCTCACTTGCCTTCATCTCCGCTTCCCACTCTTTTATTTCCATCCAAATTTCCTGATCCCGTTTCGTCAACGCCATATAATGATCACCTCTTTAAATGGTCTGATACAAAAAGTATATCACATATCGTACCAATTCCTATATTCTCGAAAATAGCTGTACAGAAGTCCTATGAATGAACAGATATAAGAATAACGCAAGATAACATCATCCATTTGAATACTCCTGAGTGAATTTAATAGCACTAAACACAAAAAAGGAATTCAGACTAGGAGCTATAAAGCTCTAGTCCGAATTCCTTTTATCATTAAACTAAAATTATGCAAGTTATTAATGTGTTAAACGTACCACATCACGGGCAATCATTACTTCTTCATCAGTTGGGATAATGATAACTTTAACTGGTGAATATGGATGGTTCACAAATTGCTCTTTTCCACGTACATTGTTTAAAGCTGGATCCCAATATACGCCCATGAATTCTAAACCTTTTAATACACGCGCACGGATTTCAGAACTATTTTCACCAATACCAGCTGTGAAGATAATTGCATCTACCCCGTTCATTTTCGCTGCGTAGGATCCAATATATTTGTGAATACCATCAGCAAATTTAGAGATAGCCAATTCAGCGCGCTCGTTACCTTCTTCAGCCGCTTGTTCAATATCACGTAAGTCGCTGGAGAAACCGGAAACACCAAGCATACCGGATTTTTTATTAAGAATATTGATTACATCATCAGCTGTTTTACCTGTTTTAGCCATTAAGAATGGGATTAAGGCAGGGTCTAAGCTTCCGGATCTTGTTCCCATTGTTAAACCTTCCAATGGAGTGAATCCCATAGTTGTATCGATAGATTTTCCGCCTTCAATTGCGGTAATACTTGCTCCATTACCTAAGTGGCAGGAGATTAAACGCAATTGCTCAAGAGGACGTTTTAATAGCTCAGCTGCACGCTCGGATACATATTTATGAGAAGTTCCGTGGAAACCATATTTACGGATTCCGTATTCTTTATAATAGTCGTATGGCAAGCTGTACAGATAAGAGCTTTCAGGCATTGTTTGGTGGAATGCTGTATCGAAAACAGCAACCGCTGGTACGTTTGGCAATACTTCACGAAAAGCTCTGATACCAGTTGCGTTCGCACGATTGTGAAGCGGCGCTAATTCAGCCAAGTCTTCAATTTGCTCCAATACTTCATCCGTAATAACAGCAGAATCCTTAAAGATTTCTCCGCCATGTACGATTCTGTGTCCAATTCCTTCAATTTCTTCAAGGGAATTGATGATTTTATATTCAGTAAGCTTTTCAAGCAAAAGCTTTACAGCAACGGAATGGTCAGGTATTTCTGTAACCATCGTTTTCTTTTCTCCATTTACTGTAATTGTAAAAATGGAGTCTTGAAGTCCGATTCTTTCTACAATCCCTTTAGTGATTACAGTTTCCTCAGGCATCTCAAATAATTGAAATTTCAAAGAGGAACTCCCAGCATTAATCGCGATTATTTTTGACATATATTCTCTGCTCCTTACATTTATGAATAGCATCGATGTTACACGGTAACTGCTTATTTTATATGTTCTCGATTCCAATTAAAACATTGAACAAGCGTTCTCGCAAGCCGAAATTACTTTGTTACCGTTTTCACAATAATATTATTTTATTTAAACAATTCTAACTTGTCAAAAAATTTATATAACGGTAATAAAACTTTCTTTTACTTTTCTTCTTCTATCCATGCATCAATTTTACTTAACATGGAAGCTGTAGCTGCCCTGTCAGATAGCTTCGGCATATTGACGAGCAAAACCTGCTTTGGTGCTTTTATATCTTTCCCTTTTTTCTGCAGGATAAGAATACTTTTAGCCGATTGCTTCGATTGGAATAAACTTTCAGGCAGCTGAATCATCCCCTGAATATATCCCTCTTCGTTAATAAATTGATGAAGAGCCTTTGCTTCAACTGTGTTGAAAAGATCATTAGGAATCAGGAAAAATAGATATGCCCCTTCTTTTGAATACGTGAAGCTTTGTTCAATTAATAAATGATGGGCATATGACATACCATTTTCAGATTTCACTTTAAAATCGGCTGCTCTCTGATCGTTTGGATAATAGCCTACCGGTAAATCACAAACTACTGCATCTGCAGGGTTAATAAACAACGGCTGCAGGCTATCCTGATGTAAAAATTGGATAGGATGGCCGATGAGATTAGCTCCACAATAGGCGAGTCGAATTAAAGTTTCATCGACCTCAACACCTGTAGCATCTAGCTCCTTTTTATCCAGTGAATTTAAAATAGAAAACAGAAGGTTACCTGTTCCGACTGCCAAATCAGTAATCGTTAACGTATCTTGATTTTTGGTGAATTTTTCGAGCAGATAAGCAAATAGAAATCCCAAGGCATCCGGAGTCATTTGATGATTTGCCTGAACATTAGATCTGCTGGATTTCAATACTGCCAATTGCCAACCTTTACGGATATCTTCTTTACTAAACTGCTCCAAAGGTTTATCCTGATAGCTGTTTTTCAAACGTTTGACTGCCAGTTCACTCAATTCTTCCTGAAGCACGGCATTATGGAACCAATTTTCTCCTGTTTCAGCGATGGCTTCCAACTCTGTAATCCCTAGTTCGTCCTGTATTATAGTTGCGGTAGATGTTATCAATTCGTATATAGATTCAACATTTGTTGTGATCATTTTAAGTTCCTCCAGCTTTTGTGCATTTTACCTTCCCCATTGTAGTATTACGTTTCATAAAGGACAAGTCTAATCATTCAAAAAAATACGTTCATTAAAAACGCCCCTTAAACGTTAGAAAAGCCTGTCTAACTTTAAGGGGCAGAAACTTTATATAGAGCTTTTTACTTTGCAGCTTTTGCTGCTTCAAGCGCTGCTTCATATTGCGGATGCGTAGTGCCTTCCGGTACATATTCCACATATGTCACTTTATTATTGCTGTCAACTACAAAAACAGCACGTGCCAATAAACGTAATTCTTTCATTAGTACTCCGTAAGCCTCTCCAAAAGAAGCGTCTCGGTGATCAGAAACCGTTATGACGTTTTCTAAACCTGCTGCTGCACACCAGCGTTTTTGAGCAAAAGGAAGATCCATACTTACTGTCATTACAACAACATCCCCTGCTGCTTTTGCTGCCTCTTCATTGAATTTTCTTGTTTGAGTATCACAAACGCCTGTATCCAAAGAAGGTACGACACTAATAATTCTTACTTTTCCATCTGTATCTTTCAATGTTACTGGGGATAAATCATTAGCCAACACTGTAAAATCAGGTGCAGTGTCACCTACTTTTACTTCCTTACCAATCAATGTAACCGGATTACCTTTAAATGTTACTGTTGCCACACCAATTCCTCCTTATATTCCGATATATTCTCTACATTCTTAAGTATAGAGATATACATACTCTTTGTAAAAAAATAACCACATTCGCATGGAATGTGGTTATGATAAAACTTTACTAACAATCACATAAAGCTATTCCCTGATTCATTGGAAGAGGAATCTGAAGCATCCTGAGAATTAGAGTTATTTTTTTTATTGTTTTTCCCTACCTTCGAAATCATTGATTCTACCTTATCCATAGCAATCGGAGCTGAATCAAGAATTTTTTCGATTAGATGTGTACTCTCATTAAGATGAAGCATTTTTACACCATGTGCATTAACAATTAGAAACGCAATCGGTGTGATTGAAACACCACCTGCAGCTCCTCCGCCGAATGGATGACGCTTCTCCTCGCCAGTACCCTGGCTTCCTCCACGGCTAATTTGATAGTCACTGCCTCCAGCTGCATAGCCAAATCCAACCTTTGACACAGTCATTATCACACTGCCATCAGGAGTTTCTACGGGATCACCAATAATCGTATTAACATCAATCATACTTTTTAAGTTTTCCATTGCTGAATTCATAAGACCTTCAATTGGATGATTGGACATTTTATAACCTCCTGCATAGTTTTGCTTTATTCAAATTTTCATTTCCTATTCCCTTAGCATTAAACGTGCCAGCTTCCAACCTGCAACTATAGTTTTTGCCATTCGGACACGGGCTATGCATTCGATTTTCGTTTCAAATGGTTTCTTGACTGAGAAATATGGGATAATATCGATTTTAGGAGGTATCATTAATGAAAAATACTGACTGATGATACCAATAGCTCCGCCAGTTAACCCCCATAATGCTCCGGTTGCCACTGCTGTTGTTGATGCTTCACCTGTACCGTAATGAATTTCCATTTGCAAATCTGTCATTTGTATTTTAGAGGTGAATTTTTTTACAGTTTCTTGATAACTCCTCAATTGTGAAAGCATTTCCTTCAGATTCTGAAAGGCAGCTTGAACACCATCCATAGATAAAGATTCATCAGCAGAGGATTCACTTTGGTTTGATTGATTTTGTTGTCGATATGTACTTTCTCGATAAGAAGAAGGCTGATATTTTTCGTCAGACAGCTGTACTACTTTAGAATAGTGGATAAGGCCTCTCCATAATTGAACCTTTATAATTGCCTTATTCTTTTCCTGAGTGTGATGATATTCAATATGTATCGTTACTTTCGAAAGCAAAAAGACGGATATAAGGATTAGCACAACTATACAAATCAGTAATAAAAGCTTCATCGTTTATATCCTCCCGAGTACGTCATCAAACAAACAGTATGGTCAATCATAACTGAATCTAAACTTCTCATTGACTTTTTTAACGTCGAGATAGCAAAAAGACCCCTTCTAACAGAAGGAGTCCTTTATAACCTGTATTTATTTACCGCGCTCTTCCAACACAACAACTGTATCACTGAACATATCATGAAAGCCCTGTTTCTTTGGATTAAATGCAATAACGATATAACCGAGCATAAGTACAGCGGAGATATATCGGCCAATCCATTCTCTAAAAATTACTGTTTTCCAATCCAAAGGCGTTCCATCCAATGATACCACTCTAAGACCCATAATCATTTTTCCTAGAGATTGGGCTAAAAATTTGGAAGTAAGAATGAAATACCCGAAAAATACTATCGAATCAACTATGGTATAAGCTGAGAAGATACCCGTATTATCCATAGAAATATCAAACAGTCTGAATATCGGATTGATAAATAATCGACTTATGCTGCCAATTACTATAAGATCGATGAGATAAGCCCAGAATCTCATCCAAAATCCTGCACGCAGATGGTTTGGAATAGAGTCAGGAGGCTGTATCTGTTCGTCTAAAGTCAGTTCTTCTTGATAATCTTCCATTTTCCACCCTCCTTAATTCGCAGAATATAGATACATCATCCGTGGCGATTGATTTTCAGTCATTAGGCTTTTGATCGTGCTTACCTCATCATTCACGCCTGCCCATTGCTGCATTTTCATCGAAAATAATGAGCTTAGGCTATCTGATCCAACTAAACGAACCACTTGTGCACCTTTTAAATTTTCACTTTTTTTCATATCGGCAATTACATCCTCTAAATAACCAAGCTCATCAATTAAATTAATCTCCTTTGCTTGACGGCCATCGTAGATACGTCCATCAGCAATTTTTCTTACTTCATCCTCAGGCATACTGCGCCCTTCCGCAATGACCTTCACGAATTGATCATAGGAGCTGGTAACCATCGATTGAAGAATTTCCTTTTCATCCTCTGTCACTTCTCTAAATGGATTCATAAGATCCTTAAATTTACCGCTTTTAATAGTGACCATGTCGATTCCATACTTTTCAGCTAACCCTTCAAAGTTATAGCTTTGCATAATGACTCCGAGTGACCCTGTCATTGTTTCCGGACTGGCAAATATCTTGTCGGCCGGTGTTGAAATATAATAACCTCCAGATGCAGCCTGTGAACCCATTGATACATATATTGGTTTCTTTGTTTCCTTTTTAATTTGCATTAACTTATTATGTATTTCCGCACTTTCCACGACACCGCCACCTGGGCTGTTGACGCGTAAAATAATTCCTTTGACCGTATCATTGTCCTTAATGGCATTCAATCTTTCCATAAAGGATCGGTGATTATAGGCTTCAGCCGTAAAATAACTTTCTTCCTCACCTGTGTCCTGAATGACTCCTTCTACATCCATGACAACAATTTGACTGTTCACATCCCCTTCTTCAATGATATCCTCCTCAAATAATGTATCCTCAAACAAATTTGTCATAGCAGACTCTTCACTTGAAAATGTTGAGATAGCATTCATAAGAACGGATACAAAAAATATCACCGCTGCTATTCCAAGTGCCAACCATCTTTTTTTACTCATACAAATTGTCCCCCAATCATGCTTTAAGTAGTTTTAATGTTCTTATTATTCATGATAGAATTATTATAGCACCTTATTTTGGTAAACCTATAATCAGGAGTACCAATACTAACCTACAAGGAGGGAACAAAATGGGGGAACGCAGAAATATCTTTTTTTATTACAAGCAAGGTCAAGAAATGGTGGATCAGGTCAATAAATTAAAGGATAATGCAAGCAACTACGGATTCGAACTTGTAGATGAACATAAAGATGCTAATATTATCGTTAGTGTAGGAGATGACGGAACATTTCTTCAGGCAGTACGTAAGACAGGCTTCAGAGAGGATTGCCTGTATGCAGGCATTTCATTAAACAAGCAATTAAATATGTATTGTGATTTCTACATAAATGATACGGAAAATATGGTGGAAGCAGTCACAAAGCCCGTCATTGAAGTAAGAAAATATCCTACAATTGAAGTAACGGTTGATAACCAAATAAGTTTTGATTGCTTAAATGAATGCACATTCCGTTCTGCTTTAATTAAAACAATGGCTATCGATGTTCACATTGATGACATATTATTTGAAACATTCCGTGGGGATGGGATGATAATTTCTACACCTACTGGAAGTACTGCCTACAACAAATCGGTCAACGGTGCAGTTGTAGACCCTTTGCTTGACTGTATGCAGGTGAGCGAAATAGCATCGATGAATAATAATCATTATCGTACGCTTGGTGCTTCATTTATTTTGGCTCCAGATCGTACTCTTTCTCTTCAAGTATTAGATAATGAAAACGATTACCCGATTATCGGGATGGATAATGAAGCGATGAGTATTCATCTTACCGAACGATTGGATATTAAACTGAGCGGAAGATATATCAAGACGGTAAAGTTACGTAATAATTCTTTTTGGGAAAAAGTCCACAGGACATTCCTTTAAATTTTCATACGAAGGAAACAAAAAAGATGATTCCGCTGGTCGGAATCATCTTTTTTTGACGAAAGAGGATTTTGTTTACGCCTTATATACTTCTTTCTCCTTATTTCTTAATTCGACACGCATTATTTTGCCGCTGATTGTTTTCGGCAAATCTTCCACAAAAGTAATTTTTCTTGGATATTTATAAGGGGCTGTAAGCTCTTTAACATGGTTCTGCAAGGTTTGCACCAATTGAGGATCATTGGCATCAACGCTATCTTGTAAGACTACGAACGCTTTTACGATTTGCCCTCTTACCTCATCCGGACTCCCTACTACAGCGCACTCCTTCACATATGGATGTTTAACAAGTGCATCCTCCACTTCAAATGGCCCAATGGTATAACCCGAACTGATAATAATATCGTCACCGCGTCCTTCAAACCAAAAATACCCGTCCTCATCTTTTTTAGCTTTATCTCCTGTAATATAAAAATCGCCTCTAAACTGCATTGCTGTCCGTTCCGGATCCTTATAGTAATTTTTAAACAACGCGGGAGTTTTAATGTGGACAGCTATATCGCCTACTTCGCCAGGTTGGCAAATCTGCCCCTCCTCATTAATAATTTCTACGTTATTTCCAGGGGTTGGTTTCCCCATGGAACCCGGCTTCACATCCATCCCCTTCATGATACCGACCAGAAGGGTATTTTCTGTTTGCCCGTATCCATCACGAACGGTGACCCCAAAATAGTTTTGAAACGTATCGATCACTTCTCTATTAAGCGGCTCACCTGCTGAAACGGCACTATGTAGGCTTCCCAGGCTATATTGATCGAGGCTGTCTACCTTCGCCATCAATCGATATTCCGTAGGGGTACAGCATAAAACAGTAATTGAATGCTGATCAATTAATTTTAAATATTTCTCTGCTTCAAACTTTCCGTGATATACAAACCCAGTAGCTCCCGATCCAAGAACAGATAAAAAGGGACTCCAAATCCACTTTTGCCATCCAGGTCCGGCTGTAGCCCATACAACATCATCTTCACCTATTGATAACCAGTTTGAGGCAGCTGTTCTGAGATGTGCATAGGCCCAGCTATGAGTGTGGACAACTCCCTTTGGTTGCCCTGTTGTACCTGAAGTATAGGATAAAAAGGCCATATCATCTCCCATGGTTTTCACCATTTGTAACTCTTCTGAAGCGTCTTTCATTCGTTCATCCAGTTGAATCCACCCATCTTCATTTCCATTTATAACAAATGATTTCAGTGAATACTCCGATATAATTTCTGTAAATAAAGAGGTATGAGGCTTATGAACAATTACCGCTTTTGCTTCTGCATGCTTGCTTCGATAAACAAGATCTTTTTCTCGAAGCATTTCAGAACATGGTATGACCACTGTACCTATTTTTAAAGCAGCTAAGTAAATCACATACGCTTCAATAAAGCGAGGAATCATGACGAGAATTTTATCCCCCTCCCTCAACCCTTCCTCTAACAAAATATTGCCAACTCTATTCACCCTTTTAATCAATTCTCCATACGTAATTTTTTGTGTTTCCCCGTATTCATTTTCCCAAATCAAAGCGATTTTGGTTTCGTTCTTACTGTTATTTTCTACCTCGCTGACTAGATTATATTGTTCTGGTGCGATCAGGTTCTGTTGATTCATATCCTTCTCCTCCCTTAAAACAAATAATGTTAATCAAACTCTATTATACATTGTTTTACAAATAATGGATTAAGAGAGTGGAAAAAGATTAGCTCTTACAATGGCTTTCAACATACAAAAAAAAGAAAGCGGACTAAAAATCCGCTTTCTTGTAGCCATGTTATTTAATTATCTGGAGAATCCTCCACCCAATTGTTGTTCAGCCATTTGAACAAGACGCTTAGTAATCTCTCCTCCAACAGAACCGTTAGCACGAGAAGTTGTTTCTGCTCCAAGTTGTACACCGAACTCAGAAGCGATTTCATATTTCATTTGGTCAAGAGCTTGTTCAACTCCTGGTACCAAAAGATTGTTTGAGTTATTTGACATGTGTTTTTCACCTCCTTGTGATAATAGAGTGTGTAAAAACACATATCTTCATTCCGGATTTAAAATGGTAATTGTTCACAAATAAATTTAGAATAAATCCTCTGTTTCCGATTCTTTCTCCTTACCTGTGAAAACTAACATTTCTGTTTTATCCAATGCCTCTTTAATTAAAGGTTCAAAATCGACATAGCTCTCATAATGACCGACTTTTTCTCTTTTTGGCTTAGTTTTGGGATTAGCTGGTGTAAACACCGTACAGCAATCCTCAAAAGGACGTATGGATATCTCATGAGTATCAATTTTCTCTGCAATTTCAATAATATCTGTTTTATCCATTGCTATAAGCGGCCTCAGAATTGGTGTATTTGTAACCTCATTAATTGTAAACATGCTTTCCATCGTCTGGCTGGCTACTTGGCCTAAACTTTCACCAGTCACAATCGCGAGCGCATTTTGTTTTTCTCTGATTGCATCAGTAATTCGCAGCATCAATCTGCGTGTGGTTGTCATTGTGTAGTTATCAGGTATTTGCTTTTGAATCAATTTTTGAATTTCGGTAAATGGCACAACATGCAGTACCATACGTCCATTGACTTCTGCCAGCTTATTCGCTAAATCAATTACCTTTTGTTTCGAGCGTTCGCTTGTGAAGGGAGGACTGTAGAAATGTACACATTCAATCTCTACTCCCCTTTTCATCGTTAAATATCCCGCAACCGGGCTATCAATCCCTCCAGAAAGCATGAGCATTGCTGAGCCGCTGCTTCCTATTGGCAATCCGCCAGCTCCAATAATTTTTTCACCCGTAATATAAGCAGCATCCTGGCGTACTTCGACTCTCAATTTCAAATCTGGATTGTGAACATCGACCGTTAAACCGTCTACATGCTGCAAGCAATATCCCCCTACCAAGCCATTTAAATCATATGTTGAATAGGGATAGGTTTTATCAGCACGCTTAGCATCAATTTTAAACGTACGAATTTTTGTTGTTAAATGATTTATATAAAACAAAGCTGATTCCTGAATGGCTGAGATTTCTTTATCAACCTTTAAAGCCGGACTTATCGAAGAAATGCCATATATTTTTTTGAGAATATCCATAATCGGCTTGTAATCTGCACCTTGTAAGTGAACATACATTCTCTCATGCTGCGCCTCAATACGAACCTCCGGATAATCTGACAATGCTTTTTTTATATTTTTACGTAATTGAACAATAAAGCCTTTACGATTCCTTTTCTTCAATGTAATCTCACCATAGCGGATTACGATATGATCAAATCTTATCATTTCTTTCTTACCTCACTTAACATTTGGATTGCTCTTTCAATTTCCTTAAGTGCCTGCTCTATTTCTTCCTTCGAATGATCATAATCTAAGCTTATTCGTATGGAACTGCCGGCTATTTGCTCATTTTTTCCCATAGCGAGAAGTGTTTGGCTAACCGTTTTTTTCTTTGATGAACAAGCACTGTTTGTTGAGACATAGATTCCAAACTCACCCAAAGTATGAACGAATGTTTCTGATTTAAGTCCCGGAATTGAAAAATTAATAATATGTGGAGCTGCATGTTCTATAGGTGAATTGATGACAACATTCTCCATTTTGGATAGCTCTTGACGTATCAGAGTACGGTACTCGTTCATTCTTCTACTGCCGTCCCTGCTCTTTTCGATTGCCAATCTCATTGCTTTTGCCAAAGATACGGCCCCAGCCAAGCTTTCCGTCCCACTGCGCATGCCTCTTTCTTGGTTTCCCCCGGCAATTAACGGTGAAAGTGTAATTCCCTCTCTGGCAAATAGAATTCCGGTGCCTTTTAATCCATGGAATTTATGTCCTGATAAAGAATATAAATCGATATGAGCATCACGTAAAGAGAGTTCGACTTTACCAAAGCCCTGAACCCCATCTACATGAAAATGTATTTTAGGATAACTCTTCAAAAAATGTCCTATTTCATAAATTGGTTGTACAGTTCCCACTTCGTTATTAACATGCATAACTGACACCAATATTGTATCTTCTCGGATTGCTTCCTTAACTTGCTCAATTTCAACTCTGCCATCTTGATTAACAGGCAAGTAGGTTACGTCATAGCCAAGTTCCTTTAGCTGTTCAAACGGTCTTTTTACGGAAGGATGCTCGATTGAGGTGGTAATAATATGCTTCCCTCTGTTTCGATAATTTTCTGCTATTCCTTTTATGGCCAGATTATTGCTTTCAGACCCTCCTGAAGTAAAGATAATCTCTGTAGCCTTTACTCCCAGAAGACCCGCGACCTGTTCTCTAGCCTGTGCTAACAGTTTTTCTGACTTCCCTCCGAAGCCATGTAAAGAGGATGGATTCCCCCAGAAATCGGCAGTAACCTTTGTGAAGGAATCAATCACTTCCTTATAGGGTTTTGTTGTCGCGCTATTATCTAAATAAATCATGCTTTTTCCCCTTCCTATCAATAAGAAAATGTAGCATATCCTGTCCTGTTTATAAAGTAATTTTCTCTTATGCCTCTATCTTATGCTGGATTAAACAAAGAAAAAAACCAGACTGGTAAGTCCAGACTGGTCTATACATTGCTATGTTCAAGATACTCTTGGATTTTTTTTAACGAACCCGGTTCAACTTTTTCAATTGCCTCAGCTGCATGCTCTAAAGCATCTTGGTATTGATAATTGCGGAATTGCTTTTCTGCTTCGGTCAGGGCAATAGCAACTGAAGGGAATTTGCTTCTATATCGATTGCCGTATTGAATAACCTTCTCGGCCATCATTACTTGTTCAGTCAATTCAACAGTAGCCTCCTGAACACGACTAACCGCAACACTTGCAATATCCAGATGGTGCATGACTGCATTCATATTCAATGGTTTTTCTTCCAATTTCTCTTTTACTTCTTCAATGCTTTCTTTTGCTTGTATAACCATTAATTCATAAGAAGTTGGAAGACCCGGTAAATTGCTTCCTTTGATGATTCGTAAGGATTCCGTCATGCTTTGATGCAACTTCCTTATCGTTTCTCTTGATTCCAATTCATCCTTACGCAGAGTATTTAATTTCTCTTCAAATTCTTTTTGTAAGTCTTTCAGTTCATCCAATTTGGATTCAAGCTCAACGATGTCCTCTTTTAATACCGTATAAGCTGTCTCTCTTTCGTATATTTTCTCTTTAAGCATTTCCCATTTTGATTTCAATGTAATCAGTGTTTTATCAAGATTAGAACGTGCATCAAGTTCCTTCTCCGGCATTTGATAGATTTGTTTCACCAATTCTGTCTCTTCATCTAGTCTCTCAAGCTGATCAATTGATTTATCTAGCTTTTGCTGATACAAATCCTTAACTGATAAAACATACTGACGTGCCACAACCTCTTTTTCCAACAAATCATAATAGGATTGAATGGATTCGTTTAATTCCTCGATTCCTTTTGCAGCTTCTTCGGTGTTTATGTCAACAATATATTCCTTATATTTTTCTAGATTTTCTTCCATTTTTTCAATTTCATTTTCAAAAAACATATGACTTAACGGATATCCTTGCTCACACATTTCCGCATATCCCATTTTAAGTTCATGCAAAAGTCCCGGTATATGTATTTGGCAATGCCCAATTAAATCAGGAATCAAATCCAATTTTTCTTTCAGGTTTTGCAATTTAGCCTGGATGCCCAGTACTTGCTCTCTAGCCTCTAAGTAATCACCTGATTCTGTTTGGTTATTGAATGTGTCAAAATCCAGAGCAAGCTTATCAAATTCCTCTTCCAATTTACCCGCAGCTTCACCAAATGAATGACGGTGTGCCAATAAACGTTTCTTCTGTTCACGATAAGCTAATAAAAGCTCTTCAACTAATTTTTTATTTTGCTCCTCGCTGCCCACCAATTCATTTAATTCATGCAGCATCGCTGAAAGTGTAATTTCGATTTCTTCAATAATATGCTCAATCTTCTTTTGAACCTGCACTGATTTATTAAATCGGTACTTGTCAGCATATTCTTCTGCATCAAACAGCAGGGTCTCAACATCGGCAAGGCGATCCGTCTGGATTGTATCCCATTCATTACGCCATCTTTCAAACATTCTCTCTGTTTGACCAGTCATATTCAAACTTTTTACCTTGGCTAATTCTTCTGCTATCGGCCTGTTCATGATGTCAATTTTTTTCTCTGCAAGTCTATCTATTTCTTTGTAGTGTTTCTTCCTTGCCAATATTCCAATAATAAAGGCAATAAAGATAATCACCAATATCCCTATTACATACTCCATATGAAGCCTCCTATTCAAAACGAGACAGATAATATATATAAATAAGTTCAATATCAATGATTTAATGATAACATGGTATAAAGTATTTTTAACTAATAAAATCTACTTTTTCTACAAAAAATTATTCAATGCCCTCTTTTAAAGTCCAGAAAATATATTTTATTTAAAATATTTGTCGAAAAGGAGGCTTTCTCGATGAAATTCAAGGACGGACATGTACATACCCCATATTGTCCGCACGGAACGGATGAACCCGTTTTTGCTTATATTGAAAAAGCGATAGCGCTGGGATACGAAGAAATCACCTTTACCGAACACGCTCCTTTACCAAAAGGGTTTATTGATCCGGCTCCAACACGGGATAGTTCCATACAAATGGATCAGTTATTCACATATATAGAGGAAATAAGGTGTTGTAAAGAGAAGTATAAGGCGAAGATTGCTATTAATATTGGTTTGGAAGTGGATTATATAGATGGCTGGGAACAGGAAACAACAGAATTCCTGAATGAAATTGGCCCTTATTTGGATGACTCGATTCTGTCTGTTCACTTTTTAAAGAATCAAAACGACTGGTATTGCCTGGATTATAGTGAAACAAATTTCGGTCATATGATAGAACAATACCAATCTGTTGATCAACTATATAAGGCTTATTACCATACCCTTCAAAAATCGATTATAAGTGATTTGGGGACATTTAAGCCCAAACGGGTAGGCCATATTTCTCTAATTACAAAATTCCAGAAAAAGTATCCAAGCAATGCCCCATTAGAATCCTATTTACTACCAATACTTTCATTAATAAAAGAACGTGGGTATGAACTGGATTTAAACACGGCCGGCCTTTTTAAACCCTTGTGCGCTGAGACTTACCCTCCCATCCCCTTTATTCAGGCAGCCATAAAAATGGGGATCCCTCTCTGTTATGGATCTGATGCTCATCATCCGGCAGATCTTGGGAGAGGATTAGATGTACTAAAAACGAAAATCTTAACAAACGAATAATCACTTAGCATCCAGTCAGATGGGGACAGGGCAAACACGCTCCTCAAATAAGCAGTCATTAAGAAATCGTTCAATCTCTAACTGATACTTGTTTATAAAATACAATTCGTTCGTAAATAATTGCCAAACCTCACTGAAGTATTGGGCCTGAATAAAGGGTTCATTCAGTAATGCTTTTAGCTTCATGACAAACATAGATGGATTAATCTTTTTTAATTCACCGCAATCCATACCAGCATCAAGGAATAAATTAATATAAAATTTTTCTTTCGATAAATAGGTTGTATAGATTTCTCTGTTCAGGCTTGAGTCAACTGATATTTCTCTTAATACAAGACGTGTTAACAGGAACTTTTCTCTGTAATAATGCAAGCAAAATTTGGTATACTTTAAGACACATTCTTTGGGACCAATGAGTGGGAGTTGTTCAGCGATATTTTCAATACCGCTTATATAACCTTCGAAGAAATCTGTAAAACAATATTCAAGGAGACCTTGCTTATGCTGAAAGTGATAAGCTATATTTGCTGAATTACCTCCGGCACGGCCAGCGATATCTCTGATTGAAGTTGCTGAATAACCTTTCATATAGAATAAATAGACAGCAGCTTCAAAAATATCATCTTTTTTATTCGATAGTTTATCCATAAATTTATCTTCCCCCCTTTATGATTAACATTCTCTAGGAATGTCAGATGACAAAGTGAAACCTTGCTCGGCGGGGAGTTCTTTCATCCAACACCGAGTATTCGTTGAACCAATCGGGGATATTGCACTAAGACCTACACAGAACCGTAATAGAAGTGAAGTCTTCGTGCTAATTTGAAAGGAATAAAAGCCGTTCTAGCATAAGCTGTGCGTTCACATGGATTTTCTCTTATACATGAAGTAGTTCTTCTTTTTAGAGACTTATCCTTCTATAACTTCTCGACAAAAAAGACAGTACTGACTATGGTTAGAGGTTATTCTCTATTGAGGGTAACAATGAAAGGAGAATGATGATGTTTCAAGTCGGAAAATATAAAAAAACGAAACCAGAAAACTATCAAATGGTTAGCAAACAGCTGGAAGCCCTAATAGATGGTGAAACAAATTTAATTGCCAATTTGAGCAATGCTTCTGCCCTTTTAAATCAATTTTTGGACGACGTGAACTGGGTAGGATTCTACCTATATGAAGAGGAGCAACTGATACTTGGACCATTTCAAGGTCTCCCAGCCTGCATTCGAATTCCTTTAGGCAAGGGAGTATGCGGAACAGCGGCAGAAAAAAGAGAAATAATCAGGGTAATGGACGTACATCAATTCCCTGGACACATCGCCTGTGATGCTGCCACTCAATCAGAAATCGTTTTGCCGATTCTGAAGGATGGCCGTCTGATTGGTGTACTTGATATAGACAGTCCATCAAAGAATCGTTTTGACAAAGAAGATGAACATGGATTAAAACAATTTGTTGATATACTTGTCCAATCAATTTAAAAAACAAAAGGCTAAGCCAAAAATGAGCTTAGCCCTTTTGTATTAACAGGATACAATCACCTTATTTTTACCTGATCGCTTAGCTGTATACAGGGCATCATCTGCCCGCTTGAAAAGGTTTTTAATCGTATTGTTATTTTTCTGATTGGATTCCCAATACGATACACCGCAAGAAATGGTAACCGGAGGATTTGTTTCTTTTCTTACTTTTTCAACAAGTCTTTCCGCAACTGCTTTACCAGCCTCTATCGGTGCCTTTGGAAGGAAAATAGCCAGTTCTTCCCCGCCCCACCTTGTACCTATATCGGTGTCTCTAATACTATTTTTAATTAAATCAGCTACCTGAATAAGGACCTCGTCTCCCTTTTGGTGCCCATATGTATCATTTGTCAGCTTGAAATTATCTATATCTATTAATATAAACGTTCCCTCAGTTTCAGAATTTATCAGTTCAAGCATTCTTCCTTCAAGATAATTTCTCGAATATAGACCTGTTAAATAATCAGTTATGACCATCTTTTCAAGCTCTTCTCTTAATATTGAGTTCACAAATGCCATCGAAGAATGATGAATAAGAGACTGCATTAATTTAAACATATCAAATGTAAAATGATACGGTACTCGATGAAGAACAATACAAAAACCATCCATCTTTCCACTATGTATCATAGGGAAAGCCATAAGGGATTTATAAGGGCCATCCTGCCCGACTTTATCCGAATCCATATCCCCAATATATAAAGCCTCCCGATCCTGCTCTAAGCTGCCTTTGACATATTGGATGTAGTGTTTAGATGTCTCTTCAGTGAAAAAAGGTGAACTTCCCGGGACAAGTTTTGTCTGTCCATTCCTAATCATAAAAAAGCCTACTTCGTCTGCGAGGAATGATTTATTTATTTGTTGCTTCATATAACTAACTGTTTCACTAAGCCTCAAGGTAGAATTTAGACGATGCGATGTTTCATTAATCAGACGTAAATCCGCAATTAAGCGTTTGGATTGTTCATATAATTGGGCATTCTCCAGTGCCCCGCCTGCCGTATTCGCGAGGAGAGAGATGAATTCGATTTCCGTATCAGGAAATATGACTGCTTCAGGTGCAATAACTTGTAAAACCCCATAAACACCCTGCTTGCCTAATAAAGGCGCATACAACACAGAATTTTTCACTTCCATTGAATCCTCAAATTGAACACGACCGGAAACATATGCCTGCATGGCAGATAAATTTTCCCCATCCATTTCCAAACTTTTAATTGGAAGATTTAATGTGTTATCGCTATCCTGAGACATTAGCAAATAGTAAACAAAGGACGGATATACTTCACGCAGGGTTTCTATTACCTCCGCCAAAACGGAATGCATATTCATAGAGGAATGAAACTCTGTCGTAATCCGTTGCAATAGTTTATATCGTTTCTCTTCCTTTTTTCGTTCTGAAATTGCAATTGCCTTGTGCAGTAATTCTCCTATCACTGTCCTCAATTCAGATAAATCAATTCTATTATCATTTTTCAACTCTTTATTTTCAGAAAGAACTACAAATAGTCCCAGTAATTCTCCTTCATGATATAAAGGAATTCCCAAGGGGTATAATGTATCAGTTAATGATACACAGGCTTCCGTACATAAATCTTTCATTGAGGAGTTTAGTAAAGCATCAAGTGAAATGGTGCTAGCAAACTGATTTTGGAGTTCTGTTTTCGAAGCCGCTTTTTCCAGATAGAGCTTTTGTTTCCAAGGATCATTATAATAACAGGCAATCTCATCCACCCTTAATAATTCCAATAAGAAGTCGACCATTTTATCTGTAAATCTATCTAAAAAGAGTTCATTATCATCTTTAATCATACATTCAACAAATAGACTTTTTAAATTTGTTTCCCAGCTCAGATTTAATTGATTATCTACCATCACATTAATCAACACCTGTTGTCATATTTTATTTCGTATTTTTTATAAATTTAGATTGATTTTTAAAAAAATAATACTTTATACCTGCATTTTACCAATATATGCTAAAATAATCATTACTTTCTTTCAATATAATTACATTTTTTATTTAAACCTGTGAAGGAAGCATCATATTGTAACGATTCCATTTAAGAGAATCCCTTGACTTATGTAACAATAAATTATACAATATTCTTTGTGTAAAATATCGCAGCTTATGTTCACATCTTTATTCGTTCATTTCATTCCTCTACCATGAGGTGTATCTTGTAACCCGCTGCTGCTAGGGCGAAGGTACATGAAAATGAAATGGCAGTAATGTTTGTAAACATCAGTTTTTATTTTACAAAAATAAAAACATTCAAGGAGGAGTCTTCTTATGGCTCGTTATACAGGTCCAAGCTGGAAACTATCCCGTCGTTTAGGAATTTCCCTAAGCGGTACAGGTAAAGAATTAGAAAAGCGTCCTTACGCACCAGGACAACACGGTCCTAACCAACGCAAAAAGCTTTCCGAATACGGTTTGCAATTGCAAGAAAAACAAAAACTTCGTCACATGTACGGTGTGAACGAACGTCAATTCCGCACAATGTTCGATCGTGCTGCTAAAATGCCTGGTAAACAAGGTGAAAACTTCATGATTCTTCTTGATTCTCGCCTTGATAACATTGTTTACCGTTTAGGTTTAGCTCGTACTCGTCGTCAAGCTCGTCAGCTTGTAAACCACGGACACATCTTGGTTGATGGACGTCGCGTTGACATCCCATCTTACCGTTTAGCTCCTGGTCAAGTAATCGGAGTACGTGAAAAATCCCGTAACCTTGATATCATCAAGGAAGCTATGGAAGTAAACAACTTCGTACCTGACTACCTAACTTTCGATGCTGACAAGTTAGAAGGTACATTCACTCGCTTACCTGAGCGTTCTGAATTACCAGCTGAAATTAACGAAGCTCTTATCGTTGAGTTCTACTCTCGTTAATTAATACGCTTTGTAAATAGCGTATTCAAAAACCCTGGAAACCTTGTTTCCAGGGTTTTTATTTGTGTAGAAAATATAATTACTAAACTTATAATCAGATTCGAAATATTATTTATAGGAATTATGAAGCAAATGACACTTAATTCTCTCTTTGTTTTTGGAAAAACGAAGACCAGGCAATACCTTAAAAATTTACCATGACATCATCTGTAAACACCATTAAACGGGACTCCAAACCTAAAACGGATCTTAGGTTTTTCATCCTAACAAGATCTGTTTTGGTGTACTTAACATAGCTGTGGACATATCTATTAAATCAATTTCTTTTGGAATACTTTTTAATCACATAAAGTAAAAGCCAGCATCAAACTCACTAAAAATCGGAAATTAAATCCCCTCTAACTTTATCTACAAATAGAAATTAGTCACCTCTTCAGATGTATTATAAAAGAACTATATTGTGGATCAAATTTATCATTCACTTATTAGACAGTACAGTAGAATAACGGTTTGTTACCTCCTTCATTTCAAGACTATCCCAACTATTAGAGTAACTGATACTTATACCAATCTATACATATTGTAGTAGGCGAGAAAATGAAAAATGAAAAAAATAAAAATCAGAAAAAATATAATAGTTTATTTAATATTTTATTAACAAACTAATCAAAAATTGTGATAATATAGTTAATTGTGTAAATTATTACTAACAAAGAGGAGGGGAATTTGTTGGCTTCTTAATTTTAATGAGGAATACCAACAACTAAGATGAAAAAATATATTGCTGGAATTTTAACTGTTTTCTTAAGTTTTACTGTACTATTTTTAACGAATAGTAATCAGGTTGAGGCTGCTTCCAAAACGATGTACGTAACTGCAGACAATTTAAATGTGAGGGAGAAAGCATCATCATCGTCAAAAATTATTACGGCCGTAAAGAAAAATACAAAATTGATTGTAACTAAAAAGAGCGGTAACTGGGGATATGTCAAAGTTAACAAAAAAAATGGATGGGTATCAATAAATTATTTAACATCCAAGGCTCCCGTAACAAATAAAACAATGTACACTACTGAAAAAACAACCCTGAAAAAGCTAGCAAAAAATAACTCCGGCACGCTGAAAACGATTAACAAAGAGGCAACAATAATTGTTTATTCAACTACTTCCGATAAATATGCCAAAGCAAAGTACGGTGGAAAAACGGGATGGATTTTAAAATCTAAAGTGAAAGATTCGAAGACAGTTACAACAACTTCAAAAGCAGCAATAAAATATAAAACAATTAAACAAAATGACAATACTTTAGCAAAAGGCACTACGAAAGTCGTCCAAAAAGGAAGCAACGGAAATCAAACGATCATATACAAGAAAACGTTTAAAAATGGAAAGCTAATTAGCACAAAAAAAATATCGTCTAAAGTAACAAAAAAAGCAGTGAATCAAATTATTAAAGTAGGTACTAAAGAAACTAAAGCATCTAATTATGCAACCGAGGTTCTTCGATTGGTTAACCAAGAACGCGCAAAAGTAAATATAGCACCTTTGAAAAATTTAAATAGTCTTTCGAAAGTTGCCGAAGTTAAATCAAAAGATATGCGTGATAACAATTATTTCAATCATACAAGCCCCACATACGGGTCTCCGGGAGAAATGGTAAAAAAATTCAATATTTCTTTCACGATGCTTGGTGAAAATATTGCAGCTGGACAAATTACTCCTGCATCTGTAGTGAACAGTTGGATGAATAGCCCAGGGCACAAAGCGAATATTCTCGATGCACGTTATACCCATATCGGAATTGGGTATGCCGAAGGTGGTTCATGGAAACATTATTGGACACAATTATTTTTAAAACAGTAAGTAAAAATACTTAATATTCATTTCAATTTTATTTCTTTCAACCATTTATAATAAAGCACAATAAGAAAAATATCTTACTATACATTAAAAGGGCTGCCTAACCGAGACAGCCCTTTCTTCTTTCTATCATGCGTACTTAATAAGCGTGTATTTCTTTTTACCGCGGCGAATTACCGTGAATTGTCCTTCTAGCTTATCATCCTCTGTCATCGTATGAGCGAGGTCTGTGACCCTTTCACCGTTGATGTAGATCGCACCATTTGTGATATCCTCACGCGCCTGACGTTTAGAAGGAGAAATTTTTGCATTTACTAGTAAATCTACCAAGAGCAGTTCCTCATTGCTGCCCACTTCAAAGCTTGGTACATCCTTGAAGCCCTGGCGAATTTCTTCTACAGATAATTGCTTAATATCACCGCTGAATAAAGCTTTAGAAATATTGATTGCTTGTTGTAAAGCTTCTTTACCATGAACAAGTTTCGTTACTTCCTCAGCAAGCGCCTTCTGAGCTGCCCGTTTTTCCGGAGCTTCAGCAACCTCTTTCTCAAGCGCTTCGATTTCTTCTTTGCTTAAGAATGTAAAGTATTTAATGTATTTAATAACATCACGGTCATCTGTATTAATCCAGAACTGGTAGAACTCATATGGAGACGTTTTTTCACGATCTAACCATACCGCTCCGCCTTCTGTTTTACCAAACTTAGTTCCATCTGATTTTGTAACTAATGGAACCGTTAAACCAAAGGCTTTTGCATCTTCCTTCGTTTTACGAATTAATTCCAGACCTGCGGTAATATTTCCCCATTGATCACTTCCGCCGATTTGTAAACGGCAGCCTTGAGTTTCGTATAACTTCAGGAAATCAAGAGATTGCATGATCATGTAACTGAATTCAGTAAACGAGATACCAGACTCAATACGGGATTGTACAGAATCTTTAGCAAGCATGTAGTTGAGTCCAAAATGTTTCCCAATATCCCGAAGGAACGTAATTAAGTTCATGTTGCCAATCCAGTCATAGTTATTAGCCATGATTGCTTTATTCTCACCAGTTTCGAAGTCGAGGAAACGGGAAAGCTGATCTTTAATACGTGCAGTCCATTGGTGAACAACATCCTCTGTATTTAACGTACGCTCAGCTTTTTTACCACTTGGGTCTCCTATCATACCTGTCGCTCCGCCGACTAATGGGATTGGCTGATGTCCTGCTAACTGGAATCGTTTCAGGATTAAAATAGGTAACAAGTGACCAATATGCAAGCTATCGGCAGTCGGATCGAAGCCAGCATATAGTTTCACGCTTTCTTCCTGTAATAATTTTTCCAATCCCTCTTCATCTGTAAATTGATTCACGAGACCTCTAAAACGTAAATCATCTAAAATATTCATCCTTCTCCACCTCTTACTGTTTAGATTAGATTAAAATAAAAAACGCCCCTTCATCTAAATGAAGGGACGATTACTATCGCGGTACCACCCAACTTGCGAAACATATAACTGTCTCGCCGCTTATCCTTTTAACGGAAAGGTTCCGGCATTCGCTACACAGCTTTACATAAAGCATTCCCGAATGCTGCTCGAGGAGGTAATTCGTCATTCCGCTTGTACCGGTTTACACCACCCACCGGCTCTCTTAAACATTGGCGAACTAACTACTGAAATCCTGTTATCGCATCAAATATATAATATTGGTTATGCTTTTTTTACCATAATAACAAACTGTTTGTCAAACCCAATAATTGTATTGTTTCGCTAATATAGAGAAACTATACCTACCTGAAACACTTGCTTATGCTATAATGTATGTGATTTGTTGGGGGAGTGAATGAATGAAAGATATTTTTATAAAACTTAAAGAAAGGCTTGCGCCATTGTGGGACTTTGTAAACAAACCCGTTGTACAGCGAAGAGCACGTATTTCCTATCAGGTTATCTGGAATAATCTATTAATCTTCTTAATTGTATCTGTCATCGGGATGGCATTTGCTGGCGGAGTTGGAGCTGGTTACTTTGCATCTATGGTAAAAGACGAACCAATCAGGAGCAAGGAACAGCTTAAATCAAGTGTGTCCAGTTATGAAGAAACATCTGAGATTTATTTTGCAAGCAATGTATATATGGGGAAAATGCGTTCTGATCTTGAACGTAAAGCAGTGAAACTGGAAAATGTTTCGGATTACGTTAAGACAGCATTAATTTCCACAGAAGATTCCTATTTTTATGAGCATAAGGGTGTTGTACCAAAAGCCATCATTCGAGCTTTACTTCAGGAAGTGACAAATTCTTCTGTCCAATCAGGAGGAAGCACACTGACACAACAATTAATAAAACAACAAATCTTAACGAATGAGGTTTCCTTTGATCGTAAGGCGAAGGAAATCCTGCTGGCATTACGCCTTGAAAAATTCATGAAAAAAGATGAGATTTTAGAAGCTTATCTGAATGTCTCACCGTTTGGCAGAAATTCCTCCGGCCGTAATATTGCCGGTGTCCAGGCTGCAGCGGATGGCATTTTCGGGGTAGATGCCAAAGATTTAACTCTGCCACAGGCTGCCTTTATTGCGGGATTACCAAAGAATCCATACCTTTATACACCATTTACACAATCCGGTGAAGTGAAGGAGGACCTTTCCCCAGGTATCAATCGTATGAAAACAGTTCTTAAAAGAATGTATACCAACGATGCCATTACAAAGGAAGAATATGATAAAGCATTAAAATATGATATTAAGAAAGACCTTGCAAAGAAACAAACATATCCTACTGAAAAGTATCCATACTTAACATATGAAGTAGAAAAAAGAGCAATTGAAATCATGATGCCAATATTGGCAAAGAACGATGGGCTTTCAAGCAAGGATTTAGAAAAAGACGACGACCTATATAAGCAATACTATACTCTGGCTGATCAGGCCATCCGACAAAATGGCTATCAAATTCATACAACCATCAACAAAAAAATGTATGACAATATGCAAAAAGTCACTAAAAATTACCCTTATTATCAGGGTACCCGACAGGTGGAGAAAAAGAATCCGGATACAGGAGAAACCTATATAGAGAATGAACCAATTGAAGTTGGCGCCATGCTAATTGAAAACTCTACCGGAAAAATACTCAGCTTCGTTGGAGGCCGTGATTTTAAACGTGAGCAGCTTAATCATGCTACATCAGCTGTACGTTCAAATGGTTCAACAATGAAGCCACTACTTGTATATGCACCAGCAATGGAGTACGGAGTTTCCTATCCAGGCAAAACTTTGATCAATGCACCTGTGAACATTCGCGGTTGGAGTCCAGGAAACTATGCTGGCGGCGGAATTACCGGTATAACCTCTGCACGTGAAGCATTAAAGAGATCCTATAATATACCGGCAGCGGTTCAATATGCGGAAATTATAAATCGCAACCCAGTAAAATATCTTGAAAAAATGGGCTTCACCTCTTTAGAAAAGCAAGATTATACAAACCTTTCCACGTCTTTGGGTGCATTAGCCAGAGGCGTAACCGTAGAAGAGAATACGAATGCCTATGCAACATTTGCAAATGGTGGACAATTCGTAGATAGCTATATGATCGAAAAAATAGTAGATTCTAATGGAAAGACCATTTACCAACATAAAAAAGCGAAGACGGAAGTATTCAGTCCACAAACAGCTTATTTAACAATTGATATGATGAGGGATGTCATCACCTCTGGAACAGCAGCAGGTTTAAACAGTAAATTGAAGTTTTCAGCCGACTGGGCCGGCAAAACCGGCACTAGCCAGAACTTTCATGATGCCTGGATGGTCGCGACCAATCCAAATGTCACATTTGGAGTTTGGATGGGATATGATTCAAATGCATCTGTGGATACATATGGAATGAGTTATTCACAGCGAAATCAAACATTATGGGCACAATTAATTAATTCAGCTTATGATGTTGCACCAAACTTAGTCGGGACTTCGAAGCGACACCAAATGCCAGGTGGTATTGTATCCAGATCCTATTGCACATTGACCGGTTCCCTGGCATCCAAATCATGTATAGATGCAGGACTCGCAAAATCCGATTATTTCAATGCCAAATATCTTCCTTCATCTGAGAACGGCAATTTGGCAACATCAAGCGAAAGATATGTGTTCATAAATGGTAAGAAATATGTGGCACTGGGGTCTACTCCAGAGGAATTCACAGAAACCGGTCTTGTGATTAATGCCGACTTTTCTAACATTACAGGAGCAAAATACCTTATTGATAAATCATCTATTACGCCAAAAGGCTCTGAATTTGAAGGGGCAGCTATCGGAGCTTCGAAAATGAATGATAACGGGAAAGTACCTGGAGCACCGGCAGTTACTTCAAAGGAGAAAGTCATCAACTGGAAATCTTCTGGTGACTCTGACATAGTTGGATATCGTGTTTATAGAAATGGTGCTAAAGTAGCCAGTATCAAAGCTGACAATACACTCAGCTTTAAAACAGATGGAAATGGAAAGTACTACATTACTGCAGTGGATATAGCTGGTAATGAATCTGCTCCATCCTCTATTATCGAATATAAACCAGCTCCTAAGCCGGAACCTAAGCCTAAAGAAGTAAAAAAAGAGAAGGCAGAAGATAAAAAAGAAGACATAGAAGATAAAAAAGAAGAGAAGAAAGATCCAAAAGAAGATGAAAAACCAGTTCATGCCGAAGAACAAGAGCATGATGAAAATACAGAGGAATAAAAAAGAGGCTGTTCCAGGTCGGTATCACACTCGACTATCGGAACAGCCTTTCTCTATATCTATCAAACAACTATTTTTTGCAATCCCCAATATATATAGGATTACTTGAATCCCTTTTTATATATTGAATAAGAAAATCTCTGTCCTCAGGATATGTTAACTTCAGTGTTTTTAATTCCTCAAGGTCTTTCCAGGCAATATCATAAATAAGACCGTCCGGATCCCGAATATTTCTTTCACCACCCATAATCCTCACTATATAGTAGCGAACTTCAGCAGTAATATTGTGTGTTTCATATATTACCCTTTTTACCTTAACTTCTTCAACAATTTCTGTTAAATATCCCGTTTCTTCTTCCATCTCTCTAATACAGCACTGTTCAAAACTTTCATCTACTTCTTTACCGCCCGATGGAATAGACCATAATTTTTTCTCTTCAGGTTTCCCCTGCAGAACCATTAAAAATTGACCATTGTCATTGATACATAGACCTGAAGAACCAAACCATTCTTTCACTTTATCAAGCCCCTTTTAAACTACAATCTTTAATTTCTATATAGCAAAATGATGTTACTTTTCTTCATCATTTAATAAAGATAACTCAACAATTTATATGCAATTGCTTTTAGGTAATTTGTTCAATAGTTTCATCGGCATCACTCCATTTCTTTTCTGGCTAATCAATTATCAATTTATCTATTTTTACTATCCTATTAAAATTAAAAAACTTATGTAATTGGTAAATGATTTTTTATAAAAGTTTACTCATAATTTCCCCTGGTAACCCATCTATCGCACAGACCTTTTCAGATTTGAATCCAAGATTAGCTAATATTTTTCTCGAAGGAATATTATTAGGGTCTATTATCGCCACTAATTTCTTCAATTCCGATTTCCTCACTTTTCCAATTAATACTTCGGCAATATCTGTCCCATACCGTTGCCCCCAATGTTCAGGTAGAATCATATAGCCAATTTCAGCTTCGTCAGTAAGTTTTTCATTTAAAATTAAAGATCCGAGTCCAATGAATCTCTGAACGGAAGCATCAAAAATTTTAAAAGTCCCAAAGTTTTCATGTTTCTTATTACGTTGCAATATCTTTTGATAGTTCAACCTTGCCTCCTCTAAAGGCAGAGCCCGTTCTGTTATTTGGGCCATAACCTTCTCATTACTTACCAAACTATAATAATCCTTAAAATCGGTTTCTTGAAACTTCATTAGGTTAATATTCTTCATTTCCCCCACTCTTCCTGCTAAATGGAATGATATGTATTCCATTTGCTCATATCCTTTGTAAAAACCAAAAAAAGGGGTGTTTATAAGGGTTAAATCACCTTATAAACACCCCTGTTTTAATCTTCCATCGTTGATAAGTCGCCTGTTGGCAATTCAAGCTCCCAAGCTTTTAATACCCTGCGCATAATTTTACCACTGCGTGTTTTCGGCAGTTTATCCTTGAACTCAATCTCTCTTGGTGAAGCATGTGCAGCAAGCCCTTGTTTAACAAATAGCCTGATATCCTCTTTCAGCTCATCCGAAGGCTCGTATCCAGACCTGAGGGCAATAAATGCTTTAATGATTTCACCCCGTACAGGATCCGGTTTGCCTATTACACCCGCTTCAGCAACCGCCGGATGTTCTACCAGCTTGCTTTCAACCTCAAAAGGTCCTACCCGTTCTCCGGATGTCATAATAACATCATCAATTCTGCCCTGGAACCAGAAGTACCCATCTTCATCCATATAAGCTGAATCGCCTGAAACATACCATCCTGATGGCATAAAATAGGATTCATACTTTTGTGGATTATTCCAGATTTGCCTCATCATGGATGGCCATCCTTTTTTAATTGCTAAATTGCCCATACGATAAGGCGGTACTTCATTCCCTTGGTCATCTACGATGGCAGCCTCGACTCCAGGAATTGGCTTACCCATAGAACCCGGTTTAATCTCCATACTTGGATAGTTACAGATTAGTTGTGCACCGGTCTCTGTCATCCACCATGTATCATGGATACGTTTGGAGAATACTTTTTGTCCCCATTTAATAACTTCAGGATTTAAAGGTTCACCTACACTTAGTAAGTGGCGAAGGCTGGATAAATCAAATTGTTTTACTACCTCATCCCCTGCACCCATCAGCATACGGAATGCAGTAGGGGCACTGTACCACACGGTTACATGGAAATCTTCAATGGTTTGATACCAAGCTTCCGGGCTAAATCGTCCACCTGTGACCACAGAAGAGGCTCCATTTAGCCACGGAGCAAATATCCCATAAGACGTTCCTGTGACCCAGCCTGGATCCGCTGTACACCAATATACATCCTCTTCTTTTAGGTCGAGTACCCATTGTCCGGTTTTCAGATGCTGAATCATTGAATTATGCGCATGCAGAACACCCTTTGGCTTACCGGTTGAACCGGAAGTATAATGTAGAATCAGACCGTCTTCCCGATCTACCCATTCTATATCTAATTTTTTAGATGCATTTTCATATTTGCTGTTAAAATCTATATATTTACCAGTTTCCTCTACATTATCTCCTACTACAAAAATATGTTTCAATGCTGGCAGGTCATCTGCAGGAATTCTAGACAATAATTCAGGGGTAGTGACGATTACACTGGCTTCACTATCTTCCAATCGATCCTTAACCGCCCCTTCCATAAATGCCTCAAATAACGGGCCGACAATAGCTCCCAATTTTATCGCACCCAGCACTGTGAAATACAATTCCGGTGATCTCGGCATAAAAATAAATACCCTGTCACCTTTTGTTACATTCCCATATTCCTTCAGAACATTTCCTGCTTTATTCGATAAATCTTTCATATCACTATATGTATACTTCTCATAGCGATTAGGGTCCTTATAATATAATGCTACCTTATTGCGCCTGAAATTTTCAGTATGCCTGTCAATACATTCGTATGCCGCATTCACTTTACCCGTTTCATTCCAAGAGAATTCCTGCTCTACATCCTTCCAGTCAAATGATCTGTAGATTTCCTCATAGTTTGCTAAATTATAATCCCCTTGCACAACAGAAAGCGCTTCCAGTTTCATAATTATTCCCCCCTGATCAAAGATAATATATTGATAGTATAGTACAAAATCCATTTTATCTCAATTTTTAAAATATTTAATAAGTTACACTAATATGTTACAATTTTTATAATTGTAGTGTTTTTAAGATAACATCCCCATTAAGTGTTTAAGATAATTATGCTAGTAAGCTTCTTAATTTCCACTACATATGACTTAAAAAGTTCATATCATGAAGCATTTATGGATTTAAAGTGCTGTATAATAGCTTTAAAATGTGACCTGGGTGGTGTATGGATGGAGCATAAAAAAACGTATAATTTGAAGGAATTGCAAACCCCATGTGGGCCGTTAGTTATCGAGGGCCCGGTATCTCGAGATCAATTAGAAAATCTTGAATTTCATGAGGGTCTCGTTGCCTTTAGGGTTCCTGAGAAGCAGCATAAGGCTTTAATTCAAATCAGCAGCCTTCCTGAAGGCCGAATTATTATTGCGAGGGCCGGCGATGTCATTGTCGGATATGTCACTTATTTATACCCAGATCCTCTTGAAAGATGGTCTGAAGGGAAAATGGATGACTTACTGGAATTGGGTGCTATTGAAGTAATCCGTGAATATCGCGGATGTGCGGTCGGGAAAAACTTGATCCGCGTGGCTATGATGGATGAGTGGATGGAAAATTACATTATTATTACCACAGAATATTATTGGCATTGGGATTTAAAAGGCAGCGGATTAAATGTATGGGAATATCGAAAAATGATGGAGAAAATGATGAGTGCCGGTGGCTTGGAATGGTATGCCACTGATGACCCTGAAATTTGCTCCCATCCAGCCAATTGTTTAATGGCCAGAATTGGGAAAAACGTTAAAAAAGAGAGTATTCAAAAATTCGATCAATTACGATTCATGAATCGATATATGTATTGAACGAACTGATTTTTGAGGAGGGCTACTTGTGATTATTGAGGATATCATGATCAAGGATGTTATTACGCTTCAAAAAAATGCTACACTCCAGCAGGCAATTGATTTAGTAAAACAAAAAAAAATCAGGCATATACCAATAGTAGATGATGAACAACGGTTAATCGGCCTGTTATGTGATGTCGATATCCGCTCTGCAACTCCATCTATCTTCCATCTTGATGAATATAAGGAAGACCTTCTAAAGCCAATAAGCGATATCATGATTACCGATATTTATACAGCACACCCACTTGATTTCGTTGAAGAGATTGCATTTGTATTCTATGAACAAAAGATATCTTGTATGCCTGTGATCAGCGACAACAAATTAGTCGGGATTATTACTGAAACAGATCTTCTGCATACATATGTAGAACTTACTGGCTCAAATCAGCCTGCATCCCAAATAGAGGTGAAGGTCACTAATAAATCAGGTACGCTCAGTGAAATAGCCGAAGTCATCAAAGGCCACAATTCCAATGTAAATAGCATTTTCATTTATCCATATAAAGAAGACCCGGCATTTAAAGTCTTGGTACTAAGGATTCAAACAATGAACCCGATGAAAATCGTACAGGGCCTACGGTCATCCGGATATGAGGTATTATGGCCAGATATACCGGAGAGCACTCTATGAAGGAAGCCTCATTTGTTTATTCAACCGATTTACTTTCCTACAAATTTAATGATAACCATCCTTTTAACCAAAAACGGCTGCAAATAACAGTAGACTTATTAAATAAAATGAATGCCCTGAAAGAGGATGACTGCATCAAACCACGAATGGCAACAGATGAGGAATTAAGCCTGGTGCATGATCCCGATTACATCAGTGCGATTAGATTAGCCGGACAAGGAAAGCTTGACCAGGATAAAGCATTAAATTATGGAATTGGGACCGAAGACACCCCCATTTTCTCTGGAATGCATGAGGCAAGCGCCTGGCTTGTGGGAGGAACATTGTCTGCCGTTGATGAAGTAATGGAAGGGCGTGCTCAGCATGCCATAAACCTGGGCGGTGGTTTGCATCATGGCTTTAGAGGGAAAGCCTCCGGATTCTGTATCTATAATGACAGCTCTGTTGCCATTAAATATATGCAAAAAAAATATAATGCCAGAGTTCTCTACGTAGATACGGATGCCCATCATGGAGATGGTGTTCAGTGGACTTTTTATGATGATCCTTCTGTTTGTACACTGTCCATTCACGAAACAGGTCGCTACCTATTCCCTGGAACTGGCAATATTACTGAACGTGGAAATGGAAAAGGATATGGTTATTCATTTAATATCCCCCTCGATGCCTTTACGGAGGATGAATCATGGCTCGAGTGCTATGAAAAATCCTTTAAATCTGTCATAGAATTTTTTCGCCCAGACGTTATTTTAACTCAAAACGGCGCTGACGCTCATTACTATGATCCATTAACGCACCTTTCTGCTACCACTGCAATCTATCAATCCATCCCAAAACTGGCCCATAAGCTTGCACACCAGTACTGTCAAGGTAAGTGGATAGCAGTTGGTGGCGGTGGATATGATATCTGGAGAGTGGTTCCGCGTGCCTGGTCCCTAATATGGCTAGAAATGACTAATAATTCGAATTGTTCAGGTGAGTTGCCTGTTGATTGGGTCAATCATTGGTCAGCATTAGCACCCGTTACATTACCCACTACATGGGAAGATCCACCTGATATGTACAAGCCCATCCCACGTAAGGCTGAGATTACTGAAAAAAATGCAAAAACTCTAGAAAAGGCATTATACACGATTCTATCCTAACCCGATGAATCTGCTGAATTTCAAATACCTGATTATTTAAATTTCTTATATAACTGGTCACAGACACCAAGTTACACACTAAAAAGATGAGGACTGGATATAATGTATACTACCTGTTTTACTAAAATAAAAAGCTGAACCATTTGTAGAACTATTCACAAAATGGCTCAGCTTTTTTTATTTTTTATTTTGTTGAATCTCTCTCTTCAATTCTGTACGGCAGAATTACAGAGGATTCATCTACCTCTTCTTTGTTCATAAGCTTTGTCAGCAAGCGCATGGAAACAGCACCAATATCATATAATGGCTGAACAACCGACGTTAGGCGAGGTCGCACCATTAAAGATAATCTCGTGCTATCCGAACTGATTACTTCAAGATCCTCCGGTATGGAGATACCTTTATCTTGTGCTGCATGAATGATACCAAGAGCTGCCTCATCTGAACATACAAAAATAGCTGTCGGTTTATTATCCAATTCCATTAGCTGGTTCAAGGCTTCGATTCCGTCATCATAGGATGCATCTGTTTCTACTAGATATTCTTCATTATAAGGAATATTAGCTGCCTCCAATGCTTTTCGGTATCCCGGCACCATTTTTTTCTCTATAATTGCATTTTGAAAAGATCCTGATACCATGGCAATATTCTTATGTCCACGATCAGCAAAAGATTTAATCGCATCCATCACTGCTTGTTCATAATCAATATTCACAGATGGAATTTGAGCAGAATCTTCAATTGTACCTGCCAATACAACAGGAACCGGTGATTTCTTGAATTCTTCAATATGTTCATCCGTAATATTTGAACTCATAAAGACAAGTCCATCGACTTGTTTGCCAAGCATCGTTTGGATTAGTCGGCTTTCTTTTTCTTCATTTGAATCCGAGTTACTTAAAATAATATTATATTTATACATGGTGGCAATATCTTCAATCCCTCTTGCTAATTCAGCATAGAAGATACTGGAGATATCTGGGATAATAACTCCGACTGTTGTTGTTTTCTTACTTGCTAATCCGCGTGCCACAGCATTCGGTCTGTAGCCAAGTCTTTCAATTACTTCATTTACTTTTTTACGTGTTGCCGGTTTAACGTTTGGATTACCATTGACAACACGTGATACAGTTGCCATGGAAACATTTGCTTCACGAGCTACATCATAAATTGTAATATTCATTTTTTACACCGCCCAAATTTCTCTATTCTAATCCTAATAGTATTCAATTAAGTACCATTTAGTATGTTATTATAATAATACTCTACCCTCTAAATTCGTGCAAATAAACACTTTATCTATTTTCTTACTATTGTATACATAACAAATCCAATTTTCACTAAGACTAACTCAGTACTTCTTTAAAATGATAGCATTTGAATAATAAATTATAAAAATTCCACTGAAAAATTCAGGGACTATTGATTCGTTAATCTATTGGAGAAAAATGAAAAAGAGTTGCCAAATAGCAACTCCATATTTATTAAATTCTGATACCTGTCTGCTTGGTAAATTGATTAATCTCGTTTACAAACGTATCAAATTGGTTTAGATCCATCTGTTGTGCGGAATCGGAAAGAGCAACTGCCGGATCCGGATGAACTTCAGCCATAACCCCATCAGCACCAATTGCCAATGCAGCTTTAGCAGTTGGAATTAGCAGATCTCTTCGGCCAGTCGAATGCGTAACATCCACCATTACCGGTAAATGCGTTTCCTTTTTCAGTATAGGTACAGCTGAAATATCCAATGTATTCCGTGTAGCTTTTTCATACGTACGAATTCCGCGTTCACATAATATGATATTTCCATTTCCCTGCGCCATTATATATTCAGCTGCGTTAATGAACTCTTCAATTGTCGCTGCCAGCCCTCTTTTTAGCAGAACGGGTTTATTGACCGCTCCCGCTGCTTTTAACAACTCAAAGTTCTGCATATTACGAGCACCAATCTGGATCACATCAATATACTTAACCGCAGTCTCAATATCCGCCGGGTTTACAATTTCGCTTATAACAGCCAAATCGAATTCATCAGCAACCCTTTTCAGGATTTTTAATCCTTCTTCACCCAATCCTTGGAAATCATAAGGGGATGTTCTCGGTTTATAAGCTCCGCCTCGAAGTAATTTATATCCTTTATCCTTAACAGCTTTTGCTACAGTCGCTACTTGTTCATAGGATTCTACCGCACATGGGCCAAACACAAAGGACGGTTGTCCATTTCCCACTTTCTCACCCTTCAAATCAATTATAGTATCATCAGGATGCTTTTTACGGGAAACAAGCAATGCTTTACGATGATCATCTTCCTGTAGTTCAAGGCTTGCTTTAAATATTTCCTTGAAAATATGTTCAATGGTTGATTTTTCAAATGGACCATCATTATTTTGGATAAGTGTATTAAGCATTTCTCTTTCTCTAACAGGATCAAAACGATACTGGCTTTGCTTACCTTTTAATTCACCGATTTGTTGTACAACTTTTCCTCGTTCGTTAATAAGCTTTAATAATTGCAAATTCAAATTATCCAGTTGTTCTCTTAATACATCCAGTTCCATATTACTCAATATCACTCATCCTCTCTGTTCTGCATTGCATGTTTTAGCCTGGGTTACATATATTTTAAAAATTTCTAAATCACTTAGTAAAATATTTTACATTTCAGTATATAATTGAAACTATTATAACGGATTAATTCGGTATTGTCACTATTAAACCTTTATCAATAAACCGCTTTTAAGTGTTAAAGCATAAAAGGAGAGACGAATCCTTGACCAAAAAAATTTTTGCTCTCGATATTGGCACTCGCTCAGTTGTAGGAATCATATTAGAAATACGCCTCGATCAATATGTCGTTACAGACGTCATCATTAGAGAACATACTGAGCGTGCCATGCTGGATGGCCAGATTCATGATGTCGTAGCTGTTTCCAACGTTATACTCGATATTAAGCTTACACTTGAAAAAAAGCACGGTCCTCTTACTAAAGTATGTGTAGCAGCTGCAGGACGTGCTTTGCGTACAGAGATTGGGAGATCATCTATTCCCATATCCGGCAAGCCTCTCCTGTCTGCCGATGACCGCATTCATCTGGAATTAGCTGCTGTACAACAAGCACAGTTTCAGGTAGCTGAAAAAGAAGACATCCAAAGTAATTATCATTATTATTGTGTAGGCTATTCTGTTCTCCATTACTATCTTGATGGCCAGGAAATCGGAAATTTACTTGACCAAAAAGGGGATGAAGCAGAAGCAGAAATTATCGCTACTTTTCTGCCGCGAGTGGTCGTTGAATCACTGTTTGCTGCACTCAAAAGAGTAAATCTTGAGCTAGAAGCACTTACTCTTGAACCAATTGCTGCAATTCATGTCCTTATTCCACCCTCTATGAGAAGGCTCAACGTATGCCTTGTTGACATTGGAGCTGGTACTTCTGATATAGCGATTACAGATGAACGAACCGTTATTGCCTACGGAATGGTCCCTGTTGCTGGAGATGAGATAACAGAGGAAATCAGTGATCAGTATTTACTTGATTTCCCGAATGCGGAAGATACCAAGAGATCCATAAATGAACAGGAGTTTGTCAAAATCAGTGATATTCTTGGTTTCGAATCAGAGATCCCAAAAGAAGAAATGATTACAGCCATCTATCCCGCCATTGAAAAATTAGCAGATTCCATTAGCCGAGAAATTTTGCAACTGAATAATGCTAAGCCTCCGCAAGCCGTTATGCTTATTGGCGGAGGTAGCTTAACACCGCGCTTACCAGATATTTTGGCAAAGAAATTAAATCTGCCTGCCAATAGAGTTGCTATACGCGGAATAGACGCTATCAAAAATTTAGTGATTGAGTCAGATTACATTAAAGGGCCCGAACTCGTTACGCCCATTGGAATAGCCATTTCATCAGATGTTAATCCAATTCATTATGTTTCTGTTGAAGTAAATGGGACCCCAGTTCGTTTATTTGATCTTAAGCAACTGACTATAGGAGATGCCTTGCTTGCAGCAGGACTTCATTTAACAAAGCTATACGGTAAACCTGGAAATGCGAAGATTGTTAGTATTAACGGCAGAAATATTACCATACCAGGTACACACGGAGAGCCTCCGCAAATCAAAAGAAATAATGTGTCTTGCTCTCTTGATTCCCCATTAACCCCTGGAGATCAGCTATGGATAGATAAGGGAAAAGACGGTTCTGAAACATCTGTGATATTAAGAGAATTACTTGATGAACTGCCTATGAGGGAGATTTATATAAACGAAGAGAAATATGAAATTCCTTGTACCCTATTTATGAATGGTTTTCCTGCTGATGGCCACGAAGATATTCATGATGGTGATCGGATTGCTTTTAAAATGCCAGAGACTGTGCAGGATGCACTATTGTTCGCTGGCTTGAATTCTATACTGGACGAACTTGTCCCGTTTAATCTAGTTATCAATGGCCGGCTGGAAAGCTTCGTCTCGTTTTCAGGTGCCATATATGTTAACGGAAAAGGTGTATCTTTTAACCATCGGATAGCCGATCATGATCGCCTCACCTTAGTTCGTAGAAAAGCAATCACAGTCAAAGATTTAATAGGTGTCTATAAGGCTGAAGAGATTAATCAAATATCTGTTACGTTTAATGGTCAACCACTTACGTTGACAAATAACAGCTATACAGTCTATCGAGAAGATAAGTCCTTAAGTGATACAGATATCCTTTTTAACGGGGAGCAACTAAAAATAAACTTTAATAAAGAATCCGCTTTTATATTCCAGGATCTATTTCGGTACATAGAAATAGAACTTCCCAAGAATAATCCGGGCGGCTTTCACCTTATGCGGAATAAACAGGAAGTCACATTTTACAATGAAATCCAAGATGGTGATCAACTTGAAATTGTTTGGTTCAACTCACAGAATTATCCGACCAAAGTAAACCGGTAAGGAATTAAATTCCTTACCGGTTTCTATTTAGATATATTCTTTAAGTGCCTGTTCTAGATTTTGTGCTGTAATTCTTCCATGAGATGTATTCCACACAGCCTCACTATTTTTAAATAATATAGCTTGCGGTGACTCATGTTTAATTCCGGTTAAATCTCGAACATGCTCTGATAGTGGTTTGGCTTCCTGTACAGCTAGATAAGCTGTAGCTATAGCAGGATGCTCAGCGACAAACTGGGAATACTCATCAAAAGCTGCACCACTAATTGGACATGTAAGGCTATGCTTCAGAAGCAGAAAAACATCATGCTCTAAAAGTTGCTGTAATTCCTCTTCGTTAGTAATCTTTTTCATCCATATCCCCCCATTTGTGTTTATTCCAAACCACTTTTATTTTTTATTCGTTGTGTTTTTCGAATTGGTTGCTGAATTATTTTTATTTCCAGTTGAATTAGAAGAATTAGAACCTAAATCAACTTTTATTGTATTATTCGAGCTATTGGACGGTGTTTTACCTGAAGATGTATTTCCGCTGGCTGTAGAATTGAAACCAGTTTTTTCAGAAGCATACGTTTCTTCTTTAGCAGTATTTTTACTGTCTATGTTTTCTTCTCCAACATAAACGTCATCTGGGGAATCAACTACAACATTACTATCCATCTTCTTATCTGTTTGATTTTCCTTTGTATCAGATGATTGACTGTTGCTTTCTTCATTTGTCGTGCTTCCAAACTTTTTCTTAACCGCTTCTGTTAATGGTGCACCTTTTTCTCTTGCGACAGAAATCCATTCTGTTCCTTTTTCTTGAGCTGTTTGTTTTAGAGCAATTCCTTTTTCAGTGGCTGTTTGTTTTAAAGCAGATCCCTTTTCTGTAGCCGTTTGTTTTAAAGCAGAACCCTTTTCAATCAATGGAGTTCCTTTTTCCATTAAAACGCTGCCTTGTTCAGATAAATCATGACGAAGTTCTTTACCGGACTTAGGTGCTAAAAACAGTGCAGTAGCTGCTCCAACAAGCCCGCCTACTATTGCTCCTACTACAAAATCTTTTGTTGACATACCATTATCTTGATTAAAATTATCATTTTTATTATTCATTCTTAAACATCTCCTTTTTTATGGTTGATTAAGATTGAGAACGTTGATATCTGGTTTCTTGTGAAGGTAAAGTAACATCTCTGCCTGCTTCAGATTCGGTATAGATTGCTGTACTCTGTTCAGCTTTATGCTTTTTCCACTTATTCACAAGCTCAATGCATGCATTTCCCCATTGAACTACTTGGGTAATTTTTTCGTCATTTTGACTCGCTGCTAATTGAACTCGGTTTGTAATCTGGTCAATGGTTTGATTCACACGTTGAATCGATCCTCCCACACCTTTAACTGCATCAACAACCGTATTTAGATTCTCAGATTTATGCTGAATATCTTCAGCCAAAGCATTCGTCTTATGTAGCAGCAGTGTTGTCTCGGTTGTTATGCCTTGCATCTGAGTTTCTAGGCCTGTTAATGTGCTAGATACACTCTCCATTGTTGTTTGAAGGGATTTTAATGTTCTTGAAAGATAAATAACAAGAACCAGGAACGCTATGGCAATCAATGCCACGCTTAAATATAAGATAATTTCCATCGTCTTCACTCCATCTCTAAATTATAATTAGTTTTTACCCTTTATCTCCTTATTTAAACTATATAGGAATTTATTCTGATCCACAATGTTCCTTCCACCTTAATATTATTACTAAAGTAAGATACAATTAAATTAAAGTTTAGAGATGAAAGGAGATTTTTTTTATGAGGGATCCAAGAATTCAGCAATTAGCTCATAATCTAATTAACTATTCTGTAAAATTACAAAAAGGTGAAAAAGTACTTATAGAAAATTTCGGTATACAACCAGAATTGGTTAAAGCATTGGTAAGTGAAGCATATGAGGCAGGTGGATATCCATTCGTTTCAACAAAGGATCAAACCATTGAAAGACAGTTACTATTAGGTGCAACTGAAGAACACTATAGATTAATCGCCGAATTTGAATCACAGGTTATGAGTAAAATGGATGCATACATAGGTCTTCGTGCAGGCGATAATATTTCAGAACATTCTGATGTCCCTGCTAATAAAATGAAAATCTATGGACAGACCGTACAAAATAAAGTACATAGAGACATCCGAGTTCCAAAAACGAAATGGGTGGTCCTTCGTTACCCAACCAATTCAATGGCTCAGCTGGCAAAAATGAGTACAGAAGGATTTGAAGATTTTTATTTTAATGTATGTAATCTTGATTATGCCAAAATGTCTGAGGCGATGGACAGCCTAGTCGAGTTAATGAATCAAACGGACAAAGTACGCATTACAGGTCCAGGAACAGATTTACATTTTTCTATTAAAGGCATTCCTGCCATTAAATGTGCAGGGGAGCGTAATATCCCAGATGGTGAAGTGTATACCGCACCTGTACGTGATTCTGTAAATGGCACCATTACGTATAATACCCCATCTCCATATCAGGGATTTACATATGAAAATGTATGTCTAACATTCGAAAACGGAAAAATCGTTAAGGCAACAGCGAATGACACAGAAAGAATCAATAAGGTATTTGATAGTGATGAAGGCGCACGTTATATCGGCGAATTTGCGATAGGGGTTAATCCATATATAACCAATCCAATGCAGGATATTCTATTTGATGAAAAAATTGATGGAAGCTTTCACTTTACACCGGGTCAAAGCTATGATGAGGCGCCAAATGGTAATCACTCCAGCATTCATTGGGATTTGGTTAATATCCAACGTAAAGATTATGGAGGCGGCGAAATATATTTTGATGATCGACTAATTAGAAAAGACGGCAGATTCGTTCTCCCAGAATTAGAGAAATTAAATCCTGAAAATCTAAAATAAATAAAAAACCCTTCAAGAGTACTTACTGATTACTCTCGAAGGGTCTTTATGTGCATTTATTTCGTTATAAAGCTCTCATAGGCTGCTTGCACTTTTTGAATATCTCCAGCACCCATAAATAATAATACACCATTGTGATGATTTTTAAGGATAGACGGATCTTCCTCCTGAATAATTTGAGCACCGTCCACCTTATTACAAAGATCTTTAACTGTTAATTTCCCATTCAACTCTCTTGCTGATCCGAAAATTTCACATAAGTATACTTTATCTGCTTCTTTTAAGCTTTCAGCAAAATCATCCAAAAACTTCTGAGTTCTAGAGAAGGTATGCGGCTGAAATACAGCTACAATCTCCCGATCAGGATACTTTTGTCGAGCTGAATCAATTGTTGCCTTTATCTCTGTTGGATGATGGGCATAATCATCAATTAAGATTTGATGATCAAGTTGTTTTTCAGAGAAACGTCTCTTAACGCCAGTAAATGACATTAGGCGTTCCTTAATGATCTCCACATCAATATCCTCATATTGACAAAGTGCAATAACAGCTAGCGCATTTAAAACTGTATGGCGCCCAAACATTGGAATCGTAAATGTCTCATAATAATTATTTCTTACATGCACATCGAATGTAGTTCCAGCTTCTGAAGTGACAATATTTTTAGCCTGGAAATCATTTTCTTCGTTAAACCCATAAAATATGACCGGTACTTTCGCCTGGATTTTTTGTAGCTGCTCATCATCACCACAGGCAATAATTCCTTTATTTACTTGCAGTGCCATCTCTTGAAAGGCAGAGAACACATCATCAAGATTTGCAAAATAATCCGGATGGTCAAAATCAATATTGGTCATAATGGCATAATCCGGATCGTAGGATAAAAAGTGTCTTCGGTATTCGCAAGCTTCGAATACAAAGTATTTAGAATCTGCTTCTCCCTTACCCGTTCCATCTCCAATTAAAAATGACGTTGGCTCAGCTCCGCTGATTACATGAGACATTAAGCCGGTAGTCGATGTTTTTCCATGCGCGCCTGTAACAGCTATGCTCACGAACTTTTTAAGGAAATCTCCAAGAAATCGTGGATAGCGAATGACTGGCAAACCAAGTTCTAAAGCTTGAACAATCTCATCATGACTATCAGGAAAAGCATTTCCTGCAATGATTGTCATACCTGGTTTAATATTTTCTTTATTAAATGGCAATATTTTTATACCGGCATTTTCAAGTGCGATTTGGGTAAAAAATCTTTTTTCATAATCTGAACCCTGTACCTGATATCCCATATCATTTAGGATTTGGGCTAACGCGCTCATCCCGGATCCTTTTATACCTACGAAGTGATAAACTGTCATAGAATGAACCTCCAACATACGTCAATGCTGTAAAACAGTATATGACGGTCTCTTTTTTTTGCTAATTGCAATTTGCCTGCTATGCCTGTTTAGGCTTTACTAATTGAAACAATATAAGTATTTAAAACCAGTTAGATTACTATTATAACGAGCACATGCAATCAATATCTTCATTGCGTTAAAGATATAACTTGTATGATTATAAACCTATAAATCGATTTCGTACAATTTTTCTAACTGATTTTCTCATAAATATAGTATTACCTTTTCTGGGAAATACTCATAATTAAATTATTATACAAAAATTTTTCCTCTGTTCAAAAAGGGGATTGAGATTCATGTATAGCCTCTAAATCAGATTCAGATATAAGCACATCACGAGGTTTACTTCCTTTTGATTCTGATAAAATACCTTCTTTCTCCAGCATATCAATCAGCCTCGCTGCCCTGTTATAACCAATCCTAAAGCGCCTTTGCAGACTGGATATGGATGCTCCTCCCATCTCAACCGCAAATTCACACACTTCGTAATAGAGTTCATCCTTTTCTTCTATATGTTCACTTGTTTTTACCAATTCATTTGGCTCAAACATAAAGGACGGTTTAGCCTGAGCCATTACATGTTTTACGACATCCTCAATCTCATCATCAGTTACAAAAGTTCCCTGCAGGCGAACTGTTTTAGAAGTTCCATTTTCCAAAAACAGCATATCTCCCCGTCCAAGTAATTTTTCAGCTCCACTTTGGTCCAAAATCGTACGTGAATCTACCTGTGAAGAAACGGAAAAAGCAATTCTTGTAGGAATATTTGCTTTGATTAACCCGGTAATGACATCTACAGATGGTCTTTGTGTTGCCACCAGTAAATGAATCCCGCATGCTCTGGCTTTCTGCGCAATACGGCAGATCGCTTCCTCTACGTCAGCAGGAGACATCATCATTAAATCAGCCAGCTCATCAATCACGATAACTAAATAAGGCAGCTTATGCTCCATTTGCCCGGATGATAGTGCCTTTTCATTATATCTGACAATATCTCTCACTCCTGAATGGGCAAACAACTCATATCTCCGTTCCATCTCTTCTACTGCCCATTTCAGTGCAGCTGTTGCAGCTTTTACATCAGTAATAACCGGTGCTGCCAAATGCGGAATATTGTTATATGGCGCAAGTTCAACCATTTTCGGATCAATTAATAAGAGTCTGACATCAGATGGGTGTGATTTATATAATAAACTGATTAAAACAGAGTTAATAAATACACTTTTTCCAGAACCTGTAGAGCCTGCCACCAAACCATGCGGCATTTTCTTTAAATCTGTTACAATCGGGTTTCCTGAAATGTCCAACCCAACTGCCACTGAAAGCGGTGAGGTATTCTCAGCAAAAACTTTTTCCTCCAAAACCTCACGCAGATAAACAGGACGTGTATTTATATTGGGAATTTCAATTCCAATCATTCGTTTCCCGGGAATCGGTGCTTCTATACGAATATCTTTAGCAGCCAGGCTTAGTTTTAGATCATCATTTAAATTTGTGATTTTACTAACCTTAACACCAGGATCCGGCTGAACCTCAAATCTTGTTACAGAAGGTCCTTGAGAATACGTATGTACTCTAGCCTTAACATTGAATTGTTCAAGTGTATCATCTAGCAATGCTGCTTGTTCTGCAAGCCAATCAGCATCTTCTCTAATGTCCACTCGTGGCTTCAAAATTGAAATATCCGGATATTGATAGGAATCATTCAGTTTTTTTTTAGGTTGCTCCGAAGGCTTTTCCTCTTTGCCGGCAATCGTTTTTTGATTGCGATTTGCTGCAATATGATCTTTATCATTCTTAAGCATTAAAACGTTAAAAGGAATGTGTTTTCTGCGCTCCCTAATGCGCTTTTCTCTTTCTATTTTTCGTCTCTCTTCTTCATCCATAGCATCGCTTGTCACTGTTGCTTCCATTGGACTGTTCGGCTCTGATAAAGAGACTTCTCTATCTATATGGTTCTCCGTATCATCCAGTTGCGCGGATTTCTCCAAACCATTAGTTCGATCGATTGACTGCGTTTCGAACGAAGCTATAGATTCATTCGAAACTGGCTCATTCGTTTGAATGTCCTTGATTGAAAACTCATCCTCAGTTCCGTCAAGCAAAATGATATCCTGCCCATTTTTCTCATTGTGACTGATGTCTATATTTTTCTCATCATTTCCGCTTACCTGATGATTTTCTTCTATATTCATTGCAGATTCATGGGTCTGCGTGATTAAATCATGAGCTTGCTGAATTTCATCTCTCTTGTATGGTTGGTCTTCCTCCATATCAGAATCAGCTTCCTCAATATCCTCATATACCTCACTGCCTGAAGGGGAATGGTAGTAATCTTCAACTGGTTCCTCCGGTTGTAATCCAAAGTTGTTCTCCAGATTTTCATCATCAGCTTGTTCGTCAAGATTCTGATGAATCATTGGAATCGACTGAAATTCCTCCTGCTCCATCTGTGAGCCAGAGTGCATGATCAGCGTATCTTTTTCCACGATTCCTTCTTCTTGAGTTATTTCATCTTCGTAATCAGCGTTCAAAATTGCTTTATTCATTTCCTCAATTATCTGATTCTCGCTGACTGGATTCCATGCTATTTCACTTGTGGCTGCAACCTCTGTATCTTCTGCTGAAACAGTATCAGGTAATAGCGGAGCAATCACACTCTCGATATCCTCCGTATGTCTATTTCCATCATTAGTCGAGACTTTTTGCTGTTCCTCTTTTATCTCTTCATCTGAATGCTTAAAATCGGAATTCAGCGGCAACTCATTCTGTGTTTCCATTTCAAATGATGGTTCTCGATTGACACTCGGTGGATTCACTTTCTTTCCATGCATTAAAGCAAGAACGGAATCTAAGGTCGTTTCAGGTGGTAATTCGTATTCGACTATTTTTTGATTTTTAGTGCCGGTCTGTCGATTTTGAAATCCATAAATAGGCGAAGGTATTTCTGTTCTTCTAAACGGCTTTTTATTCGGAACAACTTCGTTCTGTTTTGGTTCTGGCTTAGGTATTATTCTTTGATTAGACACTTTCAATTTAGGAACAGCAGCCGGGGATTTCTCAAATCTCCTCACGTGCACTTCCTTCTTCACACCCAACTCATTTTGCTTCTTTTTTTGTTCTTTTAATCTTATTAACTCTTCATCTGAGATTAATGGGAATTTGAAATTATCCTTTGGGTATCTATATTGAATTCTTGCTTCAATTTCAATTTGATTTTCTTTTTGTCTTTTTACTTGTTTAGGTACTTTTTGAATGTTTTCATGGCTATTACGAGGTTCTACTTCTACTTCCTCTTCTACATCCTCATAGAACCAATCAATGATTTTTTTGAAAAAGCTCATAGCCTTCCTCACACTTTCTATGGTTGTTATAAATTAGTATTACAAGTATCTATTTTATCAAAAAATTTACTCATTTAAGACATATTCCTTGTAAATGGTATCAATTTCCTATTATATTATTGGTCTTCTACCGGTCGATTCTTTGCTAAAATAAAGATTGGCTCCAATTCTCCATTTTCATAAAGGAATGGCAGAGCGGTGACCGGAACATTTCCATTTGTAAAAAAGTGCATATTCATTTGTGCTAAAATGTCATAACCTGCATCATTTTGTATGTCTGCAATGATTAAGACATCCTGATGTGGAATGGCCACTGCCATTGTCCCTTTCATATCTTCCTTCCATGTTTTCATTTGTGAATCAATCAGGACTCTTGAAGCATCGTATCCATCGTTATGATTAATAAAATAAAAGTCATTTCCGCGTACACTGTCTTTTTTAGACTTAATCGGCAATGACCTGACATTAAACATAGCCATTGAACGTATGGAATCTTGATCCCAGCCTTCTTTCCTCATTAGCTCCTCATCAATCAACCTATACGTATTACCCAAATCAAGAGCATAATAAACTCTCGTTTCGGCTGTATGCTCATCTGTAATAAACGGTGTATTTTCACGGGACTCCATTGGGAAGGAAGTCGAACGGATAACAGGGTAAATTAATTTTTCATTTCCCTTCAAAGATTGTTCCGTACCCATTACTTTCGTTGATTCTTTTATATAATAAAGGACTTCATCAATCGCTTTTTGACCAGATTGCTCATACTTCGATACAAGCGGCGCCAATCCAATTGTTATTCCCTTGCCAGTTTCTTCATTTTCAATTCTTAATTCCTCTTTATCACGATTATAATTAAATTTTGAATTTGTATCAGCTAAGCTTTCCATAAGTAAAGATTTCATTTTAGTAGTCGTCATTTTCATAGGGATTCCTCCTTAACATTACTATAGCTTAATTAAACTCATGCTGCTAAATAAAGTGTAACTTTGTTGGTTGGGTTCCTTCATTCCAAAGAGCACCAACGGAGTCAATCGGGTTCATACGGGCGATTATCTCCACTTAATCGTTCTTTTTTCTGCTTTTTTTGAAGTAAGAACGGAATAAAAAAATCCCCCGAATAGGGGGGAGTATAATAGTTTATCATAATGAAGCAATGAAATCTTCAATTTGCTCTTGAGTCTTCCGGTCCTTATTTACATATCGGCCGAGCTCTTTTCCATCTTCAAATGCAATAAAGCTCGGTATTCCAAAGACATCCAGCTTTATGCACAGATCAAGAAATTGATCGCGGTCCACATAGATAAAGGTATACTCTTTATTTGCGGCCTCAATGTCACCTATAAATGGTTCGATGAATCTGCAATCCGGGCACCAATTTGCAGAAAATAAAAGCATCACTTTCCCATTTGACATCAATTCATTATAATGTTCCATACTTTCTAATTTTTTCATATCAAAATCATCCTCTCGAGTAGCCTCTTGTATGAGTTATCATACCCAAATCTACAGAGGATTGCTATTCTAACGTCACATTTTTAGTTTCCTTGCCAAGAATCAATACAGACAGCATCCCAATTATAATGGCAATGCTAAAAAGTAAGAAGATTTTATCAATAGATGTATGAGAAGCCAGTAAGTTTCCGACGGCAAGCGGGCCAAGGATACCTCCTATTCTCCCCACAGCTGCTGCCATTCCTGTGCCAGTCCCTCTTATAATAGTTGGATATTGTTCAGGTGAGTAGGCATAGAGCGCTCCCCAAGCTCCCAGGTTAAAAAAGGAAAGAAAACACCCTGAAATCATTAAGGCTGTTAATGTTTCTGCATTACCGAAGAAATAAGCACTTACAGCTGTTCCAAACAAATATGTAACCAATACAAATTTACGTCCAAATTTCTCTATAAACCAGGCAGCCGTGAAATACCCAGGCAATTGCGCCAAGGTCATCATAACAACATATTGGAAACTTTTTATGAGTGTAAAACCTTTCAAAATCATAACACTGGGAAGCCACAGAAACATCCCGTAATAGGAAAAGACAACACAGAACCACAGAATCCAGAGCATCAAAGTCTTTACCGCATAATCTTTAGTCCATAGTGTCTTAAGCGAATTTACGATTGAGATGGATTTCTTTTCCTTAACCATTTGAAACTTCTCAGAATCAGGTAGATGTATTCTTAAATAAATCGCATAAAAAGCAGGAAGTGCACTGATTAGTAAAGCAATTTGCCAGCCATAAGTTGGAATGACAAAGTATGAAATAAGCGCCGCAATCAGCCAGCCTGCAGCCCAAAAACTTTCAAGCAGCACTACGACTCTGCCTCTTCTCTCTGCAGGCACACTTTCCGACACCAACGTAGAAGCAACTGGCAATTCACCGCCAAGCCCCATTCCAATTAAAAATCTGAAAACCAGAAAAATAGATAAGCTTGTCGTCAAAGCAGAAAATCCGCTTCCTAAGGAAAATAATAATAGCGTAATAATTAATACATTTTTTCGGCCGATACGATCAGCCCAAATCCCAAACACTAAAGCACCTACTGCCATGCCGATAGAGTTCACACTTCCTATCCACCCCATTTGTTCTGAGGTTAAATTCCACTCCTTCTGCAGAGCCGCGATAATAAACGAAAGCATTCCAACATCCATAGCATCGAATAGCCAAGCGACCCCGGCAATCCCCAATAGTTTCCGTTCTTTTACCTTTCCCTTCCCCATTCATTGACCCTCCCCATCACAATCTCAATGAAAACTATTAAAATGAAATCTCTAATTTGTATATTAACTTCTGTCTTGACAGGTGTAAACAACTATTTAAATTATTTTCTAAAGAATAATACTCGTCTAAGTCTCTTTGATTCTACAAGGCTGTTATCTCATAGATTGTTCCTCCTGAATAAATAAGTTAATCACCATTCTGTGATATCGCCAGAATAAAGATAGCTTCTTAACTAAGGGCAGTGTTAATGTTTTATAAAGACATTTATTGTAGAAGGGGAATGTTATGAATAGAAAAATCCGTGTTTTTTTATTTGTTTTCTTCTGTTATTTATTGTGGCTATACTTCGCTATATATGAATCTTCAATTTATAACTGGTGGACAGTAAATGTGATAAAACACGCAACTGATGATACTGTTCAAATAGGTGTCTCATTAGTAAAGGTGTTTGTTGGTACGGTTATATTTACTCTTAGTGGATTTATATTCTATTTATTGTTGAGAAAGAGAAGTTAGTTCTTATTGACTAAGGGGGTTTTAGTTGAATATCCGAGATAGCAAAAACACTGCCTCTTTTTATGGCATTAGCAACAATCTTTACGAAAACATCCAATAGACATTCTCTAATAGGATAAACGGCTATTGAATACAAATAAGCTGGGAGAAAAATAGTTATAATTTATAAAGAAATCCCCTTTATCCTCACCACAAATATCTTCCATTCTGAAAAGGATATACACCGTTCATTGAAGAATTAATATGGAAGTAACTACAACATGCATAAAGATATAATCCTAACAGAATGGTTTTCACCCCATTATTCTGCTTTATTAGAAAGGCGGATTTATTTGTTAAACTCACTAAAATGTATTCAAGAAGTAAAGATAGGAAATACAAAGGTATTAAGAAATCATAAGTGGATACACTTTCTCTACCTTACAAAAGAACAACACGTAAATTTAGAGCAAGTAGAATCTTTAGAGAAATTGCCGCCAAATCCGGTTCTATCCTATGTAGAACGAACCCTTTGGTTATTGAACGAGATGAATCTTCCCATTAATGAAAGGTCAATTATTGAAGATGTCTTGATTTGGTCTGAGGTATCAAAAGGCGGGTTGAAGCACAAACGTAGAGAGTGGGAGAAAAAAGGATTCCAATTGGCCATTCATAATATTGGCTCAGCTCAAATTTATGCTGATGAACAAATGAACCTGCCGTTACACTCCCGCAATTTAGATAGAGAGGAACTTGTTTATCTTCTCATATTAACACATGGGTTAGCCGGTCAATTTATCAGAGGAGAAATCCATTATTCTCAATTCCGTCCCTTAATTTATTGGATTGAGGAACATAAAAACTTAGAATATAACATAGAAAGGATTCTCTATTCCCTAAATCAGTGTGTTATTCAAGCGGTTTCAGATCAGTTGTGGAACAACGTCCATAAGGAAGTAGAAGAAGTACTATCCTGGATAAACAAAGGTGAACAGGCAAAAGAGCTTCCCCTAAAAGAGCGGATGAGAAGATTAAGAAGATCTTCAATCCAGCGCGGGGAAAACTTCGATGATTTATACAATCAGTATTTTGAAAACAAACAATTAGAGAGATACATAGAGTTGTTCTTCAGTAAAATAGATATGTGGTATCTTGAATCTGCTTTACAAGAGTTTTCTTTAGAAGAGTTTTTGAAAATTTTCTTATTGATATTCCAGAAAATTAATCCCCTTACTATACAACAGGTTAGCTTTGAGTCTTTTATGAAGGATATTTACTATGATTACAAGGGGCAAAAAGTAATCAATCTATACAAAAAAAGAATTATCGAGACATTCCTGAATGAGTTTACAATTGATGATTTACTAAAAGGAAAGATGCCTGTAAACGAACACGTTCAAATTCAAATTGAACCCTCAGACTTACTAGGTCAAATTGTAGGGGTTTATTTTAGTTATTCAAGTGCCGGTCAGAAATTAATTGAATTTTGCCAGGAAGCCGAAAAGTCTCCGATCTATGAAAGAGCAATTATCTTACTTTATGACTTTTTTGGTTTCAGGAAAGATGCCTTTGATCGCTTGCAGAATGAAGAAAACTATTTAACCGATATGAATAATGGTCAAGATCATAAAAAGGTCATATCTGATTTTGCTGTAGGGAAGGTAATGCTGGACATTGGAGCCGGCGGCGGTGTGATGCTTGATATCCTATCTGAAAATCACCCAGAAGCAACTGTAATCGGAATTGATATCTCAATTAATGTAGTAGAGGAATTAAACAGGCGAAAATTCAGGGAAAATAAATCATGGCACGTAAAACAGGCAAACGCCTTGGAATTAAAAGACTATTATGAGCCAGGAAGCGTGGATACCATTGTGTTTTCTTCTATCTTACATGAAATGTATTCTTATATTCCGTACAAAGGCAGGAAATTCAATCGAGATGTAGTTATCCAAGCACTGAAAAGTTCTTTTGAAGTATTAAACAAAGGCGGAAGAATCATTATTCGAGACGGAATTATGACTGAGCCTATAGACCAATGGAGACTACTCGAATTTGAAGACCCAAAGGGCATGGACTTCTTTATGAGATATGTTCATGACTTTAGGGGAAGGACTATCAATTATGAAAGACTGGAGAGTCTTCTTATCAAACTGCCTGTTAATGATTTAATGGAATTCCTCTATACGTATACTTGGGGAGAAGAGGCTTATCCACATGAGGTACAAGAACAATTTGGGTATTTTACTCCAAGTGAATATGAAGAAGTTATTCATGTATCTTTAGGTAAAGAGGCAAAAATTATAAAGCTTCATCATTATTTACAAAACGGATACGAAGAATTTCTTTTACCTAAAGTAAAAATTATGAATGAAAAAAGAGAGATTGTACCGCTACCGGACAGCACCTGTTTAATTGTAATTGAGAAAACATAAGACAAGAAAAGAGGAGAAATTATCTCTCCTCTTTTTATATGGCTGCTTTCGTAAGGATTTATATGGAAACAACTGCCTCCAGAAAGGAAGTGGCTGTACATCCGTAACTTTTATCCAGGAGCAGCAATCATGCGAAAGCCCGCTGAGTTGTAGAATCACCTTCTTCAATCAAAAGGTGATTTGGCTTTTGACTCTTAGTAGCTATGAGAGATCATATAGTATATTCCCAGCTCTTAATAGCCCTTAGAAAGGATAAAAACAAGCAACTACCCTTATTTGACAAAATTCGGCAGTCCTCAACGTTTTTAGCAGTATTTTTTTATCACCTATGTTATCATACTAGTAAAATCATAGATAAAGGTGAGAAATTACATGAAAAATAGTATTATCTCCCTCGTCGGGTTTATTATTTCGAAGCTCTTCTCTTCCAAAATAAAGAAACATGAAGAAATTCAGCGTCTATCAGAAGATGAAAAATACTAAGACTCCTAAACTCTCCTCATCACGACTTCTTTACTGTTAAATGATACTCATACTGACCAACTAATAATTCAATAATGTGCTCAAACATACGATCTCTTGTTATACGGCCGTTTGAGAATACACCAACAGCTCCTTCTGACTTCCTGATATCCTGTTTCTTTGTATATTCATCCATAACCGGCCCAAGCTCTCTGCCCGAGTATAACTCCTCAGCAATACTTTCCGGTAATTTGATACGTGCACCGCCACTGACAAAGCTTTTGCCTTCTTTCGTGACTAGTGCTCCCCAATTGCATATAAACAATCCATAAGGCGTTTTCACCACTCCGCCTTCAAGACCCAGCCCAAATTCAGCCTGAACTTCCTTCATCGCATTTCTTGCTCTATTTAAAGCACCCTCAATTGTTTCTTCATCCGAGAATGGCTGTTCATTTACCTCAGATGATACACTAACCGGAACAAGCTCAGCTGATAACTCCCGGCCCGCTAATTCTCCAGCCTTAATTTTCGCCGGATTTTTAGTGCCCAAAGCAATTTTAACCATTAATCTGCATCCTTTCTTTAAAAAAGAAGACAGATAGATGCCTCTGCCTTCTCAACTCTTTTATTAACCGTTTTGTTTAATCGTTTCAACGGTTGTTTTATCACAGCTTCTAACTAATTTAACCAATAATTCTTTTGCTGCAGCATAGTCATCAATATGAATAATGGAGGCATGCGTATGGATATACCGTGAACATATACCAATTACGGCACTTGGTATACCGCGATTTGTAATATGTACTTTCCCTGCATCTGTCCCCCCATTTGGAGCAACAAAATATTGATATGGAATATGATTCGATTCCGCAGTATCCAAGATAAATTCTCTCATCCCTTTATGCATGACCATTGTACGGTCATATATTCTAAGTAATGGACCTTTTCCGAGATAACCGAATACAGATTTACTGCCTGACATATCATTTGCAGGACTTGCATCACATGCAAAGAAGATATCAGGATCAATCATCGTCGCCGCTGTACCCGCGCCTCTCGTACCGACTTCTTCCATAACAGTAGCACCGCTGTATAGGATATTAGGCAATGTCTCATTTTGAAGCTCTTCCAGTAGTTCAATCGCCAATCCGCAGCCATACCGATTGTCCCATGCTTTTGCCAGAATTTTTTTAGGATTGGCCATTTGAGTGAATTCACTATATGGGATGATTTGCTGACCTGGTTTCACTCCCATTGCAATTGCATCCTCTTTATCATCAGCACCAATATCAATCAGCATATTACCGATTTCCATAGGTTTGGACCTTTGGGCCTCACTCAGCAAATGTGGCGGAATCGAACTGACAACACCGATAATAGGGCCTGATTCAGTATATACCTGCACTCTTTGTGCCAGCAACACCTGACCCCACCAGCCTCCAAGCGTTTGAAAACGAAGTAACCCCTCAGGAGTAATAGAGGTTACCATAAAACCAACCTCATCCATATGTCCGGCAACCATAATTTTTGGTCCTTGGTCATTTCCGCGTTTCACACCAAAAATACTGCCAAGGCCGTCCTGAATGATTTCATCTGTGTATTTGGATAATTCCTTTTTCATAAACGAACGAACTTCATGTTCAAATCCAGGTGCTCCTGGAATCTCGGTAAGAGTCTTAAATAAATCTAGAGTAGATTGCTTCATATATGTATCCCCTTTACCATGTTATTTTCTATAATCTCTATTCTCATTCTACAGAATCATACTTCCAAATACCACATACATGGAGTTTGTTGGTTAAAAGATGGCACTATTTAAGCTTAAAATGTATAATGAACGGGAATAGATTAACCAAGCAAATGTTAAATAACAGCTATTACCCATTTGATTGGAGGAATATAAGTGAATTGGAAAACATTTATTTCAGGTGTTGCAGCAGGATTTGCAGCAGGTTATGTCGTTAAAGAATTAACAAATCAAAGCAATATTACTTCTCCTGAAAAGATTTTGTCCACTATTAAAAGTACACTTGGACAAGGCGGAGAGACCATCAGAGGCTCATGGATTATGATGAAGCCTGAAAAGTATACAAAAAATGAATTGGATTATGATGTATACAAAGGTGGGCTTACAAAGCAAGAAGGCCTTGAATCTACGCAGTATGAATTTATAGCGGATGCAACAACAGGAACAATCATCGATTTTTACGAACAAGTACATTAATTAAAAATGGTAGAAGGAGGAAAATCACTTTTCCCCCTTCTATTTTTTTATTTCATTAGGCGTTTCAATAAGATAGTAGTAATTTTGAAGGAGAATTATATGTTTTCCCTATTTTATGCGCGAAATCAGGAATTATTGAGCGATTTCCCCTATTTTATGCGCGAAAGCAGAATTTATCGAGCGAATTTCCCCTCTTATGAGCGAAAAAGATATTGATTGAGCGGGAATTTTAGATATTGGATGCCTCATAACCGCAGCATACCACCACATTAAACTAATAGCCCGTAAAAAAAAGCGCCGATAAGTCACCAACAAGTGACCTACCGGACAGCCTTTATTCTGGTCGATTTCGCTCAACTTTTTCGATTATTCCTTTTCCGTCTGCATCCCATTTGATGGCACGGTAAGCATAATCATGATAAAAAGTGAACCATGCTTTATTTTCAATTCCTTGTTTAATCCATTTCTCTTTTGCATGTATGGAATCCATCGGGTAATCATCATAAGCCAGCACCCATAGAGGATTCTGATGGGCATGCGTTGGCATAAGGTCTCCCATATGAATTAATTGTTGATTATTGTCCTCGAGCACGATAATGCTGTGACCGTCACTGTGGCCGCCTGTATGAATCATCCTCAGTCCTTCAGTGATTAATACTTCACCTTCAAATGTTTCGACCTGTGTAACAATTGGCTTCCAATTTTCTTCCCAGTAGGTATTACGGGAACGAATATTGGGATTCTGAAGTTCTTCCCATTCAATTTTCGAGGTATAAATCGTTGCCTCAGGAAATAGGCTGATCAATTCGCCTTCCTGATAACCAGTCAGCCCACAGGCATGATCAAAATGCATATGAGTCATCAGAATTGCATCGATATCCGAATAGGTCATTCCGAGCCTGCTCAAGGATTCCTCGAGCTTGGACTCTTCACTGACACCATAATTTCTAATTTGTTTTTCCGACAGCTTCCCTTTGCCGAGGCCAGCTTCGATTAAATAATTTTTATGATCTGTCTGTACTAAGATGGGGTCCGACCTTAACTCTATTTGGTTCAATTCATTAACAGGATAACGTTTTGACCATAATGGTTTCGGAACCACTCCAAACATGGCTCCACCATCCATATGAGTATCTCCGCCATTCAACCAGGTTAATGTAAACTTACCAAATTGCAAAGTTTCCATAATCTATAAGCCCCTTTTTATAAGTGTGTTGACAGATCAAAAAACCATAGGATTAAAAGGAGACTTCACAACGATAAATTGGATTGCCCTTTGCTGAAAATTTTTGTTCATATTCAGTCATAATATTGCCTTCCATATCACTGTTGTGTAAATCCAAGCTCACTTCATTTAATGTCATCCCATAATGCGAGAAGCTTACAAGTGAGTATTCAAATAATCCTCTGTTATCTGTCTTAAAATGAATTTCGCCATGCTCCGGCAAAATTCCTTTATATAGATCAAGGAATGTCTTATACGTCAATCTTCTCTTTTCATGACGTTTCTTAGGCCATGGATCAGAGAAATTCAGATAAACACGGGAAACTTCTCCCTCTGCAAAAATATTTGGAAGCTCTTCGGCATTCACATTCAGCAACTTCACATTTGGAAGATTAGATTCCAGCAATCGATCAAGTGCTGTAACAATCACACGCTCTGCCAATTCAATACCGATATAATTAATATCCGGATTTTGTGCAGCCATACCATTAATAAATTGTCCTTTACCAGTACCTACTTCTATATGAATCGGATTATTATTCCCAAACACTTCATTCCATGAACCCTTTTTAGTAGTCGGCTCCTGAATGCAATAATAAGGATTGGCCATTAGCTTATCCTTAGCCCATGGTTTATAACGTTGTCTCAAATTTGTGCACCTCCGCTAAAATACGTAAAAAAAGAGTAGCATAACATTTCATAAAATACCATGCTTATTAGTTAAAACATAATAAAAACCGGCATATGCCGGTTAAATATGAATAAATTTGGCTAAACTTTCACAACCTAAAATTGAATATGAAGAGAAGGGTTGTGGATAATTTGCCATTATCACAAAATCATCATTGGATGTTAGTAAAAGATATTTTAAATAATCATCAAGAAGATTGCTGCGGTTCACAATCAGAAGTTGAACAGCTTGAGAGAACTGTTAAATCCCTGATGGTTCAACCCGGTCTTGATGTAAATACAAAAGCTGTACTTGATGAGATTTACCAATACAGCCAAAGCGGTATACATGCCGCCAACCTGGAAAGTCATATAGAAGCACACCAGCAGCAACTCTCTGGCTGGGTTCGAGACATTGATCAATATTCCTGAGCAAATTTTAAATATTCGATATACCGGTTCATTTCATGCAACCGGTTTTTTCGTTTGTGCAAGACTATATTTTGTATAACCTGTGCAAGCACATGCCATTTCATCCTTAACTTAAGGTCTTCAGTGAGCTCTAATCCGTATTTGGATAGCCATTCCTTCCAATGCTCTTGTTTAACATAGGAATATAATAGCATACCGATATCCATAGCCGGATCTGCGATAATTGCACCGTCCCAATCAATCAAATATAGATCACCATTGTCAGAAATAAGGAGATTATTATGATTAATATCACCATGGCATACAACTTGCTGGTCACTGTTGACATCCTGTATATGTCTTTCCATAAATTCAATCGTATTTTGAATACTTGGATGATTTTCTAATTCCTTATCAAGGGAATTTTTTACGGACATTAGGATTTGTGTAGGTGTTTGGGCTGTCTTACCTAGGCGTCGAAGCATGTTTAATAAAGGTTTAGAAAGATGGATTTTCTGAAGCAATTCAGCAACCGCTTCTTCACTCATCTCAGTAGGATGTAATTCTCTACCATTCATCCATTCCTGAGCAGTAATCACGTCTCCATTTTCAAGCCTCTTGGTCCAGATCAGTTTTGGCACTATTCCTTCAGCGGAAAGCACAGCTAAAAAAGGAGACGAATTCCTTTTTAAAAATAGTCTTTGCTCATCATGCCTGGCAATAAACGCTTCACCTGTTGCTCCTCCGGCAGGGGTTATCTCCCACTCTTGCCCTAAATAATCCATGGTATTCACCTTCAATAATCTAATCTATTCTGGCATGGTTGTATGTAAAAATAAAAAAGACAGCCATTGACTGCTTTTTTCCAATAGCCATCTTATTAAATTTTAGTAGGTTAGGGACACATTCGTCAAGTGTTCCTGACTATTATTCCTGAACAAACACATATGTTCGCAAAGGTTCAAGGGTATAATCTCTTATGCTTTTCCTGATTATACGGTCTCCTTGTCCATCAGCACAACTATCACAAAGAATATCCCATTCAGTATCATTTGGCAGAGTGATTGCTGTTTCCTTTTCAGCATGGTGGAAGATTACTAAAATATTTTTCCAGCTTCCATATTCACCGACATTTTCATACATCAGGGCATGACAATTAACATGAATATCGACAATTTTCATATGTCTTTCTATTTCTTCACGTGTTCGAAAACGGAATGCACCATGGCTTTTTCGAATTTGTATCAAGCATTTTAAATAAGATATTGTTTCATCATGTTGCTCTCTTAGATCCCAATTAAGTTCATTTATCCAATCCGGTGAACAATAACTATTTTCGATTCCTTGTTTTGTTCTAAAAAATTCCTGTCCACTATGCAAAAATGGAATACCTTGTGAAAGCAAGACAATACTTGTAGCAAAACGATGACGGCGCTGCCTTAATTCATTTGACTCCAACCCATTAGCCACCTGAAGGCGATCCCATAATGTGTGATTATCATGACATTCCACAAAATTGACTGATTGTACCGATGTCAATGGATATTCGGTACCTGTATTGGTCACAAGCTCAAAGAAATCATGCGGCTCTACTCTTTTACCGGAAATATAGCCGATATCTTTTAAATCAAAATTACTTCCTTTAATCGTATCTCTAAAGCGATCATTAAAGAATCCAATACCCGTTAATTTATGAGCATTTGCAATCGTTGATTTTTGCTCAGCAGGGAGTGCTGTGTGTAAATCCCAGCCTTCTCCGATGAGAATGGCATCCGGTCTTATTTCTCTTACCACACGTTCTATTTCCTTCATCGTATCCAAGTCTAGTAAGCCCATTAAATCAAATCTAAATCCATCAACCTGAAAATACTCCAACCAATATTTAATGGAGGCTATAATGAATTTTCGGACCATAAATCGTTCTGATGCTACATCATTTCCACAGCCGCTGCCATTTGAAGGCATTCCGTTTGAATCATAGCGGAAATAATAGCCAGGTACGATTTTCTCAAAGTTAGACAATTCCTTTTGAAATACATGATTATAAACAACATCCAAAATAACGCCAAGTCCATTTTTATGAAGACTCTTAATCAATTCCTTTAATTCTTCTATTCGATTGAACGGCAGATGCGGATTTGTGCTGTAGACTCCTACTGGAGAATTAAAATGACGCGGATTATAACCCCAATTATACTCCTTACCAATGACTGTTTCATCAACCCCTGAGAAATCATTAACCGGCAAGAGTTCAATATGAGTAACTCCAAGTTCCTTTAAATAACTGATCCCGGTTGAATATCCTTTGTTTGTTTTCGTATTTTCTTCTGTAAACGCCAAGTATTTCCCCTTGGCATCCATGCCGCTGTTGTTATGATGAGAAAAGTCGCGTACATGTGTTTCATAGATAATTGCATCGACATGGCTGTCTAACGTAGGAATTTTATAGGAATGTCTTTCGATTTTTTCGGGATCTATAATAGCGCTGTATTGGCCATTTACAGAAACAGCCTTCGAATATGGGTCGGTTGCTTCTCTCCAAATATAATTGACACGAACCAAATAAGAATAAAAATAACCCTTTAAATCATTATGAATCGTTAATGACCATACTCCTCTTTCCCCCCGCTGCATCGCCACAGTTCCTTTTTCGGCCCCAAAATCATTGATTAGCTTAACCTTTACACTGGTAGCAGTTGGTGCCCATAGCTTAAACACTGTCTTTTCTTTTGTATAGACAGCGCCTAAATCATTTCCATCATAATGATAATGTTCATCAAATTCAGGAGTCCGGATTACTGCACCTGTCCGAAGTCCAAAGGCTATTCCTTTATCATCCTCTATTTGATACTCTTCACCAAGCGGTATTTCAAATGGAGCCGTACATATATATTTAATGTAATGCTCTATTCGAACGACCTCTTCAACCTTTAATACGCCAATTTTTTGACCTTCGAAATAAATCGTAAAGGTCGGGGTTTCGTTATCACGATAATTAAGTGGAATTAAGATGGTAATTTTGTTTAATGCGTCCAAAAAAGCTGAAAACCTATCTGAATACACAATACTCACTCTCCTAAAGCTGCAATATTTACTTTATGATGATGCATATTAACGACTACCTTATCATTGCCAATATAATCGCCATCTGCATGAATAAATGCTGGTTGCTCAGAAGAAAGTTTTATATTCTTCCCTTGTAATTCCTGTACTCCCCTTATTTTGAGATGGCCGCCCCAAACTACTGTGACGAACATAAGTATCAGTTTCCATTTGGAAATATTATGTACGATTATGATATGAAAAAGCCCGTCATCTGGTTTCGAGTTTGGTGAAATCTTTATTCCACCACCAAAATAGGGCTGATTGGATGTCGTAACAAGCCAAACATTTTTATAGTTGAGGTCCCGGCCATCTATCGAAAGAGAAACATCAATTGGTCTATATGTTAACCATTTAATAAAAAAGAAATATAAATAAACAAGCTTTCCAGCGCCTATTTTATTAAAGTAATATTTTGATTTCGACTCATTTACAGCTTTTGTAACTGCTGCATCCAATCCCATACCCAAACTGTTCATAAAATACCCTTGTTTGTCAGTTTTATAGGATCCTAGATCGATTGGTGTCATTTTTTCACTATTTAGACACAATTTTTTAAATGCTTTAGTCGGATTTTTATCAATCTGGTATCCTCTTGAAAAATCATTTCCGGATCCTGCAGGAATATAAGATATCCTGGCTTCTTTATATCCGACAGCACCATTAATGACTTCATGAATCGTCCCGTCTCCACCTACAGCAATAATTAACGAATCACTCTCCTTTTCCAAAATTTCTCTAGTGATTTTACAGGCATGTCCTTCATATTCTGTATACCTATATTGGTAATGGATATTTTCACGTTCTAGGTATTTTTTTACCTTTTTCCAAATTTTTAAGCTTCCCCTATTCTTCGCGGCAGGATTTATAATGAAATTGAACTTCTCCTTGCTCATTAAAGCTTCCCTATAAACCGCTCTCTCTATCAAGCTCCTCCAACTCCTCTTCCAAATCCATTCTAATAGTGTAGGCTGTACTGCAGTAGTCCAATAGAGCCTGACCTGACTTAAGCTGTTGGTTTTTTATAGGAGACTGATTATTACGTATGCCCTCAAACCATCTTGCATAAGAACGCTTGTCGATGATTATCTCTGTATGGATGGCATTTACATCATCGATATATCCATTACGACAAATGATTCCTTTTCTGATTGGCATATCAATCTCCTTGCTTTCTAAGATCCTCTTAATGATTCTTTCCATACGATTTATGGATATATACGGGTTTAACACTTTTTTGTCTGCCCGATTATGATGTTTTCTTGTCCAAAACCTTCCCCTGTCCGCCAAAAATACGGCATCCTCTTCTGCTTCAAGAAAAGTTAAGCACCATATTTCCGTAGGCGTCATAAGCAGAATATCCAATTCTACCGGTGCATTTTTAAACTGAAAGACAGGCTTGTAAAGAATTAAGCAGTTATCAGGAAAGCGTTGCAAAAAATAACGCAGTTTCTGGTCATATACATAATTGGCATTTACTACAGATTTTTCTCTTAAGGTTGAACTCGCCCATTTAAGCTGAAAATTAAAAATCCGATCTAAAAATTGCTGTTTTAAATCGCTCTCTGTTCGTGGGGGGAATTTCAAAAATCGTCCCAATTCCTGTTCTCTGTTTGAAACAGTTTGCCCTTCATGAACGTGAAAAGGTTCGCCTTGTTCTCTTTTAGTAAATATCTTCTTAAACGTCTCCGAGAGAGTTCTCTTTTTAATGGGATCATCCTGATTTTGAGATATCTCATTGTTTTCTCCGCCAATCAGCCAGTCATTGATATCTCCTTCTTCATAAGCCTGCTTTAGTTTAGTCCATTGCTGTTTTTTTAAGCGGACAAACTGAGAGGAATAATGATAAATATCCTGTTCATAACGGGATACATAATCCTGCAGTTTAATTAATTGTCCCATCCCGTTTCCCCTGCCCTTTTCTAGTCTCTTTAAAATCTATATGGTCATTTTAGATGTGCATAATCATGACCAATAAAGCCTTCATGTTTTAATCAATTCAACCTACCATTACGTTTATGAATATCTTACACCAATGGAAATTTAATGATCGGTTCATATTTAGGAATAGATTGGCTATTGGTTTGATATAGAACGAGATGCTGTACCTGAAATTCTGGTATAGATGGGAGAGAGTCTTCTAGTTGTCTTAGACTGTCTTTTTCCATTGCCTCCATACATCTTCTTGCTATCGTAGCATGCGGTGTAAACGGCTTTGTATCCAACTTAAAGCCGATACTTGTACAAGCATTCCATACGTTCTTCTGCACTTCATATAAGATCGGCTGTTTCCTCACATCTGCCCATAGAATTCTTGGCTGATTCACCATACCAAATGTACCCAATCCTTTAATCGTTAATGGAAATTTAACAAGTTGCTCTGCTCTTGACTTCAATAAATTCACAGCACCATCCAACATACTATGAGAGGCACTGCCAAGGAATGCTAAAGTAATATGATAATCGCTTGGATGAACCCAGCTTTTAAATGCATACATACGTTCTAATTCAGCAGCCCATTGGTGCAATGATTCTTTAATCTCCTTAGGTAATTCAATTGCAAAAAAATAATGATTCTGTCTATTCATCGGCCTATCTCCTTCATATTTTAACATAATGTCCTTCCTTCTATTTTAACTATTTAGACGATTTTGAATAAAAATGTTTATTCAAAAAAGAGTTCAGGGTTAGTATTCCCTGAACTCTTTTCCATTTACTTTAATCTTCCGCATTCATTTTCAATTTTAGCAAGGAAGGCTTTCTGAAGCTTTCTTGTTGTAGTATATGGAGCTTTTCCAACCGCTTGTCCGTTGGTTTTTACAACGGGTATAATTTCTAATGTGGTACCAGACAGAAATACCTCATCAGCCGACATTAATTCCCCAGGTGTAAATGGTCTTTCTTCGTAAGGAATTGAAAGCTCCTCACAAAGCATTAAAACCAACTGCCTGGTAATCCCATTTAAAATTAGATTGTTTGCAGGATGAGTAATCAGAATACCATCCTTTATAATCGATACATTCGTATGACTGCCTTCTGTTATCATGCCATCTCTGTTTAAAATCGCTTCCTTACATCCCTGTTTAACCGCCTCTTCAAAGGCTAGGATATTACCGAGAAGGTTCAAGCTTTTAATATCGCAATTAAGCCACCGTTTATCTTCAATAATACAGACTTCAGCACCTGACTCCATCAGTACAACAGGACGTTCAGATTCTCTTGTATAAGCGATAAAGGTCGGTACCACCTCTTTACCTGGAAAAGCATGATTCCGCGGTGAAACCCCCCGTGTAAATTGCAGATAAACAGTACCGGTAGTCAGCTCATTTTTAAGAACCAATTCCTCAATAATCTCCTTAAGGCGTTTCGGACTGTAGGGTATCTCTATGCCGATCTTTTGTGCGCTTGCAAACAGACGCCTGCTATGCCCTTCCCACGCAAATAGCTTTCCATTATAAATCCGTATAACCTCGTAGATACCATCCCCAAATTGATACCCACGATCTTCTATATCGATGGCAATTGTTTCTCTTTTCGAAAGGACGCCATTGTGAACAATATAATCCATTTCCCCCAACTCCCCTTGTGATAGATTATCTTGTTAATTCATAGATAGCTTGTGCATACATAGCTGTTGCTTTTAATAAATCGTCAATCATGATGTATTCGTCTTTTTGATGAGCTACATCTTCCCTCCCCGGAAATAAAGGGCCAAAGGCAACCGCATTTTTCAGCGCACGCGCATACGTCCCGCCGCCAATTGCCAATAGCTCAGGTTCTTCCCCTGTGTGCTCGTGATAAATTTTTTGCAAAGTTTTAACCAATTGGCTATTTGCATCCACATGGTGAGGTCCCAAATGGGTTTTTATAGTCGCAGTAAATTGATGCTTATCAGCGATTTGCTCAATCGTTTTCCATCCATTCTCAAAATCATATGTCACAGGATAACGCATATTGAAGGCAATCTTACCTAATTCGCCATTTCTATATGTAATAATTCCATAATTAATGGTTAAATCACCGGTAATATCATCCGAATAAGCTACACCAAGTTTTCTTCCTCTGGATTCACTGCTCAAATACTGATGGATGAATTCAAAAAATGCACGGTCATCCCCACGTAAAGGCATGGTGAATAGAAAATCCGCCAGCTTAAGACCTGCATTAAGTCCAAGATCAGGCTCCATACCATGGACAGATATCCCTTCCATCGTTAAGATGACCTCATTATCTAACATGGAATATGTACCTTTTAAATTATGATCTTTCAAGTACATTGCAAATTTTTCTTTCCACTCTTTCGCCTCATCGAAATTAAGAGAAATAGTTGCTTTAGCTGCCTCTGGTACCATATTAAAACGCTGGCCCGCTTCAAAGCTTTTCACAACAAAGGATTCAGCCGGTATACTTTTTGATTTCATATCCATTGTGAAATCTGCTATCCCCTTTTCTGCATAGATAATTGGAAAATCAGCATCCGGCACGAACCCTACCGTTGGCATTTCTTCTTTTTCAAAATAATAATCCATACAGCGCCAGTCACTTTCTTCATCCGTACCCAAAATCAATCGAACTCTTTTATTTAAATCGATGCCCATTTCTTTAATGATCTTCATCGCATAATAGGCAGCCATCGTTGGTCCTTTATCGTCGATCGCGCCACGTGCAAATATTTTTCCATCCCGAATATCTGCTGAATAAGGGTCGCTGGTCCAGCCCTCTCCCTCAGGCACTACATCCAAATGTCCAAGTATACCGAGGAGCTCATCTCCGTTTCCCATTTCCAAATGAGCTCCATAGTTATCAACATTTTTAGTGGTAAAACCGTCTTTTTCTCCAAGCTGAAGCATAAAATCAAGCGCTTCCTTTATTCCAGGACCAAAAGGAATATCAGTAGTTGATGCAGATTCATCCAGTGTACTTTTAATTCGAAGTAATTTCTGGGTGTCGGCAATCAAATCATTTTTTCTCATTTCCACTTCTTTTTGCCAATTAAGATCCATAAAAGTGACCCTCATTTCTTTGTCATATCATTTATCGTTATTATATCGAATTTCAGCATGATTAGCATTTTTTGTTGAACCACATGACTGTGCCGTTCATATTTTATAGTGTAATAAATAAAATATATCGTATTGCTGTCATAGTGCCTGTATCGCAAAAATAGATATAGTTAAGTGAATTTTCATTTTATTTTATTGGAAAATATGGATTTAAAATTTAGAGAGGGGTATTATAGTACTAGAAGGACTTGTATTTTGAAGTCCTAAAAAAGGAGTGCTGTATAGGTGATAACTTAGTTAAGTGGGATGGTTAACAGCCTTTATACCTTGCAGGTTGGAATGTTGCCATTGGAAACTATCCATAAGGAGTGGTTTTTTGAAACCTTCAACAAACCGTATGCTTACCAGAATTAAGTCCATTTATATGTTCATCGTCCGCAACGGCACGGTAACAACCCAAGAATTAGTGGATGAATTTGGAATTACTCCACGCACCATTCAGAGGGACTTAAATGTGTTGGCTTATAACGAACTTGTTGTCAGCCCCAGTCGTGGAAAGTGGACCACCACTCAAAAGAAAGTTAAATTAACCTCGTAATGATTTAAACAGTTTTTCCTACAAAAAGAAGACCGCTTTTTAACGGTCTTCTTTTTCCGGAGTACGTGTATTCAATAGGTTGATCTCTTCTTCAGTCATTTCTCTGTACTCTCCTGTTTTCAAGCTCTCATCCAACTCAAGCTCGCCCATCTTAATTCTTTTCAAATACACTACTTTTTTTCCTACAGCTTCAAACATCCGTTTAACCTGATGATATTTTCCTTCTGTTATGATGACTTCTATTTCAGATCTTGGACCACTTGTAAGAATCCTTAATTTTCCCGGTTTCGTTACATATCCATCATCCAATGTAACTCCCTTAGCAAACTGTTCAATATCTTCCTCGGTTACAATCCCCTGAATAACTGCGTAATAGGTTTTAGGAACATGTTTTTTGGGAGCAAGCACCTCATGAGCAAGCTGCCCATCATTTGTAAGAACCAACAGCCCTTCAGTATCCCGATCCAGCCTTCCAACAGGGAATGGTTTTTTACTTGCATCTTCAGGTTCCAATAAATCAAGCACCGTTTTCAGCCTGTCATCTTCTGTGGCAGATATGTATCCGGCCGGTTTATTCATTAACAAATAAATGTATTCCTTATAGTTGACTTGCTCTCCATAAACGGTAATTACATCCTCATCCGGATTGACATGCTTTTTAGCATCGCTTATTTTTACATCATTACAAAGAACTGCCCCTGATTTAAGTAATTGTTTAACCTCTTTCCGGCTTCCATAACCGGAGTTAGCCAATAATTTATCAATTCTCATCCTAAAATCACCCATTTTCCTTTTTTGAATAGACTAATGCTGAATATAAATTGAAGGAGTGTTCTAAATTTATGGATTATCAACAACAACCCTCTAACGAACAAGATGATAGACAATTGCCACAGCCAGCCGGTTTTCCTGGACCAGGAGGCCTATTTCCTGGCTTAGGTGGAGTTAATGCCCGTATAGATCGGCTTGAAAACCGCTTTGAACGTCTGGAGCGCCAATTTGAACGCCTTGATCGACGTGTATCCCGCATTGAACGAGCACTTGGAATGCGATACTAATTATGAGAATGGCCTGCTTTAAATAATAAGCAGGCCTTAAAGTTAAACTTTCACATTTTAATTCGATTAATTCCCTCTCGTGAAACGGCTCAATTTTAGCTTGCGCAATAGTCCATCCGTTCGCTCTCCAAAAATAACATGTAATAGACCACTTTTAATGGATAAGAAAAAGTAGATTAGGATCCCGACTGGAACAGTAATCGCCACCCTGAAAACCGCATCCATCTGACCTTTTGAACCTATCCAGGAAGCCAGGACCTGATCCAGACTCCATACAACCAAGGCCATAACCCCAGCAAATATGAGTGATAATAATCCCCTTTTCAGCACGGGTTTTATTCGATAACCAGTAAAGTAATAAATTACATATAAATTAATAAGCGTACTGACCGTATATCCAATTGCAGTCGCATAAACTGCCCCATTCGTTTCAAACATTTTTATAAACGGAATATTAAGACTCAGTTTTATTAATATCCCAGTCAATAAACTAAGGACTGTAAAACGCTGCTGGCTTATTCCCTGCATGATTGCAGCTGTAACAGAAAATAAAGCAAATAGAATAGCAACCGGTGCATAAACTTTCAATACTTCTGACCCTAAATCAAGAAATCCATAAAACGATCCATATACGCTCTCAGATAAAACACTGATTCCTACAACTGCCGGTATCAGAATAAACAGCAAAGTTTGGAACGTTTCTGTTAATTGTTGTTTGTATAGCTTCCAATTCTTTTCAACAAACGATTTCGTTACACTTGGAACAATGGACAACGAAAAGGCCGTAGCCAGTGTCATTGGAATAAGGACAAGCTTTTGAGTCGATACATTTAAAACACCAAAAGCCACATCTGTTGTTGCCTTTTCTCCAATTGATACCATCGCTCTGTTAAAAGTAACCGTATCAACTAACTGGAATAGAGGCATAGCCAATCCAACAAAAATAAATGGTATTGAGGAAACAATGATTTCTTTATAGATCTCTTTAAGAGATATATCTATTTCATTTTTACTTTCGCTCAAAAGTTTATCGAGATGACGTTTCCGCTTTTTCCAATACCATAAGAGAACTAGAAATCCGAAAACCGCTCCAATAAAGGCTGAAAATGTTGCCACACTCATAGCCTGTACGACATCTCCGCCCATTAAATTCAGGACAATATATGCACCGCCCAGCAGGAATATAATTCGTGCTATCTGCTCGATAACCTGGGAAACAGCTGTCGGCCCCATTGACTCATTTCCTTGAAAGAACCCACGCAATATACTTTGCGAAGGTACAAGGATCAGAGCAAAGCTAACAGCCCGTATAACCGATGTAACATCCTCAACGGAAAATTTTTGCGTATCCATCATGGCAGCCAATCCAGGGGCGCTAACATACATAATGAGAAAAGCCGTAATCCCCGTTAACATCATTATTTTTCGGCTTGATTCAAACAGCTTACGCCCAACTGCATATTCACCCATTGCATTATATTTGGCCACAAATTTGGCTACCGCGAGGGGAATCCCTCCCGTTGATATACTGATGAAAATCGTATAGGGGATATACGCAAAGCCGTATAACGCCATTCCTTCTTTGCCGACAATTTGATTAAAAGGAATAACATAAAACAATCCGAGTATTTTCGATAAAACCATACCAACTGTTAGAATAAAAGTGCCTCTAATAAGTTTCGATGACATGTAACAATCCCTTTCACTCTTTCCCTTAACCTGTAAGAAATATATTTTCATGAGTCTTTTTGTTTATTTGTTCACTATTCTGTAGTTTACTCTTTTCTATCCTTTTTGACAATTGAACTTCAATTTGTTTACGACTTTTGCCTTATTCATAAAATCACTTATAATAGAACATATTAGCATGTTTTAGAAAAGAGATGGAATAATGAAATACGATGTAATAATTATAGGCGGAGGCCCCTCCGGTTTAATGGCTGCCATAGCAGCTGCAGAAAACGGCGCTTCCACCTTATTAATAGATAAAGGATCCAAGCTTGGCCGAAAGCTGGCCATTTCAGGCGGAGGCCGATGCAATGTCACAAACCGTCTGCCGATTGATGAGATTATCAAGCATATTCCCGGTAATGGCAAGTTCCTGTACGGTGCATTCTCTGAATTTGATAATGAGGGAATCATTTCTTTCTTCAAGAAACTGGGAGTTGAATTAAAAGAGGAAGATCACGGAAGAATGTTTCCAGTTAATGACAAAGCCCAATCCGTTGTGGATGCAATGATGAATCGCTTGAACCAATTGGGTACTGATATACGCACAAACTCACCTATAGCTGATGTTTTGTATGATTCAGGGAAAGTAATTGGCGTTCGGACACAAACAGGCGAAACGATCGAAGCTGACTCCGTTGTCATTGCTGTTGGTGGTAAATCCGTTCCTCACACCGGGTCAACCGGTGATGGTTACGCTTGGGCGGAAAAAGCTGGACATACTGTTACAGAGCTATTCCCAACTGAGGTTCCGCTCACGTCAGCTGAAAATTTTATCAAACAGAAAACATTACAGGGTCTTTCACTTCGCGATGTCGCAATCAGCGTAATGAATCCTAAAGGAAAACCATTAATTACCCATCGTATGGATATGATTTTCACACATTTTGGCTTATCAGGTCCAGGTGTCCTGCGATGCAGCCAATTTGTTGTAAAGGCCCTCAAAAAATGGAATCTTAAAGAGGTCGTTGTCCAAATTGACGCGCTCCCTGATTTAAATGAAGAACAGGTATTCCAACAGATTATTAAAATTATTAAATCGGATGACAAAAAAGCTGTCAAAAACAGCTTAAAAGGTTTAGTGCCTGAAAGATATTTATTATTTTTACTGGAGCGTAACCAGATTGACCCTTCTGCCCAGGGTGCAGTCATCGCCCATGAGAAATGGCGCTCTTTAAGCAAAGATATTAAAAAATTCCCTGTCCGTGTTAATGGAACACTTTCTTTAGAGAAAGCATTTGTGACTGGCGGAGGAGTATCGGTTAAAGAAGTTGAACCAAAAACAATGGCTAGTAAATTCATGAATGGCTTATATTTCTGCGGAGAGATCTTGGACATTCACGGATATACGGGCGGCTATAATATCACTTCAGCTTTGGTAACCGGCCGTTTAGCAGGATTAAATGCTGCAGCAAAGAATAATTTCCTGGCATAAGAAAGGATGGTATAAGTGCAGGATATAGCCCAAACGATAAAAAACAATAAGCTGTTTTCGCCGCTTATTTACATGTTGTTTTTCATCTATTTAGCCATCCTTTCCTATCTTTTGTTTTTTGGATACTATAGACAAGAAGACAGGATAGAATCTTATAATCTTGTTCCCTTTAAAACAATCAATATGTATATTACGTTTGCTGATTACTTCAAATTTAAAATATGGTTTTCGAATCTATTCGGTAATATTATTGCTTTTATGCCATTTGGATTTTTTCTGCCAATCGCCTTTAAAAAGCTGAGAAATTTACTGATTATCACATTTCTGTCCTTCTTGTTTTCTTTATTTGTGGAGACGATGCAGCTTACCTTCCATGTCGGTGGATTTGATGTAGATGATATTCTATTAAATACAATCGGCGGTTTCTTTGGCTACATGGTTTTCAAGCTCATGTATAAGCTTTTCAAAAAACCATTAACCTAATAAGTCCAAACCTAAAAAAAGTGGAGAAACAAGTTTGTTTTCTCCACTTTTTTTACTATATTCAATTGTAATTTTAGCTGTAACGATTGAGTTAGCAAAAATTAAATTCATCAACCTATGGATTATTTCTTAAATGTTCCGTTTCATTTGGGAATAGACTTGTTCCTTGTAAATATGAACTAAGAATTAATTTTACCCACAATGATAACTACTCATTTTTTATAGATAACCATTGCGCTAAAACAATAGATTTGGTCTTCCTCATCCTCTTCACCGAAAGCTGCTATATTATATTTTATATCTACAATGCTATCCTCATCTATTTTTCCGAGAAAATGATTCATCCCTTTTTCCAGATCTTTTTCATGTTCATAATCAAACATTTTTACTTGGATCACGGCAAAGACTCCTCCTGTTTTTATCTATCTTTGCCAGACTTTTATATTTTTATACTATTCAGAATACCATTTCCCCTTGCCAATGCATCATACCGCCCTCCATTGAGGCTGTCTTATATCCCTTCTCCTGCAGAAAATAAGCCACATTTTCACTTCTTACTCCTGCATGACAGATTAGAATATACTCCGTTTCTTTATCAAGCTCATCAAGCCGATCGGGTATTTCTCCCATTCTCATATGAATAGCACCTGGTACCATGCCATTTATAACTTCATAATCCTCCCGTACATCAATGATGGATAATTCCTCTCCATTTTCAATTCTGATCTGCAGCTCTTCCGGTTGGATAATTTTTATTTCTTCCATCTCCATTTTCCCCCTTTATAAAAAAGCCGTCTTACGTTTTAGTAAACGTAAGACGGCCACACTTGTTAGTTTGCAACGATATTTACTAATTTTCCTGGAACAGCAATAACCTTACGGATTGTTTTACCGTCAATTTGCTCCTGGACCTTTCCATTCTCCATTACGATTTTTTCCATTTCTTCTTTCGTAATGCCGGCAGGCACCTGAAGTTTTGCTCTCATTTTACCGTTTATTTGAATGACAATTTCAATTTCATCATCAACCAATTTGGACTCATCATATGCAGGCCATGAAGCATAGGCAAGTGTTTCATTGTTGCCAAGTCTGCTCCAAAGTTCTTCACTGATATGAGGGCAAATAGGTGACAAGAGCTTCACGAATCCTTCCATATATTGAATTGGAAGGATTTCCGCTTTATACGCTTCATTAATAAACACCATCATTTGAGAAATAGCTGTATTAAAGTGAAGTGCTTCCAAATCTTCTGTTACCTTTTTAACCGTTTGATGATAGATTTTCTCAAGGTGAGTATCATTGGATTCAGTGATCTTATCATTTACTGTACCGTCATCGGTAATAAACAATCTCCAAACACGGTCAAGGAAACGTCTGGAACCATCAAGTCCGTTTGCAGACCAAGCAATGGATGCATCAAGCGGTCCCATGAACATTTCATAGAGACGAAGTGTATCCGCACCATGGCTTTCTACGATATCATCCGGATTTACTACATTTCCTTTGGATTTACTCATTTTTTCGTTATTTTCTCCAAGTATCATTCCTTGGTTAAATAGCTTTTGGAAAGGTTCCTTTGTAGGAACAACACCAATATCATACAAGAATTTGTACCAGAATCTTGCATAAAGCAAGTGAAGTACAGCATGTTCTGCTCCGCCAATATACGTATCTACTGGCATCCAATGCTTAAGCTTTTCAGGATCAGCAATCGCGTTTGGATTTTTCGGATCGATATAGCGCAGGAAGTACCAGCAGCTGCCCGCCCATTGAGGCATTGTGTTTGTCTCGCGTCTTCCTTTACGGCCGTTCTCATCTACTACATTTACCCACTCTTCAATGTTGGCAAGAGGAGATTCACCTGTACCTGATGGTTTAATTTCGGTTGTTTTCGGAAGCATAAGCGGGAGCTCAGATTCAGGTACAGCTGACATAGTACCATCTTCCCAATGAATAATTGGGATAGGCTCTCCCCAGTAACGCTGACGAGAGAAGTTCCAGTCACGCAAGCGATAGGTTACTTTCTTCTCACCAATTCCTTGTTCTTCAAGCCATTCGATCATTTTGCCAATTGCTTCTTCTTTATTCAAGCCATTCAAGAATTCAGAGTTTACATGTTCTCCTTCTCCTGCATAAGCTTCTTTTTCAATATTTCCGCCCGCTACAACCTCACGGATTGGCAAATCAAATTTCTTAGCGAATTCATAGTCACGTTCATCATGAGCCGGAACTGCCATAATTGCACCTGTACCATAGCTCATCAATACATAATCAGCAATCCAGATCGGAATCTCTTCCCCATTTGCCGGGTTGATTGCATATGCTCCTGTGAATACACCTGTTTTCTCTTTAGAAAGCTCTGTTCTCTCAAGATCGCTCTTAGATTGAATTTCCTTTTTATACGCTTCAACTGCTTCTTTTTGCTCTGCTGTTGTAATTTTATCCACAAGCGGATGCTCTGGTGACAGGACAGAATATGTTGCCCCGAACAAGGTGTCAGGACGTGTCGTGAATACCGTGTAGGATTCGTTCGTACCTTTAATCTTAAAAGTTACAGATGCTCCCTCAGAGCGTCCGATCCAGTTACGCTGCATATCCTTAATGCTTTCAGGCCAATCCAATTCATCCAAATCCTCAATCAAACGATCTGCATAAGCCGTAATTTTCAAAATCCATTGGCGCATAGGCTTACGGATAACCGGATGTCCGCCCCGCTCACTTTTCCCATCAATAACTTCTTCGTTAGCCAAAACTGTTCCGAGTGCCGGACACCAGTTAACCGGTATTTCAGCCATATAGGCAAGTCCTTTTTCATATAGCTTTAAGAAAATCCACTGCGTCCATTTATAGTACTCTGGGTCGGTTGTATTGATTTCCCTGTCCCAGTCATAGGAGAACCCAAGTGATTTAATCTGACGTGTGAATGTACCGATATTTTTAGCTGTAAACTCTTCCGGATCATTTCCTGTATCAAGAGCATATTGCTCGGCAGGCAATCCAAATGCATCCCAGCCAATTGGATGAAGGACATTATATCCCTGCATACGTTTCATGCGAGATAGAATATCTGTTGCTGTATATCCTTCAGGATGCCCTACATGAAGGCCGGCTCCTGATGGATAAGGAAACATATCCAAAGCGTAAAATTTACGCTTCCCTACATGATCAGTCGTTTTGAATGTTTTGTGTTCTTCCCAATAAGATTGCCATTTCTTTTCAATCTCTACATGATTGAAACTCATCCTAATTCCTCCTACATGGTTCAAAATTGCTGTGCTTAAAAGCTTAAAACAATAAAAAAAGCCACTCATCCCTAATAAGTAGGGACGAGAGGCTTGTTATTAACTTCCCGCGGTACCACCCTGATTGATGCAGTAAATATGCATCCGGCTCGACTCTTTAACGCAGATGTACGGCAAACCTTACTCTTAGTTCAGGCTTGCAACTCCAGGGTGAGTTCATAATGTGTCCTGTTGACTTGCAGCGACCGTCAACTCTCTAAAAAGAACAACAATTACTACTAATCCCTCTCAAAGTTATTCATATGATTCAAAAAATATATACATTCATTGTATGTAAATCCGCTAAAAAGTTCAAGTCAATTTAGACTGTTTTTTCAATCATTGACAAATATAGCATCGATTATACAGGTTTGATAAAAATTTATGTGTGATTGGCGAGGGAAACTGGGGGCTGGATTAATCTCAATTTTGGCCGGATTAATCCTTTATTTGGCTGGATTATGGGCATATCCGGCTCTATTCCTTTGTCGATTGGCTGGATTCCTCTCATTTTGCTGATCTACTCACTCATCTGGCTGAATTAGTCTTTCATCCGGCTGGATTCTCCGCCGCATTCATTATCCCCATAACTCACTTGTATACAAATAAACCAACAAGCACAGCCATATAGACTGTGCCTGCTGGTTTATTTGTATTGCTTTGGATGAACTGTTGCTTTAGTTTGTTGGCCTCCAGATGCTTCGTTCATCTTTTTAGCCTTCTTTATAATATCTTGATCTTCACCAGCCTCGATATCTTGATTATTAATGCCATTACGAGTCTTTTGTTCCGGATTATTATGTTTAGAACGTTTCCGCATAGTGAATACCCCCTTAGCGCCTGCGTACAACCATTGCATGCTGAATATCCTGAACCTGTATTTTCATACGGTTCAACATATCACGCTGTTGATCATTTGCACTGTGATCCATTGCTTCTAACTCATTAAATGAGTTTTCCAATCTGACCAATGCCTCGGTATATCCTGCTTCATTGTAGTGCTCCTGTTTTGCAGACTCCTTATATTGCTCTTCTGCGAATTCAATTGCATTAGTACATCGTTCTATACACTCACCCATGGATTTTCGTGTAGCCAAAGATACCCTCTCCTTTTTTCATTGGATTGGTTTACAAAAGCTCATCCATTATCCATTATGCCCCTTTGAAATTGAAAAGATTAATGATTTTTAAATAGCTGCTAATAATAGTCAATTGGAAAGTATACATCAGCATGGTAAAATGGAGTTTATGTTCTTGAAATCTAAACAGGGGGTTTTTGTAATGAAACAGGTTAACCCTTTTCAATATGCTAGTGACGACAAACGTTATCATACATGGAATTATCATCTCCGCAATCAATTTGGTCACAAGGTATTTAAAGTAGCTCTTGATGGTGGATTTGATTGTCCAAATCGTGATGGCACGGTAGCTTTTGGTGGCTGTACATTTTGCAGTGCCGCTGGATCCGGTGATTTTGCCGGCAATCGTGCTGAAGATCTGCAAAAACAATTTGCCGATATAAAAGCAAAAATGCACCAAAAATGGAAGGACGGCAAGTATATGGCCTATTTCCAGGCTTATACAAATACCCATGCACCAGTCGAGGTGTTACGGGAAAAATTCGAAACCGTCATGAACGAGGAAGGTGTAGTCGGATTATCCATTGCCACTCGTCCAGACTGTCTGCCTGATGATGTTGTAGAATATTTAGCTGAATTAAATGAACGTACTTACCTGTGGGTTGAGCTTGGTCTGCAAACTGTTCACGAGAAAACAGCTAATATCATAAACCGTGCACATGATTATCCAACCTATGTAGAGGGAGTAAACAAACTTCGGAAACACGGTATACGCATTTGCAGCCATATTATTAATGGATTGCCGCTTGAAACTCCAGAAATGATGATGGAGACAGCTAAAGAAGTTGCTAAACTGGATGTACAGGGAATTAAAATTCACCTATTGCATCTCTTAAAGGGCACTCCAATGGTAAAACAATACGAAAAAGGAATGCTGGAATTCCTTTCGTTAGATGAATATGTCAATCTTGTCTGTGATCAGTTGGAGATCCTTCCGCCTGAAATGATTGTCCATCGTATTACCGGTGACGGTCCGATTGATTTGATGGTTGGACCAATGTGGAGCGTTAATAAATGGGAAGTATTAAATGCTATCGATGCTGAATTAAAGCGTCGCAATAGTTATCAAGGTAAATTTTATGTGCCAAGTAAGGATGCTGTCATAAATGAAGCTTGATCGTATCCTTCCCTTCGCAAGACTATTGCTTGAAAAAGCAGTTAAACCTGGTGATATAGCCATTGATTGTACGATGGGCAATGGGCATGACACCGTATTTTTAGCAAATTTAACTGGTCCGGATGGACATGTATACAGCTTCGACATTCAGGAATCTGCCTTGCAAAAAACGGAAGAGAGACTGATGACAAATGAGCTTCAGGAGCGGGTAACACTAATTCATGCAGGTCATGAGCGTTTACAGGAATTTATCCCAACTGGCAAATCTGTTACAGGCGCAATCTTTAATTTAGGCTATTTGCCTGGCGGCGATAAAGAAATTATTACAACCGCTCCTACTACGATTCAGGCTGTAACGTCATTACTCAAAATTATGGAGCCTGAAGGCATCATAGTTCTTGTCATCTATCACGGTCATCCCGGCGGAGACATTGAACGTGACGAATTAATCAAATTCGTTACAGAGCTTCCACAGGATACGGCCCATGTGCTGGAATACCGATTTATGAATCAAAAAAACAATCCGCCATTTATTATCGCTATCGAAAAACGTTAAAAAAGTGTGAGCTTATGGATGCTCACACTTTTTATATATAATCATTTAAAGTTCTCAGGGGTAAAAAAGATCTGCGGTGTTCCCGTAATAGGATGAGGGCGACTTACCAAATCTACCTCGTATACAGATGAAAGCAATGTTTCATCATAAAGTAAATCTATTCCACCCTCCGCCACCTTCCTTCCATCCTTAAGCAAAGCACATCTATCTGCATATAAAGCTGCCATGTTTAAATCATGGAGGATGGCGACAATCGTCAGCCCATTTTGAAGCTGGAGCCTCTTTAATAAATTTAACAATTCGATTGTATGCTTTACATCCAGATGATTTGTAGGTTCATCGAGAAACAGGAGCTTTGGCTGCTGGGCCAAAGCCTTTGCTAAAAGGACACGTTGCTTTTCCCCTCCGCTTAATGACGAAAAGTATGTATACTTAAATTTCAGCGTGTTTGTCTGAGCAAGACACTCATCAACAATTGCGTAATCCTCACTACGGTAATGATTAAAAAATCCCTTCTCCTGATAAGGATACCTGCCTAATAGTACGATTTCTTCCACCGTAAAATCTATACCCACCATATGTTCCTGACTTAACACGGCAGCAATTTTAGCCAATTCTCCGGTTTTATAGGATGAGGTCCTTTTCCCATTAATGATTGAAGTCCCTTCTTTATATTCCATTTTTCCCAATATACTTTTAATCAATGTCGTCTTACCGCTTCCATTTGGACCAAGAAGAGCAAAAAATTCTCCGCTCTCAACCTTAATAGAAAAGTCCTGAAGCACTTGCTTATTTTTATGATAGCCTGCACTGAGGCTCTCTACGGTTAACATGTCAAATTCCTTCTTTTTATGCGTTCTTTAATCAGTAAGATTGTAAATACAGGTGCACCGATTAAGGCAGTAATGACACCGATTGGTAATTCCTGCGGGTTGATAATCGTACGTGCAATCAAGTCAGCCAATACGAGATATCCACCTCCAATAATCATGGATAATGGCAGTAAGTGGCGATGATCAGCACCAGCAAGAAGGCGAACAAGATGTGGAATAACCAGTCCAACAAAGCCAATAGCTCCTGATACGGCAACTGCTGCACCCGTTAATAGTCCAGCCCCGATAATAATGATTATTTTCTTTCGTTTCACATCGATACCATTATATTGAGCGGATTGATCTCCAAGAGCCATCCCATTTAGTTCACGATAATGATATAAAATTATGGAAGCTCCTATAATAAAAAAGGGAATCAATATACTGACGTGTCCCCAATTTTTCATAGCCACACTGCCCATCAGCCAGTTTAATACCTCCCTCATTTGATCTCCTGAGGATAGCGCAATGATAAGTGAGACCACAGCGCCAATGAATGAATTCATAATTATACCGGCTAAAATAATGGTCTCATTTGCATAGGTAACACTAGCTGCCTTTGTAATACCAAATACAATAAACAAGGTTATAAAACTAAACACGATTGCAACAAGCGGCAATGTGAACTGACCAAAAAGAGCAAATTCGATATTAAAGAATAGAACAATCACTGCCCCAACCGATGCACCGGAAGAAATTCCAATAGTATATGGATCAGCGAGTGGATTTTGCAAAAGCCCCTGAAAGGCAGCACCGGCAAGTGCCAGTGAGGCACCCACAAATAAAGCGATTAATACCCGGGGTAATCGTATATTCCAAATAATCATTTCTATATTTTTTGGACCGGTATAGAAGGATTCCTGGCCGGTCACGTTCTTCAAGAGAATCCCAAGAATATCTTTAAATGACATGTCCACGCTGCCTATAAACAGGCCGAGCAACGCAGCGAGCAGCAAAAACAGGATACTCCCAAAATAAATACCGGTTGTTCTATTTTTATTATTCATAACTTATACTTCAATTCCTCTTTACTCCTGGCGGCGAACCTCGGATTATTCATGCACTTTAAAACAAGATTATAAGCTACAACACATAAAAAATCCTTAGCTCAGGATGGTATTGAGCTAAGGATTCACTTTTTCACGCCTGTGAATACAATAAGCCTACTTTTCCCTCCGAAAAATAAGTACTAAAACTCTAAAAGCAGGTTTCCTGGCTTTTACTAAATCAGACTTGTGATTTAGTAAGTACAGTAGCGGGGGCTGCAACGGATTTGAACCGTTTTCCCTTTTACCCTCGTGTACCGAGGCACTTTTAAAGTGATTTATTAGATTTTATTCTTATTCTAATAGATTGATTGACTAATGGCAAATCCACTATTATTTCAACAGTTCTTTGGCAATTAATCTGAAGGAGTTTTCTTTAGCCTCGTATGAATGGGTGATTGTCACAAGCATAATTTCATCTGTAAAGAAGCGTTCACTCAGCTCTCTAATTTTTTCTCCAATCATTTTAGGAGAACCGATAATCATCTTGCTTCTGTTGTAATCAATCCGAGCTTTCTCAAACTGCGATAATGACATTTCATGAATTTCTTTTGGGTGAGGTGTTCCCTCTCTTATAATTCCCTGTGAAAGAAACAGCATCGATAAATCCAATGAACCAGCCAGATATTCTGCCTCTTCGTCCGATTCCGCACAAACTGTAAATACAGTAACCATACCTGATGGATTCTGTACTAACTCTGTAGGTCGAAATGCTTCATGGTAATGCTTCATATTTTCTTCAGCATATTCACTGTTAATAAACAAAGCAAAATTATAGGGTATACCCTTATGAGCTGCAAGAGCTGCGCTAGATGAACTAGATCCAAGCATCCACAATTCCGGCGGAGATGTAATGGTAGGTGTCGCCGATAACCCATATAGAGGATGCAATTCCGGTATTTGATCATAGAGATACCAGGATAACTCATCTACCTGGTCAGGAAAACGATGCAGTTCCTGTACTCTCCCCTCCTGCAACGCTCGCGTTGCTCTTGGCATCCCTCCAGGAGCCCTGCCGATTCCCAAATCTATTCTTCCTGGAGCTAAACCAGATAATACTCTGAAGTTTTCAGCTACTTTATAAGCACTGTAGTGAGGCAGCATAACACCGCCTGTTCCAACTCTTATTTTATCTGTTTGAGCAGCAATCCATGTTGCCAATATCTCAGGCGAAGATCCTGCCAAGCCTTGACTATCATGATGCTCGCTGACCCAAAATCTTGAGTATCCCCACTCCTCAGCCAATTTTGCCAGTTTGACCGTATTAGCAAGTGCCTGCTCTGAAGGCTCTCCAACAGAGCGCGGTGACTGGTCTAGAATACTTAATTTCACCATTCTGCTCCATCCCCTTAGTATTGAATGCTAGACTCGCCTATTCTTTTTCATTCTCTTAAACGCATGATACAGCTTACTATTCCAATAAAAGAAATACGCTGAACGGCCACCCAGGCTTAACATTTTTTTAGTATATTGCTTAACCGACAACTGGTCTTTCACCTTGGAATCGGCTAGATAAATACCCAATAATCCCTGGTTAATCATGCTGTGGAACTTGCTGTCCGGTATTTTTGTGACATCTAAATTGGCTTTTTCAACAAAATAACAAAGTCTATCAATCAGTTGCTCTTCCGTTTCGTAATAAAAACAGAAATTTAAATCGTCGCCTTGGCGATCCTCCTCCTGATCAATAAAATAGTCCAACATAATATGCAATCCTTGCACATAAGGAAAATAAGATTCATATATGTCTTTCCCCAAATGTTCAGTAAAATTATCACGCACTGCATATGAAACTAAACAAAAGATGCCCAGAGTAGATCCTGCACAAGCACTGAATTCATACCATGACAAACCTTCTGGAAGCTGCTGTTTATTTTCATTGAACCAGGTTTCTAATCTATGTACCCGTTCTTCCCACGTAACATGCTTATGTATTTGTAAATCACAATAAAAGGTGCAAAGCTTTTTCAAATAAGGCTCGATATGTTCGTAATGCACCATATTTGAAAGAACAGATTGACAGGTTTTTACTAACTCGACTAAATACCCGCCATCTTCCTGCTCCTCTCTGAGTTCATAATAATTTCTCGTCAAGGCCTCCGGATTAAGAGCATCCTTCATTGATTGATGCAATAGCGTAAAATCATTAGGATCAAGTGAGGTACTGCGGTCACATAGATTATCAAGATAATCACTGATGGTTTGATACGCAACAATAAATCGAATGACATCATCTTTTTTTTCACCTGCTGCGAGAGCTAATATAGAACCACCCTCGCAATGGAAAGTTTTGTGGGCAATACTGGATAAGGCCTGTGTACGCAGCTCTTCATTAGGGATTTTTTCTGCCTTTGCCTGCCAACTCGCGAGTTCCCGATGAACAACCGGAAATACATTTCTGTATACATTCTTTACTAAGCTGATATCACTAGTGGGTAATTTCATTTGTGTCCCATCTCCTAACCCCTTAAACGATATACCCTATATTGCGCAATCTCGCTTCAATAAAGCTCTTTGCATATAGAAATACATCTTCTCTCTCTGGCTCATTAAATATTTCATGATACAGCTTAGGCCATTCTTTATAATGCTTTTCGGATGCCGGAAAGTAGTTAAACCATTCTCTAACCATAGCCTTGTCCACTATTTTGTCGTCCCCTGCCTGCATAACAAGAACAGGAATATCCGGGAAATCCTCATCAAAATCAAAGGCATCCTTCATAGCTGAAATTAATTCACGATACCATCTGACTGATACACTTGTGATGTAGAGTGAATCGTTCAAATCAAATTCAATAACTTCTGGATTTCTCGTTGCCATTTCAACCGTTAATCCTGAAGGTTTTTTATATGTAGGATAAACAAGATTTAAAACCTTTGACATGGATTCAAGTAATTTTGGAGGGTGAATTAATGTTCCAAAGCATGGTGAAGATAGGATAATACCCGCTAAATTATATTCTTTAAGTTGAAGCATGTTAATGATGATGAGTCCTCCCATGCTATGACCCAGCATGAATACTGGCAAACCAAATGTATAAGCCTCGTTCACCCATGAATCAACCTCATCAATATAATCCTCAAATGAGTCAATATGCCCTCGATTTGCACGTGAAGTCATTCCCTGACCTGGCAAATCTCCAATAATTACGTGATACCCTTCTGATAGCCATCTTTCAATTAACCATTTATATCTGCCTGAATGCTCCATGGCGCCGTGAACAATCACGATTACACCATAGGCTTTCCCCTCAGCTTCCCACTTTTTCATAGATGAACTCCTCCTGTATGATGTTTAGCTTTATTTTATTTACACTGTACCGCTTTATATGTACACTTTTATTAACTATCTATTTTACAGTAGAAAACGGAGGTTTTGTAATGAAATTATATCAATATATAGATAAAATTCCTTCTATCGATCAAACTGCTTATTTAGCAGATCATGTAGTTGTCAGCGGTGATGTCACAATCGGTGAAAATTCAAGTGTTTGGTTTAACACAGTCATTAGAGGTGATGTCGCTCCTGTGATTATCGGTAAAAATGTTAATATTCAAGATAACTCAGTCCTCCATCAAAGTCCCAACAACCCATTGGTACTGGAAGATAATGTGACGATAGGCCATCAAGTCATTCTCCATAGTTGCCATGTGAAGAAAAATGCTTTGATTGGGATGGGCTCCATTATTCTTGACGGAGCTGAAATAGGAGAAGGTGCCTTCATCGGTGCAGGCAGTTTAGTATCTCAAGGTAAAAAAATCCCACCAAACACACTCGCTTTCGGCAGACCTGCTAAAGTAATTCGTGAATTAACAGATGATGATCGTAAAGACATGGAAAGAATAAATAAGGAATACGCAGAAAAAGCACGCTATTATTCAAGTATACAACCTTTAAAAGAGAATAACTAATTATCATTCCTCATTAGGGTATACTCTTTATTGTATACCCATTCCCTTTATTATTTAGCTATAAATGATACACCTTTTTAAAATCAATTTCAGGAGTAGGATTATGAATACTTTCATTTTGATTTTCATGTTATTTGGTATCATTTCAATCATTTTGGTCCTATGGCGTCAATATCAGCCACTATCTATTTTGATTGTTATCTCTTTGATAGGCACTTTCCTGTATACAGGCTGGAAGGTCTATAACTCAAATTACTCCTTTGCTCATCAAATTAATAATATGATTGATAAGTCAGTAAGCTTAACAACTTCTATTACCAAAGATAATCGACCTGCAAAACCTCCTGCCAAAGATAAAGTACTTCTTGATGTGCCAATCGTTAAACAGCTGCCCGAGCTCCCAAGAGGATGTGAAGTAACCAGCCTGGCTATGCTTCTTCAATATTCCGGATTGGATGCTGATAAATTAAAACTTGCCCAGCAAATAAAAAAAAATCCAGCTAAAATAAAAAAAATAAATGGTGAAATCCATTACGGTGATCCTAATGATGGATTTATTGGAGATATGTATTCAACTAATAAACCTGGCCTCGGAGTGTATCATAAGCCTATAAAAAAACTTGCTGAGCATTATATGCCTGGCAAAATAATCGATTTTACCAATGGAGATTTCAACCAAATCAAAAAGTATCTCTCAACCAATCGGCCCGTCTGGGTTATCATAAATACAGCCTATGAAAAACTGGATCCATCCTATTTCCATACTTGGAAAACACCAAATGGGAAAATATCGATTACTTATAAGGAGCATTCTGTCGTAGTAACGGGATATGATCAGCATTATATTTATTTTAACGATCCCTTAACAGGAATTAAAAATAAAAAAGCACCCTCCGCTGATTTTGAAAAAGCGTGGGTGCAAATGGGAAAACAGGCTATAACCTATAAAGATTAATGGATTGGGTCACTTATCATATCCTTTTCAGCTAATGCCTGGAAAGGATATTTTTCTTCGACATATACAGAGTACCATATCATAAATACCAATACAGTCCATAGTTTACGGCTATTATCCGCTTTACCTGTAACATGATTATTGAACAGATTCATAATGACTTGCTTATCCAGCAAATGATCTGTTTGGCTTTCTTTTATTATTGTAATCGCCCATTCATACATTTCATTTTTTAACCAATGACGGATAGGGACTGGAAAACCAAGTTTCTTACGATTTAATACATGGTCAGGAATGATTCCCTCTGCAGCTTTTCTAAGTATATATTTGGTCGTTCCATGAGCAGTTTTTAAATCAGTTGGAATTCCGGATGCCACCTCAAATACTTTTTTATCAAGGAATGGCACTCGAAGCTCAAGAGAATGTGCCATCGTCATCTTATCAGCTTTTACTAATATATCTCCGCGCAGCCATGTATGAATATCAATATACTGCATTCTGCTCACATCATCATATTCGGGTGTTTCTGCGTAGAACGGATGTGTTATCGTAGTATAATCCAGCTTTGATTTATATAATTTGAATAATTGCCCCTTCTCTTCCTCCATAAACATCTTGGCATTTCCAAGATAGCGTTCTTCAATCGGCGTACAGCCGCGCTCTATAAAACTTTTGCCTTTTACCCCTTCAGGCATCATGGCAGCAATTCTTTTTAGCGCTCTTTTCATAAGTACAGGAATTTTATTAAACATGGCTAAGGATTGAGGCTCACGGTAAATATTGTATCCTCCGAATAATTCATCCGCTCCTTCACCTGACAGAACAACCGTTACATGCTTTTGCGCTTCCCTTGCCACGAAATATAAAGGAACACAAGCGGGGTCTGCCAACGGGTCATCCATATGCCACATAATTTTCGGCAGTTCCCTCATATATTCCTGCGGCGATATAATATAGCTGATATTCTCTACCCCAAGCTTGTCAGCTGTTTCTTTAGCTACATCAATTTCACTGAAACCATTCTGTTCAAATCCAACTGAGAATGTTTTAATTCCAGGATGAAATTCTTTAGCTATGGATGCGATGATTGTAGAATCAATTCCACCTGAAAGAAATGAACCAACGGGTACATCACTGCGCATATGCATGCTGATACTGTCATACATCACATCTTGAATTTCTTTAATCCAATCTGGTTCACTGCGCAGAATAGGTTTAAATTCCGCTTTCCAATATTGGCGGATTTCCATAGGTTCTCCAATTTTCTTTGTAAAGCAATGTCCAGGCAATAATTTTTTCACATACTTTGTCATCGTTGCTGGTTCTGGAGTAAATTGAAAGGTAAGATAATGCTGCAGAGACACATGATCCAATTCTTGTTTTTCTATAGCGTGTATAATACTTTTCTTTTCAGAAGCAAAATAGGTCTTATCCCCATCTTCCTTATAAAAAAATGGTTTAATCCCAAATGGATCACGGGCACCAAAAATAGATTTCTCCTGTTTATCCCAAATCACGAACCCAAACATCCCACGAAGCATTTCAACTGCCTTTTCCCCATATTGAACAAATGCCGCCAGGATTACTTCAGTATCTGAATTTGTAGAAAACGCCATGCCTTCCTTTTCCAGCACTACTTTCAATTCCAAGTAGTTGTATATTTCTCCGTTAAAAACAATCCAATAGCGTTCATTTTCATACGTTAAGGGCTGATGTCCACATTCAATATCAATGATGCTTAGTCTTCTGAAACCAAGCTGGATATGTTCATCTATATAATACCCCTCGTCATCCGGCCCTCTATGCGTAATCAAGTCATTCATACTTTTAATTAGTTCTGAATCCTGATTCGCTTGTTGGTGATCATGCATACATCCTACAAATCCACACATTATTATTCACTCACTACCTTTACTTTCGACTGTTTTTCATTTAAAAATATCAAAGAATTAGATTTTAGATATGAGCTAGGGTCCCGACAAAATACGATCCATTATACCCGATTTCATAGTTTCCTAATATTACCATATTTAGACAAAAAAAGAAAGAGGGTTTATCCCTCTTTCTTGAAATGTTTATGCTGTTTATCTTAGATGTTAGCTTCCGTACGCAGTACTTCTACTTTATCAGTTTTCTCCCAAGGAAGATCTAAATCATTACGTCCAAAATGTCCGTAAGCTGCTGTTTGTTTATAAATCGGACGTCTTAAATCAAGCATTTTTATGATTCCTGCAGGGCGCAGATCAAAGTTAGCACGTACTAATTCAATTAATTTTTCCTCTTCAATTTTACCTGTACCGAACGTATCAATGGATATAGATACTGGCTGAGCTACACCAATCGCGTAAGCCAGCTGAACTTCTGCTTTATCTGCAAGACCTGCTGCTACAATATTTTTAGCTACATATCTGGCTGCATAGGCAGCAGAACGGTCTACTTTTGTAGCATCTTTACCAGAGAATGCTCCACCACCGTGACGTGCGTATCCACCATACGTGTCAACAATGATTTTACGGCCAGTCAAGCCTGCATCCCCTTGTGGACCTCCAATAACAAAACGGCCCGTTGGGTTAATAAAATATTTAGTTTGTTCATCAATAAGGTGAGCAGGAACAACCGGTTTAATTACTTGTTCTTTTAAGTCTTTCTTAATTTGATCCAGTGTTGTTTCCGCGTCATGCTGAGTAGAGATTACGATGGTATCAATTCTTACCGGATTTTTATTTTCATCATATTCCACTGTGACTTGTGTTTTTCCATCAGGGCGCAAGTATGGAAGAACTTCTTGTTTACGAACCTCAGCCAGCTTTCTAGATAATTGGTGAGCAAGAGAAATAGGAAGAGGCATTAATTCTTCTGTTTCGTTGCAGGCAAAACCGAACATTAGACCCTGATCTCCCGCCCCAATTGCTTCAATCTCTTCATCTGACATCGTGCCTTCTCTTGATTCCAAAGCTTGGTCTACACCTTGGGCGATATCTGCAGATTGTTCATCAATAGAGGTTAAGACAGCGCATGTTTCTGCATCGAAACCATATTTTGCACGTGTATAACCAATCCCTTTGATTGTGTCACGTACAATTTTTGGAATATCCACATACGTAGAAGTAGTGATTTCTCCCGCTACTAAAACTAATCCAGTGGTAACAGATGTTTCGCAGGCTACCCTTGCATTTGGATCCTTTGCTAATATTTCATCCAAAATGGCATCAGAAACCTGATCGCAAATTTTATCCGGATGACCTTCTGTTACAGATTCTGATGTAAACAAATGTCTCTTATTAGACATGTATATTTCCTCCTTCAGTTTCCCTGTTTATGGCTACTCATTATCTTTAATTATCTCCTGATTATACGAAAAAAGACCCTTCCCCTTTATAAAGAAAAGAGGAAAGGTCTGAGTCTCAGAAATCTGCCTTTCACTCTCATCGTTCAAGGCATTATAACCTTGCATCAAGTTAGCACCTTTGCGTGATTTCCATTAAAAGGAATCAAACTGCAGGTTGCCCCGGCTTCATAGAGCTCGTCTCTCCACCGAGTCTTGATAAGAGTATCCATATCAAATGTATATAATATCTTATCCATCATTTTCTGTCAATAAATAAACAGGAATATATTGTTAAGATAAAACTTTAGCTTCATCCTTTTTCTAAAAGAAGTACAGTCAGAACTTAAAATTCGCATTTCAATTATGATATTGATATAATTAATTTACGAATATTCAAATAAATATACTTTATTATTTATCCATCAATATTGACTAATATTCCTATTCTTTCACCAATGAAAACAATAATAATTATTCTTATATACTATATTAAACCATATTTTTGAAAATTAACACAATTAGTATGGATAAATCGATTAAATGTGTTATACTATTTTCCATATAATATGCTTACCAAAATTCTGGAAAAGGATGATACCTTATGAACAGTGTAGGAGTTTCCAATGAATTGAAACAATTACTTACTCATGATAATATTCACATTCAGCTTTCAGTGCCACAATTAGTTGAAAAAGTATTAACCAGAAAAGAGGGCATCCTCACATCTACTGGAGCGATTAAAGCCGAAACAGGTAAATATACCGGCAGATCTCCAAAGGATAAATATATTGTAGAGGAAGCTGCCACTAAAGATAAAATAGCCTGGGGAAGCGTCAATCAAGCAATATCTGAAGACGCATTCTCTAAATTATATGATAAAGTTATCGATTACCTCGAAAAACGAGATGAATTATTTGTATTTAATGGGTTTGCTGGGGCTGCAACAGACTACCGCCTTCCTATACAAGTAATCAATGAATATGCCTGGCACAATTTATTTGTACATCAGCTGTTTATCCGCCCCACTAAAGAAGAGCTTGAAAATCATTCTCCTGAGTTTACTATTATCTCAGCACCAGGTTTTAAAGCAAACCCTCTCGTGGACGGTACACAATCTGAGACGTTTATCATCATTTCTTTTGAGAAAAAAGTCGTCTTAATTGGAGGCACCGAGTATGCAGGTGAAATGAAAAAATCCATTTTCTCAATCATGAATTACCTGTTGCCTGAGAAAAATGTGTTCTCTATGCATTGTTCAGCAAATGTAGGTTTCGAGGGAGATGTAGCTCTTTTCTTTGGCCTATCCGGCACTGGAAAGACTACTTTATCAGCCGATCCAAATCGCCGCCTTATAGGTGATGACGAACATGGCTGGTCTCCTGATGGTGTATTTAATATTGAAGGCGGCTGTTACGCAAAATGCATCAATCTCACACAGGAAAAAGAGCCTCAAATTTTTAATGCCATACGCTTTGGTTCTGTACTAGAGAATGTGGTTGTAGATGAAGATACGAGAATTGCTGACTATGATAATGGAATGTTAACTGAAAATACCCGGGCAGCTTACCCTATCGAAGCCATGCAGAACATCGTCACACCTAGTATAGCGGGCCATCCCAATACAATCATCTTTTTAACTGCTGATGCTTTTGGTGTTCTGCCTCCAATCAGCAAGTTAACCAAAGAACAGGCAATGTATCATTTTCTAAGCGGTTATACGAGTAAATTGGCAGGAACTGAACTCGGAATCACTTCACCACAGGCTACGTTTTCTACCTGCTTCGGTTCACCATTCTTACCATTGCATCCAACTAAATATGCTGAGATGCTTGGCAAAAATATTGAGGAACATCAAGTTCAGGTATATCTGGTTAATACCGGTTGGACTGGAGGAGAGTATGGGACAGGTAGCCGCATGAAGCTTTCTTATACACGATTGATGATTCAAGCTGCATTGGAAGGAGAACTAGCCAATATCGAAACGGTACAAGACAGAATATTTGGCTTAGCGATTCCTTTACACGTACCTGGAGTACCTGATGAAGTTTTACAGCCGCAGAAAACGTGGAAAGATCCAGAAGCCTATTATGAAAAGGCGAATGAGCTTGCACATAAATTCAGAGAAAATTTCAAGGAATTTAAAAATATCAGTTCTGAAATTGAATCTAAAGGTGGACCAATTACCTTTTAAAGAACTAGCGGTGTCTTAGGAAGCCAAAAAGAAATGGCTTTCCTGAGGCACTATTTTATTTGTCTAAATTTAAAAACAAACCCACCGCCCAATGTAATTCTGGATGAAGGTTTGTTTTCTTTAGTTTCTATTCAATTTAGTTACTGGAATTTAAAGAAATCAACTCATATGTAATGGTTGTGCAGTTATTTTCCCATTCCACTTTTTTTATCCGTGCCGTTCCTCTCGATTCTCCATCCAGAGTTTTTCGGATATCAATCGGAATTTCAATTGGATATAGGCGGTATCCTTCTTTTTTTAGGACGAATAGATTTTCCTCAACCCTTTTTTCATTAGCCTTTGTCACTATAAGAGTATTCAATTCCATTGGCATACCCAATTCTCTCACTCCCCTGCTTCATTTATTTATTTCAATGGTATCATTTGAAGCGGCTTCTTTCATCCATTTCGTTAAATCCGTGACGATTTGCCGATTTATTCTAGGAGGTAGATAATGTGTATAGTCCTTAAGGTACCACACATCGACGCTCTTGCCGAGATCCTGCAGTCTGTTTCTTAATAGATTGGCATGTTCAACCGAAACGTTCTTATCCTTCTCGCCATGAATAATTAGAACATTACATGGTATTTTTTCAATTTCATACAAGGGTGTACGGGCTTTATATTCATCCGGCACCTTGTTTGGCGTACCTCCAATGACCCTTTTCAGCATTCTTCTTAAATCAATTCTCTCTATGTAGGTCAGAACCATATCGGAAACTCCCCCCCACGTGACAAGTGAAGCAGCGTCCTGGCAGTATATAGCTGTCCACAAGGCCATAATCCCGCCTCGAGAAAATCCAAAAATATGGACCTTTTTTGGATTAACCTTGGGATGTTGCTTTAAAAGTTCAAAACCTGCAATAGCATCCCAACGATCTTCTCCTGCAAAATCTTCCTCTCCTTCTCCACCCTGGTTGCCACGATAAAAGGGGGCAAAAACAACAAACCCCTGACTTGCGAATTGAATGATACGCCCTGGACGGACCTTCCCAACATTTTTAATGCCTCCGCGTAAATATAAAAATCCGTCCATTATTTCATCATTTTTTTTTGGCTCAGCTAATAGCCCCTTAACCCTTAACCCATTCGATAAATACGTGACAATATATAGATTTATATCCGGATGTGGCGATGGATATCGACTTCTATCTACGATACTACCTAGCGATGATTTTACTTCATCCATAATCCGGGCTCCTTTACAAAGTTCTATAGGCATTCACACAAATATATACCACACATACAATACGATTAACTACACTTTGGCATACATACTGCCTACTAAGGAGGAAATTCCCTTGAAATATTATCTTAAAACCAGCTTCTTCTGTATGCTGTCCATTCTGCTCATCTTTAGTTTATCGGCCTGTAAAGAAAATAAGTCGACTGAAGAATTGACAAAAGTCAAAGTAGCAGAAGTCACACGCTCTATTTTTTATGCACCTGAATATGTCGCCCTGGCCAAAGGATTTTTTAAGGACGAAGGGCTTGATGTAGACCTGCAGACTGCATGGGGCGGTGATAAGACAATGACTGCTCTACTATCAGGCGGAGCTGATATCGTGCTTGTTGGCTCAGAAACTTCTATTTATGTTCATGGACAAAATTCAAGAGATCCTGTTATTAATTTTGCCCAATTAACTCAAACAGATGGAACTTTTCTTGTATCCAGAGAAAAAATAGAGGAATTTAACTGGAACATGCTAAAGGGCAGTACATTTCTCGGACAGAGGAAAGGCGGTATGCCACAAATGGTTGGAGAGTTTGTACTGAAAAAACACAGCATTGATCCTCAAAAGGATTTGAAATTAATTCAAAATATTGATTTTGCCAATGTCGCCAATGCCTTTGCATCAGGAACAGGTGATTATGTACAGCTATTCGAACCTCAGGCAAGTGTTTTTGAAAAAGAAGGAAAAGGACATATTGTCGCTTCCTTTGGAAAAGAATCCGGCCATGTTCCATACACCACCTTCATGGCAAAGGAAAGCTATATGAAGGAAAATGAAGATATCGTTAAACGTTTTACAAAAGCGATTTATAAAGCACAAAAATGGGTTGAAGAAACAGATTCCGCTGAAGTAGCAAAAGCTATTCTCCCATATTTTGAAGATACAGACGTAGAGATTATTGAAATGGCCATTGACCGTTACAAGTCACAGGAGTCCTTTGCCTTAAATCCAATTCTTGATGAGGAAGAATGGTTAAATCTGCAGGATATCATGAAAGAAGCAGGAGAAATCGATTCCTATATCGATCATAAAACACTCGTAAATACAGAAATCGCTGAAGAAGTTTCAAAATAGGAGCTAAGGAGGCAGGGATTATGCCTTTATTGTCGATAGAGAATGTATCTCATCTCTATTTATCTAAATCGCAAACATCAATTGCTTTAGAGAATATATCAATGAGTATTGAGGAGGGAGAATTCATCTCCTTCCTTGGCCCAAGCGGCTGCGGTAAAACAACCCTTCTATCCATTATATCTGGCCTTTTTAAGCCAACCGAAGGAAGTGTTAAGCTATACGGGAAGGATGTCCTCATCCATCGCCAGGATATTGGATATATGCTGCAGCAGGATTATTTATTTCCCTGGAAGACCATTAAAGAAAATATATTGATAGGATTAAAATTATTAAAGCAGCTCGACCAAAAGCACGAAGAACAAACCATATCACTATTAGAAGAAATCGGCCTGAAGGATGTATTGACTAAATTTCCAAGGGAGCTATCAGGAGGAATGCGCCAACGAGTTGCCCTAGTTAGAACTTTGGCCACTAACCCTACTCTGCTCCTCTTAGATGAACCTTTTTCTGCTTTAGATTTACAAACCAAACTAAAGCTTGAAGATATCGTATCAAGTACATTAAAATCGTTTAAAAAAACGGCTATTTTAGTTACTCACGATATAGGAGAAGCAGTAGCCATGAGTGATCGTGTCTTCCTCCTCTCTCCAAAACCAGGAAAAATTCACAAAGAATTTGATATTCCAAACGAGTTAAAAGGGCTATCCCCATTTAATGCAAGAAATCATCCAGCCTTTTCAGATGTGTTCCAGCTTATATGGAAGGAGATGGAGCAGCTTGACGGATAATAAACTTAAAATTAATACCCTTCACAAGAACTATATCCAACAATTAAAAACCAACCAGCATAAAGTATGGCTGTATCAGGGTGTTATCTTTGTTTTATTTTTTGCTCTTTGGGAAATAGCCAGCCATTTTTACTGGATAGATCCCCTCCTGTTCAGTTCACCTTCCAATGTCGTTGAAATGCTGATTGAAAAAATACAGGATGGCAGTTTGCTCAGCCATCTCGGACTTACCTTGTTCGAAACAGTCATCAGCTTTATTTTAGGCACTCTACTAGGGACACTGCTAGCTGTTGCCTTGTGGTGGTCTCCAATGCTTTCAAAGGTCCTGGATCCCTATTTAGTCATCTTCAATGCTATGCCTAAGGTAGCCCTTGGACCCATTATTATTGTGGCGATGGGCCCTGGATTAATATCCATTATCACCAATGGAATCATTATCTCAGTTATCGTTACGACTATAGTCGTCTACACGAGCTTCAAGGAAATCGATCCCAATTATATAAAGGTAATGGAAACGTTTAATGCTCGCCGCATGCACATCTTCAAGGAAGCTGTCTTGCCGTATTCCTTTCCAGTCATTATATCGACACTAAAGGTTAATGTTGGTTTAGCCTGGGTTGGTGTCATAGTTGGAGAATTTCTTGTTTCTTCACAAGGACTTGGCTATCTAATCATTTATGGATTCCAGGTATTTAATTTCACCCTTGTTTTAATGGCATTACTCGTTATAGCTGTATTTGCAACGATTATGTATAAAATGGTCGAGTTTGTTGAAGCTAAGTTAATCCGCGACCGCTTATCATAAAAATTTTAACCGGCTTATTTTATCCAGACATTTCAAAACAACCTGATCCTTCATAATGAAGCTATATTGGGTGCTCGTTTGAAAATCATGTGGCAGTTCTGACAGTAAAACGGGCCCTTCTGTTTCCAGATAATCTTCTTTCTTCGTAAGGGCAGTAAGCTCGGCATAAAATACTGCTTTAACAAAGGAACCCGCTGGGTCGAGTACTTTATACTCGCCAATTGGAATTAACTGCTTTGCTTCTCCCCCTGTTTCCTCATATACTTCACGTATGGCAGCCTGAACAGGGGTTTCATTGTTTTCCACCTTGCCTCCGGGAAATTCAAGCCCTCTTTTGGAATGGTTGGTAAGAACCCATTTCCCTTTATAGCGGCATATGACGAATACATGACGAGCTTCTTTTTCAAATTGACCTTGTTCATCATGAAAATAGACATTATTTCCATGGATATCCTTAAATATGTCCATCTATCTCTACACTTCTCTCTTAATTGTTTCTTTCAATTATAGCAAAACTGGCTCTTATATAATTTATAAGGAATAAATCAATTAGAAGCTTACTTTTACAACACACTTTCTTAAAAATATAACAAATATAGTCATGAAGGATGGAATCAATAATATTTTCAATATAAGTAGAGTACATTTATAAAGGTTGGGGTAAATAATTACTATATGAATCGTGATCTAAAAATTGAAAGGAGTTCTTAGCAGTGAATTTCATTGATGAACTATACCAATTGTATCGAGATAAACTAACTGGCGATGATGAAGATATTGATATTTTGGCTTTAGCCGTTTTAGAACAGCTTGATCGTAAGGATGTTATGCAATTAATTAATGAACTGGAAGATCGGGAGCTATATAATTTAATGGGGATATACATAATTGATAGCCTTAAAAAGCGATTTGCAAATGATGATGTACAGCCGCCTGTATCAAAATATTTGCACTAAGATAGGATTACATAGCGAAACCTTCTAAAAATAGGAGGTTTTTTTAGTTTTTTAAATAAATTCACAGAGACCCCGAAAAACGATATGGTAAGATATAGGTCATTTCTATGTAACAGCAATGATATAATAGAGGTCATAAAGACTGGGGGAAAGCATATGGGGATGACAGGAATATTTATAATAGGGGCAATTATTATAGTCCTAATAATAGGGGTTACTGCACTTGTCACAACAAAAGCATACGAATACAAGCACACTATTGATCCATTAGATCAAAATCCGCATTTGAGTGGTAAAGAAGAGGTTCGCACATCTGAACCACATGAATAAGCGCAAAAAAGAATCCCCAGATAAAAAGGGGATTCGACTTTGTTTATGCAAATACTTGTTTTAAATCTTCTTTGCTTTGTGTCAGCCAAAATCTCATCAACTTTTTTGCACCTTCAAGGTCATGAAGCTTGGCTTGACCGCATTGTTTTTCGTTAGCCGCAGGAATATCAGTTATCTCAACAGCTTCTTTCATGGTTTTATCAAGCACATCTATGATTTCTTCAACAGTTGGCTCACCGCTGACCACCAAATAAAATCCAGTTTGGCATCCCATGGGTGAAATATCAATGATATCAAAGTGAGAATAACCCTCAGAATATTTCCTGATATTAAACGCCAACAGATGCTCTAAAGTGTGAATCGCATCTGGCTTCATGGCCTGTTTATTTGGCTGGCAGAAACGAATATCAAATTTGTTAACAACTCCATCGCTTCCTACTTTATGAACACCACAATGACGAACATACGGGGCCTTAACAGCATTATGGTCCAAATCAAAACTTTCAACAGATGGCATTATAAAACCTCCTTTTAAACTTATTACTAATTTTACCTTTTCTCCATCAATATTTCATCTCTAAAGTTTGAAGTTTGCCCTTTCAGGCATTATGATATGGTTGTATCTAAACATTCTAATTAAGGAAGTTCATATTATGAAAAAAATATTACTAAAACTAGTCCGTTTTTATCAAGTGGCCATTTCACCTATGAAGCCGCCAAGTTGTAGATTTTATCCAACATGTTCTCAATATGGCCTTGAAGCAATTGAGCGTTTCGGACCAGTAAAGGGGACCTGGCTAACCATAAAACGAATCTCTAAATGCCATCCACTGCATGCCGGCGGGTTTGATCCTGTACCTGAAAAACAAGAAAAAAAAGACTCTTGATTTACAAGAAAAAGCCGTGTATCATACTAGATATGCAAATCGTAATCTTTTCGATTTATATTTTTGCTTAACAAATCGTAATGAATACGATTAACAGGAGGATACTACATTGAAAAAAATATCATTTATATTCGCACTCATACTTGGTGCATCTATTTTTCTTTCCGGATGCAACAGCGATAATAGCACGACTGATACTAAAAATGAAAACCAGCTTTCTATTTATACAACTGTTTATCCATTACAGTATATGGCTGAGCAAATAGGTGGTGAACATGTAAATGTATCTTCTATCTATCCGGCAGGTGTAGATGAACATACATTTGAACCAACACAAAAGGATATTATCAATATCGCAGAGTCTGATTTATTTTATTACGTTGGATACAATTTAGAAGGCTTTGTAAATAACGTGACCAAAACATTGGGAAACGAAAATGTGGAAATGATAGCTATTGGTGAAAAAGTAAATCTTGATACTCATGGACATGAAGAGCACGAACATGAAGATCATGAGCACGAAGACGACGGCCATAATCATGGTACAGTCGATCCGCACTTATGGATAGATCCACTATATGCAAAAGAAATGGCTGAACATATTAAAGACACACTGATTGAGAAAATGCCTGAACAAAAAAGTGCCTTCGAGGAAAATTACGAAACACTGGCTAAAAAGTTCGATGAGTTAAATACAGAATATACAAAGGTATTCAGCGAAGCACCTCATGATGAATTCCTTGTTTCTCATGCTGCGTTTGGATACTGGGAAGAACGTTATGATGTAGATCAAATAAGCGTCTCCGGTATATCTACATCCGAAGAGCCTACTCAAAAATCACTTGAGAAGTTAGTGGATACTGCCAAGGAACATCAACTTAAATATATTTTAGTTGAACAGAATATAAATAGTAAATTAACGGATATTATTAAAAAAGAGGCTAATTTGACTGCATTGCCTATTCATAATCTATCTATCCTGACTCAGGATGATATTGATTCAGAACGCGATTATTTTTCAATCGCGAAGGATAATTTAGACTCACTGCAAAAAGCTTTAAATGATTAATCACGTAAAAGCCCGAATTCTTTTGGATTCGGGCTTTTTTCTTCCTGTATTTACTTTACATATAAGAGGTGAAAAGAAGCATTCTAACAAAAGAAAGGAGAGATTTTTATGCCAAATGGTGTTAAATGCTCTGTGAATTCCTGCCACTTTTGGAAACAAGGGAATAAATGTGCAGCAGAAAAAATTCAAGTAAATATGTATTCAGAGGAACGTGCTTATAAAAGTGGCGATACTGGATGCAAAACCTTTCGCCCAGCTGACTTTTTATAAACGAAAGGCTGTCATAAATGGATATCAATCACATACTCCGAAATTTTAACGAGGATTTACAAAATTCCAATTCCTTAACATTTCCTATATGCGTGGACTCTTTTACGAATTATTGGAGTACCGAATTCGGATCCCTTGATGAATTACCGAAGGAAGTAGACCAGCTTATAGCTAAACGGGGATTGGAATTAGGTTTACTGGAAGAAGAAATAAATCAATAAAGAAAAGCGCCCTGTGACCCAGGCGCTTTTCCCTTAGTAACTTTTCTTTACTAATTCGACAACTTCTTTTTCTGCCACATTTGTTATTGCGGTTATAACTGATAATGGGAGTCCGCGACGCAACAAGATCTCAGCAATCAAGTATTGTTTTTTCGAACGAGCCATTTCTTCCCCGCCTTCTTATGTCTTTTTTTCCATTATACAGGATTTGATAGCCGAATTGAATAAGTCCAACACCCAATATTCAGAATTAACTAAAAAAATTAATTAACTCTCTTCTCACTATTTTGTTTGAAGCATTACGGGGTAACTCCTTACCCATCACTACTTTTTTAGGAATTTTATATCGCGCCAGCCTGGATTCACAAAATTCGATGATCTCTGTCTGTTGTAAATGGCTCGCTGGATGGGGGACTATTACGGCTGCTGGAACGGCTCCCCATTCATCATCGCTAAGACCAATGACTCCCGCTTCTTTTACGAAAGGATGCTCCATCAAAACGGATTCTATTTCAGCCGGATAAATGTTTTCTCCACCAGAAATAATTAAATCAGAGCGTCTATCAATGACAAACAAATACCCTTCCTCGTCGATATAACCGATATCACCTGTATAAAACCAGCCATCCTGGAAAGATTCCGGTGCCCTTCCATGAAGATACCCCGGAGTTACATTTGGGCCTTTTACTGCAATCTCTCCCGGTACACCAACTGCAGCAATCCTTCCATCCACAATAATTTTTATCTCACATGGCAATAATGGCTTACCGGCAGAGCCCAGTTTTCGCGTTGCATCTTCAGGAGCCAGCGTGACGATTTGAGAGCATGTTTCTGTCATACCATATGTTTGAAAGACAGGTGTGTTTTTATCCGTAGCCTTTTTCAACAACGCCATAGGTGCTGAGCCGCCCCCTAACAGCATACAGCGAAATTCCTCAGGGTATGTCCTTTCTCCTAAATCTTCAAGCATTCTTGTCAAAGTATTCGTCACAACCGAGCAAATCGTAATCTTCTCTTTCCAAATAGCTTCATTTGCTTGTACAGGGTCGAATCCTCTTTGCAAAACAGTCTCTATCCCATAAATGACTGATCTTAAAAGGATAGATAAACCACTTATATGGAATAGCGGCATAAAGCAAAGCCATTTATCATCATCGCGCAACCCTAAATTTAGAGCAGACCCAATCGCACTCCAATAATGGTTTCCCATCGTTTGCTGAACGGCCTTAGGCTTACCAGTCGTACCTGATGTGTACATAATAGTTGCCGTTTGATTAAACGATAAGTTCTTCTTTTCTTCAAATGACTTTGCCTTAGCCTTCTCTAATTGTTCCAGCCTTAGCACGGAAATATCCAGTAACATTTCGTTTTCTGATATGAGAAAATCAGCCTGAGCATCTTCTAATTGCCACTCTTTTTCCCGATCTGTTAAACGAGTATTCAATAGGACAATTTTGGCGCCAATCAGGAGAAGAGCATGTATCGTAAAGACCATCTCCGGCCGATTCTTCATGTTAATTCCAATTACATGACCTTCCGCAACACCCAACTCCGTCAATTTTTGAGCGTATAAATGGGCCATTTCATATAACTCTCTAAACGTCCACTTCTCTCCCTCAAATGAAAGAGCCGTACGCTCCGGAGTCACATACGCCCGTTGAATCAAAAACTGCGGAACAACCGTATCATGCATCAACATCTTTTCAACCTTCCCTCTGAACTCCTTCATGATCTCTCTGACCATCAAAGCGTTTTTAAGTACAAATACAAATTAACCTCTATCACTCTAACTGATACTTACATGTACATAAAAACAGCCTGACGGTAGGCGTCAAGCTGTTTTTCGTTCTCCATTAAGGGAATCGTGGGAATTGGTCAAAGTCTGGATTGCGCTTTTCTTTAAAAGCATCGCGGCCTTCTTTGGCTTCATCTGTTGTATAATAAAGCAATGTTGCATCGCCTGCCAACTGCTGAAGTCCAGCCAGTCCATCGGTATCCGCATTGAAAGCTGCTTTTAGGAAACGAAGGGCAGTTGGGCTCTTTTCAAGCATTTCCTCGCACCATTGCACCGTTTCTTTTTCAAGTTGCTCCAATGGAACTACTTTGTTTACCAAGCCCATATCAAGTGCTTCCTGCGCATCATATTGACGGCACAAGAACCAAATTTCTTTTGCTTTCTTATGGCCTACGATTCTAGCTAAATATCCTGCACCATAACCTGCATCAAAGCTTCCAACCTTAGGACCGGTTTGGCCAAAACGTGCATTTTCAGCAGCAATTGTTAAATCACATACAACATGCAGTACGTGACCTCCGCCAATAGCATAGCCTGCTACCATTGCCACAACAGGTTTTGGAATAACACGGATCAAGCGTTGAAGATCAAGAACATTCAGACGAGGAATTTCGTCTTCACCCACATATCCGCCATGACCGCGAACCTTTTGGTCACCGCCAGAACAGAATGCCATGTCACCTGCGCCTGTTAAAATAATAGCACCTATTTCTTTATCATCCCTGGCACGGGAAAAAGCATCAATCAATTCCATTACTGTTTTTGGACGAAATGCATTGCGTACCTCTGGACGGTTGATGGTAATTTTAGCAATACCGTTATATCTTTCATATAAAATATCTTCATATGTACGAATGGTTACCCAATCAAAAGCCATTTCTAATTCCTCCCTCTAATAAACTCACTTACTATTCTACCAAATATTTTGGGTTCTTCCACGTGTATTGCATGGCCAGTGTCATTTATTGTTTCAAATTGGCATCTATTAAGGCAATTCTGCATTTTTAAGGCCAATTGAACGAACTTTTTATCCAATGCTCCCGCGAGCAATAAAACGGGAAAATCCAACTCCTTTAATTCACTCCAAAATGAGGGCTGTGAGCCTGTACCCATTCCCATTAAACTATTTTGCAAGCCAATACTGGTATGGGATACTCTCTCCTGCCTAATTTCTGCTTTCTTGCCATTCGACAGTCTTTCTTGTGAAGCAAATAACGGAATCTTCTCCCAATCATCTACAAAACTATCTATCCCATATTCTCTGATACGTTCTGCCAATTGTGCATCACTATGTGCCCTCGACAGTCGTTCGCCTTCATGTTCCAGGCCTGGTGATGAGCTTTCTAAAATGAGAGTCCGAACAAATTCAGGATATAAAACAGCAAACCCCAATGCCAGTCTCCCTCCCATCGAATAACCAAGAATATGTGCACTTTGGATATTTAAAGCGATTAAAATGTCCTTAATATCTTTAGCAGCCTTTTGCATTTCATATCTATCAGGATCAATAGGCGCTTCTGTCAGACCATGCCCTAATAGATCCAGACTGATAAACTGAAAACAATGTTTGTAATCCTGAATAAATGTATTCCACGTATTCATGGAACCCGTAAATCCATGCAAAAGAAGTACAGGCTGTCCTACTCCTTGCAATTGCACGTGATACTTTACTCCATTAATGGATAACATGAGTTTATTCGCCATCATTCATCATTCTTATTTCCCGGGAAACATGCTGAACGACTTCCCTGTATCTTTTCACATCATAGGAACGACTTGTACAAACTTCAACAATACAGAAATCCGGATTGGCTACCCAGTCCTGAATGGAATCAGTCACTTCTTCCCAAGTTTCCGGATTTTTATAGTTTGCTCCATACAAAGCAGCTGTATGATTAAAGTGTAAGCCATGAGGCGTACCAAAAAGCTCTTCAAAATGTTTTTCTTCAGCAGACTGAGGCAGGTAAGAAAAGATTCCACCGCCATCATTATTCACAACCAAAACCAGAAGCTTTAATTGATACATTTTAGCTGCCAGGAAACCATTCATATCATGAAATAAGCTGAGGTCTCCAAGTGCCAGTACAGTTGGTATTTCAGAGGAAGCGCTGATTCCTGCAGCAGTTGAGATAAGGCCATCTATCCCGTTAGCTCCCCTGTTTGCCAATATCCTAATCTGCTTAGTTGTTTGAAAGAAAAATGAATCTACGTTTCGAATAGGCATGCTATTGCCAACTACTAAGTTAGCTTTTTCCGGAAGTAAACTTTCCAATAGAGAAAATAATTTACCTTCCTGCATCCCTGTTTCATCCTGTATAGTCAGCAGCCCTTCTTTCGCCACTTCATTCATTCCTTGCCAAAGAGAAAGCCAATCTCTTCTTTCTGTATTTGCATGTACAGTAAGATTTTCTCTAACCGAGTGACAGAAAGCGGCCTCATCACAATAAACCATATGGGTACTTACTCCCGCTGGCTCTCTCCAGCCGCTGCCCCCATCTACTACAATATGATTTGTCTGTTTACACTTTTTCACAAATTGCAATACTGGTTTAGAAACTGGCATTGCACCAAACCGAATAATTAAACCTGGTGTAATTTTCCCGTGTATTGCTTCTTCCTTCAGAAAAGTATCATACGTTTCAATTACGTGCTGATTTCCACCTGCCCTTAATTGCGATAAAGGATCAGCAAGAATCGGATATCCCGTTGCTTCAGCGAAATTCAAAACAGCTTCCTTAAAATCAGGTTGGTCAATAGGACCGCAAATAATAATCCCTTTTTCGCTTTCCTTAATTAAACGAAGATATGTATTCAACTGAGAATCAGCCAGCTTACGGTGTCCATGTGCAATATCGATACACGCATTTGAATGGTCCGTTCTACGAATCCACTTTTCCATTTCGCTTAAGATTGGAATGAGTGGCTCTCGTAATGGGAAATTAACATGAACAGGTCCGGCAGGCTCCAGAATTGTATTACTGATGGCTCTGCTTGCTACAGTGCGTGCATACTGGAGCATCATTTCTCCGGAATCAGGCAGAGACATTTCTACAAACCATTTCACATGCTTCCCATAAAGGTTTATTTGGTCGATGGCCTGTGGTGCTCCAACATCTCGTAATTCATGCGGACGGTCAGCAGTAAGAACAATTAATGGCACTCTTGAATAATAGGCCTCTACGATAGCAGGAAAGTAGTTTGCAGCCGCTGTACCTGATGTACATAACAAAGCGACAGGCTTTCTCTTTTCCTTAGCCATCCCAAGCGCAAAAAAGGCGGCCGATCTTTCATCGATATTAATATGAACATTCATATCCGGATGTTCAGCCATACAATAGGCGATTGGTGTAGATCTGGATCCCGGACTAATGACAACATCATTCACTTCCGCTCGGGCTAGTTCATCTACAAAGGATGCTATAAAAGCAGTTAGCTCTTCTTGGTGATTCATATATTCCTTCCCTCCAAAGCAGAAAGCATGGGTTTAAATTTCACTTTTGTCTCCATATATTCACTTTCGGGATTTGATTTTTCTACAATCCCACAGCCCGCATATAGAGATGCTTTATCCTTCTTTAATAAACCTGAGCGGATTCCTACAGAAAAGTCACCATTTCCGTATATATCCATCCACCCTATTGGAGCAGCATAAAATCCTCTATCCATACCTTCATATTTTTCTATTTTCTCCATAGCAATATTTCTTGGCGAACCTCCCAAAGCAGGTGTTGGATGAAGCAATTCCACAAAGTCCAAAACAGAAGTGCCGGGCAGACTCACACAATTTACCGGTGTATAAAGATGCTGTATATTTTTTAGCTTCATTAATACGGGAGCATCAGGAATATTAATCTCGATGCAATGCTCTTCCATCGCCTCTTTAATCATATTGACCACAAACTGATGCTCGGATCGATTTTTATCATCATTTAATAATTCATTTCCTAGGGCTGAATCAATTTCTTCATCTTCATTTCTTGGCGTTGACCCTGCCAAACATGCAGAAAATACAGCCGGCCCCTCTTTTTTAATCAGCCTTTCCGGAGAAGCACCTATAAAACAATCATCCCCTGATTCAAGCCCAAAAATAAAGCTTCCGTTTTGCTGAATCATTAAATTCTCAAGTACTTTATAAGATGGAACTTCATCTTCAAATTGCAAACTTAATTCACGGGCCAGGACGATTTTCTCCATCTGTCCGTTTCGGATATCCTCGACAGATTTTAGTATAGCCTGTTTCCACTCTTCCACAATATGTTCTTGCCGTTCTATGATAGCTGGCATTTCTTTTTGGCCAGAATCAGACATAGACAAAAAAGCATCTCTATCTTCGATAAATTGGCGTACCTCTTTATCTGACATATGAGGAGTCAAATATATAGAGGAAGTTAAGTATGAACCATGATTTGTTTCTGTAATTAAAAACTTAGGTATATAAAATAAATAACTGCCAAATTGGCTCCAATTGGAACCCGGCTCTGTATTTTTAGAGTTAAAGGAAAAACCGCCAAAGCATAAAGGTCCTGTGCCTTTTCCAGAGTTAACCCCATTCACAATGGCTGACTCCATTAGGGCAGTCCATTTATCCTTAATATCTTTAAAACGTTTTTCTCCATTAGTAAGAGATTGTAGCTTACGTGCTGTTCCAATCCCGGCTAAATACAATTCATTATCCGGATCTTTCCAGTAAAATCGCTCACCTTTATATAAACACTCACTTGATTGATAGATATCGATCGGTTTCTTATTGGTAACGGCCTCAACATGACTGAATAAGATTGGCATAGCAATCCTTTTTACTGTATGTAAGGCTTCAGTCAATTCCTGTTGAATATCTGTCATTTGCTTTATTGCCATTCAAATCCCTCCGTTGCTCCTATTTCCAATAAACCTATTTAAAGATACACCTGTAGAAATTAAGCTGTCAATTTTTGTAGTTTCTTAATTTTCATTTTAAAGCTTATATTCTCATCATCATTTGATAGCGATTCCATTCCGCTTGCTCCCTGTATGGTATCTTCTATCCACAAGAATGCAGTTTATTCCAATAAACAAACCATCATACTTATTTTCCCTATTAATACGGATCCTTACTATTATAATATCTTTTTCTTAAAGCCTGAACCATTATGACTTTCTAACAGGTCTACTATAGAGGATAAATGTATTGACACTTACTATAACATTTACCTACACTGATTTAGTATAGTAATAATAGTGGGAATGATATGAGTTGTAGAACTCTTAAAATATTATATTTTATACTAATAGTTTAACATATTGATTTACCACTATTCGCTAGTAACTTATAACGTAAAGGGGATTAACAAAATGCAAGATCACTCGCATACTCCTGCGAAGACAGGATTACCCAGAAAAAGTTGGCGGGTTTGGTGGAAATTAACCAGGCCACACACATTAACAGCTGGTTTTACACCTGTGTTGGTTGGAACAGCGCTGGCTCATGAACATATACCTTCGCTGAATATCGGGTTATTTGTGGCTATGATGGCTGCCGCACTGCTTATCCAAATTGCCACGAACCTATTTAATGAATATTATGATTTCAAAAAGGGACTCGATAATGAGGAATCCATTGGGATTGGTGGCGGAATCGTACATGAGGGTTTATCACCAAAGTCGATTCTTACATTAGCACTCGTTCTGTATGGTATATCAGCACTGATAGGTGTTTATATATGCGCAAATAGCAGCTGGTGGTTGGTACTCATCGGATTATTATCAATGTCAATGGGATACTTATATACTGGTGGACCGCTCCCAATAGCCTATACCCCATTTGGCGAGATTACATCCGGTTTCTTTATGGGCTGCCTAATTATCTTGATTTCTTATTTTATTCAAACTGGAAATGTGACATTAGATGCATGGCTCGTAACTGTCCCATTCTTTTTGACTGTGGGTGCTATTTTGTTATCAAATAATATTCGCGACAGAGTCGGGGATAAAAAGGGCGGCCGAAAAACATTGGCAATCCTCATTGGCAAGAAAAATGCCATTATCGTACTGGCAGCCATGTTTGCTCTCTCCTATGTATGGGCATTCGTACTAGTGTTCTCAGGTATTACTTCTCCTTGGACATTACTTGTGCTATTGAGCATTCCAAAAGCGGTACAAGCCGTGAAAGGATTTGTTGGCAATGATACTCCACCGGAAATGATGCCTGCCATGAAAGCAACAGGCCAAACGAACACTTTCTATGGTCTTTTATTTGCATTTGGTATGTATATTGGATTCTTCTTCTAAATCTTTTAATAAGCCTCTTAGTAGAGGCTTATTTTTTTCTGCTCTAATCTTGCTATTTCTCTTAAATGTTTTTCTACTGTGTGATGGGGTAAATGTAACAATACAAGTTACTTATTACAGTTAAGGAAGTGGTAGCATGCTAAGTAAAAATCAACTTCAAGCTATAACAGATAGATTAAAAGAACAAAAAGAAGAATTTCAAAGCAAATTAAATACAAAAAGAAACAGCCGACTCGACCTAAGTGAGCGTGAAGCATCCGGAGAACTATCATCCTATGATAATCATCCTGGCGATCTCGGTACAGAATTATTTGAGCGTGAAAAAGATGTGGCTCTGGAAATACATGAAGAAGAGCAATTGAATGAAATTGAAACAGCGTTGTCTGCAATAGAAGAAGGCACATACGGTGTATGTAAAGAGTGCGGAAAGGATATTCCATACGAAAGACTTGAGGCCATTCCATCCACTCTCTATTGTATCGAGCATTCAAAAAAACAGGAATTAAGCAATCACCGTCCAATTGAGGAAGATGTCATTCAGCCACCAAAGCCAGATTCCCTTCAAAGAACATATGATCATCGAATAGAAGACTACACAGACAGTTATCAAGAAGCCGCCCAATACGGAACCTCGGAAACTCCATCCGATATGGTTAGAGATGCAAAAGGATATGAAGATCTTTATCCAGATCAAACAGAGGATGAAGGTTTTGCAGATGAAGTTGAGTCATTCGTTGGTAATGGTCCAGACGGAGAACGTAAAGTATATCAAAGCGATGCAAAAACCGATTATGAAGAACGCCTGGAAGATGAAAACCTAGAGTCAAATTTAGGAGATATTCCTTACCGAAAAAGAGATAGTTATGTGGACAACAAGAACAAATAAGGCAGCCTATTGGCTGTCCTTTTTTCTTTGCTGCTATATATAACTATAACCTTTCAAGAAGTTCCAGTGAGCTGTTTTTCATTTGATAATTATCTAATTAATAGTTCATAACAGTTACATATGACAAAAAGTAGCTTCTACATATTCAAAACATTACACATGGTAAAAAGGCAACCTATATTCATTTAATCAATGGAATATAGATTGCCTTTATCTATTTTACATAATTTATTTGTTTCTTTGATTTATAGGGTTTACGTTCCAGATGTCTGTTGCATATTCCTGAATTGTTCGGTCACTTGAGAAAAATCCTGAATTAGCAATATTTATTACACTTGATGAGTTCCATTTCTTTTTGTCTTGATAAGATGCCTCTACCTTTTCCTGTGTACTTGCATAGGAACCAAAATCCCTTAATACAAAATATTGATCATTTTCTAATAGCAGAGAATCATATATCATATCAAACATTCCAGATGTATTCGGGAAGAATCCATTAATTAATTGGTTTACAGCCTGATGAATTCTTCGATCAAGCATATAATATTCTGAGGAGTGATAACCTCCATGTGCGTTGTAATTCATAACTTCCTCTGACGATAATCCGAATGTAAAGATATGTTCTTCTCCGACTCTCTCAAAGATTTCTACATTAGCCCCATCCATTGTACCGATGGTCAAAGCACCATTCATCATAAATTTCATATTACCTGTTCCTGATGCTTCTTTACTTGCAGTCGAAATTTGTTCACTTAATTCAGCTGCAGGGAATATTTCTTCAGCCAGAGATACCCGATAATTTTCGAGAAATACGACCTTTATATAATCTTTTGTGTCCGGATCATTATTTACTTTATCCGCCACGGTGTTAATCAATTTAATAATTTTTTTGGCATAGTAGTATCCTGGGGATGCTTTAGCTCCAAATATAAAGGTACGCGGATATGGCTTGAAATTTGGCTCTTCCTTCATTCGATTGTATAAATACATAATGTGAAGAACATTTAGCAATTGGCGTTTATACGCGTGCAAACGTTTGACCTGGACATCAAAAATACTATCTGGATTAACGGTTATACCATTTTGTTCTTTAATCCGCTTAGCCAGCTTTTTCTTATTGTCTGCTTTCACTTTCATTAGCTCTTCTAAAAAGGAAGAATCCGTACTAAACCGCTCCAATTCCTTCATATATACCGGATCAATTTGCCATTTATCGCCGATTGCTTGCGAAATTAAACGGGAAAGTCCTGGATTGGATTTCAATAACCATCTGCGATGAGTAATACCATTGGTTTTATTATTAAACTTTTCAGGAAAAACCTGATAGAAATTGTTCATTTCTCTCTTCTTGAGAATCTCAGTATGCAGATGGGCTACTCCGTTTATACTATGGCTGCCTGCAATAGCCAGATGGGCCATTTTAACCTGATCATGAGCAATGATAGCCATATCCTCTATTCTTTGCCACTCACCCGGATACAGCTCCCATAATTGCTGACAGAACCGCTCGTTAATCTCATTCACAATCATAAAGATCCTTGGCAATAATGGTTGGAATAAACGAATTGACCATTTTTCCAATGCCTCAGAAAGCGTCGTATGATTCGTATAAGATATCGTTTTTGTGGTTACTTCCCATGCTTCTTCCCATGACATTTTTTCTTCATCCAATAAGATCCTCATTAATTCCGGGATGGCCAGAACAGGGTGAGTATCATTTATATGTATTGATACGTATTCATGCAATTTGCTCATAGGAATATTCTTTTTGCGGTATGTCTTTAATATGGTATGCAAACTGGCTGAGACAAGGAAATACTGTTGTTTTAAACGCAGAATTTTCCCGCTGTCTTCTGTATCATCCGGATAAAGAAATTCTGATACCAATTCTGTATCACGCTTGTAACGCATAATATCGCGATGATAAGGAGCCGGGGCAGGCTCAGCATTCCACAATCTGAGTGTATTCACCGTTTCATTCTGATAGCCAACAACCGGTATGTCATAAGGTACAGCCATTATTGGCTCTGTATCAATATGACGGAAACCTAAACGGCCATCAGAATCTGTATAGGATTGTACTTCTCCCCAAAAAGGTACCATTACTGCCTGATCGGCTTTTCGAACCTCCCATACATGTCCATTTTGAAGCCATTGCTCTGGATATTCAACTTGTACGCCATCAATGATTTTTTGCTCAAATAAACCATATTTATAGCGAATACCACATCCATGACCAGGCAATTCCAAAGAAGCAATGGAATCCATGAAACAAGCAGCTAATCGGCCTAACCCACCATTACCGAGCGCAGAATCCGGCTCAAGTGTTTCCAGCTCCGAAAAGCTAATCCCTAAATCCTCAAGCCCGTCTTCCACTACTTTTTGTATGCCAAGATTTAAGACATTACTCCCCATAATTCTACCGAGTAAAAATTCAATTGATAAATAGTAGACCTGCTTTGTCTTCGTTTCTCTATATAATTGATTGGTTTTAATCCAATTCTTACTTATATATTCACGAATCATAATTCCTAAAGTATGATATTGCTCCTGCGGAGTCGATTCTGAAAATGTTTTTCCATAAGACATTTCAAGCTTAGATATAAAGGCTTCCTTAAACAGTTCTTTATTATCAAACATCTAAATCAGATCCTCTCAGTCAAGTCTTTATACAAAACCTCATACTCTGCTGCTGAACGTGCCCAGCTATAGTCCTTCTTCATCGAGTTCTTAACAATCTTTTTCCACTCAGAAGGATTATGATAAAAAGATAATGCCCGACGTATTGTATAAAGCATGTCATGAGCATTAAAGTTAGTAAATGAAAAACCATTGCCCTCGCCAGTAAATTCATTATATGGCTGTACAGTATCTCGCAGACCCCCTGTTTCCCTAACAATCGGCAATGTACCATATCTCATTGCTATTAATTGGCTTAATCCGCAAGGTTCAAATTTAGAAGGCATAAGGAACAAATCAGCTCCAGCATATATTTGATGGGCTAAATCTTCATTAAAACCAATATGAACCCTTAATTTATCCTGATACCATTGGGACGTATAACCAAAGAAATGCTCGAATTGCGGATCGCCTGTACCCAGCATGATCATTTGGATATCTTCCTGCAAAATCTCATGGAATACAGCTCTAACCAGATCAAAGCCTTTCTGAGAGGTTAAACGCGATACAACGGCAATCAGCGGCTTGCTATCATCTACCGGTAAATTGAAATACTCCTGGAGATAACGTTTATTCGCTTTTTTGCCTTTCAGAGAATTGACTGAAAACTCGCTGGCAATCGCAGCATCTTTTTTTGGATTATATAAGTCATTGTCAATTCCATTTAAAATCCCATATAAATCTGAGTCTCTTGCCTGAAGCAATCCATTCAGACGCTCACCGTAATAGTCAGTTTTAATCTCCTCTTTATAAGTAGGGCTGACAGTAGTTATTGCATCTGCATAAACCAGTGCTGATTTCATAAAGTTGACGTTCCCGTCAAATTCCAACTGGTTAAAGTAGTCATCATGAATCCCCAGTACATCATCAAGAAAACTTTTTCCATAAATGCCTTGGAATTGCAAATTATGAATTGTAAATATATTTTTGATGTTTGCTAATTTCGTATTCTGGTGCTGAGTTTTCAATAAGAATGGAATCATTCCCGTATGCCAATCATGTGTATGAATAACATCCGGTAAAAATGGAATATGATAAAGTGCTTCAACAGCCGCTTTACAGAAATAAGCAAAACGTTCACCATCGTCAAATTGCTCATAAAGTTTTGGTCTATGGAAATAATATTCATTATCCATAAAGTAATAAATGACACCATCATATTCAGCTTCAAAAATACCGCAATACTGTCTTCTCCAGCTTAACTGAACTTCAAATTCAGCAATTTTTTTCGCTGAATTAAAAAAATGAGTAGGTATCGTCCCATACTTAGGAAGCAACACTCTTACCTCATGACCTAACTTTTTTAATTCTTTAGGAAGAGAGCCGGCTACGTCAGCCAGCCCTCCAGATTTAGCAAAGGGTACACATTCAGATACTACAAATAATACATTCACGAGTTCATCAACGCTCCTTGTTTTACACCTTTTTGAATAACAATTGGTTGGAATGGAGACCCAATCAGAACTGTTCCATCAGCAATTTCTACATCCTTATCGAGGATTACATAATCGAGTTTGCAATTCTTACCGATTTTTGTTTTTTGCATGATAATGGAATTTTTAATGGAAGTACCTTCATCAATATTAACGGCCCTAAAGATGATACTGTGCTCTACTTCACCTTTTATGATAGAGCCGTTGGCAACCATTGATTGGCTTACATGAGACTTCTCACTATACTTGGATGGCGGCTCATCCTTAACTTTTGTATAGATAGGACATTCCTTCATGAATAACTGACTCCAATTTTCTTCTTTAAGAAGATCTATACTTGATTGAAAATAGGCATTAATAGAATTGATATTCGCCAGATAACCTTCATACTGATAAACACAGATAGCGAAGTCGGAATAATGATCTTCCACAACATCCTTTAAACATTTGTACCCAGTTTGTTTCCGCTCGTCAATTAATTTAACAAGCAGTTCTTTTTTAAGGATGAACATTTCAAGTGATTCTTTATCTTTTTTGATTTCCGTAATATCACATTTGTTTTGTATATGATATTTAAGAACAGCATTAAAATCGATATTGCAAACGGTTTGACTGTTAGCAACAATCACATACTCCTGTTTACTTCTTTCAAGATAGGTCATATGATAAGCAAAGTGATCAAACGCATGAACCTCACCAGATACATCTTCTGTATGAGGCACCGGGAGGAAGAATAGTCCATCTCTTTTTCTATTCAAATCCCAGTTCTTACCTGTTCCCAAATGGTCCATTAACGATCTGAAATGTGCTTGTGGATAAACAGCTACATTAGATATTCCCGAATTAACCATGCTTGAAAGAATAAAATCTATTAAACGGAAACGACCAGCTATTGGTAATGCTGCAACATTCCGACTTTTTGTTAAAATATCCAGTGATTCAAAACTATTCGTGGCATCTATAATACCTAATAGTGATTTACTCATATTTTCAACGCCTTTCACTATATCAAGATAATTTTATAACATTTTCTTCTGTTAACAGTTCAGGATTAACCAATATAACATCTTCATCATCAATAGGTCTGATCACCTGGTTATCCGGTATAACAGCACCTGGAGGAATAATAGCCTTTTCAATATAGACATTCTTTCCGATAACTGCATCTGACATGATTACAGAATCTTTAACATGTGCGTCTTTGCCAATCTGTGCTCCATAGAAAACGACTGATTTTTCCACCTTACCTTCAACTATACATCCTTCGTTAATCAGTGATTCTTTAACCTCTGCTTTGTTAGATAGATATTGTGGTGGTCTGTTCGGATTAACTGAATAAATGCGCCATGAATAGTCATAAAGATTTAATTCACACTCTTCATCCAGTAAATCCATATTAGCTTCCCAATAACTTTTCAGTGTACCAACATCTTTCCAATATCCTTCAAATGGATAAGCATATACCTTTTTATCATCATTTAATAATAAAGGTATGATATCCTTACCAAAATCCCTTGTTGAATCTTCATTTTTAGCATCTTTTATCAAATAGTCTTTTAGAACTTTACGATTAAATATATAGATACCCATAGAGGCTAAATTATTTTTCGGATTTTTCGGTTTCTCTTCAAATTCCATTACAGAATAATCTTCTCTGGTGTTCATGATTCCAAATCTGCTTGCTTCATCCCAAGGAACAGGAATAACAGAGATAGTCGCATCTGCTCCTCTTTCCTCATGGAAGCTCAACATTTTATCATAATCCATTTTGTAAATGTGATCTCCTGAGAGAACAATCACATAATCCGGATCATATTGATCGATATAGTTTAAGTTTTGGTAAACCGCACTTGCTGTACCCGTATACCATCTCATTTCCTTTGAAGCAGAATAGGGAGGTAATACAGTTACTCCGCCATCTTTTAAATCGAGATCCCAGGCACTTCCGTTAGAAAGATAGGAATTAAGCAATAACGGCTGGTATTGCGTTAATACCCCTACCGTATCTATTCCAGAGTTCGTACAGTTACTTAATGTAAAATCTATAATTCTATATTTACCGCCAAATGGGACTGCCGGTTTTGCAACATCAGCTGTCAAAGCCTCAAGCCTTGTTCCTTGTCCTCCTGCCAGTAGCATTGCGACTATTTTTTTCTTTGCCATTTTTATTTAACTCCTTCCGTTTTTTAATGGGACGCAGTACAGTAATTCCAAATGGAGGTACCTTAATCTTTACGTGATATGGTCTCCCATGAAAAGAACCTTCTTCTGCGATGATTTTCTTTTTATTAACATGATCGCTTCCACCATATTGGACAGCATCACTATTTATGACCTCTTTGTACTCCTGTTTATCAGGTACTCCAACTTTATATTCTTCATAAGATATATTTTTGAAATTACACAGTACTATCAATGGATTTCCTTCTCGATCACGACGAATAAATGAGAATATGGACTGATCGGTGTTATGAACATCAATCCACTCAAATCCTTCAGGATAATCATCTAACTCATATAACGGCTTTGACCGTTTGTAAAACTTTAGTAAGTCTGCAAAGAAATGATTTAATGTTTGATGAGAATCATAATTTAGTAGATGCCAATCAACCTGTTCTTTATCCTTCCATTCTGAGAACATCCCCAGCTCTCCACCCATAAATAATAATTTTTTCCCCGGGTGGGTTGTCATAAATCCCATGAGTAATTTCAACTGAGAAAATTTTTCTTCGTAGCTTCCTGGCATTTTATCAAGAAGAGATTTTTTACCGTGGACCACTTCATCATGTGACAAAGGTAAAATAAACCGTTCCGTATAAGCATACATTAAGGAGAATGTTACTTTATTATGAAGATCCTTTCGAGAACACGGATCTGATTCCATGTACTCTAAAATATCGTTCATCCAACCCATATTCCACTTATATGTAAATCCTAAACCTCCCTCACTAGCTGGCTTAGTTACGTTAGGCCAATCAGTTGAGTCTTCAGCCATCATAAGAACTGTAGGATCGGATTCTTTTACAACTTGGTTAAGTTTCTGTAAAAAATCTATAGCATGTGGATTAACGTCACCACTATATGTATTGGGCCAATAAATGATATTTGCGACAGCATCCACTCTAAATCCATCTATGTGAAAATACTTCATCCAATATCTTGCGTTGGATATTAAAAAACTATGAACTTCTGGTTTGCCCAAGTCAAAATTTGCTGTTCCCCATACTGGATTCTCTCTGTGTTTGAGATCAGAGTATTCATAAACAGGTGATCCATCAAACATAAATAAACCATGAGCATCTTTACAATAGTGACCAGGTACCCAATCAAGCAATACACCTATGTTATGCTGATGACATTGATCGATAAAATATTTCAAGTCTTCAGGCCTGCCATATCGGCTTGTTGGTGAATAATAACCTGTACTCTGATAGCCCCATGATCCGTCGAACGGATGTTCAGTTAGTGGCATTAGCTCAATATGTGTAAAGCCCTGTTCAACTACATAGGGGATGAGTTCATCAGCCAGGTCACGGTATGTATAAAATTCCTCAATCTTGCATTCATCGCTCGGTATAGACACTTGGCCTTCCTGGATATGTTTTCTCCATGTTCCTGCATGAATTTCATAAATAAACATGGGGTTCTCATCTTGTTGTTTCTTTGTTTTTTTCTTAAGCCAAGACGCATCATTCCATTTATATGAATCATCTATAGGATATACGACAGATGCCGTATGAGGCCTTATTTCTGAATAGAAGGCATACGGATCACTCTTTAGAGCTATGGCTCCAGATGCTGCTTCAATTTCATATTTGTATATATGTCCGTCCAGGTTTTTATCTACCAGAAGCGTCCAAATACCCTGTTCAGAAACTCTTTTTAATTCATAACCGTTACCATTCCAATTATTAAAAGAACCCACCAAGCGTATCTGACGGGCGTTTGGTGCATATACTGTAAACCTTGTATGTATATCATCATTTACCTTTATCAAATGGGAACCGAACAGTTTATATGCATCATAAAGAGAGCCTTCATGAAACAAATGGACCTGATAGTCTGTTGGGATAGCATTAGGCATATTATCACCCTTTCTCGAATTTTCTCAATATACTAATTAAACTACTTATTCTGTAACTAAATCAAATGCAAAAATTGTTAATTTAGCTCTAAAAAGCTTTTTTTCACTACTTTTTGGAATTAGTAAGATAAATTAACAGGTATCAGTATAATATATCCAAAATATAGTATATAGAAACTTAAATACTATTATTTTTATGTTAAATATTTCATTATATTGAGAAAAATATCAATGAAGTGGTCTACCACTCAAAAACGAGTTAATTAATTAAAATGTTTACTTAATAAAGTTGTGTAAGAAAATATTAAATTATTTGTTTATTATAGTATTTATCTATAGTAAACAAAATATTCTCATAATTCAAGACCAAAAAGGGAACTTAGATACTTTGGCATATAATATATCTTTCAACATAGAACTTTAGGAAATACAATCGAGGAAAGGATGATTGTGTTGAGTTAATTCTTCTGAGGGCTTCTTTATAATCGATTGAGGATTTAAGAATTAGTATATTCTCTATAAGAGAACATTATCCGTGAAATTTTTTAAATACAAACCTTTACAATTACTTTCCATTGTCTCACGGATCTACTGATTAAAGCAAGACTTAAATAAATGATACCCTCTCAGAAAACTATAAGAAGATGTCTATGCGAGCTTCAATTGCTTATTTATGTTGATATATGGATCATATGAAGGTTTATCGTGAGGCATATTTAATAGCAGAATTTAATACTTAATTTAGGTGGAGTGGAGGTTCGAACAGTAAAATTAGTATAGGGCAAAATGAGAAGGGCTTATAGCAATATTTCCCCAATTCCCAAATGGGGAAACAATTCAAGAATTGACTCACACATCTATTCAAATTACAGGTAGAAGTAGATTTTCAATTTGGTTGATATAATCCTTACTAAAGAAATCATAAAATTTTACTTGGTATTCCTCTTAAAAGTACTTGATGATCAGTTCGGCTTTATTCTCGTTCTATTTTAGACTTTAACCGTTATTAGAATTTTACCTTTGCCTTCTTATAAGGCGTTTAGGAGACAATGTATTGACGGACTGAGCTCTTTTGGCAGTTATGTTTTAATTATTAAGATTTCATTTATTAAAATAATATATAAAAAAACCATGTACATCATGTACATGGTTTTTATGACCCCTACGGGATTCGAACCCGTGTTACCGCCGTGAAAGGGCGGTGTCTTAACCGCTTGACCAAGGGGCCAAATGGCGGAGAAGGAGGGATTTGAACCCTCGCGCCGGTTACCCGACCTACACCCTTAGCAGGGGCGCCTCTTCAGCCTCTTGAGTACTTCCCCAAATATGGCTCCGCAGGTAGGATTCGAACCTACGACCGCTCGGTTAACAGCCGAGTGCTCTACCACTGAGCTACTACGGAATAATGGTATATGGGCCTAAATGGACTCGAACCATCGACCTCACGCTTATCAGGCGTGCGCTCTAACCAGCTGAGCTATAGGCCCGAAGTAAAATTTGGAGCGGGTGAAGGGAATCGAACCCTCATCATCAGCTTGGAAGGCTGAGGTTTTACCACTAAACTACACCCGCACTCTATGGGGCGGCTGATGGGAATCGAACCCACGAATGTCGGAACCACAATCCGATGCGTTAACCACTTCGCCACAACCGCCGTGCATTGTCTTTTTAAAGTTATGGTGGCTCAGGACGGAATCGAACCGCCGACACAAGGATTTTCAGTCCTTTGCTCTACCGACTGAGCTACTGAGCCGTTTTGTATCTTTGTATTTCTCTGATGCTGCTCAATGTCTTACTGATGAGCTAACATTTTATAAATGGCGGTCCGGACGGGACTCGAACCCGCGACCTCCTGCGTGACAGGCAGGCATTCTAACCAACTGAACTACCGGACCATTTATTGCGGGGACAGGATTTGAACCTGCGACCTTCGGGTTATGAGCCCGACGAGCTACCAGACTGCTCCACCCCGCGACAATAATAATTTGTTTCCATATACTACAAGGTATTTAAGGTATATATGGCGGAGGAAGAGGGATTCGAACCCCCGCGCGGTTTAACCCGCCTCCCGGTTTTCAAGACCGGTCCCTTCAGCCAGACTTGGGTATTCCTCCATATATAGTGGTGGACCTTGTAGGACTCGAACCTACGACCGGACGGTTATGAGCCGTCTGCTCTAACCAGCTGAGCTAAAGGTCCTATTTGGTAGCGGCGGAGGGGATCGAACCCCCGACCTTACGGGTATGAACCGTACGCTCTAGCCAGCTGAGCTACACCGCCAAATATTGAATCCTATTAAAGTTTATAATGGTGGAGCCTAGCGGGATCGAACCGCTGACCTCCTGCGTGCAAAGCAGGCGCTCTCCCAGCTGAGCTAAGGCCCCATAAGTTTTAGATGGTCGGGAAGACAGGATTCGAACCTGCGACCCCTTGGTCCCAAACCAAGTGCTCTACCAAGCTGAGCTACTTCCCGCAAAAAGATGGCGCGCCCGAGAGGAGTCGAACCCCTAACCTTTTGATCCGTAGTCAAACGCTCTATCCAATTGAGCTACGGGCGCATTTTTTTTGCAAAAAACTAGTGCCGAGGGCCGGTCTCGAACCGGCACGGTAGTCACCTACCGCAGGATTTTAAGTCCTGTGCGTCTGCCAATTCCGCCACCCCGGCATATAACTTGGCATTGGAGCGGAAGACGGGATTCGAACCCGCGACCCCCACCTTGGCAAGGTGGTGTTCTACCACTGAACTACTTCCGCATATAAGTGCGGGTGAAGGGACTTGAACCCCCACGCCGTAAGGCGCCAGATCCTAAGTCTGGTGCGTCTGCCAATTCCGCCACACCCGCATTTTGTAAATGGTGAGCCATGAAGGACTCGAACCTTCGACCCTCTGATTAAAAGTCAGATGCTCTACCGACTGAGCTAATGGCTCGTACTGATGGTGCCGGCAAGAGGACTTGAACCCCCAACCTACTGATTACAAGTCAGTTGCTCTACCAATTGAGCTACACCGGCTTAATAGATTTAAATGCTTTTCTAAGACACTTAATTATTATAACTTATGTTTTTTATAATTTCACCAAGTATTTTTTGGTAATTTTTAATTTTATAATGGTGGAGGATGACGGGATCGAACCGCCGACCCTCTGCTTGTAAGGCAGATGCTCTCCCAGCTGAGCTAATCCTCCATTTTATTGCCTGGCGACGTCCTACTCTCACAGGGACTCGCGTCCCAACTACCATCGGCGCTGAAGAGCTTAACTTCCGTGTTCGGAATGGGAACGGGTGTGGCCTCTTCGCCATCGTCACCAGACGATTTTGTCAGCGACATTTATTATTATATCGTATTTCTGACATTTTTCAAGAGAAATTTTAAAGAAATTTTATCTTTTTTTCGTTCTCTCAAAACTGGATAATGTAAGTTTGGCAAGTATGCTTGATTCATTTGGTTAAGTCCTCGAACGATTAGTATCCGTCAGCTCCATGTGTCACCACACTTCCACCTCGGACCTATCAACCTGATCATCTT
>NZ_JBZFQK010000006.1:0-106596 GCF_058313575.1 Bacillus sp. z14 (2026)
AATCGTTCTTTGAAAACTGGATAATGTAATGTAAGGCAAAGTAAATGCGTTTTAATAAAAACCGAGTAAGAGTTTTTTAACGGTTAAGTTAATAAGGGCGCACGGTGGATGCCTTGGCACTAGGAGCCGATGAAGGACGGGACTAACACCGATATGCTTCGGGGAGCTGTAAGTAAGCTTTGATCCGGAGATTTCCGAATGGGGAAACCCACTGCCCGTAATGGGGCAGTATCTTACACTGAATTCATAGGTGTATGAAGGCACACCCGGGGAACTGAAACATCTAAGTACCCGGAGGAAGAGAAAGCAAATGCGATTTCCTGAGTAGCGGCGAGCGAAACGGAATCAGCCCAAACCAGATGGCTTGCCATCTGGGGTTGTAGGACACTCATTGTGGAGTTACAAAGGAACGGGGTAGATGAAGCGACCTGGAAAGGTCCGTCAGAGAAGGTAACAACCCTGTAGTCGAAACTTCGTTCCCTCCCGAGTGGATCCTGAGTACGGCGGGACACGAGGAATCCCGTCGGAATCCGGGAGGACCATCTCCCAAGGCTAAATACTCCCTAGTGACCGATAGTGAACCAGTACCGTGAGGGAAAGGTGAAAAGCACCCCGGAAGGGGAGTGAAAGAGATCCTGAAACCGTGTGCCTACAAGTAGTCAGAGCCCTTTTATGGGTGATGGCGTGCCTTTTGTAGAATGAACCGGCGAGTTACGATCCCATGCAAGGTTAAGTTGATGAGACGGAGCCGCAGCGAAAGCGAGTCTGAATAGGGCGTTTGCAGTATGTGGTCGTAGACCCGAAACCAGGTGATCTACCCATGTCCAGGATGAAGTCCAGGTAACACTGGATGGAGGTCCGAACCCACGCACGTTGAAAAGTGCGGGGATGAGGTGTGGGTAGCGGAGAAATTCCAATCGAACCTGGAGATAGCTGGTTCTCTCCGAAATAGCTTTAGGGCTAGCCTCGAGTTTAGAGTCTTGGAGGTAGAGCACTGTTTGGACTAGGGGCCCTCATCGGGTTACCGAATTCAGACAAACTCCGAATGCCAAAGACTTATACTCGGGAGTCAGACTGCGAGTGATAAGATCCGTAGTCAAAAGGGAAACAGCCCAGACCACCAGCTAAGGTCCCAAAGTATACGTTAAGTGGAAAAGGATGTGGAGTTGCCCAGACAACCAGGATGTTGGCTTAGAAGCAGCCACCATTTAAAGAGTGCGTAATAGCTCACTGGTCGAGTGACTCTGCGCCGAAAATGTACCGGGGCTAAACGTATCACCGAAGCTGTGGATGCATACCGTATGGTATGCGTGGTAGGAGAGCGTTCTAAGGGCTGTGAAGCATGACCGGAAGGACATGTGGAGCGCTTAGAAGTGAGAATGCCGGTATGAGTAGCGAAAGAAGGGTGAGAATCCCTTCCACCGAATGCCTAAGGTTTCCTGAGGAAGGCTCGTCCGCTCAGGGTTAGTCGGGACCTAAGCCGAGGCCGAAAGGCGTAGGCGATGGACAACAGGTTGATATTCCTGTACCACCTCTCTTCCATTTGAGTGATGGGGGGACGCAGTAGGATAGGGTAAGCGCGCTGTTGGATATGCGCGTCCAAGCAGTTAGGCCGATGAGCAGGCAAATCCGCTCATCACATAAGGCTGAGCTGTGATGGCGAGGGAACTAGAGTACCGAAGTTCCTGATTCCACACTGCCAAGAAAAGCCTCTAGCGAGGAAGAAGGTGCCCGTACCGCAAACCGACACAGGTAGGCGAGGAGAGAATCCTAAGGTGATCGAGAGAACTCTCGTTAAGGAACTCGGCAAAATGACCCCGTAACTTCGGGAGAAGGGGTGCTCATTAGAGGTTTATAGCCTCGAAGAGCCGCAGTGAAAAGGCCCAGGCGACTGTTTAGCAAAAACACAGGTCTCTGCGAAGCCGCAAGGCGAAGTATAGGGGCTGACGCCTGCCCGGTGCTGGAAGGTTAAGAGGAGCGCTTAGCGCAAGCGAAGGTGCGAATTGAAGCCCCAGTAAACGGCGGCCGTAACTATAACGGTCCTAAGGTAGCGAAATTCCTTGTCGGGTAAGTTCCGACCCGCACGAAAGGCGTAACGATCTGGGCACTGTCTCAACGAGAGACTCGGTGAAATTATAGTACCTGTGAAGATGCAGGTTACCCGCGACAGGACGGAAAGACCCCGTGGAGCTTTACTGCAGCCTGATATTGAATTTTGGTACAGCTTGTACAGGATAGGTAGGAGCCTTTGAAGCCGGAGCGCCAGCTTCGGTGGAGGCATCGGTGGGATACTACCCTGGCTGTATTGACATTCTAACCCGCACCCCTGATCGGGGTGGGAGACAGTGTCAGGTGGGCAGTTTGACTGGGGCGGTCGCCTCCTAAAGAGTAACGGAGGCGCCCAAAGGTTCCCTCAGAATGGTTGGAAATCATTCGCAGAGTGTAAAGGCACAAGGGAGCTTGACTGCGAGACCTACAAGTCGAGCAGGGACGAAAGTCGGGCTTAGTGATCCGGTGGTTCCGCATGGAAGGGCCATCGCTCAACGGATAAAAGCTACCCCGGGGATAACAGGCTTATCTCCCCCAAGAGTCCACATCGACGGGGAGGTTTGGCACCTCGATGTCGGCTCATCGCATCCTGGGGCTGTAGTCGGTCCCAAGGGTTGGGCTGTTCGCCCATTAAAGCGGTACGCGAGCTGGGTTCAGAACGTCGTGAGACAGTTCGGTCCCTATCCGTCGTGGGCGCAGGAAATTTGAGAGGAGCTGTCCTTAGTACGAGAGGACCGGGATGGACGCACCGCTGGTGTACCAGTTGTTCTGCCAAGAGCATAGCTGGGTAGCTACGTGCGGACGGGATAAGTGCTGAAAGCATCTAAGCATGAAGCCCCCCTCGAGATGAGATTTCCCATAGCGCAAGCTAGTAAGAACCCTGAAAGATGATCAGGTTGATAGGTCCGAGGTGGAAGTGTGGTGACACATGGAGCTGACGGATACTAATCGTTCGAGGACTTAACCAAATGAATCAAGCATACTTGCCAAACTTACATTATCCAGTTTTGAAGGAATGATTTCTTTCTAACCAAATAGTCCGGTAATGATGGCGAAGAGGCCACACCCGTTCCCATTCCGAACACGGAAGTTAAGCTCTTCAGCGCCGATGGTAGTTGGGACGCGAGTCCCTGTGAGAGTAGGACGTTGCCGGGCAATCAGAAACCAGTTCAGTTGATGAGCTGGTTTTTTTGTGCGGTTTTTTAGGGAGCAAGGAGGATTTTGGATACTTGTTGGAGCTGGAGGAGTGAGGAGTCGGGATCAATCCACAGTCAATGGAATATCTTAAAGACGTGAATAAGGTATGGGAAAGGTGCGCTATTCTGGGTCTACCATCACCTATACTGCACTTAGCCCGGGCAAAGATTGGTTGAAAGGTAGGCGAAGTGTGGAGGAAAGCAGCTATGTTCCACCTATGGGACACCTATGCCCGACCTATACCCGGGCAAAGGTGGTTAAAAGGTAGGTGAAGTGTGTAGGAAAGCAGCTATGCTCCACCTATGAGGCACCTATGCCCGACCTATACTGGGGTAAAGGTGGTTGAAAGGTGGGTAAAGTATGGAGGAAAGCAGCTATGTTCCACCTATGGATCACCTATGCCCGACCTATACCGGGGTAAAGGTGGTTGAAAGGTAGGCGAAGTATGTAGGAAAGCAGCTATGCTCCACCTATGAGGCACCTATGCCCGATCTATACCGGGGTAAAGGTGGTTGAAAGGTGGGTGAAGTATGGAGGGAAGCAGCTATGTTCCACCTATGGAACACCTATGCCCGACGTATACCAGGGTAAAGGTTGTTGAAAGGTGGGTGAAGTGTGTAGCAAAGCAACTATGCTCCGCCTATGAGGCACCTATGCCCGACCTATGCCCCGCGGTGATCTATCCCAAGGCAAGGACCTTAAAGGTCGGCGTAGTCGTACCGAAGCCGTGTCACACTGTATTAAAGCTATGCGAAGTATACAGCAAATCTGTAGTAGCCAAGACCTCATCTCAAGCAATAAATCTATACGTAAAGAGTCAGATATTCCATTACCAAATTCATATTTCTAACCTTGCGCTAACCTAAAAAAACGAAATTGGATTTACACACTAAAATAATGTAAACTTTAATAATAAAATATAAAGCATGGTGAATGACTGTGACCGAATATATGAGAATTTGTAATAGTGAAGAAGAGACCAGGAAGCTGGCAGAGGAAATTGGAAGTCGCCTGATTCCCGGATCTGTAATTGCGCTTGAGGGAGACCTAGGTGCAGGCAAAACAACATTTAGCAAGGGAATTGCTAAAGCAATTGGTGTAACAAGAAATGTAAATAGCCCGACCTTTACCATTATGAAAGAATATAAAGGGAAATTTCCACTTTATCACATGGATGTTTATCGAATTGAAAATGAAGAGGAAGATTTCGGGTTTGAAGAATATTTTGAAGGTGAAGGAATTACGATCGTCGAGTGGGCTCATCTGATAAAAGGACAATTGCCGGAAGAGCTTTTGACCTTATATTTATATCATGATGGGAATGATAGACGGAGAATTGTAGCTGAACCAAAAGGTGAATTTTATGAAAAGCTATGTGAGGAGATATTTTAATGAATGTATTAGCAATTGATACATCTACGAATGTCCTGGGAGTGGCTGTTGCTAATGAAAAAGGGATTATCGGAGAGCAAATAACATTTACAAAACGAAACCATTCAGTACGGGCGATGCCTTCCATAGAAGCAATTTTGAAGGAATGCGGGCTTAAGCCAGGAGACCTTGATAAAATCGTGGTGGCAAAGGGGCCAGGTTCTTATACCGGCGTAAGAATTGGCGTAACGATTGCCAAGTCTTTGGCCTGGAGTCTAGGCATTCAATTATCAGGCGTATCAAGTTTAGAGGCGCTTGCCCTGAATGGCAGATATTTCAATGGTTTGGTATGTCCACTGTTTGATGCAAGAAGGGGACAGATTTATACAAGTCTTTTTAAATGGGATAATGGAGAGTTAGTTAGATTGGAGGAAGACCAGAATGTGTTGGCCATTGAGTGGGCTGAGCATTTAAAATCACTCAATCAACCTATACTATTCATAGGCAATGATGTTCCTATTCATATCGAGGCCCTAACAGAAATTCTTGGAGATAAGGCTATTATGGCACCTTTATCGTTGCATCAGGCCAGGCCGGGTGAATTAGCATTGCATGGCATGAATCTGCCTGGTGATGATATCCACACCTTTGTCCCCAATTACGTACGTTTAGCAGAAGCTGAGGCGAAATGGTTAGAAGCTCAAGAGAAACAGAGGGAAGAGTAATGAATCAGACGATTACATTTCGTAAGATGACTATAGAGGATCTTGATAGTGTGATTGAGGTAGAGCATGCTTCTTTTACTTTGCCATGGAGCAAAGAAGCTTTTTATAATGAGCTGATGAACAATCAATATGCGTATTATTTGGTAGCAGAGGATCAGGGGAAAGTAATTGGTTATTGCGGTACTTGGTTCATCCTCGATGAGGGCCATATCACGAATATTGCCGTATTGCCGGAATGGAGAGGCAAAAAAATCGGGGAAGAATTAATGGTACGTATGTTGGGCAAGGCACAAAGCATGGGAGTGAAAAGAATGACTCTCGAGGTACGGATCGGAAACCAAACTGCTCAAAGTCTCTATCGAAAATTGGGCTTTAAAGACGGTGGCATAAGAAAGTTTTATTATACAGACAATATGGAAGATGCATTAGTAATGTGGGTGGAATTATGGTGAATAAAGAAAATCAAATCATATTAGGTATAGAAACCAGCTGTGATGAAACCGCAGCAGCAGTAATAAAAAATGGCCGAGAAATTCTTTCAAATGTTGTAGCTTCTCAAATCGAGAGCCATAAACGTTTTGGTGGAGTCGTTCCTGAAATTGCTTCAAGGCATCATGTTGAAGCAATTACCCTTGTAGTTGAAGAGGCATTGGAGAAAGCAGAAATCTCTTGGGATGATCTTGATGGAATTGCGGTTACTGAAGGTCCTGGGTTAGTGGGAGCTCTCTTAATAGGCGTAAATGCGGCAAAAGCATTGGCTTTTGCTCATGGAATTCCACTTATTAATGTACATCATATAGCTGGGCATATATATGCAAACAGAATTCTCACTGAGTTTTCTTTTCCCCTCCTTGCATTGGTTGTATCCGGTGGCCATACGGAGCTGGTGTTGATGAAGGAGCATGGAGCTTTTGACGTTATAGGGGAAACAAGAGATGATGCAGCCGGTGAAGCATATGATAAAGTAGCTCGTACGCTAAAGCTACCTTATCCGGGCGGCCCTCATATTGATCGACTGGCGCATGAAGGTCAGCCAACAGTTAAACTGCCTCGTGCATGGCTAGAAGAGGATTCATATGATTTCAGTTTCAGTGGATTAAAATCGGCTGTTATAAATACATTGCATAATGCCAACCAAAAAGGTAAAGTGATAACTCCTGAGGATCTGGCTTGCAGCTTTCAGGAAAGTGTAATTGATGTCTTAGTAACTAAAACCGTAAAAGCAGCAGATGAGTTCCAGGTGAAACAAGTACTGTTAGCCGGTGGGGTTGCTGCCAATAAAGGATTAAGAACTAAATTAGAAGAAGCTTTTATAGACAAAAAGGAAGTAGAATTGATTATACCTCCACTTTATTTATGTACAGATAATGCAGCAATGATTGCTGCAGCAGGTAGTATTGCTTTTGAAAAAGGCAAACGAGCTGCCATGGACTTGAATGCAAATCCAGGATTGATATTGGAATAAAAAATAAGAGGGTTACTTGTATTAAGTAATCCTCTTATTTTATTGGTAAAAAAATTGATTGAAAAGTAAAAGCACTCGAATAATTGTGGATAACTACGTGTTATCAACAGATTCTGTGGATAAAAGATTTGAAATCTGTGGATAATGTGGAAAAATCAAAATAAACCTTATTTTATAACTTTTTTAATGTGGATAAAAATGTTGATAAAAACCAAGCCATCCCTAACTTGGTTTTTTATCTTGATTTATTCGTCTTGTAGAGAAGTCCACTCTTCCATTAATGCTTCCAATTCTTCTTCAGTTGCTGTAAGAGTTGTCTGGATTTCCAATGATTTCTCATGGTCCTGATAGATTTCCGGATCACATAATTGTGTATTTAAATCGGATATCCGTGTATCAAGTTCTTCAATGGTAGTTTCAATTTCTGCGATACGTCTTTGGCGTTGGCGCTCTTTCTTTTTAAGCTCCTTGTCCTCCTGATAAGTAGTTTTATCTGAAACAGGGCGATTGTTGGAGATAGAATCCGCTGGTTTTTCCAGTTCAGCGAGTTCCGCTTGTTCTTGTTTTTTCTGAATATAGTAGTCATAATCTCCCAAGTATTCAATTGTACCATCTGCTTTCATTTCCAATACTTTATCGGCAATTCGATTGATAAAGTAACGGTCATGGGATACAAAGAGGAGAGTGCCTGAATAATCAACCAGTGCATTTTCAAGCACTAATTTACTGTCCAAATCCAAGTGGTTGGTCGGCTCATCTAAAATTAAAAGGTTGGCTTTTTGCATCATTAATTTTGAAAGAGCCAGCCGTGCTTTTTCACCACCGCTCAAGGTAGAGACAGTTTTCATTACATCGTCTCCGCTGAATAGAAAGTTTCCTAATATGGATCGGATATCCTTTTCAGGTTGGTTAGGGAAGTCATCCCATAACTCATTTAGCACAGTTTTGTTGGACGATAGATTAGCCTGCTCTTGATCATAATATCCGAGTGTCACATTGGCACCGAGCTGAAAATCTCCATGCAAAGCCGGAATTCTGTTAATCAATGTTTTTAATAAAGTAGATTTCCCTACCCCATTAGGACCAATCAGTGCAATGCTTTCTCCTCTAGTGATTCTAAAGTTCAAGTGGCTGGCAACAGGTGCTTCATATCCAATAGACAAATCATTTGCCTGAAGAACTTCATTACCACTTTGCTTTTCAATCTCAAAGGTAAAATTAGCTGATTTTTCATCGCCCAAGGGCCGATCCATTACTTCCATACGCTGCAGGGCCTTTTGCCGGCTCTGGGCTCGTTTAGTTGTAGATGCTCTGGCCATGTTTCTTTGGACAAAATCTTTTAATTTTGCAATCTCATCCTGCTGTTTTTCATAAAGCTTTGCATTACGTTCGTATTCCTCTGCCTTTTGCTCTAAGTATCTGCTGTAATTCCCTGTATATTTCTTAATTGATGTTCGGGAAAGCTCCATTACTTGATGGACAACCTTATCAAGGAAATAACGATCATGGGAAACAATTAGGATAGCGCCAGGGTAAGATTGAAGATAGCCTTCGAGCCAGCTTAATGTATCGATATCAAGATGGTTGGTCGGCTCGTCTAGAATCAGTAAATCAGGTTTCGTTAATAATAATTTACCTAGTGCAAGCCTGGTTTTTTGGCCGCCGCTTAAGGAATTAATAGATGTAGTATAATCATAATCCGAGAAACGCAGACCGTGTAAGACAGAACGTACATCTGCTTCCATTTGGTAACCGCCAGAATTTTTAAATTGCTCCTGGAGACGATCGTAATCTTTTAATACCCGGTTATATTTTTGTTCATCATTGTAGACAGAAGGATCAGCCATAGATTTTTCCAATAATCTCAATTCATCTTCTTGTTTTTGTAAGCCTTCAAAAACAGAGATCATTTCATCCCAAATAGAGCGGTCTGATTGGAGACCGGTATTTTGAGCCAAATATCCAATCGAAACATCTTTTGGCTTATAGATCTCCCCACTGTCATGTGAAAGGTGACCTGCAATGATCTTAAGCAGGGTGGATTTTCCTGCACCGTTTCTGCCAACAAGTGCTATACGGTCTTTCGTTTGAACTTCGAGCTTAATAGTAGATAAAATTGCTTCAGCTCCATAATATTTGGATACATTATTAACTTGTAAAATAATCATATTCTCACCTCAAGAAGTACATACCTTAAGTGTAGCCTACTCTTGATAAGCACCGCAACTTAATAGAAAATTTGTGAATACTCACACAAAAATTACCAAAAATGATAGAAATATTATAGAATAGGAATAGGAGAATAAACTTTCAGTGAATTTACGTGCTTTATTAATCAGGAAAGATCCCATATGATTGGTATCGCGGAGGTAACCTGGAAACAATCAGAACCGCTAGTCCTAGTATTTTGCTCGAATATAAAATTAACGAATCATTGATAAAAAAGCGGCGTATTATACATAGCTAAGATAGTTAGAATTATGGTAGTGAAGAAAACTTCTGATATAATTTCTATGTGGTACCCGGGCACTCCAAGGATTAGATATTGATTTTATATGGAAAAAAGCTGAAAATATGAATAGATTAATTATTCGTATAATCTTAAAAACGAAAGTAAGAAATAACAGCTGTTTCAGCAATACTTGATTAACCTTATATGTTATGTGCAAAGCAATCGAAAAATCAATGGTTATTGAAGGAAACTATTTTCATTGGAAAACCGGGGGGTAAAACCAGTCGGGATTATCAAAGGCAGTTTTGATATATGGAGTAACGATTGACAAGAAAGAATAGGGAGAAGGGAATTAATTTTGCAGGAAAATACTAAAATACCGCAGGCTACAGCCAAACGACTTCCATTATATTATCGTTTTATACAAAATCTACACGCGTCAGGAAAACTACGAGTTTCTTCCGCAGAACTAAGTGAAGCTGTTAAAGTAGATTCAGCTACTATACGAAGAGATTTCTCGTACTTTGGTGCTTTAGGTAAAAAAGGGTATGGTTACAATGTTAATTATCTATTATCCTTCTTTAGAAAAACTCTCGATCAAGATGAGATTACAAAGGTAGCTCTAATTGGAGTCGGGAATCTAGGTACAGCTTTCTTAAATTATAATTTTATGAAAAATAATAATACAAAGATTGAAATGGCGTTTGATGTTTCTCCTGATAAAGTAGGAACCCTTATAGGGGATGTTCCGCTCTATCATATGGATGAACTGGAGAAAAAACTTGAAAAGCAAGATATTAGTGTAGCTATTTTAACAGTTCCATCACAGGTTGCCCAATCTATTACAGATCGTTTAGTGGCTGCGAACATTAAGGCTATTTTAAACTTTACGCCGGCACGTCTGAATGTGCCAGACAGCATTCGTGTCCATCATATTGACCTTGCAGTCGAATTGCAATCATTAGTATATTTTCTTAAACATTATCCATCCGGAAATACGGAAGATACAGAATAAAAAATCTCGAAGGTTTTCCCTCCGAGATTTTTTTTGTTATTCTTTTGGTTTTTCACTTTTCATTTTCTTTATTTGCTTATGAATCATCACCAAGCGGATTCCTGAACCAACATCAAGTGTAGCCAGTATGATCAGGAAATAGGTAAAGAAATCCCAACCGCTGCGTGATACATTTTGAACAGCAAAAAATATAAAAATAGCACCTAAAATTAAGTAAGTCGTTGCCATATACAACGGTGAACGTCTCATAACAAACCTCCGATAAAGCTTTGAACTTTATTAAGCTCTTCCATATTTTTTAATATATCATCTTTGTAAAGTGATTGTACGATTACAACTAATGTATTCATAGTAATGTGGGCAAAAATAGGAACAAGGATTCTCTTTGTTTTAACATATAAATAAGCAAATGTGAATCCCATTGCTGTATAAAGCAGGATATGTACAAATTCCATGTGAGCAACGGCAAAGATCAGTGAACTGATTAACGCGCTCAGGAAGAAATTCAATCGCTTGTGTAATGTGCCAAAGATAATTTTCCTAAAGACAATCTCTTCTAAAAATGGCCCAAGTACAGAACTGACTACCATAACAAGCGGTACTGCCTCAATGAGACCGAGTATATTCTGTGTATTTTCAGACCCGGTAGGAATACCAATAATTCGTTCGATATTACCAGCTATAGATTGTGAAAACAAAGCAAGAAATACTCCGCCAATTGCCCAGCCGATCGAAGCTCCCACACTTGCCTGATCGCCTAAGCTTCTATTATTTTTTTCATATCTCAGTAGGACTAGAGTAATGATAGAAGCCAGAATAAAGCTTATAACAATCCAATACCCTGCAGCCAATACTTCTATCCGTTCCGCGGGGATATTCGTGTTCGATAAGAAAACCAGCATAATTGGGATACCAAGAATAGAAGAAAATTGCATGGCAATATAGGTAATGAGAATTGACCAGTAATATTTTTTCAAATAGAAAAACTCCCTTAATCTTTTATATAGATATTAGATTGCGTATATCTTTAATTTTAACCGTTTTTACCTCATAGTTACAATTGCGAAACATTTTCCTTCTCTTCATCTACCAAACTGAAATAAAAAGGATATTTAGACCTTATTTGGGTAAGATAAATAAATGGTGATAAAATTTAAAAATTTTAACTAATATTACTTGCAAATCATTGGTTCTTTATTTAAACTATAAATTGTGTTAGCACTCAACGATGATGAGTGCTAATAAAAATGGAGATAACTTTAAGGAGGTAGTTTTACTTGTTAAAGCCACTAGGAGATCGCGTTGTGATTGAACTTGTCGCACAAGAGGAAAAAACTGCAAGCGGCATCGTGTTACCAGACACTGCCAAAGAAAAACCATCTGAAGGCAAAATTGTAGCGGTAGGAACAGGCCGTGTCCTTGAGAATGGTGAGCGAGTAGGATTGGAAGTATCTGAAGGCGATCATATTATCTTCTCTAAATATTCAGGTACAGAAATTAAATACGAAGGTAAAGAATACTTAATTTTACGTGAAAGCGACATTTTGGCCGTTATTGCTTAACGAAAATGTCGATTAAAAAATAAGACATAACAAAAAAATCGAGGAGGTAATTTACGTATGGCAAAAGATATTAAATTTAGTGAAGAAGCTCGCCGCGCTATGTTACGTGGGGTAGATGCATTAGCTGATACAGTAAAAGTTACACTTGGACCAAAAGGACGTAACGTTGTTCTTGAAAAGAAATTCGGTTCCCCACTTATCACAAATGATGGTGTAACAATCGCAAAAGAAATCGAGCTTGAAGACGCGTTTGAAAACATGGGTGCTAAATTGGTTGCAGAAGTAGCAAGCAAAACAAATGAAATTGCTGGTGACGGTACAACTACTGCAACAGTTCTTGCCCAAGCTATGATTCGTGAAGGATTGAAAAACGTAACAGCTGGCGCTAACCCAATGGGCGTTCGTAAAGGGATTGAAAAAGCTGTTTCTGTTGCAATTGAAGAATTACAAGCAATCTCCAAACCAATCGAAGGCAAAGAATCCATTGCACAAGTTGCTGCGATTTCTTCTGCTGACGAAGAAGTTGGCGCTCTAATTGCTGAAGCAATGGAACGCGTTGGTAACGACGGAGTTATCACAATCGAAGAATCCAAAGGATTTACAACTGAACTAGATGTAGTAGAAGGTATGCAATTCGACCGTGGATATTCTTCTCCATACATGGTAACAGATTCCGATAAAATGGAAGCTGTACTAGAAAATCCATACATCTTGATCACAGATAAGAAAATCTCTAACATCCAGGAAGTACTTCCTGTCCTTGAACAAGTTGTTCAACAAGGTAAACCTTTATTGCTAATTGCTGAGGATGTTGAAGGTGAAGCACAAGCAACTCTAGTTGTGAACAAACTTCGCGGAACATTCAATGCAGTAGCTGTTAAAGCTCCTGGATTCGGTGACCGTCGTAAAGCTATGCTTGAAGACATCGCTGCATTAACTGGCGGTGAAGTAATCACTGAAGAACTAGGCCGTGACCTTAAATCTGCTACATTAACTTCTCTTGGACGCGCTGCGAAAGTTGTTGTTACAAAAGAAACAACTACAATCGTTGAAGGTGCTGGAGAAACTAGCGAAATCGGTGCACGTATCAATCAAATTCGTTCCCAATTAGAAGAAACTACTTCTGAATTTGATAAAGAAAAATTACAAGAGCGTCTTGCTAAACTTGCTGGCGGCGTAGCCGTTATCAAAGTAGGTGCAGCAACTGAAACAGAATTGAAAGAGCGCAAACTTCGCATTGAAGATGCTCTAAACTCCACTCGTGCTGCTGTTGAAGAAGGTATCGTAGCCGGTGGTGGTACTGCACTTGTAAGTGTGTACAATAAAGTGGCTGCTGTGGAACTTGAAGGCGATGCACAAACTGGTGTTAACATCGTACTTCGTGCTCTTGAAGAGCCAGTTCGCCAAATCGCTCACAACGCAGGCCTTGAAGGTTCTGTAGTTGTAGAACGTCTTAAAAAAGAGGAAATCGGCATTGGCTTCAATGCAGCTAATGGCCAATGGGTAAACATGATCGAATCCGGTATCGTGGATCCTACTAAAGTAACTCGTTCTGCACTTCAAAACGCAGCTTCTGTTGCAGCTATGTTCTTAACAACTGAAGCAGTTGTTGCTGACAAGCCAGAGCCAGCTGGTGCAGGCGGCGGAATGCCTGACATGGGTGGTATGGGCGGAATGGGCGGCATGATGTAATCTTGCCCCCAAACCCTTGATATATAGGGATTCGGAAGGTTATGAAAAGTGAAATGCTAACTTTTTGCTAACTTTCATTATAAGAAGACCTGTAATCAGGAATTTAGAGGAGACCTTTCGTAAGTTCACTGAACTTGCGGGAGGTCTTTTCTTCTATATTTTTGGTCATGTGTGCATAGATGTTCATGGTTGTATTTATGTCAGCATGCCCCAATCTTTCCTGGATCTCTTTAACACCTGCACCAGCTTCTATGAGAAGAGATGTGTGTGTATGCCTAAAGCTATGAGGCGTTATATGCTTATCAGTGTCCGTGTATTTCAACAATCGTTGTAGCCTTAGCATAACCTTCTTCATGACTCTTGGATGGCCATGATTTTCTGCAAAGATAAAATCATGGTTTTTGTATATTGGACGTTGTTTCAATATTAACTTCTTTTGTTCATGCTTATGATCTTTAAATAAGGATATAAGCATATCGTCAATCATAATAGTCCGAATAGACTTTTGGGTTTTAGGAGTAAGAATTTCATAACCATCTTGTTTATTATTGGGGTTATAGTAGGTCTTCGTTATTCGTAATGTCTTTTTCTTGAAGTCTAAATCACTCCACTTTAGTGCTAGAAGCTCTCCTAAACGAATCCCTGTATATGCCAAGGTAGCGAAAGTGAGCAAATCTAAATCCAAGCCATGTTTTCTTGTAAGACTTAGAAAGTTTTTAAGCTCATCAAGCTCCAAAAATTTCTCTTGAAGTGTGTCATCTTCTATTTCCTTTACCGTTAAATGTTTTTTCGGCATGACAAAACTATCTGTGGGGTTATGTTGGATTAAATCCAGCCTTATAGCATGCTTGAATATCATATTTCCCGTTGTATGAATACTGTCAATGTAGTTCCGACTGTATTTTTTATTCAACTCGTTGATTCGAGCCTGATACATGTGTTTCGTAACCTTCCGAATGGGGAGATGTCCCCAAGCAGATATAAGATGCTTCATTGCTATCTTACGAGCCCTTACACTGCTAACTTTTGTTTGAGCAGCATAATAGGATAGCCACTCGTTAGCAAATGTTTCAAAAGTAATGTTCGATTCTTTGATTAATTGTCCGTTCTGTATGCTCTCCTCTAGTTTGTTTGCAGCTAATTGAGCTTCCTTCTTAGTTTTGAATCCGGATTTCGTTAATTGGCGCCGTTTTCCGGTTGCTGGATCGTTAGCGATATTTACGATATATGCCCACTTGTTTCCACGTTTATGGATAAAAGCCACTATCGTTTCACCTCCTTTCAATGATATTTACTAATAAATCTCTTATTTTAATCCTTTACATACTGAGGGAACATCCTTTCTAGCATTTCTGTGATTTTTTCTCGTTCCTCTTTAGTAAGCCGATGACCATAGTATGTTATAACATCTTTATTAAGGAATATAGATAGGTCATCTAAGTATGATTCTGTCTCTTGTGAGATTTCCCTGGCATGTAATGAATTCTCAGAAAGAATAGGATAGGGTGCTTCTCTATTGGCTGGCTCATTTCCAGTGTAAAGTTTGACACCCTCCGAAGTTTCTTGAATGAAAAAATCACTTTTATTAACATATCCAGCCTTTTCTAGTAATTCGTAATAATCTATGGAAAGCGTTGAAGCTAATTTTTGTAAAACTTCAGGCGTTGGTTTTCTTTCTTTTTTTGAGCGAGGATCAATGCCTTTTTCTAATGTGTGTAAATAAGAGTGACTTAGTCCGGTTAACTGCTCCATTTCTCGTAAGGTACGTTTCCCACGTAGTTTTCTTAGATAATTTCCGAAATCGTTCATATGACTCATCCTTAGAAAAAATTTTAAAAAATGTCATTTTTTTCTTGATATTGATTTATCCATAGTATATCTTATTCACAAGGAGGTGTAAACCATGGTATACAAACATGGCAGTGGATAACATAATAAGGAATGCAATTTTTTTTGGGATTCTTGTAAACCATGAAATACAAAGAATGGGGTGAATTGCTTTTGATTACTTTAAAAATTGATGAAGAAGAATTAAAAGAATTATATCTTCAAAGAGTTGAAGAGCATTTAAAAGAACTAGAGACAGATGTGTTCTTCATGAATTCTAAACAGTTGTCCGCTTATTTAAACATGTCTTGGAAAACAATTGTCACACACTTTTTATATGAAGAAGACTTTCCCAAAGTCCGCTTAGGCGCAAAATGGCTTTTTAATAAAAAAGAGGTCCAAGAATATATGGAGAAGCATTATATTGAGGTCCGGAATAATGGTGGGGATTTTCTGAGATATAAGAGAAGGGATTGATTTTTATTATTGGGGTAAGTATCAACGAAAAAATAAAAAGCCTACTAACTCATGGCACTGAATTAGTAGGGATAAAAAATGGTATTACATCTTTATTGTATATTCTGCTAAATAGTAAAGCAATCTTTTCTATCCTGCTAGAGAGGGGGGATTTTTCTGTTGGATAAATCACTACAAGAAAATTGGAAGATCCCGTATCCTTTCTCGATAGTGGAGAACGAACTTTACCGACTTGAATATAAGAATTTAAATGGGAGGATAGAAGAATCGTTAAAGAAAATTAGTAGAAATGCTCCTGTTGTTACCAAGATGTATAAGCATACAGAAAAAAATGATGTATTTTACGAGATACTTTGGGAAAACAAGGGGGACTTATACTACGAGACTATTTCAGCTGGTGTATTAGCTTCAAAGAAGGAACTATTAAAGTTGGCCGATAAGGGATTAAGCTGTAATGATACAAATGCAAAATACTTTGTGGAATACTTTGACCTCTTTATAGGCCAGAATGACATACCTAAGATTGAGATGACAGACAGGATTGGTTTAATTAAAGATAGGTTTGTCCATCCATTGGTAGAAAAAAATCTAAAGGTATTACCAAATGACATTGGAGAGCAGCAGTTATTGGAATCCTTCCAAACAAAAGGAACGTTTGAGGGGTGGATTCATAATGTATTTAACTTAATTAAGGACCATCCTAAAGCCCTTCTCCCAGTATTAGCATCATTTGCCTCTGTCATCCTTCATGAAGCTGATTTAAAACCGATAGTAGTAGATGTGTCAGGAACATCAAGTACAGGGAAAAGTGGTCTTATGCGCATGTGTGCTTCAGTATGGGGTGAGCCTGAAAAATATGTTGGTACATTTAATACAACGCTTGTTGCTATAGAAAGACGTTCCACATTTTTAAATTCATTCCCTCATATATTGGACGATTCAAATGGAGCCAATGATTCAAGATTTATTCAACCTATGATCTATCAATATGTAAATAATACTGGTAAGCAAAGAGGAAGTATATATGGAAGTCAGCGTACAGACTCATGGAACTCCTTGATGATCACATCCGGTGAAAATGAAATAGTAACTTACGCAAATGCACAAGGGGTTCCGGCTAGAGTAATTCTTATTTCACAATTTGCTTTTGAAAATGTTGAGGCAGACTTCTTAAGTAAGCTTTACAAATCTGTTAAAAATAATTATGGGGTTATAGGGATAGAGTTTCTAAAACGTTGGAAAAGTAGCCGGGAGCGGTATTTGAATAAATTCTTGGAATATGAAAAGGAGTATTTAGAAGTTAGTAATGATAATGCTGTATTAAAGAGACTATCTCGCCATTATGCTTTCATTGTCTTTACCGGTCATGTGTTGAATGAGTTATTCCGTCAAGAAGGTTTTCAAGTTAATTTAAAGGCACTTCAACAACTTTATATAGAAATGAATAAGTTAAATAATTCAGCGGACATGCCTTTACTGGAGCTGCAGAATGCACTAGAAGAAATTGATGCTAACCGAAACAAGCTTTATAGCGACTTTGAGCCACATGGATCTATTAACGCTTTTTATCACAATGACGAATTCTATTTTGCACCAGCTTATCTTAAAGAAAGGCTAGGAGCAAATGAAAAGCAGATTCGGTATTTGTGGATGAAAAGGGGATTTATTATGAAGTTTTCAAATAGAGGAATTGAAGTTGATTATAAAGTGATCAAAAAGAACAAAAGGTCGTTCAGAGCTGTGCAGGTAAATAAGGATATTATCAGCAAGTTAGGCTTTGATTTTTCTTGAAGGGGTTTACACATAGTTACAAAGAGGTTACACGTCCGTGTGCCTCTTTTTTATTTGGGGAAACTAGCGCTTCTTGAAAAAAGTGGAATTGATTATATTCGGTTACAAAAGTTACAATTTCTAGGTGCTGAGATAAAGTGATTTTACTTATAGAAAAAGTAAATGATGTTGTTAGAAAACATGTAACTTTGTACCTGACTATATTATGAACTGGAACTATGTTTAGGTTAAGGGATAATGGCGATAATACCTTGTATCTTAACATGTAGTATATTCAGGAGAAATGTAACTTTTTCTTGTAGTATTCCTGGAGGTAAAAAGTATGAAAAGCGATAAAGATAATTACAAAACGATAAGGGTTCACTCTGGAGCCTATGAGAATTTAAGGACAATGGCGCATTATACACGTATGACCATAGTTGACTGTGTTTCATATTTAATTAATGAAGAGAAGAGAAGATTACTAGAAGAAAAAATAGAAACAATAGATTTGATACCTTTTATCAATCTTCAACATAAGGATTTATTCATAAAGTATGTGCAGAGCTTCCCATGGCAACTAAGAGATACTAATAATCTGGTGATTTTCTACACTTATGCTGCTTTGGGGATATCTAAAGAAGGTACGTGTTCTAATTGGCAAAGGGATTGGAGAGATACAATACAAGAATGGAAATCATCTGATCACTCTAGAGATATTGATGAAATAAGTAAGCAATTAGTGGAGTTTGCATGTGTTGTTTTAAAAGAGGATCACGAAGCGATTGTTAAAGCACTCGTGAATATGGATGATAGTAATTTATCTATTGGAAAAGCAATGATTCGACTAAAATTTAATGGAGTAGAGATGCTTGTTGGCTAATTGTATTCCATTTATAATATGGTACTGATTTATTCTGATAATAAGAGCCTTACTAGAAACGAAGTATAGTGAGGCTCTTAAGGTTGCCTATAGTGTGTATGAATAAAGAAATCAATAATAAAATCGTTTCGTTCAAGTCTTTTTTGCTGACGTCCCAATCTAAGCATATAAGTTTTTTTAGGTATTAGATATACGAAATATTTCTTTGAAATTTTCCGTGTACTGATCAGCCAACTGTCTATCTACTGAAACGGTTAAATGCTCTTCATTCTGACTAGCTGTAGTTGTCCAATTATATGAACCATGTAAAACAATAGAATAATCAATAATACAGTACTTAGAATGTAATCGATTATAATCGTCATACCCCCACTTATTTACAACAATTGTTTCAAATTGTTCTTTTAATTTAGGAATCATATTCTTATTCGAGTCCTCATTGGAAATAAGAATACGGATATGAACTCCATTCGTTTGTTGATTATACAATTCTCGATACAGTGCTTCATCTGTAAACCATGCAACACTTATCCAAATGGAATGTTTAGCCATTCGTATGCTTTGAATAATTTCCTTGCGAATATTTGAGAAAGTAGCCATGTGAGATTGAATTTCTAAGTCATCTGGACTTGCTATTTGTCTAGGGCGGATTATAATGTCGTCTAACTCAAATTTATTATCTTCGGAATAACAGTCAGCAATTAAAGTCTCAAAACTTTGCTGTAGAGTACGTGCCTTTTTTAGTAATGGAATTTTCACACGAATAATTACATTCTCCCAATGATGTTTATATTTATTAGAAAAAGCTCCTGGACTTGATAGTTCTATTTCTGAATATATTAAAATAGTTAATAACTCCTCTGCATCTTCGTAGTTTTCCGAATCGTAGTTCAATGTCTCAATCATCGTTGAATGAAGTGTTAGTTCACGTTGTTTCATTTTTAAAGCCCCCTTCGATAGATAATGACTTATTACTATGAATGAAAAAGCATCTGCTTATTAATTTACGGAATATAAATCGAAAGATTCTTTCTCCTCTTTTATTATACATAGAAGCAATGAAGATTTCTGTCAAATTGTGGAATTTTAAACACCCTTATTGTCATTGAACGCACCATGAACTTAATTTTGTTCTTTTTCTTTGATTGCACTAACCTGTTCTGTTTGTAGCAGAAAAAGGGGCTGATCAAATAGCTTATGAACTTGAAGAGCATCCATTCATATGTCTATAAATGGAGAGATAAAGATAAAAAATAGGAAGGCTCAAAATTGTGTTCCTATGTTCTGATTTTCTAGTCAGTCTGATAATAGCTCTTTTTGTTATATAGTTGTAGGCAAGAAAGTTGATAATATAAATGGGTTTTTATGGTAAAATATACTCAGGGGTTAGTTTTTGTGTTTCCATTCTGATAAAGAAATTAGAGTATAACTAAGTTCGAATATATAGAATCACTAATGAAATGGAGGGATAACATTTGACTAACAATGATGAATCACAGTTTGGAACATGGTATATCGGGGGAACAGATTTATATTTAAGTGGAACAATAAATTTAAATTACGAAACAAACGAATTTGGATTGACTTTATACAGTGATGAATCTTTAGAAATACCATATTATACTGATGTTGTATATGGAAAAACACATCATGGAGAAGCCTTTACTTTAAATAAGTGCAATATTCAAGGGGGGAAGTCTACATCATTTATTCATGACTATAAATCAAAATATATATATATAGTTAAATGTAATTATGTCTTAAAAGGTGGAATTTTCACTAAAGAAGAAGATATTTTGATTAATGAGGTCCATTTTAGTGTTACTAATTTAAATAAGTGGTCCTTTCAAAATGCAGTAGAAATAAAATTTGATGAAGAATCATCAGAATATATGATAACAACAAAAAAAGTAGATGATATAACACATAAGAATGATCAATTTGAATTTGTCATTAGTTTTTTTACTATGCCTGATTATGGATATAACTTTTCTAGTACATTAAAAATCCAAACAGATACACACTTGATTATAAAATTTGCTACGCCTACATCTTTGTTACAAACTCATAAACTCATATACCAGATTAGAGATTTCCTCTCACTATGTACTAATACTAGAACTTACATTCATTATATTTCTGTATTACCTTATTATTCTTCCCAAAAAGAGTTTACAACACGTATTCAGATTTACGGAGAAGCTATTGAGTTTGAACAGAAAGATGAGATTGAGGAGCTAAGGAGTTATGATTCTTATATAAGTTTAGAACAAATAAAAAAAGATTTTGATTTATGTATGAAGAATTGGTTTGAAAAAAATGAAAAATTAAAGCCAGTTATAGACCTTTATTTATCATTAAAATATCATCGTACATCCTATGAACGTCATTTCCTAAATTTAGTTCAAGCTCTTGAGGCGTATCACAGATTAACCAGAAAAAATTATATGTTATCAAAAGAAGAACATTCAGAAAGGATTAATAACATCACAGCTAGTGTACCTGAAAAGTATAAGGATTGGGTAAGTGAAAAGTTAGCTTTTTCTAACGAGCCCAGTTTACACCAAAGACTGGAAGATTTGTTATCGCCTGAAAGAAAAAATTTGTCCCCACATTATGAAGGAATGTACCATCATTTATTTAGACTAAGAGGTAAAGAAAAAATTCAGATTATTAGAGATATAAAAAATACAAGAAATTATAATACCCATTTCGATGAACGGTTAATAAAAAAATCGGTAAAGGGAGAAGAATTATATCAATTAATATTATTGTTACAGACAATGCTGGAATTTTATTTGCTTATGGAGTTAGAAATTGATGAAGAGGTTGTAGTACAGCTGACATGGGAAAAGTCAAAGAAACTATCAGATCGTAATTCTATAATTGAATCAATTCAAGGGGAAAACATCAAACTATAGAGTTACCCCATGAGTGCCATCCCATGAGTAAAGATGTGGGATTGCTGAGATGAAGGTGGATTGAGTATTTTGTTTTCACCTCAACGGGATAATGTTGGTATTTAAATCATTTGGGGGATAGTTTATGAAATTAAATCTTAATATTAGTGAAATTCTAACTCTGCCAATTACTATTATGGCTGCTTTGTGTTTAGCAAGTAGTATCCTTCTTTTCTCTCCTTCCATGTTTTTGGAAATTATATTTATGCTAGACTTTCGAAATAAATATGGTTTTATCATTGGGATTGTCTTCATTACTTCTTTATCTATCCTTATAGTGAATTTAATTTATCGACTTGCAATTACTATAAATGACTATAAGGTGAAAAGGGAATTTTATGCTACTGCCGAGAAAAGATTGCAAAAACTTAATGATTATCAAAAGGCAATAATATATTCATTATATATTCAAGATAATCGAACTTTACCTTTGCCCCTACATGATGGTGCTGTATTAGAACTTGAAAATAATAAGATGATTGGTAAAGCAACTACTCAATATATGGTTAGCGATTTAAACAATGCATCATTTCCATATCTGTTGCAACCATGGGTATCAGATGAATTGAATAGTAAACCTAATTTATTATCTGATTTTCTGGCGGCGTTAAAGTTACAATATGAAAAAGAGTTTAATCTAGATGAAGAATAAAATAATTAAGCAAAAACCTCCATCGAAGTTAGGAAGTATATAATTTTTCATTAATACTCTTTGTAAAAAGACGACAAGTATATTAAATGATTATTGCCAGTATGTGAAAATAACCTTAAACCTCCGCGAATTAAAACAATAGATCTAGAGAGAAGAAAGAGCATAAGGAAAAACTGATATCACCTGGGGTGAAATACTAGGCAAAGCCGAGTGGTTTTTTGATATCGCATAAAGTTTAAAGGTGGGTTTATGTGGGATACGGTAATTTACAATAGAGGTCTTATCTTGGCGATATGTATATATAATGAAAAGGGTAAACTACCAGTTTATTTTTATGGATGTTAAATTAGAAAATGAAAGCATAATTAATAGTTATCAGTCGAGAATATATAAATTTAAAAAACTATAACTATAACTGAGCTTGAAGCACAAGGGAATTTACTCCAAGATAAAAATTACACGCTTGAGTTAAGAAAAAGAGAGTGACTCTTTCCAGCAATAAATTGACATGAGGAGGATTTATTTCCTCATGTTTTTGTTTTTAATATAGGTCCCATTTCATCCCATTAATCAAATTTTATGTATCCCATTTCATCCCACTATCCATGACATGAGGAGTTATTTAAGACCCGACTAAGCCCACTGTTATAAACTTCATGTACCCATAAAAACACTAGGCTTTGCCTAGGTTCACAACGTAGTTGGGGACAGTTTTTCCTTATGCTCTTTCTTTCTATTTCTTACTCTCATCTCAACTGGAGTTTTTTGTCTACTAAACCCTAAAATGTTAAAATTATGTATAAAATGGGCGTAAAAAATTTTGAGTTTTATTTCCTTTATTGTTCTTTTTGCAAAGAGCATTTTAAAGTAAATGAGTACGAATATTTCAAAGAAGGTTGCAAGTTAATGCTATTTTTTCTTAGGGTGACCGTTTGTTTCAACTAGGATTTATATGAATCATGAGAAGATACATGTAATAGGAGGAAAGAGGTATGAAGAGCATGATACGGTTTGTTATGATTAACATCAAACTAGAAAATTTCAACTTTATACACTATACAACTGAACTAATAGAAAAATTAAAAAAGGAATTAGGAGTAGAAGAGACAGTATTTTATTCAAATAAAAATCAAATGCGAAAATGTTCTTTGGTTTTAAAAGACAAGTTATATTTTGTTCAATTTACTTTTGTTAGAACGCATGGGACTGTCCAATTAAAGTTGGACATTTCAAGACAAAGAGAATTAAAAGATGACCAAGAGCTTCATGATTTAAAGATTAAGATAAAGGATTTAATAATTGATGAATGGGAACAGTGTTTATGGTTGGAGGATCGACAATCAGAGGAATTAGCTGAAGAGTTATATAAGGATGTTCATTACGTAGAAAATTCTTTACGTCGTTTAATAAACACAGTCTTATTTTATAATCTAGGAGGAGATTGGTGGGAAAAGTATATGCCTACTAACTTGACTGTGAAATACAATCAAAGAAAGAACTCTTACGGAGATCGAGCACCTAGCTTCAAAAATATTCATACGAATTTATTATCCATTGATACTGAGGATTTATTTACAATAATCTCCTTTAAAACCTATAGAGTGAAGGACAATAATATTTTTAGGGAGGGTGTACCGTCTAAATTTAGTATTAAGAATGAGGGAGATATTGAACGGAAGAAACAGCTCCATTCATATCTGAATATTATGAATAATGTTATGAGTGATGAAAAACCAATTCCAGGTTTTCAGAAGCAGCTAACTCAAATTTTGAAAGAACAAATGGAAGTTGATAAGGATTTTTGGGAAGAATACTTTGCACCATATTTTTCTTGTACCAAGAGGGAATTTCAAGGGAAATGGCGTAATTTTAGCACCGATAGAAATCATGTTGCGCATAATAAACTAATTGATAATAAGTTGTATCACAAGTTTAAGACCAGCATGACTGATTTGCTGGAGTTAATTACAGAGGCGGAAGATAAATTCTCAAAATATTTAGAAGGTGAGACAAATAACTTTCTAGAAGAGTTGGAAGTAATGGGGGAAGTAGATAACTACATATTAAAATCTAAGCACTTTGAAATGCCAAATCGAGATGAAATCATAGAAATGCTGCAAGGGATAATTATAGATGCTTTTATAGAAATTGAGGAGGATATTTATTATAGAAGTGATCTTGACATCATCTTTAATGATCCCTTGTTGGAAGGTGAAGATGATGATATGTTTGAGATTGTTCACCGGGTATTTAAAAATCATATAACAGTTGACACAGAATCAATTATCGATACCGAAGAATGTAAAACAAGCTATGTAAGGTTTTTAGTCTATTACAACAGTGAAATTCAAGGTAGTTTTCAAATTAGCTATACTATTGATGAAGCAGATTTTTATAGTGATTTGCCGGGTATGTTAGGCGATTTGGATGATTCTGCATTTAAGGATCTGAAAAGCCTTATCCATAATTTAGTGAGAGAAAAAATGCCTGAAATAGAAGGGGAATTGGCTACGTTTCCTTGTGAAAAATGTTCGGAGTTTACCGTCAATATTTCAATTGAGAATGAATATGCAGTAGGACACTGTTTTTCTTGTGGTCATTTAAATCGAGTAGGAGAGTGTCTAAGGTGTGAGCAACTTTTAGAAGGAATACAAGATGGTATTTGTGAAAACTGTAAGGATTATATAAAAGGACAATAAGCACCCTTCTATTCACCTTACAAATATGAAAGAGGATTATTAATGATGAGGGCTCAAATCAGTCAAACTTTTTCATAACAATAGGTCTAAAATTGATAAATTCATTTAATTATTCAAAGAAGATTAATGTGTAATACACAGAAATATACCTATTATCTTGTATTACAGAAAGTTTAATCATCAGTGCCGATTATAAAGAATCCATTTTAAATTAATTAAAATGGATTCTCTTAAAATCTTAAATTTTATTTGGATCTTTCAATACGATACTTTCTGATATTCTTTATTGTTGAAGTATAATTTTTTCTCGATATACGTGATTGTGTCCTATCGTTTTCATCACAGTTTTGATTAACTGCTGTATTATAAAGTTGTTCATGGGTTCTTATAATCGGATTATACTGGAGGGACGAGTTGTTTATTTCATTTCCGGATGTATAGGCAAAAGGAGCGCTTTGAGAATCCATTTCTTGATGTAGTCCAGGGAATTGATTGTCTACTTTTTTTTCTTGTAGTTGAAGTTCTTGTTCTGTGTTAGGAAGGGAATTTTTATTAACTTCTAATTGATCCTTTGGTAGAACAATGTTATGACTTGTATGTTGATCTCTAGTCTGGGTGCGATTAGAAGCGGGTAACTTGTTCTTTGGGTTGTCGGTAGATTGAGTTTTTTCTCCTTTTTCATTGTGTAGACTTCTTTCATTCAGACCATGTGCAAGTCCAGAAAGCTTTGTCAGCCCATCTGAACTTCTTAAGGCAAGAGACTTGCCGGCACTTATTCCACCCTGAATACCTTTGCTTATCCCTTTAGTGCTTGCGTATGCTCCGGCTATAGCTCCCCAACCAGATTTGAGACCTGCGTCAATGCCGAATAGCCTTTCCACTATATTGGGTCCATCAATTACTGCAAGAGAAAAAGCAAATAAAGCTATAAAATAGGCGACACCATCTAATGTCTCTGTGATGAAAGAAGTTCCTATAATATAAATTTTCATGGATAGGGAAAGAAGGGGAATCCCCTTCTTTTTTTATATTCTATTGATTGAAAATAAATTGTATTAATCTAAAAAAAAATCACACACATTATTATTTTTTTAGTATAGTAAATATAAAAATTATATGGAGTGAAAGTGTATGGAAGGTATAACAGGTATACTTTTTAACCAAAAAACCTTAGATGTATTAATGGATAGACAGCTCATTAATGAAGGGACATCGGTGATTCCATGGGGAGAAGGATTTGCTCTTGTTGATCAATTTGGAAAGATTATAAAATATATTAATGTGAACTCAAATCATCAGTTGGTATTTCAAAATACCAATCTTGTGACAGAAGCAACTATTTCTTCAGTCAGCCCCAATCAATATCAAATTTATGGGCAGAATGAAATGCTAGGAACACTTTTTACATATCCTGAAAGTGATTATTCAGGATTGGATTCTTTTTTCGAGGCCACATTTACAAATGCAACGGATGTTTTAGAAGTACAGGATGTATTGAGTCATGTTGCTGATCTCGATGTTGATTTTGTCGATTCTATATTAGATATCAGTGATATAACAGATTTGATTTAAGGAGTGTATTATTTAATGGAATCGACAATTCAAAATGTATTTGAGCAAGATGCATACGAAATAAAATTTGATAGCTATGAGTTGGAAATTAAATTATCAGAGACATTTGACCCTAGTTTCTGTAAACAATTGATATCACGAATGGGAATTTTGTCAGGGGGGATTACCCCGCTTAATAGATATTTAGATTATGCTGTAGAGGCTACTGAATATTTTAGTTCTGTGGAAAGTGGCGAAATTAAAGTAAAGAATATGGGGGAAATACTGAGAAAATTAGATGTTTCAGATTCATTGAACTACTTGGCGGGTGATGGGTTAAGTGAGGTCGTTTGCCAAATAGAAAATACATACAATGAAACTCTTCAAATGATTGATGATGTTGCACCATTTTTAAATGTGAAAAACAGATATTCATTTACAAATCATAGTAAGAAGTTTTGTCATATTTATTTAGCTCATTCATTAAAGCCATTTGTGAATACGATGGTGGAACATCAAAATCAATTGAAGAAAACTTGCAAGGCCTATTCTTACTATCTATCAGAAAAAAAGAGTAATCAATCAGCTCGGTTTATTGCCAAAATTGCTGGAAGTCTAGTTGCGGGTGTATTAGGTTCGTTAAGTGTAACAGCATTATTTGCTGGTATAAATTCTTCGAATGAGAGGCGTTTTGGTCAAGAATTAAGTAAGGCACATCAAACATGGTATGGTATCCAGGCAAGTAATATGCATCAAACTGTTTTTGGTAACTACTCTATAAGGTTATATAATCTTTATTTATCTTTAATTGGTGGATTATTTCTTAAAGTGAGTCAGGATCTAGCTGTAGTAGGTTTACAGTTGAAAAACTATTATCCTAATAGTTCTAAAGTTGAGTTGGGATTAACAGATGAAGCAGAATTAAAATATAGAAATTATTTAGATGATGTTCTGAATAAGGAAGATAATATGGATGAAGTGTTCCATTGTATACGTACATTTGCTTCAAAATCTTATTTGAACTATTTAACAGATTCGAATTATAACCTTTATATCGAAAGGTTATACGTTCATTATTTTTATTTACAGGCAAAGTTTGTACTTGATAATAATGAAGTAAAAGACTTACCTAAGGATATGAAGCCAATATATTGGCATGGAACTAAATATGATGAATATGTTTTTTCATTTTTAGGAGAAGATGAATATGAAATTATTCATGATACTATATTTCAAGCTTTTGAGAAAGAACCAGAAAAGATGGCAGCTTTATATGCCGAAGTCGTTGACTTGAATAAATTATATGTACATACTGATAAGCCATCTCAGAAAAAAGTTTATTTTGATGGTCCTTTAACATCTATGTATTTTATAGCAAACTTCTTTATTAAAGAAAAAGTTCCATTGGAATGGTGGGAGAATAATCTTGATAATGGAATTTTGTCTTTGATTAATGATGTAGAAGATGATGAGGAAGATGACGAAGAAGTTAGAAGAAGATTGAAAAAATTGGCGGAATTATGGATTGCTAAGGATTATTCGGAAAAAGAAAGTGTTTTTGCTAAATTGAGGAATATTTTTGTGTCTAAAAATCTTCTCGACGAAGCGATTCAAAATCTTGATTATCGAAGGGTATTAATCCTACTTGATAAAGGCTATACAATAGATTCAATTGTGATTACAAAAGAACTAGTAAGTTTACAATATAGACCAATGCTCAGAGCTTTAAGTAACTCCTTTGAAAATATTAATCTGATTATTAATTATGACATAATTGCAGATATCCTTGAAAAAGATGATATTCAAGCAATGAACTTATTATTAAAACTTGGGCTAGATCCATTTATGTCTATTGGGGATCGATATTTATTGGCTAATATTATGATATATGGATCAAGGGATATGATATGCAGTGTTTGTCATTATTGTCATACCAATATTGATTCGTATAAGAATATTTTAATGTCCTTGCATACCAAATTTCCGGAGTTCCCGTCACCTTATTATTTTTTACACATATTAGGTTTTGGCTACCTTACAAAGGAGTTCCCCAAATTAGTTCAATATATTCCTATAAAAGCGAAAAGATACGACTTTCTAATGGTTTTATCTGCGAAGTGTGATGAGATCGCATATGAAATGTTTGAAAATGATCCAGAAATTATTGCTGGAAATGATAATGAAAATTCTATTTTAGAGTCCCTTATTTCAGGTTCAAATTATATGTTACTTAACAAAATTAATGATGAATATCCAGAAATATTAAAAACGCTAAAAGGGAATAAAACGATATTACGTTACGTCTATGAGTTAGGGTACATTGATATGGCTAAGCATTTTCATGAAGCCTTTCAGATTCATGATATTGGTGAAGTTTATATTGAGGAAATAGAAAGTGCGGTATACAACTTAGAGAGAAATTACTTGATTTTATTAAAAGCCAGATTAACCGATTTTGAAGATGTTCTAGAAGAAATAAAGAGGCAGGCGATTAATAATGGTGAGTGGCCTATTGTAAATTTAATTGAAGATGTACTAGTAGCCTGATAAAGAAAGTAGGAGAAGATATGGTTTTCGTCATTATAATAGTAGGTCTAGTAATATATTTTAGTTTAACTCTAAAGAAAACGGTTTATTCGGATTCGGATAATTATATTTCCAAAGAGCATAAGTATTTTATCAATTACCCTGATGTTCCAAGTTTTGAAATGATGCCTATTTATGTAGAAAAAGGTAAGTCCGAGTTAGGCTATTATTTTGGTCCTGGTAATGTATGTGTAAATATATCTGAGGATATATCAATGGCTTTCCCGACTAAGGTAGGTAAGCATTATTATGGAAGTTTGGATAAAAAAAATCAAATCATGATTAATATTAAAGTTAACAATGGTAAGTTGCTTATTACAGACTATTCAATTGATGGAGAATGCTTTAGGTGTGTTGCTGACGGATTTCATCATGATTTTATAGATGCGACATCAATTGAAAAAATTTGTATGTACTATTCAGCTTTACAATTCGAATTAAATTATAAATATCGTAGTGTAGATGAGAACATAGCAAATCTTGTAGACGTACATTTCTGCATGTTTCCAGTGATCAATCGTTTGATTGAAAGGGAGATCTTATTTATAGATGTAGTTGGGGAGGAAATCTATTATCATTTTAATTGTACATTAAAAGAGTTAGAATTAAATCTTATTGATCTCACAAATGAGTTTGATGAAAAATACTCAAATATACTATTATCAATTCGTGGAGAACGCGAAAGAGCTCAATGACTTTTAAAACCATAGGTATCCATTTTTACCTAGACAATGATTATGGTGATTTACCAACGATGTAATATAAAAAAGTACATGTATTATACTGTATTACATAAAAATTTATTATGTTTAGATCGACATAGCTTAAATATAGGAATCCATCTTGAGATAAATCAAAATGGATTCCTTAGAAATATTAAACTTTATTTGGATTTTTGATTTTTGTAATATGATACGTCCTGATACTTTGCAGTTTAGTTGAAGTAAAATGCTTTCCTGTTATATGCGATTGAGAGATACCGTTATTCATAATAATTGGGAACCCTGTCTTGTTATAACTTTGTTCATTTATAAATGGATGGGTATTGGTGTTGGATCTGTTTATTTGATTTCTTGGCTTATGGCTAACATGAGTGTTTTGTGAAGCCATTTCTTGATGTAGTCCGGGAACTTGACTGTCTACACTATTTTCTCGTAGTTGAAGTTCTTGATCTGTGTTGGGAATGGAATTTTTATTAACTTCTGAGTAATCTTTTGGTGGGTCAATGTTCTGACTTGTATGTTGATCTCTGGTCTGGGTGCGATTAGAAGTGGGTAACTTGTTCTTCGGGTTGTCGGTGGATTGAGGTTTTTCTCCTTTTTCATTGTGTAGGCCACTTTCATTCAGTCCATGTGCAAGTCCAGTAATCCTAGTCATCCCATCAGAACTTCTTAATGCAATAGATTTACCGGAACTTATCCCCTCTTGAATAACTTTGCTTATTCCTTTAGTGCCTGCGTATGCTCCTGCTATAGCTCCCCAACCAGATTTGAGACCAGCATCAATGCCGAACAGCCTTTCCACTATATTGGGTCCATCAATTACTGCAAGAGAAAAAGCAAATAAAGCTATAAGATAGGATACACCATCTAATGTCTCTGTGATGAAAGAAGTTCCTATAATATAAATTTTCATGGATAGGAAGATCATGAAGGTGGTTAAAAAAATATTTAATATACTTTGCAGGATTTTTTTCGTTTTTTGACCAGAATGTAAGTCAGCAGGAGCAATTATGGTTACTAGGACATAATTGAATGTCAGTTCAAAGAAAAGTTTCGCCAATTTTATCGAGATGGTTAGTAGGGTAAAGGCAGTAATGCCTAGTGTTACGATGATTGTCCAGAAATTCCAACCCCATCTATAGTATTTTTCATCTAATACTGTAAACCATCCATTGTCTAAATCGACTTTTTGTAGGTTACCCATATCATCATATCCCAAGCGACTATCGAAAACTTCACGTCCAATCTCAGAAATTTGTTGATCATCATTAGCAAAGATAAAGTCTTTATCTATTGTTTGTGTTATGTCGATTTTCTGAATTCGTTGTTCGGGAATCTGATTGGGATGCTTTAAATCTGTTGTTTGCCATCCTGTTGCATCAAATTGAGCAAGATCAATTAAATTGTCTTTGATGATTTCTTGGCTCATGGAACTATCACCAGATATATTAAGAGCATCTATGGCTTCATCCGTAAACTTGTTGGCTTTATCCATACCTTCACTCAATAAGGCGAACAAAAACATGAGAAGGATGATATTAATGACAATTGCTTCTCGATCTATCTTTTTCTGAAAGATTAGTCTGTATCCCGTGTATAAGAGGGAGAATCCCATTAAGATAGCCGATAAGGGAAGCAACATATGAATAAAATCGTTAATGTCGCTATGGTTAAAAAAAGATTTAAGACCCAATACAGAATCAGTAATATCAGCTAAAGCATCAACTAGCCAAGCTAGGCCATTGATTATAGTCCAACCAATAAGACGTAAAGAGTAGTTAATTGGATTTGTAATCTCTAAGAAATCGGAGAACTTTTCAAGTATCCTTACAACTTCTTCGTCCATGATATTTCCTCCTTCATAGTTATGTTAATAGGATTCATTTCTTATACTTTCGATAAAGGTGTGGATGGCAGCAGGAGTCTGTTCTTTTGAAAGGTTTGAGAAATCTAGTTCAGCTTTTATTTCACCCTTTTGATAAAATGCTAAGGTTCTTGAATGTTGTTTTAGTCCAAGCTCTGTATGGTCGCCGTTATACTGGATTGCATCAAATAGTAAGATGTTTAATTTTTCCTCTTTAGAGATGGATACTAGCTCTTCTATATAGTATGCTTCTTCCTTTTCTCTACTTTGATAAGGAGACTTTATATACAACAATCCAGTCTTTTTTTCGTCTATAAATTCTCGAGCTTCATTAATATCAAGTGTGATAACTTTTCCATTTCCTCTAATCTCGTTCTTCGTGCAGCCAAGCAATGCAACTATAAATATAATGCTAATAAGCATGAATGGTTTCTTCATTAAATCTCCTCACAATGCTAACTTTTTTGCTAACCTTTTTTTGGTTTTGTATTCTAACGTATTCAGTTCTTAACGTTCCGAACCCAGTAAACAATGCATTTTACCAGCCCATCCAAAGGTAGAAAAGTCACTCTTAGATGGGCGGCATGATGTAATCTGCTTCCCCCATTTAAAGAAGTATCCTACAAGTTGAAAAACTTGCGGGATGCTTCTTTTTTTGGTTTTTAATGGTGAAAAAAGGATGTACAGACACCATTTAAAAATACATAAGTTAACCTGCACTATAGCAAACAGCATTAGCGACGATATCTTAGAAACTAACAATGAATATTGTAGTCCCTTTTATAAAGGATGAATTCAAGAACTTTCCATTAACTATTAATCATCGAATTTTCTCCACTTAGGCACCAATAGGTATATAAAAAAATAAAATGGAGTTGAGTAAACAATTTCAACATATTCTTTGCGAAAAGGAGCTATCAACTTGGAAAAGAAGTCAAGTACAACAAAGATGGTTATTGTGATGAGAAAAGATTTACAAATGACAAAAGGGAAATATGTAGCCCAAGGAAGTCATGCTTCTTTAGGGGTTGTGAAGTGGATTGAATATAATGGAACTGAAAATCACAAACAAATTTTAAACAAATGGTTTAATGAAACATTTGTAAAAGTGACTGTTTATGTAGAAAGTTTGGATGAATTATATTCGATTTATCACCTTGCGAAAGAAAAAGAATTACCTGTAAGACTTATCACCGATAACGGATTGACCATGTTCAACGGTGTTAAAACAGATACGTGTCTTGCTATACTTGGCGAGAGAGGGAAAGTGGATGACGTAACTGGTCATTTAAAATTATTATAAATCTTGTAATGATATAGTTTTTGCTAACGTAATCCCATACAATACTGAAAATCACCGTTAAAGATGTTGTACCTCAAATATAGCGAAACCTCAATAGAAGGTACTTTTCGCGCACTTCATTAAAGATTTTACACAATTTCATTCTTAGGGCGGCCATTATGATGTTTAGAATCCGACGTTCGTTAAATAGTAGAATAGGATGATATAAAAAAAGCGCTCCTAGTGTAGCGATGCAGTCCTAACTTACGGATCCAATACACTAGGTACGCTTCTTTTTCTTTATATACATTACGTATATTAAAAATATTAAGAACATTGATGTTGGTTTAAATGGCCTTCTAATAGTTGTTTATAATGCTTTGCTTTCTTATATTGAGTAACTTTGTATAGATATTCAGCTGGATGCTTAGCACTGCTAACAGCGTATACAGCGTTCATATATTCTATGTTAAGTTGTGATTTAGTTTTATTGTCAATTTTGATTGTATTCATGGTAACACCTCATAAACTATTAATTAACTATAACGGAGTATACACCAAATTTTTATCGATTTTTTATATCTAACAGCCTTGTTAGGATGCGAAAAGTCTTTGTTATTTTCCAGAGTTGTGGTTGTTTTTTGAATTTTTAATTATAAAAAAGGATGCAGTACAAGCAATCTTTAATAGTTATGATAAAAGTATTTTCGACTAGAGTCCTCCTTTATTTAGAGATGACTATTAGGTTCAAGTTGTATTACCTATTAAGTTGAAACAGTCCTCTGGGTTACTCCTCAATATTTCTATATTTTACATATCGCCCAGCTCAGCAGTTTCCTGTTACCCTAAGATAATGTGGATTATTTTCGTTAACAAACTAACGACGGCGTTTATTGAATTATTTTTTCATTTAATCTTAATAATCCATGTAATCATTAGGAAGATAGGAAGATGTCAATGGAACAAAAATATTTAAAAAAGGGCGGGCTTATTGCTTTCATCGCGCTATTATCGATGACGCCTCCTCTGGCAACAGACTTATATATGCCTTCGTTGCCTGAAATGACAAACTATTATCAAACAACCTCGTCAGTTACAAGCTATACAATGACGATATTCTTTATTTTTATGGCAATTGGTATCCTCATTCTTGGCCCGATGAGTGATAAGTACGGACGAAAGCCAGTCCTGTTGGGCAGTATCCTTGTGGCACTGACCTTTAGTATCATCTGTGCAATTTCACCGTCGATTTGGATCTTGATTGCAGCCCGGGCAATTCAGGCATTTGGTGCAGGAGGGATGGTTGCCATCTCTACAGCTTTGATTAAAGACAGCTTCGAAGGAAAAGAGATGTCTAATGTTTTGTCAATCACGCAGGCGATCGTTCTGCTTGCTCCAATGCTAGCGCCTATTTTGGGCGCGGTTATTTTAGCCTTTTTCAGCTGGAAGATGACATTTGTTGCTCTAGCTGCTCTATTCCTAGTATCACTTATAGGAGGATTTCTTTTAGAAGAAACTTTGCCGCAGGAAAAGCGAGTATCTGGCAGTACATTTAAATCTATCTTAGGGCTTACAAGTATTGTGAAGGATAAGAAGTTTACCAGCCTATTGCTTGTTGTTGCTCTCTTAATGGCACCGTTTATGGCATATCTAACACTCGCTTCATACATTTATATAGATGGATTTGGCATCTCGGAATCTGCCTTCAGCCTTTACTTTGCCGGTGCAGCTTGTATAGGTTTGATTGGACCATTTCTTTATATGCGTGTTGGTGGCGGTTCGATAAAAAAATCGATCAATATCGCCTTTGTAATTGTCACAATATCTATCTGCCTGCTCTTCTTAGTAGGTTCCATCAGCCCATTTGTATTTCTTGTATGCTATGTGCCCTTCACGGTTATCACGACATATCTCAGACCGATGGTGTCAAATACGCTATTATCTATGCAAAAGTCAAATGTCGGAGCAGCTTCAAGTCTAATGAACTTTGGCTTTACAGTGATCGGCAGTGTAGGGATGATGGTTGGGTCACTCCAGTGGGGAGATTATATTAATGGCTTGAGCATGACAATGCTGATTTTCCTCGTTTTATCCTTGTTATTATGGATCTATTGTTTGCAAAAAAAAATTATTACGGATTAAAGGCTTGATTTTAATAAAAGAGTTGCCACAGGATGATGTCTTGTCGGCAACTTTTTTTTATTTGGATTATTGGCCATCTCAAAAACCTAATTTATTTTCCGCTGTTCTTAGTCTTTGGATAATTTAAATTGGGTCAAGGTGAAAATTTCCGGGCTTCTTCTGCTGTCTTTTTTGCATAAATCCATATTTCTGTAAAAGACTAATTCTGATAAGAAAGGGGAGAAGATTGAATGCATTATGGATATATTGGTCCTGGTACACACTCTGGCCAGCTCGTACAAAAAAAAGGACGCTATATAACAGGATTTTCTGTGGGGATTTTATACCTAGATGAAGATTCCTATCCGGTTATTCCCGGCAATGTCGCAAATTATTCAACCTACCCTTTTCCCGTCCATTATAAACTGGTTCCGGGCTGTACGGGTCAGCGTCTTTTAAATAATGATCGAACACTGGAAAAAGGGATTATTGATGCAGCTATGCAACTTCAAAGTGAAGGAGCAAAAGTTATTTCAAGTGCGTGTGGGTTCTTTGGAAACTTTCATAAGCAAATAGCAAATGCATTAGAAATTCCTGTCTATCTGTCTAGCCTCGTTCAACTGTCTATGATTCAGGTTGGATTAAAGCCAGGACAAAAAATTGGTATATTAACAGCCTATGAAAAAGGATTGACGGATTCCCTTTTGAAAACGTGCGGAGTTACAAACAGATCTAATTTGATCATTGGTGATTTGAGCCAGGGAGAAGAGTTTTCATCCATTTCGAATGGAGCAGGTACGTTTAATAATGAAAAGCTGAGGGATGAGGTTGTTAAAAAAGCAATTGAGATAAAGGAAAAGCATCCTGAAGTCGGAGCCATCTTATTAGAATGCAGTGACCTGCCTCCCTATGCATTTGATATCCAGCAAGCAGTGCAGCTGCCTGTGTATGATTTTATTACACTCATTAACTGGGCACATTATGCAAATAGCCAAAGCCCATATTATGGATTTATTTAATAAAGTGAAAGAGTGAAGAAAAACACAAGTCCAAAGAGCTTGTGTTTTTTAATATTTATCTTTGCTGGCCTTATAAAATTATATTATTTTTCTGTATCTTATGGCAAACAAGAGAGAGCAATATGAGTCAAAAAAATGGAAGTAGAAAGCACTTTCATGAAATGATTTTTTCTTGTTAGTATACTAGTATAATAAAAGGTGTTCCAAAAAGATTCCTCTAGAACACTGACTTCCGGGAGTGTGAACAGTAGTGAAAAATAGGGCGAGGGATTTTTATCAACCTAAAGTGTTGAATGAATCCATCTTGGCTTTTTATCGTCTTCAAGGATTGAATAAACATATGACTGGGTTTCATCAATTCGAATCACACAGTACATATGAGATTTATGTACTTGAAGAAGGGCAATGCAATTATTTTATTCATAATAAAATATATGATCTGCAGCCAGGAGATATCATTCTTTTGGATGGATTAACTTTGCATAAGTCAAATACCACATCTCCTGATACCTATGTACGGAGTATGGTTCATTTTTCTCCAGTGTGGTTGGAGAGTATGTTGTCGGTAATAGGAATGCCAAATCTTTTGGATCCTTTTCAAAAGCTGAATAACTGTATACTGCGGACAGGATTTGATTCCTCAGGTCAGTATGTGGCTGAGAAAATTAAGTGGCTTGAAAAGCAGTTGGAAGCTATAGACGAGGAATATAAATGTACAGGTAAAATCAATGTCCTATTGGAAACTGAACTGAAGGTTGAATTTCTTCAACTGTTGATAAAAATTTATAAAATGAGCGAATGTCAACAACTCCGAGTCGTACAGAAGAAAACGGAAAAAAAGCGACATGCTGAAAACATTGCCTCGTGGATTAATCAACACTACTGTGAAAAAGTCAGCTTGGAACGTATTGCTAAAGAGTTAAATTTAAATAAGTACTACGTTTCTCATGTTTTTAAAGAGGTTACCGGATATACAGTCATGCAATATGTAATGGAATGCAGGCTAATTCAGGTAAAGTATTTATTGGAAATGAAACCTGATCAATCAATGGAAGACATTTTTCTATCAACTGGGTTTGAAAGTGCTGCCCATTTCAGCCGCTTTTTTAAAGAAAGAATCGGGATGACACCTACCAGTTATCGAAAGATGAAAAGAAGCCAAACGTTTGATCCATCTTGCTCTTCTGTGAGCAAAGTTTAATTGTTAGATTAGAAGCAAAATGTAATTTAGTATGCTCACAATTGAGCAATATCTGTTAGATTTTAGAAGATTATAATAAGGATGGGAACATAGCATTCTTATAAGAGAAATAATGTGTAAATAAGGAATTTTTTCACTAAATATGCTCAAAGATGAGCAAACTTTAATGGATTAAGGAGGAAAACAAATGAGTATGAGAGAACCAGCACTCCAACAGGAGGAACAAGTTGAATCTAATTCAGTAAGACCATTCGGATTACGAGATAAAGTCGGTTATTTGCTAGGTGATTTTGGAAACGACTTCTTTTTCTTGCTTGCCAGCACATTCTTAATGGTATTTTATACAGATATTTTCCATATTAATGCTGCAACAGTCGGGGTATTATTTATGGTTGCCCGACTTTGGGATGCATTTGCTGATGTGGCTTGGGGCCGATTCATTGATACAAGACCAGCGACGAAACATGGAAAGTATAAACCATGGGTTCTGCGCATGTCTTTCCCACTAGTATTCACAGGTGTTTTAATGTTCACGACAATACCTGGTATGTCTGATGGTTTCTACCTGGCATGGGCATTTGTGACTTACATTGTATGGGGTACATTGTATGCGACTGTTAGTATTCCATATGGATCAATGGCATCCGTTATGACAGCTGATTCTGTAGAACGTACTTCATTATCAACATGGCGTACAGTAGGGGCAAGCTTAGCAGGTTTAATTATCAATGTTTTGGGACCAGTGATTGTGTTTGTAGACAATAAAATTGATGCAAACCGTATGTTCATGGCTGCGGCTGTGTTTGGCGTTTTGGCAATTGCATGTTATTTCGGTTGTTATAAACTCTCTACAGAACGTATCGTGGCACCGACAAAAGAAGTGGAAAAAGGTGCTTTCCTTCGCTCCATGAAAAGCTTAATGACTAATAAACCATTTGTTTGGGTCTTGTCAGCTTCGCTTATAGCTATGTTAGTACAATACCTACTAACTACTGTTAATATTTATTTGTTTAAAGATTATTTCGGAGATGCATCTGCTTTAAGTTTGATTGGGGCAATACAAATGGTATCTATGTTTTTATGTCTTCCATTAGTAAAGCCGTTAGTTGCGAAATTTGGTAAAAAAGAAACAGCTTTAATCGGTATGTCAATTACTACTATTGTCTATACACTATTATTTTTCTTAAAAGGTCTGTCAGCAATTCAATTTGTGGCCTTTGCGGCAGTGGGTACATTTAGTATGTATCTCTATAACTTTGTGACTTGGGCCTTCATTACTGACGTTACGGATTACCATGAATATAAAACTTCAATGAGAGAAGATGCGACCGTATACTCTGTCATTGCAATGGCAAGAAAAGTAGGTCTTGCTTTAGCTGGCGGTATCGGCGGTGCTGCAATTGCCGCTGTTGGTTATGATGCAACACGTGGAACACAAACACAAGAAGTGCTAGATGGAATCTATGCGTTAGGTACAATCGTACCAGCCATTCTTTATGGTCTAGTTGTTTTAGTCTTGTTTATGTATCCATTAAATAAAAAGAAAACAGCTCAACTTGCTGAAGATTTAGCAGCGAAAAGAGCAAACAATTAATCAGTTGAATCATCTAGGATAAAAGATTGGACCGAATTATTCCATTCGGTCCAATCTTAAATATTTTTATTGCGGAGGATCCAATAATGATAGAGTTAAAGGAAAGAGCGGTAACGGTAGATTTAAAAGCAAAACCTTTTAATTTAACAGATGAAGCTATTAAATGGGTTGAAGAAACCATTGCTAATATGACAATTGAGGAGAAAATCGGTCAGTTATTCGTAAACATGGGTGCTAGCCGTGATGAAGAGTACTTAAAAGGAGTATTAGATAGCTACCATATCGGTGCGGTTCGTTACAACCCGGCTACAGCTGAGCAAGTATACGATCAAAATAAAATCTTACAAGAAAATAGTAAAATACCTTTATTAATCGCTGCAAACACGGAGAACGGCGGAAATGGCGCTTGTATAGATGGCACATATGTAGCAAACCAAGTTAAAATTGGTGCTACAAATGATCCTAAGTATGCTTATGAATTGGGTAGAGTATCTGGTGAAGAAGCAGCTGCTATCGGATGTAACTGGAGTTTTGCACCAGTTGTTGATATCGACATGAACTGGAGAAACCCAGTAATCTCTACTCGTTGCTATTCCAATAAAGCAGAGCAAGTTTTAGAATACTCTTTAGAATATATGAGAGGAATTATGGAAAGTGGTGTAGCTCCGGCTGCTAAGCACTTCCCAGGGGATGGTGTAGATGAAAGGGACCATCACTTATCATTTGCTCCAAACACATTAACAGTAGAAGAGTGGGATAACACATTCGGAAAAGTTTATGGAGGATTAATAGAAGCTGGACTACCGTCTATCATGACAGGACATATGGCTTTACCGGAATATGTACGTCATTTCAAACCAGATGCGACTATTGAAGAGTTAGCAACACCAGCAAGTTTAAGTAATATCGTATTACAAAATCTATTAAGAGATAAATTAAACTTCAATGGTGTAATCGTATCTGATGCTTCCCATATGGTAGCTATGACATCTGCTATGAAGCGGAAAGACATGCTTCCTACAGCAATAGCTGCTGGTTGTGATTTATTCTTATTCTTCAATGACCCAGAAGAAGACTTCAAGTGGATGATGGAAGGATATGAAAAAGGAATTATCACTGAACAAAGACTTGAAGAAGCATTAACTCGTATTTTAGGATTGAAAGCTTCTTTAGGATTGCATGCAAAAGCTAAGACTGAAATTTTACAGCCAAAAGAAGTAGCAATGGCTAAAATGAGAACAGAAAAAAATATGGCTATTGCACCGGAAATTTCAGATAAAGCGATCACATTAGTGAAGAATAAACAGGAATTATTACCAATCAATCCAGAAAAGAATAAGAAGGTTTTACTTGTTGAAGTAAAAGGACCAGAATCCGCATATGGTAAGTTAATGGCTGCTATGACAGCTGGTAAGAAGAAACCAATCGAATTAATGAAGGAACTGCTTGAGAAAGCAGGATTCGAAGTTGAAATCTACGAATCACCAATCGATAAGCTGATGAAACTTCCTCCACAAGAAATGATGGGTGCAATCATGAACGTATACGCTCAAAAACGCCCAATTGCTGAACTGACAAATAATTATGATTTAATCATCAACATAGCAGATGTAGCACCGACTACAGACCAACGTATACAATGGGCTCCTCTGAAGGGAACTCCAGATATACCGTTCTATGTAAATGAAGTACCGACTATCTTTATTTCTTTACAATGCCCGTTCCACTTGGCAGATGTACCGCAAATTAAGACATATATTAATGCATATGATAGTCATGATCATACGGTGACTGCGATCGTTGATAAATTATTGGGACGTTCAGAATTCAAAGGTGTAAGCCCTGTTGATGCATTCTGTGGATTTATCGATGCACAACTTTAATTAGAATTTTTTATAAAAATTCGTTGATTGTGCGATTTAAATCATAATCTTTAAATAAGAAGGTAGTTAGAGCGAGGTTAACTTAACTGAACTTAACTATCTTCTTTACTTTTTATAAAGAGTGAATAGTGTACTAGTAGAGAGGAGTGATAATGAAATATGGTAAAAATGGTATCCAGATTATCTGGTGAGAACAATAATAGCTATGCATACAGAGCCATAAAAGAAGGAATCGTATCATTGAATTTACTGCCTGGACAATTATTGAGTTTGGGAGAACTAACAGAGGCTCTTAACGTCTCAAGTACACCTATTAAAATTGCTATATGGAAGCTTCAGCAGGAACACCTCGTAGATGTAATCCCCCAAGTAGGATCCTATGTTTCAAGAATCAATTTGGAATTAGTTGAGGAAGCAGCATATATGTGGTTCGACTTAGAAAAAGAATACTTGAAATCAGCTTGTCATTCTTTTTCTAAAGAACATATGAATCAGTTGAAGATGAATCTTATTCTTCAAGAGACGCTGTTGGGTCAAAAGGACATAATGAATCAAAAAGAGCTGGCCAGGAAATTTAATGAGTTGGATGATCAGTTTCATTCGATTATCTTTCATGCACATCATAGAACTAATACATGGAAAGCAATTTCTCATATGACGCTGGATTATCACCGAATGATTAGCTTTAGCCAACATCCTTTTGAACAAATGATTGCCGAACACAAAGAAATTATTTCCATAATCGAAAATAAAGAGATAGAAAGAGTAGAAAGAGCTCTTGAAAAACATATATTTAAACCAGTAGATGATTGGAGAAATTTATATAAAGAGGAAGTCTGTTAGAAAAGTGTTAGTGAAATAAGAAAGAAAGCATTACACAACTGAAAAAGCCTCAAAACAAAGGTATCCAAATATAGAAAGATGAATATATCGATTTAATTATGTTGAAGCTACCCAAAAGTTTCGAAAGGTTAATCTAACCAATAAAAAGAGTTGCCAGAAGAATATTTCCTGACGGTAACTCTTTTTATATTTGATGAGTTTTCCAAAATGCTTAGATTATACAAACAAATCTATGTTTCAATGTCTAACCTCTAACGGGATTGTGAAAAACAAACGTTTACTATATCCATATAATTTTAGATTTCAATACGTATTAGCAAAATAAATCAAAAAACTTAAAAAAGTAAGCACTTTCATGTAATGAATTTTATTTATTGATATACTAGTATAATAAGTAGGTGTTCTAAAGAATGCCCTTTAAGAACGCTGACTTCCGGGAGTGTGAAAAGTAGTGAATAAATGGGCAAAGGATATTTATCAACCTAAAGTTTTAGATGGATCTATTTTGGCTTCTTATCGTCTTCAAGGATTAAATACAGATGTGACTGGATTTAATCAATTTGAAACACACGGTACATATGAGATTTATGTCTTTGAAGAGGGGCAGTGTAATTATTTTATTCATAATAAAATGTATGACTTACAACCAGGAGATATCATTCTTTTGGACAGATTTACTTTACATAAGACAAATACTGTTTCTCCTGATACCTATGTAAGGAGTACCATTCATTTTTCACCAGCTTGGTTAGGGAGGTTATTTCCTGTTTTGGGCATGCCAAATCTTTTGGACCCTTTTCAAAAGCTGAATAACTGTATTTTGCGAACTGGATTTGATGCTTCGGGTAAATATGTTGCAGAGAAAATTAAATGGTTCGCAAAGCAACTGGAGATAATCGATCAGGAGTTTCAATCTACAGGTAAAATAAATTCGATATTAGAAACAGAACTGAAAATAGAATTTCTCCAACTATTGATGAAGATTTATAAAATGAGCCAATGTTCACAGCTGCACGTCGAACAAAAGAAGACAGAAAAGAAACAGCATGCTGAGAATATTCTCTCATGGATTAATCAGCACTATTGCGAAAAAATCAGCTTAGAACGTATTGCAAAAGAGTTTAATCTAAATAAATACTATGTATCCCATGTCTTTAAAGAGGTTACTGGCTATACGGTCATGGAATATGTAATGGAATGCAGACTGATTCAGGTGAAGTATTTATTGGAAATGAAGCTTGATCAATCACTGGAAGACATATTCCGCTCGACGGGTTTTGGAAGTGCCGCCCACTTCAGTCGCTTTTTTAAAGAGAGAATTGGGATGACACCAACTAGTTATCGGAAAATGAAAGGAAGACAAACTTTTGGTTAATTATGCTCAGTACTGAGCAATATAAATTTTCTATATCAAAAAAGTTAGAAAACAACACTCATACCAATTTATAAGTAACTTTGATTGAATATGCTCAATATTGAGCAAATGTAAGGCTGTTCCGTTCATAAGAGTAAACACCCTTCTATCTTAAGAAAAAGAAGGTATATGTTTAGTTAATTATGCTCAATACTGAGCAAATTGTATTTGTTGGATAGATTAAGGAGGATAACTAAATGAGCATGAGAGAACCAGTACTCCAGCAGGAGGAACAACTTAACTCTAGTACGGTAAGACCATTCGGCTTACGAGATAAAGTAGGCTATTTACTAGGTGACTTTGGAAACGATTTCTTTTTCTTATTAACTAGTACATTTTTAATGGTATTTTATACAGATATTTTCCATATTAGTGCTGCAACAGTAGGGGTATTATTTATGGTCGCTCGACTATGGGACGCATTTGCTGATGTAGCTTGGGGACGTTTTATTGATACACGACCAACAACAAAAAATGGAAAGTTTAAGCCTTGGATATTGCGTATGTCATTCCCATTAGTATTTACAGGTGTTTTAATGTTCACAACCATTCCTGGAATGTCAGATGGATTCTATCTAGCATGGGCATTTGTGACATATATTGTTTGGGGTACATTATACAGTACAGTTAATATTCCTTATGGATCAATGGCTTCTGTTATTACAGCTGATCCAGTTGAAAGAACAACATTGTCTACATGGCGTACAGTAGGTGCTAGCTTAGCAGGTCTTATTATTAATGTTCTTGGACCAATGATTGTATTTATTGATAACAAAATTAGTGCAGATCGCATGTTCATGACAGCTTGTATCTTCGGTGTGTTAGCAATTGCTTGTTATATTGGTTGCTACAAACTTTCAACAGAACGTATTGAGGCACCAGCAAAAGAAGTGAAGAAGGGTGATTTCCTGCGTTCTTTGAAAAGCTTAGTGAAAAATAAACCATTCCTATGGGTACTAACAGCATCACTCATGACTATGTTAACATCTTTTATTGTTATGGCAGTTAATACGTACTTGTTCAAAGATTATTTCGGTAATGCAGCAGCGCTAAGTATAATTGGACTTGTTCAAATGGCGTCAATGTTCATTACAGTTCCATTAGTTAAGCCACTAGTTGCAAAGTTTGGTAAAAAGGAAATCTCAATTGTCGGAATGGCATTTGCAAGTGTTATATACATTGCGCTATTCTTCTTAAAAGGTATTGAAACAATGCCGTTTATCGCTATTGTAGCACTAGCTATGATGGGCATGAGTTTCTATAGTTTTATTACTTATGCATTCATTTCAGATGTTATTGACTATCATGAATACCTAACATCATTACGAGAAGATGCAACGGTTTATTCTATTGTTTCTATGTCTAGAAAAATAGGACAAGCAGTAGCTGGTGGTATCGGTGGGGTGGCAATCGCCGCTGTTGGTTATAATGCTACATTAGGTACGCAACCACAAGAAGTATTAGATGGTATTTACATGCTAGGTACATTAGTGCCAGGTGTATTATACGGAATAATTGCAGTTGTTTTATTCATGTATCCTTTAAACAAGCAAAAAACAATTGAATTAAGTAAAGAATTAGAAGCAAAACGTAATGCAAATAGTTAATGAATTGAAGATTAAGGATGAATTATTGGCTCTAATTGGTATGAATAATCATTAGAGCCAATTCTAGATATTTTACGGTGGAGGATTTAGTTAATGATCGACTTAAAGGAAAAAACAATGATGGTAGATTTAAAAGCAAAACCGTTTAATTTAACAGATAAAGATATTAAATGGGTAGAAGATACAATTGCAGAGATGACAATCGAGGAAAAAATCGGTCAGTTATTCGTAAACATGGGAGCCAGCCGCGATGAAGAGTACTTAAAAGGAATGTTAGCTACTTATCATATCGGTGCCGTTCGTTACAATCCAGCTACAGCTGAACAAGTATATGACCAAAATAAAATCTTACAAGAAAATAGTAAGGTTCCTCTATTAATAGCTGCAAATACAGAGTGCGGTGGAAATGGTGCTTGTATAGATGGTACATATGTAGGTCATCAAGTAAAAATAGGTGCTACAAATGATCCTAAGTATGCTTATGAATTGGGGAGAGTATCCGGAGAGGAAGCTGCTGCTATCGGGTGTAACTGGAGCTTTGCACCAGTTGTTGATATCGATATGAACTGGAGAAACCCAGTAATATCTACTCGTTGCTACTCCAATAAAGCAGAGCAAGTTTTAGAATACTCTTTAGAATATATGAGAGGAATAATGGAAAGTGGTATAGCTCCAGCTGCTAAGCACTTCCCTGGAGATGGAGTAGATGAAAGGGATCATCACTTATCATTCGCGCCCAATACATTAACAGTAGAAGAGTGGGATAATACATTCGGAAAAGTATATGGAGGATTAATAGAAGCGGGATTACCTTCTATCATGTCAGGGCACATCGCTTTACCGGAATATGTACGTCACTTTAAACCAGATGCAACGATTGAAGAGTTAGCAACGCCATCAAGTTTAAGTAATATCGTCTTACAAAATCTATTAAGAGATAAATTGAACTTTAATGGTGTAATCGTAACGGATGCTTCTCACATGGTAGCGATGACATCTGCTATGAAGCGCAGTGAGATGTTACCTACAGCTATAGCTGCTGGCTGTGACTTATTCTTATTCTTCAATGACCCGGAGGAAGACTTCAACTGGATGATGGAAGGCTATAAAAAAGGAATCATCACTGAAGAAAGACTTGAAGAGGCATTAACTCGTATATTAGGATTGAAAGCTTCTTTAGGATTACATGCAAAAGCTAAAACTGAAATTTTACAGCCAAAAGAAGAAGCCATGGCTAAAATCGGAACAGAAGCAAATAAGGCTGTTGCACCAGAAATATCAGATAAAGCGATCACATTAGTGAAAAATAAGCAGGAATTATTACCAATCAATCCAGAAAAGAATAAGAGGGTTTTACTTGTTGATGTAAAAGGACCAGAATCTGCTTATGGTAAAATCATGGCTGCTATGTCGGGTGGTAAGAAAAAGCCAATCGAATTAATGAAGGAATTACTTGAAAAAGCAGGTTTTGAAGTTGAAATATATGAATCTGCAATAGATAAGATATTAAAACTTCCACCACAAGAAATGTTAGGTGCAGTCATGAACGTATATGCTCAAAAACGTCCAATATCTGATTTAACAAGTAATTATGATTTAATCATAAACATAGCAGACGTACCACCAAGCACAGATCAGCGTATTCAATGGAATCCTTCAAAGGGAACTCCAGATATACCGTTCTATGTAAATGAAGTACCGACAATATTTATATCTTTACAATGTCCATTCCATTTAGCAGATGTGCCGCAAGTTAAGACATACATAAATGCCTATGATAGTCATGAACATACATTATCTGCAATAGTTGATAAATTGTTAGGACGTTCAGAATTTAAAGGTGTAAGCCCTGTCGATGCATTTTGTGGATTTATCGATACAAGAATTTAATGAAGTGTTTATATAAATAATAGGTTTTTAGATTATGTAATTTAAATCATCATTTCATTTCTACCCTAGGTAAGAAGATAGTTAGACGGAATTTAACTATCTTCTTTACTTATATAAAGCTTTGAACAGAGACTAGCAGTGTTTTCTCTAATAGGAGTGAGACTAAGTATGGTGAAAATGTTATCAAGGTTACCAGGTGAGAATAATAATAACTACTCGTATAGAGCAATTAAAGAAGGGATATTATCATTAGAATTACTGCCTGGACAGTTATTAAGTGTTGGAGAACTGACTGAGGCATTAAAAGTATCAAGTACGCCTATAAAAAGTGCGTTATGGAAACTACATCAAGAGCATCTTGTAGATGTTATTCCACAAGTTGGGTCATATGTTTCAAGAATAAATTTGGAATTGGTTGAAGAAGCGTCGTTTATGTGGTTTGACTTAGAAAAGAAATATTTAAAATCAGCATGTAATTATTTTTCTGAAGAGAATGTTGATCAGTTAAGGAGAAATCTTGATCTTCAAGAAATACTGTTGATTCAACAAAACACACTGAGTCCAAAAAAGATGACTAGACAATTTAATGAATTAGATGATGGCTTTCATTCGATTATCTTCCGAGGCCATCATAGGGATAATACTTGGAAAGCAATTTCACGTATGAATATGGATTATCACCGAATGATTAACTTTAGCCAACATCATTTTGAACAGATGATTGCTGAACATAGAAATATACTTTCTATAATTGAGAATAAAGAGATGGAACGAGTGGAAGATACTCTTAAAAAACATATATTCAAACCACTAGATTATTGGAGAAGGTATAAAGAAGAAATCTGCGAGAAGAATGAGCGCAAAATATTCATGGCTACAACATGATCTTACGTTAACGTAATAAAAATTACAAAGAAGCCTCTCAAAAGCTACGCACTTTTAAGGGACTTCTTTTTAAGTTATTAACATAAAAATGTCGATTGTAATTTTTATAATATTAAAGAGTCTTTAGTGTCTTTAATGCACGATGAATTATTAATCAGTAAGATCTACAACAACTTTAATCGTTTCATTGGCAGCGATAGCTGTGTCAAAAGCCTTTGAAAGGTCGTCTAATTTATAGACTTGCGTTACCATTGTTGCGATTGGTGTTTTTTTCTTCTCAATATGATCAACAACACGTACGATATCTTCATGTGTATATCCGCTTGCACCAATAATTTTTACTTCTTTACTCATAATATCCGAGAAACTTACTGGTACGTCTTGTTTGTACACGGCAACAATGGCAAAACGAGCATCAGGTTTTGCCATTTTGAATGCTTGTTCAAATAATGGAGGAGCACCGGCAGCATCAATAAAAGCATCCACATTTGGAAGTGGAAAACCATAGTATTCAGCTGTGCCGAAATATTCAACAAGTGTTGTGGCTAGATCCTGTTTAGTGGTATTGATTGTTTTCGCACCTAATTCTTGAGCTTTAGCTAAACGCCAATCATTGATATCTACTACAACCACATCTTTAATACCTTCTCCGATCAAGCCGGCAGCAGCTGATAATCCGATCGGACCGGCACCAAGTACTACGATATGTTCACCTGGTTTAGGGTTAGTTGAGAAAGCACCATGAAAACCAACGCTCATCGGCTCCATTAATGCCGCTTCTTCAGGTGTTACTTCATCTGAGAAAGTGTATAAGTTATGATTTAAGGCTGCATCTTCGATGACCACAAATTGAGAAAATCCGCCTGCTTCACAAGAAAGTGCCTTACCAACTCGTTTAGCGGTAATCGGATTCACCCCAACGCGCATTCCAACTTGAATGTCCTTTACCTCTGAACCAACCTCTGCGACTTCACCGAAAAATTCATGCCCAAATTCTTTTTCATAACGGATGCCCATATTTCCGGCACCAGCTTTTACAATATTTATATCTGTACCGCAAATACCACAACGCAATGTACGCAATAATACATCCTTCGGTCCGATTGTTGGCATTGGTAACTCTTCAACTCGTACATCATTTAAGCCATGATAAACTCCTGCTTTCATCTCATTCACCCCAATTTTTATAAGTATACTTAATTTTATGACAATTAATATACCAGAGCAATTTGGAACCATTTATATGAACAATAAAAATGTTACTAATCTCCCAAAGATATTTATTATAGGTGGTAATATATGTATATAGTATTTGAAATCTATATATCTGTAATTTCTATTAATTATTGACAAGTAATCAGTATTGCTATTGGTATTGTTTGTAAACGGATTTATCTCAAAATTATTAATGAGACCGACAGACTCTCCGAAACCTGAGTAACTGAAAGAAACTTTATTTAAAAAAATTAAAACCGGAAACGGAATAGCCTCGTCAATATTTAGGAAGGGGGAGAAATAGTGGATGAAATAACAATGGAACGCCTCGTTATTGAGGAAAAGGAGATCATCATCGACGAACTGATGGACCAATATGGGCAAGAAATTTTACAACTCTCCTATTCTTATGTGAAGAATCGTGAACTTGCTGAGGACCTTACCCAAGATATCTTTGTAAAATGCTATCAATCCCTTCATACATATAAGGGGAAATCAAAAATTAGGACATGGTTGTGGAGAATAGCTATTAATCATTGCAAGGATTATTTGAAAAGCTGGTACAAAAACCATGTCTTCCTCTCAAGTGATGAATACATTTATTCTGGTGAAAGTGGGCATAGCACTGAACAAGCGGTTATTCGGCAAGATGAAGAAGAACGTCTGGTGCATTCTGTTATGCATCTGCCGATTAAATATCGGGAAGTCATCTATCTTCATTATTTTGAGGAGATGCCCATTCGTGAAATGGCGCAGGTACTATATATTAATAACAATACAGTGAAAACGAGACTCCGCAGGGCGAAGACACTTTTAAAGGATAGTTGGGAGGGATATAGCGAATGGAAGAACGGTTGAAGGGTCTTAAAAAGGCTATGAAGGAAACTTGCATGCGGGAGCTAGATTTCTCAGAAACTATGAAAAAGCGCATTCATAAGTCCATCGCAAAAGAATCATTCAGCGAGCAGGATATGTTCATTAACCTCCTCCAGCTTCTTTTAAAGGAAAGGACAGGCTTTGAATTAACAAGGCTTCTTGCAGTAAGAGGCATAAGAAAGTATGAGGACCAAGAAGGTTCTATATATGCGTTTTTGCATGAACAGGAGCTAGCGGGAATCATTACGGCTTCATGGGGATCATCAGGAGAAAAAAAGTATCAGCTGACCGACAAGGGGAGACGTGCGCTTGAAAAGTCTGATGAACGAGTATGGCTAGCTAGTCTTACCTTGAGAGGACAGGCGGAGAGGTGATCAGAATGGTCAATGATAGAGAACGCTTTTTGGGAGAAGTTATCGGGCAAATTCGCTCAAAGGAAGCGAAGGTAAGTGTTGAAAAAGAATTGAATTATCATCTTAAGGAAGCAAAGGAATATTGGCTGGGGAAAGGGCTGTCGGCTACGGAGGCACAGGAGAAGGCGATTAAGCAAATGGGAGATCCGTATAAGCTTGGTGAGAAGATGAACAAGCTATACCGACCGAAAGTGGATTGGCTGCTTCTTTCCCTGTTAGCAGCAGTGATGATGCTTGGATTTCTCCCGATTTTATCAATGGATTCGTCACAAGTGGAAATACAGGATTCATTTATGCGGAATAGAGTGATTTTTGGTCTGCTAGGCATAGCGCTGGCAATTGGGATTATGTACTTTGACTATCGGAAGCTGCAAAGATGGGGTTGGGCCTTTTATCTGGTTGGTGTAGCTATACTCTATGGGTTACGGCTAATTCCGTCTTATACAATCTATGGGGAACCTTATTTTGGTATACCAATGCTTGGTTCATTCAATTGTTGGATTGCATTGCCGTTCTTTTTCCTGGCTTGGGCTCAATTTTTTCAGAATAAGAAATTGAAAGTTTGGCAGCTTTTTCTTTTGTTTATCTACTCCTTTTATCTTTTCTTAATGGTTCCAGATCTAGCAATCTCATTTATCTATGGAATGACAGTTTTGATTATGTTATGGTGGAGCCATTTAAGTAAGAAAACTGCATTATTTATAACCGCAAGTACGATTACAGCATTCATAATTGGGTTGGTAGCCGTTTTGCCTTCTTTAAAAGGTTATCAGAATGAGCGGATAGCAGCCTATATAAATCCCGAGAAGTATGCAGATGGTTCAGGGTATATGTATGTGCAACTAAGGGAGCTGATGACCGAAGCAAAATGGTATGGAAGCTCTGCTGGCCAGGGTAATGTTCTTCCAGGAACATATTCCGATTATGCATTGGCGGGTCTGACCTCTCATTTCGGGTATGTTGTCACCGTGGCAGTTCTGATTATTCTCCTATTATTTGTGATTCGAATGGGGTATATTGCGATAGGAGCACGCAATAGATATGGAAAGTTACTTGTTATCGGAGCTCTGGCCCTGTTTTCTTTACAATTTTTCTATAATATTGCGATGATATTCGGGTTTGTCCCGATTATGACAATCTACTTACCGTTTATCAGCTATGGCTGGATGTCGACGATTTTGAATGCGTTTTTAATAGGAATTGTACTTAGTGTTTACAGGCGTAAGCATTATGGTGTAATGACAGAAAGAGAGTGCGAGGTCAATTAGGCCTAGCATCCTTTTTAAGCGAGGTTCGGACCAAACCAATTAACATCATCTTCCATAGGCAGAAAATAAGAGTGGGAAATCACGAAAAGGATTTCAGGCTATATTAACGGACAAATCATCGCGGTTAATGGCGGACGTAATATGCTTAGAGGATAATGATATAATCCCATCTGTTAAACACAGGTGGGATTTTTATGTTAAGGTTAACTTATCCCTCGTTATAGTGGGATTTTGGAGCAATGAGCTAATAGGAGTGTTTAATCATGCAACATTTGCAGTTCGAAAAATCGTGGGATAAAGCGTTATCTGCCCAGGACCGAAGCTATATAGAAAAAGTATTTGTAGAGACAAAGCATCTAAACGGCACAGGTGTAATTTTCTCTCCTATCCGGGAAGCCATCAACCACAAAGAGGCACTGCTTGTGACCGTATTAGTCCATAATTTCACGGATCAGCCGCTTACATTTAATAACACAAGATTACGATACAAAATTCAGGGAGAGGTTATTGCGGAAAATGAATTTACCTTACCTAAGCTTGTGATTCCAAATGAAGTTAGTATGCCATGGACATTTATATTTCCAAAAGAAAGCTACAAAACACAGCTATCTATTAAGAATGGACGATTAGAGGCAGTTTGATTTTCAACAGGCAAAAAGACCAAAATCAGTTGAATAAAATTATATCGAAAATAGTAAAAAGTTTTTAATATAAATAAAGTTTCTGAGAGATCTAAACTTCCTAAGGTAATATAAAACGGCTTGATTCAAGTAGGAATCATCAAGCCGTTTTTATTATCAGGAAGATTTAGCATGAAGTATGACGAGGAATTTTCCATCCTGGACTTCATTAGAGTAACGTTGAGCGTCCTCTTCAGAAAGTCCGATATTCATCAGAGAGTTTAATAATCCTCCTTCACTGGATCGGGCTCCAACTAGCGCACCGCCGAGCATAGTTAAAACAGGACCTGCAGCCAAAATTGCCCCTAAACCTGGGACCAATACAGCCGGTAATCCTGCAAGTGCGCCGGCAATGCCGAGTGCCCCTCCGGTAGCAGCTCCTGCAATAGCTCCATCCATAGTAGATGTTTTTACTTCCTGTGACATCTTGGATAAATCATTTGCCTGGTTAGCAATCACAGATATTTCAACAGTAGTATAGCCTTCCTTTTTAAACTCCTCAATAGCATCTGCTGCTTGTTGTTCGTTCTCATATACGTGAATCACATAATCTCCCATTCTATACCTCCCAATTTCATTAATATGGGTTATTTACCCGTTTTAATATCTTTAGACACTTTTTCCTGGGTGTGCTGGATAGATCGTTATTTTTTATTAAATTAAAGTATTCGATTTATAATAAAATGGGTTCGGGCCAGACAACGAGTCATAAGGAAACACCTTTTTATCTTGTTAAAATCAAGAAAAATAAAATTTAATTCTAAATAAAACAGTGAATAACTGAGTAATTTAAAGATTTCATATCATTTGGCTATCAAAGTGGTTATATTTAACTGTTTTTCTGTATTTTAGGATGAATATGAGCTGCTCATACTCTTTACAACTGGAAAATACCGGAGTAGTATTACTCTCATAATTAAATCATTCTTAATCGCTGAATCTTGAAAGAGCGGGGGAACCACTTTTGTGACAATGTCACTTGGGGTGAATCCTTAACAAGGTAGGGCTACTCTTTTGGCCCGAATCCGACAGCTAACCTCGTAAGCGTTAAGGGAGAGGATGGTGTAACTGGGGAGTCGAAGAAGTTATTTCGACCACAGGGTAGACCTCTGTGGTCTTTTTTGAAATTTAACAATTTAATACGTTAATATCTTAAATCGCTGAGTCTTTTAAAGAGCGGGGGAACCACTTTTGTGACAATGTCACTTGGGGTGAATCCTTAACAAGGTAGGGCTACTCTTTTGGCCCGAATCCGACAGCTAACCTCGTAAGCGTTAAGAGAGAAGGTATTACCTTTGGATTAAAGCCCACTGTGTAATACAGAGGGCTTTTTTGTGCTTTTTAAATGGTAAAATTTAACAAAAATCAAGGAGGAACCAACCAAATGTTACGTATGAGTTATCTGGATATTAAGCTGCTCGAGGAAAAAGCAAAAATAGAGGATGAGAATGCAAGAAGAGCTAGTTCAATCGTTTACCAGAATAACCAGATGAATATTTCATTTTATCCGAAGGTTTCTCTAAAGTTAGATAAAAGGGCAATAAGGCGTGTCCTTTCTATCATTCGATAAACAAATATGGGATATAGAAAGGACAGCTTTATCTTTCAATGAGATTTAAGGGGGATTTAAAAGTGGGAAACGTGCTGATTATCGGCAAAGGCAATCTTTATACATCAGTGATTTCTAGTAATAGCTTCAGAACAAGGGCATTTGATGTATTGTCATATAAGCAATATTTTAAATCTCTTTACAACACGGAAAATGGAAACAGGAGAATAGATAACCAAATTGAAATGGAAAAGGAACTTTTGGTATATAACAAGGTTTATATTATTTCAGATTCCATCAATGAAGGGTTCGAATTGATTACCTTCTTTTCTAAATTGGGTACGAGAAAAATCATTGTTGCGACACAATGCAGCAGGGATTATCAGCTTTACAAGAAGCTCGGCGCCAAACTTGTTTATATAAGTAAACCTGGAAGCAGCTCATATAGTTGGTTAACCAATCACCTTTAACCTTTAGCTGTGGATTAAAAAATTAATTTTATGAAAGGAAGGTTCTTGTGGATTTTATTTCAATTGGATTAGCAGTAGGTTCATTTCTACTATTTTGGGGATTTATCAAATTTTGTGACAATGTGATTGAGGAACGAGGGGTAGAAAAATGATCTTTATAGGAATTGTTGTAGGTGGACTTGCGATTTACTTGGTTGATGCCTTAATTCATCCAGAGAGATATTAATTTATTAAAACACTATGGGGGAAAGAATAATGGATTTTATACAAATAGCATTGGTATTAGCAGTTCTTTTATTGCTTGCTATACCTATGGGGCGCTACATAGCCCGTGCTTTCTCTTTGGAAGAGACAAAGCTTGATCGAGCATTTGGCGGAATAGAGAAAATAATTTATAAGCTGTCAGGAATTTCGCAAGGGAATATGAAATGGAAGCAATACGCAAAGGCTTTATTGGTTAGTAATATAGCAATGTTTGCTATATGTTATATAATCGTTCGTCTACAAGGTGTTTTACCGGGAAATCCAAGTGGGATTGCTTCAATGGATCCGTTCTTATCTTTTAATACAGTAGCGAGTTTTTTAACCAATACTAATTTACAACACTATAGCGGAGAATCAGGTTTATCTTATTTATCACAAATGATGGTTATTATCTTTCTGATGTTTACAACACCAGCGACAGGAATTGCTCTATGTATCGCCTTTATGAGAGGCCTGACAGGGCAAAAAAGCATAGGTAACTTTTATGTGGATTTAATCCGTGCCCATACACGTATTCTGATCCCGCTTTCCATCCTGGTTGGAATCGTGCTAGTAGGTCAGGGAGTTCCGCAAACAATAGGGCCGACGATTACAGCTACGACCCTGGAGGGTGCCGAACAGCAGATTGCGCGTGGACCTGTTGCAGCTTTGGAATCTATTAAGCATTTAGGGACTAATGGCGGGGGATTTTTCGGTGTAAACTCTGCACATCCATTTGAGAATCCAACACCACTCACGAACGTTATTGAAATCTTATCCATGTTTTTACTACCAGCTTCACTGCCAATCGCTTTTGGACATATGGCTAGAAGCCGTAAGCAAGGTTGGATTTTATTCAGTGCGATGGGAATTATGTTTCTTGCGTTCTTATCATTAGCCTATTTTAGTGAAGCAAATGGAAATCCTGCGCTTCGAGAAATCGGCCTTTCTCAATCAGATGGAAGTATGGAAGGGAAGGAAGTGCGGTTTGGAATTGCCCAAAGTGCCCTATTTACAACAGTTACAACAGCTGCAACCACAGGCACAGTAAACAATATGCATGACACGTTAACCCCGCTTGGAGGGTTGGTTCCATTGGGGGAAATGATGTTGAATTGTGTATTTGGTGGGGACGGTGTTGGAACCGTAAATATTTTAATGTATGCCATTCTAGCTGTTTTCTTAGCAGGATTAATGGTTGGGCGAACACCTGAATTTTTAGGGCGTAAAATCGAAGCGAAAGAAATGAAGTTAATCGCCATTACCATTTTAATACATCCGCTAATTATTCTGGCTCCATCGGCCATTGCGCTGGCAACAGAAATGGGGTCATCAGCGATTTCGAATTCAGGGTTCCATGGAATTACTCAAGTCGTCTATGAATTTACTTCATCTGCGGCGAACAATGGATCAGGATTTGAAGGCTTAGGTGATAATACACCATTTTGGAATATATCAACAGGGTTAGTGATGTTATTTGGCCGCTATTTCTCCATGATTGCCATGCTTGCAGTAGCTGGATCGTTACTAAATAAAAAACCTGTTCCGGAAACGATTGGTACGTTTAAATCAGATAACATCACATTCATCGTTCTTCTGGTGACTACGGTTTTAATCGTAGGGGCATTAACATTCTTCCCAGTTATCACGCTCGGACCAATTGCGGAGTATTTATCGATTCGCTAATAAAGAAAAAAGAAGGTAAAGGAGTATTCTAATGAACACAAAGCGTAAAGCGGCGATTAATAACGCTATAGTCAAGCGTGCTTTAATAGATGCTTTTAAAAAGCTGGACCCGCGTCTGATGGCTAAAAATCCAGTCATGTTTGTAGTAGAGGTTGGGTTTGTTATCACCCTAATCCTGACCATTTTCCCCACCCTATTTGGAGGGGGAGCGAGTTCAATTTACAACGGGAGTGTAAGTGCAATCTTACTTCTTACCATTCTATTCGCTAACTTTGCGGAATCTTTAGCAGAAGGAAGAGGTAAGGCACAAGCTGAAAGCTTGAAAAAGACAAAACAAGATACAAGTGCCAGATTGCTTTTGAAAGATGGATCAACCAAAATGGTCCAATCAACTGAATTGAGAAAAGGGGATATAGTTGTTGTCAAAGCAACTGAATTGATTCCTGGCGATGGGGAAATTGTAGAAGGGGTAGCCTCTGTTGATGAATCAGCAATAACAGGTGAATCTGCACCGGTTATTAAAGAATCTGGTGGAGATTTCAGCTCAGTCACCGGCGGTACACGAGTAATTAGTGACAGGCTAAAGATTCGAGTGACGACGGATCCAGGTGAATCCTTCCTTGATCGTATGATTCATTTGGTTGAAGGAGCTAAGCGCCAAAAAACACCGAATGAAATTGCATTAAATACATTGCTCGTCAGCTTAACGTTGATATTCTTAATTGTTTGTACGACCCTGGTTCCAATCGCCTCCTATGTTGGAGTGACTATACCAATCGCAACTTTGGTAGCCTTACTTGTTTGTTTGATTCCTACGACGATTGGGGGACTGCTTTCAGCGATTGGAGTCGCCGGGATGGACCGAGTTACTCAATTTAATGTAATTGCTATGTCAGGTAAAGCAGTGGAGGCGGCTGGGGATATTAATACGATAATTCTCGATAAAACAGGAACGATAACCTATGGGAACCGGATGGCTACAGCATTTGTGTCCGTTGGAAAAGCAGATCAAATAGAGCTGAATAAAGCCGCACAAGCTAGCTCTCTTCATGATGAGACTCCTGAGGGACGCTCGATCATTGAGCTGGCAAAAAAATCAGGTGTTTTAGAAACTGTGGGCCATGAAATTGATTCCGAAGGCGTTGAATTTAAAGCGGAAACACGGATGAGCGGAACGGACTTTGCGGATGGAGGGAGAATTAGAAAAGGGGCCGTAGATGCTATTAAAGAATATGTGACCGCTCAGGGAGGGACTGTACCAAAGGATCTTGATAGTAAAACAAAAACAATCGCAATGGAAGGTGGCACACCGCTTGCAGTAGCAGAAGGTAATAAAATTCTAGGCTTAATATATTTAAAAGATACCGTCAAACCGGGAATGAAAGAACGATTTGACGAATTACGAAAAATGGGGATAAAAACGGTCATGTGTACAGGGGATAACCCACTGACCGCCGCAACGATCGCTCGTGAGGCGGGGGTGGATGATTTTATCTCTGAGGCAAAACCCGAAGATAAGATTTCCGTTATTAAAAAGGAACAAGCCGAAGGAAAGCTGGTAGCGATGACAGGAGACGGAACGAATGATGCACCGGCACTCGCGCAGGCTGATGTTGGCCTTGCGATGAATAGCGGAACGATTGCGGCAAAAGAGGCGGCGAACATGGTTGACTTAGATTCTGACCCAACGAAGATCATTGAAGTAGTAGCCATCGGTAAGCAACTGTTAATGACAAGAGGTGCTTTGACTACGTTCAGTATTGCTAATGATGTTGCGAAATACTTTGCGATTATCCCAGCTATGTTTATGGTAGCAATCCCGCAAATAGGGGCACTAAATATTATGAATCTAAATACACCACAAAGCGCGATTCTATCCGCTCTCATCTTTAACGCAATTATCATCCCATTGCTTATACCACTGGCAATGAAGGGTGTTAAATATGTGCCGATGAGTTCTACAAAACTATTAAATCGTAACCTCACGATTTTTGGATTCGGGGGAGTCATTGTTCCGTTTATCGGTATTAAGGTAATCGATTCTCTGCTTATGGTCATGAATTTTGTTTAAAAATAACTAATAAAGTAAAGGTGACGTATACATGTTGAAAAATTTGAGGGTAAGTCTGGTACTACTTCTTATATGCGGGATCATGTATCCTTTGGCGATGACAGGGGTATTACAGCTGATTTTCCCAGCTAAAGCCGATGGCAGTGTGATCGAAGCTAAAGACGGGGATGTGGTAGGTTCTGAATTGATTGGGCAGAGTTTTAAGGATGCGAAATACTTCATGAGCCGTGTATCTTCTATTGAATATAATGCTTCTGGATCAGGGTCAGGAAATTATGCACCATCTAATGAGGATATGATTGAGCGGACTAAAAACGATATAAAGGCATTTTTAGAAAATAACCCTGATGTGCAAAAAGAAGATATTCCGGCAGATCTTTTAACAAATTCAGGTTCAGGTTTGGATCCGCATATTTCACCGATGGCAGCGAAGATTCAAGTACCGAGAATTGCTGATGTCAGGGACATGGATGAAGAGCAATTAGAGTCCCTTATTATAAAAAATACGGATGGAAGGCAATATGGGATATTAGGAGAACCGCGGGTAAATGTATTACAGCTAAATATGGAGCTTGATAGATTGAAATAAGGAAGAAGGAGAAAGGAAGAGTATCGTATACCAGCTCTCCTTTTCTTGTCTGTAGAAAGATAGGGGTGAAAGCATGGTCGAATTTCGCAGAAAAACTCCCGAAGAATTTTTACAATCGATTTATGAAGTGAAACGAGGAAGGCTGAAAATTATTCTCGGGGCGGTTTCTGGATCGGGAAAGACCTATCATATGTTATTGGATGGGAATGTATTGAAGAAGAGATCGATTGATGTTGTGATTGGAATAATCAGTCCATCCAATCGTCCTAAAACAAATGAACAAATCGGGGATTTGGAGACGATTCGACCAATTGAATGGGTGGAGAACGGAATAGTTAAACAGGATTTAGATATTGAAGCCATTAAAGAAAGGAATCCAGAAGTTGTTCTTGTTGATATCTTGTCACATCGCAATCGCTTAGATGCACCGCATAAGACAAGACTTGAAGATGTAATAGAGCTAATGAACCACAATATTAGTGTAATTACAACGATGAACATTTACGAATTAAATGGAGTTAGAGAGATTGTTGAAAAACTGTTAGGCATTAAAGTACAGGTGGATCATTGTGTACCGAATGACACCCTTGCGATGGCAGATGAGGTTAAGCTTTTGGATGTAACACCTGACCAAATTCTTAATCGTTTACAGGATGGCAACATAGACCGGGTATTAGAAGAGAAATTGTTTAAACGAGCAAATTTGGCAGTATTACGCGAGCTTGCCTTACGCCATTTAGCAGGTGAAGTAAATGACGAACTGGATGAATATCGAGAACAGCAAGGGCTGATAGGACCATCCGGAGCATCGGAGAGAATTCTTGTTACCGTTCAATATCACTGGAATGGCTCAATTTTAGTACGTAGAGGACAACAAGTTGCAAAACGTTTGGGTGGTGAGCTATTAGTCGTATGTTTCCTTTCACCGGATAGAAAGCTTTCAAAGGAAGAGCAAACTTTTAGAAGGTCCATTAAAAAGTTAGTTCATAAAGTTGGAGGTAAATTTGAAGAATTTTCTATTACTCGAACGGATGCAGCCGAGGAAATCGTCACCTATGCAACTGACAAGAAAATCACCAAAATTGTAATAGGCCATTCTAAAAGAAGCCGCCTGGAAGAAATCATAAACGGCTCGGTCATTAATAAAATTCTGCGAAGTACGCAAAACATAGATATCTTGGTTGTAGCTGACCGAACAGATAAAAGTGGAAAAAGAGTAATACCTGCTAAGTTGGGAGACGACAATAAAATCAATCCATACCGTCGCTTATCAAATCGAGAAGTGGAAGAGCGGATTGGAAAAATGAAGCGTGGACAATTAAAGGTATATATTGGGGCAGCTCCAGGTGTCGGGAAGACGTATACGATGCTGCGTGAGGCTAACGAGTTGAAGAAAAACGGAATAGATGTCGTAATTGGTTTGCTTGAAACACATGGTAGGAAAGAAACACTTGATCAAGTCGGAAGCTTGGAAATGATGCCACGAATGAAAATTAACTATAAAAATGTTGTGATTGAAGAAATGGATGTAGATGCCATTATAAAGAGAAATCCCGAGGTGGTACTAGTTGATGAATTGGCTCATACCAACGTACCAGGCAGCAATCATAAAAAACGTTATGAAGATGTTGAAGAGATTATAAAATCAGGGATTTCGGTCATCTCAACCATGAACATTCAGCATTTAGAAAGTTTAAATGACAGTATTGAACAAATTACAGGAGTGCGGGTACGGGAAACAGTACCCGATCAAGTTCTCCGAATGGCAGATGAGATTGAGCTTATTGATATTTCTCCAAAGGAGTTGCAGCAACGTATGCTGGAGGGGAATATATACGCAAAGGAAAAAGTAGAACAGGCACTGAATCATTTTTTTAAAACGTATAATTTAATCGCATTAAGAGAACTCGCCCTTCGTGAAGTCGCTGATGATGTTGATGAGAGACTAGAATTATTGGAACGTAACCGTACTCTAAGAGGACCGTGGCGAAAACAAGAGGTCATCTTTGTTTGTGTAAATTTACGCGGGAACAGTGAGCGTTTAATTCGACGTGGTTTTCGAACTGCTTATCGGTTGAAGGCTAACTGGTATGTGGGTTATGTAAGGGAGCATTCTGTTCTAACAGACGAAGAACAGTCCAAAATGAAGAACTTGCAGTTTTTAACCGAAAGACTGGGTGGGATTTTTGAAATATACGAAACATCCCACCGAAGAAAAGTTGTTGAAGAATTGGGAGAACGATTAAATGACAAAGAGGCAACCCAAGTGTTTATCGGACAATCGACACGGACACGATTGGAAGAGATCATAAGAGGTTCGGTTGTCCAAAAGCTATTGCGTTTAGTCCGTCATTTAGATGTATTAATTATTGCAGATCAAAAACCTGATAAAAAGAAGGGACTAAGTTAACCGCTAAATTTAGAACAGCATATAAACTAATCAGTCGGGCATTCTAAAGCAGAGCAGGAAGTATATGATGAATAACTGATGAGGGGGTAAGCGGTGAATATAGCCTTTTTTCTAATCCCAAAAAGAGAAGTAGCCTTCGTTAAATATGAGTCCACGATGAGACAAGCGTTGGAAAAAATGGAGTTTCACAAGTACTCTGCAGTTCCCATTATCGATAACCATGGAAGATATGTTGGCACCTTAACAGAGGGGGACTTACTCTGGAAAATGAAAAACACCCCTGACTTATCATTCGAAAACACCCATAAAACGAAACTGAAAGACATAAAACCAAAGCGTTATAATGAACCGATTCATATTGATGCTGATATGGAAAGTATTCTTTTAAGGGCAATGGAGCAGAATTTTGTCCCTGTTATTGATGACGCGGGCATTTTTATTGGAATTATTAGAAGAAGAGAAATCATAGAATACTGTGCTAAGGGGATTTTCGAGAAAAAAGCATAAAATTAATAGTAATAGTGTACTGTTTAACTTTTATTACCTTTCGCAAGGAATTATTTTATTACCTTTCGCAAGGAATTATTTTATTACCATACAATAAGAGAGTCAAAAGTTAATGTTCAGTATAATCAGCAGTCACATAAGCTTTCTAACACGACTGCCTTGATTATAAGGTAATCTTTTAGAATTGACGGTTTAACAGCCCTATATTCTATAAAAAGTTCATACATACATAAAAAGGTGAATTTAAAAGATTGTTTCCTGTAAAAAAGGGAGCAGTCTTTTTTTATCAATAAGATGTAGTCGGTGTTTCTCGAGGTAAATAATAATTCGGTAATTTCTGAAAAAATAGATTGACAAAAGTAGGAAAAGAAATTATATTTAACTACGTATTGATAATCATTATCAATTAAATTGGGCTATATATCCTTTTAAGGAGGTTTACTATGAATCGCCTCTATACAGATCGTTTGAACATTGGGTACGGGGAAGAATTAATTGTAAAGGATCTCAGTGTAGAAATACCTGACCGGAAAATAACGACAATCATTGGCTCTAATGGGTGTGGGAAATCAACTTTATTGAAAGCCATTACACGCATTATATCTCATCAATCAGGCGACGTCGTTTTGGATGGGAAAAGTATCTTAAGTAATAATACAAAGATTCTTGCACAAAAAATGGCCATCCTTCCTCAGTCACCAGAAAGTGCAAGCGGACTTACAGTAGGTGAACTAGTTTCCTATGGAAGGTTTCCTTATCAAAAGGGATTTGGTCGTTTAACTAAAAAAGATTATGAGGTAATTGACTGGGCACTTGAGGTTACTGGAACGATAGATTACAAGTTTCGTCCGGTAGATGCCCTATCAGGCGGTCAGCGCCAACGTGTTTGGATTGCCATGGCACTAGCCCAGGAGACAGAAATCATCTTTCTCGACGAGCCAACCACCTATTTAGACATGGCTCATCAGTTAGAGGTCTTAGAGCTTTTACAAAAACTGAATCAAGAACAAGCACGTACCATTGTGATGGTCTTGCATGATTTAAACCAGGCAGCACGTTTTGCTGATTATATGATTGCCTTAAAAGATGGCCGAGTTGTAAAAGCCGGGTCCTGCGAGGAAGTGATTACTCCCGCTGTACTCAGAAAAGTATTCCATATTGATGCCCAAATAGGGAGAGATCCACGAACAAATAAACCAATGTGCCTTACTTATAACTTATTAAAAGGAGAACCCAAACATGAAAAAATGGATATTCCCGTTTATGCTGCTCTCAGTGTTAATTATTAGTGCATGCAGCAATAGTTCATCTACAGAGAAGGAAAATGATACAAAAAAAGAAGAAGCGCCAAAAACATTTACATATGAATCAGAAACAGGGCCAGTCGAAGTACCAACAGATCCGCAGCGTGTTGTCATGCTATCAGGATTCACTGGGAACGTGATTGAACTGGATGTGAATTTAGTTGGTGTTGACGTTTGGTCTAAAACAAACCCTACCTTTGAAAAGGAATTAAAGGATGTTGCCGAAGTTTCAGAGGATAATCTAGAAAAAATCATTGAATTGAATCCTGATCTCATTATTGCGTTATCTACTGTTAAAAACGTTGATAAATTAAAGGAGATTGCTCCTACTGTAACCTATACTTGGGGCAAATTGGATTACTTAGCTCAGCATGTGGAAATTGGAAAACTATTAGGTAAAGAGAAAGAAGCAGAGGACTGGGTTGATGACTTCCAAACACGTGCTGCGGAAGCCGGAGAAGAGATTCGCGCCAAAATCGGTGAGGATGCTACAGTATCTGTAATAGAAGCTTTTGATAAAAATTTATATGTATACGGTGATAATTGGGCACGCGGAACAGAAATCCTTTACCAAGCTATGAAATTGAAAATGCCTGATAAAGTAAAAGAGATGACATCTAAGGATGGATACTATACTCTTTCTACGGAAGTACTCTCTGAATACGCAGGAGATTATGTGATTTTAAGTAAATACGCAGCTGCTGATGTATCATTCCAGGAAACTGAAACCTATAAAAATATACCTGCCGTTAAAAATGGACATGTATATGAAATGGAAGGAGACGGTGCTTCCTTTAGTGACCCAGTTACATTAGAGAAGCATTTAGCTTTTTTCAAGAAATCATTTCTTGGTGAATAATTTTCGGGTGGAGGGATTCTAATTGGAATCCCTTTTCCCCTATTCTGACGAAAGAGAAGATGAGTAACTGATGACAAAAGAAATGAAACGTTCTGTCCCCTTTGTCTATAAAATGATTGCCAGTTTGCTTGTTCTTGCTGGGATGTTTGTGGCGGCCATGGTTTTTGGTGCTGCAGATACGACTGTCAAAGATGTATGGCTCGCTCTTACCTCTAACGTGAAAACGGATGAAACTCTTGTTCTGCGAGAGATTCGTTTTCCAAGAGAAGTTGCAGCCATTTTTGTAGGAGCAGCTTTAGCTGTTGCCGGCGCTATTATGCAAGGGTTGACGAGAAATCCGCTTGCTGATCCAGGTTTACTAGGATTGACTGCCGGCGCAAATGCGGCGCTGGCAATTACGCTGGTTGTTTTCCCATCTATTAATTATTTTGGGTTGATGATTGGCTGTTTTATTGGAGCAGCTGTTGGTACAATCATGGTATTTAGTATGGGGTTTATGAAAAAAGGAGGGTTTTCTCCGCTTCGAATCGTATTAGCAGGTGCTGCTGTATCTGCTTTCCTTTATGCGGTTGCGGATGGGGTAAGTATTTACTTTAAGGTATCTAAAAATGTTTCAGCATGGACTTCAGGAGGGTTAGTTGGAACTAGTTGGGACCAGCTCCAGATCATTGTTCCTTTTATTATAGTTGGCATTCTAGTGGCGCTCATTTTAGCAAGACAGCTGACGATTCTTAGTTTAAATGAAGAAGTTGCTGTTGGCTTGGGGCAAAACACGGCACAAGTAAAATTCATCCTTTATGTTGTCATTATCCTTCTGGCGGGTGCATCTGTTGCCCTTGTCGGGAATATGACCTTTATTGGCTTAATGATCCCGCATATTGTACGGGCCATCGTCGGAACGGATTACCGATTTATTATCCCAATGTCTGCCATTGCAGGAGCTGTTTTTATGCTTTTTGCGGATACGCTTGGACGGACCATAAATGCACCATTTGAAACTCCGGTAGCAGCTATTGTAGCTACAATAGGGTTGCCATTTTTCTTGATAATTGTTCGTAAAGGAGGGAAAGCATTCTCATGATTCATCCTTCTTTACTAAAAAAACAACGACTATTTCTTGTTGTTTTATTGACTCTCATTATTGCTACAGCGGTTGTCAGCATGGGGATGGGAGCAGCTGCTTTATCTTATGACCGGCTCATTCCAACACTACTTGGAGAGGGCACGTTTAAAGAAGAGTTTGTTTTATTTTCGATTCGTTTACCAAGAATACTGATTACAGTGTTGGCTGGAATGGCGCTTGCATTATCGGGTGCTATTTTACAAGGTATTACACGGAATGATTTAGCGGATCCTGGCATTATTGGGATTAATTCTGGAGCGGGTGTGGCTGTAGCTATCTTCTTTCTATTTTTTTCGATTGAACCAGGTTCATTTGTTTATATGCTGCCTCTTGTCGCGTTTTTCGGTGCGATCCTCACCGTATGTTTCATCTATTTATTTTCATATACGAAAAACTCAGGGTTGGAGCCGGTAAGGCTCGTGTTAGTAGGCATAGGTTTTTCGATGGCCCTCTCCGGTGCCATGATTGTCCTTATTTCATCGGCAGAACGAGAAAAAGTAGATTTTATTGCTCAATGGTTAGCAGGGAATATATGGGGAACAGATTGGCCTTTTATTTGGGCGTTGCTCCCTTGGTTAGTCATCCTTATTCCGTTTACTTTATTCAAAGCCAATCGTTTAAACCTTCTCGGGATTAGTGAACCTGCAGCTATTAGTGTAGGTGTGTCGATTGAGAAGGAAAGAATCATTTTACTGATCACAGCTGTTGCCCTGGCTGCCTCCGCTGTCTCGGTTACAGGGGGGATCTCCTTCATCGGTTTAATGGCACCGCATATAGCCAAAACTCTAGTAGGACCACGAAACCAATTATTTATCCCACTTGCCATTTTGATTGGGGGATGGTTATTATTATTCGCTGATACAATCGGCCGAAATCTAATTGAGCCTAACGGACTCCCGGCAGGTATTATGGTTGCCCTTATCGGTGCCCCTTATTTTATGTATTTATTATTGAAAAAATAAGCGAATATCCCTTGGGAATCTGCTTATTATCAAAGGTTTCTACTGTTTTGTTATCGGGATGGAAATGATAGCGTTCATTAACTGTGTGTAAATATTAATTCAGAAAATAAAGCTACTGTTCCCTGTAGCAAAAAGAATCAAGAATGCTAATTAACGGCATTCTTGCTTCTTTTTATTTGGTTATTCCAAATGCCCTTTTCCTCTACTAACTGGATGTTTAACTCGTCAGAAGAACTGGTAGGATGTAAAGCAAATGAACATTTACTCTCATTACTGTTTTAATTACGGAAGTTGATTCAGAAACGATCATTATGATGTCTAAAAATAGATGTGTTGTTGTGCCTTTAGTGAATATATGTAAAATTGATACAATGATTTAGTTTCAAAAAAGGGATGGCTATTGTCATCCTCATTTTAGGTGGGGATATTGATAAAAGTCTAAATAAAGCCGATAAAATTACGTATTTACCAGCTTTATGTATGGTTAAATGTTAAATTCCAGAATAGATTCTGTATTAAATTCCAAGCTCTTCTTTTAATAATAATTCGTTCCGTTCTTTGAATACTTCATTATGTGATGAGACCATTGCAGTATCGTATGCTGAAGGTTCAATAAAAACTTTGGCACTGTTGACAGCATTGAGAGCATCCTGGAAGGCACCGACCAATAAATTTACTTTTCCTTCGTAAGATATAATATCCCCGGCTGCAAAGATTCCTTCTGTGGAAAGAACGCCTTTGGGTGTACCGATATAATAGTAATCATCCTTCATCTCCGGCTGCAAGCCATCTTCAAATTCGAGAGAAGCTTCGCGATTATAGCCATGATTAATTAAAACTTCATCAACAGCAATCGCTCTATTATCACCATTAATCTCTAAAATCACTTGATCAATCGCATGGTTTTCCTTATTTGCTACTAAAGAAGTAATGGTAGCATTGAGGATGATTTCTACATGGTTCTCCTGCAAGTTTTTGATTTGAGCCTCGTGTGCAGTCAGTTCATCTTTACGGTAAATAACCGTCACACTCTCTGCGACATGCAGTAATTCTGCAGCCCAATCAATAGCAGCATTTCCTCCACCGGAAATTAAGACATGCTTATCCTTAAAACGCTCTATTCGCTGAACGGTGTAGTGTAAATTAGTAAGCTCGTACTTTGATGCACCTTCTATATCCAGCTTTTGTGGAGAGATAATTCCTCCGCCATTTGCCATAATAACGGTTTTTGATATATGCTTCTCGCCATTATCTGTTATAAGAGTAAATAATCCATTTTCTTTAGTAATATATTCAACTTTAGTATTCAAACATACGGTAGGTTCAAAGGTTAATCCTTGTGATATCAAATCCTTAACGAATTCCTCCCCACGCATAGGACGCAATCCCCCGACATCCCAAATCATCTTTTCAGGATAGATATTAACTTTTCCTCCCAGCATTGTCTGAGATTCAATAATCTTTGTTTTCATGGTTCGTAAACCGCTGTAAAACGCACTGTACAAACCCGCTGGTCCTCCGCCAACAATCGTTACATCATAAATATCCGGCATTAAAAACCCTCCTTTATTACAAAAGATGGAACTAGTAGTTAAGTACATTATATTGATAATAATTCTCATTATCAATGAGAATTTATAATTTGATCAAGCCATAGATGTACGACAGGGAAGTTAGAGGAGTAGGAAAGCAGCTATTCAATGGCTGTCCTACACCTATGCCAGAAGATAGAATCCTAAAATTAATAAACATTTTTCCTCACATGTAAATCACATAATGAATAATGATTCATTATGTGATAATATTTAACGAATAATCGCGGTAAGGAGGAGTGGGATGATAGCTAAAAAGAGCTTTACAACAGAGATGGTAAATGGAGTGCAGACGGGGAATGGAACCATTTCGTTACTTAATGTACATATGAATGTGTATGTTTTTTGTGTGGATGGAGTTTTAATTGATACGGGTGCTCAATCAATTGAAAAGGAATTTTGGCCATTTTTTAATGATTTGGAGATAGATCAGGTTGTTGTAACACATTATCATGAAGACCATACAGGTTGTGCAGCTTTTTTACAGCAGAAGTATCAAGTACCCATTCTTATGAATAAGATGATGATTGATTATTGCCGCAAAAAAGCAGATTATCCATTGTATCGCAAACTTTTTTGGGGTAGACGAAAACCATTTGAGGGTACGGAAATCGGTAAAACATTTGCCTCTCGTCATGCTATATGGGACGTGATTGAGACTCCAGGCCATTCAAAGGATCACCTATCTTTTTTAAATCGGCAAACCGGACAGTTGTTTACAGGGGATTTATATTGTCAGCCTCGGACAAAGGTTGTGTTACGGGAGGAAAGTGTACCGGCTATCATTCATTCATTAAAGCATGTCTTAACCTATGATTTTGAAGAGGTGTATTGCTGTCACTCAGGCTTTTTAAAGAAAGGGCGTATCGCATTACAAAGAAAACTGGATTATTTGTTGGAGATTCAGGAAAAAGTGATTACACAGTATAAAGAGGGGAAAACACCATATCAAATCAAAGAATCCCTGTTCCCAAGAAACTATCCTATTACGAAATTTTCACAAGGAGAATGGGATTCCATTCATATTATAAATTCGGTTCTTTTAAAGTATGATGAAGAAAATATCGCTTTAAAATAAAGTAATTTAACATAGATAAATCTTGGGTCTTGAGCATAGTTCCACAGATTCGGATTTTTTAATGTAAGTCCTCTATAGGATATGATGTATTGCCCTGCCATCAACTATTTGAAACCCAGAGTCATTAATAGGTGGTAAATTACAGGTTAAATACCAATATCACGATTAAAAGGTTAGTGGAAGGGTAAAATACCTATAAAATCCAAAGAGGTGATTTCATGTCAAATGTTCAAAATGAGAACAAACAAGAGTTGGAGAAATTAAGAGAGTTAATTAAAGATGTAGATACTGCAATGCTCACCACACAGACTAGTGAAGGATTGATTTCTCGTCCAATGAAAACTCAGGAAGTCGAATTTGATGGGGATCTATGGTTTTTTACAAAGAAAGAAACAGATAAATATAAAGAGGTGCTGGAACGTCCGGAAGTCAATGTAGCGTATGCCGGTAGATCCTATGTTTCTATTCGAGGTAAAGCTGAAATTGTAAATGACATTAACAAGAAAAAAGAACTCTGGAATGCAGCCTATGAAAAGCTACTGGAAACAAGTGTGGATGACCCAAATATCATTTTAATTAAGGTAGAAGCAGAAGCAGCAGAATATTGGGAAACCGGAAATCTCACTAAAAACATTGTTAATTTATATAAGAAGCTAACAAAGAATGAATCAGATACAGAGAATATAAATGAAACAATTGAATTAAAATAGAAAATACTAAATATTGCATAGAAAAAGGGCATGCCTAAAGTAGGTATGCCCTTTTTCTATACCTTTTTTCTTGGATAATTGTAAAGGAATCTTAAAGGCGATGTTCGTTATTTTATTAGATTGCTGTTCAACAATATGCACTTTAATTCAGGTACTTTCACTCATTAATAGCTCATCTTATATCATTCAGAGTGAACATTCTGTGAATTTAGTAGTATAGAAATTTCATAAAATTTATTCATTTTTTATCAAATGACTAGACATTTAAATCTAACTGTCTATAATAGTAAATGTAAGCGGTTTTACCATATTACTATAAAGGGAGTTTTAAATATGAGAAAAATTTTATTAGCTTGCAGTTCAGGTATGTCAACTAGTTTACTGGTTACTAAAATGGAGCAGCATGCCAAATCAATTGGTGAGGATGCAAAAATTTGGGCAGTAGGTCAGGATAAGGCAAAAGCTGAAATGGCAGATGCAGACGTCGTATTAATTGGCCCTCAAATGAGTTTCCTTAAAGCTGACCTGCAAAAAGAAGCAGACAAACATGGCATTAGAGTGGATGTAATCGATATGATGGCGTATGGAATGGCAGATGGTAAAAAAGCATATGAACAAGCGATTTCCCTTATAGGTGATAAGTAATGGAAAAATTGCAAATTGAACAACTAACAGAAGAACAGGTTAGCTTTCAGCTTATCTTACACAGCGGTAATGCAAGGAGTAAGATTATTCAGTCGTTAAGGGTTTACCGGGAAGGTAATGTTGAAGAAGCGGATGACTTATTAAAGCAGGCTGAGGCAGATCTTAGTATCTCTCATGATATTCATTTCCAAATGGTCCAAAAGGAAGCATCAGGAGAAAAAACGAAATTCTCTATGCTGTTAATGCATGCGGAAGATCATTTGATGTCTACTTTAACGATGAAAGAGTTAGTAAAAGAAATACTGGAAATTTTTAAGGCTAAAGGCTAAAAAGTTTTAGGTTATTACTATTATTCCTAAATTGAGGGGGAAGACCCGTGTTTGAAAAAATTAGTCAATTTCTTATGCCAATCGCAGGTAAACTGAATAACAACCGGTACTTAGGTGTCCTACGTGACGCTTTTATGTTAGCGTTTCCACTGACCGTGTTCGGTTCCATCGTAGTCGTTCTATTAAACCTACCATTCTTGGATTCATTTTTAAGTGACGGCACGATTACAACACTCCGCGATACTTTTGGTGTGGCAAGCAGTGCAACCATGAATATTATGTCTGTGTTTGTTGTATTCGGTATCGGATATTATCTATCAAAAAGCTATGATGTTGAGGCTGTATTTGGAGGAGTAGTTGCTCTTGCATCCTTTTTATTCCTGACTCCGTTTGTGGTTGAAACACAAGGGGGAGAAACAATTACAGGCGTTCTCTCACTAGATCGTCTTGGAGCAAAAGGAATGTTCCTTGGTATGATTTCTGCTTTTGTAGCAGGTGAAATTTACCGAAAAGCTGTTCAAAAAGATATTACGATTAAAATGCCAGCAGGTGTACCACCGGCAGTAGCCAAATCTTTTGCGGCATTGATTCCAGCACTTATTACATTAACTTTCTTCCTAGCGATACAAGGAATCGTAACTTTAGCATTTAATACAAATCTTCATGATGTTATTTATAAGATTATTCAAGAACCACTTACTGGCTTAGGCAGTGGCATTATTCCAACCCTAGTTGTTGTATTCTTTATTCAAATCCTTTGGTTCTTTGGGCTCCACGGTCAAATTATCATGAACTCCGTCATGGATCCTATCTGGAATACATTGGCTTTAGAGAATGTAGCTGCATTTAATGCAGGTAAAGAGTTACCACATATTATTTCGAAGCCATTTATGGATACGTTTACAGTAGGGATGGGCGGAACAGGTATGACCTTGGCAGTAGTATTGGCCATTCTCGTCTTTGTTAAATCCAAACAAATGAAACAGGTAGCTAAATTAGGCGGTTTGCCTGGTGTATTCAATGTCAATGAACCAATTATCTTCGGTCTTCCAATTGTTATGAATCCATTGATCTTAATCCCTTGGGTTCTTGCACCAATGATTGTGACAGCTGTTACCTATTTTGCCATGAGTACTGGTCTTGTACCACCGCCGACAGGCGTAACGGTTCCATGGACTGTACCAATTGGATTCAGCGGATATTTAGCAACTAACTCGATTGCGGGTTCTATTTTACAGCTAGTAAACTTCGCTATTGTATTTGCGATATGGCTTCCATTCCTGAAAGTCATTGACCGCGTTAACGTGAAAAAAGAACAAGAGGCAGAAGCGGAAGCGGCAGCATCTGCACAAAAATAAAAAATATCATTGAATAGAAGACTAGTAGTGAAGGGAGATATCTTTTACTGCTAGTCTCCTTACTCATTAAGCTACACAGACGAATCAACTTTGAGACGAGAGGATGGATTTTTTTGAAAACTACTAACGATCAAATAGACTATCAATTTCCTGAAGGATTCTGGTGGGGGTCAGCTGCTTCTGCTACTCAAACTGAAGGTGCGGCTGATGTAGATGGAAAAGGTAAAAATATTTGGGACCATTGGTATGAAGTTGAGCCAAATCGCTTCTTTAATGGAGTTGGACCTGAAAAGACATCCCAATTTTATTATAAATATAAGGAAGATATCGCATTAATGAAAGAAATTGGGCACAACTCCTTCCGGATGTCTATTTCCTGGTCACGAATGTTTCCGAATGGGACAGGCCAAGTAAATGAAAAAGCAGTAGAATTTTATAACAATGTTATTAATGAACTGATTGCAAATGATATTGAGCCATTTGTTGGGCTATTCCATTTTGATATGCCAATGGCTATGCAGGAGATTGGCGGATGGACAAATCGGAAAGTAGTTGATGCTTATGAACAATATGCAATTACTTGTTTCGAAACATTTGGTGATCGCGTTAAGAAATGGTTTACGCATAACGAGCCGATCGTACCTGTAGAAGGCGGATACCTGTATGATTTCCACTATCCTAATGAAGTGAATTTTCGAAATGCTGTACAAGTCGCATATCATACCATTCTTTCAAATGCCAAAGCAATTGCAGCCTATAAGAAGCTTGGTCTGGATGGAAAAGTTGGGATCGTTTTGAATTTGACCCCATCCTATCCGAGAAGTCAGCATCCAGCAGATGTAAAAGCTTCTGTTATTTGTGACGCATTCTTTAACCGGTCATTCCTTGATCCAACAGTTAAAGGTGAATTCCCTGCAGAGTTGGTTGAAATTCTGAAGGAAAAAGATTTCATGCCAGTCATTGAAGAAGGGGATTTGGAGTTAATTAAGAATAATACAGTATCCTTGCTTGGAGTCAATTACTATCAGCCGCGCCGTGTGAAGGCAAAAGAACATATGCCGAATCCTGATGGTCCATTTATGCCGGATCACTATTTTGATAATTATGTTATGCCTGGACGTAAAATGAATCCTCATCGTGGATGGGAAATCTATGAAAAAGGAATATACGATATTCTAATTAATTTGAAAGATAACTACGGTAATATCGAATGCTTCATTTCTGAAAATGGAATGGGTGTAGAGGGAGAAGAAAAATTCCGTAATGCTGACGGAATGATTGAGGATGATTACCGAATTGATTTTATCAAGGGCCATCTTCAATGGGTTCATGCTGCAATCCAGGAAGGCTCCAATGTAAAAGGATATCATTTATGGACGTTCATGGATAACTGGTCCTGGTCAAATGCCTATAAAAATCGTTATGGTTTTGTTTCCGTAAACTTAGATAAAGATGGTGAAAGAACCATTAAGAAAAGTGGATATTGGTATAAAGAGGTAGCTAAAAATAATGGTTTTTAAGTAAGATAGTTGAAGATAGTCTTGTTTGGCTATCTTCTTCTTTTTATAATGAAAGAGAGAATGTTATAAAAAGACAAGTTTAGAAAAAGAAGGGTGTAGCATGTCCAAGTATATTACTATATCAGATGAAATTAGAGAGCGAATTAAAAGTGGATATTATCCGGTTGATAAAATGATGCCGGATGAGCATAGTTTATGCCGCGAATTTAATTGCAGCAGAATGACAATGAAAAGAGCATTAGATATCTTGGCACAGGGAGGGATGATTTATCGGAAACGTGGCCACGGTACATTTATCATCCAATCTTCTATGCAGAATCACAATGTAAATGTCCTCAGTGATGAGACTGTTGGGTTATCCAATTTAATGAAGGATCGAAAAATAGTCAGCAAAGTAATTGAGTTTAATATCCAGTTCCCCTCTGAAGAAATCGCCAAAAACCTTTCAGTCAGCATGAATACACCTGTTTATCATATTATCCGTTTACGAATAGTGGAGGATGAGCCGTATGTGCTTGAAGAAACGTATATGCCCTCCAACTTGATTCCTGATATCAATGAAGAAGTACTGCATGATTCTATTTATCATCACATTGAAAATAAGTTGAATTTAAAGATAGGTGGAGCTCACAGGAAGATAAGAGCCTCTAAATCTAATGAGTTGGATCAAAAATATCTCCATTGTGGTGAACATGATCCAATACTAGAAGTAGAACAAATTGGTCATCTAGATATTGGTATTCCATTCGAGTATTCGTTTTCCAGGCATCGCTATGACCGTTTTACATTCATATCAGTAGCAGTAAGATAATTATGGGAGGTGCTCACATGTTATTAGGTGGGATTGAAGCGGGTGGTACAAAATTTGTTTGTGCTGTAGGAGACTCGGCAGGAACTATTCTGGAACGTATAACGATTCCTACCACTACACCTGAGGAAACAATGCCTCGGGTATTCGCTTTTTTTGAAAAGTATGAGCTAAATGCAATTGGTGTAGGTTCTTTTGGTCCAATTGATGTAAATATCGATAGTCCTACATACGGCTCCATTACCGCAACACCGAAACTTGCCTGGAGAGATTATCCGATTGTTAAGGAATTAAGGCAGCGGTTATCTGTTCCAATTGGTTTTAATACGGATGTAAATGCTGCTGCACTGGCGGAGGCCACCTTAGGTGCTGCCAAAGGACTGGACAGCTGTTTGTATATTACGGTGGGTACCGGAATTGGTGCAGGAGCAGTTGTGCACGGAAAGTTACTACAGGGGTTATCTCATCCGGAGATGGGGCATATCCTAGTTCGACGCCATGAAATGGACACCTACGAAGGGAAATGTCCATACCATCAAGACTGCCTTGAAGGATTAGCAGCGGGACCCGCGATTGAAGCACGCTGGGGCCAAAAAGCGGTTAACCTGGAAGGGCGGGAAGAAGTTTGGGAGATGGAAGGGTTTTATATCGCTCAAGCCCTTATGCAATATATTTTAATCCTATCTCCAAAGAAGATTATTTTAGGCGGCGGGGTTATGAAGCAAAAGCATGTATTCCCGATTATCTATAACCATTTAAAAAAATTACTTAATCAATATGTTGTATTACCTGAACTGGATACAGCCATCGATTCTTATATCGTTTCTCCCGGATTGGGTGACAATGCAGGCGTAGTTGGCTCACTCCTTCTTGCTGATCAAGCTATTCAAGGTAAATAAAGGAAGATGTGTCCAGGTTGGACACGTCTTTTTTTTGATTCTTCTATAGTCCTGGCTGAAAATAAGTTTGAGTTAAAATTATTGAGTCAACATATCTAGTTTTATTTTTCGAATATAAAAATTAAAGGGTAAAATTGTTTATTTTTATTAGTAAACGACCTTTATATCTCTGCTCTCCTCTTCAAGTGATTGCTATTAAATCCCCAATATATTTACAATTCAATCCCTAATTTTTTAGACTTTAATAACTATAAAAAACAAATGCTATTTTTAATAAATAGTAAAAATGCACTAGTTTATCCAATTAATGTAAGGGTATTTAAAAATATCTTAACGAAAAATGTCACAAAATTATCAAATTTAGGTTTAAGTATATGAAAGAGGGGGTCATATATTACTTTTTTACCAATTAACATCTTATTCTATTAAATTATTTGCAATTTATGTAAAAAGTTATAATAATTTCTATTAAAGTGAATATTTTGTGATTTTATGTAAAGGAAAGAGGGGTTGAGGGGAACCGATGTTAGAGTCAAAAAGGAAAGCTATTATATTCATGCTATTATCTTTATTTTTAGCTATTTTGGCCGGATTCTTTGTATTGCAGAAGGTAAAGGCTTTAAACAATGATTTAGGGACAGTTGTATCCGTTTATGCAGCTAATGAAGATATTTCTTCAAGACAGGAATTAAAGCCTACTATGATTACGACAAAAGATATTCCAAAGAAGTATTTGGAGGAATACCATATTACAAATGTCAGTGATTTAGAAAATAAGGTATTAGTCGTTCCGCTAAGTAAAGGGGACGTCATCTCTAAGAATATTCTTAAACAAGCCTCTGTAGTATTAGAAGAAAATAATCGATTGATTTCGATGATGTCGGATGAAAGAGTCCTATTCGATGAGGCATTGGAAGCATTGGATCGTGTAGATATTATCGTTTCAGATAAATTGGAAGGGAATAAGGCTCAAACTAAAATATTTATGAAAGACGTAAAAGTAGCCCGTATAGCCAAAAAAGATAATAAGTTTCAGGGTGTTCAACTGGAGATTCCATTGGACAAGGCTCCGGAATTAATACATATGCAGAATTACGCAGACAGTGTCCGGATTATTAAATCAAATGTAGGTCAGGCTACGGAGACTCCTGAAGCCGCAAAGAAAAATGAACCGGTGGTAACAGAAGAGGCAGTAGTTGAGCAAAAACCGGTAGAAAAGAAGGAGCCAGAGGTAAAAAAGACTGAAGAAGATGAAAAAAATAAGGAAGCAGATCCTGGAAAAGATACATCTAAGGATAAAGAGAAAGAATAAAAAACAAATTAGTTTGTACCTATTTTCTAGAGATGGCGGGGGAAGGTTTTATGAATGAAGAATTATCATTGCTGGTAATAGGAGATGAAGATAATAGTATTTATACAGCTATAAAGGATATTTTGTCTGAGTATCCCAAATTTACACTGGTATCAACCAGCCGTGTTATCCAGCAGTTAGAAGATGGCGAGCACATAGATATTGCTTTAGTTCTCAATCGACAGGAAGCGCCAGTAATAGAGGTCATACAAAAGATTAAAAGGACAAGTCCTGAAACGCTGGTTATGTTTTTGAATTCCATTCAGGATTTTCAATTAGTGAGAGAAGTTTTGCGTGCGGGCGCATTGGATTATTTAGTTATCCCCGATGAAATTAATTTATTATCAGAAAGGCTTCAAACGTTAAAAGAAATGACCAAAACTAACAAAGCGAGCGGGGCTGTAAATTCGTCTATCTTTTCAAGGGGACGAGGAGAAGTTTTGGCTTTTTATAGTGGAAAAGGGGGAAGCGGTACGACCTTCATTAGTTCCGCCTTTGCTCAAACCTTGAAGCTCGATTCAACTGCGGAAGTAATCTTACTGGATTTAAATTTGCAGTACGGAGGAATTGAAACTTATCTTGGGATTGAAACGAACCGTTCACTTGCCGATTTGAAACCTGTCATACAAGAGATTAATGACAGCCATATTCGAAACGTGACGGAGAAAGAGAAGTTTTCGAGACTTGAAGTCTTATTGAGTCCAAGAGACACAGAAGTTGCAGAGTCCATAGATGAAGACTATGTTCAACGTCTAATCAGAGCTTGCAAGAGAAGTTTTGATTTTGTCATTATTGACATACCTAGCTACATTGATATTGCCTCATTTGCTGCAATTGAAGAAGCAGATAAAATCTTCTATGTTATTACACCTGATACTCCTTCCATACGTGTGTTTAAAAGTGTAGAGGAACTCTTCAAACGCCTGGGAATTCATTTAGATGAACGTATGGAAATCATTATCAATAAAACAGGAAAAGATAGCGAATTAAATGGCAAAGATTTAAGTAGATTCATTCAATATCCGATTGCCGCAGAAATTAAAAAGGATATAAAGGGTGTTCTTCATTCCATTAATAAAGGTGAACCTATTCGAAAAGAAGCTAAGGAAAAGCGGCTCCCTGCAGTAGCGAAGGATGTTCAAAAATGGGTTGCCGGCTTATTGAAATAATCGAATGGCGATTTGGAAGGAGAGCAGATTATGGCACTTTTTAATAAAAAAAGGGACGTAACAATTGAAAAAGAGGTTACGTATAATTCCTTGCAATCAAATCCCTATATCGATGAATTGGTTGAACATTACAAAACCAGACTTCTAACTGAAACCAATTTAGATACGCTAACAGCATTATCTGAAGGCGAAAAGCGGCTCACAATCGAACGCTTAATCAGCGCATTTATGTCTGAAGAAAAAGTTGTGATCCCGCGGTACGATAAAGAGACGATGTTAGCTAGGCTTATCGACGAATCAGTGGGTTTTGGTCCATTAGAGCCGTTGCTCAATGATGATTCAATTACAGAAATACTCATTAATGGCCCCGCTGAAGTTTTTATTGAAAAACAGGGAAGATTGCAACGATCAGATGTCAATTTTAGAGACGAAGCCCATGTTAGACATATTATTGACCGAGTGGTTGCTCCTCTTGGGAGAAGGATAGATGAAAGTTCTCCAATGGTCGATGCTCGTCTTCCGGATGGCAGCCGTGTAAACGCTGTTATCCCGCCAATCAGTTTAAACGGGACATTGGTTTCTATCCGTAAATTTCGTAAAACACCATTTGAGATGCAGGATTTATTGAATTTTGATTCTCTAGATGAAACTATGGCGACCTTCCTTCAGGCCATAGTTGAAGCAAAAATGAATGTGCTGATTTCTGGAGGAACAGGAAGTGGGAAAACTACTTTTCTGAATGCTGTTGCAAAGTCCATACCGATTCATGAACGAGTTATTACAATAGAAGATTCAGCTGAACTACGATTAAATCGGGGATCTGTAGTCGGACTGGAGGCAAGACCTGCAAATGTTGAGGGACGTGGGGAAATTACGATCCGACAATTAGTAAAAAATGCCCTACGGATGCGTCCTGACAGGATTATTGTCGGAGAGGTACGGGGATCGGAAGCATTTGATATGCTGCAGGCTATGAATACCGGTCATGAAGGATCGTTGACGACTGTGCATGCCAATTCCCCATCAGATGCACTGAGCAGGGTTGAAGGAATGGTAATTATGGCGGGAATGGATTTACCGTCACATATTGTAAGGGAGTATATTGTAGGGGCTTTGGATTATATCATTCAAGCTGAGCGTTTATCAGATGGGAAAAGGAAAATCACCCATATATCTGAAGTAAGCGTTGATGAACAAAATAAAGTTCAAATCAGAGATATCTTTCATTTTAAACGTACAGGTATGGGAGCGAATGGAGAGGTATTGGGATACCATACTGCAACAGGCTTAGTTCCTAAAGCACTCGAGAGACTTCGTATATTCGGTATTCACTTGGATGAAGTAATCTTTAGGCCAAAGGAGGAGGAATTGGTGTATGAATGAAATGCTTTACATCCCTCTCACTGCTGGTGTGGCTATGTTGGCTTTTATAGTTGGCATTTATTTTTATCTTGGCTACCGTGCCCAAAAACGTGAATGGAAACAGAAGCTGGCAACCTGGTATCCAGAAGAAAAACGTAAAAGCTTTATTGTCGGTTTGGGTGATAAATACGACAAAACAGATCGGGCTAAAGTTTTAGCAGAGAAATTACATAATGCAAATCTTATATTAACCCCATCTGAATATCTTGGCTTTCATCTGCTTGGATTCCTGGGACTAGTTTTGGTCTTTACAAATATGTTTAAAATCCCCTTCCCTCTTAGTGTAATCATACCTATATTGATTTTACTAGGTGCCCATTCCGGTTTATTCATGGTCCGGAAAAATAAATATGAAGAACGCTTTAATGACCAACTGGCAGATATCTGTCGTTTGCTCGGAAATGCGGCCAGATCGGGTATGACACTAACTCAGGGAATCGATTTGGTGGCGAAAGAAACACCCGCACCGGCAGGAAAAGAATTTAAAAGAATTTCGCAGGAGTTGAAATTGGGGGTCCCATTGGAATACGCCCTGCGTTCTATTCAAAAACAAAATAAATCACGGGATTTCCAACTGTTTATAGCGACGTTGCTCATTCAGAAGAAAACTGGTGGTAACTTGGCAGCGATCCTAGAATCCATGTCCAACACACTTGAGGATCGCAAAATCCTTAATCAATCTATTAAAACCATGACAGCCGAGCAAAAATATATTTCATTTATTGTTCCGGCAATGCCTGTGTTTCTCGTCTTGATTATGAACGCTTCAGTGGATGGCTTTGTAGATCCGCTATGGACTGGACCGGGAATTGTATTACTTGTTTTGTTTGCAGCGGGTGTTGTACTTTCGTTTTTCTTGATTCGAAAAATCACGAATATAAAGGTGTAAATTATGGATGCTCTAATTATTTTATGTGTGCTGTTATTTTGGTTGTTTTTTACATTAACGATCCGTCATTATTCCCGCTATTTAAATGAGAAAAGGGGACTCATTGGCCATATTGCAGAAACGGTCCATGAAGGGTATTTGGGTGTTCCTAAAAAGAAGAAAAAGAACTCAAAACTTACTGATAAACTTCTCAGTTATTCGGATGATTTTGCTGAACTAGGGAAACGGATAAACTTCTTTAGTGAAAATAAAGATATTGAAGACTTGCTCAGAAAATCAGGACGTCCCTATAATTTAACACTGGACAGATTCCAGGGTCTGAAAATTTGGTTGGCTGTTACGCTTTTCTTTGGTTCTTTGATCTTTTTAATTCTAGGATTTCCGTTGGCTCAATTTGGTCCGATCTTTATGCCGCTAATTGGGTATATGGCTCCTATTATTCTGTTGAAGCAGGCAGCTAGAAAACGTCAGGAAGCATTAAGACATGATTTACCTGACTTCCTAGATACAGTGAGTACCAGTTTGCAGGCTGGTGTCAGTCTGGATCAAACCTTACGTGAGGTTATCCGTTATTTTGAAGGACCGCTACACGAGGAATTCTCCCGTTTTAACCATGAGATTGATTTAGGTGTTCCTCGTGAGATGGCATACAGAGGTCTGTTGGAGAGAAATGATAATAAGGAATTCCAGGGATTAATAAAATCTCTGATACAAGGATTAAAGCTGGGAGTGCCAATCGCAACGACATTTAAAGTACAAGCCGAGGACATGAGGCAATTCCGCGAAGAGAAAATTAAAGAACTCGCAGCCAAGGCTTCTCCAAAAGTAACAATGGTAACCACCTTTGTAGTAGCACCTGTATCACTTATGATCATTGCAGGATTAATGGTCTTAAATATGATTTATGGTGAAAACAGCATTGGAAGTTTATTTAAGTAACCCCCTCCCAAAGGGAGTTTAAAATAATAAAAATTATAAGAATAATAGGAGGAATGGAAATGAATTATTTAACAGGAATGTACGTAAAGGCAACAACTAAGCTAGGTGGATTGGTGAAAAACGAAAGAGGATCTCAGACTTTGGAATGGATTGGGATTGCAGCGGTTATTGTTATTTTGGTTGGGGTTATTTCGACAGCGTTTGCTGGGGGAGACCTTGGTGAAACTGTTAAAACTAAGTTTACTAGCCTTCTAGATAAAATGGTTGCTGATTGATAATTATACAACAAAAACTAGGAGGTATGGGGTCTTGAAAAAATGGGTGCTAATAGCAGTTGCTGCTTTGTTTATATCAGGATGCACTGATCAAGAAAAAGAAACAGAAGTAAATGAGAAGCCTAAAGAAAATAGTACTGAAGAAGTGAACAGTGTAGAAGAAACAGATCCGGAGAATGCTATACCAAAAGAAAATGTCTCAGTTGAAGAAACTTCATGGATTGAAAAATTTGAAGCTGCTCCAGAAGTAAAGATGAGTCCGGAATATTTAGCTAACCAACCTCAAGGACCTTATGCAGATATCAGCTACGATTCGAATCCAGAATCCTATCAAGAATTTTTGAAGGTGATGGAAGGTATTCCAGAGAATGCTACGGAAGAGGAATTAGACAAAGTGTTTAACTATATAGTAAGTCAGGTTTCTGTAGATGTTACAGACCCACAAACGGTTATAGATAGTTGGAAGGTGAGTTCCTTTGGTGATCCTGAAATAGAAGATAGTCGATATCAATTTAAGGAAAATTACAATATTGAGGTTATCTTAGATTCTAGTGGGAGTATGGCTAATATAACTAATGGTAAAACAAGAATGGTTGTAGCGAAGGAAGCGATTCAGCAATTCTTAATGAGTGCGCCTGAAAAAGCCAATGTTGCCCTTCGAGTATATGGTCATAAAGGAACAAGTAAGGACAGTGATAAAAAATTATCTTGTGATAGCAGTGAGTTAGTTTATAAGTTTGGATCCTACAAGGAAAAAGAGTTTAACCAAGCATTGAGTTCCTTTGAACCTGCTGGTTGGACTCCTTTGGCTCAGTCGTTGATGGATGCTCAGAATGATTTAAAAGAGTTTAAGAGTGATAAAAATACGAACATGATATACGTGGTTAGTGATGGAATTGAAACCTGTGATGGGAACCCTGTAGAAGCTGCTAAAAAACTTGGAGAGTCTGATTTGCAACCTGTCATTAATATTATTGGTTTTGGTGTCGATTCAGAAGGACAGAAACAATTGAAAGAAATGGCAACTGCATCGAATGGAACTTATACAAATGTTCATAACAGTAATCAACTAAAGTCGGAATTTGATAAGGCTAAAAATGCTTTAGAGAAATGGAAACAATGGAAGGAAAATGCTAATTATGATGCCAAGGTAGACCGTAATAAAAGATATTTGGATACTAACAGTTTGAATAATGAGTATTCTAATAATATCCAAAAGCAACAGAATAATATGGTTTTTATTATTAATGGATTGAGAAACAAAGACCTTATAACATCTGAACAGAAAGAATACTTAACTTCAAGAAAATCCGAATTAGCAAAAGAAATGGATGAAGCCAGAAAGACATTAAGAGAAGATCTCGAGAATTTAAATGCGAAAACTCTCGAAGATACCAAAAAACAAATCGAAGAGAAATACAATCAAAATACGCAATAATAGGAAAAGTCATACACCTTGATTAAACACTACTTCCTGATATGAGTAAGGAGGTTAAGGTGAAGCGAAATAGGTTGGTAAGAAAGCTCCTTGTCATGTTTGCCATATTATTTGTCCTGTTCCATTCCATCTCTATTCCTCTTGCGGCGGCCAGCTGGACCGGGGATGCCTGGAAGGGTGATGCTTGGAATGGCTCCGATTTGAAGTGGAAAGGGGATAAAAGGCTGGGTGCAGGATGGCTGGGAGCGAGATGGTTGGACCCAAGAGGGATGGAATCAGGATAAGTGGAGTCAAGATGGTTGGGCTGGTGATGGCGTCAGCCCGATAGACCCTGCGACAGGAGAACCATGGACGGGGGATAAAATCAGCGAAATTAATCCGGCCACCGGAAAACCATGGACCGGTGATGAGATCAACGGAATCAATCCAGCTACCGGAAAGCCGTGGATTGGCGATGAGATCAACGGAATTAATCCAGCTACCGGAAAGCCGTGGACCGGCGAGGAGATTAACGGAATTATTCCGGCTACGGGAAAACCATGGACTGGTGATGAGATTAACGGAATTAATCCGGCTACCGGAAAGCCATGGAGTAGCGATGATATCAGTGGAATCAATCCGGCAACAGGAAAGCCTTGGTCATCGGATGCTTCCAATGGCGCTAACTCAATCACAGGTGGAAATAATGGTTTTATAAATCCACAGACCGGATTTCCTTATTTATACGCTCCAGGACGTATTTCAGTTGATGAGGTAAATGGTACAGATTCAGAAGGTAACATTGACCTTTATGGTCTTACTAAATATATTGCTAAAGATGTAATTGCGGGGCAAGTCAAATTTGTAAATGTAATTGAAAATGGGAAGTTTAGTTTGACTAAGCCAAATAGTATATATGGACTTATGATGAATGGATTCAGGCTGGGGCTTGGTGAATCGAACTCATCCTTTAATATGGCATATGAATCATATTTATGGGCTGATAATATAAACAGCGTTAACGATGCAATTACTACGCTGAGAACCTATTCTCCCATTCAGAATGCTGCTAATTCCGGGTTGGGGGGACTTACCTCAGCCTACAGGAATGCCTCTCTTGCGAATTCAGCTGCAAAATTTGGTACATTGGCAAAATTTAATGCAGCGGCAGGAGTAGTAGGAACAGTTTTTTCAACGATTGATACTGCTAAAAATACTTCGAAAGCAATCAATGTATTAAAAAGTTCAGCATCAGGAACAGAGAAAACAACTGCAGTAGCCAGTGCAACAGAAAGCTTTGGTTCTTTGTTAATGTCTAGTGGTGCTGTGGCGAGTGCTCTTCCAGGTGTACAAGCAGTTGGAGCAACAATGGTCCTTGTTGGGGCAGGCATTTGGGGAGTTTCAAAAGGTGTTAAATATGCTGCAAAGCATTGGAATTCTATAAAAAGCGGGGTTAATAATGCTAAGAAGAAAGTCGGAGGTTGGTTTAAATCATTAAGGGGTGCGTTTTCATAAACCATCTTCAAAATGGGAGGAAAACTTTTACCCCTCCTCCCATTCTTTTTTAGACATAATATGAAAATAGCTAAGAGAGAGGTTCCAAGTATGGAAAGAACCACAGTGGAGAAATACGCCAAAAAGTATAAAAAGCTTCTTGAGAAAGTTACCATTATTCATTTTGTTCTTTCTTATAATAAAAGAAAGTGGTGGTTAGCGGAGTATAGCTTTAATAATACCCCTAAAGGATATGCAGTGTTTACAGAAGGCGATTCAAGTGTCAACGAAAAGGAAATTGCCCTTGATCATATCGGTTCTTTTATCCGTACTTGTATAGGAATACAATCCATCGTTCATCCTCGAATTGCAGTGACAGAGGAGATAAATAATACGCTTAATAAAATGAACGATATCTTAAATTTGTGGGTGAAGAGTGAAGAAGAAATTAAGTTGAAAGATCAGTTTAATGAGTTTACTGATTTTATATTATGGTGCCATGAAAAGACCAATGAATATAACAATGAATTTTCCAAAATAGCAAAAAAAATTGATGAAAATCATCTGTTTACAGTTGAACAAAGGGAGCAATTAGTTCTAATAGGAAGTAAGCTGGACTTAATTATTTATCTGCAAGTTAAGTCTCAATATGATCAACTGCATAAGAATCGGGAATTGTTGAGCCATTTGAAAAATCATAGAAATAATCTTGATAAAAAAGATTACTATTATATTGTTACCAATTTAAAAAAATATTGTGATTCAAATGCACAAAAAGACTTTGAAAAGTCCTTGTTTAATGAAGATGAGCTGATTTGGAAAGATGTAATAGCTACCATAGACAGTTTTGAAAGATTGAAGGAATCATCACATCAAAAATATAAAAATATTGATAAGCGTAAGTTGCAAGAAATGGTGCGTTTATTAAGGAATTAGTTATGATTGAAAATTTTAATAGATAAGAATTTCTATTATGGAATTATAAATAATGAATATGATGGGATGGAGATTAATGGACAAGCCTTTTCGTGAAGCATTTGCTCTTTTCACCAGCAGATTTGAACATATACTCTTGTTGGGAGTAACAATTATACTTCCCCTGCTACTAGGCCACGCTTTGTTATCAAACTATATATATGCGGTTACACCGACTGTGTTGGGAACGACAATAATATCTGATATTTACTACACATTTCTAACTGTTCTCTTAATGCTCTTCGCTCAAGTTCCGTTAATAAGATATATGTTTAATGAATACCAGGGACATGAAGGAAGCTTGAAAAATGCTTATTTTGTTTTTTTTGCTAATGGATTTCAATTTTTTGTTTTTGCTATTCTTGCTAGTTTTTTAACGACCGTTGGAATTATTCTATTTCTTTTACCGGGGTTGATTATTTTAACTCTTTTATATCCGATTCCTTTTGTAGCTGCAATGGATAATAAAAGTATATGGAAGAGTTGGAAATCAGGAATTAGGCTAGGTAAAAAGCATTTCTTTAAACTTTTTCTCTTAATTCTAGGGATGTCTTTAATTGAATTGATGATTTCTGGAGGAATTACACTATTAATTCTCTCATTAACTACTTCTTTTGCTGCACAAATTCTTTCTCATATTCTATTAAATTTGGTCTTCTTCCCAATCATCACACTTATCATCACAGGTTTTATTATCAAATGGAGAGAAGAAATCTATACATTGGAGGCAAATCGATCAGCTAAGGAGGAGTGGGCTTAATGAAATGGAAGGCTCTAATCCAGCGTGAGAATGGTTCTGCTACTCTCGAATTTTTGGGTATGGTACCTCTTGTTTTTATGCTAATGCTGATTATTTGGCAATTCGTTGTCGGAGTCCATGGAGTCATTGTCACACAGTCAGCTGTCAATGAGGCTGCTAAGGTATACTCCATAACAGGTGAATGGGATCAGGCAAGAGCTGCAGCGGAGAAAACAGTCCAGACGGGGGCTAAATATCTTACCTTTAATAGTGCGCAAACATCAGTGACAAGTTCAGATATATTTACAGCTAAAGTTTCAGTAAATATAGAACTAATCTTCTTCCCGGATAAATTATTTCCAAATGGCGCTCCTTCCCTGGCATTCTCCAGTGAAGCGAGCGGTAAGGTGATTGAATGAGGAAACGATTGAATGAGGATGGAAGTACGACACTTTTTATTCTCGGTATGTTAAGCGTAATGATGATTATGTTCATTGTTCTGTATAACTATGCCAAAGTTTATGCTGTCAAAGAACAAGCGTTTACAAGTTCACAACAGGCAAGTTTGGCGGCAACAGCAGAGTTTTACGATAGAGTGTGGAATCTTGTGGCAGAGTTTGATGGAACTGATGAAGAAAATCTTCCGCAGCCTGACCCGGATTCGGAAGATGCTCTTGAGGTAAATCCGATTACTAAACTAAAGATCAAAGAGATGGTTGAACGAAAAAAAACTGAACTGGCTAACAGCTATCCAGAAAAAAGCACAAATGAAGTTCATATAATGGCGATTGATGAAGTTCTGAGCGAAGAGCTTAGTAGTGGCTTGGGCAAAAAAAGGCTGAAAGAGATACTAATTGATAACTATGAACACTCCATAAAGGCCGGTACAGTAGCAAAGGCTAAGGAAGTTATTCTCGCTAATGATGGGAAATTGGAAAAGGCACAAATACGGCTTTTTAAAGATAATCGTATTTATGTCAGAGCGGCAAATGAATTTGAAGGACAAGGGAAGTTGTTTGATGGCTTTAAAGAAAAGCTATTTCAAACCGGAGCAGGTCCGGAAATCGGTTTTTTATCCTACCTTGATGGGATAAATGATGAAACGATCCAGCTATCGAATGAAGTCGATAATGGAGTGATATGGGGTCAGTGACAGTGGTTGTACAGTTCTTAACTCCCTTCAGATGGGGGAAACAGCTTGCAATAAGGAAACTTTTGAGGTTTTTAAGAAGTAGAGACTAGAAAAATACAATCAAAATACACAGTAATAGGAAAAGAACAGTCACCTTGCGTAAACAAACAACACTTCCTGATTGAATGAGGGGGATAAGGTGATGCGGAATAAGTTAGTAAAAAAGCTCTTTGTTGTATTTGCTATATTTTTTGTCCTGCTCCAATCAATTTCTATTCCGTTAGCAGCAGCCAGTTGGACAGGTGATGCATGGAAGGGTGATGCTTGGAAAGGCGACGCATGGAATGGCAACGATTTGCAATGGGAAGGAGAAACTTGGAAAGGAGATTCATGGAAGCAAAAAGGCTGGGTGCAGGATGGCTGGGAGCGTGATGGATGGACTCAAGAGGGCTGGGATCAGGATAATTGGAACCAGGATGGATGGACAGGTGATGGTGTCAGTCCGATAGACCCGGCGACGGGCAAGCCGTGGACCGGTGATAAGATAAACGGAATAAATCCAGCCACAGGCAAACCGTGGACTGGTGACGACATCAGTGGAATTAATCCGGCAACGGGAAAGCCATGGACCGGTGATGATATTAGTGGAATCAACCCTGCGACAGGTAAGCCATGGACTGGTGACGATATTAGTGGAATTAATCCAGCGACGGGCAAGCCATGGACTGGTGATGATATTAGTGGAATCAATCCGGCGACAGGCAAGCCATGGACTAATGGTGAAACCAATGGAATTAACCCAGAAACGGGCAAGCCTTGGTCGAATAAAGGAATTCAAGGGAGTTCACCTGCGATTGAAGGGAATGGACAGGATAAAATTGACATAGACCCCTATGAAGCGACAAAATTTATAATGAATGATGTTATTGGTGGTCAAGTAAAAGGAGCATATGAAATAGAAAGCGGTAAGTTTAGTTTATTGAAACCCAATAGTTTTGCTGGCATTATGCTCAATGGCATAAAATTAGGGGTTGGAGATTCATCGGGTTACAATTATTTACATGGTGGATATGAGATCGCTGATAAAGTGTATACGGGCATAGATGGTATTACAGATGCAAGGAAATATAGGAACTTAATTCAAAGCGGGCAAGATTTGTCTACATTTGATTCTATATTTGGTTCTTCTACTAACCCACCACCATCCGCGTCTTTTGGAATGTTGTCTAAACTTAATGTTGGTGCTGCAGGAATAAGTACAGTCTTTTCCACGATAGACACCGTTAAAAATGGTATTAGTACCTATGATTCAGTAAAGGAAAATGGTTGGCGTTCTGCTAAAACGGTGGCTGCTGGAGCAGATACTACGGCATCAATTGGAGAAGTATTAATGAACTCTGGCGTCGTGGCAGGTGCTATCCCCGGGGGGCAGTTAGTAGGAGCATATATGGTTGCAGGTGGTGCAGTGTTATGGGGAGCATCGAAGCTGGTTAAAGGTATAGCAGATGGCTCAATTAAAAAAGGAGTTAAGAAGGTCGGGGAAAAAATAGGATCAATGTTTAATTCTATTAAAGGTGTATTTTCTTAGATAGAATTTGCTCTATATACTCATCGCTTTTTGTATACAAATTAGGGGGATCCAAATGATTAAATCAGAAGCTGAAGAGATCGCAAAAAAACATAAAAAGTTATTAGAGAAATGTACCGTTATTAATTATTGTTTTAATTATCAATCTAAAAATTGGTGGCTTGCAGAATACAAAAAATTCCCGGGTAAAAAAAGAAGTGGCTACGTCATTATATCAAGCGTGGAAAGTTCCTATGATGAGAAGGTGTTTGTGCTTGATCATTACCTGTCCTTTATTGGAGGAGTTTTAAAAATCCAAGATATTGTTAGGCCGAGGATTAATGCGACAGACGCCATTCATAATACATTGGAACAAATGAACAATGTATTGGAAATTTGGGCAGAAAATGAAGAGGAAAAGAAACTATTAACCAGTTTTAAGGGGTTTTCTGAATACATTCTGTGGTGCCAGGAGATGAAGAACAACTTTTATGAGACATTTACTGATCTTGGTAAGAGAGTTGATAAGGAACGTTCATTTACAGTAGAGGATCGAGTTCAGCTATTAGACCTGTTGCCTAAAATGGATTTGATTATGTATCTGCAAGTAAAACGTCAGTATGAACAATTAGAAGCCAACAGACATTTATTAAAAACGGTTAAACAAACAAAATCAAGATTTAAATCAAAGGATTATTTATATATAAAAGAAAAACTTTATAAATATTGTGGGCCTGATGCTGAAAAAGACTTTCAATCAATCTTTGATGAAGGTGAATTAAATTGGAGTCAATATCCAGCAACTAAAGAAACATTTTACAATCTTCTTGATTCCTCCATTCAAAGGTACAAAAACCATGAAATGAAAGAGTTAGAGGAACGTAAAGTTTTAATCAGGAGCTAATGAATTTCTATTCCATCTTTATCTATATCTTAGGGAACTACTGATTTATCAAATAAAAGTATGGGAGATGATTATAGGTGAGTAAGAAGGAAAAACGATGGAGTAAATTTTATAAATATTTTATGATTTTCTTTTATGTCCTTCTTGTACCTATTGCGATTTTTGACTTCTTTGCTGGTGGAGGTTTCCCTTATGAGATCCTAATTGTTGGACTTGCTCTTCCAGCGATGAGGACAAATCACCTAAATATTATTAGAGCAAAGGGTGGATAATCCTTACATCAAATATTCAACTAGACTTGTAACCTCCGCTTTTGCATCAAGTGGAGGTTTTATTTATAACTGAAATAATGGGAATGTGTATACATCAAGGACTTATCAGCTTCCTCATAACTAGGAGGTTTATCATTGAATAAGTCATTATTTATTCAAAAGGTATTCATATTGATGGCGATTGCTTTTATACTCTTTCAATCTTTCATTATCCCATTCAGTTCAGCAGCATGGTCCGGAACACCATGGAAAGGGGAACCATGGGAGGGGGAATCTTGGGAGAATAAATCTTGGCATGGAGATAGTTGGCAGGGAGATATAGGAACGGGTGGAGAGCCGCAGTCCGGCTCTCCTAATGGCCAATCGGGAAATATCCCAGATATGGAAAACGGCCTGCCAGGAATAGGCCCTGTCCAACCGCCTTATAAAGTACCGGATTATTTACCTGGCCATAATCATAATAGAACAGATGGAAATGGCAATCCTACCTATCCAGGCGTAATATTACCTGGCAGTAAGATAGGTGGTGACTCCAATTCAACTCATCCGGGCGGACTATTACCAGGCTCTTCGCTTTCTCCTGGTCCAATAAACAGCAATGCTCCTAGTGGTGGGAGTGAAGGAATAGAGGGTAATGAACCAGATACGTGGAAAACCATTGACTTTGTAGGGAATACTATAATAAATGGGCAAGTCAGTTTTACAGTAGATGTACTGCAGCAAGATGATCAATTTAAACCAAGCAGTGTATTTGGGAGACCAAACTATCTAACAAACATCCTGGTAAATGGAATTAAATTAGGAGTTGGAGATGGCACTTGGTTTGATTATGTTGAAGATATGAATACTGCTGTTGATATGGGATTTGGGATTTATGATACTGCTGAGGCATACACATTAGCTACCAGAGCAACCTCAGCTGCTGATGCAGCTACCGATATTATTCCAACCGTTCTTAATACGGGCAGTACTGGTGCATCAACATTGGGGATATTATCAAAGTTGAATATCGCGACAGCCGGGATAAGTACAGCTTTTTCAGCGGTTAATGCAGTAGATTCTCTAATTGAGACAGCTGATACATTTAATAGTAATGCAGAGACAAGTGTGAAAGTTTCAGCAGGAGCTGATACCTTTTCCAAAATTGGTGAAACGGTTTTTAATGCTGGACTGTTTGCCTCCGCCATACCGGGGGGACAGAATCGACGATAAAGAAAGTATGTACTCTATTGGAGCTATGATGGATTTACTCCTATTTCTTCAAATCAAAAACCAATTGGATGAATTTAATAATAATAAGGTTCTATTAGACAAATTGAAGAAATCTCGTAATAAGCTATCGTTCTTTAAATATAGGAAAATAAAAAAGATCCTCTCCATATATACGAAGGAGAATATGTACCAAAACTTGATCGCTTCAAAATCGACATTCGGAGACCAGTGGGATTCAATTAAAGCAGATTTGAACAGCGTTCATAATAGAGAACTATATCAAGATTTGTTGGAGCTCTACTATGAGCGGGATAGGGAACTGGTTCTGCAAGCTAAAGAAATGTTGCGGAATTAGTCTGTTAATCGTTTTTATGTTTAAAAATCAAGATGTTATTTGGTAGGTTTACATTCAAGAGACTTCATAAAACATAACTTGAGTAGAAACTCATCAGTAGTAAAACTAAAGCTTATCTTTATTAAAAGGGGGGAAAATCTCTCCTTTTTTTATTTTGGGTCTTATTTCGCTCTTTCTTGAATGATTAAACCCCTTTTCTACAAAATATTTACAATAAAGTTATTGACTGTTAATACAGAATATTATAACAATAAGGTTATAAGTAGAGGGGGAATATGGCGTGAATGAAAAACTAAATCCTATGATAGATAAGATTATCCAAAATATAGAGAAAGTGATTATCGGTAAAAGAGAGGTTGCTAAGTTAAGCATTACAGCCCTTTTGGCAAAAGGACATGTATTGCTTGAGGATGTACCCGGTGTTGGGAAGACTATGTTAGTTAAGTCTATTGCCAAATCAATTCAGGCTGATTATAAGCGTATTCAGTTTACACCGGATTTATTGCCATCTGATGTAACCGGTATTTCCATCTATAATCCGAAAGAGCATGAATTTATCTTTCGTCCCGGGCCTATTATGGGGAATATCATATTGGCTGATGAAATCAATCGAACATCTCCCAAAACACAGTCATCCTTGCTGGAAGCAATGGAGGAACATAGAGTTACCGTTGATGGCGTGACACACAAATTGGCCAATCCATTCTTTGTTATGGCCACCCAAAACCCAATTGAATATGAAGGTACCTATTCTTTACCAGAAGCGCAGCTGGACCGATTTTTACTTAAAATGAAAATGGGTTATCCGGAGATGGCTGATGAATTGGCGATTTTGACAAATGCAAAAATGCTTGCTTCTGTTGAAGATTTAAATCCTGTAATTACTGTTGATGAAATGGTGAAGCTGCAGGAGGAAATCCAATCTGTATATGTGGATGATATGATTGCGCGGTATATTGTAGAACTGGCTGTGAAAACGAGGAACGATAATCGAGTTTATTTAGGCGTAAGCCCACGTGGAACGGTTGCTCTTATGAAGGCTTCGCAGGCTTGGGCTTTTATGCATAATCGTGATTACTGTATACCAGATGATGTACAATTTCTACTTCCATATGTATTTAATCATCGTATGATCGTGAAGGCTGAATCGGTTTATGATGGATTCAATGCTCAAGTTATTCTCGATGAAATTTTAGCAAGGACGCCTGTACCGGTACAAAGGCAAGTGAATTAAAAATGAAATTTATAAGAATGACGTTAAATAAATGGGAAAAGTGGTGGAAATTTGTCATTCTCCTGCTTTTACTAATTATGACGTTCACATATGCCATGTTCCAGGGAGGGTTTGTCAGCTGGTTCCTTTTTTATAGTTTTCTTCCGTTCGCCTTGTATGCTCTAATGATTTTTGTCTATCCATTAAGTGATTTTACAGTAGAGCGGGTCTTAGGTGATCAGGAATTAACGGCCGGTGACCCAGTAGTTATGAAAATTATTATTAAAAGGAATATGCCGGTTCCGATTGCCTACCTGCTCATTCATGAACTATTACCGGAAAGGCTGGAAATCCTACTCGGAAGGGAAAAAATCAGTTCTATCGTTTTTCCGGGATTCAGAAAAAGAATAGAATTGTCCTATAACATTAAGAGTATGCCAAGAGGAGAGCATACCTTTAATAAGCTTGAAATAAGAACAGGAGATATTCTCGGGTTAATTGAGAAGAGTAGAATGATAGATTCCGATAAAAAAATCCTTGTACTTCCTGCAACGGTTCCTTTGCCATTAAGACAGGTTCTCGGTGATTATGAACAAGGCAAGCGCACAAATTCCTATAAAATCAGAAATGAAACAGCGATGGTTTCTGGTATTCGAGATTATGCTCCGGGTGATCGTATGACCGTCATTGACTGGAAATCAAGTGCAAGGGGCGTCGGGCTCAAAACTAAAAACTTTGAAGAAAAACACAGCAGTGACTTCTTTCTTTTAATAAATTGTGAGAGTGACCACTCTGTTTTTGAAGAAATGGTGACCTTTAGTGCATCAATCGCTGAAATTGGTTTGACTAAGGGGATGAAATTGGGTCTCTGGGCTGGTGGAGGTGGACTGGATAACCTATTAGAAGTAAAGGAAGGAAAAGGATATGTTCATAAAGCCTTGAATTTTATGGCTAAAATAAAAGCTTCGCCAAAAATTGATGTAAGTTCCCCAAGATTTTATACACCTCAGACAAGATTTATACCGCCAAATGCATCTCTTATTGTTGTTACTTCTGTTTTACATTTACCATTCGTAAAAGCATATACCAACCTTGCTGGAGGAATCCATTCCTTGTATATTCTATTTTTCTGTGAATCTTCCCATGTACTCAATAAGGCTGAACAAGAGGCCTATACCTTTGGAATAAATCATGGAGCGAAAATGTCTATTATTCGAAATCGAGAGGATTGGGGAGTTTTTGAAGAGAGGGGCGGCAGATGAAAATGAAAACGAATAACCTGCATCCCGGTATACGTCTTCTGTTATTCCTGTTTGCTTTTATTATGCTAATAGAGTGGATGAGACCAGTTGGAGAAGTGACAAACACAAGCCAAATTAAGTATTTTATTATTTTTGCAGCCGTTTCATTGGTGATGTATGCATTCAGAGTGTCCTGGAAAATCATGACTCCTGCTTTATCCGTTTATATAGGTATGAGTCTTTATCTGATTTTTTATCGTCCTGAATTCTATTTGACAGAAGACAGTTGGATACGCGCTTTCTTCATCGATATAAAAGAGGGATTGTTCTCTGTATTTTCAACAGATTGGCAAGGGTTAAGTCCTGAATTCAGAACGTTTCTTTTCTTCATTTTAATATGGATGTTTACCTATTTAATTCATTATTGGGTACAAGTGAAACAGCGATTGTTCCTGTTTTTGTTTATGACATTTATCTATGTAACAGTTCTAGATACCTTTACAACCTATGATAGTGATCAAGCAATTGTACGAGTAGTCGTTATTGGATTTGCTATCCTTGGCATGCTCGCATTAGTACGTTTGCTAATCGGGGAGAACATCCACTATACGAATCGAACTGCTATCCGTTGGCTTATTCCTTTATCTAGCATGATTGCATTTGCGGTAGTCATTGGTTTTTTTGCTCCAAAGCCACAGGCGATATGGCCTGATCCTATTTCCTTCATTAAATCAACCTCAGAGAAATTTGGATCTACTCAAAAAAGGATAGGGTATGACAAGGATGACAGCAAATTAGGCGGAGATTTTATTGGCGATGATGGGGTAGTGTTTCGGGCTTCCTCATCTGTCCGTACGTATTGGAAAATTGAAAATAAAAACGTTTATACGGGTAAAGGATGGGAAACTGGTGCAGATTATGGCATGGGTCAAACGATATTAGAATCAGAACCAGCTATGCTATACGATTACAGGGGGGAAACTACGAATACATTGTCAACGGCTGAACTGGAATTTGAGATAGACCATGGCCATATTCCTTATCCAAGCCCTATGGCTATTGAGCAAATTTATAATCTGAATCCTGAGGATGAATCAGTTTTTTCTAGTTTATTGTATTCAGGTGACTCCTCTGAGATTACCCCGATATATGAGGACGATACGAATAAAAACGAATTAAAAAAGGTGGGCGTGCAATTTAGAAGCCCCACCTATTATCTGGATGTACTCCAACAGGATGAAATAAATGATTTGTATGAAATGGAAATGGATTTACTACTAAGACAATCGATGGGTATACCTGATTATGTTCCGGAGCGTGTCTCAAGCTTAGCAATAGAGCTTGCAGAAAAGACGGGATCCAACAGTATGTATGACCAAGTCAAAGCAATTGAGGATTATTTGAAAGGTGAAAAATTTACTTATAGTAAAGAAGATGTTCCATACCCTGAGGAAAGCCAGGATTATGTAGACCAGTTTTTATTTGAAACACAAATAGGCTATTGTGATAACTTTTCAAGTGCCATGGTTGTAATGGTCCGCTCTCTTGGAATCCCGGCGCGTTGGGTAAAGGGATATACAGCAGGTGATTTAGTGTATGACCAGGAGCTGGGTGAGTCTCGGTATGTGATTACAAATAACAATGCGCACTCATGGCCTGAAGTTTATTTTCCCAGCGTAGGATGGGTTCCTTTTGAACCAACGAAGGGCTTTAGTTCTGAAGTACGGTTTACAGCTTCTCAGGAGGTCAGCAATGACCAGGAGGAAACGCAGGTTACGCCAGAAACGAATCAACCAGAAAATAAGGAGCCAGAAAAGCCGGTCGAAACAAAGGATACAGCTTCCCAGTTTACGTTCGGAACAATCAAAGGTAAAATAGCGGAACATTGGAAGAAAGCTCTAGTGGTGATTTTGGTATTAGGTGGAGCTGCTGCTTTATTATATAGAATCAGAGGAAAATGGATGCCGCACATTTGGGTGTTTTATTATAAGAGGCTTATGAAAAAGCCGAATTATTCAAATGCCTATATGCAATTGCTTCGAGAATTAAATCGGTATGGAATAAAAAGAAAGCCTGGACAGACCCTGAGAGAGTATGCGATTTACGTGGATCGTTTCTTCGGATCATCAGATATGAATAGGCTAACGCATGCATATGAAAAACACATTTATTCTGGAGAAAAAACTGAAATGGATTGGCGAAATTTTCAAGAACAATGGGAGAAGATGATTTTAAGAACTATTGCTTGACCACACTTTTCTCTCAAGTTACAATTATGGCGGTTAATAAAAAGCAATCTACCCTTCATATAATTTCGAAAATAAGGTTCGGAAGTTCCTACCAAATCACCGAAAAATGATTTGACTATGGAGGAATTATATAAATGTTAACTAGAACTCTGAATGGTAAATAGGGATTCTAGTTTTTCTTTATTCGAATGAATAATCCTAAATTGTGGAATAGCTAGTACATAAAGGATAAGGATTCTAATAGGTTGATACCTGGTATTTCTTTATAAGCATATGGGGAAGAGAGATAAATATCTCTTTGGATGAAGTTGCTCAATTAACCGAAAATATCAGACGAGGTGAAAGTGATGATAGAAACAACTGATCTCCCGATTCAAGAAATGATTGTCGTTCTTGATTTTGGAAGTCAATATAATCAATTAATCACAAGGAGAATTCGTGAATTTGGAGTTTATAGTGAACTTCATCCCCATACAATTACGGTGGAAGAAATTCAGAAGCTAAATCCAAAGGGAATTATTTTCTCCGGCGGACCAAACAGCGTGTATGATGCTACAGCTTTTACATGTGATGAGCGGATTTTTGATATGGGCATTCCAGTTATGGGAATTTGCTATGGTATGCAGCTAATGACTCAGCATTTTGGCGGAAAAGTGGAACGTGCAAGCAAACGCGAATATGGAAAAGCCGAAATTAAGCTGAATCATGAAAGTTTATTATTTAATGGGCTCCCTACTGAACAAACGGTATGGATGAGTCATGGTGACCATGTTGTTACAGCTCCTGAGGGCTTCCAAGTTGATGCGACGAATCCATCATGCCCAATCGCGGCAATGAGTGATCACAGCCGTCAATTATATGCTGTACAATTCCATCCAGAAGTAAGGCATTCTGTATATGGTAACGACCTGTTGAAAAACTTCGTATTTGGAGCATGTAAATGTAAAGGCGATTGGTCCATGGCTAATTTCATTGAAATGGAAATGGATAAAATCCGCAAAACCGTTGGAGACAAACAAGTACTATGTGCATTGAGCGGCGGAGTAGACTCCTCTGTTGTAGCGGTATTGATTCATAAAGCCATCGGTGATCAATTGACATGTATCTTCGTGGATCACGGTTTACTTAGAAAAGGCGAAGCGGAAGGTGTCATGAAAACATTCCGTGAAGGCTTCAATATGAATGTAATTAAAGTCGATGCTAAAGAGCGATTCATGAAGAAGTTAGCTGGAGTTAGTGACCCAGAGCAAAAACGTAAGATCATTGGAAATGAATTTATTTACGTATTTGATGATGAAGCGACCAAGCTTGAAGGAATTGATTATCTCGCTCAAGGTACGCTTTATACTGATATCATTGAAAGTGGAACGGCTACTGCGCAAACCATTAAATCTCACCATAATGTAGGTGGATTACCGGAAGATATGCAATTCCAACTTATCGAGCCTTTAAATACACTCTTCAAGGATGAAGTGCGTGCACTTGGTTCAGAGCTGGGTATTCCGGATGAAATCGTTTGGAGACAGCCTTTCCCAGGACCTGGTTTAGGAATCCGTGTATTGGGAGAAATAACGGAAGACAAACTGGAAATCGTAAGGGAATCAGACGCGATTCTTCGTGAAGAAATTAAAAATGCCGGTCTTGATCGTGATATTTGGCAATACTTCACTGTCCTTCCTGATATCCGCAGTGTAGGTGTGATGGGGGATGCCCGCACATATGATTACACAATAGGAATCCGTGCGGTAACATCTATTGATGGAATGACATCTGACTGGGCAAGAATCCCATGGGATGTACTTGAAAAAATATCTGTGCGAATTGTCAATGAAGTAAATCATATTAACCGTGTTGTGTATGACATCACGTCCAAGCCACCTGCGACGATTGAGTGGGAATAGAATTGGAAATCGATAGAACCATTGAAAACACTGAGTTTTTGAAGTGGTTTTAGGCTGGGCTGATTGATAGAAAATTGATAGCAGATATATAAACGAGACGAAAAGGTCTATCTGAATAAATCATTTCAGGTAGACCTTTTTTTCGTGGTTTCTAAAAAGATATTCAAAAACAATGAAAATAGGTTGCCCGAATACACTTTCCATTACGAGATCTTATCAGAGCTCCTCGTAAACATGAGCTTTTAGCTCTTGCAACCGGAGCCCGTGTAGAACCACGAAGCAGAAAAAATTACCTATCGATTTGCACATCTGTTTCCAGGTAGAAAAAGCAATTATAAGTGTTCGAGAAAAAGATAATGAAGCTATGAGCGATTTTGAGAGAAAGCAGGAAAGTGAAATGAGTTGGTAGATTGTGGGGATTATATTAAAATAACTTTGAATAGTCGTTACAATGTATGCAATAGTTTCCACTGAAGAGGTAAATTAGAATTGTGGGAGAGTTATTATGACAACAAAATTATTCATTCAAGCACTAACTAAATTTTTATTGGGGGTTGTTTTAGTTGGTCTATTGATATTCTTACCTGCGGGTACTTTATTATTTGCGTATGGTTGGTTATTTATGGGGATTTTATTTGTGCCAATGTTCCTTGCAGGAATTGTGATGATGTTCAAAAACCCAGAACTGTTAAAAAAGCGACTCAATGTAAAAGAGAAGCAAGATGAACAATGTCTTGTGGTAAAGCTTAGCGGACTTATGTTTTTAGCAGGTTTTATTGTTGCGGGATTAGGTTTTCGTTTTGATTGGTACACCTTACCAAAGAGTGTTGTAATTTGTGCTGCGGTGGTATTTCTTGTAGCATATATTCTTTATGCAGAGGTACTCAGGGAGAATACATATCTTAGTCGTACTATTGAGGTACAGGAAAATCAGAAAGTTATCGATACGGGGCTATACGGTATTGTCAGACATCCAATGTATAGTGTGACATTACTTTTGTTTTTGTCGATGCCGATTGTGTTAGGTTCAATATATTCGTTTTTTATTTTTCTTGTATATCCCTTTATAATTGCCAAAAGGATTAAAAATGAAGAAAAACTTCTTGAAAAAGAACTCGATGGTTATCGTGAGTATAAGCAAAAAGTCAAATATCGCTTGATACCGTTTATTTGGTAATAGTAAAGCAAATTCCATTTTGTGAAGGATCAATTATTGGATATATAACACTAGGAGGATATCTATGAAAATTACTGAAGGATTTATGCCATATTTAGATTTTAAAACGTATTACCGCATCGTTGGAGAAAATACCGGTAATAAAAAACCACTCATTTTACTTCATGGCGGACCAGGCTCCACTCACAACTATTTTGAAGTACTCGATCAATTTGTTGAGGAAGATGGACGCCAATTAATTATGTACGATCAAATCGGTTGTGGGGAATCTTATGTAGAAAATCGCCCTAACCTCTGGAACGCAGAAGTTTGGACAGAAGAACTCATTGCACTTCGCAAGCACCTTGGCTTAGAAGAATGCCATCTTCTGGGTCAATCATGGGGAGGCATGCTTCTTTTGAATTATGTTTGCAATTACAAACCAAACGGAATCAAAAGCATCATCCTTTCTAGCACTCTTCCAGCTTCTTGGATGTGGGGAGAAGAACAGCAACGTATGATTAAATTCATGCCAAAAGATATGCAAGAAGCCATTGCCATTGCAACAAGCACTGGTAACTACGATGCCCCAGCCTATTTGGCGGCAGAAGAAGAATACATGATTCGCCACGCTGGAGGACCTGTCACAGAAGATTCACCAGAATGTATGAAGCGTCCTAGAAAAATAGGAAATGAAGCATATGTAGTCGGTTGGGGACCAAATGAATTTACTCCACTCGGCACATTAAAAGATTATGATGTTACAGCGCAACTAAAAGACATTCAAGAGCCAGCACTTGTAATTAATGGAGGTAGTGATCTTTGCACTCCTTACATCGCAAAATATATGTATGACCATATTCCAAACTCTCGTTGGGAACTCTTCCGCGACTGCAGACATTCATGTTTCGTAGAAGACACAGAAAAATACATCGCTCTTTTAAAGGAATGGCTCAATGCAAACGAATAAAACTTTCAGGTTATAAGTGAGATAGATTCTATTTTTCATTTTTAGTTCTGTAGTTATAGCCACAACGTTGGATGGAGCAGAGTTGATTTGTATTTTCATCAGCTTGCCCGCATATAAGAATAAAAATAAAATGTGACTCTCTTTTTTACCTGAGATTTGGGTGGGAAAGGGGATCTTTTTTTATGTCAAAAATAAGTCTAAAGGGATAATTAAAACCAACCACTTTTGGTAAGAGATGGTTGATGAATATATTGTAGTGCGATATACTTTATGTATCGAACCACGATATAGTAGATGTGAAATAGAGCTATAAATTGGAGGAAGTATGGAAGAGCGGATTAAAAGAATTTACATACCTATGACAGAAACAGGGTTTTATATACTATTTTGCATGCAGGAAGAAATGCATGGTTACAACATTGCTAAAAAGGTGAAGGAAATGACAGGCGGCGAGATAATAATCAGTCCGGGAACTATGTATGGGAGCCTGTCAAAAATGGAGAAAGACGGGTTAATTATGTTTGTTCGTGAAGAAAATAAAAGGAAGTTCTATATGATCACTGAACTAGGCAAGCAAATTCTTAATATTGAAATAAGGCGTATTGAGAGACTATATCAAAATAGTAGAGGAGGGTTATATGATGGAAAATGATATGAAAAGAGAATTTCGCTGGTTTATGTTAACAGATTACGAGAAAGAAGAGACATTTTTGCGTGAGATGCATAATAAAGGGTATAAATTGGTGAAAGTTAAACTGCCAGGGTTTTATTATTTTGAATTATGTGAGCCAGAAGATGTAGTCTACAAATTGGATTTCAATCCGCAGACATCAGAAGACAAGCAAAGTTATTTGCAGATGTATGCAGATTATGGCTGGGAATATATGCAGGATATAAATGAATACAGCTATTTTAGAAAATCAGCAGGTAACACAGATGAAGGAGATACAAATATTTTCAGTGATGATCAATCAAAACTGGACATGCTAAAGCGGATTTTTATGAAAAAATTAGTACCTCTTCTGGGGATTTTTCTATTATTTATAGTTTGTTCGGCCATGAGTATCGCTTTAGGCGGGATTGAGAGTTCATGGAATAGGGGATTTATTATATTTTGGTCTATTTTGTTTTTAATATATTTGGTGATTTTTGTGTATTGCGGAAGAGGATTTTATAAACTGAGAAAGAATTACTCACATAGGGTAGAGTAGCCTGTAGTATAGGTGGAAGGCGACCTATCTTTATTTTTCCTATTTTGTATAAGTCCTTGTTTTGATTGACCGAGCATATAGGGCTTTTTGTTAATTCTTCCAAGGTCGAAAAGTCCTTATTCCATTATGAAGTAGGTTATAAATCCAAAATAAGAGGATAGCCAACTGGTTATCCCCTTATTTTTTGTATGGTTTGATATTTTGTTCTCTGAAATCTTCTATTTTTCTTGGTACGTTTGTGACACCGCTAAAGTTGTTGTAAAAATCCTCCCAATCTTTACCCTCTAAACGATAATATCGTTCCATTGTATCTATATACAGAAACAACGCCTGTTCAGCAATAATATCAGGGATTTCATATTCTACAGGCTGTTTGGTATCTAATCTTTTACATAATAAATTTTGTAGATTCTTTGCATACTCTAATTGTTCTTTATCTATTTTCACATTTATAAAATTTTGGGTATCCATAGTTATTTCCTCAGTTTATCAAAATCTTTGGTGAATATGTCAGTGTATTCAAAGTGCGTCCATTTCTTAATTCACATTTAGTAAAGTATAAAACCAGTATTTCTGCATTAATATCATAGAGTTGAAAGGCTAGCTTGGTGAATGTGCTAATCTGAATATTCAAATACCATTATGATTATACTTTAATATCTGCTGAATTCAACAACAATATTTAGGCTTCTGGTTGTAATATATACCAAATGTGTAGGCTTTAATGGTTACTTACAACATAATCTATAAAATGGAAAGGATGTTATTTGTGTAGATCATGAATGGAAATGAGTATAAATCCTGAAAGGTATGGTAATGTTTCTAGGACTGACTACACCAATCTAGCATCAGGAGTAAATGCGAACAAATCCTTCTCAACCTCTAGATAATGTTCGCTTTATTATTGACCAAGTATCATTCTCTTGATACAATACAAAAGACCTAATAATTTAATAAATATATAAATTCGTATAATCATGGGAATATGGCCCATAAGTTTCTACCGAGCTACCGTTAATAGCTTGACTACGGATATGAATGATACTGCCTATTTATAGGTTATTCTTTGTATTTGAGTCAGCCTCGAACGGATTCGTTCGAGGTTTTTTGGTTATCCGGAACTTATACGAAAGCGTATGAAAAGAAGGAGAGGAAGTAGGTTGAAAAAGTACTTTCAGTTTGACGAACTTGGCACCAATTACAAACGAGAGATTATTGGCGGGATTACAACTTTTCTGGCAATGGCGTATATTTTAGTTGTTAATCCATTGCAATTATCTTTGGCAGATGTACCAGACCTTCCGGATTCAATGAGAATGGATCATGGTGCTGTATTCGTTGCTACTGCACTTGCTGCTGCAGTTGGTTCAATTTTTATGGGGCTAATTGCAAAGTATCCGATTGCGCTTGCTCCGGGTATGGGGCTGAATGCTTTCTTCGCTTATACAGTAATTCTAACGTTTGGTATTCCTTGGCAAACAGCTTTAGCAGGCGTTTTAGCTTCCGGTTTTATTTTTGCTATATTAACGTTGACTGGATTAAGAGAGACCATTATTAATGCGATTCCTGCAGAATTAAAATATGCTGTTGGTGCAGGTATTGGGTTGTTTATTACCTTTGTTGGTATGAAAAATGCAGGAATTATCGTCAATAATGATGCTACTCTTATTGGAATCGGTGATTTCACGGATGGAAATACATTATTGGCAATCGTAGGCTTATTAATTACAGTTATCTTTTTAGTTAAAGGCGTTAAAGGTGGCATTTTCTATGGAATGATTATTACTGCCATCATTGGGATGTTAGCAAACCTTATTGAGATTCCTGACAGTATATTCGGTGCAATTCCAAGTGTGGCTCCTACTTTTGGTGTTGCGATTGAACCGTATTTCAATCCAATTCAATCAGATTTATTCACTATCCAATTTCTGGTTGTTGTACTGACATTCTTATTTATCGATTTTTTCGATACAGCCGGTACACTAATGGCGGTTGCCAACCAGGCAGGATTAACCAAAGATAATAAATTGCCAAGAGCAGGCAAGGCTTTATTTGCAGACTCCCTGGCAACGATGACAGGGGCATTGTTTGGGACATCTACAACGACATCATACATTGAATCAACAGCAGGTGTCGCAGCAGGGGCTAGAACTGGATTCGCAGCAGTTGTAACTGGACTGTTGTTCCTATTATCACTATTCTTATATCCGCTTTTATCTGTTATTACATCACCGGTTACAGCACCGGCCTTGATTATTGTCGGGGTGTTAATGTGCTCCTCACTCGGTGATATCAATTGGTCAAAATTAGAAATTGCAGTGCCTGCATTTCTTACAATCATCATGATGCCATTATCCGGAAGCATTGCGGCTGGGATTGCCTGTGGATTTATCTTCTATCCAATTACGATGATTGTGGCTGGACGTATTAAAGAGATCCACCCAATCATGTATGGAATGTTTGTTATATTTGTTTGTTACTTTATTTTCCTTTCATAAATATGTTCTCTAAAGGCTGCCGGCTGAGTTCGGCAGCTATTTTTTTATGGATAGGAAACATGTTTGCAATCCCATCTTTGGATAGGGCCTCCATAATATTCATGTTTTCTTGGTATTTGAGTGCCTTTTGGGCATATTAACAAGTAATTATTCAGATTGGTTATGGATAGCAGAAAATAATCAGTCGCTTTTATTTTGTTAATAAGTCTAAGGAGGACGTACTATGTTCAAGAAAGTATTCGGTGTCCTGCAGAAAATTGGGAAAGCTTTAATGCTTCCCGTCGCTATATTACCTGCGGCTGGGATTCTTTTAGCTCTTGGAAATGCCATTCATAATCCGAATCTGTTGGACCTAATGCCATTTTTAGATGCTGGGTGGATTCAAAAGGTTGCAACTGTGATGGAGGATTCTGGTCAAATTGTCTTTAGCAATCTTTCATTATTATTTGCGGTAGGTGTAGCAGTTGGACTTGCTGGAGGGGAAGGGGTCGCCGGCCTGGCTGCTATCATTGGTTATCTAATTATGAATGTGACCATGGGGGTTGTTTTGAATGTGACGGCTGACATGGCTGCCAATGATCCATCCTATGCTAATGTTTTAGGCATTAACACTTTGCAAACCGGAGTATTTGGGGGGATTATTGTTGGACTGCTGGCAGCTTATATGTATAATCGGTTTTTCCGAATTGAGTTACCCTCCTATTTAGGCTTTTTCGCGGGTAAGCGATTTGTCCCTATTATTACAGCTGCTTCCGCATTGATTCTAGGTCTATTAATGACACTGATATGGCCGCCAATTCAACACGGATTAAATACATTATCTCAAAATATGATAGATACAAACTTAACATTAGCGGCATTTATATTTGGAGTGATTGAACGATCGCTTATTCCATTTGGTCTTCATCACATATTCTATTCACCATTTTGGTATGAATTTGGACAGTACACAAATAAAGCTGGAGAAATTGTTCGTGGTGATCAGGCAATCTTTTTTGCGCAGATTAAAGATGGGGTTAAATTGACAGCAGGTACTTTTATGACAGGGAAATATCCGTTTATGATGTTTGGATTACCTGCAGCTGCTTTGGCCATTTATCACGAAGCGAAGCCTGAGAAAAAAACATTGGTAGCCGGGATCATGGGATCAGCAGCCCTAACTTCCTTCTTAACAGGTATTACAGAACCAATGGAATTTTCGTTTTTGTTCGTTGCGCCTGTTCTTTTTGGAATCCATGCTATTTTTGCAGGTCTCTCCTTTATGACTATGCAACTGTTGAACGTCAAAATAGGGATGACCTTTTCCGGTGGAGTTATAGATTTTATTTTATTTGGGATAGTACCAAATCGAACAGCCTGGTGGCTTGTTATTCCGGTCGGCTTGGTAATCGCAGTCATTTATTATTTCGGTTTCAGATTTGCAATCCGTACTTGGAATCTTCGAACGCCGGGAAGGGAAGATGAAGATGATGAAAGTGCTCAGGGTAAGGGTGGTTCAGTCGATGAGCTTCCGTATGATATTCTTGAGGCAATGGGGAAAAAAGAAAATATAGCACATTTAGATGCTTGTATTACCCGTTTGCGTGTTGAGGTTAACGATATTGCGAAAGTTGATAAAGATAAACTGAAAGCACTCGGAGCTGCTGGTGTGCTAGAGGTGGGGAACAATATTCAGGCAATCTTTGGCCCGCGTTCCGAAACGATTAAATCTCAGATGAAGGATATAATGGCAGGGAATAAGCCGCGTCCTACCAAAGCAGCCTCAGATAATGTTGAAGCTGAGATACAACAACAAATAGAAGAGGTAAATCCGGATGCGTTAAAAACAGATTTCTCAAAGGGAGAATTCGCTGCACCACTTGAGGGTCAGCTGATTCCGATTTCGGAGGTTCCTGACCAAGTGTTCGCTGAGAAAATGATGGGTGATGGATTTGCGATGATCCCAAGTGAAGGAATCGTTGCTTCTCCGGTTGATGGAGAGATTATAAGTATTTTCCCGACTAAACATGCTCTTGCTATAAAATCTGACAGTGGTCATGAACTATTAATTCATGTTGGCATTGATACGGTAAAGTTGAATGGTAAAGGATTTGAAACAAAGGTTAAAGATGGCGATAAGATTACGCAGGGCCAGATATTAATGGAATTTGATTTAAATTTCATTAAGTCAAATGCGACATCCATTATTACACCGATTGTTTTTACAAACCTGCTGGCAGGAGAAGGAATTAAGTTGGTTAAACAAGGCAAAGTAAAATTAGGAGAAGTACACATAGTTGATATCATGTAAATAATAACTCGCAACTCTATCTATACTGGAAAGGGTTGCGAGCTTTTCATTAATATATATGAAAGAAAAGAATGTTTAATAAGAGATGTTCTTTTGAGGACTCTTAATATTTTCTCATAGTATCTTGGAGTTGGTAACGAAATTCAACAATCTCCGACGCTTATTATGAGAACGTTCAACCTGAAATGAATATATTCTAGGTTTGGCGAAGACGGTAGTTATTGGTGCAAAGAATCAGCAGCAAATTGGAGAATTAGTCCTTAGGAATTAAGAAAACGGTATTGTTAAACGACGATATGGGTGACTTGTTTCAATTATTGCGTACCAGATCAAGCTTTCTCTGGAAGAACAACGGGAGCCTATTTTTGCAATAGCTTCTATAGATTAAGTATTTGCTTCGCTGTTGAATGGCAAATAATTAAGGTATTCCCGATTGTATGCTGTTAGACAATGGGATAAATCTTGATTCACGTAGGGAGCGTTAAGTTGAAACTTAGCGATCAAGGTTAGAAGTTATTATATAGAAGGAAAAGCGTATATGAAGGAGTCATCTTTGAATATAGATGAGAACTGATGGTATTCGATAATAGTATTAATATACTATAAAAATTAATAACAAAATCGTCTTGTTGTTAATCTAGCACAATGAAATTGAATGTCTGAGTATTTTTATTTTAATTTAATGGTTGACGTATGCTTTAATAGCGTGCTACTATAAGTAAGCACCAGACAGGAACGAAACAATATCAAAAAAATGTTGACTTTCGAAAATGTAGGTGCTATGATAATAAAGTTGCTTTTGCAACGCGAACCAAATGAAAGATTGTTAGTTAAATACATTAAAAGAAACGCTTGACAACAACAAGTTATCTTGATATAATGTAAGAGTCGCTAACACGACAGATTGTTCTTTGAAAACTAAACAAAACGAAACGCCAAGCAAGTCTAAAAAAGAGATTTTTAAAATCTCGTCAATTTGCTTTAAAATTTAGCTAGATCAAACATCTTTCGGAGAGTTTGATCCTGGCTCAGGACGAACGCTGGCGGCGTGCCTAATACATGCAAGTCGAGCGAATCTGAGGGAGCTTGCTCCCAACGATTAGCGGCGGACGGGTGAGTAACACGTGGGCAACCTGCCCCTAAGATTGGGATAACTCCGGGAAACCGGTGCTAATACCGAATAGTTTCCAACACCTCATGGTGTTGGAAGGAAAGTTGGCTTCGGCTAACACTTAGGGATGGGCCCGCGGCGCATTAGCTAGTTGGTGAGGTAACGGCTCACCAAGGCAACGATGCGTAGCCGACCTGAGAGGGTGATCGGCCACACTGGGAC
>NZ_JBZFQK010000007.1:0-83601 GCF_058313575.1 Bacillus sp. z14 (2026)
GTCCCAGTGTGGCCGATCACCCTCTCAGGTCGGCTACGCATCGTTGCCTTGGTGAGCCGTTACCTCACCAACTAGCTAATGCGCCGCGGGCCCATCCCTAAGTGTTAGCCGAAGCCAACTTTCCTTCCAACACCATGAGGTGTTGGAAACTATTCGGTATTAGCACCGGTTTCCCGGAGTTATCCCAATCTTAGGGGCAGGTTGCCCACGTGTTACTCACCCGTCCGCCGCTAATCTTCGGGAGCAAGCTCCCTCAGATTCGCTCGACTTGCATGTATTAGGCACGCCGCCAGCGTTCGTCCTGAGCCAGGATCAAACTCTCCGAAAGATGTTTGATCTAGCTAAATTTTAAAGCAAATTGACGAGATTTTAAAAATCTCTTGTTTTTTAGACTTGCTTGGCGTTTCGTTTTGTTTAGTTTTCAAAGAACAATCATATAATTGGAGCGGGTGAAGGGAATCGAACCCTCATCATCAGCTTGGAAGGCTGAGGTTTTACCACTAAACTACACCCGCGTATTTAATTTATTAGAGAAGTTGATGGTCGGGAAGACAGGATTCGAACCTGCGACCCCTTGGTCCCAAACCAAGTGCTCTACCAAGCTGAGCTACTTCCCGATATAATGGCGCGCCCGAGAGGAGTCGAACCCCTAACCTTTTGATCCGTAGTCAAACGCTCTATCCAATTGAGCTACGGGCGCATAATTTAATTTGGTTGGTGCGGCCGAGAGGACTTGAACCTCCACGGGGTTAACCCCCACTAGGCCCTCAACCTAGCGCGTCTGCCATTCCGCCACGACCGCGTTTTGTTATAACGCGACGACAACAATCATTATAGTATTTATTCCACCGTAATTCAAGTGGTAATAAATGGTGCGGGTGAAGGGACTTGAACCCCCACGCCGTAAGGCGCCAGATCCTAAGTCTGGTGCGTCTGCCAATTCCGCCACACCCGCATATTTATAATGGTGAGCCATGAAGGACTCGAACCTTCGACCCTCTGATTAAAAGTCAGATGCTCTACCGACTGAGCTAATGGCTCTAAATGGCTGGGCTAGCAGGATTCGAACCTACGAATGACGGAGTCAAAGTCCGTTGCCTTACCGCTTGGCTATAGCCCAAAGGTGTTTTATAACACACTTTTTATTATAATCACTTTTCTCTTATAAGATAAGTGTTATTTTATAAATGGCGGTCCGGACGGGACTCGAACCCGCGACCTCCTGCGTGACAGGCAGGCATTCTAACCAACTGAACTACCGGACCATTTGTTTAATTGCGGGGACAGGATTTGAACCTGCGACCTTCGGGTTATGAGCCCGACGAGCTACCAGACTGCTCCACCCCGCGACGATATTAATCTCGCTCAAACAATCTGAGGTTTGATTGGTGACCCCTACGGGATTCGAACCCGTGTTACCGCCGTGAAAGGGCGGTGTCTTAACCGCTTGACCAAGGGGCCGTTCATTACTAACTTTCAGTCTCTCAAGCACTTTCTCATCTCTTCACGAGAACTTCAAGCGCCCCAGTCGACTTTATCTATTATAATGAATCTCTTTTAACATGTCAACACTTTTTTTAAAAGTTTTTTTCGTTAAAGTTTGATGTCATTTTTGCTTTCGGCTTTAATAAGGCCGCTCAAATAAGTTACCATGTTAGCAAGGTCTATGTCAACGATTTTTTTAAAATAATTTTTCCACGACATTTTCCACATACATATTTCTTTGTATCAAGCTTTCTTTTTCGTCGATATTCCAGACCGCAAGATCGGCATTCGTATAGCCATTTCACAGGCCGTACAGCACGGATATTGCTTTCCAGGGCTGAGCAAAAACGAGGTGAGTTGGTCTTTGCCATCAATTGTTTAAAGTCCCGATCTCCATGCCTGTATCCCTTCCCTTGCAGGTGCAGGTGATAATGGCATAATTCATGTTTAATAATTCCCTTTATCTCTTCCATTCCTAGTTCATCTAAGTATCTTCGATTAATCTCAATATTATGGCTCACTAATAAATACCGTCCGCCTGTTGTCCTTAATCTGTTATTAAAGATTGCCTTATGAGTGAATGGTATCCCAAAATCCTCTATGGATATTTTTTCAACTAATTTCTGTAATTCCCGGTCCGTCATAAGTTAAACCTCCACACTTTTAAAGTAACAAACCCGGCGGCTGTTACATACAATAAACTAACCATGGGCTTATCACCTATTCATAGTACATCATTTATGAAAGGAGGTCTAAATATGCCTGCTTGGTTGCAAAACCAAATCCAAAGAGCCTTTCTTGAAAAAAACAGCAAGCAAGTGCAACTATTGAATCAATGTTGGTTTTTTTATAAAAAAAGCATTGCCCAATACGATTAAGGCAATGCTTTACGTTCATATTAGCCGGCCGGATTTATCATTGTAAGGGCAATTCGTTCTTTAGGTATATCAACTTGATCAACCCAGACAGTAACCACATCCCCAACTGATACAACATCCATTGGGTGCTTTACATATCGATTGCTCAATTTTGAGATATGAACTAGACCAGCCTGCTTTACGCCGATGTCAATAAATGCGCCAAAATCAACGACATTACGAACAACACCTTGAAGCTCCATCCCTTGCTTAAGATCCTCCATCTTCAGCACATCGGATTTTAATAGAGGTGCAGCCAATTCGTCACGCGGATCTCTTTCTGGTCTCATCAAGGCATCCAGAATATCTCCCAATGTGATTTCGCCAATATTCAATTTCTCCGCCATTTCACTTTTCTTCACCGTGGTTAGAGCTTCTCTTAATCGTTCACTTCCTAAATCATCCGTTGTGAAACCGAGCATTTTCAACAAAGAACGAACGGACTGATAGTTTTCAGGATGTATGGATGTCCGATCAAGCGGCTCTTCCCCACCAATTACTCTTAAAAACCCAATGGCTTGTTCATAGGTTTTCGCACCAAGCCTTGGAATCTTTTTTAAAGAAGCTCGATTTCGGAAAGCTCCTTCTTCCTCTCTCTTTTTTACGATATTTTGGGCTACAGACTTGGAAAGACCCGCCACATATTGCAATAGGGAAGGAGAGGCTGTGTTCACATTAACCCCCACTCGGTTTACTGCCGTTTCAACCACAAAACCAAGTGACTCATTCAGTTTTTTTTCTGAAACATCATGTTGATATTGCCCAACACCTACTGATTTAGGATCTATCTTCACCAATTCTGCCAAGGGATCCTGTAGTCTTCTTGCAATCGAGACCGCACTTCGCTGCTCCACCTGTAAATCCGGAAACTCTTCTCTTGCGATATCCGATGCCGAATAAACACTTGCACCGGCCTCATTTACAATTACGTAATAGATTTTTTCACTTTGCTTCTTCAACGTATCTGCAATGAATTGTTCTGTCTCTCGAGATGCTGTTCCGTTCCCGATTGTGATGATTTCTATGTTATATCTTTTGAGTATAGACAGAATAGCCTCCGTTGCCTCTTTCTTTTTAGCTACTGGCGGATGCGGATAAATCACTCCTACCTCAAGCATTTTCCCTGTAGGATCGACTACTGCATATTTACAGCCTGTACGATAAGCCGGATCTACACCCAATACCATTTTTCCCTTTAAAGGCGGCTGAAGCAGTAAATTTCTGAGATTCTCAGAAAAAATATAGATAGCTTGGTCTTCAGCCTTTTCCGTCAACTCATTACGAATCTCCCTTTCAATAGAAGGCTGAATCAATCGCTTATAGCTATCTTCTATTGCTTCCTTCATAATCACTGCACTCGGATTGGCTGTATTCAAATTCATTTTTCTAGCGAGATAATCCAGTATTTTCTGTGTATCGGTTTTGATGGAAACTCGAAGCACTCCCTCTTTTTCACCACGATTAAGTGCCAAAATGCGATGAGGAACTATTTTTCCTATTGCTTCATCATAGTCGTAGTACATCTCAAATACCTTTTTCTCATCTTTCTTCTCATCTTTACTAACAGATTTAATCAAGCCAAACTTAAATGTTTCATCCCGAATCCATTTTCTGAAAGAGGCATTATCAGAGATATTCTCTGCTATAATATCTTTCGCACCATCTAAAGCTTCTTCTGGCGTTGTCACTCCCAACTCCACATCAACAAATTGAGCAGCTTTTTCAAGTGGGTTTGCAGTTTGAGGAGCTTCCATGATCCATTTCGCCAACGGTTCTAATCCTTTTTCTTTTGCGACCGTTGCTTTTGTGCGACGCTTTTGCTTAAAAGGACGATACAAATCTTCAATAGTTTGCAGTTTTACTGCCTTGATGATTTCACGTGATAACTCCTCTGTGAGTTTCCCTTGCTCCTCAATAATACGCAGGACTTCTTCCTTTCTTTTTTCCAAATTATCGAGATAGGTCCACCGCTCAGAAATTGTTCTAATTTCAACCTCATCCAATGAGCCGGTCATTTCTTTTCGATAACGCGCTATAAATGGAATCGTATTACCATCCTCTAAAAGCGCCAATACATTGGATACTTGACTCCCCTTCACTGAAAGCTCTGACGCTATATATTGAACCAATTCACTCTTCGACTTCATTAACAAACCTTCCCTCTGCAAATAATTACCTTTATAGTATCATAACCTTTTCTGCTACAAATACTGGACTCTCATAAATAACACAAAAAAGAAGTCTCTTATAATTATAAAAGACTCCCAAAAATGAATGTAATATCATCGTTCAAGGCACTATTTTGACTTTCTAATTTTTTCGCAGTTTCTTCAAGAGAACTAGCATTTCGCAGGAAATTTTTCGTCCCCTTCATTTCAAATCCATCGGAGTGAATGAAAAATTTAGTGGACGGAGTATATGTAAACTGTTGAGTATGGAATTTCTGCTTTCTTCCAGATAAATATCCGGTTACAGGTAGGGGATAGATCATTTTATCATTTGGAGGATATAGATAGAAACGGATATTACCAACACAGCTGTACTGAAATTCTTTCTTTTTGAAGTCCACTTTTAAAATAGCGACAGCGGCGCCTCGCTTTCTTAGCAGGGCCTGATTACATCGTTCCATAATATCTCCAACATCCTCGCTCTGATACTCCCGAACTACATTAGTAACTGCCCGAGAGGATTCATGAGCAAACTCCCCTGATCCTAATCCATCTGCGATGACACAAATAAAGTAATCATCCGTCACTTCATAAAAATAGTCATCACCACATAACAGCTTTCCTTGTTTAGGTGATTGAGACACAATTAATTGCACTCTACTATCCCTTAGCACTTCTTGATTCACCGTATATACTCCGAATTCTCAGCATTAATGGCTTCCTGCAGTTTTTTTATAGCACGGCGTTGAAGACGGGATACATGCATTTGAGATATACCTAATCGATCTCCCGCTTCCTTTTGACTTAGATTTTCTAGATAGGTGTATTGTATGATTTTCTTTTCGCGATCTGACAATACATGGAGAACTTTCTCCAAAACCAACCGCTGATTCACCTTTTCATATCCTTCATCCACATTTCCGAAGATATCTAACAAAGTGACTGTTCCGCCGTCTGAATCCGCCTCGATTGAGTGATCCACTGATAGCGCCTGATAACTTTTACTCATTTCCATCGCTTCTAAAACTTCTTCCTCAGAAACTTCTAAGTACTGAGCAATTTCTTCAATCTTAGGAGAACGATGCAATTCTGAGGTAAGTTCTTCAACAGTCGACTTGATTTTTGGACCAAGCTCTTTAATTCTGCGAGGAACGTGAACACTCCATGTTTTATCACGTAAAAAGCGTTTAATCTCTCCAATTATCGTCGGGACAGCAAAAGCCTCGAAGCTTTTTCCGAAGGAATCATCATACCTGCGAATCGCACCCAGCAATCCAATCATGCCAACCTGGGCAATATCCTCATGATATGATTTTCCCTTTGAATACTTTCTCGCAATCGTTTCAACTAGCCCGGTATAGTGCTGAACAAGTTGAGCCTGTGCTTCTTCATCTCCATGGAGTTGATAGGCTTTAATCCATTCCGTGACTTGGTCTCTCATTTGTGCCTTTTTCTCATCACTAGTTTGAGATTGTTTCTGCATCACTCTCCACCTGCTCTCCCTCAAGAAACTTCGTCATGAATACTGTCACACCTTCATTATGGTGTATTTTCACTTCATCCATGAGCGTTTCAATCAGATATAGACCTAATCCTCCTTCTCTTAAGAATTCCACTGATTGGTCTCTCTCATAAGGCCCCAAGCCTTGTCGCACCTCTTCAAAATCACAGCTTTCGCCATTATCGACTACCATTACTTCAAGACGGTCTTCATATAATCCAAAGCCTATGATAACTTCCCCATCTCGCTCGCCCTTGTACGCATGCTGAACTGCATTTGTACAAGCCTCGCTCGTAGCAATTTTCAAATCTTCTATACTATCATATGAAAACCCCATACGGCTGGCTATTCCTGATAAAGTTAATCTCATTACCCCGATAAATTCAGGTTTTGCAGGTATCTTCATTTCAATATATTCGTATGTTTCACTCATTGCGTTCCACCCTCTGCATGGCTTTTTATATGGATTATATCCGCTAAACCAGTGATTTCAAAAAGACGATGTAATCTCTCTGATAGTCCGATGATTCTAAAATCCCCATTGTGCGCTCGAACATTTTTAAATAATCCTACAAATACCCCAAGACCTGTGCTGTCCATATAAGAAACATCGGTTAAATCAATAATCATGACTACTTTATCTTGATCCGACAAAGGAAATAGTGTCTCTCTTAACTTCGGTGCTGTGTATGCATCTATCTCGCCTTTAACATTTACATGTATTTCAGAATTTACATTCTGTACATCAATAGAAATATTCATGAATTTGTACCTCTCCTCAAAAAGTCATGTTCCGCTATCCTTCTTTACCCGAAATTATCCACTTAAAACTTCCGTCTCATAATTATCAAGGTGAAATCATCTCTTAATTGAAAATGTTGCATCTTTTCCAACTTTTTATAGAGATTGTTTACAATGGTTTGGGCATCTAAATGAATAGATTCCCGAATAAATTGAACCAACGTATCTCTTTCTATAAATCCCTCATTTGTCCTGCACTCTGTTACCCCATCAGATAGAAGGATAATCATATCGCCTATTTCAATCTTTCTTTCATATTGCCTGTATACTGTTTTTTTATCTACACCAAGCAACAGACCCTTAGCAGTTAACTCGGTAAATTCATTTTTTTCGTAATTATAGAAAAATCCCGGTTCATGGCCTGCTGAAGCATATGTAAAAATATGATTTGAGGGATCATATAGACCATAAAACATCGTTATGAACATACTCGGTCCAACATTTTGCTCCACAACACGGTTAATACTTTCCAGAACACTCGCTGGGGATGTGCGATGCTCCGGCAAAGAATCCATCGCGTACTTAATCATGGACATACATAACGCCGCCGGTATCCCTTTGCCAATAATATCAGCAATCGCTACAGCCACTCGATTATGCTCATCCTGAACAAAATGAAAATAATCTCCGCTCATATGCTTAGCCGGAACACTTATGGCTCCAATTTCAAGATTTTTTAGTACAGGAACTCGCGTTTCCAATAAAGTCTGCTGAACATTAGCCGCTATCTCCATCTCACTCTTCAGTTCTCTTTGTTGATGGCGGAGACTCTGTAATTCACGAAAGGCTACACCATACTCCATCATAATTTCCAACAAAAAATCAAAAGAGTGGCTGACTTCTTCCGAAATATCAGGAAGTATTTCTTTTAGCGTATTTTTATGCAAACTTATTATCTCTTCAGGTGATACCATCTGTTCTATAGCTTCTTTGCTGATTTTATGTCCGAGATATAACGCTTTTTCCGTATGCTCTTTCAAGTAATTCGAGAGAGCTTCACGGTATCTTTCCTCCATGCACTCTCTATTTTCCACATACCTTCCCCCTATCGGAGCCATTTAGTAGACATTATTCGCGTACCCTTTCCAACATCAGAGTCAATATCAAAGTCATCCATCAATCTCTTGACTCCCGGCAAACCAGCTCCCAGACCTCCCGATGTTGTATATCCATCTTCCATTACTCTTCTTATATCACTTATTCCCGGACCATTATCCTCTGCTATGACTCTGAGACCCGTTCTCCCATTGTCATAGACTTTTTCAATGCATATTTGGCCCTGCCCTGCATAGAGATAGATATTCCTTGCTAATTCACTTATGGTTGTGGTTATTCTTGCCTGATCCACGGTGCCAAACCCCAACTCTTTGGCCACATTTCTGCCCACTTGTCGGGCTGCAACAATATCCCACTCATTAAGAATTTTTACGTAGGATTGGGTGCTCATCATGCTAGTCCCCCAGTTCCTTTTGTAATTTCTCCAAACCCTTTTCAAGATCCAAAGCTGTCATCACATCGGATAATGTAATGCCCAATTCAATTAATGTGATGGCAACTGCAGGCTGTATCCCTGTAATCACTACTTTTGCTCCCATTAATTTTGACATGTCAATGACATCGCCAAGGACTTTAGCTATAAAAGAATCAATGATATCTACTGAAGTTAGATCAATCACCACTCCATTTGCATTTGTTTCATGTATCTTATGCAGTAAATCCTCCTGAAATTGCAGCGCTGTTGCATCATCCAATTCCCATTGAATAGAAATCAGGAGACAATCATGCAACTTTAATATCGGAATCCTCATACTAATTCCTCCGGGGTTACGATAATTTTTCTATTTGTAATTTCCAGGGCAGCCTCTACACCCTTTTTCAATGTATTTTTAGTTATGATTTCATCTAAGTTAATGCCGAGGTTGACAATTGTTTGAGCAATCTCCGGACGTATTCCCACCAACATACAACGGGCACCAACCAAACGAACAGCCTCTGCTGCCTGAATAATATGATGAGCCACCATAGTGTCAACAACAGGCACTCCAGTAATATCAATCAACACTACCTCAGAACGATGCTTTACTACGCCATCCAAAAGATTTTCCATAATTTGTCTCGCGCGTTCTGTATCTATTGTACCTATAAGAGGCATTACAGTAATCCCTTCAAACACAGGAATAAGAGGTGCTGATAATTCCTGGAGTGCAATTTTTTGCAAAGAAACGGTTCGTTCCCACGTAGATGTATAAACATTCAGAATTTCATTATTTAAAGGGGTAATCCACTCGTCAAAATCCAGCACAATCTCAAGCTGATTTTCCTTTGTCATTACCCCTTCATTTACCATACCGTCTGTAACAACTACATTAAATGCTTTCAATCCCTCATTCACAAATGTTAACGGCCAGCCTAAACGAATAATTTTAGCTGCAAAATCACTAAGTTTCACTTTAAATTCTTCATCAGAATCTTTAATATTAGAAATCAGCACTTCAATAAATTCATTACTGGTGTGAATAAACATTTGATCTGAAACAATCTTCACGACTCGATCATCCGCTTTATCCTTTACACGTTCAATCCACTGCTGCAAAATGATGTCTTTATGACCCTGGATATAGTTTTGCACAAGTTTATTCATTAGTTCCTCCTCCATCAAGTTTTCTGTTAGATTCTTTTATATGGATACATGCACTTTAATTTATTTAATAATTTCAAAAAAACCATATTCACAAACTATTATAAACACTTAAAAAGGAAATAGGAAATCTTAAATTCCTTCGTAATATTGCCGTAATACAGCAACAACGTATTTGTAATTTCTATAACCTGTACTTCATTCCCTTTTTGTCACTAACTTAAACCAAAAATAAGTTTTTCTAAGTTAAAAAGTGCAAAAAAAACTGCCAAGAATTCGGATTCTTGGCAGCCTAACCTTCAACACAGAAGTATATTTATTATTTATAATCTTTTTACTATTACAATTCCACGAGTCCCAGACTGATTTGGAGCGCATTATCAACCTTACGCATCATTTCATCATCCAGCTGTGTTATTTTATCTGTCAATCTCTGCTTATCAATTGTTCGAATTTGTTCAAGTAAAATAACAGAATCGCGTTCGAATCCATATTTTTGGGCGTCAATTTCTACATGGGTCGGCAGTTTCGCTTTTTGTATTTGAGCCGTAATTGCCGCAATAATTACGGTAGGGCTAAATCGATTTCCGATATCATTCTGAATAACAAGTACAGGTCTTACCCCTCCTTGCTCAGATCCAACCACTGGAGACAAATCAGCGAAATACACATCACCACGTTTAACATTTAAACCCTTATTCACCGCTAACTAAACGCTCCACAGCATGTTCAGCTTCATATTCTGCCTGGAAAGCTTCTGCAGCCATAGTTAAATTAATATTGGCCATCTCCATATATCCACGGCGCATGGATTCGCGAAACTCTTTCTTTTTGCGTTCTTGCAAATACATTTTAGTTGCTTGATAAATAAATTCGCTTCGATTCACATTTTCTTCTCTCACGTATCCATCCAACTCACTTAGCAAATTTTGGGGCAAGCGTATTAGAATTTCCGTAGTTGCACTGGACTCAGACACAGGCAAACACCTCCACCATCACTACAAACCACATAGTTCTTTACTATTATATCTTACCATTATTACTTCTGCATGCAAAGGTGTCTAGTACATTTCTTTCTTATTATGAGGCTAAATAGTTGTCCTTTATTCATTATTCATGCACATATGTGTTAAATAATTAATAATGAAATAACTGATTTACAGTTTCAACAATTAAACCATCCTGCTTATACACTCGAGGGACTCTGCTTGATAGTTGACAAATAACCTCGTAATTAATCGTTTCTAATTTCTCGGCGATCTCATCAACTGTAATTGTCTCATCACCATCGTTCCCGATAAGAGTAACCACTGTATCCTCAGGAACAGACTGATCTAATTTAACCATGCACTGATCCATACAAATGCGTCCGACAATAGGTGCTCTATGTCCTTTAACCAGTACAGATTGCCCAGATAGTTTTCTGATCCATCCATCCGCATATCCAATAGGCAAAGTGGCTATCCATTCAGGCTCACTCGCTGTATACGTTGCACCGTACCCAACTGTATCACCCATTGAAATCTTCTTGATTTGCTTTATCTTTGTATAAAGAGATAAGGCAGGCTTCAACGTTACTGGGAGGTCTTTTGATATTTCCGGTGATGGACTTAAGCCATACATGGAAATACCAAGCCTTACTGTATTGAAATAGGCATCAGGATATCTCATAGCTGCCGCACTATTACTAGTATGAATGTAAGGCGGCAAGTATTCCATATTATCAAGAATCTCCTTGAATTTCAACAATTGGTTTTGAGTTTTGTCCAAGTCCAGCTCATCTGCACTGGAAAAATGAGTGAATATACCTTCAAGATGAATATAATCTTGATTCTTAAGCATATATTCTATTTCTTTCATCTCTTGTATATTCCTTATCCCAAGTCTGCCCATGCCTGTATCAATTTTTATGTGTATATTTAGCGGTTGCTGTATATTTTCTTCCTGTAAATATGCTATAGCTTTCCCTATCCAATCAATGTCATGTACATTTAAAGAGATATTGTACTGCACGGCTACCTTGGAGTCTTCCGCCCTAGTGGAACCTAGTACTAAGATCGGCACTTTTATACCTGCCTGACGAAGCCTGATCGCCTCATCCAAGAAAGCTACGGCCAAACTGGTTGCTCCGGCACCTAATGCCACTTCAGCCACTTGCCGATCTCCATGTCCATATGCATTTGCCTTTACAACCGCCATGATGTCAGTAGTTTGAGGCAACAGATGCCTAATCTGTTCAACGTTATGCTTTATATGATCTAAATTGATTTCTGCCCATGTATCTCTATAGGATAATTGACTATTTTTCATAAGAGGTTTACCTACCTTTAGATGATTATAATTTGATTATTCCCCTTAATGAAAGGATAGTCAATTCATTCCTCAGAAACTAAAAAGAAATAGACCTGCCTTTATTAACAGGTCCATCCACTTCTATTTTTCTGCAGTTTCCTGCACTGATTTCGCAACCATGATCATCTCGTCTGATGTGAGATTTTTTGCAGCGAGCATGAAATCTATCCCTTCATAAGACCAGGATATTGAGTTTTCTGTCATATTGCCAATTGTGAATCCTAAATCAACCGGCTCACCTTCTGCTATGGTGACCGCAGCTTCTTTGACAATCTTTGATTTAGTTTCAATTAACGTGTATTGTTTTTCATCACCCGCAAATGTCAGAACGGCTCGTTTTCCTTCCTCTGTTTTGATCATTTTCTCTCCTGCAGGCTCCACACCCTGTATCTCGGCTGTTGGATATTGAGCTTCAAAATCAATATCTTCTTCAGAAGACATTACCGGCACTTCCAATTGCGCTCCTGTCATATTCTTTTTCACATCAAAATCACTATTACTGTAATTCGGATTGAACTTCGTTTTTTCAAATTCAACCTGAACTAATGCATTACGATCAGAATCCATTACATCTACACTTACAGGCTCTAGTGTTTTGCGGTCAAATTTCACGACCTGCAATGGAAGCATCTTATTGTTCTGATATCTTGTTTTTGTCTCAAACACATAACTATCATCTGTTGCCTTAAAGGTTGCATCCTTATCAACAGTTACATCTGTAATTAAAGACTCATACAGATAGGCCTGCGAGCTGTTTTTTGGCCACTCACTTTGAAACTTAAAACTTTTATTAAGCGCTGGAGTTAATACAAATACCCCTTCTTCATTCCGCAGGATGATTTGACTTTGATCCTTTTGAGCATTTTTCAAGTTTACCCGGTAATTTGATGGAGATTGATACCATACTTCCACATCATATACTTGTGGTTCTGTACCCATTTTTAAAGTCATTTTCGCATCTGCTTTGTATCCCTTTAATTCATTCATCTTTTCCGTTAACGCATCCACAACTTCAGTTTGCGATTTTTCCCCGCAGCCTGCTAAGACCAACATAAATCCCAATGTCAGCGTCAGCATCATTAACCTCCTCAAGATCTCATCCCCTTTTAACAGTAGTAAGTAAAAGGGAGAGGAAAGCCCGATCCGGTTTGTTCATTTACATTCCAGTACATTTTTAAGATACATCCTTTCAAAACATTCTTTATTTCTGCTATTCTTATGTTAATTCAATAACGCTGTTGAAAGCCCGCAAAGAGTGTTTTATCTTAAATACATATGGGTAGTAAATGTCCAAAACAAGGCCTTGTCTCTCCAATTCGTTAATTGAATATATGAGACAATCCTTCTGAATATGTGCTTGCGGGGGACAAACAATTTATTTTTATCGTTTTTCAAGTAGAACCTGGGCAGCCGCATATTGTTTAGTATGGGTAATACTTAAGTGTGCCTTTACCTCTAAAGGATGTTTGATAATCGGTTTACCATTCTTGTCAGGAATAATGCTAATATCATGGAACGATAGTTTACCGCCGATACCTGTACCATTTGCTTTTGAAAATGCCTCTTTAGCAGAAAATCGTCCGGCAAGCCACTCGATTTTTCGATTTTCACCAAGTGACAGATAGTATTCCTTTTCATCTTCAGTTAGTATACGATCAACAAATTTCGGCTGCCGTTTAAGAATATCTCTCACTCTCTCAAGTTCAATAATATCGATACCAATTCCAACAATCATTGGTTCACACCCTCACAATTTATATAGCTATTTTAGTTTAAACATTACCTCATTATAAATGATTTACCAAATCTTATTATGTTAGGATGATGTCTTTTGTTCACTCGTACCGAAAGTTTCGGGCAATTTATCCGTTTTTACCCGGGAGTCAGTCTTTTAACAGCTGTGTGTATAGTTCTTTTTATTATCACTTCTTTACCAATCTCTCTTGGAAGAGATCTTTACACCTTATTAAGCGGAGTTAACTTATTCATTGCAGAGGGTGAATATTGGAGATTGGTCACACCAATCTTTCTTCACATTGGCTTTTCCCATCTATTATTCAATAGTTTCTCCTTAATTATTATTGGTCCTGGACTGGAAAATATATTAGGTACATTTAGATTCAGTCTCCTTTTTATACTGTCCGGTACCCTTGCGAATGTTCTTACATTCTTTGCAGAACCTTTAATGTATGCTCATGTGGGAGCCAGCGGTTCCATTTATGGGCTATTTGGATGTTTTGCCTATATCATCTTTTTTAGAAAAGATTTAATTTCGCAGCAAAATTCACAGGTTATACTAGCTTTAATTATTATCGGGGTAGTCATGTCTTTTTTCCAATCATCCATTAATATCACAGGGCATATTGGCGGCCTTATAATGGGCTTTGCACTCTCCCGTCTATTTTTAGTTAATCGATAATTAGATGAATCTATTTCCTCTCTAGGAAAAATTAACTATAATAGAAATAGCATCTTTAAATTAGAGAGAGAAGGTAGAAGCTATGGATTTATCATTCAGTGAATTTTTGATTCCTCAACCCATAAAAGGAAATGGCCAAGAATGCCTTACATTTTCTATCCCTGAATGGATGAATTTATCTGACACCTTCTCTATTCATACATATGAACAGTATCATCCAATCTATGTCATGCAGGCAATGGCTTCTGTATCACTAACAAATGAAAAGGAAGCCTTCAAAATTGTAAAATCATATTACTGCAAATGTACATCTGGAGTAGTTCAGAAACTCTTTGTCCTGGAATATTTATTCCGTTTAGGATGCATGGATTGGATTAAAACATTAATACTCGAAGATTCCTCCAACCCAGAAAATAATGAATTAAGAAATGTATTTTCTATTTATATTGCTCAGGCAGAGGCTCAGATCGATAACTCAGAGCTTATTGATCAAGCATTTAATCTGTCTTCAAGCTGTTTAGAAATTAATATTGCTTCTATCATTTCACATATGTATGGGATTAGTCAGTTAAGATTGCAAGAGCCACTCAATAAATTAATAAAGGCTGTCGAACCCATGCTTTTACTATGTAAAGAGGAGGATTTGCTGTCTATCTTTAAAATACAGCTTGGAGAAATGTATTTAGTCTCTATGTTATGCAGCAGCACAAATCCAGAGAACGTTCGAAACGCCTGCCAACAATACTTTAACAATAAAGATTTATTGCAACAATTCCCTACTCTGGAAATCAGCCTGTCTCACATCATAGCTCATTCTTATATGTTCGATAGCTTCCCTATAGCAAAAGAATGGGTTACGAAGGGATTAGCTCTGCTGAAAAATGTCCATATGCAACGCAGACCTTATTTGGAGGCTTCACTTAATTGTTCTTTGGATATATTCAGGAGCTTATGGCGCAGAGAATTGGATATACAACCGACATCCCCATCTGAAAAAGCCTATCGTTATATGGTAACTGGCCAAACACATCTAGGAAGCAAGATATTAGAGACTTTGCAAACAGAAAAAGGATCACTCACCCTTTTCGAACACTTTTATTTAGCTATTGGTAAAGGTCCTCATGAATTACGAGAGGCACAGAACCTTTTCATACATAGCCGTAATTACTATTATGCCAAGCTTATCGACTTTCATTTGTCACAGGCTCATACGAAAATATAGCACCATCCATTATTTTAAAGCCATCTAGCAATTTTAATTGCTCAATCAACTTGAAAACAGCAAAATCTTTATGCTTAGCCTCCAGCATACAATCAACTTGGCTTGTCAAATTAATATTCCCCTGCACTAATTCCATCATTTCTTCTTTTTGCACATGATCAGCATGTGCTTTTTTATTTTTTTCATTCTTCGGGGATGAAAGATGGACTTTAACAGGCAAGCTTGAATTACTCCAGGTTTGCACAATCCTTGGCCAGTGATCTTTCCAATCTCCCTGACAGTTTTGTTTATGATGGTGTAAATCAAATACCATTGGAATGGATAGTTTTTCACATAGGTAAAGGGTATCCTGTATGCCAAATAGCGTATCATCATTTTCCAATATAATCATTTCCTGAATATCCGCAGGCACATATCCCCAATTATGAATAAATTGTTCAAGAGCTTGTTCCTTATCTTGATATAAACCACCAATATGTAATACACAACGATGTTTTGGCGATAATCCAAAAGCTTTTAGTAATCGAAAATGCATCCTTAATGTCTTAATTGATGTTTTCAAGATATTCTTATCTTCACTATTTAAAACAACGAAGTGATCCGGATGAAAATCAATTCTCATATGAGAATGCTTTTTTAGATATTCTTTAATCGCACTTGTTTCCTCTTTTATACCGTCCATATAATTCCAATCTTCTAAATCCGGATGGTTGGCAAGTGGTATTAATTTTGAGGAAAATCGAAAGAATTGGATACCATTTACTTCATTATGAATTAATAAACGAAGGCAGTTTTTAAGATTGGTTTTTGCAATTTTCTCCAGTCTTTTTATAGCGGCTTCTCTATTTGCCAGCTTGCTGAATTGCGCATATGTCATTGTTTTTGAGGGGGATGCATTTTTCAATTCCATACTCATAGCTACATAACCTAAGCGAATAATAGTCATAAGATTTACTCACCTCCTATGCTTATTATGAACAATGGAAGGTAATTCATTACAAAAAGGCCAATCCTAATGTGTAGGATTGGCCTTTATTTAAATCTTATTTACTTGTGTTTTTTGGTTTAGAGTTTGAGTAAGACTTTCTGCGTCCACCTTGATTGGTGCTGCTGCTGCGTCTTCTGTCTCCGCCACCACGGCTATCTCTGTCTCCGCCTCTGTTATATGGACGTTTGCTTCCGCCACCTTTTCCGCCTTTATAGCCATCTTTGCGGAATGGAAGTGGTCTCTCTTCTGAGATGGTTACAGGCTTTTCATCCGGCTCTCTAATGAACAATTTCAATGCTGCAGCAACTAATTCCTCTGCAGTATGATCTTCTATCATTTCTTTAGCCAACGGAAGATATGCCGTTAAGTCCTCAGAAGAAACAACATTGTACAATTTTTCTTTTACAGTTCTTTGCTGTCCTTCAAGCGCATCTGTAACAGTTGGAGCTTTTATACGCTCCATTTTCTTTTTAGTGGTGCGTTCAACCACTTCAAGATAAGACATTTCACGTGGAGTTACGAATGTAACTGCCATACCTTCTTTACCCGCTCTTCCTGTACGTCCAATACGGTGAACATAACTTTCAGGATCCTGAGGAATATCAAAGTTATAAACATGAGTAACACCGGAAATATCAAGACCACGTGCAGCCACATCCGTAGCTACCAATATATCGACTGCTCCCTCTTTAAACTTGCGTAAGACTGACATACGACGTGCTTGTGTCAAATCACCATGGATTCCTTCAGCTGTATAACCACGTACTGTTAATGCTTCTGCTAATTCATCAACACGACGTTTAGTACGGCCAAATATAATAGCTAATTCCGGCGTATGGATATCAATTAGACGAGTTAATGCATCGAATTTTTCTCTTTCCGGAACACGTACATAATATTGGCTGATTGCCGGTACAGTCATTTCTCTCGCTTTTACACGAACTGTTTTTGGTTCATGCATGAATCTTTCGGCTATACGACGAATTGGATCAGGCATAGTTGCAGAGAACAATAGAGTTTGGTGATTATCTGGAACAGAAGATAGAATAGATTCAATATCTTCAATGAATCCCATGTTCAACATTTCATCTGCTTCATCAAGAACTACAGTATGAACATTGTTCAAACGAATTGTTTTTCTGTTAATATGATCCAACAGTCTGCCTGGTGTACCCACGATGATATGCGGACGTTTTTTTAACGCACGGATTTGACGAGTTATATCCTGACCGCCATATACTGCCAGAACGCGGGAACGGTTGCCTGCTCCGATTTTGTAAAGCTCTTCAGAAACCTGAATAGCAAGTTCACGTGTCGGTGCAATGATTAATCCCTGAATTTCGTCTCTTTTTACATCGATTTTTTCAATCATCGGAATTCCAAACGCAGCAGTTTTACCAGTACCTGTTTGAGCTTGTCCGATTAAATCCCCACCCTGCAATGCAAGTGGAATCGTTTCAGATTGGATTGGAGTTGCTTCTTCAAACCCCATGCCTTCTACTGCTCTTAATGTGTCGCTGCTAATTCCTAATTCACTAAATAATGTCATTAATTTTTCTACCCCCAAGATAGGTGTTATTTTAACAATTGCTTCAATATATTTTTCATTCCTGTAAAACAGGATTACGGTCAATTTAATCATGCCTGTTGCACAGGGTTCGATCTCACAAAAAAAAGCGGCCGTCAGTATCCCGGCAGCATGAGTTCATAAGTCCAATTCATTTGGAAAATTTTCATGAAACGCATGTATTTAACTTATGTTAACAAAAACAGACCGGGATTGCAAATAATCGCACTTGCAATATTCTATTATGCTATTTGTCCTGCTTCAAATCTTCAAGCTATTAACAGATACCTTTGTGGTTCTAAATTAGCTAATTTAAGAACTGTATTCTCCCTTTTTAAAGCCGTTGATGGGTGAAGAATAGACGCTGCACACTAATCTTGTACACGATAAGTCGTTATAGTCACGATTTGTTTTAAATAAAATAGAGGTTTATAAACATATTTACAGAATTTTGTTTGTAGTACACATAGATGATTTATGCCAGGACTCGATTTATACAAAGCAATCTGATCTTGGTATCAAAATTAAATAAAATATTACATTTACCTACTAATCAATCGATTGATTAACTAACCTAGTTTAGTGTGCAGCATAAAAACGCCAATTAACTAATAAATAACCTCTATTTACATACAGTTATATATTACCCAGATTTCATTCAAATCATGCAGATATGTATGAAATTTTTAAAAATTTCATTCATCCTTAAAGAATGAATGACATCGTGGGATAGTATATCTTTAAGGTTTAGTCTTGAAGGCTACGAACGACTTCTTCAAGTCTCATCCCTCTCGAAGCTTTGACCAACACAATAGAATGTTCATCAATGACTTCTTTTAACTTCAATGATAATTGATCCTTATCACTGAAATGATAAATGCGTTCTTTATTCAAATTTTCTGCAGCACCTTCGGCAATCTTTTCAGCCAATTTACCATACGTAAAGACATAATCAATCTCCTCTGTGATTAATTCACCCATTTTGGAGTGATACATCTCTTCCTCTGGTCCCAATTCAAGCATATCGCCTAGTACAAGAATCTTCTTGCCCGTACCTGTCATCCCTTTCACTAATTCAATAGCTGCTTTAACTGAAGTCGGGCTGGCATTATAAGCATCGTTTATGATTTTTTCGCCTCTCGCTCCAAAGGATACTTCCATCCGCATATTAGATAGTTTTACTTCAGCAAGGCCTGTCGTGAGTTGTTCCCAGGAGACTCCCATCGTTCTGCCAGCAGCTATCGCCGCCAATGCATTCAGCACATTATGATTGCCTAAGAGCGGCAATACGAAAGGATGATTACCATCTACATCAATTGTAAATTCCATTTCATTCTCTCCTGCTTTGCTTTGAACAGGATAATAGTCATTTGTTATGCTGCTGCCAAAGGTAATCTGTTTATAGGCATGCTTGGATACCCTGCTTAGCAGAAGAGGTTCATCCCCATTAAAAATGAGTGTTCCATCCTTCTTTAAACCCTCGACAATTTCCATTTTGGCGTCTGCAATTCCTTCACGAGAACCAAGGTCAAGTAAATGCGCCTCACCAATATTAGTAATAATCGCTACATCAGGTTGCCCAATCTGTGAAAGGAGTGAAATCTCCCCACTGCTGCTCATTCCCATTTCTAGAATCAGGATTTCTGTATCTTCCGGAGCAGACAGAATCGTAAGCGGCAATCCAATGTGGTTGTTATAATTCCCACTTGTTTTATGTACCCGATATTTTGTTTTCATGATTGAGGCAGTCATATCTTTAGTAGTCGTTTTCCCATTACTGCCAGTAATCCCGATTACTTTCGTATCCAACTCATGTAAATACGCTTTAGATAACTGCTGTAATGCCTTTAAACTATCCTTAACAAAAATCAGTGCTCTGTTTTCAGGAGGATTCGGTGCATCTGATTCCCAAAATGAAGCAGCTGCTCCCTGAGCGAATGCTGTCTCTACATGATTATGTCCATTGCTATTTTCACCCTGCAAAGGAACAAATAGATTGCCTTCCTCGATCTTTCTTGTATCATTTGTTACTCCTGAAACAAGTATATCTTTGAAACCTTCATTTATGCTGCCATCTACCATAGCTGCAATTTCAGCCAATGTACGTTTGATCATATTAATCCTCCATTACCCTTTATCATCCCTGAAAAAAAAACAGATACAGCCAATTAAATAATCGGCTGTACAGCATTCCTCTGCCGTTTAATTGAGTATGCATAACCCTATCAATAGTAATAAGCCGGAAATGATGTTCGTAAATCAACCCATCGAGAATATCTAATGCGCAGATTCTACATTTCTCATTTATACAGCCAGGCTACATTATATTAAATAGTATATTTAATTTTTTGCTTTTCAGCATGTCTTTCAATAGCTAAATTAATCAGTTTTTCAATTAATTGCGGATATTCCACTCCAGTGTGGCTCCAAAGTAATGGGAACATACTGAATGGCGTAAATCCTGGCATTGTATTTACTTCATTAATATAAGCTTTTCCGTCATGTGTAAGGAAGAAATCTGCCCTTACAAGCCCGGAACAATCCAATGCTTTGTATGCCTTAATTGCCATGTCATGCAGCATTTGATATTCTTCCTGAGAAATCTCTGCAGGTATTACCAATGCTGTATCGCCATCTTCGTATTTAGCTTTATAGTCATAAAACGCTTTTTTCGGAATAATTTCCCCTGCAACAGAACACTCAGGATAATCATTTCCAATAACGCCAATCTCAACCTCTCTTGCAGTAACACCTTCTTCAATGATTACTTTTCGGTCAAATTGGAATGCCTCTTCAAATGCTTTATGCAGCTCTTCAGCATTTTCACATTTACTGATACCAACACTGGAACCTAAGTTAGCCGGTTTAACAAAACACGGATATCCCAATGCTTTTTCTACCTCTTGGCATACCTTTTCTTCATTTCCGCTCCATTCTGAACGTAAATAAGAAACATAACCAACCTGCCCCAACCCAGCCTGGGCAAATATATTCTTCATGATTACTTTATCCATGCCTGCAGATGAAGCAAGAACACCATTTCCTACATACGGAATGTTAAGCAGCTCGAGCAACCCCTGTACTGTACCATCTTCGCCATTCGGGCCATGCAATAATGGGAAAATAACATCAAATGCATCATCAGATCCGTGTGCAATAATACTGTTAAAACCAGTTGTTTGAACAGCCTGACTTCTGTGGTCAAACTCTAGCTCCTTAACAGATTCAACCGGCCCCTGTAATTGCGGCCCTTTTATCCATTCACCATCTTCATTTATGTAAATCGGATGTATCTCATATTTAGATGAATCCAATGCTTTGATGACTGCCATAGCAGTTTGCATGGATACTTTATGTTCAGCAGATTTCCCACCATATAATAATCCTAGTTTAATTTTCATTGAATTTACCCTCCGTTAGTTGATACATAATATATTGTATCATTTCCTTTTCAGAACATTAAATTAATATGCGACACGTTCCCCTTATAGGCAAAACTTACATTCTTCTTATTATATGCATATTCGAACATAATTTGTGAACCTGAATATCTGTATAATAAATTAGGAAAACCTCCTTAATTTTACAGGAGGTTTATTTTCCATCTATGACCCATTCCTTCATTTTCTTCTGATAAACGAGATTAACAGTTTGCCGTTTTTGGTATATCGTCCTTAATTCATCTCTCAGCTCATCTTCATGCCGATAATCTCCAACAACCCACACTGGAATCTCGATAGTTTGTCTTGTTTGAATTGACTTATGAAAGCTGATGATTACGCCCTCATTAAACAAAGGGGATAACTGTTTCAGAATCTCTGTAGGGATTATTGCGTTCTCTGTTTTTTTTCTACCGCCCAGCCATAATCGATCCGGCTTATTTATCTCCACATGCTCAGGAATTAACTTGGAAATTAACTGGTAAAAATCATTCCAATACCGGTAATAAACTTTATTATAAAAGCCATCCTCTAATGTTAAATAGACAAACCGATTATTTAATTTCGGATAAAAGGGAGATCTTAGATGGTTAAATGTATGTCTGATATACAGGATTTCAGCGATTTCCCATGGAGCTAATTCTTCCAGCCCCTCAATATCCTCAAAATCAATCCAGCTTATATGCCCATACTCCTTCCCACTTTCTTTATAATATTTCTTATATGAGGGAAAGGAAACATAATTAAACTGTGTATGCATATCATATTCAACATCCATAAAAGGATGATCCAATAATAAAACATTTGGCGGCGGCTCTTTCAACGATTGCATAAAACTAAAAAAGTCTATGCCAAATGAAGCTACAAAATGCTCAGCTTCTTGTTTATGAAGGTATATAAAATCTCTTTTACCATGTTTCAATACAAACCCCTCCGGCATGTCTTCATCAATACGATGTTAGGTGGCTATTAGACTATTTTGAGTAGTCAAGCCTGCATCTAATTACCTATCCCCTGCTTATCCTATCGGTGTAAATAGTTTCTCCTTTATTCTAGACGATATTAAACCAAAAAAGATTCAAAAAACCGTAAAAAAATTATATTGTAAAGTTGTTGTAACATTGGTAATCCTTTAATCTGACCTGTAGCAAAAAGTGAGTAGGCACCAGCCTTATTTTTTAAATAAAGATTAAAATTATATAATCCCACTGTTTTAAAAGATTCAAACTTTCTCGTATAAAATTATAAGACTTTTTTCCCAACATTACTAAACTTACGCACCGTTTTAAATTATTTTACTTATTCGGAAAATACTACCTTTTTATTTTTGGTATTAACCGGAGCTTGACTCCATTCTTTTCATTTAGTTTCGTTAGATGATATGTCCCTGTAACCCAATCTTCCATTTGGTTTTGGTACCATTCGCTTCCCAATTGCCCGGACTGTCCTGGTCCGACTATATGTGAGGCCTTGGATAAATCAGAGAGATCCGCAATAAACCTCCATGATCCTCCATGATTAATAGTTCCCTTCGTATCGTAACCAGCTGCCTGAACCGTAACCGCACTTCCCCCACTCTCTAGTTCCCCCTTATAATTAAACACATATTGAAGAGGACTGACTGAGGATAGCGGATGCTTAAATTGAATTTGGTGATAATCCCCCCATCTCCAATTAGAAAGAACCCCTCCCTGTATCTCTTTCCCTTTTGTAACAGCTTTCTTCAAGCTGGTTTCCAGCACCGTCTTTAAGCCACCCTTGTCTTCAATCCAAATACTCTTTTCACCATTTAACGCTTTTCTAAGAAGCTGATCAACAGCTTGCTTTCTGCCTCTGAAAAGGGTGAGCATTTCTTCAGATATATCATCTGCGAATAAGGTGTCCGAGATTTCTGCCATCCATAGTTGGAAGAGTAACGGAGCTGCCATTTCTTTGTCATCCATGTAATTCCAGTCCTCTAAAACATCAATGGCCTCTGTTTCTTTAGTCTCTGATAGTTCTTCTATAAACTTCGGCAGGAACTCCTCCGCCTGCAGATTTCGCTGATCCATTTGCAAATTCTTCATCTCTTCAATCGTTAATTTATCATTGCCTGAAAGAACTTCATCAATCCTCATTTGGCGATAGGGCTGGGCCCAATCATGGCTTATATGATACGGATAGTGTTCATCTGTTACTTTATTGTTAGCCGTTGATATGTATCCTTTTTCAGCATTAATCGTACGCGGTAATTCGTTGTATGGAATATATCCAACCCACTCATTTTCTCCCGTCCAGCCTTCTACCGGTAAAAGAGCATCCTGCTTATCTTTTCGAATAGGAATCTTCCCATTAGCCTTATAAGCAATTGTTCCTTCCTTTGAGGCAAAGACAAAATTTTGTGCCGGCGATTCAAAATCCTCCAGCGCTTTTTCGAATTCGGTCCAATCTTTTGATTTACCCATATTAAGCACGGCTTCCAGCTCATTTGAGGTTTGCAAAGCGGTCCACTTTAAAGCCAAAACATGCTCCTTGCCAACACTTCCTAAAAATTCTGAGATGACAGGCCCATGACGTGTAATGGTTATTTTAAAATCCTCCGATTTCTGTCCTTTTATCTTTATCTTCTCATGAATAACCTGAGCTTTTTCCCATTCTTTTTTGTAAAGAAATTCATCTTCCTGTTCAGGGTTTCTCTTCTCAATATATAAATCCTGTACATCAGGACCCACATTCGTAACTCCCCATGCAATAGTTAGGTTATGACCTAAAATGATTCCAGGAATACCGGCAAATATGACACCGCTAACATTATAGCCAGGCCCTTCCAAATGATTTTGATACCAAACAGAGGGGGTGGCCAAAGATAAATGTGGATCATTCGCCAATAATGGTTCTCCAGATTGGGTCTTCTCACCTGAGACTACCCAATTATTGCTTCCGTTATATTCATTCGGGACAACAGAAGAAGATAAACTGCCTTCTATGTCGAGTTCATCCTTGGTTATATTCACTGGTGCTCCTGCAGGGTAGCTTGGGAATAGTTCATATGCTTTTTCCTTCGGGAAACTTTGCAGCAAATAGTGACGAAAAGCCTGACTGTTCCAGTTTCCTCCCAAATCAAAAGCCATATACTTACCAATCGTCAGTGAATCAATCGGAGTCCACTCCTCTGGCTCATACCCAAGAAAGGTAAATTCTATCGGCCATTTCCCTTTGGCCTTTTTTTCTTTTATGTAGGCATTTACACCCTCAGCAAATGACTGAAGTATTTCTCTTGCCTCCGGTGAATAGGATTCATAAGAATCTTCAGCAGCTCTCCTCAAACCTAGCGTTCGGAAATATTTATCGTTTTTAAGCATGGCTTCCCCTATTACTTCACTTAATCTGCCTGATGCCTGCCTTCTTGATAAATCCATTTGAAACATCCTATCCTGAGCCTGTACATAACCTTGGGCAAAAAATAAATCCTGTGTATCATCGGCCTTTATATGCGGAACTCCTTCTTGATCACGCAAAACCTCTACCTCATTATGTAAACCCAAAAGTTCAAGTTCACCTTCCATTTGCGGTAAAGGCCGTTTAACAAAATAAACCGCTCCCAGTGAACCAATTATAAGAATGACTACTAAAATAGCAATTACCCATAAACTAATTTTCTTCCCCTTTGACACCCGTTTCCTTGGAATCTCCATTTCCATAATATCCCACCTCTCATGCTTTTTACATTCTATAAAAGATGAGAGTTTCCTTTATTTGTTTTAAACCATTGCCTCAGCTGCTTATACTTGTTATACAACGCAAAAAAATGCCGACACTTACCATGTCGGCATTTCCTCACTCTATTTACTTTAGCTTAATTCGTTGAAGGCGCAGGGCATTTAAGACAACACTCACCGAACTGAATGCCATAGCACCACCTGCCAACCAAGGGGCGAGCAGTCCCATAAACGCCACTGGAATTCCAAGGGTATTATAGCCAAAAGCCCAAAATAGATTTTGTTTAATATTACGCATCGTCTGCTTACTTAAATAAAACGCATCTGCAATTCCATTTAAGTCGCCCTTCATCAAGGTAATGTCCGCTGCTTCTATTGCAATATCTGTACCTGTTCCGATAGCAATACCGATATCGGCCAACGCTAGGGCCGGAGCATCATTAATTCCGTCGCCGACCATCGCTACTTTTCTTCCTTCAGATTGGAATCTTTTAATCTGATTCGCCTTTCCTTCTGGAAGAACTTCAGCAATCACATGTTGAATACCCGCCTGCTTTGCGATTGTCTCCGCGGTGCTCTGATTATCTCCTGTAATCATCCACACCTCGATGCCCATATCCCTTAGACGTTGCACCGCCTGTCCGGATGTCTCTTTAATCGTATCAGCAACAGCAATGATACCAGCCACATTTCCATTCACCGCGGCAATCATCGCCGTTTTCCCTTCTTTCTCAAGATCCTCCATAAAAGGCTGAGTTGAGGTGATATCAAGCTGATTAGCCGTCATCCATTTTCTCGTTCCTACCAGGACTTTATCCTGCCCAACAGAAGCGCGAATTCCAAATCCAGGAGTACTTTGAAAATCTACTGCCTCTGTAAGCTCCAGATTATGTTCATGGGCTGCTTCGACTATTGCCTGTGCTAGAGGATGCTCGGATGGTTTCTCTGCTGCCGCTATGAGTTTTAACAGTTTTTCCTGCTCCCAATTTCCGATTGGTATAATATCCGTTAAAATCGGTTTACCATTCGTTATTGTCCCTGTCTTATCCAACAGTACGGTATTAATCTGATGAGCGGTCTCTAAATGCTCTCCGCCTTTAAATAAAATACCAAATTCAGCTGCCCGGCCAGACCCAGACATTATGGATGTCGGCGTAGCCAACCCTAACGCACATGGACAGGCTATTACAAGAACAGCAATCATATTTTCTAGTGCCGTAGTGAAATTTCCACGATCCACGATAAAATACCATGCTATAAATGTCAAAACGGCTATTCCCACTACAATCGGAACAAAGATACCTGATATTTTATCCGCTAACCGCTGAATTGGAGCTTTCGAACCCTGTGCCTGTTCAACCACTCTAATAATTTGGGATAGGGCTGTATCTTTACCCACTTTAATGGCTTTCATCTTTAATGCACCATTTTTATTAATGGTGGCTCCGAAGACTTGGTCCCCTGGATTTTTATCAACCGGAACACTTTCACCCGTTAACATGGATTCATCCACAGCTGAGCTGCCATCGAGCACTTCACCATCTACTGGAATTCTCTCTCCGGGTTTCACATAGATTAAGTCCCCTACTACTACATCGGCAAGCGGAACTTTCACTTCTTTTTGATCACAAATGACAATCGCCGTTTTAGGCTGCAAGCCAATCATCTTCTTAATCGCATCTGATGTACGGCCTTTTGCCTTAGCCTCAAATAATTTACCCAGTAAAATTAAAGTTATTAAAATGGCACTTGTTTCAAAATAAAGATGCGGCATCTCAGCATGATGATGCCCACTTTTTACTATAGATTCATATAAACTATAAAAATAGGCAGCAGATGTACCAAGCACCACTAATACATCCATGTTGGCACTGCCATTTCGCAGAGCCTTATAGGCCCCTTTATAAAATTGCCAACCAATAATGAATTGAACAGGTGTCGCTAAAGCCAACTGAACCCACGGATTCAGTAAAATATCCGGTATATACATCCAGGAGGTAAAAGAAAAATGGGCTACCATCGTCCATAATAGTGGCAATGAAAGGAAAGCAGCTGCTATAAACCTAAGCTGTTGTTTTTTTATAGCCGATTGCCTCGGGTCTTCACTTTCCTGTTTATGCTGTTCCTTTGGTGAAGCACCATAGCCTAGTTTTTCTATTTTGGCAATGAGATCTTCCTCAGATAACTCACTGCTAGAATATTCAATCGTGCCTGATTCCAAGGCCAGATTTATATTGGCAATTAAGACACCCTCCGTCTTGTTCAATACCTTTTCAATTCTTGCTGAACAGGCGGCGCAGGTCATTCCGGTAATCATTAGTTCCGATACTCTAGTCGTAACCCCGTACCCTAGCTTTTCTATTTTTCCTCTTAAATCGTTCGCTGATAAGAGAGTAGGATCATAAAGAATAGCAGATGTTTCAGTGGCTAAGTTCACATTTACCTCTTTAACTCCCTCCATTTTCCCCAGTACCTTTTCAATCCTTGCTGAACAGGCGGCACAGGTCATTCCCGTAATCTGCAAATGGACATGCTTCATAAACTCACCACCTTATTGTTGAACTTGCATTATTTAAATAGGGCGTGGCTTAGCCTATTAATTCGAATCATATATTAATCGACATCATATCCTTGTTCATCAATAGATTCTTTAATTGTTTCTAGATTAACCATTGCCGGGTCATATTGGACTTCCACTTTTCCCGTATCCAATGTAACCTTCACAGAACTAACTCCGTTTAACTCACTTACACTGCCTTCGACTGCTTTCACACAATGCCCGCAGGACATACCTTTTACATTTAAGATCGTTGTTTCCATTTTAAATTCCTCCTATTTTTTCATTAATTTTTGTATGGTAATTAATACTTCATCGAGTACTTCCATATCACCCTGTTGAATTCTTTCTGCCACACATGATTTCATATGGCCTTCAAGCATCAACTTTCCAACAGCATTCAGGGCTGATTGTGTAGCTGCAATCTGGGTTATAATATCATCGCAATATACATCCTTTTCAATCATGCCTTTAATCCCTCTAATCTGCCCTTCAACCCTATTTAAACGACTGATCAAATTTTTTTTTACGTTATCAGAATGATGGCTTTTTCGTTCTTGGTCATGATGGCAATGATTACCCATATCTTCAGTAATCTCTATCTCGCTCATAGTGACCTCCCTCCCGTTTTTCTATTATTAAATATACTATACCCCCCTATAGTATATTCTTCAACGTTTATCACTTATGATCGATCTTTTTAAAATTAGACTGACAATCCATTGTTTTTCTATCCAACCTTGATTGCGTTATACTTATGATTATTCACAAATTGCAAAGGAGACATGTACGTTGCTAACAATCTACTTAACTAGACATGGACTTACAGAATGGAATGTCAATCGTATTATGCAAGGCTGGGGAAATGGCGAACTGACCGAAAAAGGTATTAATGATGCAAAAGCTCTTGGAAAGAGGCTTGCTGATGTAAAACTTGATAAAGTGTACAGCAGTACATCAAAACGTGCTTATGAAACAGCTCAATATATCATCGGTGATCGTGAGATTAGCCTGATTAAGGAAGATGACTTACGTGAAATGCATTTTGGAGATTGGGACGGGCGCATTAGAGATGAGATTGAGGCAGAATTTCCTGAGGAATTTAAAATCTTTTGGGAAACGCCACATTTATTTGAGACAGAAACAGGTGAAACCTTTAATCAGCTCAAGAAAAGAGCTGTCGATGTGTTCGAAAGAATTATAAACGAAAACCCTTCCGGTACCATCCTTATTGTGACCCATTCTATTTTCCTGCGTGTTCTGCTTACGCATATTAAAAACACACCACTTTCAGATGTCTTTAAAGCGACACCGCCAGGGAATACAAGTTTAACGAAGCTTGAATTTCATGATGGTAAAATGGAACTTTTATTCGAAAATGATATGCAGCACGTAGAATAAATAATCCAAGAGGCTTTCCCATAGTCAAGTTATTGGGAAAGCCTCTTTTTGTACAGGATAGATGTGGAGATCAGTGAGGAAGTTTAATCAAGTTCGAGACAGTCATCAAGAAAAAAAGACACGACAAATAAAAGAACACTTTCATTCTTGGGTAATCAACTATAAAGCTAAACCTTCGCCTTCGCTTCATTTTTAAAAAACTCCACCGCATAATCAACTGCCTCACAAAAGGAAAACAACTTGGAATCAGCACTGCCGATTTTACCTTTCCTAACGGAGTACTGTTGTTCGAAAGCATTTCCGATTGTATCAAATTCAGTATCATCATATTCAATATCCGTATACTCCACCCATTTCCGCTCTCCATCTACAAGAATGGGAGTACCTTTTTGGATTACTTCCCTGGTACCTGATCGATATTCTGCCAGATGAAAACAGGTGTTCGTTTCATAGCTCGTTCCGATGAACAGGACATGAGCATCTAAATCATAAAGTTTTCTTAGTGGAGATCCTTCACCCAATCCATTTTCCAATTGATGATTGGCAAGGATTTCACCATTACGCTTACCCCATGCAGTAAACGAAACATTTGGATGGTTGCTTCTTAAAACACCTGGATATGTACGAAATAGTTCTGCAATTTTCCCCATGCCATATGTAGGTGTAACAGCAGGTTCAAAAGCTGGCATTGTATTTCTCACGGTTTCCCACCATTCCCAAGGGATTGGTGGGTTCAACCATTCAGCTGGGTCTGACAAATCCGCAGATTGAGCCGGCATGATAATGGTTCCTTCTTCTGTAACCGAATCCATCAATGCCTGAATAATGGCAACAGCCCCTCCATTCACCCATCCAACTGATGATAGCGAGGAATGAACAAGGACATTCATACCTCTTTTTAACCCCATTTTGCGCATATCAGTACGTAGCATCTCTCTTGTACGGGGGAATGGTGTATTTTCTATCAACTTAGACATAAATTCACTTCCGATTCTGGCTTTTCTACCATTTTAAAGGAAAAGGTATACTTTGTAACCCCAAGATACTAATAACCCTTGATCATGTGTATATGATGCTTTAGGATTTCCATAGTTGCGGGAGTTTCCAAATAAATTTCGCCATCTGTGTCCGCTTCCAGAACTTCTTCTGTTTCAATTGACAATGATTTCGTCTGCAAATGGAACAGCCTTGTTTCAGCATCATTTAGGTTTATATCAGGAGAATTAAGTGAAAATAAATCAAGAAACGCACCAAATGATGATTCTTTCACTACTAATACATCAAATAATCCATCATCCATATTAATGGATGGCAGAGGGATTTGATTAGATCCAATGAATTTCCCATTCAGCACCATGATCATGACTGCCTCATCTTCATACTCACCTTGATCAGTCTTCATTTTATAATGAAATGTCTCTGCCTCTTTCACCGTTCGTAATGCACTAATAAAGTAACTCATTTTCCCCATTAATCTCTTTTGGTTTTCATCAATATTGCTTGATGTATGGGTGATTAGCCCGATCCCCCAAAAATTAAGAAAGTAGTGGTCATCATTAACTTTTCCTACATCTACCGGAACTTGTTGGCCACTCATGATTGTCTCTGCCGCTTTTTTTAGATTTTGCGGGATATTAAGCATTCTGCTGAAATCATTACATGTACCACCCGGCAAAATAGCTAAAACAGGCCTCTTATCCAGAGCAGCAAGCCCATTGACAGCTTCATGTACCGTTCCATCTCCACCAAGGATAATAACAAGGTCATATTCTTCCCCAAGCTTAAGACAGATTTTTTTGGTTTCACCTGCCTCTTCCGTTTGCACCACTTTTAATTCTTTCGTTTCAGTACTAATTACAGGGAGTACGGCGGCAAGTGCCCGATCTGTTTCTGTCTGACCGGCAGAACCATTGTAAATAAATAGTACCTTATTAAACATACTCATTATTTTTTCTCCTTATCTTCAGAAAACTTGTATCTCTTATATTCCCATGAAGCCGGTATTTAGAAACATTCATCTCTTAATAAATGGAAAATTTACAGAAAATTCAATATAATTAACTTGCAACTAAATTTTGAAAGGATGTTTCCATGAAAACGGCTGATTTATGTGATGAGTACGCTGACAGGTTAAGTCTATGTAAAACCCCTTTCTATTCTTATGGTAAGAAAAAGGAATTTCAGGGCGAAATACGAACCGTTGAGGTATATGAAGACAATTCAATGGTAAAAGAAAGCTTGGAAACGATTGAGCCTGGAACTATTTTAGTTGTAGATGGTGGGGGCTCTCTAAATTGTGCATTATTGGGTGACCAGTTGGCAGCCATTGCAGCTGAGAGAAAAATAAACGGAATCATTATTAATGGCTGTGTCCGGGATTCAGCTGACTTGGCCCATATAGAAGTTGGAATAAAAGCGATTGGAACATGCCCATTTAAAAGTAAAAAGAGAGGCGAAGGTACAAAAGGCGGAACACTATCATTCGGAAACGTAGAATGGACTCCTGGACAATTTGTGTATGCTGATGATGATGGGATTATTATTTCAGAAAAACCATTGGAATCCAAGTCGGGATAAATATATCTCGGCTTTTTTGATGAGTCGAAAGTCATTATTTCCACTTAAAACGAACACTTGTTCTTATTGTTACTAAATGTATGCTATAATGAACTAGCAAAAGTCACTTCCATTAAGTAGACACCAACCATCCGAAATGGAGTGATGTCCCATGTCAATCTTTGAGACATTTATGGTAACATTCAGCTTTGCCACCTTACTTCTAACAGTAATCACGATAAATAATAAAAAATAGACCTCACTGCTCTAAAAAGATAGTGAGGCCTAAAAAAATCAATACTCGTCTCCGTTAAGGAGTGGCTTTTGCAGAATCATGAATGCCCACCATTCATGATTCTTTCTATTTAAAGAGTATCATAAAGATTGAGCAAAGTCACTTACAGGAGTATCCTGTTTATATGTGTATTTTTTCCCATATGTCGCAAAAAAGTTTAAACCCGTTCCTGATGGTGAAGAAATATACAAAGGGATATTTGTCAGGAGGTGAATCTTTACTCCGGACGGGTAAAGAGATTGAATGGAGACGATGGACATAGTTAATATAGTTTTACTTTTATTTTTATTGGTGAGTACGATGTTCTTTGTGGCATCAGAGTTTGCCATTGTTAAGGTCCGTGCGACCAGAATAGATCAGCTTGTTGCAGAAGGAAATCGAAAAGCAATGGCAGCCAAGAGGGTCGTAACACATTTAGATGAATATTTGTCAGCGACACAACTTGGGATTACGATTACATCATTAGGGATCGGTTGGCTTGGGGAGCCCACCGTTAAACATCTCATTGATCCCCTATTTGAAAAATTGCACATCCAGGATTCTGTAGCAAGTATTATTTCCTTTGTGATTGCATTTTCTATTATTACCTTTTTACATGTTGTAGTGGGAGAATTGGCGCCTAAATCCGTTGCGATTCAAAAAGCAGAAACGATTACAATGAATTTCGCACGGCCGCTTATTATGTTTTATAGAGTGATGTTTCCGATTATATGGGCATTGAACCATTCTGCCCGATTTATCACAAGCCTATTTGGCATTAAACCGGCTAGCGAAGGAGACATTGCCCATTCTGAAGAAGAGTTGCGGATGATTCTGACTGACAGTTATAAAAAGGGAGAAATCAATCAATCTGAATTTAAATATGTAAACAATATCTTTGAATTTGATGATCGGATTGCCAGAGAAATCATGGTGCCTCGAACAGAAATTCAAACGTTTCAAAAGGATGATATTTTAGAAGATATTGTTGCTTCTTTAAATAATGAACAATATACGCGCTATCCCGTTACAGATGGAGATAAAGATACGATTATTGGATTTGTGAATGTTAAAGAATTACTAACAGCCAGTCTTAGAAGCGGTTTGAAAACAGATATGCCAATCCGTGATTATGTTAAACCACTTATCACGGTAATTGAAACGATTCCTATTCACGATTTACTTGTGAAAATGCAGAAGGAACGCATACACATAGCCGTGTTACTTGATGAGTACGGCGGTACTTCCGGTATTGTTACGGTTGAGGATATTCTTGAAGAAATCGTTGGGGAAATCCGCGATGAGTTCGATACAGATGAGCTACCAGAGATTCGTAGAATAGGTGACTATCATTATATTCTAGATGCAAAAATGCTATTGTCTGAGATTGAGGATTTGCTTGGAATACAAATGGACTATCCGGATGTAGATACATTAGGCGGTTGGTTTTTAACTCATAAAATCGATGCAGCCATTGGGGATACATTGGAAGAGGATGGATTCATCTTTACTGTAGAGGATGCTGAAGATCACCATCTTTTATATATTGAAGTGAAAAAAGCATCCGAGTAAATAATAAAAGGAGCATACACACTGAATGGTTGTATGCTTATTGCTAGAATAGTAAGTTAGTATTATGAACCCATTTTTATTAAGATTTTGTTGATTACATTTGGATTTTCCTATTATATAGGAGCAAAGAATTTAATTGGATCCAGTAAACTGATATGGACATCAATAAAAAACATTAGGATTCTATTAATTCACCTGAACTCAATTAATTTCAAAAAAATGATTGCAAAAAAAGACGAGAATGGGATAGACCCCAAGTTCTCGTCTTTTCTTATTATTCAGTTTTCCCTTCCCACTCTAGCATGCCACCATTCATATTGGTCACATCGTATCCTTCAGATTCAAGGAACTGAACAGCTCTGGCGCTTCTTCCTCCTGCATGGCAAACAACTATATATTCTTTTGATTTATCTAACTCATTCATCCGAAATTCAAGCAGGCCTAATGGAATATTAACCGCTGTTGGAATTTTCCCGTTACGTACTTCATCTACTTCACGAACATCAATAATATTTAAGGACTGCCCTTCAGCTAGTTTTGCTTCCACTTCTTGTGGCTCAATTGTTTTCATCGTACTGATTCCGCCTCCTTTAAGATTTCAACGTAACATTACCCCTATAGGTATATCAAATTTTATTAAAAAAAGCCAACCGAAACTCTCAGCGACTTTTGACCAACAGATGCACTGCTTCATTCACTAACTTTTCCTTCTCTACATCTTCCGCATTTTCCACGCACTCAATAAGGTTACTGCTGACAATGACTCCAATTGTCTTGTCTACTGCAGACCTTACCGCAGATAACTGAGTCACGACTTCTTTGCAATCTTTTCCATCCTCCATCATTTTAAGTATCCCGCGTAATTGACCTTCCATCCTCTTAATACGGTTTTTGACTTTATCATCATATTCCATCTGAAAATCACTCCTTAAGTTATTCAAATCTATATCAGCGATAAATTCATCTTTCAGCTTCTTCTTTATACTATTTATTCCCTATTAATTAGTATCAGTATACCTGAAAATCTCAGCGTATTCTATGATGACATACAGGTCCTTCTTCTTACTATTTGCTATTCCAATAAAGTTGTTTTTTAGTATTTTGGTTAATTACTGGCATTAATGGGTATTTAGTTAGAAAGCAAGCTCTATTGACACTGAAAGGAGATTCAACTGGAATGAAAAAAAATATTCTTCCGTTTATCTTTCTACTCCTTCTGCTAGGTTCCTTGACTGCCTGTGCAGAAAAGGAGCAAATGGCAAGCGGGGCAGAATTGATTAATAACGATCAATTCGTTTTCACCGCTTCCGGGGAATTTAAGCCCTTCAGCTATATGAACGATGATATGACAATGACTGGCTTTGATATTGAAGTTGGGGAAGCCATCGCTAAACAATTGGGGCTTGAGCCTGTCCAAAAACAAATGAAATTCAAGGGAATTGTTGAAGGTGTAAAAACTGGGAGAGCTGATGCCGCAGTGGCCAGCCATACCATTAATGAGGCACGTTCAAAATTCGTCCTCTTTTCCACTCCCTACTACTATTCAGGACCACAAATTTTCACCCGTCCAGACAGTGATATCAAGACAGTTGAAGATTTAAAAGGGAAAGAAGTTGCAGCCGCCAAAGGATCTACATATGCAGACACTGCGAGCAGATATACATCAGATATTAAAACATACGATAGTGATGTGACTGCACTCAAGGCATTAAGCAATGGCCGACATGATGCTGTCATTACCGATTTTGTCACTGGGAAAACCGCTGCCAAAGAAGGCTTCAAAATTGTTGGACAACAGCTGATTGAACGAAGTGAGCAAGCTATAGTGCTTCCACAGGATAATCCAAAACTTCTTGAAGAGGTTAATAAAGCACTTGAGGAACTGCGCAAAAACGGTACTCTATCAAAAATTAGTATGAAATACTTTGGCGAAGATATTACTCAAAAACCAGATAATAAAGAATGAAAGGGAGCTGTTACGATTGCAAGATTTATCACACTTTTTTCAAACATTAGTTGATACCCGCGGGGTATTCTTCGATGCACTTCTGTTAACTCTTGAATTGACTGTCGTCTCCATCATAATCGGAATTATAATAGGACTATTTGTAGCTTTACTTAAAATCTCGAAAATTAAATTGCTCGGTTACATTTCCGATGCTTATATATATCTTGTTCGCGGAACCCCGTTAATTGTCCAAATTTTCATTCTTTATTTTGGGTTCAGCGGCATCTTTCTTATACCGGATTTCTGGGCAGCATCATTGGCTCTCGCCTTTCATAACGGGGCCTATATTGCTGAGATTTTCCGGGGAACAATTCAATCCATTGATAAAGGACAAATGGAGGCTGGCCGCTCGCTTGGTATGACACGCGGACTCGCCATGCGCCGAATCATTTTCCCTCAAGCCTTACGAAGAGCCCTCCCGCCACTCGGTAACCAATTTATTATCGGTCTAAAGGATTCTTCTCTCGCTGCTTTCATCTCATTGAATGAGCTGTTTAATGTGGCGACCACTCTCGGATCCAATAATTTTGACGAGATGACCTATTTACTCATTGTTGCTGTCTACTATCTAATATTGGTTGCTGTGTTAACACTGGGTCTTCGAGCACTTGAAAAAAGAATGGCAATTAGCGATTAGTAAGAGGGGGAAACAAAAATGAATGAATTACGAGAAATGATAAAAGTCGAAAATCTGAATAAATCCTTTGGAGATCTGCATGTATTAAAAGATATTAGTTTGACTGTCTATGAAAGCGATGTTGTCTGTTTACTTGGTTCAAGCGGATCTGGTAAAAGTACATTGCTGCGCTGCTTAAATTATCTTGAAAAAAAGGATAGCGGCTCCATCATTATTGAAGGTGAACAAATCGAAACAACAACCCATAATATTAATGAAGTACGCCAAAAAATCGGGATGGTCTTTCAGCACTTTAACCTCTTTCCTCATAAGACTGTACTGGAAAATATAATTGAAGCACCTATTATGGTAAAGAAAATAGCCAAAGATACAGCTAAACAAGAAGCATTAGAGCTATTAAAAAAGGTTGGCCTTGATGACAAGGCAGATGTTTACCCAAATAAACTATCCGGTGGACAAAAGCAACGTGTAGCCATCGCCCGTGCCCTGGCGATGAAACCTGATATCATGCTATTCGATGAACCAACCTCTGCCCTGGATCCAGAGCTGGTTGGTGAAGTATTGACCACCATGAAGGAACTCGCCCAGGATGGAATGACGATGGTTATTGTCACTCACGAAATGGGCTTTGCACGCGAAGTTGCTGACCAAATCCTCTTTATGCACGAAGGAAACATCCTGGAAAAAGGCACTCCTGAGCAAATATTTGAAAATCCTAAAGAAGAACGGACACGAGAGTTCTTTGGAAGTCAGTTATAATATCCCTAACTATGTTGAACCCTCCATCAATGGGAGGGTTTTTTTACGTATTTTAGCTTCGTCATGGACTTCAACTACCTATCACCCGCCTTTACCCCGGTATAGCTGGTCCATAGGTGCCTCATAGCTCGGGGATAGGTGCTTCCCTCTGGACTTCAACCGCCTTTCACCCACCTTTACCCCGGTATAGCTGGTTCATAGGTGCCTCATAGCTCGGGAATAGGTCCTTTCCTCCGGACTTCAACCACCTTTCACCCTCCTTTACCCCGGTATAGCCGGTCCATAGGTGCCTCATAGCTCGGCTAGAGCTCAGCTTTCCCCCGGACTTCACCTGCCTTTCACCCACCTTCCACATAATATAGGGAACTTTTTATGACTGCATAAAGGTGGACCAGAAATGCTCATATGCTCTTCCACAAAAAAAGTGCTCAATGAATGAGCACCTTTTAGTCTATGACAACCATTATGATTGTTTTTCAATGAATTTTTTATATAATTCTTTTGAATTATTTGGATAAAAAGAATAGGTAGTATCCGTTTCGATTAGTGGATGATTGCGAGGTGAGTGATTGGAGAATGTGGCATAGCTGCTCCACTGATAATCCTGAGGGTTTGTAACCAATCCTGCCACAACAGGATTTATATGGATATATTTACTGACATTTAAAAAATCATTTGAGCTATCAACGATTCTGAAATAGTAACTTGCTTGAAATACATGCCCCTGAGATTTGTAGGTATGGTTAAAATACATGGCATATCTTTGTTGAATGGTTTGCATGATTTTGCTTAAAGGAGAATTGGAGGTTTCTAAGAGAAGGTGAAAGTGGTTGTTCATAAGGCAGTACGCATGGAGTTTAAAATCATATTTACTATGGGCTTCAGCAAGAATAATCATGAATCTATGCTTATCGATCATATTATGGAATATTGGCTCCTTTCTAACCCCTCTATTGGTAATGTGATAAATTGAAGTTATTTCAAATTGATTCAGAGTGTTGGACAAGTATTTTTCCTCCTTAATAAGTTAATACATTACTCTTTCGTTCATGGCTGGCAAAATTCCTTTTGGATTGTGAAAAATATAACATAATTTTACGTCCCTCTTTTACATTCTGGTTTGCTGGCTACTTCAAGAAAATCATTTCTTTAGATAAACAGAAAAACCGACCCCACCCCCAGGTGAAATCGGTTTTCAAAGTGTCATTTTTTATGCATTTTAAATTCAAGGAAAAGTTCATTATAATGCGCGAGCATCTTTTTGCCGAGATTATCGTAGACCTCAAGTCGGTCTGTTAGCTCAGCAGGTGGATAGAAGCGTTCATCCCCTGAAACTTCTTCTCCTAAAATTTCTAACGCTGCATTATTTGGTGTGGAATAGCCTACATAGTCTGCGTTTTGAGCAGCATTTTCAGGATCCAGCATGAAGTTAATGAATTGGTGTGCTCCGTCCACATTTTTGGATGTTTTCGGAATAACCATATTATCAAACCAGAGATTAGAGCCTTCTTCCGGCACTACATAATCAATGTTTTCATTATCCCACATAATATCAGCTGCATCACCGGACCAAACCAGCCCGACTGCTGCCTCCTCCTGAGCGAGAAGCATTTTGATCTCATCACCCACGATTGCTTTAATGTTCGGAGTTAATGTATCTAATTTATCCTTAGCTTCCTGCAAATGCTCTTCATTCGTGTCATTTAATGAATAATGAAGGCTATTCAATCCCATTCCAATGACTTCACGAGCACCATCAACAAGCAAGATTTTATTTTCTAATTCTTCGTCCCATAAATCATTCCAGCTTTTGAATTCTTTATTCGGAAGGAGCTTTGTATTATAAGCAATTCCGACTGTTCCCCAAAAATATGGAATGGAATACTTATTTCCCTTATCAAAGGAAAGGTCTAGGAAGCGAGAATCAATGTGCTTTAAATTTGGTATTTTATCGTGATCTATTTCAATCAACAGGTTTTCTTCCTTCATTTTGCTGATTGCATATTCTGAAGGAACAGCTACATCATAGGACGTACCGCCCTGTTCGATTTTCGTCATCATCGCTTCGTTTGAATCGAAGGTTTGGTATATGACTTTAATGCCTGTTTCCTCTTCAAATTTTTCAATTAAATCCGTATCGATATAATCTCCCCAGTTGTAAACCGTTAAGGTATTATCTCCGGCATATCCTTCATGTGCATTTAATCGATTGATCAAATATAAAAGGCCGAATGATACAACCAAAATCAGAATCAGGGTACGGGTTAGCTTGCTCATTCCTTAACCCCCATTCGCGGCTTGGTGCTTCTTTGTGTAATAAAGTAATATCCAATAACCAATAAAATTGTAAATAAGAATAGCAAGGTTGATAATGCATTAATCGTTAACGATATACCTTGACGAGCCATGGAGTAGATTTCTACGGATAGTGTGGAGAATCCATTCCCTGTCACGAAGAAGGTTACGGCAAAATCATCCAGTGAATAGGTCAATGCCATAAAGAAACCAGCAAAAATACCGGATGTGATGTAAGGCAGAATAACCTTTGTCAGCACATTCCACTGGCTCGCCCCCAAGTCACGAGCCGCATCGATCAATGTCGGGCTCATTTCCTGAAGTTTAGGCAATACCATAATTACAACAATCGGAACACTGAAAGCAATATGGGATAAAAGAACGGACATAAAGCCAAGTTTAATCCCAATAATGGTGAACATAATTAAGAAGGAAGCACCAATAATGACATCAGGGCTTACAATCAAAACATTGTTCAAGGAAAGTAATGTATTTTTCGTCCTTCTCTTGCGTACCTCATGTATGGCCAGTGCTCCAAAAACACCAATCACTGTAGAAATTGTAGCTGAAAGCAGAGCAATAACCAGTGTATTCAACACAATAATAAGCAATCGTGTATCGGCGAATACTTCTTTATACCATTGCAGCGTAAAACCATCAAAGCCATGCATTTTTCCGCCGCTGTTAAATGAATAGAACATCAGATAGAAAATTGGTGCATAAAGGATGGCAAACACTAAGATTAGATATAGATTTGATAGCTTAAATTTCTTTTTCATTGTCCATCCCTCACTTTCTTCTGCCTGTCAGAATCATGATTAATGCCATTGCGATAATTAGGAATACCGCTATCGTAGCTCCCATTCCCCAATCTTGCGTAACGAGAAAATGCTGTTCAATTGCTGTTCCCAATGTAATCACTCGGTTACCTGCAATCAAACGAGTAATCATAAACAATGACAGGGCTGGGATAAAGACAGCCTGTGCACCTGATTTCACTCCGTCGAGTGTCAGAGGGAAAATGACACGGCGGAAAGTCATCCATTTGGATGCTCCAAGATCACTGGCTGCATCTACATAGGATTGGTTCATTTCCTCTAGCGCATTGTAAATTGGCAATAGCATAAACGGTATAAATATATAGGTAGAAACAAAGATGAAACTAAAATCAGTAAATAGAATTTGCTTTGTTCCTATTCCAAAAACCTCTAAAAAGGCGTTGGCAGCACCATATGTGCCAAAAATACCAATAAAGGCATATGCTTTTAAAAGTAGATTAATCCAGGTTGGTAAGATAATTAATAAGAGCCATAATTGCTTATGCTTTGTTTTCGTTAATAAAAATGCCGTTGGGTATGCAATTAATAAAGAAATAACTGTAACTAAGAAAGCATACCAAAACGAACTTAATGTCATTTTCAAATAGACTGGTGTAAAGAAGTTGCTGTAATTATCCAACGTGAATTGGCCGTCAATCCCAATAAAGGAGTAATAGACAACCAGGATAATCGGGAATACAACAAACAATGCAATCCAAATAGAGTATGGAATCAGATAGAGAGTTTTCGCTTTATTCTTCATGGCCGGCCTCATTATATGCTTCTAAGCGTTTATCGAATTCTTCTTCCGTTTCCCCCGGCAGCATGACATGAACGGCTTCTTCATCAAAACTCAACCCAATTTCTTCCCCAACAACCGCTTTTTTCGTAGAGTGTACTAGCCACTCATTACCTGCTTCATCAAAACAGCAAATTTCATAGTGAACACCACGGAATAATTGGGAATCAACGCGTACCTGCATTTTTCCTTGTTCGAGTGTAGTAATCTCTAAATCCTCAGGACGGATTACCACTTCTACAGACTCATTTTCTCTGAAACCGCCGTCTACGCAGTCAAAACGTTTATCTGCAAATTCTACTATATAGTCGGCAATCATTCTACCGGGAACAATATTGGATTCTCCGATAAAGTCTGCGACGAATCGGTTAACAGGCTCATCATAGATATCAGTTGGCGTACCACTTTGCTGAATTCTGCCTTTGTTCAAAACAAAAATCTCATCACTCATCGCCAATGCTTCTTCTTGGTCATGCGTAACAAAGATGAAGGTAATACCAAGGCGGCGTTGAAGCTCACGCAATTCATATTGCATTTCAGTACGAAGCTTTAAATCGAGCGCCGATAAAGGTTCATCAAGTAAGATTACTTCCGGTTCGTTTACAATCGCACGGGCAATGGCTACACGTTGACGCTGTCCACCGGACATTTCTTTAATTTCACGGTTTTCATAACCAGCCAGGTTAACAAAGCGTAATGCTTCTGTCACTTTCTTGGCAATGTCTGCATTTTTCATTTTTTTAATGCGTAAACCAAATGCAACATTTTCAAATACATTTAGATGTGGAAATAGGGCGTAATCCTGGAATACTGTATTTACCTGGCGCTCATTGGCCGGGACATTATTTATTAATTTACCGTTAAAGTAAATCTTTCCTTCAGAGGGCTGCATAAATCCGGCAATTAAGCGGAGAATCGTCGTTTTTCCGCAACCTGATGGTCCTAAGAGTGTATAGAATTTCCCTCTTTCAATTTCAAAGCTAACATCATTTAATACCGCTGGATCGTCATCATATTGCTTCGTGACGTTCTCAAAACGAATAATTGTATGATCATTCATGTTCATTACTCCTTCTTGTGGATATTAATTATAGATAAGAATCCGTCGCTACAAGCAATAATTCTGAAATCCCGTTGAAATCATTAATTATCTGATGTTCTTCGGTTGCGTTAAAATAAATTGCTTCTCCTGCCTTGGCAAAGTATGTCCTTCTGCCGAGTGTTATCATGATTCTCCCTTTTAATACATAGCCAAATGTCTCTGAAAGTGAGGGCTCAAATTTTTTGAACTCTCCCTTTTCCTGCAATGTAAGCAATATGGGTTCCATTTCTTTTTCATTTGATTCTGGAACAAGCCATTGGATTTGATAACCCCGATCTTCATCTATAAAATCTGTCGTATCATTTTTTCCGTATACTACTTTTTGTTCACGTTCTTCCTCATCAAAAAATTGCTTTGGGGTACAGCCGAGAACCTCGAGTATATCGAAGAATGTTTCGATAGATGGTGAACTGAGACCTCTTTCAAGTTGTGAAATATACCCTTTACTTAAATCTGTTCTTTCACCAAGTTCTTCTTGAGTCAGACCTTTTTTTAATCTTAAATTTTTAATTTTGCTTCCGATTTCCATTAACATGGTATGACCTCAATTTCGTTTATTATAAGTAAACTCTAACTAGAGAAAGTTTATTATTATCAAACTTAATGTTTACTACCAAACTCAGATTATTATACAACATTTTTAGGAAACATCAACAAAAATATATAGCAAAATAAGATTTTTAAATTTTATAAAAAATAGGTGCCTATCTTTTCAGGCACCTATACGTCATTCTATTTAATTAGCGGCAATAGATTTGAATAGCATCATGTAAATATCGGGCAAGCCCCGGCTTTGTACTATCGATATTATCAGTAAAACGTTTGTCAGAAATATACATCTCGCCAAGCCCTTTAAATATTTCCGGTGTGCAATTATAAAAATGTTTACAAATATGCATTCGCCATTCATGGACGATTTGTTGAACCTCACTATCCGCAGGATCCCGGTCCATTAATTCAGCTAAAGACTGATAAATTTGTTGTCTTTCTATTTCAATTGCCTTCCAATCATCTGCTTGATAGCCATTTGTTTTTTGCTGGGATTGGCGAAATGCCTCCGTGTCTGCATACTTTTCCTTAACTTCTTTTTCATACTTTTTTATATGTGCTTCAACTCTACTCATATCAAATGGCTCGAACATATCCTGCCTTGACATTTTCCTTCCTCCTTTAATTGCCTGGGCGGTCTGATCTATGGATTGAATAATTTTCTCCAGCCGCTTCTGCTTTTCCTCCAGAACCTTTTTATGTTTCATCAAGGAATCCAAGTGGTCAAATTGGGGATCATCCAGAATAGCTTTGATCTTATTTAGCGGTAAGTCCATTTCTTTAAAAAATAATATTTGCTGAAGGCGTGCTAAATTTCCCTCATTATATAAACGATATCCATTCTCCTCAATATGAGCTGGTTTTAACAGATCAATTTCATCATAATAATGTAAAGTTCTAACACTGACTCCAGCAAGCTCGGAGACTTCCTTTATCTTATACACCTCTCTCACCCCTCCCTTCCTATATCGTAAATGATGACGTAACGTTAGAGTCAAAGCATTTTAGATATTTTAATGAGATTAGCGAACGTCAAAGTTTATTCCCTTCCAGCAAGGGAATGTGAATAGATAGGGATATAACCATTTTTAATGAGGAGGTTTTTTTATGAATAAAGACATGTACCAAGTCTGTATAGATGCCTGTATTGAATGTATAGATGCTTGTAATGTATGTTTCGATGCTTGCTTAGAAGAGGATCACATGAAGATGATGGCAGATTGCATCCGCCTGGATCGAGAATGCGCGGACATTTGTGCATTGGCGGTTAAATCAATGCAATCTAACAGTCCTTTTGCAAAAGAAATCTGTAATCTTTGTGCAGTGATTTGTAAAGCTTGCGGCGAGGAATGTCAAAAGCACGATCATGACCATTGCCAAAAATGTGCCGGGGCTTGCTTCAAATGCGCTGATGCTTGTCTCAGCATGACTGCCTAAATCAATATGGCAGGAGTTTATTTTCTTATATTTAGCAAAAGGCCGCAACAGATATTACTAAACCTGTTGCGGCCGCTTTTTACTTCCCAAAAAGTAATTGAAGAATTCGCTCCCCTGCTCTTCTATTTTCTCCTTTGTAAGGATAACAATGAATATGGATCGCAGGATTAAAATTAAGTTCGATAATTCCATAATTTTGTTCACTGACATTGGCAGTCGGATCATCAATCATCATATCGACTCCACAGATTGTAGCACCAGCAGCTTTTGCAGCTTGAATGGCCAATTCCTTATAGCTCCCTGATATAGCATCAGTAAGATCTAGACTATCCCCGCCAGTGCTGATATTAGAATTCTCTCTTAAATAAACAAGCTCTCCTTCCGCCGGGATATAATCGAAATCCTTTCCCTGTCCCTTTAGGAAAAGTGCTTCACTTTCCCCTAACTGAATCTTCTCCAAGGGTGTTTTATAGCCCTTTCCCCGTAAAGGATCTTTATTTTTCGCTGTAACCAATTCAGCAATACTGGATTGTCCATCACCTTTCACATTGGCTGGGACACGATGAAGGATCCCTGTCACTTCATCTCCCATTACAAGAAACCGATATTCCTTTCCACTGAGGAATTCCTCAACCAACACAGTACTATCATGAAGAAAAGCCATCCCTAATGCTTTTTCATAGTCCTCTTTTGAAAATGAATCTTTGAAAATCGTAATTCCCAAACCAAAATTTGTTGATTTCGGCTTGATTACAATTTGCTTGGCCTTATATTTCTCATAATCCATAACTGCTTCCTCTAGTGATTGATAGGCCCCTCCATTCGGAACTCTCATCCCAGCATTTCGAAGAATCTTCTTCGTAACAAGCTTATTCTCCATAACCAAAACAGTACTGTATGAATCGAGCGATGTTTTGGTCGCCTGCTTCACATACTCTGTTTTCTTCCCATCAGATAAAGCAATAAAGTTTTCATCTCGATCAACAATCTCGATTCCTATTCCTCTTTTAATAGCATCTTTAATTAAAATTTGCGTTGAAAGCTCCATATCCTCATATCCCAATAAAGTGAATGAATGTTTTTCACTTTCGTGTAAATAATCAAAAGAATGTTTCATATGAAACAATTCGTAGGATGACTGCTTTATACCTTCCTTTATTCTTGCTGCATAAGAGAGTTCCGGATCAATTAGCATATTTTCAACTTCGACCAGTATATGGATGTATTTATCAGCTAGAGATAATTCTCGTGCCATTTCCTTCATTCCAGCTATGATGGATAAATAATTCAAATCGGTCTTTTCCTCTTCTTCAAGCAGAAGCATATACAAAATAAATAAGTGAATGAAATAGAGATTCTCTTTACTTGTACCGATTTTAAACAGAGGGTTCAAATCTAACAACCGAATCTCAATATATTGAATCCCTTTATCTAAAAGACCTTGCAGGGGATCTTCACCAGCACCTGCCTTCAAGCGGAGCGTATGATAATATTCTTTTGCGCTCAACAATTCATGTTTCTGAATCAAATTGTGAATATCCTCAACATATTCTTCAACTGATTGATAGGAAACCTGGTAGTCCTTTCGATTTTTATAACCACATACGCTGTTTCTAAATGAATGAACTTGAGGGAGATAATAACTTCCTTGATTTAATTGCTCTGCCCTTAAGACGCAGTCTTGGTTATAAGTATTATGAAACACTGGACTGGCCCCAGTCACATCAACCAATAAATCTCGATAGCGGTTAAAATTACGGCTGATTTTTAAATAAATATCATTTTTAAACTCTTTATATGTTTTATGGCTGGATTGTTCATCATACAATACGTGCAATAGTTCGTCAGAGAACGAGAAATTGTAATGGATACCGCTTATTAATTGCTTTTTTCTTCCGTATTTCTGTGCAAGTTTATATCGGTACTCGGTCTCCTGATCGTTTTCCAGCTTGGCGATTGGAATCAAGCATTCATCGGGAAGAATAGGAGGATTACTGCCTGGCCATAAGTATTCTCCTTGCTTAGATAATTCTAAACTCACAATATCATGTATATTTTCCAGAAACTCAAACGCCTCATCAATCGTCGGGAACACCGGAGTCACCATCTCTATCTGAGACTCAGAAAAGTCGGTTGTAATGTACGGGTGCTTTGCTCTGTCACCGAATGAAGACGGGTGTGGTGTTAAAGCTAATGTCCCAATTTTATGAACCCTATTATTTTCTTTTTCAAGGCCAAAATTTCCCCTAAACAATGTTTCCGATAGGTGTTTTTCTTTCATGAGCTTTAGAAGTCTATGGTCTATATTTGTCATATATGTACTCTCCTTACCAACCGTTCTTATGCGTGTATTCTTGCTGTCTTATTTTTTATTTTTCGCAATGTAAACATAAACCAAATTACCAATACAACACCCTTCAAAAGACTGCTGATTGCGATACTCATCCATACCCCATTTAATCCAAATGGAACGGAAAGAAGGATGGCCATCGGGATTCTGAGCACTGTAAAGGTGATACTAAAAATAGGCGGAATATAGGTTTTCCCCAACCCATTAAATGCTCCGACTGTTAAAAGCTCCATACACATAAATACCTGCGAGTATCCAAGGATTCTCATATAGTCTGCTCCGAGTTTTATACTATCAGGCTCACTGATAAAAATAGAAAAAAGCTGCTCTGGAAACAGGATAAATAGTAGTGACGTAAGTAAACCGAACCCTATGGTCATAGCCAATGCTATTTTATACCCTGCATGGATTCGGTCCATTTTGTTTGCACCATAGTTTTGTCCAATAAAGGCGGCAATCGCACCCTGCAGCCCCCCAATAGTCATATAGGAAATCGACTCAATTTGGATACCAACTTTTTGAACAGCAATCGCCTCTGCTCCCCATTGCACAATAATCTTTGCAATAATGATGGATATGCCGATGAATACTACTCTTTGGACTGTAATTGGAATCCCCATTTTAATTACTTCTATCATCTTACGTCCATTCCAATTTGTATGGCTCCCTAATGATATGAATCGTTTAGAATTAAACCAGAAAAGGAGCGTAACAATAATGTTTGCTGTTAATGTTGCAAGCGCAGCTCCAACAACCCCCATTCCAGGTATAAATCCGATCCCAAAAATTAAAAAAGGATCCAAGATCATGTTAACGAGAAAACCAATAGTGTAGACGCGAAATGGCGTTTTACTGTTTCCCATACTATTTAAAATCATACTGTACAGTAAATTTATAATAGAAAATATAACACCAATCATAGAGATGACTAAAAATTGCACAGCCATTCTCTCCACCTGAGAATCGCCCAGCTCAAAGAAGCCAATAAATGAATCTTTATAGATAAATACAACAAGCGTATATAAAATAGCCAGGATCAGTGACATGATAAACCCGTTTTTTATGTATTCTGCCGCTTCCTCTTTTTTGTTCGCCCCCATACAATGAGCGATTTTGACTCCGCTCCCAATCGAGACCATTGTTGCAAGAGCCAGCGCCAAATTAACGAAGAAACTTGCCGTACCTATGGCAGCAACTGGACCGCTGCCAAGCTTGCCAACCCAAATCATATCGACCATTCCATATGTGGTTTGAATAAAATTTGTTGCTATTATAGGAACGGAAAGCTTCAGAAGAGATGAGGAGATTGCATTTTCTGTTAAGTTATAAGCACCCTTCATCTTGTTTCCCCCTATCTTTTTTACTGCTTACGTAAAAAGCTGATAATTGACTCCAGCCTTTCTTCGCATAATCGATAAATTGTATATTTCCCCTCTCTTCTTCCTTTAATAACTCCGCCTTTTTCCATAATTTTAATATGATGGCTGACCGTGGAATTAGGAAGCGAAAGAGCTGTAACAATTTCACATTTACATAAATCTTCAATTAATAATAATGACAGAATCTCCAGGCGAGTAGAATCACCAAGTGCCTTAAACATTTCTGCTAGCTCCAGTAATGATTGTTCATTATGAACGGCTGGTAGCTGTTGTTTACCTTCTTCGCATATACAGCGCATTCGATGATCTGTTTTCATTACCCAAGACATTTACATTCCCCTCCTCTTCACATAACCATAAAACTAGTTTTATGGTTATATTATACTTCATTATTTTAATAATGGAAATTTTTAAGTTACACTTATAAGAGATCTAGTAGATTGGAGGAGATAGAATGAATTGTAAAATAAATCGGAATGCCGCCAAAGAATTAAAAAAATTATTGAGTACAGAGGAAGCCGACGGGAAAATGATTCGTGTTGTGATTTCCCATATGCATGGCGACCATGCTCACTATGATATTGAATTGAGTACACCAACTGAGCAGGACGAAATTGTTAAGACTGATAAGGATATTGATGTCTTGCTTGATAAGCGAGAAGAATTCCTGGATGGAGTGTGGATTAAGTACTTCCATCTACCTGAACCAGGTTTTGAAATAACAAACCCTCATAAAGGCGGACATGGACACCATCATTAAAATATTCAATGTAGAGGCAGCCGTTCAATCGGTTGCCTCTTTTACGTATAATTGGTAGTTAATTGGTTCATATTAATAGATGAGTTCTTCAAATTTAAATATAAGGAGTCGACTGATTAATGGGCATTTTAAGTGGAAATCCGCAAAAAGAACCAATGCATTATGGTGAGGTATTTGCTGTATGGTCACAATTAATGGGTGCACAGGCCATGATTCCTGGCTTTCAAGCCCTAAAAAACCATACTGGTGATGATGATTTAAAAGATTTATTAGATGACATGATTGCCAATGCTAGGTCAGATGTAAAACAACTGCAGGAATTACTAAAACATAATGGTATTGCTCTGCCGCCTGCACCACCTGAAAAACCAGAAAGCCAAATCGAGGCTATTCCTCCTGGTGCACGTTTTACAGACCAAGAGGTTTCTGGACTTGTATCGGCTGATATTGCTGCTGGACTTGTTGCCTGTGCTCAGGCAATGGCTCAATGTATTCGTGAAGATATTGGCTTAATGTTTGGACAATTCCATATGAAAAAGGCGCAATTCGGGGCCGCATTATTAAAAATAAACAAAGAAAAAGGCTGGTTAGTTCCGCCTCCTCTTCATGTTGTAACGACAACTGACTAATAAATTCATTAAGAAAGAAGAGAAGCCTGCATGTATTATTACAAAGAAGAGCTAATCAATATAATTAAACCAGATAAGCCAGATCCTGCTGCTGCTAAAGTCTTACAGGAGACCTTAGGCGGTCAATTTGGTGAAATGCGCACAATGATGCAATTTTTCTTTCAGAGTAACAATTTCAGGGGTAAAGACACTCAGTATAAGGATTTGCTTCGAGGGATCTTTTTAGAGGAAATCAGTCATGTGGAGCTTGTTCAGAACACCATTAATCAATTATTAAATGATTCTGGCCTTTCTTCACAGCCTGGTGATGGCGGCTCAGATGGAGCTCCTCTAGATGAAGCAATCAAACATGCCAATCCACACCATTATATTATGGGAGCTCAGTCATCTCTTCCAGTAGATGCAGGCGGCAATCCATGGAATGGCTCATGGGTTTATGACCATGGTAATTTAATTGCTAATCTGCTGAATAATTTGATGCTTGAATCAACTGGTGTACTTCAGAAAACAAGAATATATGAAATGAGCAATAATCAAACGTTTCGTGAGACTCTCGGGTTTTTAATTGTCCGGGATAATGCTCATCAAAATGCTTTTGCCAAAGCACTTGAAACCTTGGGTGTGGATTGGGGCAAAATCTTCCCTGTTCCAAATTATGATATAAATAAATATCCTGAATGCAAAAAGTTTGTGGATATGGGCTTCCATAATGCTCAGTTTAACTTCCGATTAGATCCAACTAGAATCGCCGAAGTTTTCCAGGGACAAACACCGAGCAGAAACGGTGGAACCTTGTCAGTCACACCTCCACCGCAAGGATTCCCTGTTCCACAGCTACCGGAAATGCCAAACGAGCACGCTCCAGGGATAAGCGATTTAAATAGATAAAAGGAATGCAGCTTCCAAATGGAAGCTGTATTTTTTTAATCAATCGATTAATTAAAAATTCCAAATATTTTGTTTACATATTGATTAATCTTTGGATAGAATGAACATTATAGTGCCAACATACCGGGATAAAAAGGGGGGGTAGATTGAGATGCTTAAGAAGTGGGTTATGGGAGTTTTCATAATTTCCCTATTCTGCAGTTTAATAGGATGCAGAGGCCAATTGAGACAGGATGTTTTAATTATGGGATCAATAAAGGAATATAGTGATAGAAGTGTTATTTTATCACTTTCAAGTACACTTCATGAAAATTCTATTCTCCATGTGACCTTAAAAGAAAACGGCAGTGACCAAATCGCATGGGAAGGTGAAACAAAAGTCAAAGAAGACGGCTACATAAAATATGAATTCAAACGCCCTAAAATTTCAGAGCAGTATAAACTTGAAGTCCTCTTTGTACCTGATAAACAACCCGCTTCTGTAAAAGAGATATATGGAGAATCTGGAGAGTATATCAGAGAAGACAGTCTGGGATACAGGTCTTATACATATGACGGAAAAAAAGTGGACGGGATTGTTATGTATGGAATTTTGACAACCTTTGATAAAGAAACAGATGGCAAAAGCCAACACAAGTCATGGGAGTTGGTCTCAGATTTTGCCAATATAGAAAGCATGTTGGAGTAGGTGAATATACATATGAAACAGTTTAAAAAAATTTCTGCCCATTTATTAGATTTTATATTAACCATTCTGGCTATAAACCTTATTATTCTTTTTTTTAGTTCTTTATGGGTATGGAATAATGCAGATCCATCCATTAGCTGGTGGAAGGCTTTCTCAAACCAGGCCAAGGATATTTATGAGGCATTTTTATTTATCGATCAAATTCAAATCATGGTAGACTATAGTTTTTCTCAAGGAATACCGAAATTTTCACTGTTCTGGGTCAGTCTCAAAGACCCGTTTATTTATTCACTTCTTATTTTAGGAGGCACTTTACTAGCAACATTTATTGCCGCTCTATTATTTGAAGTATTCCATTACTTTTCACCAAGAATCCTTCAGAATTTTTTTCGTGAAATTGCCTTCTTTATTCAGTCTATCCCAGATGTCATCATGATCTTCGCGATTCAATTATTTTCAATATGGATTTTCAAAAAAACAGGCTTGCTCATTCTGGATCCCGTTGCTTTAGGAGAGGATCATGTCTACCTTCTACCTATTATCGCTCTATCTATCTTGCCGATTTTTATGCTATTCCAAATGATTGATTTATCTGTCAGTGAAGAGCAACAAAAGATGTATGTGGAATATGCTTATGCAAAGGGCTTGTCCAAAAGAGAGATATTTTTCAAACATATCCTTCGCAACACGACAATCACTATTTTTTCAAATCTGCAATATCTACTGTGGTTCATCATCTCAAGCCTGCTCATTCTGGAGCGCTTATTAAATATGGATGGACTATTCTCCTTTATAAACGGGCTGGACATCAAGTTTATAGCTGTAGGATTGACCTTCTTATTTATCCCCTTCTATTTATTAGATATATGGGGGAAAACGATTGTAAAACGAGTGATGGGCGGTGAACACGGATGATAAAAAAATTACTTAAAAATCCTTCTTTTATGATTGGTTTTCTATTTTTATTCATCCTTATTGTAACCAGCCTTCTCTATCCCGCTTGGATTAAACCGCATCTCGAGCCTCCGCCTGAGCTTATTTATGAAGATGGAAAACTTGTTGATCAACCGGCTTATCCACCAAGCTTAACGCATCCCTTCGGTGTAGACAGACTTGGTCAGGATACATTTTGGAACGTAATTGAAGGAGCTAAATATACATTATTCATTGCTGTATTAATTGGACTTTTGCGGATGTTTTTAGGAATGGGAAGTGGAATCTTATATGGATTGTATCATCAGCGTTTCAACTGGGTAATAGAACCTTTGACTCGAGCATTTCGTTTTATTCCAACCATATTGATTGCCATGATGTTTTTTATATCTGAAAGTGGAATAGATGTGATTTTTCAGCAATGCTTAATGCTTTCATTGATTACCTTTCTTCCTTTAACCTCCGTAATAGGAGATGAACTTCGGTATTACTTAAAAAATGAATTCATCGATGCATCCCGTCTGTTGGGAGGATCTAAATGGTGGATTATAAAGGTCCATATTAGGCATCATTTAAGATCAAGGTTGATTGTCATTTTTCTTCAGCAAATCGCCCAATCATTAGTGCTGCTAGTTCAGCTAGGCGCTTTTATGTGCGTGATTGGGGGTTATGAAACAATAGACCTTAGTGCTCCAATGAGTGATCCTTATAATGTTGCCACCTCTCTTTCACATGAATGGTCCGGGATGATCGGTCTCTCCTATCATGAACTGCGTTACAATAAATGGATTGTCCTTGGCCCATCACTTGGTTTTATACTTAGCTTGTTTTCTCTGAACCTCATGCTGAGAGGAATTCAAAGCGTGCTGGCAGACCGCTCTCTTATCCACAAAACAAAGGAGCAGGCTCATCCGGTAAAAATTGAGCAAGATGGCTTCCAACTGGTAACCCCCATCAATTAATATAGATGTAAAGGCCCCCTTTTTCACATAGCTGAAAAAGGGGTTTTCTATTGTACTTATAAAATAAACAGGGAAAATAAATACATTAAGATCATGCTGATGAGGATACATAAATTTGAGACCGTACCTATCATCATTGTCGTTCGATATTTAAATTCATGGGCATACGGTATAACAGCGAGGCCAATTGGCAGGACTAAACCGAGTAGTATCGTGTATTTAAACATATCATCAACTGGAAGAACAAAATATAATGAAATACCGACCAGCAATGCAAAGCCATATCGGAATGATAAGTATTTTATAATTGGGCGTATATACTGTTTTTCAAAAGAAAATTTCAAATATATTCCGAGCAGCAATAAGGCCAGTGGCATATTCGCTTTAGATATGATTGTTGCTACTTCTAAAAGCGCCGATGGAAGCTGGATATGACCAAAATTCAAGAGACTCATAACAATGTATGTCATTAAAGGAATGGACTTACCAAATTTCATAAGGATGGCGCGCCCCTCCAGCTTCATTCCATTTTCAGAAAAATAACTTCCTACTATATAGGCCAATCCAAATACAATAAAAGAATTACCAACATCAAACATACCAAAATACAGTAATCCCTCTGTGCCCCAAAAGGCCTCAACAAGCGGAAAGGCGAACAGTCCGACATTATATCCTGAGGCAAGCATCATAAAAGTTCCTTTAATCTCACGTGTCTCATTCCTAAACACAAAATAGGCCACTATTGTAGAAAGAATCCCGTAAAGAATAACAATAAGAGTGATTCCCAATAAAGATACCGTTATAGTGGAGGTTTGCAGGGATACAATGACTAGGGATGGCAAGGTGATGTTAAAGATGATTCTCGAAATTACCTCTCCATCAGATTCCTTTAGAATTCCAGTCCTTTTTAGAAGGTAACCGAGTGCAATAATGATGACAATATATAAAAATTCCTGATTCAACGAGTTCCCTCCTTTACACTATTATTAATTCTATCACTACTATTCTTACAAAAAAGAATGCCCCTCAATTCCACCCGTTTCCACGAAACGGGAATCTTTTCCATACGGCGGTTTCACTAGATAGTATGTACATTAGCTTATCTCGTAGGTATGGATAATTTGTTCCAAGCACACTTATTGCAAGTAATATTCGAAAAAGATGTTTATCATCTTCTTGATATATTTTTTATCCATATCTAAAAAGGCAGTCAACAGGACCGCTATTTTTTACATTGAAAATGAGAAAACACTAAGTTCCACCCCTCCTGATCCTCAGCGTTTCTGATGACCGGCTTAAACCCGAGTTTAAGATAAATATGGATAGCAGTCAGACTCGTTGTCTGGGTTTTCAGATAGGCTTCATTATGGAAAGAGCTCAGAATTTCGAGTGCCTTTATTACAAGGGGTTTACCTAATTTCCTTCCCTGATATTCAGGCAGTATTTCAACCCAATGTAGCCTGCCAGTTTGTTTACCGTTAAAATCGCCAAACCAGGCAGCAGCGGTTCCCACCGGTTTTCCTTCGTCTGTCTCAAGAATGATTACCCTTTTTTTCGCCTCTATCCTATATGGCATAAATTCAGACTCAAACCGTTTCAGAGCGGATTTCATATTGGTAAACTCCTTTGTAGCCGTATTGATTTCAGCCCAATATTGTTCATCACCTTCTCTGAACAGTCGAAAATTAAAACCGCTTGGTAAGATAGCTTCTGGTATATCTCTTAATGTAGCACTCATATAAAGTGAAATATTTTTCATACAAAATCAACTCCTCTCTCAACAGATTACAACGCAGGATAATATTTAATTAATTATCCTAAACATGATTAGCTCATCTGTGTAAAATAGAATTGGATAGTAACTCGTATATTTATTACAGGAGGTCTTGATTACATATGTTACAGGCTATCAAAGGACGTTTAGTCGTTTCATGCCAAGCACTTGAAGATGAACCGCTGCACAGCCCAATGATTATGGGGAAAATGGCGCTTGCTGCCATGCAGGGGGGTGCTGGCGGAATACGCGCCAACTCACATGATGACATCGTTGCAATCAAACAGGAGGTCCCCTTACCTGTTATAGGAATTGTGAAGCGTGAATATCCTGATTCACCTGTCTATATCACTCCGACGCTCCGAGAGGTAAGCGATATTGTATCTGCCGGAGCAGATATGATCGCGATGGATGCAACTTATCGTCCCAGACCATCTAATGTGGAACTTGAATTTTTTGTCCAATCTCTTCGCCTGCACTTCCCTAATCAATTACTTATGGCTGACATCTCCACTCTGGGCGAAGCAATTGAAGCAGAACGAATTGGATTTGATTGTATATCAACCACACTAGTTGGTTATACACCTTATTCAAAGGGGAAATTCATTTATAATGATGACTTCAAATTATTGCGGGATCTTGTATCAACCGTCAAAATCCCAGTCATTGCAGAAGGAAATATTCTAACTCCTGAAATGGCTAAGCGCTGTTTAGAGGTTGGTGCCCATTCTGTTGTTGTAGGCGGTGCAATAACAAGACCTCAGCAAATCACAAAGCGATTCACAGAAAAAATGAAAGCGTAAGAGGATATTCCCCTTACGCTTCTCTTTATGGATGTGACACAATCAAGGAAAGATTCCCCTCAAGTTCAAAATTACCTGTACCCGATGGAAGAATAAAGTGAGCACCTTTTTCTAACGGATAAGTCTCCTCATTCATTCTAAGAGCCCCTTCTCCATCAATAACACTAAAAAGCATAAAGGGCTGATTCTGGTCAAATGAAGATAATCCACTAATATCCCATTTATAAACTGAGAAAAACTCCGTTTCCACAAACGTAGTCAATTCTGCCCCTGGCAATACGGTCTTGGAAATCTGCACTTCTGCATCCTGATGCGGCACCATACTCACATCAATTGATTTTTCAATATGCAACTCACGTTTTTGTCCGTTTTGTTCCGTGCGGTCGTAGTCATATACACGGTAGGTTGTATCTGAGCTCTGCTGTGTTTCAAGTACAAGCGTCCCTTCACATAAAGCATGGACCGTTCCACTTGGAACATAGAAGAAATCTCCTGGCTTTATGGAAACGCGACGCAGTAAATGATTCCACTCGCCCTTCTCAATCATGGAAGCAAACTCTTCCTTGGATTGCGCGGTATGCCCGTAAATCATTTCAGCGCCATCCTTACAATCAATGATATACCAGCATTCTGTTTTGCCAAGTTCACCATTTTCATGAATGTTTGCATATTCATCATTCGGATGAACCTGCACGGATAAATCTGCATTGGCATCTAATATTTTTGTTAACAGAGGGAACACATTCCCTTCCATCTCACCAAATAAATGGCGTTCCTCATTCCACAATTCGATTAAAGTCTTGCCTGCATAAGGGCCATTTTCGATAATGGACGGGCCGTTTTTATGACCGGATATCGCCCAGCATTCACCTGTATGTTCAGATGGAATCTCATAGCCAAATTTAGTTTTCAGCTCTGTTCCACCCCAAATTCTCTCCTGAAAGACAGGTTTTAAAAAAAGAGGTTCTGTCATTGATGTAATACCTCCAATACGGGATTAATATGTATATTATTTACTATAATTCAAGAGAGAACCCCTGTCTAATCTCTTTTTTATAAAAAATTACTGGTTAAAAAGAAAAGCTGAACCAGTACGATTCAGCCTACCTGATATTTCTCTCCTTATGACACTCTTCCTATGATTCATTTTATTTTACGACTCCGCACGCCAACCGATCACCGGCATCGCCTGTTGGCTGAGTTTTTCCGTCATCTGGATTTTCATGTATAATCAAGGCGGTTCCATCAGAATCTACTAAAGCAGCATCGGCCCCTTTAGATAGTGACACATTTTCTGCGTTTACCGTCACATTAACGGACCCATCCTCACCCACTTCCAAATTAGGAAGATCGCCGGCATGCGGACCATCCTCGTGCTCCATGCCATGCTTCGCATCAGTTGGATTAAAATGACTGCCTGCAGTCTCAAAACTAGGTGCCTCACACTTTCCTGTTTCATGAAAATGGAATCCATGCAGTCCTGGCGGCAGTCCATCTGCTTTCAGTTCTATCACTACTCCCTTCGCTACCTCACTAAGCTCTGCTGTTCCAATATTCTCTTCTTTATTATTGTATATATCTATCACTTTACTCTCTACCTTATCCGAGCCACTATTCTTTGTATCATTCGTTGTTTGCTCGGCTACGTCTTTATTGCAGGCTACCAATAAAATTAGTATGAACAGTACGAAGAACATCCCTTTTTTCTTTAACATAGATCGCTTCCTCCTTTTGTATCTCCATACCATCCATTCCCAAAAATAAACAATTATTTTTAAAAATGTGTCCTAAGTCCTGAAAACAACTGTTAAATAACATTGATCTATATATTTTCTTGTACAGTTCTGTAATGAAGTCTACCCTTACCTTTTAATTTACCAGTCCTAAATATACTATCTTAAATGCTCGGTTTCTCAAATTTCCTCTTTTCTGAACATTTGTGTTAAAATGTGTTTATTGTGCCATTAATACCCTTAGCTGTTAAATTTGCCTCTCCGTGGTAATACCTCTATTGTTTTGTTAATTCTGTCTAAAAGGATTTAGTTAGTTTATTACATAGCTAACTACTCATATTTCTTGCTCTCTCTTTCTATCCGCACTCTTTTAATATTCCTCTTTATGATAGATAGGAAGTAAGAATTTCAACACGAAACGCTTTTATCCTAAAAAACATCCAAAGAAGGGAGCTAACTATATGAAAACATCTAAACTTAAATTTTCATTAGCTACTCAAATTTTAATCGGCTTAGTATTAGGAATTATTGTTGGTGCAATTTTTTATGAGAACACAACTGCACAAACGTACCTACAGCCGCTTGGAGATATTTTCCTCAATTTAATTAAAATGATTGTCGTACCTATCATTATCTCAAGTATTATTGTTGCTATAGCTGGCGTTGGAGACATAAAAGCAGTCGGGAAACTTGGTGGTAAATCGTTACTTTACTTTGTATGTGTAACTATGGTAGCCATTGTTGTCGGACTAGTATCCGCAAATATTTTCCAGCCCGGAAAAGGCGTAAACATGGAAAATTTGGAGCAAACGGATATATCCAGCTATGTTGGGTCTGCTGAAGCTAAGGAAGATCAATCTATTATTGATATGATCGTTCATATTGTCCCAGCCAACCCATTTGAAGCATTTGTTACAACAGATATGCTTGCTATTATCTTCTTCTCTGTCCTTTTTGGACTTGGTGTTGCTGCTGTAGGTGATAAAGCAAAGCCTGTTTATAACTTCTTTGATGGCGTGGCCCAGATTATGTTTTATATAACTAACCTCATTATGAAATTTGCACCGATTGGTGTATTTGGATTAATTGGTGTTACAATTTCTAAATTTGGATTGGAATCTCTTATCCCCTTAGGTAAGTTAGTTATAACGGTCTATGGAACGATGATTTTCTTTGTGATCATTATTTTAGGATTAATTGCCAAGGCAGTCGGCTACAGTATTTTCAGATTGTTTAAAGTGTTAAAAGCCGAACTAATCCTTGCTTTCTCTACAGCAAGCTCTGAAGCCGTTTTACCTAGAATCATGGATAAGATGGAACAAGAGGGCTGTCCAAAGCATATTGCTACCTTTGTTATTCCAACAGGTTATTCCTTTAACCTGGATGGTTCTACTCTTTATCAAGCCTTAGCAGCACTGTTTATTGCACAAATGTACAATATTGATTTATCCATAATGGAGCAAGTAACTCTAATGCTTGTGTTAATGATTACCTCTAAAGGTATAGCAGGCGTACCCGGAGTCTCCTTCGTTGTCTTATTAGCTACCCTAGGTACTGTAGGTATTCCAGTTGAAGGTTTAGCGTTCATCGCTGGTATTGACCGTATCCTTGATATGGGTAGAACGGTTGTAAACGTACTGGGTAATGCTCTTGCATCAGTGGTAATCTCCAAATCAGAAAAAGCATTCTCCCCTCCTGCTGAATCACAGCAAGAAGCAATTTAATAGAATAAGTTGAAACAGCCTGGACTGATTAAACGTCCAGGCTGTTTTTTGGAGTTCATAAACTGAAACTGCTGTTAAAATTGGTATAGACAGAATAGCCAAATCCGCACCTCCAAAGATTCACTATAAATGAGAGTATATCTACCCTGCAAATGGCGGAAGCAAAACTTCTTGTTTATAAATCTACTGGATAAAAAATCCCCCCAACAATGTCTCTATACCTCTCTATATAAAAATGAATAGGAATTTACTGTATCCATTGTCTTATTCTTTCTAACAGTGATATTGACCTATAAAATTTAGTAGCTAGACAACAAACTCTAGGTATCCCTCCAAAATAACCAAATTTTCGACAATCCTATATCTTAAAGTTCTGCTAACTAAGTAAATATAATATACTTATAGATGGTTAATGATTACAAAACTAGAAAGGGTTGGGGATATTTGAAAAGAATAAGTCAGTTAATTGTCATGATGCTAGTACTCTCACTTTTGATTCAGCTACCCGGGGAAACGAAAGCTGCTTCGAAAACGATTGTCAATCCGAATAAGACGTATACATACACACAAATGGGGAAAGACATTACAACCTTAAAGAAAGCTTACCCGGATTTGGTACAAGTAAAGACAATTGGTGCATCTGAATACGGCAGAAAAATATATGCTGTAGGTCTTGGAAAGGGAAGTACCAATGTTTTTATCAATGGTTCCCATCATGCTCGTGAATGGCTGACGACCAGCTTAAATATGTACATGATTGAAAAATATGCAGCGGCCTATAAGGGCAATAAAAAAATCAGCGGATACAACGCAAAAAGTCTTCTTAATTCCTCCACTATTTGGTTTGTTCCAATGGTGAATCCTGATGGAGTAACTCTTCAGCAACAAGGTTTAAAGGCATTTCCTAAGAGCACTCATAAAGCAATTATCAAAATGAATAATGGAAGCAAAAACTTTAAACGATGGAAGGCAAATGCCAAAGGGATTGATTTAAATAGACAATATAAGGCAGATTGGGGTAAAATCAAAAACTCTCCGAAATCTCCAAGCTACAAGAACTATAAAGGGAAAGCACCTGAATCAGCGAAGGAAGTAAAGGCTGTTGTAAAATTTGTTAATCAAATTAATCCAGAAATGACTGTTGCCTATCATAGCAGCGGCCGTATTCTGTATTGGAATTATAAACAAAGTAAAACCAATTATAATAGAGATCATGTATACGCTAAGAAGATTGGCAAAATGACAGGCTACTCATTGGTATATCCAGGCAAAAACCCTTCAGGCGGTGGATTTTCGGATTGGTTTATCAGTACTAAAAAAAGGCCTAGCTTTACACCTGAGATTGGGAAACCTGCAGGTGAAACAAACCTACCCGTGTCACAGTTTTCTCAGATTTGGAAAGAAAATCAGGGAGTAGGCCTATACGTTGCACAGGAGAGCATAAAGCTAAAAGACGCACGGGATAAAAAGTCGGCAGCCACATTGAAAAAAGACTCCGCTGCTAAATTAAAAACGGCTAAGAAACTCGAAAAATACTATTATACTGACATTAAGAGTACCTCTAACCTAAAAATAACAGACGCTCACCAGAAGCTCTATAATACAGTGACAAAGGATATTAAAGCCCTGCAATCTAAAGTAAATAAACTGCCAAGCAAGCATACGAAATCAATTAAGGCAGATATCACCGCCATGAAAACATATACATCACGTTCATTGACCTTTATGAATGCGGTCAAATATGGATCCACTCTTCAAACTGCTGACAAAGCAGTAGTCAAAATGATAAATGATGGTATAGTAAGCTCAAAATTACCTGATTCACATAAAAAATTAAACCAAACTATTACGCAAATGCAGAAAAAAGTGACCCCGCTTTATGGCAAAGGTGCTCGTACTCTGTTTACACAGAAATATGTTACACCAGCAAAACGTACGGCTGAAGACACTAAATATGATGTGGAACGCTATAACTTACTCGTTTTAATAGAAGGACAAGTGAAGGAAAATAAGTTTACGGACGCCCAAAAGAACTTAAACAAGCTGCCTGCACTTGAGAAAAAATCCATAGATTTAAAGAAAAAGAATCTAAGTAAGTACCCAACTTATATGAAATGGGAAAATAACTTTAAAGTTAAAATAGCTGAATTACAGAAAGAAGTAACAGACGCTCTCACCAAGGCAGAAGAAGCTGCCAAAAAAGCTGAAGATCAAAAAAGAATGGAACAAGAAAAAGAGAAGGCTGCAAAAGAGTTAAAAGAGCAGCAAGCCAAAGAGAATGAAAAAGCCAAACAACAAGTGAGAGAAAAACAAAAAGCTAATCAATTAAACAACGAAAAGAACAGATCATCATTTGACCAACAGAAGCCTGCCCAACCGAACTCTAAACCAAACTCACCGCACAATGGTGGCACTCCAAGGCAGATTGTAAACAACTAATAATACAAAAAAACAGGTAGCTGTCTGAACAAAGCTCCCGATTGTTAAACAATTGGAGACGCCGTTCATCTTCTACCTGTTTTTTTAATGTTTTATCAAACAGTCTCTTTCCCAAATTGAATTCTATGCAGGTTTGCAAATATCCCATTTTGATTCAGCAATTCTTCATATGACCCATCTTCAGCTATCCCATCCTCAGTTACAACAATCAGACGGTCGGCATTACGAATGGTTGCCAGGCGATGTGCGATTACTAACGTAGTACGGTTCGCTGCCAATTCATTTAACGATTGCTGAATGATTCTTTCCGTTTCCGTATCTAAGGCAGATGTAGCCTCATCTAAAATAAGGATTGGCGGATTTTTTAAAAACATACGTGCAATTGCAAGCCTCTGTTTCTGCCCTCCAGATAACTTCAACCCCCGCTCGCCAATCTGCGTATAGTATCCATCCGGCAGCTGTTCAATCATCTTTTCCAAATGAGCTTTTCGGGCCGCTTCTACAATTTCCTCAAATGAGGCATCCAGTTTCCCATAAGCAATATTCTCGCGAATGGTTCCTGTGAATAAAAAAACATCCTGCTGTACAATTCCAATATGTTTACGGAGTGACTCAGTTGTCATATCGCGAATGTCCATTCCATCTATTTTAATAGACCCTGCATCCACGTCATAAAAACGTGGGATAAGTGAGCATATCGTGGTTTTTCCGGCACCGGTTGGACCAACAAATGCAGTTGTTTCTCCTGCCTTTAAATCAAGATTGACATCGTGTAAGACTGGTTTGGATTCATCATAGCTGAAATCAACATGACTGAAGGAAATATCCCCCTTCAAACCACTTACTGAGATGGCATTTTCTTTATTTTGTATATCTGGCTCCTGTTCAATAAGCTCGCGAAAACGCTTGAAGCCTGCCATTCCTTTTGGATATAGCTCAAGCAGTGCACTGATTTTATCAACAGGCTTAATTAATACATTCGTATATAATACGAAGCTTATCAACTCTCCATAAGATAATGTTCCATTAAAGCTGAGCCAGGCTCCTACTACAAGAACCAACAATGTCAGCATCCTTGTTATCATATAAATAGAAGAATGTGTCCACGACATCACCTTGTATGCAACAAGCTTGGCAGAACGGAATAACCTGTTATTCAATTCAAAGCGATCCATTTCAAACGCTTCATTAGTAAACGATTGAACAACGCGCACACCTGCTACACTGTCTTCCACCCGAGCATTTACATCAGCAATACTTCCGTACATATTCTTCCATGCTGCGTTCATTTTCATATTGCTGAATGTCACCAGCCATATTAAAAATGGAATTAGAATAACCGCCACGATCGCTAAAGTAGGATTAATATTAAACATGATGGCAAAGGCACCGAAGAATGTCATAATTGCGATGAAAAGATCCTCAGGTCCATGGTGGGCAAATTCACCAATATCAAATAAATCATTTGTCACTCGGCTCATTATGTGGCCGGTTTTTGTGTTGTCAAAAAATCGAAATGATTGCCGCTGAACGTGATTAAAGAGCTCCTGTCGCATGTCTGTTTCAATATTTATTCCTAGCTTATGCCCCAAATAGTTCACAATAAATTGCAGGAATGTACTCAGTAAATAAACAGCTAATAATAAAATGCTGACCGTCACGACCATGCTCCAATTTCCTGTCGGCAGCAATTCATCAACAAACCATTGGACTGCCATCGGAAAAGCCAACTCCAGCAACGCAACTATAATGGCACTAGTAAAGTCAATCAAAAATAGCCGCTTATGCGGTTTATAATATGAAAAAAATTTCCCCAGCATCCTTTTATTCCTCTCTTTTCTAGTCTCAACTCATCCATTATATCAATATCTCTCAAATATAAATGCGAATTCTGTTTTAAAAAGGAATAGATTTACTTATTCTTCAATACAATTCGAATATCCTATAACTCTCAATCTTTTAAATACACTTTTAAATTAATAAAATAGTTCAAAGCATATTGGTATAAACATAGAAATTTATGAACCGAATTGTTGATTCTATTAGGCTTACAGACTTACTAATACATTTCAATTTCCTCAAAAAGGATTCTTTTTTTCAACTATTTACAAACACGTTACATTTGAATTAAAGACTCAATTTAGCGTTTTTACTATACTCACGTTGGAAATATACAGAGTATACAACAAAACAATTAAAATAAACCCAAAGGAGCGATTTATTATGGCAGACAAAATGTCTAGAGAAGAAGCAGGACGCAAAGGCGGAAAAGCTACATCTAAAAAGCAAGACAAAGAATTCTACCAAGAAATTGGACAAAAAGGTGGAGAATCCACTTCTGATAATCATGATAAAGAGTTTTACCAAGAAATCGGTAAAAAGGGCGGAGAAGCTACTTCCGATAACCATGATAAAGAGTTCTACCGCGAGATCGGCAAAAAAGGCGGAGAAGCACGCAATAACGATTAATATGAATGCTAAAAAAAGCAAGAAGGTGACGTGATTTACTCTCACGTCACCTTCTTTATGTTTATCGAATAGTTTTTAATAAATTATTCATTTCTGCAACTTGCCTTTGTTGTGTAACAATCATCTTTTGTACGATTGTCCTTAATTCAGGATTTTGAGTATACCTTAATATATTTTTGCCCATTTCAATAGCAGCCTCATGATGTGGAATCATTTCAGTCAGGAAGTCTCTATTAACATTTCCCGTTGGTTTCGCAGCCTCCAATTGAGTGATCATTGAGCTATAAATGTTATTATAGGTCTGTAGATAAGCAGCTTCTGCCTGCTTATTCACTTGAGGATTATTTTTTAGCTTATTTTTCAGTTCCTCCATTTGTCTTATACCATTTAACTGTTCCTTAATTATCGTATCTGCCAGTCTTTTCAGCTGATTATTGGCACCGTCATATTTTAATAAATTTTCTGCCATAGAAACAGCTGCTTCATGATGCGGAATCATTTCATACAAAAAATCGAGCGATGGATCCCCTGTTTTAGGAGCCTCAGACATACTTTCCTTCATAACCTGCAAAATACTTCGATAATTATCATAATAGTCCTTTTCCTTAGGACCAATTTCCGCCTGAACCTGTGAACTGAACATACATAGGAATGCCAATAGTACTGCTATACTTCTTTTTCTCATAAAGAATCCTCCTAAGTTGTTTATTTTTCTTATTATGTAAAAAAGGTATAGTCCCTATGCATTTCATTCACATAAACGATTTAAATTCTTTCTCTCCCAGCATGAAGCTTTTAAACTTTCCATCCTATATGGAAATTAAAATTGATCAATCTCACCTATGATATCCTTTAATACATCTATCGACTTAAGTATATCTCCTTCATAATCCATGCCGTGGTACACCTTTGGGTAGAGCCTTGTTTTCATACTTGGATGATAATCCAATTGTTTGAATCTATCCTCTATATATTGATGATCATGGTCGCCAATAAAGCATAATCCTTTGACAGAACTGTCTTTCATAGCACTCCATACATCATCTCTTTTTAGTAAAGGTGTCAGCCAAACAGCTTTTGCATCCTTGAATTGAGATTTTTTCAGCTCATTGCTCATCGCGATCGTACCAAGTGATTTTCCAATCAGGTAGAAATTTTCATACTCTCTATCCTTCAGAGCATGATCAATCATTGCTCCGGAATCATAGATAACCGCTTCAACTAGCTGTTTGTAGGTGAAATCCTCATAAAAAGAATCTCCATATGGGTACTCTAATTGCAATACATCTATCCCTTTGTTTAAATATAACCCTGTGGCAAAATGAAAAAGAGGTCCATGAACCGTATATCCCAACCCAGGAAACATAATGACCAGGCTACGTGAATCTTTATTTGTACTGAAAATGGAATAACGAATTCGCTTTTCTTTATATCCTGAAACCTCGTTACTATTAACCTCTTCCATCACAATCTCCTCCCAATTAAAAATTAAGCAGATTAATAATAAAATTTTTTACCAATTATATGTATTTAAATATTAATAGTCTTTCAAGTTTCCTTCTGCTCTAAAGCCTCTTCAAGGAAGAACATAAAAATAACCACGATTATTTCCACTATAAAAGGAACTGTAATGCGACCCATAAATTCGTCTACTGTATAAATAGTCAGCCAACTAAAGATACAGTTAAACAGAAACTTCACAGCGAATAATTGGTAGGTCCCAGATATATAGAGTTTTGATAATTTAACAAGCACCATTGAAAACAAATCCAACACCAAACCAAGCAAAAAGAGAAACACAACAAATAGGAAGAGTGTAAATCGAGAGTCATACTCTCCCCCAAACAATCTAAAAAAGCCCGCAAAACTAAAGTAAGTAACACCCAACACAAACGACAAAGGAATGAGTACAATTAGGCAGATAATCACCACAGTTGTAATCTTTTCTTTTATCCCCATCTCCCGAAAAGGTTTATCTTCATTCGAACTCATGAATTACATTCCTACTTTCAAGTACAATATGTCCTGAGTCTATTATAAGCTTCATCTTGTTAGGGAGGCACCGTCTTTATATAAATCTTGGAAAAAAACAAGCATGTATGATGGCTGATTTAATAGAAAAAATCATTTTAACTAATAATAAGAAAGAATTTTAGCGAACTCAAAAAGTCTTCCTTTATCAAGTAGAGGAAGACTTTCAAACCGGAGTTGATTTTAATACTTAATACAGAGTGCGTTGGTGAAATATCGAGCTCTAAGGCTTATTCAGCTGATACTAGTAGTTTCTCTTTAATATGGTTAGCGGATATATAGCCAAATACCGTTGATGGTCCTAATGTGGCACCTGGACCAGCATATACACGTCCCATAACGGATGCTGAACAATTTCCAGTTGCATATAACCCTTCTATCGGTAATCCATTGCGAAGAGCTTGCCCATGTTCATTAGCTACAATTCCGCCTTTTGTCCCTAAATCACCAGGATAAATTTTACAGGCATAGAATGGCGGTTTTTCAATAGCACCCAGGTTAGGATTTTTATAAGTAGGATCGCCGTAATAATTATCATAAACTGAGTTTCCACGCCCAAAATCTTCATCCAACCCTTTTTTTGAAAAATCATTAAACCTGTTAGCCGTATTTTTTAACCCCTCTATGTTAATTTTGCATTTCTCCGCCAATTCTTCAATGGAATTCGCTTTAATTAAGAATCCGCTTTCAATTGCACTTTTAGGAGTTCTTCTTGGGAGCATGTTACCAAACAAATACTTATTTCGATGTCTGCTCTCCATAATAAGCCATGAGTGAATCGCTTTCCCATTCTTTTCTTGCCTTTCAAGAATCGCATGGCCAGCATCTGTATAAGATTGTGACTCGTTAAAATAACGTTCTCCCGTTTGATCCACTATTATACAATGTGGCATTGAACGTTCATGCACAAGGAATTTTCGGGCACCGCTTGCGTCAATCGCTGTAGGTCCCCACCAGGCATCATCCAATAAAGCAGTATCTAAGTTATGCTTTTCTGCGATTAACAGCATATCTCCTGTGTTATCCGGACTTGCAGCTGTCCAGTCTGTTCCTACATGATGATATTTTTTGCGCAGCTCCAGATTTCGTTCAAATCCTCCACCCGCCAAAATCACTGACCGACACTTGATAAAATATGGTTTCCCCTCTTTTTCTGCCTCGACCCCTACAATTTTATCTTCCTCCATGATTAAATCCTTTAAGGGTGTAGATAACATCAGTGGGACTTGATATTTCTTTGCAATTATGAGTAAACGGCTGACCAATCCGCCTCCAATCGATATAGCATGTTCACCTTTGATCTTATGCTTAAATCCATTCAGGAACATACCGACAACCGTGTTAAAATCTTTTGCATTTGTAAAGGCTTTTGGTAAAGAGGCTACTTTGCCGGAATAGATGGGCATCGGAGCCTCAAGCTCACCCGTTCGCAAGGTCTCTTCGTTCTCTGCTAAAAGCCTAGCATCAACAATTTCCGCCTCAATGGAGCGACCTATTTTACCACCAGGTCTTTCAGGATAATAATCTGGATACAATGAGCCCGCTACCCACTTCATCCCTAAATCCTCTAAAAACTTTACCATCCTGTGACCATTTTTCACATAGGCCTCTTTTCGCTCATACGTAGATGCTGGCCCTGTGTCCTCTATTATTTCTTGCATATAAGTAAGAGCTTCTTCTTCACTGTCCTGTAAGCCAGCATTTTTCGAAACATGATTATTTGGAATCCACAAACCTCCGCCAGATAAAGCCGATGAACCACCCCATACAGATCCTTTTTCAATAATAGCTGTGCGAAGACCGCCATACGCAGATGTAATAGCTGCTACCAATCCTCCCGCACCACTGCCTACTACTATAACGTCATATTCTTCATCCCAGTTCATTTGCATTCCTCCATATTGTCCAAGTTTTATATTTATATGAAAGATACAGCAATAAAAGTACGTCTTTCTTCTATCTACTGGCAAATGATTTTGAAGGGTAAAAGAGTTCCCGTTTTATTAATATGCACACAAAAAAACAGCTGCCGACTCTATCGACAACTGTCCATTGTAAAGACACTCTAAATCTATTCTTTCAGTTAACAAATATACAGAAATCTATTATTTTTTTATAAGCTTAAGCTCTACAGGTATAGCTTTATCGATTTCTTTGCCGTCTAAATGATTTACGGCAGCCTCAACTGCTTTTTCACCAATTAAATCTGGCTGTTGAGCAACGGTAGCAGCCATCTCACCGGATTCAACCTTTTTCAATGCATCATCTGTCGCATCAAAGCCAATAACGATAATATCTTTACCGCTTCCTTCAATTGCTTCTAGAGCTCCAAGAGCCATCTCATCATTTTGTGCGAATACTGCTTCAATATCTGGATTAGCCTGAAGAATGTTTTCCATAACTGTTAATCCTTCTGATCTATCAAAATTAGCAGTTTGGCTAGCTTTAATCTCTACTGATTCTTTTACTGCTTCATTAAATCCTTCTCCACGGTCAATAGCAGCTGATGAACCAGCTATCCCTTCTAACACAGCAATCTGAGCACCTTTTTCTACTAAAGTAAGTAAATATTCGCCTGCTAATTTACCGCCCGCCTTATTATCGGATGCTATATGAGATATAACTTCTCCACCCTCAGATGATCTGTCTACTGTAATAACTGGAATCCCAGCGCTATTAGCTGATTCAACCGCTGAAGAAACCGCAGAAGAATCTACAGGATTAATCATGATCATATCAACTTTTTGCTGAATTAAATCCTCTACGTCAGACGCTTGCTTAGAAGCATCATCTTGAGCATCTACTACTGTTATCTTTGCATCAAGGCTATCCGCTTTTTCTTCAGCAGCTTCGCTTAGTGACACGAAGAACGGATTGTTTAATGTAGATACTGAGAACCCGATAACCATATCTCCTTTTTCCTTGGATGACTTGGATTCTGATTTGCTTCCTGATTCCATTGAACAGGCTGCCAACACAACAGATAACATTGCTGCCAACAGAATTAATGAATACTTTTTCATTTAATACACTCCCTTTTATGCTTGTTTTTTGCGATCTAAAAGAACTGCCATTAATATAACTGCACCCTTCACAACCTGTTGGAAGAATGATGAAACCCCAATTAAATTCATTCCATTATTCAGTACTCCGATTATCAATACACCTACTAATGTACCGAATATCCAACCACGTCCTCCAGTTAGCGAAGTACCCCCTAAAACAACTGCGGCAATCGCATCCAACTCATAGGATTCTCCAGCAGTCGGCTGAGCTGAATTCAGACGTGATGTTAAAATTAATGCTGAGACAGAGGCTAAAAGACCTGTAATTGCGTAAACCCAAATTTTCACTCGATCCGTATTGATTCCAGATAGCTTGGAAGCGTCTTCATTTCCACCTACAGCATAAACTCGGCGGCCAAAAGTTGTCTTATGGAGAATGAAATATAATATAATGAAGGCCAAAATTGTTGTAACAACAGGAACAGGAATTCCTAATAAATATCCTTTACCAAACATTTGGAAAGTAAGAGAGTCACCCAGCCCCGAAACTGGCTTTCCTTCCGTATAAACAAGCGTTAATCCGCGATAAATAGTCATTGTTGCTAAAGTAGCAATAAATGGGGCAACTTTTCCTTTTGTAATGATCACTCCATTAATTGCACCCAGGATTAACCCAAGTATTAGAGCAGCACCCATTGCTATGATTGGATCTGTACCACTGGCAAGAAGGCTTGCTGCCACTGCACCGGTCAATGCCAATGTAGAGCCGACAGAAAGGTCAATTCCCCCAGTCAAGACCACAAATGTCATCCCAAATGCAATCAGCCCGCTAATTGTAACTTGTCGTAAAACGTTTAAAATATTTGAGACCGTCAAGAAACTCGGATTCATGATTGTAATTACCACAATTAATAACAATAGACCAAATAGCGGACCTAGCTTGGAAAGCCACTTTTTGTAGTTCACTTTAGACAATCTTCTCTCCCCCTGTCGCAAAATGCATGATTCTTTCTTGTGTCATATCTTTCTTCTCTACTACCCCTGTCAATTTACCTTCCCGCATCACTAGCACTCTATCCGCCATACCTATGACTTCCGGTAGTTCTGAAGAAATCATTAAAATAGCTACCCCAGCCTCGGCTAATTGATTGATAATGTGATAGATTTCCTTCTTAGCGCCAATATCAACCCCTCGTGTCGGTTCATCCAGAATCAGAATTTTTGGTTGAGTGCCGAGCCACTTGGCAATAACAACCTTTTGTTGATTACCGCCTGATAGAGACTTAACGATTTGTTCTGCACCAGAGGAGCGTATTCGTAACTGATTTATGTAATTTTGAACAAACTCATTCTCCTTGCCTGGCTGTATAACGCTAGCTTTAGAGCCCTTTTCTAAATTTGCCAACATAATATTCTCTTTAATTGAGAAATCTAATATTAATCCCTTTGATTTTCGATCCTCTGTCACCAAACCAATTCCAAGCTTCATAGCTTCTATGGGAGTTTTAATTTGGACCTTCTGACCATCAATAAAAATCTCCCCCTGGGTAGATTTCCTATGTCCAAATAGAGCTTCTGCTATTTCAGTTCTACCAGCCCCCATCAATCCTGAGAGTGCCAATACCTCCCCTTGATGCAAGGTAAATGACACATCCTGAAAGGCATTATCCGCACTTAAACCCTTCACCTCCAGCTTCTTGTTGCCTATCTTGGCATTTCTGGAAGGGAATCGTTCTCCTAACTGACGTCCAACCATCATAGCAACGATTTCATCGAATGTTGTCTCCGAGATTTCCTTCACTCCTACATATTCTCCATCACGCAATACCGTAATCCGATCACAAATTGCAAATATCTCTTCCATACGGTGGGAAATATAGACGAATGAAATTCCCTTGCTTTTCAGCTCTCTAACTGTTTTAAACAGGGTTTGAATTTCACGGTCTGTCAAGGCAGCAGTAGGTTCATCCATAACAATATATTTGGCTTCAGAAGCAATCGCTTTTGCAATCTCAATAATTTGTTGCTTCCCGACCGATAAGTCTCCCGCTCTGGTCCGTGGATGAACATCCAGGCCTAGCTTTTTCAATAGCCTTTTTGTTTCCTGTTCCATTTCTTTACGTTTCAAAACTCCAAGTCCATACTCTAGTTCCTTGCCGAGAAATAGATTTTCGGCCACGGTAAGGTCAGGTAAAATATTTAACTCCTGATGAATCACATGGATACCCTGGTTCTCAGAATCCTTCGCCGACTTAAAATCCATCAATTGACCGTCGACTCTTACCTCTCCGCTGTCCTTCGTATAAATACCTGACATGATTTTCATCAGTGTAGATTTTCCTGCTCCATTCTCTCCCATAAGCGCATGAATTTCTCCGTTAAGCAATTCAAATTGGACATCCCTGAGTACGACATTACCACTGAATGCTTTTGAAATACCGGACATCTGAATCATTTGCCGTTCACCCACCCTCTGTTAAAAAATAACGCCACTCTGTAAAATAATATTTGCATATGGCGAAGCTTCACCGGTACGAATGATTACTTTAGCTGCCTTTGTTTGTATTTTAAATTGCTCATGCGTTACCTTCTGTATATCATTGAAGCATTCATGAACGTAGTGGTTTATATCAGGATTTGTTTCCTTCATTTCCTCTGCTATAAAGACCTGCTCTACTTCCAAATCTTTTAAAACCTCTTCCAAAACAGGAATGAATCCTGGTTCTCCGAGCTTATAGGCTAAGTCGATACATACAGTTCCATCTGGAATTGGAAGTCCGCAATCAGCAATCACAATCTGATCTGTATGGCCAAGCTTGGCAAAAATACCGGCTAATTCACGATTAATGATTCCCTTTTTCTTCATCAAGCTTCCCCCTTAACCTTGCCTCAACCGCATCTATTCCAGGCATTCCGCCTTGAGCGCCAAATCCTTCAACCGATAACGAAGCTGCAATATTGGCAAAATGAGTTGCATCATTAAGAGATTTTCCGTTTACATAGGCATGAGCAAAAGCGCCATTAAATGTGTCGCCTGCACCCGTCGTATCAACCGGGGTCGTTCTGTATCCTTCTACATGGATAATCTCATTACCATCACTATACATAGCTCCTTTATCTCCCAAGGTCACTATTAATTTATTTGGGTACTCTCTAACTGCTTGTTCTGCTGAAAGACCCAATATTACATTGCATTCTGTTTCATTAGGTGTTAAAAACGTAATCTTATCCATCCATTCCACTCGGAAATTTTGGGCTGGAGCAGGATTTACAATTACGGGAACCTTTAATTCGGAACATAAATCCAAAGTGTATTCTACTGTTTCCACCGGAATTTCAAGCTGCATGATGACCAGTTTTGACCGTTCAATTGTCCTGCGGTGTTTGTCTATCAAGGTCTTATCTACTTTAAAATTCGCACCTGGCACAACAATAATGCGGTTATCCTGATTATGCACAATGATATTAGCTATACCAGTGCTTTCAGATACCTTGCTTACACCATTTGTATCAATTTTTTCTTTTTCAAGGTTATCAATCAGCATGTCACCAAAGCTATCGTTACCCACTGCACCGATCATCGCAACCTGGCTGCCTAAGCGGGCTGCAGCAACTGCTTGATTAGCTCCTTTTCCACCAGGAATTGTTTCAAACCGCTCTCCCAGTACTGTTTCACCCTGCTGAGGGAATAGCCCTGATTGGCAAACTAAGTCCATATTTATACTCCCTATTATGGTAATCATTGAATTGCCCCCTTTGTTGAATCTCTTATGGTTAATTGCGGAGCTACAAATTCAGTCATTTGTTCGAGTAATTCTCCATCAATTTGTTTAATCAGTAATTTAGTTGCTTTAGAACCAAGCTCATAAATATTTTGTGCTACTGTCGATAACCCAGGTGTCGTCATCTGTCCAAGCATAATCCCATCAAATCCGAGAATTTGCAATTGATCGGGCACTGTTATTTTGAGAGAATGGGCTGCTTTTAATGCTCCTATTGCCGAAACATCACTGCAGGCAAAAATTGCATCAATCGATGAGTCCTCCTTCAATAATTTAAAAACAATCTGCTCAGCCTCATTAAAATCAAATGGACACTCAAGTATAGTAGTTTTAATCTGGCTGGTTTCAGTAGCTTGTAAAAATCCTTTCAATCGATCATCAGCCGGCTTCAGTCCATCTGGGCCGCGTAAACAAACAAGATGATTGATTTGCTGCCTAAGCAAAAATTCAGATCCGAGTTTCGCCCCTTCTATATTCTGGGTCATTACTGTAGGAAAACCTTCGCCAATTGACCGATCAAGCGCCACTAATGGGACATTAAGGCTTTTGTAATATTCCTTATCCAACTCGTTTGTTGCCAAAATAATACCTGCTATATACTTTCTCGTTAGTGTTTCAATGTATTGGCGTTCTTTCTCCGCCTGCTCATCTGTATTGCAGAGAATAACCGTGTAGCCATTTTCATATGCTGCGTCTTCCACTGCTCTTGCCAGCTCTGGAAAGAAAGGGTTTGTTATATCTGGTATGATGAGCCCAATTGCATTTGTCTGCTTTGTATTCAAGGATCTAGCAATTATACTGGGCCGATATCCTAATTCTTTGATTGCATCCTCTACTTGCATACGTGCCTTTTCGCTTATGTAGCCTTGATTTAAATATCTCGATACAGTCGCTACAGAAACTCCTGCATACTTTGCAACATCTTTTATAGTAGCCATTTTATCTCCAAACAAAATATGGTACCGGTACCATATGTAACCGGTTACATAATACATTACATGATTTTACAGAATGTTGTCAATCATTTTCATTTATGAATTTGGTCGATATGCCGACCTTTTTAAATTTATGCTAAAAGGAGGATGAAGAGGGAAGCTATAAAAAGATACTACACGGGGCTATCTGTGTCTTACTCAATTTTGAACTTTTTATCCATTTTCTAACTTAAACAAGAATATGTATATACCGCTTACGTTCTTCTCTATAAAAATTCATTAGCTCACCTGAGGTTCACCCATTAGGCAAATAGAGGTCCAAGGAAAAGGACCTCATCTTTAGTCAGCTCATCTATCTTCCCATAAACAACCCCCCTCTTTAAAGAGGGGGGAGATTAAAATTATCATTAAGCCGCAATACGTGATTCCTTTGATGGAGCAAAGAGCAACCCAATATTAGTTAAACCAGCAATACCTACTAACGCATAGACGATTCGAGAAAGAATGGCATCCTGTCCTCCAAATAAAGTTGCTACAAGATCAAATTGAAACAAACCTATCAGCCCCCAATTTATAGCTCCAATGATCGTTAATACAAGTGCTATTTTCTGTAAAATACTCAATTTTCATTTCCCCTTTGTAAGTTTTTTGTAATCATTTACTATATTCACGTAATCACGGATACTTAAACCAAAATATATAGAAAAAATATAAGTTTTGTATAATTTTATTAAAGGATAGTATTCCGTTATAAGAGTGATTTGTTTGAGAAAACAGTTACTAACTCTTCAACAAAATTAAATCATTACCGGCTTAGTAATATGTAAACTGTGCAGACTCATTAGTCTATCAAACTTATATTTGTATTCTCCTCTATATTTTTCGTAAATTAGGGAGTATGAATATACAAATAGGCTGTACTGGGAAGCCAGATATACTTGCTCTTGTGTACAGCCCATTTAGTCTTAACCTTTAGAAATAACCTAGTAAGGATGAGTTTACTAATTGTACATCTAAAATTTCCTCTATCAAATTCAAAAAACCCAGCTCCCTTCAAACGAAGAGTAGCTGGGTATTGAGTTTATACTATATTGATTCCTTACTCAACCGTAACCGATTTTGCTAGATTACGAGGTTTATCCACATCACAGCCACGGTGAAGGGATGCATAGTAAGCAATTAGTTGTAATGGTATTACAGAGATAAGAGGTGTTAACATTGGGTTAACTTCTGGAAGTACGTATGCGTCTCCTTCTTGATCAAGTCCCTTCATGGAAATGATGCAAGGGTTAGCGCCACGTGCAACCACTTCTTTTACGTTACCACGGATGCTTAAGTTTACAGCTTCCTGTGTTGCCAAAGCAATAACAGGTGTTCCTTCTTCAATTAAGGCAATTGTACCGTGTTTTAGTTCACCGCCGGCAAAGCCTTCCGCTTGAATATAGGAAATTTCTTTTAGCTTCAACGCACCCTCAAGGCCAACGAAATAATCGACAGAACGTCCAATAAAGAAACAATTACGTGTAACAGCAAGATATTCGCGTGCAATCATTTCGAATTTATCTTTGTCATCACATAGAGCCTCCATTGCGTTCGCAACGATTCCCAATTCTTTTACTACATCAAAATCTGCTAATTGATTTTTTTCTTTCGCCACAACAGCCGCCAGGATTGTTAATACAGCCATTTGTGCTGTGTATGCTTTAGTAGATGCAACCGCAATTTCAGGACCAGCATGTAATAACAACGTAAAGTCAGCTTCACGAGACAATGTTGACCCAGGTACATTAGTAATCGTTAAGGCTTTGTAGCCCATCTCTTTTACTTGCACAAGTACGGCACGGCTATCTGCTGTTTCTCCGCTTTGGGAAATGAAAATGAACAATGGTTTTTCTGATAGTAAAGGCATATTGTAGCCAAATTCGGAAGCTACATGAACTTCTACCGGTACTTTCGCCATTTTTTCAAACATTTGTTTTCCAACAAGGCCAGCATGATAGCTTGTTCCACAAGCAACAATGTACAGACGATCCGCTTCATTTATCGCATTAATAATTGCGTCGTCTATTTTTAGCTCACCCGCTTCATTCTGATAAGCTTGAATGATTTTACGAGTTACTAAAGGCTGCTCATCAATTTCTTTTAGCATGTAGTGCGGATACGTTCCTTTTTCAATATCGCTTGCATCCAGCTGTGCTGTGTAAGGCTCACGAGTAACTACTGTACCGTCCAATTGTTTAATGGTGATTTGATCTTTTGTAACAAGAACAATTTCTTTATCCATAAGTTCAACAAACTGGTCTGTTACTTGCAGCATAGCCATCGCATCACTAGCGATTACATTGAAATCAGCACCTACACCTACTAATAATGGGCTTTTATTTTTAGCTACATAAATGATTTCTTCATCTTGTGCATCCAATAAGCCAATTGCATATGAACCATGCAATAGACCCAGAGCCTTTGCAAAAGCTGCTTCTACGTTAAGTCCTTCTTCAACAAATTTGCTGATAAGCTGAACGATTACCTCAGTATCCGTATCACTCACTAAATCAGTATCTTGAAGGTACTCCCTCTTTAATAATTCATAGTTCTCAATTACACCGTTATGAACGATCGTAAAACGCCCATTCGAACTTTGGTGAGGGTGAGCATTTCTTATGCTTGGTACTCCATGAGTTGCCCAGCGAGTGTGTCCAATTCCTTTAGAAGATTGTACAGATGAATCTACGCTTTCACGTAAATCAGCTATTCTTCCTTTTTCTTTGAACACATGTACACCGTTCTCATTCATAACAGCAATACCAGCTGAATCATATCCTCTATATTCAAGCTTTTCTAAGCCTTTTAGTAAAATTTCTTTAGCATCTTGATGTCCAATATATCCTACGATTCCACACATACTTGTTTATCCTCCTATAAAAAAGATGAAGGGAACAAGAATGCCCAGGGGGGCACACTTGCCCCCTTATCTCTGAATAATTTTTAGTTGATATATGCATCTCTTTTTATTCTGTCCAATTTGTCACCAAACTGATTTAGTAAAAAGAGGGTCAGTTGTGCATGCAACCGGAAGGCATCCGCCGAAAGATCGATAACCTCCACCTCGTCAACTGGGTTACTCCAGTCCTGGCGCTTTACTAACTAAATAACATCTTCCCTCCTCTTCTATTTTGAACTCAATTTTCAGCATACACTATTTGCTCTCATTCCGTCAACATTTACAAAAATATACATTTAAATCTCATAATTCAGCTATACATATATAAAATATGCATAAGAGGAAGAACTGTTCCCCTTATGCATTAATTGTTATTGATTATTATTATAAGCCCATCTCTGCCCTTACAACATCGGCAATTCTCTCAACGTATTGATCGCATTGTTCCTGTGTAGGTGCCTCAGCCATTACACGAACGAGTGGTTCAGTTCCGGACGGTCTAACAAGAATTCTCCCGTTTCCGCTCATTTCCTCTTCCACTTGATCAATAATTGCCTTCACTTTATCATTATCCGTTACATGATGCTTATCTGTTACACGGATATTAACAAGTTTTTGTGGATAAACTTTCATTTCGCCTGCAAGTTCTGAAAGTGGCTTACCTGTCAGCTTCATAATATTAATGAGCTGTACACCTGTCAGCAATCCGTCTCCTGTTGTATTGTAATCAAGGAAAATAATATGCCCTGATTGCTCTCCGCCAAGATTATATCCACCTTTTTTCATTTCTTCTACAACATACCGATCTCCAACAGCTGTCTGCGCACTTAAGATTTGGTTTACATCTAATTCTTTATAAAATCCCATATTACTCATAACTGTTGAAACAACTGTATTATGCTTAAGACGGTTATGTTCTTTCATGTATTTTGCACAAATGAACATAATTTGATCTCCATCAACGATTTTACCTTTCTCATCGACAGCTATTAATCGATCTCCATCTCCATCAAAAGCCAGACCAACATCCGCTCCCTTTTCGAGAACAAATTCAGCCAGCTTATCTGGATGCGTGGATCCGACTCCTTCATTAATATTAAGACCATTTGGTGAAGCACCCATAGTCGAAACATCAGCATCTAAATCAGCAAACAAGTGTGTTGCTAAAGAAGAAGTAGCTCCGTGTGCACAATCGAGGGCTACATGGATATTTGTGAAATCCTCGTCCGCCGTTTGTTTTAAGTATTGAATATATTTTTGCCCACCTTCGAGGTAATCATTGATTCTACCAATGTTTTCTCCGATTGGTCTTGGGAGTTGATCTTCTTCCATATCTAATAATGCTTCAATCTCTTCTTCCTGATCATCTGAAAGCTTAAACCCATCAGATCCGAAGAATTTAATACCATTATCCGCTACAGGGTTATGGGAGGCAGAAATCATTACACCTGCTTCTGCGCCTAATGCTTTTGTTAAATAAGCAACTCCAGGTGTTGAAACGATTCCCAAGCGCATGACCTCCGCTCCAATTGAGAGCAGACCTGCTACAAGGGCACTTTCCAGCATGAAGCCGGATATTCTTGTATCACGGCCAATGATTACTTTTGGACGGTTTTCATTATGTTTTGTTAACACATATCCTCCAAATCGGCCTAGCTTAAAAGCAAGCTCCGGTGTCAGTTCGCTATTTGCTACACCCCTCACACCATCTGTACCGAAATATTTACCCATTAAAAATCTCTCCTTCTACTAATACACTTCATATTTTATTGCCTATATATACCTAACTGTCTTATGAAAGAGTGTAGGTTGTTATCCATCTGAACTTTTTTCTGAGATTTCCACTGTAATTGTCTTACTATTGTTAGGCAGTTCCCAATGTACCTCATCTGGTGCATTCACCTTTAAGGGTACTGTATGGTTTCCTACATTTAACTCTTTTACCTCGATAAATATATCAAAATCACTGGATTTCAGGGATTTAATCTTAGATGCCTCGCCTTCAATGGCCAGGTCCACCATCCCTTTTGAAGGATTAAGAATTTCCGCCTCATATTTCTCATTGTCTAGTCCCTTTATTTCAATAGGTATATTCGAGATTGTTTGAGTATTTTCCTTCTTTATCTTAATTGTCACTTTAACCGTATCTATAGAAGATCCAACCACTCCATCAGGCAAGCTGACTGGAATTTCAATTACAGTATCCTCATCAATATTGCTGACATCAACAGGTACCGTTATCTCCTTTATATCTTTAAGAATGGATTCTCCTCCATAGATGGTAGCTGTCTCCGAATCAATTTTAATACTTTCAATTTTAACTCCTTCAGGCGGTGCTCCTGTAGCTTTAGCAGATAGGCTGACCTCTTTTGAAGGACTGTTTACATTTATCGAGATATCAACTGTACTAGGTTCAATATTCACATCTAACAAGTTCATATTGCTATCAAATGCCTGTACTGTTGCTTCAGTTAGAATATCATTCGTTACATGTGAGTCCGTTTTAACAGTTGCTTTTACAACAGAAACCTTATCGACATGGCTCTTGGCACCCGTTATTTCCACTTCTGTTGGACTTAGATATGGCGGGTCTGATGAATATCCTTCTGCTAATAGTGTTTTATCAAATTCAGCCTCGACTTTGAAGTTCTCTGTTACCTTCTCCTCTACCACTGCTGTTGCATTGGCCTGTGTCAGTGTATAGTTAATTTTATCCGATAAATTCTTTACCTTGATTGGTACCTTTTGAGAACCAATTTTAGGATCGGATAAGTCTACATAAATCTCAAAGTCCATTGTAGATTTAGCAGTTATAACTATACTCTTAGGTCCCTCAATCGTAATATCCAGAGTTTCGGGTATCCCGCTGACAATTAAATTATCGGTATCATAATAAACCTCAACAGGCACGTTTTTAATCGTGGCTGTTTCTGTGCTTGAAGGTGTATTATAAGGATTACTGGAATTATTGATTGGGTTACTATTGACAGAGAAAAATAGGAATAGTGCAATCAGAAAAGCCCCAATTTTCATAAACCAACTGCTAGAAATAAGTTTATCCATCTTTTCTCGACCTCCAATTCCAAAGATTCGAAGAGGTCGTTTTATTATTTATGGACAATTCATTTTCAAGCATATTTTGCAGTTCATCTAACGAAAGATTCCGATAAAGCTCTCCGTTTTTCGTTAAAGAAATATTCCCTGTCTCTTCCGAAACAACGATTGTCAAGCTGTCGGTAACTTCACTTATTCCCAGCGCCGCCCTGTGCCTTGTTCCCAGTTCCTTTGAAACAAATGGGCTTTCAGATAAAGGAAGATAACATGCTGCTGCAGCAACTGTGCCATTTTGCAGAATTACCGCTCCATCGTGCAGTGGTGTATTCGGTATAAAAATATTAATTAATAACTCAGATGACACTCTGGAATCGAGACGTATACCTGTCTCAATATAATCATTAAGACCCGTCTCTCTTTCAATTGAAAGAAGGGCACCAATCCGGCGCTTGGCCATATAGGTTGTCGATTTAATAATAGCTTCAATTGTTTGCTCCTGCACATTCTCTTCCTGAAAATTTGTCCTGGAAAATAAACGGCCTCTCCCCAACTGTTCGAGCGCTCGTCGTAATTCAGGCTGAAAGATAATAATGATGGCTAAAACTCCCCAAGTCATTACATTTTCCATTAAATAGCTCATTGTATTTAAGCCAAGGATTTCACTCGCAAAGCGTCCAATCACAATTAAAAGGATTCCACGTAATAGCTGTACGGCTTTTGTCCCTTTAATAATTTGCAATAATTTATAAAAAACAAACCAAACGAGAAAGATGTCGGTTATGTTTATAATATAATCTAATAAAGAAAAGTTGTTTAGAAACGGCATGTCATTTCCTCCAGTCATGTCCTTTCCCATGAACGGTGTATATACCGCTATGTTGTATAACCCCACTATTATAACATACTGTTCCACAAACTCTAAGAATTCAGTCCCAAATTCATTGATAGAAAAAGAAAAAGGCCATCCGTGGTGGATTGCCTTAAATAGGTCTATTTCTATCTATAGATTAAAAAACTCTTGATGCTATATCCTTAGTATGAAACCAAATCCATTCAAACAGTTGATCAATCTCTTCTATATTTCCAGTCACTTCACCAGCTCCTGCTAAATAGTTATCTCCATTAATAACCGTTACGTTCCCATTGACTTTGCCCTCAACTTTTATATCTCCATTTTTGACAACAAGGTCCCCTTTGACCGTCTTTCCTTCCGGAACAATCACAGTTTGTCCTTCGACGACCAAGTTAGGGTCTTTAGAGAATGAGAACTGTTCATCCTCTCCCCAATAGGAAAATAAGCTACTGCCCATCAATAGAATAAAGAGCGAAGCGGCAATTAACACTGGATTGCGCTGCAGCCATTTTTCAAACCTTCGCCTTTTCGATTGTTTAGGTAGATTTCTCATTACATTTGCGGTAAATCCGCTAGGTGCTGTAATATGGTTACTTTGAAGAAAGGCAACTGTTTTACTCAACTCGTGAAAGGTTTTCTTACACTTATCACATTCTGCTATATGCGAAAGAAGCACATTGGAATGTTCTTCATTAATGTCATCGTCGAGATAATCATGCATATAATCTGCGATGTTTTCTGGGCATTGTTTCATTTTAATCCACCTCATTTATATAGATCGCATCGATTTTCTCAGTGCATCTCTTCCCCTATGAATTCGTGTTTTCACGGTTCCTACCGGTAAATTAAGGATTTCACTAATTTCTTTCAGAGATAGCTCATCCACATATTTTAATACAATAACTGAGCGGTATTTTTCAGGCAGATTCTGAATTTCCTTTTGCATTTTTTCTTTAAGCTCTAAACTCTCCAGTTCATCCTCAGGTAACTTTGTATCCGATGGAATCTGTGAATACATATCAAGCCCCTCTGTACCTGCTACTTCTGCATCGAGATAATAATCCGGCTTCTTTTTACGTATACGGTCTATACATAAATTTGTAGCAATCCGGTATAACCAGGTGGAGAACTTTCGGTTCATCTGGAAAGTGTGTATATTCATATATGCCCGTAAAAAAGCTTCCTGTGCCACATCCTCTGCTTCATGGCGGTCACCCAGCATGCGATAGCACAATTGAAATACTCTGTCTTTATAAAACTGAACGATGTCTTCATATGCCTGTTGTTTACCACCCAGCACTTCCTGTATTCTTTCTTTAATAAGTCCTTCCAAATTGTCCATCCTCCGCATTGGCGGCCTTCAGCATTTATACGCACTGGCCTTGAGAAAAGTTTCAATAAAAAATAATTTTTGTTTTTTACATTGACACACTGTTTAATCTTTATAAATATGGGTAATAAAGGTAACAAAACCTCTTGCAGATAGGAGTGAAGACTTGGAACTACATATACTTATGAAGGATATTGAACAATGCCGCCAAAGAATGATACTACTTGCCTCTTCAACTTCAATGCTTGACTCTGATGTCATCAAAGCAAGTACTGAACTGGACTCATTAATCAATCTCTATCAAACTCACACAAGATATGTAAAGCAGTAATCCTAAAAAGGTTGCTGCTTTTCTTTGTGGAATGATGATCTCTGGTATCCACTGACGGCTAACAAAATCCCAATTGGTATTAGTTTCACTCATTATATTTAGACCCAGAATGAATAGGCCCTATTCATTGCCTCATCCATTCCGGATAAGGGTCAACTTTTACTGTACTAAGTATACAGCCAGGAGACAGTCATATAAATTTTCTCCTGTGCCCTTCACTATTTATCATTCAATGTCGTTTTTCTTTACGTTTGACCCCATGCCTTATTCTTGAATTAACCTACCTCTCAAACAAACCGTAGATTCTTTATAAAACATCTATATATAATCGACAGGATTTGTTGATATATATCATAACCAGATTAACTTCTTCAAACGTACTGGCATTACTTAAAGAGCACCTTTTCCCCTATCGATCAGGCAATGTCATTCACCGAACCTTTATGCTAATACTCTTTAATCTATAGATCGCTTATATAATGGTTTTAAAAGTACACACTTAACTTCTATCATACCTTATTAGCTTAGTTCAGTCTCGCAAATCGTTTCTCAAGAGTAAAGAGCCTCTTTAGTACCAATAAAACGGTAGCTGAATAGTTTAATTCTTGCTTTTGATGCGTGCCAATTCTTCTTATCGCAGGGCTTAATGGTTTTTATAATAAAAAAAACCTTAAAATGCAATGCATTTAAGGTTTAAAATAGTCGTATAAAATTTTGGAGCGGAAGACGGGATTCGAACCCGCGACCCCCACCTTGGCAAGGTGATGTTCTACCACTGAACTACTTCCGCAAAATGAGCCATGAAGGACTCGAACCTTCGACCCTCTGATTAAAAGTCAGATGCTCTACCGACTGAGCTAATGGCTCTAAATGGCTGGGCTAGCAGGATTCGAACCTACGAATGACGGAGTCAAAGTCCGTTGCCTTACCGCTTGGCTATAGCCCAAAAAGAAAAAAAGGGACAATATCTTGTCCATTACTCAAAGCTTATTAAAATAATGGTGGAGGGGGGCAGATTCGAACTGCCGAACCCGAAGGAGCGGATTTACAGTCCGCCGCGTTTAGCCACTTCGCTACCCCTCCGATATTAAGAGTGCCGGCAAGAGGACTTGAACCCCCAACCTACTGATTACAAGTCAGTTGCTCTACCAATTGAGCTACACCGGCATATTAGTTTTAAACCTTCTTTTGAGGAACACTTAGTTAGTATAACCTATATGGATTATAATTTCACCAAGTATTTTTTGGTAATATTTTTGGTTTAAATGGTGGAGGATGACGGGATCGAACCGCCGACCCTCTGCTTGTAAGGCAGATGCTCTCCCAGCTGAGCTAATCCTCCATATTAATTGGTGACCCCTACGGGATTCGAACCCGTGTTACCGCCGTGAAAGGGCGGTGTCTTAACCGCTTGACCAAGGGGCCATTCATAAGATGTTAAAGTCATAACTACTTTCGAGAGCTTCCAAGCGGGCTCGAACCGCTGACCTCTTCCTTACCATGGAAGTGCTCTACCTGCTGAGCTATGGAAGCACAATAAACAGGACAAAAAAATGGCTCCGCAGGTAGGATTCGAACCTACGACCGCTCGGTTAACAGCCGAGTGCTCTACCACTGAGCTACTGCGGAACAATATGAATTGCCCGGCAACGTCCTACTCTCACAGGGACTCGCGTCCCAACTACCATCGGCGCTGAAGAGCTTAACTTCCGTGTTCGGAATGGGAACGGGTGTGGCCTCTTCGCCATCATTACCGGACTATTTGGTTAGAAAGAAATCATTCCTTCAAAACTGGATAATGTAAGTTTGGCAAGTATGCTTGATTCATTTGGTTAAGTCCTCGAACGA
>NZ_JBZFQK010000008.1:0-80174 GCF_058313575.1 Bacillus sp. z14 (2026)
AATTGGTAGAGCAACTGACTTGTAATCAGTAGGTTGGGGGTTCAAGTCCTCTTGCCGGCACTCTTAATATCGGAGGGGTAGCGAAGTGGCTAAACGCGGCGGACTGTAAATCCGCTCCTTCGGGTTCGGCAGTTCGAATCTGCCCCCCTCCACCATTCATTATAGGGGCATAGTTTAAAGGTAGAACAGAGGTCTCCAAAACCTCCAGTGTGGGTTCAATTCCTACTGCCCCTGCCAATAAATATGGCGATTGTGGCGAAGTGGTTAACGCATCGGATTGTGGTTCCGACATTCGTGGGTTCGATTCCCATCAGTCGCCCCATTTTTAGATTAAACTCGAATAATAGCTTATACTAACTAATAAATTTAATTGTTGGGCTATAGCCAAGTGGTAAGGCAACGGACTTTGACTCCGTCATTCGTAGGTTCGAATCCTGCTAGCCCAGCCAACTTAATGCGGAAGTAGTTCAGTGGTAGAACATCACCTTGCCAAGGTGAGGGTCGCGGGTTCGAGCCCCGTCTTCCGCTCCAACAAATTTGGCGGCATAGCCAAGTGGTAAGGCAGAGGTCTGCAAAACCTTTATCACCGGTTCAAATCCGGTTGCCGCCTCCAAAATCTTGCCGGTGTGGCGGAATTGGCAGACGCGCACGACTCAAAATCGTGTTCCGTAAGGAGTGTCGGTTCGACCCCGACCACCGGTATCATCAGATTAATTCTTGCCAAGATTAATCATTAAAAAGACTCCCAAATGTTGAATTAAAACATTTGGGAGTCTTTTTTTGTATAAGAGTAGCAAATCGAAATAGATACCGGAATCTTTATACATTCCCTTCAAATCCCTCCATCTATTACCATTGGACTATCTGAGATAATCTGTTAATATAGATTTAATTTAAATTGAAGACCTTTAAGAGCAGTCCAGAGAGGCTGACAAGGTGGGCGATACTTTGTTTGGAGAACGTATTTATACACATAATATATTATTGTGTGAATAATACGGTTATTTCTGACACCTTCCACTTGTCACTTTATGGCAAGTGGTTTTTTTTTGCTCACCAAGACTAATAACTTGGGAGGAAACAAAATGCAATTAAAAGACAAAGATTTTTCATTTCAATCAGTACCTGAAGCAAAACGTAACAGCTTTCTGAAAATGCTTGTTGTTATGCTTGGCTTCACATTCTATTCAGCAAGTATGTGGGCTGGTGGATCATTAGGTGAAGGATTAACATTTATGCAGTTGATTGGTGTCATCTTATTAGGAAACCTTATATTAGGAGCATTTACCGGTGCATTAAGTTATATTGCAGCAAAAACAGGATTATCGACTCACTTACTGGCACAATATAGTTTTGGTGAAAAAGGAGCATATATCTCTTCATTCATGTTATCTGCAACCCAAGTCGGATGGTTTGGTGTAGGGCTAGGAATGTTTGCCTATCCGGTTTCTAAATTAACTGGCCTCCCACTGGTACCGATTGTCATCATTACAGGGATTTTAATGACAGCAACTGCTTATTTCGGTATGAAAGCTTTAACAATCTTAAGTTTTATCGCTGTACCGGCTATTGCGATTTTTGGATCAACGAGTGCAGGAATGGCCATTTCAGATATGGGAGGAATGGAAGCGCTCATTGCTTATAAACCTGAAACTTCATTAACATTAGCAGCAGCTTTAACGATTACAATCGGTTCATTCATTAGTGGTGGTACATTAACACCCGACTTTGCACGCTATGCAAAATCAGGAAAACATGCTGTAACAACAACTGTCATTGCCTTTTTCTTAGGAAATACATTAATGTTCCTATTTGGTGCGATTGGTGTAATAGCAACCGGTCACAATGATATTTCAGATGTAATGATTTCACAAGGCTTACTATTGCCGGCTGTTTTAGTGCTCGGATTAAACATTTGGACAACAAACGATAACTCCCTGTACGCATCTGGACTTGGTTTTGCAACCATGTTCAAGAAGCCAAAGGTATTTATGGTTATGATGAACGGTACGATTGGTACGGTATTTGCCATCGTACTTTATAACAATTTCACAAGCTGGCTGACATTCCTAGGATCCACTCTGCCGGCTATTGGATCAATTATTATTGTGGATTTCTTCTTTATCCAAAAAAGACAATATATTCAGTATGAGCAGGCAAACATTGCAAAAGTACATGTTCCAGCCATCATTGCATGGGCTGTTGGTGTCATCTCGGGGTTAACATTGCCGGGAATCGCTTCACTAAACACATTATTGATTACAGGAATTGTTTATGTAGTTGCTGTTAAGCTAATGAAAACAACAGTTGTTACGGTAAGGGAAGAGGAGGTAGGATGCTATTATGAAAAAGTGGGCTAATGCTGCAATCTTCGGAAGAGAAGGCCTTTGGGATTTACTAATAGAAAATGGTTCATTTTTAAAGATTGTTGAGGCAGGTACAGGTGAATTTGACAGCTGTGAAACAATTGATCTAAGTGGAAAGCTGGTTTGTGCGCCATTTATTGAACCTCATATTCATCTAGATACTACTTTAACGGCAGGCCAACCACGTTGGAATGAAAGTGGGACTTTATTTGAAGGTATTCAATGTTGGTCTGAACGCAAAGATTCCTTAATAAAAGAGGATGTAAAAGAGCGTGCAAAGAAAGCCCTTAGCTGGCAAATTGCTAACGGAATAGGTGCTGTGCGTACACATGTCGATACAACGGATCCTTCTTTAGTAGCATTAGAAGCTATGCTTGAAGTGAAAGCAGAAATGAAAGACTTTGTTGATTTACAAATTGTCGCTTTCCCGCAGGAAGGTCTAATATCTTATCCAAATGGGTTGGAGCTAGTAGAGGAAGCCTTAAAAATGGGTGCTGATATTGTTGGGGGAATCCCTCACTTTGAATTTACGCGTGAAGACGGAGTTCAATCGGTTCGCGAGATTTTTAAATTGGCCATGAAATATGACAAGCCGATTGATATTCATTGTGATGAAATTGATGATGAGCAGTCTCGCCATGTGGAAGTTGTAGCACGTGAAACGATTATGAATGAGTACCAAGGTCGTGTTACAGCAAGTCATACGACGGCAATGGGATCTTACAATGATGCCTACGCATATAAATTAATGCGTGTACTTAGACTTGCCGAATTGAATTTCGTAGCAAATCCATTAGTGAATATTCATCTGCAGGGGCGTTTTGACACGTATCCAAAACGTCGTGGCTTAACACGCGTAAAAGAGCTTGATCAAAACGGATTAAATGTTTGCTTCGGTCATGATGATATTATGGATCCTTGGTATCCAATCGGAAACGGGAATATGCTTCAAGTATTGCATATGGGCTTACATGCTTCACAGTTAATGGGCTATAGTGATATTGCAAACAGTTTACGTTTTGTGACTGGTAATAGTGCTAAAGCATTGAACCTTAAAAATTACGGTATTGCAGAAGGAAATCCAGCAAACTTCGTTGTGCTGAATGCGGAAGATGGTTACCATGCCCTTCGCCTGCAAGCAGAGATTCTATACTCTGTTCGAAACGGTAAAGTGATTGCTGAAACGAAGCCTCGCGAGACGAACATTTTTCTGCAAGGTCAAAAGAACATTACCTTTATGTAAGTAAAAGTGAAGACTATCATCAGTTAATGAACTGCCCCTGAAACGGTAGACACGGATTTACCTCTTCAGGGGATTTTTTGAGTGAATGTATATGATGAACAACGTATTGAAGCGGTTAAAAGATACATAAATGGCTCTGAAACATAAGAGAAAGTTCGAAAATGAAATTAAACACGGGAGTTATCAAAAAACGAAATTTATATATGAAACGTAGTGCCATCTTCCGGATTGTGGAAAATTCTCGAAGCAGGTAGGTTAATCTTAATGAAATATAAAAAAGCCAAGGGCAAATTCTTAGCTTTTTTTCCGATTATTGAGTGGGATGGATGGCTGAGAATTCTTTTTTGATTTGTATGATTGCTTTAGTTTTTTCTCCTTTTGTTACCTCGGATGATAAAGAACCAGGGCCTCCACTACGTTCATAATAGACTTTCCCATCAACCTCTCTCTTTTTCTGATTATCCTCAAAATATATTTCAAATTTAACCTCATCATTTTCTGGTAATGTATTTTCATAATAGTAAATATATAATTCTTTTGCTTAGTTCGCTTTCAATTTCTATAAAAGCAACTACAGTGGGATATCCACCACTTCCTGTAGGTCCATAGGGGAAAAAGACTCCATAATCAAAATTCTTATCGATGATCTTAGTAATTTTCTTTCTAATTGAGATTGATTCATAGAAGTTATGTTTTTCATATCTTCCTTAATGAACGATTTTATAATTATATTTTATCAAAATGAAGGATTCTCTCGCATTAGAAAATGGAAAATAATAGTTTTAATGATGTTCGTAACTGAATTCAGATTAATTGACGATGAGTAAGGTATATGAATGTTGGACATTTACTCACTATTCGCATGATTAGTAGTAATCGAATGGAACGTTATTCACCGAGTTGTTTGTATAATATTCAAAATATTAAAAAAGTAAGTTGACTTGTACAAACGAGTGGAATATGATGGTAAAAAATGAATACGCTTACAATAATAGAGCTTGTTTTAAAAGAGTAAAAGACTAAAGGAGGTTATAAATAGCTTGTAATTTAAAGGATTGACTAGGTTCAAATGAGTATAAACCATAAAAATTGAGGTGTATAGAATGAGCGTGTTAAGTGCTGGTAAACGTAAGATAATGACTCTTGTTTTGGCATTAATACTGGTTTTGTCCTTTTCATTGGCTGGCTGTAGTTCAGGTGACTCCCCTTCTGATGCTAAAACAAAAGATGGAAAAGCTCAATATACCATGTGGACATTTGTACAAGTACATGCTGATTATTGGAAAGATGCAGCTGAAACCTGGAATAAAAATCATCCTGATGAACAAATTAATTTGAAAATAAATGTTCTTCCTTTTGATCAGATGAATCAAAAGTTACAGGTAGCATTAAATTCTGGTAATGGTGCTCCAGATATCGCGGACGTAGAAATTGGACAATTCGCTAAATATACAAAAACAAACAAGCCTCCATTTGAAGATATTACAAATGAAGTAGAACCATATAATGAAAACTTAGTAAAAGGACGCACAGATAATTATACGGTAGATGGCAAAGTCTATGGTCTGGATTATCATGTAGGGACAACTCTTGTTTATTACAATATGGATATCATGAAAAAAGCGGGGGTAGATCCATCCACTATTAAAACTTGGGATGACTATGTGGAAGCAGGGAAAGTGGTTAAAGAAAAGACGGGTATATATATGACTTCTGTAGAAACAAGTTCCCAATTTGTATATACGGCAATGGTTGCTCAACAGAAAGCAGATATGGTAAGAGATGATAAGTCTATTTTATCCGAGGAAGCCAGTGTAACTGCTGTACAAACTCTTCAAGATATGGTCTACAAACATAAAATTGCTAAAACGGCAGAAGGCGGCCATCAAGATGTTGAAGAATATTATGCAGCCTTTAATAAAGGTAAGTATGCTTCAGTGGTCATGCCAGCGTGGTATATGAGTCGTATGGTAAGCTTTATGCCTAAATTAAGCGGAAAAATAAAAATCCAGGGTTTACCAATATTTAAAGAGGGAGATCTCCGTTCGGCGGGACTTGGAGGAACAGCTACAGTTGTCACAAATCAAGCGCATGATAAAGATTTACTTAAGAAATTTGTAGTTGAATCCAAGGCCAGTGAAGAAGGATCTATTAAGACTTGGACAATACTTGGTTTTGATCCAATTCGATCAGATGTATGGCTGAGTCCTGAAATGGAAAAACCGAACAAATACACAGATTATTTCGGAACTGATATTTTTAAACAAATGGCAGTATTGAAGGATGAGGTAGGAACATTAAGTTTTACCCATAATAGTTATCCGATTATTATTGATGAGTTACTCACGAATGGTATGCCAAAAATGATGACTAAACAGGCGGACGTACAAAAAACTTTGGATGCTGTTGATAAATCTGCCAATAAACGAATTAAAGCAGGTAAATAATGTTTGCAATCTAACAAATTAAGGAGGGAACATTCTCTTCTTAATTTGTTGGATAACATTTTGGTATGAAGAGGGATAAGGGGGGAATGAAGATGACGAACGATATTACGGCACAAATAAGTCCAAAGAGCAAAAGTCCATTAAAAAGAGAAAAAAAGAAAATAAATATGCAGAAGATAGCTCCATATCTATTTGTCTCCCCGTTTATTATTGTATTTTTAGTGTTTTCTTTATACCCTTTTATAAATTCGATTATTATGAGTTTCCAAAGAATTTCAGGTTTCGATGAAACGACATTTATAGGTTTAGAGAATTATAAGCGGTTGTTTGCAGATCCTGTATTCTATAAAGCTTTATGGAACGTTACCAGGTATACATTTTGGACTATTTTAATTTTAATCCCATTACCACTCTTGCTGGCTTTAGTGATGAATAATAAAAATACTAAATATAAATATTTTTTTAGATCAATTTTCTTTATACCAGTATTAACATCTACGGTAATTGTAGGGCTGGTATTTAAATTTGCTTTCAGCAAAGAACCTACTGGAGTATTCAACAGTTGGCTTAGTTACCTTAACATAGGTCCGATTGATTGGCTTAATAATTCAGGGACAGCTATGTTTGCACTTGTAATAGTATGTGTGTGGAGATGGCTTGGTGTAAATATGATTTATTTTTTATCTGGGTTACAAAATATCCCACGGGAGTTGTATGAATGCGCTGAAATTGATGGCGCAAGTAAATGGGATAAATTTAAAAGTATAACATTGCCAATGATTAAACCAATTACTACTTATGTTTTAACTATATCTATACTCGCAGGCTTTTCATTATTTAATGAAACTTATGTGTATTGGGGAGCACAGTCTCCAGATAATATTGGAACAACTTTCTTAACATATATTTACAAAACAGCCTTTAGCGATGGGGATTTCGGGTATGCATGTACGCTTGGAGTAATAATGTTTGTGATTGTGGTTGCAATAAATTTGATTCAAGTTTCAGTAAGAGGCTTATTTAAGGAGGATTAATGATGAAGGCCAAAAAAAGAGTATCAACCTTGATCACAACCCTAATACTTAGTGTTATCGGATTTATTATACTGATTCCTTTTTGGTTTATGTTAGTCTCCTCCTTTAAAGAATCCTCAGATATTTTTGCACAGGGTTTAAATATACATATAGATTTATCCAGTATCAACTTTAGTAACTATGGAAAATTGTTTACTAATAATAATGGTATATTTCTATCCTGGTTTAAAAATAGTGCACTAATAACAATTATACAAACAGTTTTAGTACTGATTTTTTGTTCAATGGTAGGTTATGGTTTGGCGCAATATCGTTTTAGAGGCCGAAATTTTATTTTTATGCTTGTCTTGATTATGTTGATGGTTCCGGGTGATATTTTATTAATTCCGTTATATAAGCTAGTTACAAATTTAGGCTTAATGGATACTTACGCAGGGGTGATATTACCAGGAATAGTTCCGCCTGCTACAGTGTTTTTCTTTAGGCAATATGCAATTGGGATTCCAAATGATTATGCTGAGGCCGCTAGAATAGATGGGGCGGGAGAATTTCGTATTTTCTCGCAAATATATGTACCGATGATGAAACCGGCTTTTGGAGCAATGACTATTATGACTTCCATGGGAGCTTGGAATAATTTTCTTTGGCCATTGATTGTTATGAGGTCAGATGAGAATTTGGTTATACCTGCAGGGTTATTAACTGCAATGACACCATATGGTAATAACTATGATATCGTCTTTTCGGGCTCGATCATGTCTATTATTCCTATACTTATATTATTCTTATTCAATCAAAAATCTTTTATATCAGGAATGACTGTTGGTGGGGTAAAAGGTTGATAGTGTCAGTAAATGAGGTGTTTTTTGATGGCAAATAAAAGCTTTTTAATCAAAACTACAAATATTGTCTGGAGTTTATTTGTGGTAGGTATTTGTGCTTTGTTAACGAGTGGTATTCTGATTTTTTTATTGCTATTTGTAAAATTCCACTTAATTACACTTCCCTTATATTTAATTGCTTTTTTGTTAATTGGCCCAACAATGGGGGCGATATTCCAAACTATTTTTAAAATGCTTTTTGAAACTGAAATTAGGGTCGTGAGAAAATATTTCTATTACTATAAGAAAGATTTCAAAGATTCCTTAAAACTATGGATTCCATACAGTGTATTAATACTGATTTTGTGTGCAGATATTGATTTTCTGGCCTCCAACGAAAAAGGCGCATATTTGTTACCTATGTTATTTTTAATCCTTCTTTTATCAATGATTAGTTATGTCTATTCACTCATTCTATATAGCCGCTTCATTATCAGGATGAGAGACATTATAAAATACTCCCTTTATTTAGTCATCAATCGCCCGGTACAATCTTTATCTATTGTTATATTAATCTTTATCCTGTATCAATCGTTTAAATATTTTGGCAACTTTGCGATATTTTGGGGAGTCCCGATGTTTGCAGCGTGTACTGTCTTGTTAGTGAGAAATGTGTTACTACAGATTGAAATGAAATATGTTCAATAAATAGATTGAAGAATACTATCATGCATATTACAGAAATCTGTTGAAGAAATATGGCTCTTAGTGAGGGATTCGGCAATTTATGAATGTGAGTTAAAAGTGAAATGATCCGATCTATCGTTTAAAACCAGAAAGCATTTAGAAATTGGAGGAGGATTGAGCGAATACGAAAATTATCACAACTGACATTTCATGTCGATCGTTACGGTAGAGATTGAAAGAGGTGAAAGAATGAATAGGAGAAATATTTGAAAAGCTGTTCAGGAAGTATCAAAGTCAGTGAAGATCATATTCAATCTTTAATTAAGGAAGCAGATTTAAATAAGTTCAATATTGTATCCGATGAATTATATAAAGCAAGGGTAGAAATATGCAAACAATGTTCTTCTTTTCAATATGGGACAACCTGTTCTTACAGCCGGTCAATCATTCATTATCAAGCGAAATTTAAAAGTCAGACTTGTCCGTACCCAAGGGAATCAAAATGGGCAATGATAACGATCTGATTTGAACATATTGTACTTATATAAGTTAGGCTAGTACAAACAAAATGGAGGGATTGTAAATGGCAGCCAATAAAGCAAAAATGATTCTAGAGAAAGATTTTAAAATCGCTGAAATTGATAATCGTATATATGGTTCATTTATTGAACATTTAGGCAGAGCTGTATATGGAGGTATTTATGAGCCTACTCATCCTCAGGCAGATGAAAATGGCTTTAGAAAGGATGTTCTAGAATTAGTAAAAGAACTAAAAGTGCCGTTAGTCCGATATCCTGGAGGGAATTTTGTCTCCGGCTATAATTGGGAGGATGGTGTGGGTCCTAAAGAAAAACGCCCAAACCGCTTAGATCTTGCATGGAGTACTACAGAAACAAATGAAATGGGTACCAATGAATTTATGAAATGGGCTAAATTGGTGAATGCAGATGTAAATATGGCTGTTAATTTAGGTACGAGGGGAATTGATGCAGCTAGAAATTTAGTGGAATATTGCAATCATCCTGGAGGCTCTTATTATAGTGATTTGCGCATCTCGCATGGTGTAAAAGAACCCTATAATATAAAGACATGGTGTCTTGGCAATGAAATGGATGGTCCTTGGCAAATTGGACATAAGACCGCTGCTGAATATGGAAGAATAGCTCAGGAAGCAGCAAAGGTGATGAAGTGGGTAGATCCAAGCATCGAATTGGTAGCATGTGGAAGTTCGCATAGAGCGATGCCTACATTTGCTGATTGGGAAGCAACGGTATTAGATTATACATATGACCATGTTGATTTCATCTCTCTTCATCAGTATTATGGGAATCGAGACAATGACCTATCCAATTATTTAGCTTTATCTTTAGAAATGGATGATTTCATAAAATCAGTTGTCGCCATTGCTGATTATATTAAGGCGAAAAAACGTGGTAAGAAAACTATAAATCTATCTTTTGACGAATGGAACGTTTGGTATCACAGTAATGAGCAGGATAAACAGATTGAACCTTGGAGTATTGCGCCTCCTCAATTAGAGGATATATATACTTTTGAAGATGCGCTCTTAGTTGGATGCATGTTGATTACGTTGCTGAAGCATGCGGATCGAGTTAAAATTGCCTGTCTTGCGCAGTTAGTGAATGTCATTGCGCCGATTATGACAGAAAATAACGGACCTGCTTGGAAGCAAACTATATTCTATCCTTATATGCATACTTCCGTTTATGGACGGGGTATTTCGTTAAATCCGATTATTACTAGTGATAAATACGATAGTAAAGATTTTACGGACGTTCCATATTTAGAGTCTACAGCGGTTTATAATGATGAGGAAGATACATTAACTATTTTTGCGGTTAATCGTCATCTTGAAGAAGTTTTGGAGCTAGAGGTAGATATACGTAATTTTAATGAATATGAAGTAATCGAGCATATTGTTCTAGAAAATGAAAATATTAAACAAACCAATTCAGCACATAAAGAGACAGTAAAACCACATTCCAATGGGAATGCAAAATGTGAGAATGGTAAGGTAATAACCATTCTGCCGAACTTGTCATGGAACGTAATTCGTTTAGCAAAACAGAGATAATTATAAAGTATGGCATATTTTTTTAATATAATAGAAAATATGCCTGCTTATCTAGTATTATTTGAAGCAAGTAAGTACTTTATAGCTGTTCACCAATTGAGTGAGAGTTGTGGATTTAAAACAAGATCGATAGAAGAAAGAAGTATTTCTACATTTTCTCAATTAGACAGCTAATTTTGTTGTATACTTTGTTTATCTATTAGACAAACAAAGTATAAAGTGCTACAATGCTAATTAATACAGGTTGCAGATTAAGAATTTAGAGACTCATATTTTGTAAGCATTTACATAAACGATCTGAAACCTAAAAAATTTGGGAGGCATGCCACAATGGCTTATTTCGAAACTGTTAATAAAATCCAATATGAAGGCGCTTCATCTAAAAATCCTTTAGCATTTAAGTATTATAATCCAGAAGAAATGATAAATGGAAAAACAATGGAAGATATTCTCCGATTCTCAGTTACCTATTGGCACACGTTCACAGCAGATGGAACAGATCCATTTGGTGTTGGTACAGCGATTCGCCCATGGAATAATCTCAAAGGTTTAGATTTAGCAAAAGCCCGTGTGGAAGCGGCATTTGAACTCTTTGAAAAATTAAATGTTCCTTATTTTGCTTTCCATGATGTAGATATCGCTCCAGAAGGAAGCACATTAAAAGAAACAAATGAAAATCAGGATATTATCGTAGCAATGATTCAGGAATACATGAAAACAAGTAAAACAAAGTTGCTTTGGAATACAGCAAATATGTTCACTAATCCTCGTTATGTTCATGGTGCTGCCACTTCTCCGAATGCTGATGTATTTGCCTATTCAGCTGCGAAAGTAAAAAAAGGCTTAGAAGTAGCGAAGGAACTTGGCGCTGAAAACTATGTGTTTTGGGGCGGTCGTGAAGGCTACGAAACACTCCTAAATACGGACATGAAGCTTGAACAAGATAACTTGGCTCGCTTCTTCCATATGGCAGTTGACTATGCGAAAGAAATCGGTTTGAATGTTCCTTTCTTGATTGAGCCAAAACCTAAAGAACCTACAAAACACCAATATGATTTTGATGTGGCGACTAGTATGGCTTTCTTGCAAAAATATGATCTGACAGATTATTTCAAGTTCAATATTGAAGCTAACCATGCAACTCTTGCTGGCCATACATTTGAGCATGAGTTAAGAACAGCTCGTATCAATGGAATGCTTGGATCAGTGGATGCAAACCAGGGGGATACACTCCTTGGATGGGATACAGATGAATTTCCGACTGATCTTTATTCTAATACATTAGCAATGTATGAAATATTGAAAAATGGAGGTTTAGGCAAAGGTGGTTTAAACTTCGATGCAAAAGTACGACGGGGTTCATTTGAGCCAGAGGATCTTTTTCATGCCCACATCGCTGGTATGGATGCATTTGCTATTGGATTAAAGGTAGCAAACAAGCTTATTGAAGATAAAGCTTTAGATAGCTTTGTTGAGGAACGCTATAGCAGCTATCAAGAAGGCGTTGGCTTAGATATCGTTGAGGGCAGAACCAACTTCCGTGAATTAGAAAAGTATGCTCTTCAATTAACTGAGATTAAGAACACATCTGGAAGAACAGAGCGCCTGAAAGCCATCATCAACCAATATTTATTAGAAACACTATCAAGCGTACACGTTTAATCTATTAATCTTACAAAGTGCTGGAAGCCTTTCCTCCAGCACTTTTTTTAGAAAAGGATGATAAGGATGAAATATGTTATTGGTGTAGACCTCGGAACAAGTGCAGTGAAAATCTTACTGGTGAATCAGCGTGGAGACGTATGTATGGAAGTAGCAAAGTCATATCCGCTTATTATTGAAAAATCTAGTTACAGTGAACAAAACCCGGAAGAATGGGTTGAAAAAACAACAGCAGGAATAGCGGAATTAATTCACCAGTTCGATGGAGATGTAAATGATATCGAGGGGATCAGTTTCTCGGGTCAGATGCATGGTTTAGTTTTATTAGATGAAGATAATCAAGTCTTAAGAAATGCAATTTTATGGAATGACACGAGAACTACAAGGCAATGTCAGGAAATATACGATGTTATGGGGAGTAAACGTTTATTAGAAGTAACGAAAAACCCTGCATTAGAAGGCTTTACCCTGCCTAAAATTCTCTGGGTAAAAGAAAATGAACCAGACATTTTCAAACGTGCCAGATTATTTGTGCTCCCAAAGGATTATTTACGCTACCGTCTAACTGGAAATATCCATATGGACTACTCCGATGCTGCAGGAACGCTATTACTGAATGTGGCGGAACGGGAATGGAGCCAGGAAGTATTGGCGGCATTTGGTCTATCCTCTGATTTTTGCCCACCATTAGTGGAATCACATGATTTCGTAGGTACAGTAACAGCTGAATTTGCCCAAAAAACAGGATTGACTGAAGCGGTAAAAGTGTTTGCAGGCGGAGCTGATAATGCATGCGGTGCGATTGGTTCCGGAATTTTAACACCAGGAAAAACGTTAGCAAGCATTGGTACCTCTGGTGTCGTACTATCTTATGAAGAAAGAAATGACCAAGATTTTAATGGGAAAGTTCACTATTTTAATCATGGTGAAGAAAATGCTTACTATACAATGGGTGTGACGCTTGCGGCTGGCTATAGCTTAAGCTGGTTTAAGGAAACGTTCGCGAAGCAAGAAGATTTTGATCAATTTTTGGCTGGAGTGGAAGAAGTACCTGCAGGCAGCAATGGTCTATTATTTACGCCATATATTGTCGGTGAAAGAACACCACACGCAGATGCCACTATTCGCGGTAGCTTTATTGGCGTTGATGCATCTCATGATCGGAAATATTTTGCCCGTGCGGTTCTGGAAGGGATAACGTTCTCTCTAAACGAATCAATTGAAATTTTCAGGGAAAATGGTAAGACGATTAATTCAATAATCTCTATTGGCGGCGGTGCCAAAAATGACACATGGCTGCAGATGCAAGCGGATATTTTCAATACGAAAATTGAAAGACTGACAAGCGAGCAAGGTCCAGGAATGGGAGCGGCGATGCTTGCAGCGTATGGATGCGGTTGGTTTGCTTCATTAAACGAATGTGCCAATCATTTTATTCAAGTTGCAAAATCCTATGATCCGATTCAAGAAAATGTCGAGACGTATAAGCGATTATTTAAGGTATATCAACAGGTATATACTCAAACGAAGGGGCTTAATGAGCAACTTGAAGAATATAGAAAATAATTAATGGTAATGGTGTTATTTGGGTTTTGAAGTGCCAAAGGTGATGTTGTAATCCTTTTCTAACTGCTAGTAAAAAGTAAATAATATTCGTAAAATAAGTCGGACTATTAAATCTGACTTATTTTTTTGATTAATAGGTCAGATTTTTTTGTAATGAGAGAGAAAGTTCTAACCGTTATTAAATTTTTATAGGTCCCTCAATATTCTGTTAATGAGAGAAATAAATGAGTTCGATTATATTCCACGTGTACTTGTGGAATACTTTTTATATGGTTTTAGCAGTTTATTAGGAGGATCTTGATGGATGAACTAAAAAAGGAAAGTCATCAATTGGAGAAAATAAGTCCGTTTGAGTTAAAAGATAAGCTCATTGATCTTGCAAAAGGAAAAATGAGAATCACTAGAACTATGCTGGATGCAGGACGGGGGAATCCTAATTGGATTGCAGCGACACCTCGAGAAGCGTTTTTTGCTTTAGGGCAATTCGCTGTTACAGAATCGAGGCAAGTATGGGATGATGGCAATTTAGCGGGGATGCCAAGTCGGATAGGAATTGCAGAACGTTTTAATAAATATGTTGAGGCCAATCAGCAAATTCCAGGAATTCATTTGCTGAAAGAAATTATTCAATACGGTATCAAAAATAAACAGTTTGAGCCAGATACATGGGTCTATGAATTAGTAGATGGAATTATTGGTGATAATTACCCGATTCCGGATCGAATGCTTGTTAGAACTGAACAGGTTGTACATGATTTTTTAATTAAAGAGCTATGTAATGGTGATTCGTCGGCTGGTCCGTTTGATTTATTTGCTGTTGAAGGAGCAACGGCAGCGATGTGTTATATATTTGATACGTTATTTAAAAATTATTTGCTGCCCAAAGGATCTAAGATTGCGGTGATGGTTCCAATTTTTCCGCCTTATATAGAGATTCCAGAGCTTCCTAACAATGATTACGAACTTGTGAAAATTGAAGCAACCGAATTAAACAATGAAGGACAGCATACATGGCAATACCCTGATGAAGAAATAGAAAAATTAAAAGATACGGACATTAAAGCACTTTTTTTAGTAAATCCGAGCAATCCGCCTTCAGTTTCTTTGGAAAAGAAATCCACAGAAAAAATCATACAAATCGTGAAACAAGATAATCCAAATCTTATGATAATTTCAGATGATGTATATGGTACTTTTGTTGAAGGGTTCCGTTCCTTAATGGTGGATTTACCATTCAATACAATTGGGGTCTATTCATTTTCTAAATATTTTGGTGTGACAGGCTGGCGATTAGGGACGATTTCCATAAATCGATCCAATGTCTTTGATAAATTAGTCGATGATTTACCAGAAGAAACGAAGGAGGTTCTACATAAAAGATACGCTTCGCTTACACGGAATCCAGAAAGTCTTACGTTTATCGATCGAATAGTTGCAGATAGCAGAGCCGTTGCGATGAATCACACAGCTGGATTATCGACACCGCAACAAGTACAAATGGCTTTATTTTCGATTTTTGCAATGCTCGATACCAATAATGAATACAAGAAAAAAACTATGGACATTTTACACCGGAGGATGAATTTATTATACAAAGGTCTCGGTTTACCTAAGAAACATTTGCCTAATGATGCAGATTATTATACAGAAATCGATTTGGAAATCTGGTGTAATCATCACTTTGATAAAGGGTTCACCGATTACCTGAAAAAGAATTATAACCCGGTTGATATTTTATATCGCCTAGCAGAAAACTCATCGATTGTATTATTAAGCGGCGAAGGATTTTCAGCACCAGTATGGTCCATTCGTGTATCTCTTGCTAATCTAAATGATGAAGACTACTTACAAATTGGCCAAGAACTAAAAAATGTACTAGAAAATTATGTGATGGAATGGAAAAAGAAAATGGGCCATATTTAAATTTAAGTGCCTAAATCTCAGGGATTTCAGGTTCCATTAGCTGGAATTTAATTATTCCTATATAATAACAGTCAAAGCCTTGCTACGATATTTATGTAGCAAGGCTTTTTAAGTTCTTTATTATACTGTTATCTCATAGCTTATCTCCTCTATTGATAATAACCATATTTTACTCCTTTACCAGATTAAAATGTTGAAGTATAGTTGTACGTGTTATTTACAATGTTAAAAGATGACTATATAATTAGAAATTATTGTAGAATAACTAAAATGTTAGAATAGGAGAGTAGTAATGGAACTATTAGGGATCTTGATTATAATAATAGGATTTGCACTAAAGTTAGATACCATTGCAGTAGTTGTTGTAGCAGGTATTTCGACTGGACTTGTGGCAAACATGAATATCGTAGATATACTTAATACACTTGGAGAAGCATTTGTATCAAATAGAGTAACTTGTTTATTTTTGATTACCATTCCTGTTATAGGGTTGAGTGAAAGATACGGATTAAAAGCCAAGGCAGTTATGCTTATTAAAAAAGCAAGCAGTTTATCAGTAGGAAAATTACTGAGTGGTTATACGTTTATAAGAGAAGTAACGATTGGTATGGGCGTAACACTTGGTGGACACCCACAATTTGTTAGACCTTTAGTAAGCCCAATGGCAGAAGGTGCAGCCGTTGCTAAATACGGAGATAAGGTCGACGAAAAAGATATTGAAAAAATAAAATCATACTCAGCAGCATCTGATAATATCGGTAATTTCTTTGCGCAAAATGTATTCATCGCAAATTCTGGTGTACTTTTAATTGCATCTACACTGGAAGGGCTAGGCATGCAGGTAGATACACTTGAAGTAGCGAAAGTTTCAGTACCAGTTGCCGTTATTGCATTCATATTCTGGACTGCTCAAAATTTATTATTCGATAGAAAAATGACGCAAAAATATTCTAGTAAAAATGGAGAAGGACGAGGTGAACAATAATGGATATAACACAAATCTCTAATCTTTTATTAGAACTCTTTTATATTATAATCGGTTTATTCATGGGAGTTACCATGGTATTTACTTTAAAGGATAAAAACCACAAAACAAGAATCGGTACAGCTATGTTTTGGGGAATACTAGCCGTAATTTTCATACTTGGAAACTATATTCCAAGTACGATAGTAGGTATTTTAGTAGTTGTTATCGCTGTATTATCGGCAACTAAGCAAATAAATATTGGAACGTTAAAACAATTAGATGAGACATTCGCTAACTTAAAAGCAGAAAAATTAGGCTTGAAAATTTTCATCCCATCACTGTCTATCGCAGTTATAGCCATGCTTGTGGCTCAATTTACAAGTTTCCCTGGAACGGTAGCGATTGGTATAGCATCCACCATAGCATTAGTATTAACGTTTATATTAACTAAAGCTACTTCTAAAGAGCTATTAGAGGATACCAATAGAATGTATCAATCAATTGGAGCATTTGCGATTCTGCCTCAATTATTAGCTTCATTAGGCGTATTATTTACGACAGCGGGTGTAGGCGATAAGATTGCATCTATTATTTCAAATGTGATCCCAACAGGTAATGCATTGGTAGGTGTAGCAACTTATTGTGTAGGTATGGCTTTATTTACAGCTATCATGGGTAATGCATTTGCCGCATTTGCTGTAATAACGGCTGGAATCGGTGTACCGTTTGTATTTGCTATAGGCGGAGACCCTCTTATCTGTGGAACTCTGGCATTAACAGCTGGATACTGTGGAACATTAATTACACCTATGGCTGCGAACTTCAATATGTTACCAGCTGCATTGCTTGAACTTAAAGATAAGAATTCAGTCATAAAGGCACAAGCTCCAATCGCTTTAACATTATTAGTTGTTCATATATTTATGATGTATATTTGGGGATTTTAAGATAAAAAACTTACAATAGGAGAATAAATTATGAAAGTATTAATAACTGGATTTGATGCATTCGGAGGAGAGCCAGTAAACCCAGCTGAAGAAGCTGTTAAAATGGTAAACAACAAAATCGCAGGAGCAGAGGTTATTAAGGTCATTATACCGACAGTTCAAAATAAATCTGTTGAAGCAATAGAGAATGCAATAGAACAGCACAAGCCGGATATTGTCATATCAGTAGGGCAGGCAGGAGGAAGATTTGATATAACTCCTGAAAGAGTTGCTATTAACCTGGATGATTATAGAATTAAAGATAACGAAGGTAATCAACCAATTGATGCAGTTATCCAACCGGATGGTCAACCTGCTTATTTCTCAAACTTACCTGTCAAAGCTATGGTTAAACATATGAGTGAAAATGGAATCCCGGCAACGTTATCAAATACAGCCGGAACATTTGTATGTAACCATGTAATGTACGGAATTCTTTACATGATTGATAAGAAGTATCCAAATATAAAAGGTGGATTTATTCACATCCCTTATATGACTTCTCAAGTGATGGATAAGAAAAATACTCCGTTTATGTCGTTAAATGATATTGTAAAGGGCTTGGAACTGGCTATTGAAGCTTGTGTTATCTATGACGAAGATATAAAAGCAATCGGCGGAGAGATTTGTTAATGAGTCGGATCAATCTTTTTGTTTATGGAAGCTTACGGGAAGGGTTTTTCAATTATAATAAGTATTTAGCTAATAAGGTCATTGAGAAAAAAGAAGCCAAATTAGAAAATATGAAATTATATCATATGCCGTATAAAGGTTATCCTGCTATTACATTTGGTGAAGATGTAGTATGGGGAGAAATCATGGTCATAAAAGAAGATTGTTACGAGGATACAATGAAGGCAATGGATGAGATGGAGGGATACATTAGTGAAAATAATCCCGAAAATGAATACCATAAAGTAGTGCTGGAAGTAGAAAATCTTCATACCCATCAAAAAGAAAAATGTTTTGTTTATTTCTATAACAAAGACAAAGATTCAATTTTTGAGAGTAGTACCATTTATATTCCGCATGGTGATTGGAAAGAATACATGATAAGTGGAAATTTACAAAAAGAGCTTTCTCCAAATAAGAATATTTTAATCGGGATGGCTAAAGAAGAAATGCGAGAAAGCTATGTTTATAGCTGAGCTTTCTAATGAAATCCGAGTATTAAACAGCTGTGTAAAAGCAGCTGTTTTTCTTTTTTTGTTTTTTGATCTGGAATTAAAGAATTTCACCTAACCCTATCTCTTGGTAAGGTGTTGAAAACTAGCATTTTTCATTAGGTCAGGAGGTATTATTGTCCTCCATAAATCCTTTATTTTTATGATATAAAATAACGGTGAGCAGGATAATACTGGCTGCTATCCAGATGGCTGTGTTCCCCATATGAATACTGGAATAGGTCCCAACTAATGCACCAAAAATAAAGGAGAGTATAATGGCGGAAAACCCTTTAAATTTTTTTTTTGATTCTGAATCACGATCTATAAAGGCGCCGTAAAAAGCTGAAGAGGCAGTTCGCAGATTTCCGGTTGTGATGGTTGAATTGTAGCTCCAATTTTCCAATTTGTTAAAGGTAGCGATTTGCAGGGAGGATACAAAGGCAATGCTCATAGTGACAATCATATTCGGTACACTTCCTGGTAACCAACCGACAATAAATAAAATGACACACTCCAGTATTAAAACTGCTCGTCTATGCATATCGTGTTTGTCTTTGATGTATTCGGCTGTTAACACGCCGGCAATAAAAGCTAAAAAAGGCGGTACATTCTGAATGGCTGCACCGTATTTTGTGCTGGCTGCTCTCACCGCAAATAAAACGGTATTTCCTGTTTGTGCAGTTGCAAAAACTCCGTCCCTTGTAACGTATGTATAAGCATCTAAAAACCCACCTACTAATGCCAGGATCATTCCCATAACTAAGGAATTAGCTGATAATGAAAGAAATTTTCTTATTCTATGTTCCATATATATCTCCTTACGACCAGCCCATTTTTAGCAAAAAGGAAGAGAACGTGGCTTTTATGAAAATGATTCCACATACCTACTTAGATTATTCAAAAAATCTTGAATGTCATTATCCGAAAAATAAGTGGATGAGGAAACGGATGCGATTTTTTTTTTTGCATTTTAGATGGACGGAGAAGCTAACTGCTACTAAAGAATGTAAATGATTTATTACGCACTATTAGACCGTTTGCTCGAGGAAGAGGGGAGATGAAATAGAGGGAGTTATCTTTGCAAAGAATGAAGAACCTCCATTAGTAACTAGAGGTTCTTCATTCTTTTTAGGCTTTAATTTTCTTTACATTCATTTCTTTTAGAGAAACAACTTTTGTTTTCTTATTATATTTATATCCAAACCACAAAATTAGAAATAGCGGAAGACTGATATAGGATACTAATAAACCGTACCAATCTATAGTACCGCCAAATAAGGCATCGGTATTTTGGCCAAGTATGATCAGGGTACATAGTGTGGCAGCAGCGAGCGGTGCGAACGGGAACCATTTTGCTTTATAAGGAAGATCATTTACATCATATCCCTGAGCCACATATGCTCTGCGAAAACGATAGTGGCTAATGGCGATGCCAAGCCAGGCAATAAACCCAGATAAACCGGCTGCATTAATGAGCCAGACATAAACCACACCATCTCCAAAAAATGAACTTAAAAATGCCAGACAGCCAACCAGGCCAGTAGCAATTAAGGCATTGATGGGTACACCTTTTTTGCTCAATTTTCCAAGGAATTTTGGAGCATGTCCTCTTTCTGCTAAGTTCCATAGCATTCGGGCTGCTGCATACATTCCTGAGTTACCTGCTGAAAGAATGGCGGTCAGGATGATTGCGTTCATAACAGATGCAGCAAAGGCAATGCCAGCGCGCTCAAATAGAAGAGTGAAAGGACTTTTTACGACACTATCGGTAGCAGCAAGGTCCGGAGTAGTATAGGGAATCACTAAACCGATGATTAAGATAGAAAGAATAAAGAAAATTAAAATCCTCCAAAAAACTGAATTTACAGCTTTAGGAATAGTTTTTGCTGGTTCCTTACTTTCTCCGGCCGTAATCCCAATAAGCTCTGTCCCTTGAAATGAAAAACCAACGACCATAAAGACTCCTAATATAGCCATGATTCCTCCATTAAAAGGTGCATCATCAACTGTGAAATTCTTGAATCCAATGGCTTCTCCGCCCATAATTCCAAATATCATCAAGACACCTGTACCAATAAAAACAATAATGGCAATTACTTTTATTAATGAGAACCAATATTCTGACTCTCCGAAGCTTTTAACAGAGAGAGCGTTTAGTAGAAAAATAATGAGAAGAAATAATCCACTCCATAATGCTGAAGGGCTATCAGGAAACCAAAACTTCATTATTAACACAATCGCTGATAGCTCTGCTGCAATCGTGACTGCCCAACTATACCAGTAATTCCAGCCAAGTGCGAAGCCAAAGGCAGGATCGACGAACTTTTCTCCATAGATACTGAATGATCCCGCAACGGGCATATGTGCGGCCATCTCTCCCAGACTTGTCATTAAAAAATATACCATTATACCAACAATTGCGAAGGCAACAAGGGCACCGCCAGGACCGGCAGCATGAACTGTATTTCCACTAGCCAGAAATAATCCCGTACCAATCGTTCCGCCGAGAGAAATCATTGTTAAATGCCTGGTTTTTAAATCTCTTTTTAATTTTCTTTTCTTTTTACGTTTATATATAGGTGATGTTTCTTTAATGGCAGGTTCCATTATTATGCCTCTTTCCTTCTTTATGTCATTTATTAATTAGTAGTGTTATATACCAATTTAGCAAGCAAGCTTAAACATTTTTGTTAACAATCTAATTTTTTAGAAAAAACAGTAAAGTATAATTTGGGAATAATAAAAATAGCGTGGGCAATGAGAAAAGAGCCTCTCTTCTTTACAGAGAAAGGCTCTTTAAAACAGAGGGTAAGCTATTTATTTATGAGATTCGAGGTTTAGCGTTCCATCAATAATTTTATAAACTTTATCACAATAATCTATTAGTCTTGTATCGTGTGTGACCACAATGGTTGTTTTACCATGATTGGTAGTAGCATTTTTCAACATTTCCATTACCTCAAAGGCGCGGTCAGAATCGAGGGAGGCGGTTGGTTCATCAGCAAGAATGATACTAGGATCTGTATATAATGCTTTTGCTAATGCAACACGTTGGCGCTCACCACCCGATAAATCTGATGGGAAACTGGTAAGCAAATCCTCAATTCCAAGTGCCCTGTAAAGGCTTTGAATTTGAGTATTATCCATATTATCCTTCTTTACTTTATCCAGTAAATGCATTTGCTGATTTACTGTAAGAAAGGGTACAAGGTTAGAGGCTTGCAAAACAAAGCCTATTTCTTTTAAACGAATGGATGCTCGCTCTTTTTCCTTTAGGTTAGTCAGGTTTTGATCATTTACAATCACTTCACCGTTGCTTGGTGCTTGAAGACCGCCCGCAATGGTTAGAAAAGTACTTTTTCCAGAACCGGAAGGACCGATAACGGCAATTAATTCTCCTGAATCTGCCGAAAAGTTAGTAGTTTTTAATGCTTCGATTTCTGTACGGCCGGACATGAAAACTTTGTTGACCTCTTTTAATTCAAGTAATGCCATTATGTTAACCTCCTATCGCGTCTAAAGGATCGATTTTGACAATAGTCTGTACAGAGAATAGCGCTCCAAGTATAGATACAATAACCAGGACAGCAGCGTATATCAGCATATCCATATAGTTAAAGGCAACAGGAACAGCTGCTGGTAAGAAATATCCGGTTATAAGAGTTAGGGTGAAACCAACAATAACTCCTGCTAAGGATAGGATAAATGTTTGGGCAATCACCGATTTGGACAAATAGCTGTTGGAAATTCCCTGTGCTTTCATAACTCCGAAAATACTGATTTTTTGAATGGTTAATACATAAAGGAATATCGCCAGGATGACGGCAGATATGATAAATAGAAAATAGATCATAAAGGTTAATGTCAAGTTTTGTTCGGAATATCCGGGCATGTTTTCAATAAATGTTTGTGTTGAAACAACACTAAGTGAATCGTCGACAGCGACGCTTTCTAAGTTATCTGTACGAATGACATAACCATTAATTTGATCATCTTTTTGCTCTGCTGCATCACCAAAACGAACTTCCTGTATCGTTTCCAGTGATCCATACAATACTGGTGCAGCATTAAATTTTGCATCCTCAGTGAATCCGGTAATCGTAAGAGTGATGTCCGTAGAAGAAAGGCTCAATTCATCGCCCATTTTAAACCCTTCATCTTTGAGAGAATCATCGGCTATTACTTCCCCCGTTTTACTAAAAGCCTTCCCTTCACTTATATCAGGCATAATAAATTCATCTTCATTGATGCCAAAAAGAGAGACATTTGCTTTTATATCGTCTGTTTTTGCGATGGAGTTTAATTGGGACAAGATTGCATATTCATCTGTACCGTCCCCTGTAAAATCGCCGATTTCCATTGTTGATTGCGGAAGATTTATATCTGATTCATCCGTCAGTATAACTCCATCTGCCTCCCATTTATCAACAGCTTCTTTATTTAGGTTTTCAAGCCCATTAGCTAACCCGGATAAAAAGAATACTAGGTAGGAAACGAGTGTTAAAACACCGACAATCAATAAAAAGCGAAGTTTATTATTCTTTATTTCATTCCAGGCTAAAAACATGTATCCCCATCCTCACATTATTTGTATTTAAAATATAATTAATATATAGATAATGTATAAGGAAAATATAATAATAGCAAATAATTGAATTTGAGGTAACTTTAATTAGTGAAAGAAAAATGCCCCAATATGAATTGGGGCATGGAGTAAGTATTTAATTTTTAAAATCATTAATCTGATTCATGATGTTCAGCCAGTCTTTGTCAGACGGAGATACATCCCAGCGAGGCTCTTGTTTTTTACTTTCTTTAATTCCTAAACCGCCGATGATGAATTTTAACTTTGGATTCTGGTTATAAAGAATATCTATATATTTTTGGGCTTTCAGTTCGTTTTCATCACTGGATATAGAAATGGCCACTATCTCAATATCTTTTTCCTTAATCAACTCATCCAACCCATCAAGTGGTGTATCGGCACCTATATAATAGACTGGATAATGCTGCTCTTTTAAAAAGAGAGTAAAGAGGATTAATCCAAGTTGATGATGCTCCCCTTCCGGACAAATGGCAATCACTTTGGGTAGAATGGGGGATGAATGGAAAATCGTAAAAAAATTAATGGCACGCTGAAGCACAATATTACTGATCATATGCTCCTTAATAACAGACAACTCTCCCTTTTCCCAAGCATCTCCAACTTTATACATAAGTGGGACGACAATTGAATAAAAGACCGTTTTATAATGAAATTGAGAAAAATATAAATCAAAGAGCTGATTGCATCTCTCGGAATCAAAATGTAGCGTTGCTTCAAATAATTCATTAATTTGCGCTTCAAATGAATGATTAATCGTGTTGTCGATTAATTGCTCCTTTTCAATTTCACCTTTGTGGATTTTCAGAAGCTGAACTGCCTGGCTGACGCTCATCTTATGATCCTGAACCTGTTTTTTGAGCCATTTTAAATCATTTACATTTTCTTCTGTATATACTCTATGACCCGATTCAGTACGTTTCGGAGTAATAGCATGATAACGGGTTTCCCATGATCGAATAGTAACAGTTGGCATATCTAATAATTTAGAAACAGCATTAATCTTATACATAAAATAACCTTTCTTTTACAAGTACTATAAATTCTCTATATTTTAACTGTATATTAAGTTTATAAAAGAATGCAATTCCTGGGTTACTATTTAGTTTTGGATTTTGTTAGGTTTAGGAAAAAAGAGTTACTTTAGTGGGGTAGTTTTTTTAAATGGAAGAGTTATGGATTGAGGTAATTCAATATTATAATAGAGGTAGTGTTGAAATTAATAGAAAACATACAAAGATAGTTCAGCCATTCCTTTATAACATAATCCCTGAACATTTTTTTAAGAGATGAACTACCAATAATATATGCACTCTAAAAAGAAAATTATGATTTGTGGATGATTTTAAGGAATATTAAAAAAAGTAGGCATTACATACATAAAAGAGAACCCAGTCAAGAGACTGGGTTTCTTCAGTTTTAATATAATTTAAGGCAGTCTAGTTTCTTGGTTCTTTAGGCGATTTTGTTGATCCGGTTTACGGCCTTTATCAATTGCGTTTTCTGGCTTCTTCTGACTGTTTTGAACTTTTCTTTCGAGTTCTCGTAATCCTTCAGTGTTATTTTTGTCTGTCATATTGTCGCCTCCTAACGTGTTGGTTATATTTTTCATTCCTGTATTCTTGAGCTGAAAACATCTTTATCCAGCTAGCGTATTTAATATTTTACTGATTATCCCTATAGATTTAAGTGAATTTATAGGATAACAGTTAGCAGATTTTAAAATAAAAAAATATATGTACATATTTTCCAGTAGGGGTTAAACTATATTCAGAATATTTTAATCTTTCAATCAAATCACCGTTTCATATCTTTATCTATAAGAAAAATAGGGGGCATGTGTAATGAAAAAGAAGAAACTAGCTGGTATTATTCTTTCATTATCATTAGGTATGGGTGTTTTGGCCGGCTGCGGTGGAGAGAAATCAGGCGGCGGAGAAAAAGGAGATACGATTAAAATTGGAGCCAACCTTGAGTTAACTGGCGGTGGGGCATCCTATGGTCAATCCATTGTGGAAGGGATGGATCTGGCACTTGAAGAAATAAACAAAGAAGGTGTCGGTGGCAAAAAACTGAAAATAGTAAAATATGATAACAAGTCAGATGCAGCAGAAGCAACGACCGGAGCAATCAAGCTTGCCAGCCAGGATAAGGTGGATGTCATGATTGGTGCGGCGACAAGTACAAATACATTGGCGCAGGTCCAGGTTGCCAATGATAACAAAGTTCCATTAATTACACCTACAGGGACGAACGAAACGATTACTTCGAAGGATGGCAAGGTTAATGAATATGTTTTTAGAACGTGTTTCATTGATCCGTTCCAGGGAACAGTTGCAGCGAATTTTGCTCAGCAGGAATTAGGGGCAAAAACAGCCGCTATTTATGTTGATAGCTCAAGCGACTATTCTAAAGGTCTTGCTGCAGCCTTCAAAGATGCATTTACAAAAGCGGGTGGGCAAATTGTAGCAGAAGAAGCATTCCTGCAAAAAGATACCGATTTCCAATCAACATTGACAAGAATCAAAAAAGCAAATCCGGACTTTGTTTTTGTTCCAGCATTCTATGAAGAAGTTGGATTAATTTTAAAACAAGCACGTGAGTCAGGAATTGAAGTTCCAGTTATGGGAGGAGACGGTTGGGATTCTCCTAAGTTACTAGAAATTGCCGGTAAGGAAGCGCTGAATAATACCTTTATCACGAACCATTATTCTGCTGGAGATCCGGACAAAAAAATCCAGGATTTTGTATCGGCATTTAAAAAGAAATATAAAGATAAATCACCGGACGCCTTTGCAGCACTTGGTTATGACACAGCCTACTTCATTGCAGATTCGATAAAACGCGCAGGAGATGACGCAACACCGGAAAAAATTAAAGATGCACTTGCTGAAACAAAAGATTTACAGCTTGTATCGGGGAATTTAACGATGGATAAAAATCATAATCCGGTTAAATCTGCGGCCATTTTAAAATATGAAAATGGTGAGCAAGTTTTTGAAACAAAGGTAAATCCATAAGAATGAGGAATAGGAAGCTTTGTTAAAAAGCTTCCTATTTTTGAAATAATGACCGAGGGGAGTCTTAGGTTATGGAATTTATTCAGCAACTTGTAAATGGGATATCACTTGGCAGTATTTATGCGTTAATAGCGCTCGGTTATACGATGGTGTATGGAATTGTAAAATTGATTAATTTTGCACATGGCGATGTATTTATGGTTGGAGCCTTCATCGGCTTTTATGCGATTACGTTTATGGAATTATCTTTTTTTCCCGCACTGCTTCTTGCCATGGTTGCCTGTGCTATCTTTGGAGTTTTGATTGAACGGATTGCGTACAAGCCTCTGCGTAATGCGACTCGTATTGCGGCACTCATTACGGCCATTGGGGTTTCCTTATTAATCGAAAACGGGATGATCCAAATCAGGGGAGCGCAGCCTGAAGCATATCCAAATAATGTTCTGCCAGCAGATTCAATAGATATCTTTGGTGTTACGATAAAAAGTCAATCGCTGATGATTTTGGGTGTTTCACTCTTCTTGATGATCGTTCTGCAATTTGTTGTTCATAAAACTAAAATTGGCCGGGCGATGCGTGCAGTTTCATTTGATGCAGATGCTGCTAAATTAATGGGAATCAGCGTAAACAATACAATTTCTGCTACGTTCGCAATCGGATCAGCACTTGCGGGAGCAGCGGGTGTTATATTTGGGACCTACTATACAAAAATAGAGCCATTAATGGGAGTAATGCCGGGACTTAAGGCTTTCGTCGCCGCGGTCCTTGGAGGGATTGGCATTATTCCAGGTGCCATGGTAGGCGGTCTGTTGCTTGGTGTAGTAGAGGGGTTGGTAAGTGCCTCCGGTTTATCCTTATGGAGGGATGCAGCTGCATTTGTTGTCCTCATCTTGATATTAATTTTTATGCCGCAGGGCTTGTTCGGAAAAAACAGAAGAGAAAAAGTGTAAGGGAGACATGGCGATGGCAATTCTTAAGAAGGTTAAAGGTTTTTGGCTCTCTATTTTACTCTCATTCGTCTTGTTTATCGTGGTACAGGTTCTTATTTCAGGCGGATATTTAAATGCTTTTAATACTAATCTTATTGTGACAATTGGAATTAATATTATTCTGGCAGTTAGTTTGCATCTAATTATTGGAATTACGGGCCAGTTCTCGATTGGACATGCTGGCTTTCTGGCAATTGGGGCATATGCTTCTGCTGTCATGTCTATGATGCTAGAGGTCTCATTCTTATCTGCCTTATTAATGGGAGGGATTGCAGCGGCCTTGGTAGGCATGCTTATCGGGATCCCGAGCTTGCGTTTAAAGGGAGATTATTTGGCGATTGCCACTCTTGGGTTTGGAGAAATAGTTCGTATTGTTTTTCTTAATATGGACTCCGTTGGTGGGGCAAGAGGGATGATGGTCACGCAAATGACAACCTGGCCTTGGGTTTTTGCCTGCTTACTAGTGACCATTATCGTCATTCGGAATTTCACTAATTCTACTCACGGTCGTGCTTGTATATCTGTGAGGGAAGATGAAACAGCAGCTGATTCCATGGGTATTAACACAACCTATTATAAGGTGGCTGCCTTTGTCATTGGTGCCTTTTTTGCTGGGATTGCCGGTGGGTTATATGCTCATAACTTTTATATTATTAATCCGTCAACCTTTGGTTTCCTTCGGTCGTTTGATATTTTAATATTCGTCGTGCTTGGGGGATTGGGCAGTATGTCAGGTTCTGTGATTGCAGCAATTCTCCTTACATTAATTTCTTCCTTCCTATCAGATTATTCTGATACGCGGATGATTCTTTACAGTATTATCCTAATTGTGACAATGCTGTACAGACCGCAGGGATTGATGGGTACAAAGGAAATTACCTCATTTTTCAAAAGGAAGACAAAAGGAGGCATGAAGGATGCAAACCACCAAACCACTGCTTAAGGTTGACCAAATTGGAATTCATTTCGGAGGGTTAAAGGCTGTAGCAGATGTATCTATGGAGCTGTATCCCGGTGAACTGTGCGGCTTAATAGGACCGAATGGAGCAGGGAAAACCACCTTTTTCAACCTTTTAACTGGTGTGTACGTACCATCAGAAGGAACCATTCATTTAAACGACGATAAGCTTAACAAATTACCGCCTTATAAAATTACAAGAAAGGGAATTAGCAGGACATTCCAAAATATTCGCTTGTTTGGAGATTTATCTGTCATAGATAATGTCAAAGTTGCTTATCATTCACAGGCTAAACATTCTATGCTCAGTTCAATTATACGAATGCCTAATCATTTTTCGGGAGAATTGGAAATGGACCAAAAGGCTGTAGATTTCCTGAAAATATTTAATCTGGATTCTTATCGTGATGAAAAGGCCAAGAATCTTCCATATGGAATGCAACGCAGACTTGAAATAGCCAGAGCCCTAGCAACGGGTCCGCGGTTACTGCTGCTGGATGAACCGGCAGCGGGTATGAATCCGAAGGAAACAAGTCAGCTGATGGAGTTAATCAGCTTAATACGTGAAAAATTTGATTTAACTGTACTTTTGATTGAGCATGATATGCAGCTTGTGATGGGGGTATGTGAACGTATTTATGTACTTGATCATGGACAATTAATCGCACACGGTACACCGGATGAAGTCCGCAATAATCCTAAGGTTATAGAGGCTTATCTTGGCGAGGAGGTTTCCTGATGCTGAAGGTTGAAGATATTAACGTTTACTATGGAAATATTCAGGCATTAAAAGGTGTCTCTTTTCATATTGACGAAGGGGAAATTGTTACCTTAATCGGTGCAAATGGGGCTGGAAAAAGTACACTACTTAAAACTGTTTCAGGTTTACTTAAACCGAAGCAGGGTCAAATCATGTATCAGGGTAAATCCATAGGTGGAAAAGCAGCTCAAGTGATTGTAAAGCAGGGAATCTCACATGTACCAGAAGGACGGCGGGTTTTTGCCAATATGACAGTGGAAGAAAATTTACAGCTTGGTGCTTATTTACGTAGGGATCGAGCTGGGATTAAAGAGGATATGGAGAAGGTATTTGATCTTTTTCCAAGGATGAACGAACGTCTTAAACAGCCGGCAGGAACATTGTCAGGTGGAGAACAACAAATGCTCGCAATGGGAAGGGCATTAATGGCTAAGCCCAAATTGCTTTTACTCGATGAACCTTCCATGGGATTGGCTCCACTACTGGTTAAAACAATTTTCCGCATAATTGAAGAAATAAATAATGCGGGAACAACTATTCTTTTAGTTGAACAAAATGCTAATTTGGCACTATCGATTGCCAACCGTGCCTATGTAGTGGAGACCGGCAAAATCGTCCTCTCGGGTTCGGCAGATGAGTTAACCTCAAGTGAAAAAGTAAAGATGGCCTATCTTGGCGGACATTAAAGGTGAATCACTCCCCTGTAAACTTTTACAGGGGAGTTTTAGTTTTGTGTGGGTTACAGGAACGAGAGGATTGGATTAATTAGCCTAACATGTTGTCGATCGGGTTACTCGTTAAGCAATTGAGTCAGGCTTCATCCTAATAATTAATCAGATAATTGTAAAAAAATACACATCTATTCCACATTGTGAACAGGAACGTAATCTGTTATATTAGAATAACAATTAGATAGTACCTTATCATTCCGATGGGGTAGAGGCGCAGGATTCAAGAGTAAGCTATGTGAGGATGACAACAGAGAGCATAGCCGAAAGGGGAAACTGCCGAAGCAAGTTGATTAGTCAGAAATGAATTTGCTGGGGTTGTTTTAAATAAAAGCAACACTGTCATTATAAGAGGTTCTTATAATGAGGAGCTACAGGTCGTGATGGAGAAAGAAAAGCTGATACAGGGCTGCGGTAGATATTTCTCTATTGCAGCCCTTCTTTATTTTCTTTTGCATAAAAGGTAAGAGCGCAAGGGTCAGCACTCACGACGAGTTCCCCTTATTTATTTGGAGGAGGAAAAAAGGAATGGAGTCGACAGTTTATACGCTTATTCCCCCACTATTGGCAATTCTAATGGTGGCTATAACAAGGAAGGTTTTGCTTTCACTTGGTGTGGGGATTATAGCATCAGCTTTAATGCTTGCTGATTTTAATATTGGTGAGACATGTGTCCTTATATGGGAAGCAGTAAAAGGAATCTTTATATCAGATGGATCACTCAATGTATCCAATATATATATTATTTTATTTTTGCTCATCCTTGGCATTATTACGGCTTTTATTTCAATTTCCGGTGGGAGCCGTGCCTTTGGTGAATGGGCGATGAAGCATGTTAAAACCAGAGTTGGAGCTCAGCTGGTAGCTGCATTACTTGGGATACTCATTTTCATTGATGATTATTTCAATGCTTTGGCGGTTGGCCAGGTAGCACGTCCGATTACAGATAGACATCAAATACCGAGAGCTAAGCTTGCCTATTTGATTGACTCTACCTCAGCGCCTATCTGTGTAATTATGCCTGTATCCAGCTGGGGGGCTTATATTATTGCACTGATAGGAGGAATTTTTATCACTCATGAGGTGACAGAATACAGTTCCATATCAGCGTTCATTCAAATGATCCCAATGAATTTTTATGCGATGGCAGCGTTGGCGATGGTATTTATTGTTATCTATCGAAATTGGAATATTGGTTCGATGAAAGTACATGAGGATAGAGCGGTAAAAGAAGGTATTCTTTATAATCCATCCAAGACAGTTCCAGGTGAATTAAAAGAAGATTTACCGAGAAGTACAACTGGCAGGGTTGGAGATTTGGTAATCCCCATTGTAACTCTTATTGTAGGCACAGTGGCTGCGATGCTTTGGACAGGTTATCAGGCAGTTGCTGGACATGCAACACTTCTAACCATTTTTGAAAATACTAATGTCACTAAATCATTGGTTCTGGGTGGTACAATCGGAATTATAGTAACAATCATTATGTTTTTACGACAAGTCTTTGTTTTGCATGGAATATCTGTAAAGGTATTCACAGTAGGAGTAAAACACGGAATAGGGTCCATGCTGCCAGCGGTTTATATTTTATTGTTTGCCTGGACAATCGTTGATTTAATCGGAAGGCTAGGAACTGGCCAGTATTTGGCTGGACTTGTACAGGATTTAAATTTAAATGTATCCTTCCTTCCATTACTTTTATTTTTAATAGCAGGATTGATGTCATTTGCAACGGGTACTTCATGGGGATCATTTGGTATCCTGCTTCCGATTGCAGGAGAAATTACGGCTGTAACAGATATTACGATGATATTGCCGGCGATGGCGGCTGTATTGGCTGGTGCGGTATTTGGTGACCATTGCTCACCGGTTTCCGATACAACCATTCTTTCTTCTACCGGTGCCTGTGCGAATCATATTGATCATGTGATGACGCAAATCCCATATGCTTTAATCAGTGCGGGTGTTGCGATGGCAGGGTATATTGTCCTTGGATTTACAGGAAGTACGCCTATGGGATTGATCACGGTCGTTATCTTGCTGGCATCTTTTGTATGGGTATCTAAGCCCAAAAAGCAGGAGCAATTAGAAAACAGTATTATTCATTAATAGATAGGATGGCTGGATACCGGCCATCCTTTTCTTTTTGTCTCTTTAACTAATAATGTGATGTTTGAACCATAAAATGCTCTACTTAAATTTTTGTTGAAAAGGGTTAAAATTGTATTTCTCCTGTTATAAGACCTATATAAATAATTGCAATAAAAATGGCTAATATGGAAAGGGATATTTTATAAAATAAAGAAATAGATTTCAGACGTTTTTTTAACTTATCAGAAAGATGTAAAGTAAGGATTAGTATAGAAATTCCAATTATTATTGCTAGTAAATCCGTGTAAGTAAATGGCTTACTAATATAACTGTCTAAATAAAAATTAGTCAGGATAATCATGCCAATTAGTAGACATTGTATACCTAAATATTTAATAAGGTTCATTTTTATACTCTCTTCTTTGTAAAAAATTAGCTAAGATAAAAAATTGAAAAAGCTCCCATGATAATTGTGGGTTTCCCCCTTTCACTATCATGTAAAGAATTGATTTATTTTATCCGCACAAATTTCCTAATAGTAGTAATGATTATTCCGCATATCAAGGCAACGGCGATGAAGGTAATTAGAAAAAACAAAGGAGAACCAACTGTTCCAAAAGCCACTTCACTTTGTAGCATTTTTACATTTTCCCATTCATCTTTAATATCGGGTTTATAAGTCTTTATAGTTATATAGCCTACGATTAGGGATCCACCAATATAGATTATATGAATCACAAATGAAACAACCAATGATTGAATAATAGTTTTCATTTAAACACACCCTTAAGCACCTTGTATTTCCATTATAATCCATGTTGGTTATTTCAGTAAATAGGACATGTATAAAGTCTGGATAGAGTCTGAAAAACCCATCTGAAGTGTTTAATACATGAATAAAACGGATAAATATTATTATATTTATATAATAATTTACTATTCGGAGAGTTTTATAACTTTTAGGATAAATTTTATCAGGAGGGTGAGGAATCGTGAGAAGCAGTATTCCATTTAGGTCATTGGTATCTATTATCATGCCAAGCTATAATTCAAAGGTTTTTATTCGTCAAACCATAGAATCAGTTAAAAAACAAACCTATGAAAACTGGGAATTAATTATTGTTGATGATGCTTCGACTGACAATAGCAAGGATATGATAAAAGAGTATCTAATGGATGATTCCAGAATTAAATTAATTACCCTGCAGGAAAATGTCGGTCCGGGCGAAGCCAGAAACATGGCTATTCAGGCAGCCAAAGGACATTATATTGCCTTTCTAAACAGCAAAGATTTATGGGCACCGAATAAATTGGAAAAGCAGCTTGAATTCATGGAAGCGCATAACTTGGCATTTAGTTACACTGATTATCAGTTTATTGATGAGGAGAACCAAGCATATGAACCTGTTATTGAGATGCCGGTTCATCTTACATATCAAGATTTGTTAAGAGATACAACAGCTATTGGCTGCTCGACTGTCATGATTGATAAATATAAGGTTGGGAAGATTCAATTAGTACATAACCGAGATATTCCTGAAGACTTCGCCCTTTGGCTTTCTATATTGAAAAGAGGATTTAAAGCGAAGAGACTAAAAAATGTCTATGTTTATCTTAGAAAAAGCAATGATGTTTTGGAAAAAAACAATTACCAAACGGCATCAAGAATCTGGTCGTTATATCGCCAAGTAGAGAAATTAGGTGTTTTTGAATCTGCTTTCTGTTTTGTAAATTATGCAAAACACGAGGCGAAAAGAAATCGAAGCTTAAAAGAATAAGGGAAAAGTGACGCCTACTAAATAAGGGCGTCACTTTTTAAGTAAATAAAAAAATGCGATTTTTGTCGAAAAAAGGTTGAAATCAGGTGAACTTTCTGCTAGTATAATATTTATCTTCTTTGCGGGTGTAGTTTAGTGGTAAAACCTCAGCCTTCCAAGCTGATGATGAGGGTTCGATTCCCTTCACCCGCTCTTGAATTGTTAACAACGCAGTGTTTCGTAACTTAGGAGTACGAAGCATTGCGTTTTTTATATTTTGATAGTATTGCATTCTTGGCTCAGTAGATGGATGGCAGATTCCCCTCCATGGACTTGAATGAACATCTTGGATATCGTGCGCATCATTTGCTGTGCTTGTTCAATGGTGATTTCGGGATAAAAATAAATGATATGCAGTGCATCTGAAGTATGGTCATCCACACTTGTGCGTACAGAATCAACATACGGGCTACCAAAAGGGCCTATTTGATCAAAAGAACCTATAATACCCTCCGATTTATTTACACGGCCATTTAATCCCTCATAGGTATCCTCAGCAACACCAATTCGAAATTCTACATCACCTTTCACGGCTGATAAATCATATATTCCTAATGGACAAGTATATTGCAGGGAGAAAAAATTATTGAGAGCAATCGCTGAGTTGCCTGACGGCGTGTATGCTTCTTTTTTGACGCGTCTAAGTAAGGATTCTACTGAGGGACGGTAACGAGATGGATCACTTCCAGTTTGTTTAAATACTTTCCTCCATGATACAATCCCTTCGTATGCATTCAAGGATTTACTCTCTAGTTCAGTATGTAAATGTTCAATATAGAGCTGAAGGCGTCCTACTAGCATCGGGGGAATGGCATCAGCAACAATTCCTTGATAGCGGATAATACCGATTTTTACATCGCCGGCCTTTGCGAATAGCTGGCGATCTACATGAATTTGCATAAATTTACACCTCCAAAATGATTGGATATAGTTTACCATACATATAAAAGTTATTCATTTTCCAGAGAAAGGAGAGGCTAAGATGGATTTTCAAATACTCAAAGATGAGCTTATCAAATATAGCAAGACAATAGGGATTGATCAAATTGGATTTACATCAGCTGATCCTTTCCAGGTTTTAAAGAAACGACTGATTGATCAACAGAACCTCAATTTTGCATCGGGTTTTGAAGAGCCAGATTTAGATAAGAGGACTAATCCAAGAAGGCTAATGCCAGAAGCACAATCTATTATAGCTATTGCTGTAGCTTATCCATCTAAACTCAAAGATGCACCTAAAAGTAAAGTGGGGGATAGACGTGGCATTTTTAGCCGCTCTTCTTGGGGGCAAGATTATCATTATGTGGTGAAAGATCGCCTGAAGAAGCTTGAAGCTTTTATTTTAGAGCGCATGCCGAATTCTTATTTATCCTCTATGGTAGATACAGGTGAGCTGGTTGATCGGGCCGTAGCAGAGCGGGCTGGTATAGGCTGGAGCGGCAAAAATTGTTCGATTTTAAACGAAGAATTTGGTTCATATATGTACCTTGGCGAAATGATTACAAGCATTCCATTTCCTCCGGATAATCCAATGGAGGATTTGTGCGGAACATGTACAAAATGTTTGGATGCCTGTCCTACCGGTGCGTTGGTTCAAGGAGGACAGATTAATGCAAAGAGATGTATATCCTTTCTGACTCAAACGAAGGATATGATTCCTTATGAATTCAGAGATAAAATGGGTAACAGAGTATATGGATGTGATTCCTGTCAGACATCATGTCCTTATAATCGCCGTATAGATTTTCATAATCACCCTGAATGTGAGTCTGATCCTGAGTTGGCAAAACCTCAGCTGGCCTCCCTTTTAAGCTTGAGCAACCGCCAGTTTAAAGAGAAGTTTGGCAGTGTTTCAGGTTCTTGGCGTGGGAAGATGCCCATTCAAAGAAATGCGATTATCGCATTGGCACATTTTAAGGATTCAGAAAGTGTTGCTTCAATTAAAGAATTGCTGCAAAAGGATCCTAGGCCTGTTATCAGAGGTACAGCAGCATGGGCGCTTGGAAAAATAGGTACCGAGGAAGCAATGGCTGTATTAAAGGATTGTTTAAAAGAAGAGACCGAACAGATGGTAGTGGCTGAAATAAATAATGCCTTAGAACGTCTTATGTTACCGGAGTAGCTTTTTACTCCGGTTTTTTGTATGTATTTTAGTCATTCATCATACTTTTTAGAGAAGGAGTGGATGAATGGATGAAAGAGAAACTGCAAAAACTGGTCGAGGAGAGGATACAAAAACTCAAAGAGAATACATCCTCAAATAAGACAGATAATATGGAAACCTTATTGAAGAAGCAGGAAGGCATGCGTAAACGCAATGGAGAAATAGTGAAGGTCATGGCAAAAGGGCATGTGAAAAAAATCAAGGAGCGGGAAGATGTCGTCGATGCTATATATGAGACTCATTGGAAGCTTGTAATGAAGCAAGGGACACAATTTTACATGGAAGAACATGTGGAGCTTCGTAAAGCTTCCTTTAAAGAAACTAAACTCTTGATAGATCAGAAATTAAATGTTAAGCCTCAAATAATGGAACAAGACCTCCTGAGGAGTTTAGATCTTACTTCCTCGCGTGCCAAGATTGCCTATAATCGGTTAAAGGCGGTTCAATACGCCGAGAGATGGTGGAATTCCTTTAATCCCACCTATCCACAATTCACCGATGATTGTACGAATTTTATATCTCAATGTTTATATGCCGGTGGTATACCGATGTGGGGTAAACCTAATCGTTCAAAGGGGTGGTGGATAGAAGGGAAAAGCAATTGGAGCTTTAGTTGGACAGTGGCACATGCTTTTATGCTCATGTTAAAGGCAGCTTCTTGGACGAAGGAAGTAAAGAATCCTTCCCAATTAATGATTGGAGATATTATTTGTTATGATTTTGAAGGGGATGGCAGGTTTAATCATAATACGATTGTGACCGGAAAGGATGAATATGGCTACCCTTTGGTGAATGCTCATACAACGAACAGCCGTATGAGATACTGGAATTATGAAGATTCTACTGCCTATACGCCTAATATCCAATATAAATATTTTCATATAATAACGAATTAGGTCTTCCATTTTTGGAAAAAGAGAAATAGTGTTATAATGAAGGCTGCTTATACTAACCAGAGGTGAGGAAAAGTGTCTTTACATATTGTTTTATACCAACCATTAATCCCGGCAAATACGGGGAATATTGCCCGTACATGTGCAGCTACAGATACAACCCTGCATTTAATCCGTCCTTTGGGCTTTTCCACTGACGATAAAGCTTTAAAGCGTGCCGGCCTTGATTATTGGGAGCATGTAACTATTATTTATTATGATTCAATTGAAGATTTTTTTGAAAAGAACAGTGGTGGGGAGTTCTTTTATATCACAAAATTTGCGAAGAATTATCATAGTGATATCTCATATGAAGATACCAATAAAGATTACTACTTTATCTTCGGCCGAGAAACGACAGGTCTGCCAAAGCATTTATTAGAGGAACATCCTGAAAGAGGATTGCGTTTACCTATGAATGATACTCATGTTCGTTCGCTTAATTTATCGAATACAGCAGCAATTGTTATCTATGAAGCTTTACGCCAACAAAATTATATTCATTTGACATAACTTCTCTTTCTAGAGAAGTTTTTGTTTTATAAAGAGTTAAACAAAATTTTAGATAACACTTCTATAATTTGTTATATTTGTACTACGTTATAAAGGAGCTGAGTCCAGTGAATGAAACGATTAACCTATTAAATAATCACCGATCGATTCGTAAATTTAAAGAAAAATCTCTCTCAAGGGAGCAGGTTGAAACAATTATAAGTGCAGCCCAGTCTGCATCCACATCGAGTTTTGTTCAAGCTTATTCAATCATTGGGGTCAGTGATCAAAGTAAGAAGACACAATTAGCGGAGCTGGCAGGTGGACAATCGTATGTTGAACACAATGGATATTTTCTAATGTTTTGCGCCGATTATCATCGCCATAAGTTGGCTGCTGATATGGAAGGTATGAATATGGATCACAATCTGGAAAGCATGGAAACATTCATGATTGCGTTAATTGATACAGCCTTGGCTGCACAAAATGCTGCTATTGCAGCTGAGTCTATGGATCTTGGTATTTGTTACATCGGTGGTATACGGAACAATATCGAAAAGGTATCTGAGCTTTTAAAATTGCCTGATCGTGTTATTCCACTCTTTGGAATGGCTATTGGCTATCCAGATCATGAATCTGATCTTAAACCGCGCTTACCGCTGAAAGCAGTCTTTCATGAGAATGAATACGAGGACAAGCAAGCAGAACTCGAAGAATACAACGAAATTATCTCTGCTTACTATAATGAGCGTACAAACGGATTGAGAAAAGATAGATGGACAGAGCAAGTCGTTGGTATGTTAACTAGTAAACAACGTGAATTTATGATGGATTTTGTTAAATCTAAACACTTTGCGCTCAAATAAATAAAAACACAAAATACCCTTCACTTTTATCTCAAAGTGAAGGGTATTTTGTGTTTTGTTGCTATGGGACATGATTATTTTAGTCTTTGTTCCTTAATGCAGTCGTTTCAGCTTTTTAGTTAATCCAGCTTCGACGGCTAGAAGCTCAGGACATAAGCATGGTCTCTGCAGGAGGAAGAACACCTCCTTCCGAGCCCCTGTCTTATGCTCCTCGCGGGCCTACACGATGTAGGTCATGAAGACGTTGCCACAGGACGTGGCGTATTTAGTCTTCGTTCCTTAATATAGCCGTCTTAGCTTTTTAGTTAATCTAACTCCTAATCCCTCGAGTCATAAGGATAGCCGCTGCGGGAGGGAAAAGCGCCTCCCTACGTGCCTATCCTTATGCTTGTCAGGCCTGACAAGTCGTCTCAGCCTTTTAGTTAATCTAGCTTCAGGGCCTAGCCGCTCGAGACATAAGTGTGGCTGCTACGGGAGATAAAAGCGCTCTCCCTACGCACCTCATCTTATGCTTGTCGGCTGATCAAGGCCCTTCAGCTTTTTAGTTAGTTTTATCATTGTAGCCACCGGTGAAGATGGCTGCGAGGAATGCTAGGGATACGGCAATAATAATGGCAAGTTTCATTGGATGATCCTCCTTGTATGAATGCTTTGGAAAAAGTATACCATATAAGTTAATTTTTTCTCCACTAAGAATATTTTAGAAAATTATAAATTGGTAATTCATTATGGATTCTTAAGGGGCTTACACATGTTTGACTATATACGTGCATACAGTATTAGTAGCAGCTGAATCACAGCTAGGGGAGGATTAATACTGAATGGATATCATTAAAAAAATAGAACAATTTAGAGAAGAAGAGGAAATGCTGAAGTGGGAAGGGACATTCGGTGATTATTTGCAATTATTAAAGAAAACACCCTTAGTAGCTCAATCAGCTCATTCCAGGGTTTACAACATGATTAAGGATGCAGGTGTAGAAATTGTTGATGGGAAGAAAAAATACAGCTTTTTTAAAGATGAATTATTTGGCCTCGAGGAGTCACTTGAGCGCCTTGTAGAGGAATATTTTCATCCAGCTGCTAAACGATTAGATGTGCGAAAACGTATTTTGCTACTAATGGGGCCTGTGAGTGGTGGTAAATCGACCTTAGTAACGCTTTTGAAACGCGGATTAGAACGATATTCACGGACGGATCGGGGAGCGATTTATGCGATAAAGGGTTGCCCGATGCATGAAGATCCATTGCATTTAATACCGGCACATTTACGTAATGATTTCTTTGAGGAGTATGGAATCAGGATTGAAGGTAATCTTTCACCTCTAAATTTGATGAGGTTGGAACAGGAATATGGTGGCCGTATTGAAGATATGCTGGTAGAAAGGATATTCCTCTCAGAAGATAAGCGGATTGGAGTAGGGACATTTAGTCCATCTGATCCGAAATCACAGGACATTGCAGATTTAACTGGAAGCATCGACTTTTCTACGATTGCTACGTATGGGTCTGAGTCCGATCCGCGCGCCTATCGATTTGATGGTGAATTAAACAAAGCGAACCGCGGGATGATGGAATTCCAGGAGATGCTGAAGTGTGATGAAAAATTCCTGTGGCACCTGCTTTCTTTGACTCAGGAGGGTAATTTTAAAGCTGGCCGATTTGCGTTGATTAGTGCCGATGAATTAATTATAGCGCACACGAATGAAACGGAATATCGCTCCTTTATTTCCAATAAAAAGAATGAAGCCCTGCATTCTAGGATTATCGTAATGCCAGTCCCTTATAACCTGAAAGTATCCGAGGAAGAAAAAATCTATGAAAAAATGATTCATGACAGTGATGTATCGAATGTTCATATTGCTCCGCATACTTTAAGGGTTGCAGCCATGTTTACTACTCTTAGCAGATTAAAAGATCCAAAAAAAGGCGATATTGATCTTGTTAAGAAAATGAGGCTATATGATGGAGAAAACGTGGAAGGCTTTAATTCTGCAGATGTAGAAGAATTGAAGAAGGAACATTCGGATGAAGGGATGGGCGGCATCGATCCGCGTTATGTCATTAACCGAATATCTTCAACTATTATTAGAAAAGAAACACCTTCCATTAATGCACTGGATGTATTGCGTTCCCTAAAAGAAGGATTGGATCAGCATGCTTCAATTACAGCCGAGTTGAAAGAACGGTATATGAATTATATCTCACTTGCACGAAAAGAATATGATGATATCGCGAAGAAGGAAGTACAGAAGGCATTCGTTTATTCCTATGAGGAATCAGCCAAAACCTTGATGAATAATTATTTGGATAATGTGGAGGCATTCTGCAATAAGTCAAAACTTCGTGATGTCCTAACAGGTGAGGAAATCAATCCTGATGAAAAATTAATGCGATCTATTGAAGAGCAAATTGGAATTTCTGAGAATGCTAAGAAAGCGTTTAGGGAAGAAATTTTAATTCGAATTTCTGCATATGCCCGTAAAGGAAAGCGGTTCGATTATAATTCTCATGACCGTTTACGGGAAGCAATACAGAAGAAACTGTTCGCTGACTTGAAGGATGTCGTTAAAATTACAACCTCCTCTAAAACTCCAGATGAAAGTCAATTGAAGAAAGTAAACGAGGTAGTTGCCAGATTAATAGATGAACATGGATATAATTCTACCTCGGCAAATGAGCTTCTGCGTTATGTAGGCAGCTTGTTGAACAGATAAGTATTGACGAAGGAGAGCTATCTTACATGTCGAGGTATTCGACTTGTGGATAGTTCTTTTTAGGTTGCTTTCTGAAGATTAATGAGGGCACCTATCTTAGGTTAGCTGAAATATCGAGGGTATCGGCTGGATAAAAGACTAGTTTGGCTGGATTATGACGTGAATCGGCTGCATAAAGGCTAGGATTGGCCGGATACAAAGTTAAAACGGCTGAACGAAGGCTCAGTCTAAGTATTCTCTATGGCTTTAGAATGGGAAAAAATGTTTATTAGGTTGATAGGATGGGAATAGGTCTTATGAGGTGATAGTGATGAAAAAAGACGAAAAGGCAGATACAATCGCTGAAAGTCTTGCTGAAAATGGCTCGATGGCACCGGATCTTGAAGAAATGAAAAACCTTGGAAAACAGATGGAGCACCTAAGGACAAATAAAGAATTATCCAAAGAATATAATAAGCAGCCTGATCCTGTTCAACATGAGGAAGAAGAGGCAGAAAATAAATAAATAGTAGTAGTTTTACAAAACGCTTGGTAAATGGCATCTCCCATTGTATATTCTGTTTGACAGTAGGGGAGATTACTAAGCGTTTTTTTCTTTTGATTAGATATATAGCCTAACACCAAATCGTTGGTTCGGTACATAGAGGTGAAGGGAATCTGGATACTTGGTCAATTTTTAAGATAAATTACTCTTTGCGTTCAGCTTCCATATTTAGCACTTCTCCATAATATTCAGGATAGTAATTTCCCTTTTAATAACTCTCAATGGCTTTATCTGAACCTTAATCTCATAATCTATATTACATTTGTTAATACTCACTAAACTATTCTCAGTAATAAGGATGGTTATAGATTCTATAATTCCAAATGACAAGGGGATAAGCAAAACTTTGTCTTATTTTAAGAATATTTTGGCAATAAATTGTAGTTTACGCATAGGATAGAGTAATCAAACATTAAATTCTAAAAAAGACTATTTAACATCTAGAGTATTATGATAAATGTGTTATAGGAGGGGGAAAAACGATGTCGGATAAGAACAATAGCTATCAGTTCGCCATTTCAAAGGAAGATTGGGCCCTCCATCGAAAAGGTTTTGATGATCAGCAAAGACATCAGGAGAAAGTACAGGAAGCGATACGTAATAATCTACCTGATCTAATAACAGAGGAAAGCATTATTATGTCCAATGGAAAGAATGTTGTAAAAATCCCGATACGCTCTCTTGATGAATATAAGATTCGTTATAATTATGATAAAAACAAGCATGTTGGTCAGGGAGATGGAGATTCCCAGGTTGGAGATGTAGTAGCAAGAGATGGAAGTGGACAAAAGGCGCCAGGAAAAGGAGGAGAAGCTGGAGATCAGGCAGGAGAGGATTATGTTGAGTCTGAAGTTTCTTTATTGGAAATAGAGGAAGCCTTATTTGCAAAATTGGAATTACCGAACTTAAAAGAAAAGGAACAGGGAGATCATACCATTGAGCATTACGAATTCAATGATATTCGTAAAACAGGTTTAATGGGAAATGTGGATAAGAAGCGAACGATGATTAGTGCATTTAAAAGAAATGCACTGGGTGGCAATCCTGGATTTACACCTATTTATCAAGATGATCTTAAGTTTAAAACATGGAATTCAGTTGTGAAGCCAGAATCTAAAGCAGTCGTTTTGGCTATGATGGATACTTCTGGAAGTATGGGGCTTTGGGAAAAATATATGGCACGTAGCTTTTTCTTTTGGATGACACGTTTCTTGAGAACGAAATATGAAACAGTTGACATCGAATTTATTGCTCATCATACAGAAGCAAAGGTGGTAGACGAAGAGGATTTCTTTTCTAAAGGTGAAAGCGGTGGGACGATTTGTTCATCAGCCTATCGGAAAGCATTAGAAATAATTGAACAAAAGTATCCGATGGAACGCTATAATATTTATCCTTTTCATTTTTCGGATGGTGATAACTTAACTTCAGATAATCCTCGTTGCATAAAACTTGTGGAAGAATTGATGGAAGTATCTAATATGTTTGGGTATGGTGAAGTTAATCAATACAATCGTAATTCCACATTAATGTCCGCATATAAAAATATTAAAGATGAAAAGTTTCAACACTATATATTGAAGCAAAAGGCAGATGTCTTTCATGCTTTGCAGTCATTCTTTAAACCAGAAAGTATGATTCATTAAAGTATGTTTCTCTTTAAGGAGTAAATAATTAAATTGCTTAGTATAAAGACGCTAGGGTATTTATCCTCTAGCGTCTTCTGATTTAACTGGACTTCTTGGTATTACTATTTTTTGTTTTATTATAAATTGCTATTGTCACATAAATAAGGATCAAAATGAGTTGACCGGCCATGGTTTCAACTGTTGGATAAAAACCAATTTGATTGAACACGGGTAATTGGTGAATGACGGTCGTCGGCAATATATTGGTGAGCTGTAATGTATGAATGCTTGAACCGATGATTTTAAATGCCAATACATAGATGAAAATGGTGGCTACAAAGAAAAATTTATGCACTTGGATTCGTACACTCATTTTGAATAATATAAAGGCAACAAGAGCCAGAATGGCTAATGCAATGATAATACCGAGGGTAAAATCAAACATCGGCATGTTGGGGGCAATACCCACGTAAAAAATAATAGTTTCCGCTCCTTCACGGAAAACAGATAAAAACGATACAGTAGCCATGGCAAACACAGATTGTTTTGAGATGGCCTGTCCCATTTGCTTCGATAAATAAGAGTTCCAGGATGCAACATTAGATTTGTTATGAAGCCATCCCCCGACCCCAATCATCATGGCAGCGGCAATTAGTCCGACATAGCCCTCCAAGATTTCGCGGCTCGTATTAACGGTCAATGAATTAAAGATGAACGATAATGCCACAGCGGCTACTGCAGATACAAGGACCCCTAAAAGAGCACCCATATAAATCCATCGAGCCATGTGCTCCTGATTCGATTTCTTCAGGAATGATACGAGTACCATAATAATAAGAAGTGCTTCCAAACCTTCACGTAATAAGATCAATGCAGAATCCCAAAAAGTATAATCGCTATCTTCCTGCAATAATTGGATTTCTGTTTTGAAATTAGATAATTGGTTAGTGATCGAATCTGTATCTATAGTATCCTTCGTTAATTCACTGACCAGAATTGGTAAATCACTTTCCAAGTTTGTATATAAGGAACTGTTGCGGGTAGAAACCTCCATTTCAATGTTCGGCCAAACAATAATGAATTCTGTCAAAGCATCACTGGCCTCGTCAAACTTTTCCATATCAATTGCCTGCAAGGCATCATCAATATGATTAATTAACGTTTGGAGTGAGTAACTTCCTTCTTCAACAGCAATATCTTCACCTGCCAAAAATTGTTCAATGGACGCTTTAAACGCTGCATATTGACTTGCTACAAGGGGTAAGTCTGGGTCTTCGCTTGCCAATGTGATGCGGATAAAAGCTAACTGTGTTTCAATTTGTCCATACATACCTACACTTTGATCACGTACAGGCTGTTCGTATTGATTCCATTTTCCATTAAGAACATTGTATGCTGGTAGAATCTTTTCATAGTCGTCCGTGGCTAATGCTTCTTCAAATTGCCTCATAAAAGGTGTATACTTCGTTTCAAACTCTTTCCGTTCTGCTTCCTCATCAACTGGATTTTCAAGTTTTTCTAATTGAGAAAGAGTTGTTGATAGCTGCATGATTGTCTTAACCCGTTCTTCTTGTGTTGAAGATTCAAGTACCGCGTTTAGTGCATCATCAACAGCTCTTTTTGCTTCCTTCTGTTCGGAAGTCACCGATGCCCAATTTTCTGCAAACTTATCTATAGCTTTTTGGGTTTGTTCGTCATTTCCTTGCTTTGCATTAATTAATGCATCACTAATTGATATGTAAAAAGAGCTGTAGGATGTTGCAGCTAAAGCTGGCAAAGCTACAAGCATACAAACTAGAAAACTACAAATTTGTAAAAAGCGCTTCACCTAAATAACTCCCTTTTTCAACACCAGGGAAGCAGGCAAAAATGGCGCTGCCTCGATGTGTAATATATTCATTTAATTTATCGTTACGGCCTAAACTATTTTGAATGTCGATAAATTGTTGCGGATGTTTTTGGAACGAGATAAACAGTAAGCCAGCATCATAAGCCCCGGTGTTTGACATAATGCCTGAAGAATAAGAAAAAGAACGGCGGAGAATCTTTTGCTTTGCTAATCGTGCAAGATGGACATGGGATGTTTCCGGAACAATGTAGTTGCCATTTGCATCTTTCTCTAATTCATTAAAATCGTCAAATTCATCTTTCTTACCGAATGCCGCTCCGCTTTCACGATAGCGGCCAAATGTTGCCTCCTGCTGATGTAAGCTGGTCCGATCCCATGTTTCCAAATGCATTTGAATGCGACGATAAACCAAATATGTTCCATTTACCAGCCAACTTTTCGATTCACCGGATTGAATCCATACAGAATCATTATATTCACTGTTTTTGGCAGGATTAACCGTACCATCTTTAAATGCAAATAAGTTGCGCGGTGTACTTCCATCGCGTGGAATGGCATTAAAACCAGATTGAGACCATTTGCTTCTGACCTTCCCGTTTGCCGCACGAACCAAATTCCGTACGGCGTGAAATGCTATTTGAGGATCATTGGCACATGCTTGTATGCAAATATCTCCGCCATTGTATGCTTCATCTAATTGATCTTTTGGGAAATGCGGCAAATCCATCAATTCTTTCGGCCTTAAATGCTGAATGTTAAGATTTTTATTATCGAATAGAGAAGGACCAACCCCAAACGTTATAGTTAAGTTAGAAGCATCGATTCCCATCGCTTCACCAGTATCAGTGGGAGGGATGTGACCGTTAGTGGAAGGTTCGACGATTTGTTCACCATTCATTAACCGAACAGTAAGAGATGTCCACAATTTAAATAATTGGCGCAATTCCTCTTTTGATTCTACTAAAACGTCCAATGCAGCAAAGTATATATGGCCTTGTAAAGGGCTTGAGATACCGGATTGATGGCGTCCATAAAATGCAATTTTGTTTTTTACAGACTGGTTATCATCCAAGGAAGGTTGCAACTCATAGCCTAAAGCATTCATCGTGGAACCCAATCCGCTTGCACCGATAACCATTCCTGTTGCTCCGATGCTAGTTAATTTCAACATCTCGCGTCTTGTCATTTTGTTAGTAGACAACGATACTCACCCTTATTCTAAAATGATCCCCATTTGGCTCAATGGTTCACCTAGTTGATTGACGGCTGTGGCTAATGCATTTGTATCTTTTTTCGTCAATTCATTGTATGATACATAGCCGCCATCAGCTGTTTCATATTTTGATAATAATTCATCGAGCTTAGCGAATTTCTCTTCTAGTGTAGTGACCAAGGCTTCATCTTTTGCTTCGATTTTATCATGTAAAATCTCGAAGATTTTTTCTGCCCCTTCAATATTTGCTTTAAAGTCATAAAGGTCTGTATGTGAGTAAATTTCTTCTTCACCTGTAATTTTTGAAGTGGATACTTCGTTCAATAAATCAACAGCACCAGTAATCATTAAATCCGGTTCTACTTCGACTGTTTGTACTAATGCATGCAATTCCTTTGTATCAGCTAATAATTGATTCGCGACTTCTTCATAACCCTTAGTTGTGTTTTCAATCCATAATGCATACTCAAGTTTATGGTAGCCAGTCCATTCTTCTTCGCCTTTGCCTTCTTCCTGGATATCAGCCAGACGGCCATCAATGCGTGGATCTAAGTCACCGAAGCTTTCCGCGATTGGCTCAGAGCGTTCAAAAAACATGCGCGCTTCAGGATATAATGCTTTCGCGGTTTCGATATCTCCATCCAGGAACGTAGTAACAAATTTTTCAGTTTCGACTAGAAAAGAATCCATTTGTTCCAAAGCGAATGTTTTATAAGTATCCGTTTCGGTTTTCAAGTCGGCAACAGTTGTTTTAGTCGATGTTGTTTGGTCTGCCGGTGTTGCAGTGGAAGCTGTTTCTTCTTCTGTACCGCATCCAGCTAATAGTAGGGAGGCTGATAAAACAGCTGCTGACATCATATTGAATTTTATAGACTTAAATTTCATAATTTTTAACCTTCTCTCTAGAAATTGTTATTGTAGAGATAATAAAATCCTTCTTAGTGTCCTACCCAGCCAATTTTTGAAGTAATGAATAATTGATATACATATTAGATTGATTAGACCGAATTATTAATAATACTTTTTTATCTATTCAAAAATTAAATGTGATAGATAAGTAGGAGAATAAGGATGATTGTCATTATCTGCTAGTATACAAACTATATGATATTGATAATCATTATCAATTGTCAATTCAAAGTTTAAAAATAGGACTTTATACATGTCATAAAAATATTTTCGACAAACGTCATTAAAAAATATATTAGAAAATTATCGAAATGAGAATCATTATCATTGACAATGATTCTCAGTATTGCTAATATTTAAACCGCAAATGACTGATATATGGTTATTTATGTATTGAGTGATGTACATGTCATCAGGTTGATTAGGAATTTTAGGGAGTAAGATCGAAGAAGTAAAAGGAGGAAGATATCTAGTTTCAAGAAAAATTTTCTGAAAATACTTAAAATTTTGTGACTTAAGATCTATTTACACGAAAAGAGGAGTTTAAAGATGGGGAAAAAGTTATTCAAAGGATTAACAGCAGCTACAGTGGCGTTCACATTTGCTATGCCGCTTGGGACAGTTTCAGCTAAAACAGTGCAAAAGACCCAAGTTGAGGTGCCTGCTATCGGCACTGCCAACAATGGCCAATTGATAGAATCAGAGGGGAATACAGCAACGAATGTATCTTATGGTGGGAAAGCTAGTGAAGAACAAATAATCGTGAAATATAAAGATGAAAAAAGTTCTGCCAAATCCGTGGAGAAAGTTGAACAATTGGGTGGAGAAGTGGTAGAGACTACGGATGAAATGGCTCTTTATAAAGTGTCGGAAGAAAATGTTGAAACTTCGATCGAAAAGCTAGAAGAAATGGATAATGTGGAATTTGTTGAAAAAAACACAATTTATTCAATTGAGGGTACAGTTAATGATACATACTTTGACAGTCAGTGGAACTTAGAAGCAATCAATGCTCCAAAAGCTTGGGAAGCAGTAGAGAACACAGATAGAGATGACGTAGTAGTGGCTGTCTTGGATACAGGTGTCCAAAGCTCTCATGAAGACTTGGAAGGCCGTGTGTCGGAAGAAGCTGCCACTTTCGTTGATGGATATGAAGAAACATTCGCAGGGGACGATAATGGCCATGGAACCTTTGTTTCCGGCATTGTTGCAGCAAATTCCAATAATGAGAAGGGGATTGCTGGGGCAGCAGGCAACAACAACGTTAAAATTTTACCGGTTAAAGTCATGAGTAAATCGGGTGTTGGTGATGCTTATAATATTGCGAGAGGAATCCAGTATGCAATAGAGAAAAAGGTAGACGTCATCAACTTAAGTTTTAGCGGAGAATATAGCGAATCGGTCGATAAAGCTATACAGCAAGCCCATGAAGCGGGAATTGTTGTTGTAGCTGCTTCAGGTAACGGAGGCGGAAATGCAGATGTTTCGTATCCTGCAGCATTACCGAACGTTATTTCAGTTGGTGCCATTGCCGCCAAAGACCAAGTGTATGCGGGTTCTAACTATGGTAGTACATTGGATCTTGTGGCTCCTGGTGTAAGTGTTTTGAGTACATCGATTTCAGGGGATTTAGGCGATGAAAATGGTTATTACAAAACAGGTACCGGTACTTCTTATGCAGCGCCGCATGTAGCAGCAGTAGCGGCACTATATAAATTGGAAAATCCAGAAGCCACTGCAACGGCAGTAGAAGAAGCTTTAACAACGACAGCCGTTGATATGAATGTGGAAGGATTTGATGAAAAAACAGGCTATGGAAAAGTCGATGCACTAGCTGCTTTATCTGATGATGTAACGATCTCTCCCTTATCCTTTACCTTGCCAAAAGCGAATGCAATTGTTATTGGTAAAACAGCTATTCAAGCAGAATTAAATAATGTAACAGACGTTGTAAGTACAAGGTTTTATATCGATACAACGGATGAAACTAACTTGATCGGCACTGTCTCCGATACAGACTCAACTACTGTTTCTGTAGAATGGGATACAACGCAGGTTGCCGATGGTGAACATAAAATCATAGCTGTTACATATGATGAGAATGGAAATAAGATTACTCAAGCTGAGCGTTCTGTAAAGGTTCTTAACGAAGCGCAATCCGGTTATATGTTCAGTGTGAAAACACCGAATGATACTGTCGCGAAAGGCGCGGCCGTTCAGTTGTACGAAAAAGTGAAAGCGAAGGATGGCGAGTATTCTTATTCATCACTTTGGTCCGGTGCAACAGACTCTGAGGGAGTTGTTCGTGTACCTAGTCATGTCGGTACAGATTTAAAAAAACTTACAGTTGTCGTTCAAGGAAAATTTGATTCCGAAGAGGGTAATGCATGGTTCATGTATTCACGTGAAGTAAACAGCAGCGGCACAGTGGAATTGTCCAGTGATAAAACGCAAGCGGTATCATTGAGAACACTTGGTGTAAATGGTGAAAACGTTGAAGAGGCACAATACTTCATTAAGATGAAAGATGAAGAAGGATTGGATATTACTGCCGATACAGCAATCAATGAAGAAAATGCAACAAAGTCCCCTGTTGTGTATTTGGATAAAGGTGCATACAGTCTTTACTCTTATTATAAACAAGATGGAGACACGTACTTTTTAACAAACTCTGATACTTCGATTACGAGTAAAACATCGTCATTGGTCTTTGATAGTCGTGAAACCGGTGAAATCGCTATCGATAATTCAGACGGAAAGCTTGTAAATGCAGTACTTTACTTGGATAACGAAGATGTGTCTGAAATTTTTGGTACATCTGAAGTATTAACAGGCCAAAAATTTTTCGTAACAGCTGGTGAATATGATTATATTGTCGATGCAGAGGTCAAAGATCCTGATGGCGGTGAAAATTGGATTTATGTTTTAACGAATGATGACCAAACCGCTGTGGTTGAAAAAGGCGGAAAAACATCCATTAAAGCTGGTGGATCGCTTGAAATCAGTGAATTCCTACCGGATCAAGAGTCATTAAAACGGTATTATGCACAACGCGGATTGACATATATTGAGCGTACAAGTCCATATACGGCTTATAAGTTAGATGGTGCGATTTATACTAAGCAAGTATTCTCTGATGAATACGGAAATATGTTAGTCGGGATGTACCGTGGTTCGGTAGACCCAACAAACGCATTGTACAAGAAGAATGTTGAAACTGGCGAAACGGTCATTATGGATGAGGAAAATACCGTAGCTGCTATAAACTTTGGTGACCTTTATCCAGTTTATCAAGTAAAGAGGGTTTCGGATGGCGAAATCATGTTAAATAGTTATACGAAAAACCCTACAAACCCAGCTAATCGTAGTTATTATTTTTATTCCTTCTGGGTACCGAATAGTTCAAAAGTGACAAACGGTGAGTATGAGCTTTCATTAACATTGGATTCAAGCCCGCTTGCACCGAATGGTTTGAATAAGGCAATGACCATCGACATGCAAGATTCAGGTGTCAATGTAACATTAAAAGATGATCAAGATCAAAATAAAGCAACATACGTGACAATCAATCGAGTGGAAAAAGACGAACATGGCGAATATCAGTGGGTACAGGCATTTGGGCGGAATTCAGATTCTACAACGAAGGTATTATCCGTTCCTTCAAATCTTGAATTGAGTGAAGAGGAAAATGGAAACGTAGCAATCATCCGGTACACAACATCGACTGGTGAGTTTGCGTATTTGTTCCGTCAATTTACTGATCTTGAGGAACTTTCTGATCCGATAACCATCCCTGACAATATGCAAAAAGTCTCCATCTCTGCAATGGAGGGCAGTGAAAAACTGGATAATGTTTCTTCGAAGCTTTGGATGATCAAAAAGCCTGTTGAAGTCAATGGCGTAACCGTATATCCGACAGCAAATAACTTGCAAAGTTACAAAAAAGAAGCGGTTTACTTAGAGCCAGGTTCATTTGTCATCGAAGGCAGCTATGTTACCCTGCCAAATGCGGATGGTGAAAAATCAAACTATTATTTCTTAGAAAACGATGTAGAAATCAAAGCTGACGATGAAAATCAAGTTATCTTCAATACGGAAGAATTAGCGGAAATTAAAATCGATGCAAATACTGAAGACTTCAAAGATGTTCGTGGAGCTATATTGTATCCATACAATCAATATAGCTCGGCATTTACAAAAACATTGCGAGTTGGCCATAAATTCTATGTGCCAGCTGATATGGAAATGGACTTGCAGGTACAGCTTGGTTATGGAGATCCAGAATCAACTGATTATATCTGGAATTACTTCTTATATAAAGGTACACAAACATTCAGCGCTGATGAAAAGGTAAACTGGAAGGTAGGCGGCCAATTCAAGGCTTCCATTGCTTTAAAGGATAACAAACTGAAGCAAGGTGAACCTTTATCTGCCGATACATCCATTCAAGATGAATATGGAAATACCATTAGTTCGGTAATTGTGAATAAGACGTCTGATTATAGCATCGCGGAAAATCAGGAGATTGTTTATGAACGTTTGGCGAATGGGCAAATCGTCGAAAAAGTGGGGACAACAGACAGTGGGAAATACCAGATAACTCATAGTGGTGTAACTGAAGCCAGTTCGGAAAGTGTAAAACCATTACTGCGTATATATAATAAAAAAGGTGAAATAGTAGTGGAACAATCCAATCTGGATTTCTATCAATCTGTTGAAGACTTACCATTATCATTGAATACAGGCAGATATCGAGCTGAATTAGCGATGGCAGCAAGCCCCATGGGACCAATAACATCAAGTGAGAAGGAGGGATTATTTAAGGTTACAAAGAAAAAATATCCTCCAACCACTAAACCAAACGGGAACTGGTCAAGTGAAGATTTAACAGCCACTATGACTAAGAAGAAGTATGGTTTCTCGTTTACTTTTACAGAAGAGCAGTTGAATACAATCAAGGCATCGGATGTGGGAAAGGTAACATTAGTCACAAATACCGGTGTAAAGATTCAGGTTGATACAAGTGAGTTTAAAGAAAAATATGCAAATACTTTAACAATGAGTCTTTCATTGAAAAAAAACCGACTGATCTTTGGAGCTTCTACAAATGGTAAGAGCATTCACTTCTCGAACTATGTATTCATTAGTCTGCCTAAAGAAGAGCTTTCCGCTCCTCTTGAGAAAATAGTCATTTTACGTGAAGGACGAAAAGGAATTGAAGTGGTTCCTCACATTGTGACCGATGAAGGCATCGTGCTAAAAGTAAAACAGGGTGGACAATTCAAAATAAGCACAAACAAAAAACCTTTTCATAATAAACGTTCATAAAGAGTATATTGAAGGAAGCGATTGATCTTAGGTCAGTTTTAACATTTTTGTTTGAAACAAAAGGCTGAATTTCATGTAAAGAGAAGTTTCTTTAAAAAAGAGATGGAGAGTATAGGTTTGATATAATAAAAAAGACTGACGTTATGGCAGATGAAAATCGTGCCTTGCGTCAGTCTTTTTTATAAGTTAATTATTTTATTTCCATCATTGCAACAAGTTTCTTGGATAGTGCTAAAAGAATTAGACCGAAGAAAATTGCTACACCGCCGATAAGGGCGAATACTTCAAAATATCCAAGTGATTGTGTTACAGCAGCTAATTGTCCAGCAATAATGTTAGCGACACCAGAAGAAGCTAACCATACACCCATTAGCAAGGACGCTAATTTAACTGGAGCAATTCTACTTACAAGGGAAAGTCCTACTGGAGATAAGAACAATTCACCCATTGTATGAAGGAAGTATGTTACCACGATGAACATGATACTTGCTTTTTGTTGAATGCTTGCAGCATCATTACCTGTTTTGAAAATTGCAAATAACAATACGATATAACCTAAACCTAGCGTAATCATACCCATTGCCATTTTAGTTGGAACTGGGATGTCACCACGTTTGGAACTTGCAAGTTTAACCCATAATGCAGATACAATTGGTGCCAAGAGTACGATGAATAATGGGTTAAGTGATTGGAACCAGGATACTGGCACTGTCCAACCGAATACTTCACGATCTACAAAGTCTTTTGTATATAGAGTTAACGAACTTCCAGCTTGTTCAAAACCAGCCCAGAAGAAAACAACAAAGCAAGTAATGATAATGATTACCCATGTACGTTGTTTCTCACTGCGTGTTAATGGAGCATTGGATTTTTCTTTAGATTCTTTTGTTGCAGAAACTGCTGGGCGTTTACCAGCATCACCTAAATATTTGTTAGCCAATAAGTTAAATAGTAATTGACCAATGATCATACCAATTGCTGAAATTAAGAAACCATATTTGTAGCCATAGGTCATAACACCGTCAATTGTCTTAGTAAATAAGTCTTCCGAAACAAAACCGATGACTAATGGAGCAAAGAAAGCACCAACATTTATACCCATATAGAAAATTGTATAACCTGCGTCACGGCGAGATTCATTGCCTTCATATAATTGGCCAAGCAATGTGGAAATATTTGGTTTGAAGAAACCATTACCAGCGATTAATAGAGCTAAGCCAATGTATAAGAATGTTTGGCTTTGATGGGCGAACAACGCGATATTACCTAAAGCCATCAAGACCCCACCAATCGTGATGGACAGACGGTGACCTAAATAGCGGTCTGCTAACCATCCACCGACAAGCGGCGTGAAGTAAACAGCACCAGTGTAGAATCCATAGATACTGAGAGCTGTTTTATTATCAATACCTAATCCGCCACTGACTAATTCAGTAGTTAAATAGAGGATTAAAATGGCACGCATGCCGTAATAACTAAATCTTTCCCACATTTCTGTTAGGAATAAAAGATATAATCCAGGAGGATGCTTTTTCTTGCCAAGCTCCTGAGCTTGAGTGTTAACTGACATCTTTATTTCCTCTCCTTATTTCATTTCGCATAAACATTATTTTAAAAAAATTTTAACTAAATAACAATAGTTTTTTTAACGCTTTAGCGAAGTAAAAAGATTCATAAATATTCAATAATTATTAATTTTTAAATAATGTTTTTACACATAGTAAGCTGAAGATATGAATATGAGAATAACTTTTTTGTATATAAATACATTGGTTTGTAAATCTATATTAACATAAATAACTATATTAAAAAAGTGTTTAATCGGATTCAGGAAAATAAAACTATTGGAAATAAATTTACAAATAAAGTATTATTAGGGAAATGGATGTGTGATATAAATAATTTGGTGTAATAGGATTACGTTTTCCTATAAAAGGGGAAATATCTAGATAAAATATAATATGGTATTTCAAAGGGGATTGGTGGAGTGTTTAAAACAGAAAACAAATTACATATTTCATCTGAAATAGGCCAACTTAAAAAAGTACTATTACATAGGCCGGGTAAAGAAATTGAGCATGTAATTCCTTCAAATATGGAGAGATTGCTATTTGATGATATTCCCTTCCTTCCCAGGATGCAATTGGAGCATGATCAATTTGCAACTGAGCTGGAAAAACGAAATGTTGAGGTCATCTATTTGGAAAGTTTGGTTAAAGAGTCATTTACTTCTCCAGAAATCAAGTTGCAGTTAATAGATACTTTTTTACGCGAAAGTAAACATCATCTTGTTGGAAGCTATGAAATGGTTAAAGAATACCTTGAATCCTTAACAGATACAGAGTTAGTCAGAAAATTAATGGAGGGTGTATTAAAAAAAGAACTGGATGATCGTAAAAAAGTTCATCTGGATGATTTTCTATCAACCTATTATCCTTTTTATATTGATCCCCTTCCAAATCTGTACTTTACAAGAGACCCTGCAGCAATCATAGGGGATGGAATGACCATTCATAAAATGTCTACAGCGGCCAGGAAAAGGGAATCTCTATTTTGGGAATTTATTATGAAACATCATCCTGATTATCAAAAACAGGATTATAAACACTGGTCCGATCGTTCCGAGCCTTTTGCAATTGAAGGAGGGGACATTCTAGTATTAAGTGATGAGGTTGTGGCCATTGGTGTAAGTGAGCGCACATCAGCACGGGCAATTGAAAGGATGGCCTTTAATCTGCTTAGTAGTTCTATGACCTATAAAAAAGTACTGGCTGTTGAGATTCCAAAAAAACGTGCATTTATGCATTTAGATACAGTGTTTACTATGGTTGATTATGATAAGTTCACTATTCATCCGGAAATTGAAGGGACAAATGGGCAGATGAATATCTTCATTTTGGAGCTGGTAAATGAGTCTGGTATCCAAATATCAAGAAGATATAATTTAGTAGATACCTTGAAGGAAGTATTGAACTTATCGGAACTGGCCTTAATTCCATGTGGTGGGGGAGATGATATCGTTTCACCGAGAGAACAATGGAATGATGGATCCAATACACTGGCAATAGCGCCGGGAGTTGTAATTACGTATGATCGCAATCAAGTAACAAATAAGCTACTTCAAGATTTTGGAGTGGAAGTTATCGAAATCCCAAGTTCAGAGCTGTCACGTGGCAGGGGAGGTCCTCGTTGTATGAGTATGCCCCTTTTACGAACCTAACAAAAAAACAGATGTAACGGTTAAAACCGTTACATCTGTTTTTTATTATCCAGTTTCTTAGTTGAGGCTTTCTTCGGCTGTCAGATTCATAGCATCTTTAATCGCCTTATAAGTGTATCCAAGATCTGTGGCTACCGCTTCATAGGTAACATAACCGTTAAGCGTGTTAACCCCCTTAGCTAAGCCAGCATTATCCGTAATAGCTTGGATTGCTCCTTTATTTGCAATCTCAAGGGCATATGGAATAGTTACATTTGTTAAAGCTATCGTAGAGGTTCTTGGTACTGCACCTGGTATATTGGCTACGGCATAATGAATCACGCCATGTTTTGTATATGTTGGACAATCATGTGTGGTAATATGGTCGACTGTTTCAAAAATGCCGCCTTGATCGATTGCCACGTCTATAATCACTGAACCAGGAGTCATAGCTTGTACCATTGAATCTGTCACAAGCTTTGGCGCCTTAGCACCTGGTATAAGAACAGCACCAATTACCAAATCAGATTCAGCAACAGCATCAGCAATATTAAATGGATTAGAGATAATGGTAGTCATTTGGTTGCCGAAAATATCATCAAGCTCCCTTAAACGATCAGGGCTTAAATCGATAATGGTAACTTCTGCTCCTAAGCCGATGGCAATTTTGGCAGCATTCGTACCAACTACACCACCGCCAATAATGGTTACTTTTCCTCTTTTAACCCCTGGAACACCGCCTAATAAGATTCCTTTGCCGCCCTCTGGCTTTTCTAAATATTGCGCACCGAGCTGAACAGCCATCCTGCCGGCTACCTCACTCATTGGAGTTAATAAAGGTAATGATTTTCCAGATGAAACTGTTTCATAAGCGATGGAAAAAACCTCAGAATCAACTAATGCTTTTGTTAATTCTGGACAAGCAGCTAAGTGAAGGTAAGTGAATAAAATCAAACCAGGACGAAAATAAGTGTATTCCTCAGGTAGTGGTTCTTTAACTTTCATAATCATGTCTGCTTTTGTCCAAACCTCTGCTGCTGTTGGGTATATTATAGCTCCTGCAGACTCATAATCTGAATCTGTAAAGCCACTGCCCATTCCAGCTGAGGATTCAATCATGACTTTATGTCCGGCAGATACCAAAGTCAAAACGCCTGCTGGAGTTATGGCAACACGATTTTCGTTGTTTTTAATTTCTTTTGGGATTCCTATCAGCATGTTTTATCCTCCAGTCTTATCTAATGTACAATTATTATAATCCGTATTTTATCTGAATAGTATGTTAAAAACAGAAAATTTAAAAATAACGTTTTGTGATAATTCACAAAACGTTCAAAAAATTTTTGGTTATGAACTTATATATATGATTAATATTTAGATAATTTCATTTCGATTAAGAGATGAGAGGTTATTTTATGATCCTTTAAATCATATTGGCTGATCTCTGTTATTCTTTTTAAACGGTAAGAAAGAGTATTAGGGTGTATATGCAGAGTGTTGGCAGTAAAAGCAGGATTAGAATTATTTGTTAAATAGATTTCTAACGTTTCATATAGCTGTGTTTGATGTTGTTCATCATATTTTTTTAGGATATTCAGACCGGTAGGGAGTTGTTTTGGTTGGCTGCTTCGTTTTTCACTGATTATATGGAGGTATTGATAAAGACCAAGTTCATCGTACCATTGAACATTAGTTAATTCAGCTGTATATCTTTTTTTTAAACTAATAACCTCAAGAGCTTCTAAATAGCTCTTACTGGTATCAATATAGTCAGAATATACATTTCCGCAGCCTTCCGAACAAATGGTAACGTTAAAACGTTCCTTCATATCAGCCTTAAAGGATCGAATAAAGAATGATATCAAATCCTTAGATTGATTCTTACTGGTATTCAGTAAAAGAATAAGTTTATTTTGATCTATCGTATGAAAGATAATAGATACTTTTTGTGTTGTACTGATTAAATAGACGATTTGTTTATCCAAGTCAATATCAATAGAGGATGTGAACTCAAATACAAGAATCGTATAATGTTTCGATAATGTAAATGGGAATTTAACCAAATCTGCGAGTATTTCCTTTTCAGTAGGATAATGTCCGGTTAAAAGTTTCCAAAAGAATTCCTGATAGTTGTCTTCCTGACTTTTTAAGCGCGACTGAAGAAGTAAGAGCTGATTTTTTGCTTCCTTTGCTGCAAATGCCAGTATGGATAGTTTTTCATCCGTGATGGCAGTATCCGATTCAAGAGCCCAAATAAACCCCAGAATCTCATCATTTTTACGTATTGAAACAGCAATTCTTTTACCAAGTCCCACATCATCAAGGGGGTCAACAATAATAGGCTGATCATTTTGAAGTAGGAAGGGAATTATTCCTTTTTTCCACAGAGCATTAATTACTTTTTCAGGTACACGTCTGCCCATAATGGTTAGAATACGGGCTTGATCGGTAACATTGGTATGAGCACTATATGCCAGCAATCGATGATTGGCATCCTCAATGGTGATTGGATAGTTGATTAAAGAACTGATTCGATCAGCAAATTCATGCAGGCTACCATATAATCCTTTAAAAAAATCCTTGGAATAGTACTGATTCTCCATTGAAAGACTCCTTACCGAAAATGGTTGTTGCTTCCATTATACAAGAAATATTCATATGATATGATGATTCAATACAAAACAAAAAAAAGATTGGAGGGGATTACGAACGTAATACTCTCCAATCTCTTTCTATATTAATAAATTTCTATTTAAAAAAAGAAATTTAAACTAAGATAAATCAAACCAGCTAATGCTGCCGAAATAGGCATCGTAATAACCCAGGTTATGACCATTTTCTTGGCTGTACTCCATTTAACACCTTTTACACGGTGGGAAGCACCTACACCCATAATAGATGATGAAATAACATGAGTGGTACTTACAGGAAGATGAATAAAGGTAGCTCCAAAGATAATAGCTGCAGAGGTTATGTCAGCTGCTACACCGTTAACAGGACGAATCTTCATAATGTTTCCGCCGACTGTTTTAATAATTCTCCAACCGCCTATAGACGTTCCAAGCCCCATTGCGGCAGCACAGGATATCTGTACCCATAAAGGAATGTCAGTAGATGACGTAAAGCCATTTGAGATTAAAGCAAGGGTGATAATCCCCATTGCCTTTTGGGCATCATTTGTTCCGTGAGAGTATGCCTGCAAAGCAGCAGTACCAATTTGAATGAAACGGAAATTCTTATTGGTCTTTGTTAAATTATTATTTTTAAAAATTACTTTAAAGATACTGTAAACAATATAACCAGCAACAAAGGCAATAACTGGCGAGAATAATAAAGCATAGATAATTTTTAGGAATCCGTCGAAGTGTATCGCACCAAATCCAGCTGCTGCAATTGCAGCCCCGGCAATAGAACCGATAATGGCATGTGATGAACTACTCGGAATACCGTAATACCAAGTGATTAAATTCCAGGCAATCGCTGAGATTAAAGCTGCCATAATAACAATTGAACCATTTTCCAGTGTAAACGGGTCAACAATATCCTTTGTGATTGTTTTTGCCACACCAGTAAAAGTCATGGCTCCGACAAAGTTCATAATGGCTGCCATTAAAATGGCATGTCTAGGTTTTAATGCTTTTGTTGACACAGCTGTTGCGATTGCATTGGCTGTGTCATGAAACCCATTGATGAAATCAAAGGATAAGGCCAATATTACAATCAATACTGTAATTAAAAGTAATGTATCCATAATTGTTTAAGAACCTTTCATCAAGCGTTTTTCATAACGATTGTTTCTAATGTATTCGCCACAGACTGACAATAATCCGCAATTTCTTCAAGGTTCTCGTAGATTTCTTTATACTGAATAATACGGATTGGGTCTTTTTCCACAAGGAAAAGATGTTTAACAGATTGACGATGCAGAGTATCACAATCAGATTCATGTTCTTTTATTTTAATTGCAATAGGACGAATGTCATTTAATTTTTTAGTCATTAGTAATTCTACAGCGCGGTCAATTTCATGAGCGGCATTGCGAATTTCATCGACAAATTTCAACATATATTCATTTGCATTGACAATAGAGTACATTTCAAAGAGCGCAGAACAATGCTCAAGACCATCGAGAACATCATCCATTGTCATGGCAAGCATCAATATATCTTCACGCTCAATCGGTGTGATAAAAGCATTATTAAGCTCTTTGATCACTTCATGTACATAATCATCTCCAGTTGTTTCATATTGCTTCATTGTGTCGGAGAAGATTTTTAAATCGCTGATATTTTTTAATTTATAATCTGCGAAGTAATCAGAGCTTTCTTTTAAATTCGACGAAATATTTAAAAGCATAACCGCAAATTTATCTTTCTTTGATTTGAATACCATAGTGACCTCCACTTTCGGAAAATAATAATAATAATTAAGATTAACAATGCAAAATTAATTCTAAACCTTTTATTTAGACATGAAAAGAAAAAACCTTTCTTTAGAGGTAATATTTACATAAAAGCGTATACAACTTATTTAATATTTACGTTATATTTACAAAGCTGTAATATTTAGAAATAGAATTTACAAAATAATAACATGCAGAATGATTTCAGTTCTGAATTACTTTTCGATTTAACTAACTCATTGTAGGGGGAAAAGGCTGGTATTATTGACAATTCAGTTGGAATAAAAGATAAGTTATATCAGCTTGGACTTTAAGGAGATATGAGTGTATAGTACCCAAATTAGGGACATTTAAGCTATTCAGATATGTAGTCTGTAAGCGTGGTCTGCGAAACAAGATACACATTGTAAGATTTAATTAAAAAAGAAAGCCCCCAATTCTTTAGGAATTGGAGGCTTTTAGCTTACTCTTCGCTCTTCGTTGATGTAGTTTCACCATCAGCAGCGTTAATATTATAGTTGTATTTTGATGGGTCTACAGGTTTGAAACCTTCTGGAGTATAGAATCTGAGTAAATCCCCGTAAATAATTTTATCGGACATAGCGAGCATGGTTGAGGCATATTCGCCCATTTGAGCATACTCTTCAGTTTCTTCAATAAGTGTTCCAGTGGAATCATAGTACTTGCCATCAATATATTTTACATTCGGACTCATAAAGTTACCATTTCTAAAAGGTACTATTTCAGTATGGTCTTCTGATAGTAAATCAGTTCCAAGTTGAATGTAATTCTTTGAATCAACACCTAGTAAGTGTAAAAGTGTAGGAAGTAAATCGATCTGCCCACCATACTGATGTTGGACGCCGCCTTCCATACCAGGAACTCGAATAATTAATGGTACTTCTTGAAGTTCGGCTGAGTCATACTTAGTAATTTCCTCTTTATTGAGTACTTGTGCCATCGCTTCATTATGGTTATCAGATATACCATAGTGATCGCCATAAAATACAAGGACAGAACGATCATAAAGACCTGTTTCTTTTAAATAATTTACAAATTCTTCCACTGATTCATCCAAATAACGAGCCGTTTGGAAATAACGGTCTACAGATCCATCACCTGTAGTTGCTGCTTCAATAGTAGCATCCTCTTCAGAAATTGGATAAGGGAAGTGGTGAGATACTGTTATGAACTTTGTATAGAACGGTTCTGGTAAGGATTCAAGTAAAGGCTTAGACTGCTCGAAGAACGGTTTGTCTTTTAAGCCATAGTTTAATACATCTTCATCCTTCATGTCATAATAGCTGGCGTCAAAGAAGTTTTGAACACCCCAATGTTTATAAACTTCATCACGGTTCCAGAATGATTTATAGTTACCGTGGAATACAGCAGAGGAATACCCTTTTTCTTGTTCAAGGATAGAAGCAGCTGACTGATACGTATTATTACCATTTGTAGTCATTGCTGAACCTTGAGATAGGCCAAACAAGGAGTTTTCTAGCAGCATCTCTGAGTCAGATGTTTTTCCTTGCCCTGTTTGGTGATAAAAATTATCAAAGTAAAGTGTATTCTTATCTTTTGTAAGCGAGTTGATAAAAGGTGTTACTTCTTCTCCATGCAGCTTGTAATCAATCAGGAAGTTTTGGAAGGATTCTAAATGAATATAAATCACATTCATTCCTTCAGCCGCTCCAAAGTACTTTTTATTTGGTTCTGCATAGTTTGCCTGTACAAAGTTTTGAACCTCTGTTAGGTCACTGGAATCAGCTGACGCTTTTTGGGCATTCACCTTCATCGTTTTTAATCCATCATAAATTGTGTAATTGTAGGTTCCCAGATATTTGACCAAGTAGTTACGGTCGAATGTTCTAGTTAATAACTGAGGACGGTCAATCTCGGCTAATACAACATTTAATACAAGCATTCCTACACCAAATGCGAAAACTGCCCCTGTTTTACGGAATTTCAAGCGGCCTTCACTTGGTTGGAATTTCTTATAAACGATGAATAAAATAAGAATGATTGTATCAAGGAAATACAGTGGATCATAAATGCGTAAAAGCTCCATTACACTTCCGAGCAATCCACCGCCATCGCCCACATTGAGATTTTCTGTCTGCTTTAATGTTTGCCATGTAATAAAGTCGTTAAAGAATCGATAATAAACGATATTGGCATACTGTACAAAGGATAGAATAATGTTTATAAAAACTAACCATTTAAATGCACGTTTGCCCTTTGCTAATAAAGCAAGACTGAAGAAAATAACGGCTGAACTGATTGGATTAATGAAAAGTAAAAATTCTTGCATCGTATTCGTGATACCAAGATCAAATTCTACTATATAACTTGTATAGATTTTAATCCAAAAGAGAACAACAGCGACTATAAGGAAACCAACAGGTCCACTTAAGCTCTTCTTCGCTTTGCTCGTAAATGCACTCATTGTTTCACCTCAATATTTGATTTTAGATTTATTAGTAGTTTCAAATTTTTATGCTTATTTTTTGTCTGACTCCAAAAGGGATAACAATATTGAATTATAAACTGAATCTGGAAAAAGTCAAATGGAATCCTTTCGACAAAATACCAATGAATCCCTGATATATAAGGATTTTATATTTTGATTCAGGCTAAGTTTTTATATGGTTTTATTGACAATTCGAGGTGAGCTTAATCAACTGTTTCTAGTCAGAGGTGTGTCTATATAAAAATGGAAAAGTATTCTATGATTTAGATATTTTCAAATGGCGGGTTAATAGCCAGTTCTGTATTGTATGCTCTAGGTCTGGAACGAGAACAAGCTATGCAAAACAAATTTATATAGACATTTTCTTTCTAAAGATTGGAGTCATAAATAATTTGCAAAGTGGATTCTTTCATCTAAAGGTAATTACTCGGATTACTTAAATACAAAAGAAGTTTACATCCATTATATATCGAAAATATTATCAAAACCATTTGTATGATCCTCTTATCTATATAGTAAGGTTAACCATACTAAACCAAAAATATTATTACAGCAGATTTATCTATCTAAATTAAAAATTAAATCTCTATTGGAAGATAAACCCTATAATGATCCATTATATAGTATAAAAATCTTTATAAACAGATTCTTTGGACTTGTTTTCCTATCTTGTTAGCGGATTTAACTATGCTCATAATCAGACTCAATACAAGATTTAAACCGTTTAATCAACTTTTCTATAGTATTTGTTAGTTAATGATTAGTACGCAATAAAAAAGCAAGAATTATTATTACCCTTAGTAACGAACGTTTAATCGTCTAAATTAAATTTAATATAAATAATGGACATAGATGTTTATTATAAAAATGAACGGGAATGTATAGAGTATTAACGGCGCCGTTGAATAAAACAAAACAGTCCATAATTGGTCTGAACAAGAAATTATTTGTGAGTAACCACAGATCTTGTTAAGTAAACATCTGAATAAACTTTTTTACAATCAGATTAGGGATAAACTTGAGTCTGTTGGCTACTCTATATATTGAAATATGTTTTGAAGTTATAACGCAATTATCCCTAATCAGGTAACTGACATAGTCAGGCCAATTGAACAAATAAAAGGAGGAAAATAACATGAGTTTTATTATATCATTAATCGTAGGTGGAATTTTAGGTTGGGTTGCAAGTTTAATCGTAGGTAAAGATGTACCAGGTGGTATTATCGGTAACATTATTGCAGGTATTATTGGTTCTTGGTTAGGTACAGCTATTTTTGGAGATATGGGACCAACAGTTGCAGGATATGCAATTATACCGGCATTAATCGGTGCGATTATTTTAATCTTTATCGTAAGCATGATTATGAAAGCTGTAAGAAAAACAGCCTAACTATCAATTGAAAATCTTACTATAGCTTAAAAAGTAAAAGACAAATCCTTTCTGCCATAGGTAGTAAAGGATTTGTCTTTTTTTGCATTATTATTTCGAAGGAAATCTTCTATATAAATGGAATTTCGCTTTCGACCGATAATTCTTCTCCTGTAAGCGGCTGTATAAACTCTAATTTGTATGCATGAAGGGCCTGTCTATTGAGAGAGGCACTTTTTGTTCCTCCATATAAAGTATCACCAATAAGCGGATGGCCAATAGAGCTCATATGGACTCGTATTTGATGAGTACGGCCAGTTTCCAATTTACAGGCTACAAGAGATTGATTTTTAGATTTAAATCTTTGTAAAACTTTATATTTTGTTACTGCATGTTTACCGGAAGTGGATACTCGCATTCTCCCTGATGTATGCCGGTCTCTGGCAATCGGAGCATTTATGGTACCTTGCTCTTTTTTTACGATTCCCTGAACTAGGGCTGCATAAGTTCTTTTTATTTTCCCTTGACTCAAAGCCTGATCCAGTATCGCTCCTGCATAAGCATGCTTAGCAAAGAGAATGGCACCCGAAGTATCCTTATCTAAGCGATGGATATGGCGAGGCTTAATTTTATTATTATCAATATATGCGGTGACAGCATTCATTAAGGAATGGTTATCATTTTCTGAGATTGGATGTGTATTAAGAAATGGTGGTTTGTTCACGACCATAATATCATCATCCTCATAAAGGATATCTAATTTCATTTTTAATGGTACTAACACATTTAAATCTTCTGCATAAATGGGTATATACATAATAGAAGAAGATTCTATTTTAGTTGACCAGGAAATCACCTCACCATTTAATAAAACGATTTTTTCCATTCGCCATTGATGTAACATTTTCTTTGGTATATGCAGGTGATCTCTTAAAATAATTTCTACTGATTTTCCTATCCAGTCAGGAGGGCAGGTAATTAGAGCATATGGACCTGATTTAATTACGTTTAACATGTAAATACCTCGTTTTTAGCAAAGTTAATTAGTATTATCAATACATTATCATGTGCTATCCTATAAATGCCAATAGAGGAAGATTGCAGAAAGTGAGGGTGATCAATATGAAAATTGTAGAAGGCTCTCTTCATTTACAGGATATAGAAATAGATAAGGCTGTAGAGAAATTTTATTTAGAACTGTTCCCAATGTACTTTACTAAAGAACAAATTGATTTGTTCACTTTAAATGAAGTACTGTCTGTACCAGGTTCAAATTCTCATATCGGTACGTTAAAAGGTGCCTTTCAAACATTATCCTGTATACAAACCTTGATGATCATTCTAGAAAATCGAAGTGAAGATTCCAAGGCTGTTGAATTATTTAATCACAATGCACGGCTCTTGAATGAACTTGGTATCTTTTTTCCTTTTGAGCATAAACACTTTTTTAGTGAGGATAGACAGATTGAGCTTCCATTGTACCAAACAAAAGCAGCAAACACCTATTTAATTTAAAGAAACACGCCGAGCAGTGCCCGGCGTGTTTTTTATAAATTGTCAAACCACTGTTTAAATTCTTCAGCGGTATGTTCTCCCGAAATACGGCTTGTTTCTTTACCATTTTTATAATGGATAAGAGTCGGTGTCCCTGATCCTTCAATTTCGTCCCAGCCTTGCTCAAACTCCAGCACATTATATTGATAAATATGCTCGTCCAATTCTTCTGCTACGGGCATTAGAATTGGAGTGGTTTTTACACAATGTGAACATTCAGGACTGAAATAATAAACAGTCATCGCTTCTTCTTTTTCAAGCTTTTCATCTAATTCATCCGGTGTAATGATGTTTTGATACAGTGGATCATCTAATTGATCAACAGTGGCAGGTCTTAAATTTTCTTTTCCATATGGATTATTACCTGACGTTTTTTCTGTTTGCTGTTTATTAGATAAATACGCTATTGCGGCAAAAATTAAAACAACCGCTGCGACGAAAATAATGACTTTCTTCATTTTGTTTCCCCCTTTGTCACTTTAAATATATACAAGCTGCATACAAATATGATGATAAAAGCAATTAATGCAAGCATTGGTATAGTTATGAAGCCAAGCCAGTTAATATAGTCGCCTGTACACGGAATTCGGCCGCATGTAACAGCACGATCCGTAAAAAACGGTACCTTCTGAATAAGCACGTGATAGGTTGAAATGCACGCTCCGATGGCAGATAAAATCATTGTATAAAAAGCAATATGATAATCTTTTTTCCAGATTGCCAGCACAAGGATTACAGTAAAAGGATACATCACAATTCGCTGATACCAACATAAAACACATGGCTCATAGCCTTTTATTTCTGAAAAATACAGACTGCCGGCCATCGCTATAAAGGCTGCAGCAAATGCCAGAAAAAGGGCGTTGTCACGATTTATAATTTTCTTTTGCATGAAAATTCCCCCTTTTCATCTTATTTCCTACATTAAAATTATAGTATGTTATCATAATATTGTAAAAAGAAATCGCTTACCAATACATAATTGGAGTATATTGGCTTTAAGGCTCATAGCAGAGCAATAGGGATTAGATTTTTAGTATTCATACCAATGTACACATCGTTAGGAAGGTGCTGAATAATGAAGAAACAGTGGTGGAAAGAAGCAGTTGTTTATCAAATTTACCCACGAAGCTTTATGGATTCCAATGGAGATGGAGTGGGTGATATTCAGGGAATCGTCTCACGCCTGGACTATTTAAAAGAGCTTGGTATAGATGTAGTCTGGCTTTCTCCGGTATATAAGTCACCAAATGATGATAACGGTTACGATATTAGTGATTATCGCGATATTATGAATGAGTTTGGAACCATGCAGGATTGGGAAATGATGCTTGAGGAAATGCATAAAAGAGGCATAAGGCTTGTGATGGACCTTGTCGTCAATCATTCATCTGATGAACATGCATGGTTTATGGAGTCGGAAAAATCTAAAGACAATCCCTATAGAGATTATTACATATGGCGTCCAGGTAAAGATGGAAAAGAGCCGAATAACTGGGAATCCTTTTTTAGTGGATCAGCTTGGCAATATAATGAAGAAACTGATGATTATTACTTACATTTATTCTCTAAAAAACAGCCGGATCTTAACTGGGAAAATGAAAAGGTTCGTAAAGAAGTATATGATCTCATGAAGTTTTGGCTTGATAAAGGTGTAGATGGATTCCGAATGGATGTAATCAATCTAATTTCCAAGGACCCTTCTCTTCCTGATGGTCCGGTTGTGGAAGGCAAAGATTATGCATCTGGTGCGGATTATTATATGAACGGCCCTAAAATACATGAGTATTTACAGGAAATAAATAAAGAGGTGCTTTCGCATTTCGATGTCATGTCTGTTGGAGAAACCCCTGGTGTAACACCAAATGAAGGTATTTTATATACGGGGGAAGATCGTCATGAGTTAGATATGATTTTTCAATTTGAACATATGGACGTAGATTCCGGTCCATCAGGAAAATGGGACGTTAAGCCCCTGGACTTGGTGAAATTAAAAAAAATCTTATCAAAATGGCAAACAGAACTCCATGGAAAAGGGTGGAATAGCCTTTATTGGAATAATCATGACCAGCCAAGAATCGTTTCCCGTTTTGGAGATGATGGCACATATCGTATAGAATCTGCCAAAATGTTGGGTACATGTTTGCATTTCCTGCAGGGTACTCCTTATATATATCAAGGTGAGGAAATCGGAATGACAAATGTACAATTTCCTGATATTGAGTATTACCGGGATATCGAGAGTATAAATATGTACAATGAAAAAATAGAAAAAGGCATGGAGCCAGAGCAGATCATGAAGGGTATTTTTGCAAAAGGCCGTGACAATGCACGTACCCCAATGCAGTGGGATAACTCTGAGCAAGCTGGTTTTTCAACCGGGAAACCGTGGATTAACGTAAATCCAAACTATGTGGATATAAACGCTAAGAATACATTAAAGGATTCCGATTCGATTTTCTACTATTATAAGAAGCTAATCGCCCTGCGTAAGGAAATGCGGATTATAGTAGAAGGAAGTTTTGAATTGATTGAAGCAGAACACGAATATGTCTTTGCCTATATGAGACATCTTGATAATCAAACATTGCTTGTGTTAACCAACTTTACAGGTGGGGAACAATCAGTAGCTTGGCCGGATAGTGTAAAAGATTATCCAGGACAAAAGGTAATAAGTAATTACCCTGATCTTACTAAGCAAGAAGCTGCTGCTGAGACAATTTTGAGACCATGGGAAGCTATTGTTTATTTAATAGAAAGATAAAGCACTAATGAGCTGTTAGAGATAAAGCCAACAGCTTTTCTTTATGTGACGGCAGCTGTATCGAGTTTTCTTTCCATTTGGTCTTGGCTATTGTTTAAAAAAACAGATAAATGGGAAAAAACAGAGGATAGAGAGAATGGGTATGAAAAAGGAGTGTCGTGTCCGTGACAGAGGAATTGGATTTAACTAAATATGAACATAAAATGGAAATTAGGCGAATGGAGATCCGCGATATAGATGATATTATGGAGCTTCAAAAGCTTTGTTTTCCCGGGATGGATCCGTGGAAACGCGAGCATTTGGAAAGCCATTTATCCATTTTTCCGGAAGGACAATTTGTAGCAGAATTAAATGATGAAGTGATTGGTTCATGCTCTAGTTTAATCATTAATTTTGATGAATATGATGATCGTCATACTTGGTCTGAAATAACAGATGACGGATATATCACCAACCATAATCCTGATGGTTTAAATCTTTATGGTATAGAAGTTATGGTCCATCCTAAGTATAGAAAAATGAAGGTTGGGCATCGTTTGTATGAGGAACGTAAGGAATTAGCCCGTAAATTAAATCTAAAAAGTATTATTATCGGTGGAAGGATTCCAAACTACCATAAATATGCAGATCAAATGACTGCACGTGAATATGTGGAAGAAGTACGCTTACATAAAATATATGATCCGGTCTTATCCTTCCAATTTCTGAATGAATTTACGCTCACACGTATTAATCAAAACTATTTGGAGGATGACCGAGCATCAGGAAAATATGCAACACTGATGGAATGGAATAATGTAGATTATCGTCCTAAATCTAAACGGTATTATAAAACCGCATATCCTGTAAGAATATGTGTTGTGCAATATATGATGAGAAAGATCAACTCATTCGAGGATTTCGCGAATCAAGTTGAATACTTTGTTGATGTGGCAGCGGATGCAGATTCTGATTTTGTGGTATTTCCAGAAATTTTAACCTCTCAATTGATGTCCTTTTTAGATGAAAAGGTTCCAAGTAAGGCAGTGCGAAAAGTGACAGATTTTACAGAGCAATATATTGAGTTGTTTACAAACTTGGCGGTCCGCTATAATGTAAATATTATTGGCGGTTCCCATTTTGTGAAAGAAGAGGATGATAATATTTATAATATTGCTTATCTCTTTAGGAGAGATGGAACAATCGAGAAGCAATATAAACTCCATATTACACCGAATGAGAAAAAGTGGTGGGGGATTAATGAAGGTGATGAGGTAAATGTATTCGATACAGATTGCGGAAAAATCTCCATGCTGATTTGCTACGATATAGAGTTTCCTGAATTATCCAGGATCGCAACAGATAAAGGAGCAAATATTATTTTCACTCCATTCTGTACAGAAGATCGACAGGGATATTTAAGGGTTAGATACTGTGCTCAGGCACGTGCAGTCGAAAATCAGGTATACACCGTCATATCTGGAACAGTAGGCAATCTGCCGCAAACAGAAAATATGGACATTCAATATGCGCAATCGGCGATCTTTACCCCCTCTGATTTTGAATATCCGCGTGATGGCATTGTGGGAGAAACGAATGCTAATATAGAAATGGTGCTGATTGGAGATGTCGACCTTGAAATTTTGCGACGTCAAAGATTATCCGGGACCGTACGCCAACTAAAGGATCGGAGAAGGGATTTATATGAACTTCATTACAAAAAGTATTGATTGGTAAATATTTCTCTAAAGATATTCCTTGAAAATATTCAAGAAATATTAAATATTTAGTAAAATAAAGAAGATCTTATTTAGTTAGCAATTTATTTAGGAGGAATAAAATAAATGGATTGGAAAACAACTTTTAATAAATGGAATGATCACTTAACGCTTGAACCAGAGCTTCATGAGAAACTGACTTCTCTTGTGGATGATGAAGTTGCGTTAGAAGATTGTTTCTATAAGAATTTAGAATTCGGTACAGGCGGTATGCGTGGAGAAATTGGTGTAGGAACAAACCGCATGAATGTTTATACAATCCGTAAAGCAACACAAGGCTTTGCATCCTATATTGAGAAATTAGGAGAAGAAGCAAAACAGCGTGGAGTTGTTATTGCTTATGATTCCAGACATAAATCACCTGAGTTTGCGATGGAAGCAGCAAAAACACTGGCAACCAACGGAATTCAAGCTTATGTATTTGATAGCCTTCGTCCAACTCCGGAGCTTTCTTTTGCAGTTCGATACTTACGTGCAATCGGTGGTATTGTAATTACAGCAAGCCATAATCCTCCAGAATATAATGGATATAAAGTGTATAACGAAGATGGTGGACAACTGCCTCCTGCTGATGCAGATGTTCTGATTGAGATGGTTAATGCTATTGAAAATGAACTTGAAATTAAAGTGGAAGAAGAGTCTGTCTTACGTGATAAAGGATTAATTAAAATCATCGGTAAAGAAGTGGACGATGCATACAATGAAAAAGTCCTTACTATTTCTGAACAGCCTAATTTAGCAAAAGAAGTAGATGTAAAAGTCGTTTTCACACCGCTTCATGGTACAGCTAATCTTTCTGTTCGCCGAGCATTGAAGGATTTAGGTTATGAACATGTAGAAGTTGTAAAAGAACAAGAATTACCTGATCCTGAATTCTCAACTGTAAAATCTCCTAACCCAGAAGAGCATGCTGCATTTGAATTGGCAATCGCTAAAGGCAAAGAGATCGGTGCGGATATTTTAATTGGTACAGATCCAGATGCTGACCGTGTTGGTATTGCTGTTAAGAATGCAGAGGGAGAATATACGGTTTTAACAGGTAACCAAACAGGTGCGTTATTCTTAGACTATATTCTGTCTCAGAAGAAGGAAAAAGGAACAATGCCTGAAAATGGAATAATGTTCAAAACAATCGTAACATCAGAATTTGGACGTTCCATTGCCTCCAGTTATGGAATAGAAACAGAAGATGTTCTGACTGGGTTTAAATTTATCGGGGAAAAAATCAAGCAGTATGAAGAGTCTGGAGAGTATTCTTTCCTATTTGGATATGAAGAAAGCTATGGTTCATTAATTAAAGATTTTGCCCGTGATAAAGATGCGGTTCAAGCTGCAGTAATGGCGGTAGAAATTTGTGCCCATTACAAACGCCTTGGAAAAACCTTATATCAGGCATTAGAGGATTTATATGAGAAGCATGGTTATTACTTAGAAGGAATGCGTTCCCTGACTTTAAAAGGAAAAGAAGGAGCTGCTCAAATCCAGCAAATTCTTGCTACATTCCGTAAGGAGCCGCTAGCCTCTCTTGCAGGTGTAAAAGTAGTGGCTGTTGAAGATTATAAAGAAAGCACACGAATGGATTTACTTACGAATGAAGAGGAAGCAATTCATTTACCAAAATCCAATGTTCTTAAATATTTCTTTGAAGATGAGTCTTGGGTTTGTTTAAGACCATCCGGAACTGAGCCTAAAATTAAGTTCTACTTTGCCGTTAAGGATAGCCAAAAACAAGCAAGTGAACAAAAGCTTCAGTCCTTCATGAATGAAATGATGCAAAAAGTATCAGAAATATAAAATACAAAACAGAGAGCTGACTAAAAGTCAGCTCTCTGTTTGTTTACACCCTTGGTTTCGCTGTTTGCATTTAGCCGTATATTTTTCCCACCACAGAAAAAAATAAAGATATTAAAAAGTCTGCATCGCCCATCCTTCTTCCTGATCATAAGGCAGGAATGTTGCATGGTCTATATATTGAAGAAGGGCATTTAGGGTCTTTTCAACGGACGCATTATCCTTAGAGAAATGATAGGCGTGCAGAAAATGTTCAATTTTTTTGGACAAAAAGTGGTCTTTTGTCCTTACCATCAGAAGTAGGAGGTTATCCCATTCTGAACGATGCGTGTAGTACAAAGCACGATCATAATCAACCTTATCCATTTGCTTCACTCTCCTTCTAGTGAGGAGTTAAAATTAGTTTGTTCAAAGTCATCATTTTATCACCCTGTAAAAGTTGGTCAGTTTGTAAATAGTAAAAATGAAACTTTCCATGGCTTAATTGTTAGAGGAACGGTTATCCTAATATCCGTATTTGACGTTTCTATTCTATATTTAATGTACTCAGTGACGAGTATGTGTAAGATATGGGCTAGATTTTAGGGGAGACTATTACATAAAGGCAGTTAAGGAAGTAAGTAAATATAAATCAAGGGCAGGTCGAATAATTATTCTGTTTCTAACCCATTTTTCAGGTTGTTTTTAGACTCATTTGAGGACTTTTATACATGATTTTCCTATCCCTTCATATTAATGAGGTAAGAGAATGAGGGGGTGAATGGGTGAGAGCAGACGAGCAAAAAGACTTGGAGTATGCCATTGATGAAATAACGGAAATCGCTGTTGGATTTGGGCTCGATTTTTACCCAATGAGATATGAGATCTGCCCAAGCGAAATAATATATACTTTTGGAGCATATGGAATGCCAACTCGATATTCTCATTGGAGTTTCGGAAAACAATTTCACAAGATGAAGCTTCAGTATGACGTTGGATTAAGCAAAATTTACGAGCTGGTTATTAATTCTGATCCTTGCTATGCTTTTTTATTAGATTCCAATTCCTTGATTCAAAACAAATTAATTGTGGCTCATGTACTGGCACATTGTGATTTCTTTAAGAATAATGTTCGTTTTAAAAATACGAAGCGAGATATGGTGGAAAGTATGTCTGCCACTGCGGAAAGAGTTAGGCAATACGAGATTGAGCATGGGAAGCTGGAGGTTGAGAAGTTTCTTGATTCGGTCTTGGCGATTGAGGAACATATTGACCCATCGCTTGTTCGTCCACAATTGAATTGGTCCATGGATGAAGAGGAGATAGAGGATGATTCTCCGCAATTTACTACACCGTACGATGATTTATGGAACTTGGAAAGCAAGGAAAAGGGGCAAAAGAAAAAAACAAAGGTCAAGAAATTTCCCCCTCGTCCAGAAAAGGATATTCTTTTATTCATTGAACAGTATAGCCGTAACCTAGAGGATTGGCAGCGAGACATACTGACGATGATGCGTGAAGAGATGCTCTACTTTTGGCCGCAGCTTGAAACTAAAATCATGAACGAAGGCTGGGCGAGTTACTGGCACCAACGCATCCTACGTGAACTTGATTTAACCAGCGGTGAGTCAATCGAATTTGCAAAACTAAATGCAGGAGTGGTGCAGCCGTCAAGAACAGGCATTAATCCATATTACTTAGGCATCAAGATGTTTGAGGATATCGAAGAAAGATATAACAATCCAGACGAAGAGATGAGAAGGCGCGGGGTTAAACCAAATTCAGGTCGTGAAAAAATGTTTGAAGTGCGGGAAATCGAATCGGATATCTCCTTCCTCCGCAATTACCTCACAAAGGATTTGGTTATGCGTGAGGATATGTATCTATTCCAGAAAAAAGGACGCGACTATAAGATTGTCGATAAGCAATGGAAAGCGGTACGAGATCAGCTTGTCGGCATGCGGGTCAATGGAGGGTTCCCGTATATTACGGTGAATGACGGGGACTATTTAAAAAATGGGGAGCTTTACCTGAAGCATTGGTTTGAGGATATTGAGCTGGATGTAAAATACCTAGAGAAAGTTTTGCCGCATATGCATTATTTATGGGGACGAACGGTTCATATGGAAACGGTGTTGGAAGGTAAGGGAATTTTGTTTAGTTATGATGGGAAGAGTGTGAGTCGGAAGTATGTATGAGTAATGTGAAGAAGCCAATCAGGGATTGGCTTCTTTTATTTGAGAAGTGTTACTTTTTGAATATAAGGTCGTGCTCGATAATTGAAGAACGGGAATATAATTTGGTTACCAATTTTCTAAATTCCTCTGTCCACAAACAAATGGAAGCAATAGCAGAAGATCAAGATTGTCAAATGGATGGTATCTTTTTATGCTGCTAACGGGGGCACCATTCCTGCAATAAATGAACAGTGTGGTTAAATATGTGAAACAACGTAATTTAAACTATCAATGGCAATAGCAGAATCATCTATAAACACCTTGAGAGGCATCACATAAGATAAAAAATACCGCCATTGACGGTATTCAATCTTCTACTTTTAAAATTGGGAGTGGAACAATGGTTGAAACTAATTGACACTATTATTCTTCCTGATTTCGTCACGAATGTCCTTTAGATAATCATTTTTTTGTTTCATTAACTTTATGAAAGTACTTGTAACATAAATAGCAAAAATGAGAATTCCTAAATATATTATGATAGGAATAATCCCTAAGAAATCTAAAATTTCCATAAATTAACCCCTCCAAACTATATTTTATAATCATATTATCATATTTTTCACAAATTAATCGTTAATAAACTTATACTCTCAGGGTAGATTGCAAAATGAGGGCAATCGCTTTTTTATTAAAGGGGAAGGTTAACGGAAAAAGACAAACGGCATCGATTATATCTGTTTTTACTTTACGTAAACTCGAACTTTTCGCTTTGTATGAATTGATGAATTCACAACGATTAACAGATACCCTAGTTTTTCAAAATACTGTACAACAGGCACATAATGCCAGTAGACTCTAAAACTATGGGAGGTCTTGTTTCTGTTAATTCTTCTACCTCTTTAATAAATGTATGAAGTTCATCTAAGCCATCCAGTGTATGTGCGACTTTAAAGCTCTTTTTGTAAGGCTTCTTTTTCTCCAAGAATGCTTGAACCTGACTTTCACCTTTTGCGACATCCAGACCAATGACTGGATTCATGAGTATCTCCTCCTCATCAATGAATTAGCTGGTAACCCCTAAATGGCTCCTTATAGTGTCATAGCTTCGCTTGTTATGCGAGATCTGGGTCCCAACCAGCTTCAATCATGTTTCTATAAGTAGGGGGGAACGGTTTAGTTGTCGGGATTAACTTTCCCACGGGGGGCTTTCGTTCTACCCCAGCTACCTCTAGTATTCTAGACCTCAAAGAAAAAGGTCAACCAATTAACTTGGTCAACCTAATAATACGAAGGGCAGGATAGTTGCATAAGGAGTTATAATATATTAGACCAATTCTTTATGTTATTAATAATTTGTATCTGACACAAAGTGGTAGTGTTTAATTTACAAATAAAAGAGGAAGCGATACATATGATTCATACTTTTGCCGTAACAAACGATTTAAAACTAATAACTGATATACCATTAAAACGTTTAGATGATTCTGATATTAAATGGTTTTGGGTAGATTTCGATACACCTAGTGATAGAGAAGCACTCCTTTTACAAACTCATTTTGATTTGCATCCACTTGCAATTGAAGACTGCTTACATTCTCTACAACGTCCAAAACTTGATTATTATGATGGGTATAATTTTTTTGTTCTACACACTTTAAACCAATACTCCCTTGTACCTGAAGAATTAGATATATTTGTCGGACACAATTTTATAGTTACTTTCCATTCATCACCTTTAAGTGAAATAGGAATGGTTCGAAAAAGGGTAATGGAGGATAAAAATACTATTAATAAAGGGGTTCTCCACATTTTTTATTCAATAATGGATAAAATTGTAGATGAGTATTTTCCAAGTATTTATAAATGTGAAGATAAATTGAATGAAATAGAAATGAATAAAACAAATCAAGATTTAATTGAAAATGTTTATGAAATAAGAAACCAGTTACTTAAGTTAAGACGCACAATTTTTCCGATGAGAGAATTGCTGTATAGAATTTTAAATTCGGAGAGAGTGATAGTCCCAAAAGATGATCGAGTCTATTTTATGGATATATACGACCATTTATTGAGACTTTCTGAAATGATTGAGTCTAATCGAGAAATGACGGCAGATATACGAGACAATTATATTTCACTAAATTCAAACCGAATGAACAGAATTATGAAAACACTAACTGTTATGACATCAGTTTTCATTCCCTTAACGTTTATTGCCAGTATATATGGGATGAATTTTAAATATATGCCAGAACTTACCTTGCAATGGGGATATTTTGGAGTGCTGGGAGTTATGGTATCAGTTGGCTCTGTAATGTTGTTATGGTTTTGGCGTAAGGGTTGGTTTAAATGATTAAAAATAAAAAGCCGATGCAAAAAACGGGCACGATTGTTTAAAAAGGTTCACTTTTCCTTATAGAAATAACGGGGGCGTTGATCCAAGAAGGATTAATGCCTTTTTGTGTTGAATTTCTTATTGTAAAAACGGGGTAGGTTAGCGGAATGAAAAATTTTCTGAAACTTCAAACTAGTATCCATCGTATATAATTAATAACAGGAAATACCAGGAAAGGGGATTTTATGTTGCAGTTGTTTTTAAAGGGATTATATAGAGGGTCTATCTCATTTGGTATCTTACTAATAATTTCACTGTCGTATAAGTTGCAAGGGCAATCAGATGATTCGAGTGTTTATTTTTTTTATGGCCTTATAGCCTTTTTCCTTGGGGTGACAAGCGTCATATATCAAATTGAACAATGGAGTTTTTTAAAGCAAATTTTTGCTCATTATATGGCGATGCTGATTACTGTTTTTCCAACGTTGCTATTAAGTGGTTTTTATCCGTTAGATTCATTTAAAGTTGTATTTGATGTGTATCTCCAATTTAATAAAGTGGGGATTATCTTATTTTTGACTTCATATTTTATTTCATATTTTTTTTCACGTAAAAATTCTAATAATAGCACATCAATATGATTGAGGTATACGACTGACGGTGGGCATTGATCTAAGAAGGATTAATCCCTTTTGTGTTGAACCTCTTATGGAAGTAACGGAGCAGGTTAGCGGAAGAAGGAATATTACAAAGATAAGTTGAATCTATATATATCGGTGGGAATGAAATGTGGAAAGAATTTATCAATTCAATTACGAAAGAACAACACTTTAAAGATCCTGCTACAAAGAGCGAGATTGAAGAAATTCAACGAAAACTAATTGTAGAAACGGGGCAGGTTAGCTTAAGAAGGTGTTTTTATCAGCATTGGAGAATATGTTAAATGCCTTGTTAAACGCAGTAACTGGAGGATATCAATATGAACCAAAAAGAATTAGATTCGATAATTAAACAGCCATCAAATATAAGATATGAGTATTTGGTCGCTGATTATGAGGAAGTCTGGGGTTTATATGACGATGGTTGGGCAACAGCACAGGATGATGATGGAAATATGTTGATTCCTTTCTTTCCTAGAAAAGAATTTGCAGAATACTGTGCCGTTAATTAGTGGAATAACTTCAAAGCTGAACCAATTGACTTAAATGAGTTTATTGAGAACTGGCTTGTTGGTATGAGGAAAGATAGAGTTAAACCATCCGTTTTCCCAATCAATGAAGACTCAGTAATGGTGGAGATCGATGTGTTATTAAGAGATTTAAATAGTGAGTTAGAGAATTATTAAGTAAGGTTTGCGTTTCAATATCAAGGGCTGTGGTTCAGCTCTTTTTTAGTTATTCGACAAACGGGGCAGGTTAGCTGAAAAAGGATTTTTATTATACATAGGAGAATTAATATTATATTATTAACCGTTACTGAGAGAGGTTTAACTGTATGACAACTTACTTGAAGAAAGAGAAAAATAAAGCTCCTAAAAAAGCACTTAGAGTATTCCTTGTTATCTGTCTTTTATTTACTGGGGTTATTGCTTATGGAGTATATTGGGCGTTTTTCGATATGAACAGACTACCAAAAGGAGAATATCTTATCGAAAAAACATCACCTGGCGGCCATTACACACTAAAAGCATATCTCACTAACGGAGGTGCTACAACGTCATATGCTGTTCGTGGCGAGTTAGTCTTTAATGAAGGCAATAAGAAAGCCAAAAATATTTATTGGAATGAACGAGAAGAAACTGCCAATATTACCTGGACAGACAATGATACAGTTGAGATCAATGGGCATACATTAGATGTACCTAATGATAAATTTGATTTTAGACATCAATGATTCATTACTAAACATACTGTTGAATTGAATCAAGATAGATCCAAACTTTTAATTCTTTATTGGACAAACGGGGCAGTTTGGTTGAAGAAGAGTTGTTGTAATATGGATAACAATATTGTGTAGGGAAATATTCGAGATAATGGGAAGGGCTGTTATGAATAAAAAAATGGTGCTAGTAGGATTTTTAGGGTTATTGTCATTTATGTTTGGCATTTACATATCACAATGGACAATTTGGGGCGTGATTATGGGTATTGGTGGAGGATATGCTATGGGGTTTGGTGCTTTCAAATTATTTAATTAGTTAATGAACAAAAGGGGCAGGTTCGTATTATATAGTTCAGCCAGAACTTTCTGGTTGAACTTTTTTCATATGAATTTAATCTATCAGTAGCCAGGGTAGAACGTAAGGGGCAGTGGGACAAATGATCCCGTCCGCTAAACTGTTCACCCCCTACTTGTAGAAATATGTTTGAGGCTGGTTGGGACTGAGATCTCGTATAACAAGCGAAGCTATAATACTACTTGGAGGAAATAGGGGTACTGGTGAATTTATCAGAGGAGGAGAAAGAATGAACCCAGTTGTGGGTATAGATATAGCCAAAGAAGAAAGTGAAGTACAGGCTTTTTTAGATAAAGGAAAGCCGTATGGAACAAGTTTTTCGATTAAGCATAATCGTGAAGAGTTGGAGAAGTTTATCTATTTCTTAGAAGAAATGAAGGAAACAACTGGGCAGATGCCTGTGGTTATATTGGAATCAACAGGACATTATCATACCCCAGTTGTTCAATGCTTAGAAGAGAATGACATACTTTATATCTTATTGAATCCAATCATTTCTCATCAAGCGAAGAAGGCCAGTTTAAGAAAGGTGAAAACTGATGCGTTTGATGCGTATCAATTATGTGTTCTCTATTATAAAGAAGAATTTGAACCTCAAAAAAGGAGAGGAATTCAACTTCTAAATATTCGGAATCTATCGAGACAACAAGAGATAATGACGAATATGTATGTGGAGGCAAAATTGCATTTCCATACGATTTTAGATCAGGTTTTCCCTGAATATAGAAAGGTTTTTGGGGATCTATTTTCGAAAGTATCTTTATCGGTATTAAAGGAATACCCTACCTCGGAGAAGGTTCTAAGGGCTAGCAAGGAAGAGCTAGAAGATAGGATACGAGAACATTGTCCCAGTCGGTCTGTACAGTGGGCCAAAGAAAAGGCAAGAAAGCTCATTCATTCAGCTTCTCAAAATCCTTTTCAGAAAGTGCGATATGAAAGCCATCTTATCAATCTTAGTATGTATATCGATATTTTATTTCACTACCAAGGACACCTTACGGATTTAGAGAGCCAAATGGTATCCCTGGCAAATGAAATAGAAGAATATAAGATTATCCAATCGATTCCTGGTATCGGTGAAAAGATTGCGGCAACAATCATTTCGGAGATAGGAGAAATTGATCGGTTTAATCACCCTAAAAAGTTAGTGGCCTTCGCTGGAGTCGATCCCAGTGTCTATTCATCTGGTAAGTTTACTGCGAACATAAATCGTATAACCAAACGAGGATCCAGTAGGCTAAGGCATAGTTTGTATTTAGCTGTTTTATGTGGGATAAGAGGCTCTAGAAATAAAAAGCTCAAAGAGTTCTATGATAGAAAACGTTCAGAAGGAAAACCTTCAAAAGTTGCCATTGTAGCTTGTATCAACAAGCTGCTTCACTGGATTTATGCTTTATTGAAAAAGAACGAGAATTTCCTAGATTTAGCTTAGGAAATGATATTTATCCAACATAAGAAAAACCTTCCAAAAAGAAACTGGAGGGTTATTTGGCATACCCAAAAACAGTATAGCATATAAAAAAATGAAATATACAGAGAGATATTGACAACCTATTAGCTGGTTTAG
>NZ_JBZFQK010000009.1:0-73821 GCF_058313575.1 Bacillus sp. z14 (2026)
CTAAACCAGCTAATAGGTTGTCAATATCTCTCTGTATATTTCATTTTTTTATATGCTATACTGTTTTTGGGTATGCCAAATAACCCTCCAGTTTCTTTTTGGAAGGTTTTTCTTATGTTGGATAAATATCATTTCCTAAGCTAAATCTAGGAAATTCTCGTTCTTTTTCAATAAAGCATAAATCCAGTGAAGCAGCTTGTTGATACAAGCTACAATGGCAACTTTTGAAGGTTTTCCTTCTGAACGTTTTCTATCATAGAACTCTTTGAGCTTTTTATTTCTAGAGCCTCTTATCCCACATAAAACAGCTAAATACAAACTATGCCTTAGCCTACTGGATCCTCGTTTGGTTATACGATTTATGTTCGCAGTAAACTTACCAGATGAATAGACACTGGGATCGACTCCAGCGAAGGCCACTAACTTTTTAGGGTGATTAAACCGATCAATTTCTCCTATCTCCGAAATGATTGTTGCCGCAATCTTTTCACCGATACCAGGAATCGATTGGATAATCTTATATTCTTCTATTTCATTTGCCAGGGATACCATTTGGCTCTCTAAATCCGTAAGGTGTCCTTGGTAGTGAAATAAAATATCGATATACATACTAAGATTGATAAGATGGCTTTCATATCGCACTTTCTGAAAAGGATTTTGAGAAGCTGAATGAATGAGCTTTCTTGCCTTTTCTTTGGCCCACTGTACAGACCGACTGGGACAATGTTCTCGTATCCTATCTTCTAGCTCTTCCTTGCTAGCCCTTAGAACCTTCTCCGAGGTAGGGTATTCCTTTAATACCGATAAAGATACTTTCGAAAATAGATCCCCAAAAACCTTTCTATATTCAGGGAAAACCTGATCTAAAATCGTATGGAAATGCAATTTTGCCTCCACATACATATTCGTCATTATCTCTTGTTGTCTCGATAGATTCCGAATATTTAGAAGTTGAATTCCTCTCCTTTTTTGAGGTTCAAATTCTTCTTTATAATAGAGAACACATAATTGATACGCATCAAACGCATCAGTTTTCACCTTTCTTAAACTGGCCTTCTTCGCTTGATGAGAAATGATTGGATTCAATAAGATATAAAGTATGTCATTCTCTTCTAAGCATTGAACAACTGGGGTATGATAATGTCCTGTTGATTCCAATATAACCACAGGCATCTGCCCAGTTGTTTCCTTCATTTCTTCTAAGAAATAGATAAACTTCTCCAACTCTTCACGATTATGCTTAATCGAAAAACTTGTTCCATACGGCTTTCCTTTATCTAAAAAAGCCTGTACTTCACTTTCTTCTTTGGCTATATCTATACCCACAACTGGGTTCATTCTTTCTCCTCCTCTGATAAATTCACCAGTACCCCTATTTCCTCCAAGTAGTATTATAGCTTCGCTTGTTATACGAGATCTCAGTCCCAACCAGCCTCAAACATATTTCTACAAGTAGGGGGTGAACAGTTTAGCGGACGGGATCATTTGTCCCACTGCCCCTTACGTTCTACCCTGGCTACTGATAGATTAAATTCATATGAAAAAAGTTCAACCAGAAAGTTCTGGCTGAACTATATAATACGAACCTGCCCCTTTAACGGAATAACAAAAAAGAGCTGATCACAGCCCTTCGGAGTAATGCCCTGGTACTTTAAGAAAACTGATACAAGGCATACATAAGTAAGAACCTATTAAAAGGAAATCATAGCTCCACGTTCATCGAATACTGAATCTGGATTCCAAGCAATCTCCCAAAGGTTGTTTTCAGGGTCCGAAAAATAAGCTGTTCTTCCTCCCCAGAAGGCATCGCTTGGTTCTCTTAAAATATTCCCACCTGCTTTTTTAATAGCATCAATTGTTTTATCAACTTCTTCGGGTTTATCTACGTTGATTGAAAAAGATACTCCTCGAAAGGTATCTACGCTTTGAGTAATTTCAACTGCTGCATCCTTAACCAATTCCTCAATAGGAAATATTGAAAGATTAACACCTGCCGTTTTAAAGACAGCGTAATTATCAGAACTTATCTCTGTTTCTTCCCATCCCAAATTTTTATAAAACGAACGTAAAATAGGCAAATTGAATGCACCGATAGTAATTAGGCTTATTCTTTGCAATACCATTTATATTCACCCCTCATATATTTTTATAAAGTAATGATTTCAACAAAACGTTTAAATTCTCCTTCTTCAACTAAACTGCCCCTTACTTCCATAAGGAGTTCAACAGAAAAGGACATTAATCCTTCTTGGATCAACGCCCCTGTTAGTTCAATTAGTATTTAGATAATCTAAGACAATATCAACTCTTTCATTGACTGAATAATCCCCTTCAATTTTTAATACTGGACAAGATAAGTCTGCCATCCAATGCTCGTGCAATTTTTTACTTCTAACTTTCATTCCCGCACTATCATAAAGAGAAGCCCACTCTAAAAAAGTTTTCGATTGTTCATATTTGCTTCCGCCAGTTAATATTTGACTTCCATAACGCTCATATTCCCTCTGCTTTAACCTTTCAAGCCTTATTTCTTGCGGAACCCATAAGAATATAACAAGGTCAAAATAACTTTTAAAGTTATCACCCCAACCACACACTGCACCAGAAAGAATCCAGTTTTCATTAAGTAATAAATCTTTTTCAAGTATTTCTCTTCTTTTAGGTACTTCTCTTTGTTTAGTAAATTTAGTTGTCCAAAAGTAGTCATCAGTATCAAGATGTGTATGAGGTAAGACCTTTGATAATGAAGAACCGAGCGTTGAAGTACCAGAACCAGAGGCTCCCAATATGTGTATTTTTTCTTTCATTTTCCCCATCCTTAATCATAGGCTTCTTCAACTCTTCTTCCCCTTTAGTTCAATAAGCTATAACACTCAAAAATATTTATCCCTGTTTAAAGACTATGTATTATTTTGACGCTGTTAGCAAAGTGCTAATTGATAGATTTAATTCTTCTTTAAAGTTTTCCTCATATAGTTTCAATGAGGAATAACTAACTGATTGCATCAATATTCCTTTCAACCCAGTCTTCATATATAAATACTACCATTCGGGCTATTTTCAAGTCTGGCGTCTTTTCTTTAAATCCTGGTACTCTATGTGCTGAATACATATTTCGCCAATCCTTCAAACTCTTCCAGTACAAATTATAATCTTTCTCACTTAACTCTATGTTAGACAAAATAATTGGCTTTAAATCACCATCTAATCCAAGCTTCTTCCAGTGTATTTCATTTTCGTCAGTGCCAAAAATCATACACCAGAGATTAATTGACTGAAAGTAATGTGCATCTATTGTTTACTTCCAAAATTCCTGAGAACCAAATCTATATAGGTTATCAAATTTCTCATTTAAATATCTAAAACTAGAATAATGGCATAAAAAGCTTTTTAGTATTTCAAGCTGTTCATCCAAAACCGACTCATTAAAATTCATGTTACTCTCCCTAAATTCATTTACTGGTTTTATCCCTAATTCGTTGATCGTCTTTTAGTCGTTGGTATGTTCTAATATCAATTATTCGCCATATTTTGTTCAAGTCCTTCTTCCGCTAACCTGCCCCGTTTGTTGAACAAGCCATCTTAATTCAACTGTACCACAAATTGGATATTTATATCCTTTTATTCAAGAGCAACAATCTATGCGAAAACAGCCTTTTATTTTTATGATCTTCCTCAAAAATATCTTCAATTTAAAATACGGTTGTATTTAGTGAAACAAATTCAACACGATTAACATGATTCGGGTTAAAACAGCCAAAATTAAAAAAACGACCAAAGGTCGTTTTTTATCATTTATACGGAAGTAACCGGATTATTACCTGCCTGTGTATCATTTAAGATGTTCTCAAACTTTTTATATTGCATATACATCGCTATTCTCCATGGCACAATCATTGAAAAAGCCAATAGCCAGAACAATCCTCCTGTTTCACCCAAATCAATTGATGAACTTAAAAATACCTTAAGGATGGTTCTGATTAAAATGAGTCCTATAAGGACAATTCCAAAAGCTTTCGACCGTTTCATATATATTTGTTTATCTTTAATTTCAAATTTGGATGTCTTTATTAAAAATATGGAAAAAAACATGCCCAGTATGATTGCCTCGAGTATTTCCATTCCAGTTAACCGAAAATACGGGAATACATACATAAGTGCACCGGTACTCATAAAAAACGGCGGCAATATAATCTTTTTGATTGAAGCCGGTTTTTGGGATGCCTTCATCCTTACTGCAAAAACAAAAAGTCCCATTATCACTGCAAGTATTGTAGATACTGCAAACATCATATATCATCATTCCTTTTAGCATACATAAATTTCAAACGTTTAATACGATTTATGTTAATCCAAGACACGCTTGACCGCATCTATTACCCTTATCTCTTCAAATGGTTTTATAATAAAGTCTTTTGCACCCGCTTCTATGGATTCTCTGACAATCTTTTGCTGACCCATTGCCGAACACATAATAATTTTGGCATCCGGGTATTTACCCTTAATTACTTTGGTCGCCTCTAATCCACTCATTAATGGCATCGTTACATCCATAGTAACCAAATCAGGCTTATGCTTTTCATATAGATCAATTTCCTCTATACCTGATTCTGCTTCTCCAACAATGTGATGATTTCCTTTTTTAAGGATAGCTGCCAACGTCAACCGCATAAACTTTGCATCATCCACTATTAGAATATTAGCCATCTTTAGTTACCCCTGTTACAAAATAAAAGTATAACTCTGTGCTGAATATGATTAAAACTAGTTAAAAACCACTCCACCCTCCGAATAAAGCGATAAAATAGGAGCTTATTTTGGTCATCCAATCAAAAAACAAAACGATTCCCATCAGAATCATTAACATTCCGCCTGCCTTCATAACTTTATCCGAGTTGCGTTTGATCCAGCTTAATTTCCCAATAAAAAAAGACATAATAAAAAACGGAATAGCAAATCCTAAAATATATGCTAACATGTAGAACATACCAGATTCCGGGTTGGTTCCGGTCATCCCAATGACAACCATTAAAATAGGTCCAGTACATGGAGTCCATCCTGCTGCAAAGGCAATTCCTATTAAAATTGATCCGATATAACCACCCGGACGATTTTTAAATTCAAAACGGTGTTCTTTCATAAGAAACTTCGGCTGAAAGAAGCCAATTATAATTAAGCCAAAAAAGACTATAAGAATAGCACCTAATTGCCGGATAATATCTCCATAGTTTTCAAAGAAGGTTCCAATATAAGATGCACTGAATCCCAGTGCTATAAAAATAATGGAAAATCCAATTAAGAAAAAGAAAGTATGTAATAGGCTCCTTTTATGCATCATCGCGTTATCATTTTTTAATTCTCCAACCGACATTCCTGTTATATAAGAAAGAAAGGCCGGATAAAGCGGAAGACAGCATGGAGATATAAAGCTGAGGAAACCTGCTCCGAATGCCAAAAATATATTAATATCACCCAAATGAAATTACCCCCACTGTTTCTAATTCATTCCATCTTACATTGTACCAAATTACTCCATATAAAGTAACTGTCTGAGCAGATGATAAAGAGTATAGTTTTAATTTTTCAATATATTTTACATTTTTAGTAAAATTTATGTATAATAGTTTTACCGCAATTCTTTTCTGTAAGAATATGTTATAACCTTGTAAATTTAAACATAATCCACTAAACGAGGAAGGATCTGCAACCATGGATAATCAAGAGTTGTTAGATAAAATAGAAATCAAGCGTGCAGAACTAGTTACTGTCGTCTCTCAGAATGGATTATCATCTCAAACAACCATTCAATATAGCCAGGAACTCGATCATCTGTTAAACAACTATCAACCTGAAAAAACATACAATAGATCAAAAATATCATGTTAAGCTAAAGTAAGAAAAACCTAAACACATAAGGATAGAATAGAGTTAGAAGAACTCATTCTTTTTCCATTAAAACACTGTTCAAACAGTTTCAGGAGTCACCCTAAAGTATATTTCAGAAGAACAATAAATCGCATCCGATGAATCGGATGCGATTTATTTAGTTAGAGTCTTTATTTCAGCTTACATCTTTGTTGAAACTTGAACGGATACCATTTTGAAGTAAATACATTTTATAATAAAGCCCTTGCTTAGCCAGCAGTTCCTGATGTGTTCCCTGTTCAACAATTTGGCCTTGATGCAAAACAAGTATAAGGTTAGCATCTTGGATTGTGGAAAGACGGTGGGCAATTGCAATTGTCGTTCTGCCCTTTCTCATTTTTTCCAGGCTTTTTTGAATAGCCTCTTCAGTTTCTGTATCAATATTGGCAGTCGCTTCATCAAGAATAAGAATTTTAGGATCTCTCACGATTGTTCGCGCGAAGCCAATCAACTGCCTTTGACCGCTCGAAAATGTTGCTCCCCGCTCCACTACTAAATGATTATATTTATCAGGTAGCTTTTCAATGAAGGATTGCGCCTGAACAAATTTAGCTGCCTCTTCTATTTCATTGTCCGTTATTGTTTGATCATGCAAACTGATATTATCTCTAACAGACCCATAGAATAAGAAAGCATCCTGTAATACAAGCCCCATCTTCCCCCGCAGTTCTTCATTTGAATAACTTTTGATGGATTTCCCATCAATTAATATATCTCCTCTATTAAATTCATAGAAACGCATGATCAAATTTATGATAGAACTTTTTCCACTACCCGTATGTCCAACAAGTGCAACTGTTTCGCCCTCATTGACTTTAAAGGAGATGTTTTTTAGTACATCTCTCTTTCCATCATAAGAAAAACTAACATTTTTAAATTCAACGACACCCAGCTCGATTTTATACGTTTGAATGCTCTCTGCCCCGGGGGCTAACTCTTTTTCATCCAAAACAGCAAATACTCTTGATCCAGCCACAATTGCCTGCTGATATAAGGATAATCTTTGCATCACTTGGTTAACTGGTTCAAAAAAACGATCAATATAGTTTACAAACGCATACAAAACACCTATTTCAACTACTGAATTCATCGAGTTGATCCCAAAGTAACTGAGCACAAGAACAATCGCAAATATATATACTAGATCTATCGCTGGCCTTAGCAATAACCCATCTATCTTAATATTCCTCATTCCTGCTTCATAATGTTTTTGATTAATCTCCTCAAACTCATCCTTTAAGCGTTTCTGCTGGCGAAACACCTGAATTATAGACATCCCTTGGAGAGATTCATTTAAATTGGCGTTCAACTGGCTTAGCCTTTCCCTGAGTTCTTGATAAAAAACACTGCTGAATTTACGATAAAATCTCATAAGCAAATATAAAATGGGCAGGATGAATAAACAAAACACAGCAAGCCTAACGTTCAAAATAAACATCGCAATAATCGTCCCTATCACGAAAAATCCACTGGATATAAAAGCTGCAATCACAGTCACAAACATATCCTTAATTGCTTCTGTATCATTAGTAATCCTGGATACAATCGCTCCTGCAGGAGTTTTATCAAAATATCTCAATCCAAGGCTTTGCACTTTACTAAAAATATCAACCCTAAGCTGCTGAATAATTTTTAAAGCGACAAGCTGGAACGAAAACTCTTGGAAATAAGTAATAAACATTTTAGCAAACAGGAGTATCAAATACCCGATTGCCAAAATAGCTATTGGCTTATACTGCATATTCATTGACGTTAAATAATCATCAATGAATATCTTCACTAAAATAGGTCCTGTGATGTCAGCCACTGTCGCAAGAAATAATAAGAAAAATGCTCCTATTAATCTCTTTTTATATGGTTTGGCATAGGACAAGAGACGGAAGAGAATTGCTCGCTGTTCTTTTCCTGTTATTGATTTAAGTTCATCCATCTCTTATCCCCCTGTTCCACCAATTCTTCTAATTGTTGCTGTTGGTACATTTCTTTATACCAGCCTTCCAAGTCCATTAACTCCCTATGTGTACCTCTTTGAACGATTTTACCGTCCTTGAGAACAATGATTAGATTGGCATGCTGGATAGCACTTAACCGATGGGATGTGATAATCGTTGTTTTGTGTACTCTGTTTTCCTTTAAATTCTGTAGGATTGTTGCCTCTGTTTTGGCATCGACTGCCGATAGTGAGTCGTCCAGAATTAAGATTTCAGGATCAAGCATCAATGCCCTTGCTATACTGATTCTTTGCTTTTGACCGCCAGAAAGCGAGACTCCACGTTCACCTACAACCGTATTATATCCTTCCGTAAAGCCTTCAATATCAGAATGAATATATGAAAGATTTGCTGCTTCTTTAATTTCACCTTTGGTAGCATTCGGTTTAGCAAAGGCGATATTCTCACCAACTGTTGCTGAAAATAAAAAAGGATCCTGTGGTACATACCCAATTGCTTCTCGTAAGGATTTCAACGTATAATTTTGGACTTCGTGTCCTCCAATGCTTATGCACCCTTCTGTTGTCTCAAATTCCCTAATCAGTAATTTTAATAAAGTCGTTTTACCTGCACCAGTTTTCCCAACTATTCCGAGAGTTTCCCCTTTTTTTATCGTAAATGAGAGATCCTCCAGTACAGGTTTCTTTTCATCAGGATAAGTAAAGGATGAAATCTCAAATTCTATATCACCACTGGCTTGTTCGTTAAGAGCGCCAGTTTTATCAAAAATATCGGTTTTTTCAGCTAGGAGTTCAGTAATTCGATCATAAGATGCGTTCCCCCGTTGCACGATATTAAATAAGAATCCAAAAGCGAGCATCGGCCAAATCAATAATCCTAGATAGGTTGAAAAAGATACAAGTTCACCAATCGTCAAACTGCCCTCCATCACATATTTCGCGCCAACAGCGATTGAAATAAAATAAGAAAGTCCCGCCATTACACTGATAGTTGGATCAAACAAGGCATCTATACGCGCCACCGATATGTTTTTATCCACTACATCATTAGAGGAAGACCGAAAGGATTCAATATCCTCTCTTTCCTGGCCAAAGGTCTTGATCACTTTAATCCCATTTATGCTTTCCTGGGTCTTGTCATTCAATTCAGAAAAGGCAGCCTGAGCAGCCCTAAATCTTTTATGTAATAGCTTCCCATAATAGCTTGTTGAGATGGCAATAACGGGCATAGGAAGCAATGCAAACAACGTTAAACGCCAATCAATAAAGGCCATGGCCAGAACAACAAACCCACCGGTCGTTAGCGAATCAACCAAGGATAGGACACCGCTTCCTGCGGTTTGCTGGATTGCATTTAAGTCATTGGTCGCATGTGCCATCAAATCTCCGGTGCGCTTACGCTGGTAAAAGGATGACGGCATATTCGTGAAATGATCAAATAATCGATAACGAAGTTCTCTTGCTAACTTCACGGCTGAACCAAAGATCTTGATTCGCCAAAAATATCTTAATATGTACATACCAACGCCCGAAGCAATTAAAATAACAGTCAATTTCGAAAGACCTGCACCTGTCAGAGAATCATTATTAATCTGATCAACTACAATTCCTATAATTCTAGGTGGAATCAGCTGCAAAATAGCTACGAATAATAACATAATGATGCCAATTATGTATGCTTTTTTTTCTTTCTTAAAAAACCATTTTAGCTTTACAAAGATCTTCACAAATGCCCTCCTTTTCTCTTTTATAAGGCCTCCTTATTTTAGCAAATCAAATAAACCAAAGGAAGATTATTTTAAACTTTCCGAATAATTATACAGGTGTATTTTAGGATTGCTTTACAAGCTTAATTAGAATATTTGGTATATTTTGTTATAAAAAGCTAACTATCTAACTAAATAAGTGATATAATTGTGATATCACTTTGATATATAGGAGGCATTAAGATGGTTGAAAAGAAGGCAGTTAAAATGAATGGTTATTTAGGCGTCCTTGCAGGGTTGGTCATTATCAGCATTAGTGCTTATATGTTGATAAATGGATCAACTGTACTTCCAATCGTATTATTAATAGCTGTTGCCGTATTATTGTCTGGCATCACCATTGTCCAACCAAACGAAGCAAAAGTATTAACATTTTTCGGAACATATGTAGGAGTCATACGCGAGCAAGGTCTATGGTTGGCAATACCTTTTACCATCAAATCCAGCGTTTCACTGCGCGTCATCAATTTCAATAGCGATACCCTAAAGGTAAATGATTTAGAAGGTAATCCGATTGAAATAGCTGCCGTGGTGGTATACCGTGTCAATGATAGTGCGAAGGCAACTTTTGATGTGAAGGATTACAAAGAGTTTGTACAAATCCAAAGTGAAACGGGAATTCGTCATATCGCAAGCCAATACGCCTATGATCACTTTGACAAAGAAACCGATCTGTCACTACGGAGAAATAGTGATGAAATTGCTGTTTTTTTAGCAGAGGATTTACAAAAACGTTTAGAGGTAGCTGGTGTGGATGTGCTTGAGGCACGAATCATGCATCTAGCCTATTCTTCTGAGATTGCTTCCGCTATGTTACAAAGACAACAGGCCCAGGCTGTGCTGGCTGCCCGTAAGGTAATTGTTGATGGTGCCATTGGAATGGTGAAAAGTGCGATCGACCAATTGGCGGATGAAGATATTGTTGAACTTGATGAAGACAAGAAAGCACAAATGGTCAACAACTTAATGGTTGCAATTGTTTCAGAAAAGGGAACGCAGCCAATTATTAATACAGGAAGCATTCACTAGGTTTTTAAGATGGCCAAAAGAAAAGCATATCCGCTAAGAATTGATCCTAAACTTTATGACGCACTTGAAAAATGGGCAGATGATGAACTTCGCAGTGTAAATGCTCAAATAGAAATCCTCTTAAAAGAAGCCGTAAAAAAAGCAGGCCGATTGAAGGATGATCAAGAACAACAAGAATAAATTCGAGACTATTAGATAGCCAGAAGCATAGTTAGAACGTTTGTTTAAAATAATACAAACGTTCTATTTTTATTGTGGTGATTTAATAAACACTCTTATACCATTCCTATTGACGCTTTTTGAGCACACATAAAAACCACCAGTCTATGTTTGCTCAATGTCAAAATCCCCGTTTCTACTTTTAATTATTTTTAGAATTGTATTATAATTTAGATATAAGATTCATAAGGAGATGATTAACTTGAAAAAGTTCTTTAAGATTGGATGCTTAGGAATCATAGTTATTGCTGTATTACTTATTATTGTTGCTATTGTAGGTGGCGGAGAAGAAGAAAGTGTATCAACTGGTAATACTTCAGACACTAAAACAACTGAAACACAAAAAACAGATGATGGAACTAAAACCATTGATGCTTCTTCTCAACAAGTAACAGCACAAGGACTAAAAGTTGGACTAGGCGACATTAAAATTGAAGAAAATGAAATCCAAGTAGGTATCAATGTTCAAAATACTACAGATGGAGTTCTACAATTTTATCCCGACCAAGGATCAGCTGTAATTGGCGATATGCAATTGGATGCCAACATGTTCTTAACTGATGGTGATGTTAGTGGTGAGATCCAAGGTGGGGTTAAAAAAGAAGGAGTACTTGAATTTTTAGCACCTGATGGTAAAACCATTGATGTTAATTCCGTTAAAGAGATAAAGTTAATACTGGGTGACGTAACCACTGAGGATTTCATGAACAGTGAAGATGTTTCGTTTACTATTCCAGTGAAATAATATAAAAACCCCTTCTCGCAAAGAGGGGGTTTTCGTGTTTATAGACTAACATAAAAAGCTAATTTTATCTCTTAATGAACCATTTGATTGCCCTAAAGATTATAAAATAGGGAAGTAGCCATATAATCAATAAGCTTTTAACGCTATAGTCTGAAAACTCAGCACCAACAATAGAAAAAACCACTCCTCCGTATTTAATGGTTTAACATTCTCTACAGAAAAGTGGTTTTAAACTAAGCCAAGAAAACTTCACCAATATACTAAAAAATATCGATGAAGGTTACATCTTTTTATGTAAAAAAGACAGTAAACTTTAACCATGTATAATCAGATGACCTTAGAATCCCAGATGTAACAAGGCTTATTTCCCTTGTTGCTTGTTCATCGCATTCATCATTTGATTTACTTTCTTTTGGGATGGCTTCATACCCATTTGTGTCATCATCATTTTAATCATTTGTTCATTGATTGGTGGGTTTTTCTTTAAATAGTCCATCATGTATTTACGAGCGATAAAGAATCCTAAAGCCACACCAGCAATCAAAGCAATCACTGCCGTAAGAATATAATATCCCATAACCTAAACTACCTCCTCCGTGCTGTCACAAAGACATTGTACTAAACCAAAGTAATAATACCATAACTATTGTGATATTTCTATCAGATTTTGATACAAACAGACATAATAGAATAAATTCCACGGTATTTATAACAATCTCATAGTGAAATCTGTCTTATTCTACTTCATACATATAACCTCTGTTTAATAGGTCTGAGCCAAGCGCACCGTTCCTTAGTTATATCCAACGCTAAAAAATATGGATTCCACTGCCTGAGCCATTCAAAAAATATGGTCTCACATTCATACGTTCCAGTAGCATGCAGAATCAATGAATGATTGCGATATCCTAAGCTTGCTTCGCTTTGGCCGACATTTCGCTTTCTGATATAATATACCCCATTTTCCATATAACAATCTTTATTTTCCATTAGTTGATTTTCCATAAAAGAGGTAAAAAGCTGTGCATGAATCTTTTTAGTAACAAAGTTAATTTGCCTGCGGAGTATTTTTTTCTTATCCCCTTCAGATTGTTCATAATCCTGGAATAAGTTAAAAAACATATATTCTCGTCCATAATAATGACGTGCAAATTCATTCTCTATTAAATAAATAATATAAGTGCGCATACTCTTACCTCCAATTCTCTTTACATATAGTATAAAAAACTATTGTTGCATATTATGTAAAATGAACGTGCAGAGTTGTTCTAATTTTGTCGAGTAAATATTTTTTGATTTTTCAAATTAATCTCTTATACCCATTATACATATGATTTACTCTTATCACCATTGATCATCTGTATAATTCTGTAATTTGACTGGCTACATATTCAGAACTGAAATGAAGTCCGTCTTTTATCCACCATATGATAATTCCCAATACTGATGAGCTAATATATCCGGTGATAGACTTTTTCTAATTTAGGGGCAAGTGATGCTTATTATTTCATGACATTATTGAGTGTCATCGCATTAATGATTACATTTTTTGTACCTTCTAAAAATTATATCCATTCCCCACTCGCTAGGATCAAGGGCAGCTGAGGAAAATAAAATTGATATATTTCATATTTTTAAATGGATTAGCCTACAGACATAAACACTTTAAATAAGCTTGTTTACAAAAAGCCTGGACCCATAAGTCCAGGCTTTTTACTTATTTATCCTTCAAAAATCAAATTAGCCAGTACTCCGTTTTCTGCTGGAATCCTCCAAAAACCGGTTGCCGTTATCTGATATCTACTTTATAGCAAGAATATGACCAGTACTGGATTAGCTGTTGTTAATCTCCATTTTCATGCTTAGTGAGGTTAAGACTTTCTAACCTATCATAAACTTCAACTCTGGAAAGATTATAGGACTGCCAAGTATAGTCAGTGTTCCTCATTTGCTCATATTGGACTGATAATAGATGTTTCAATTCACCAGAATTGGGGTCTGATTCATATAAGTCAATCAGTCCAGATAATCCTGTATAGGATAATTCGTTTAAATAATATAGATCAATTTTACCCGTTTCTTTATATCTACTTATATTTTTATCTACGATTAGTTGATCCAGTTGAACGATGTGCAATCCAGTGTAAAACAATAATCCGGTTAAAAAATAAAAATGTCTTAATGCAATTCGTTCAATCCAGATTTTTACTAATGTATAGGTAAAAATGACAACCAGATAAAGCATAATCGTATGTGCGAGTATTCTGAGAATCGTATATCCATAGGCCTCTTCATACATATAGAGGCGCATAAAAGCCGATGTTAGCATAACTCCGCTAAATACGATTAAAAGACTGAGAAGGACCTGTATAAGCCTTTTAGCAGCGTTCATTTGAACAGATACATACTTTAGGGTTCCAAGCAGTATGGACCAATTTATGAGGGTAACCAACAATAACTGGGCAAATCCTGTTCGCGCGCTTGAAGCATAGGTCATATCATTGAGAAGCGGGCTGCCAAAGAAATATTTAAACTGGACAATTGTAAATAATAAATAGACTCCATTAATCAGGACCAGAATCGTTGTCACAATGGTTGAATCGAACTGGACACTTCCTGCCTCTTTCATGTTAGAGGACAGTGTTTGCGGCTGTTTTAAATGTAATACATTTAGAAAACCATAAAACAAAAGAGCAAATAGGATAATAACTATCAATCTTCCAAAGAATTCACCTATTTGTACGGAAAATAACCAGTCAGGGATGTGCATAAATATCGCTTGAAAATGACTGTCTGCCGATACAAGCAATAGAATGATGATGATGAGTATCGGGAATGCAATAACAATTCCCAAACCGATGCTTTTAGCCATCCCCCCAGTTTCCCCTGCTCCCTCTTTTCTGAATTTTTTTAGGATGTAGGAGATGAATTGCTGATTGTATTTAATACTGTTTACCAGTTTTGTTTTCAGTTGTTTAATAAAGTTGACTCTGCTCCAATCAATTTTTTGTTGATTTGTAATAAGTGTTAGCTGAGCTGCTACAAGAATTGGTATAACCAACCCATTCGTTAGATAAAAAAGGACATTAGATTGATAGAAATAAGATAAACCAAGAATCCAAATACAAACCATCAGAAGGCTTCCAATTCGCATATGAGTAAATTTCGTTTTCCGAAACCTCCAAAAAAACAGTCCATAAAAAGCAAATAAGAACAACGGATAGGAAATCCCTACTTCTCCATGTAAAAAAGATAACTCAGCAAAACAGGCTAGCGCTATACATAACAGTAAAAATACTTTATCTTCTTTTTTAAACTGAATATCCATTTTAAGGATCCCCCTCTACCTAGTTTTTCTAGGTATATAGTGATAAATATACATAGTTATTCTATGTATATAGGCAAATAGTCAAAGCGAGGCTTTCTTCCCCCATAGATACCCAGCAAAACTGACTGGATATAAGATAAACGTACAAAATACACATGCAATAATAAATGGTTTATCCAGTAAGGGGTCAAACCATTGATCCGGTACGAGGTTAAAGATAACCAAATACATTAAGATAATGTTAGGGATCACCGTAATCAAAAACGTTTTCTTAATAAGCTTTTTGCCCTGATGTCCAAATTCCTTGCCAATTTCATAACCAAGCAAGACCCAAAAACCAATATAGATGGCCATTAAAAGTACAGGAATCGATGTTAGCAAAGACCATATTTCCTTGGTCCAATTCCAATCATATGTATGGTTGATAAATGTTAACAAAATTCCGCTTATAAAGAGGGACAAGTTAATTCCTGCAAATATCCACCTTGTTTTTCTTGGTGTAAGGGTTAGTTCCTGTTTCCAGGATACAGCAACTTCTTCCGGTGTACCCAGCCGCATCGATAGCTCTTTATAGATTAAGTCGGGTGACTCATCCTCATAAATGATGTCGCAAGCCATTTCGGAAATATGTAACTTATATTCTTTCATAATAGCCGCTTTATCAGGATGGGCACCCAGCAATCGATCAAGCTGACGTAAATAATCTTCTTCAGCCCGTCTCATGTTTCTGTTCTCCCCATTACCTTGTTCATGACCTGGACATATCGATTCCATTCGTTTGTTTTAATCTCTAGCATCTCTTCGCCAGCCATGGTAATACGGTAGTACTTACGAGCGGGTCCCTTCTCTTGTTCAACCCAGTAGCACTCTATATATTCCTGTTTTTCAAGCTTATGCAAAGCAGGATACAGCGTACCTTCCTTCATCTGAAATCCATGGTCACTGCGGTGATCCATTTCTTTCACCAATTCATACCCATACATATCTCTTTCTTGCAAAAGCTGCAGAACAAGAAGTGATGTACTTCCTTTTACAAGTTCACGATTAAACATTTCTTCACCTACCTAGAATTATTAGGTACATATCAAACATACATCATTTGGAATTGTTTGTAAATATATTCATAAAAAAATCACCAGAGAAAGACCCTGGCGATTTTTTAAAAATATATTTTATTTTTGTAGCATTTCTTTTACTAAAGAAACCACATTAGATGGAGTGAATCCGAATTTTTCCATTAACAATTCACCAGGGCCGGAAGCACCAAAGCGGTCAATTGCCAATATTTCACCTTCATCACCTGTATAACGGTCCCATCCGAAAGATGTACCTAATTCAATTGCTAAGCGTTTCTTAACAGTTGAAGGGATAACAGATTCTTTATATTCAGCAGATTGAGCTTCAAAGCGATCAAATGATGGCATGCTGACAACTGATACATCAATGCCGTCATTCGCTAATATAGCCTGTGCTTGAACAGCCAATCCTACTTCAGATCCAGATGCCAACAATATAGCATCGGCAGTATCCTTATTGGAAGGTGAAACTACATATCCACCTTTAGCAACGCCCTCTTCAGCTAATTCAGCTGATAACGGTAACGTAGTTAAGTTTTGGCGGGATAATACTAACGCAGTTGGTGCAGACTTGCTTGTTAATGCCGCTTTCCATGCAGCTGCCACTTCATTGCTGTCAGCCGGACGGATAAGTGAAACATTAGGCATTGCGCGCAATGCAGCCAAGTGCTCAATTGGTTCATGAGTTGGACCATCTTCTCCAACAGCAATACTGTCATGTGTAAATACATATGTGACAGGAAGATTCATTAACGCTGCTAAACGAATAGCTGGACGCAGGTAATCAGAGAATACAAAGAATGTTCCTCCATACACATGCACACCACCGTGAAGTGCCATACCGTTTAATGCAGCACCCATACCAAATTCACGTACTCCAAACCAAATGTTTCGGCCATCATAGGAGCCTGGCAAGAAATCTTTTTCGCCTTTCAGCATCGTTTTGTTTGATCCAGCTAAGTCAGCGGATCCACCAAATAAAGATGGAAGATTTTTAGCGATTGCATTTAATACTTCTCCGCCTGAATTACGTGTAGCAACGGCTTTTCCTGCTTCATAAACAGGAATATCCTTATCCCAGCCTTCAGGTAATTCGCCTTTGATTGCTGTTTCTAGTTGAGCAGCAAGTTCAGGGTATTCGTTTTTATAGCTTTCAAATAATTGGTTCCATTCTTCTTCTTTTTTAGCACCAGCTTTTACAACAGTTTCTTCGAATGTGTCATAAACTTCCTGTGGTACATAAAAATCTTCTTCGAATGTCCATTTGTAATATTCTTTAGTCAATTTCATTTCGTCTTCGCCAAGCGGAGCACCATGAACAGCAGATTTACCGGATTTATTTGGAGCACCGTATCCGATAACTGTTTTTACTTCAATCATAGTTGGACGGTCAAGATCTGTTTTTGCCTCTTCAAGCGCTTTAGCAATTTCATTCAGATCATTACCGTCTTCTACGCGAATGTATTGCCATCCGTAAGCTTTAAAACGCTCAGCAACACTTTCAGAGAAGCTCATATTTAATTCGCCGTCAAGAGAGATATCATTGGAATCATAAAGGACTACTAAACGTCCCAATTTTAAATGGGCAGCAAGAGAAGCAGCTTCAGCTGATACCCCTTCCATTAAATCTCCATCTCCGCAAATGCTGTATGTAAAATGATCTACAACATCAAAGTTATCTTTATTGTAGACTGCCGCCAAATGACGTTCCGCCATTGCCATACCGACTGCCATCGCAATACCTTGGCCAAGTGGTCCGGTTGTAGCTTCTACGCCTTTTGTATGTCCATATTCAGGATGTCCAGGTGTTTTACTGCCCCATTGTCTGAAATTCTTAATTTCTTCCATATCAAGGCCATAACCTGATAAGTGCAATAAGCTGTATAAAAGCATGGAACCATGTCCTGCTGATAATACAAAACGATCACGGTTAAACCAATCCGGATTTTTTGGATTATGGTTCATGAATTTGGTCCAAAGAGTATAAGCCATAGGAGCAGCTCCCATTGGCATACCAGGATGACCTGAATTAGCTTTTTCAATTGCATCGATTGAAAGAGTACGAATAGCTGTGATAGATAAATTATCTTTTTCTGTGAACATTGCCTACATCCTTTCAGATTAACCTTCTAATTTATATTAATGAAGTATAAACAGGTTGACAAGACTTTGTTGGTAAATGCTACAAAATCGTCACTCCTTAAGATATTTTTTTGGAGTCTAACCTATTATGCTATACCCTTAATGTAATTTATTATTACGTAATTTTTTTATTTTTTCAGGTGTGACATCCTTACCTTCTGGATCGATAATTGTCAAACCTTCAACCGTATTTCTCATTGAGGTACGAAAGGTTTCCAAATACTCTTTCCTCAGAAGAGATTGTTCAGTGGCTTCTTCTTTTGTAAGGCCAACTGTTTTTGATTTCTTAGATAATTCATTAATTCTTTTAATTTTATGCATTGGCAGCATGGTATTGCTCCTTCTATATAAAATATAAGTAGATATTGTCATCGTATAGAAAAACTGCGTAATTTTCAAGAATGAACTATTGATTAGTATTCTTTTTCATATATTCTGAATATCTTCGATGAATGGTGGCTTTTGAGAGATCATAGCCTTTTCTGTTTAAATTCTCCGTAATTTCAGCAAATGTTAATCCTTTAATACGCAGCTCAATAACCTCCTGTAAAGGTACCTCTGACCTTTCTCTTCCGCCTCCAAGATGTTGATTTGCTAAATTTCTTTGTGGTTTATATCCATTTTCAATTGCTCGTTTCATCCCTCTTCTGATTTTACTGTTTTGTAATTTTCGCTGATATTCCTCTACTATACTGATGATTTGCAAAAGCATGGCATCTGTTTCAGAAACCTCAAGCTCACCATTATGAGTAACCGTATATAATTTAACCCCTTCTTTATAGATGCAATGTAATAGAGCAATCTTGGCATTTCCTCTGCCCAGTCTTGTTTCATCCTGAATCAAGAGACCCTCGATTTCTCTATTTTTCATTTTTTCCAGCAAGATTAGAATGCCTTCTCGTTCTAAATCATATCCACTGGCTTGTTCTTTCTCGATTATTACCACCTCGAACCCCTTTATGGCAGCCAGTCTTGTTAACTCCTGCTCCTGCCTTTCCAGTGATGTTTCCTGTGAACTTTTATCTGTGCTGACTCTGCAATAAATTCCAACCTTCATTTTCTCTCACCATTCTTCTTTACATATAGATAAGGCCGGGAAACATTCCCGACCTTACTGATTATATAGTTATTTATCAGAATCTGCTAAGTGTAGCATTTCTGTATTTTCGTTCATTTTCTTTACAGGAATCACAATCGTTTGCCCTTCCTTTAAATGATTAATGTGCAAGTCATTATGTTCCTGAACCCAAGAGACAAATTCAGTCTGTGTCATTTCGCTGCCGTCAAAACGTTCAGCCATATCCCAAACTGTATCTCCTTTTTTAACCGTGATTTGTTGATAATCGTCTTTTGGTGCTTCAATATTTGTTACTATCATTGTAGTTATTAATAAGAAAAGACCGATAAAAAACAAGATGGAATAATTATAAGAAGTCCATAATTTTTTCATAAATAAACCCCCATCGAATGTATGTTCGTTTAATATAAATCAAGTATAAACCGAACAAACGTTTTGTGTCAATACAAAAAACGAACTTATGTTTGTACTGTTAAACAGGAAATGATATACTAAAAACAAGAAAAGCTAAAAGAGGTGCGGGAGATGACTACTAAATTATCCAAACGGCAACAGGATATTTTGCTATATATTAAAGAAGAAGTAAAAACGAAGGGCTATCCGCCTTCCGTTCGAGAAATTGGCGAAGCAGTCGGACTGGCTTCTAGTTCCACGGTTCATGGTCACTTAGCGCGATTGGAAAGCAAAGGACTCATCAGACGAGATCCTACCAAACCACGTGCTATTGAAATCCTGGATATGGATCCACATGACCATATTCCAAAAACAAATTCAGTTAATGTACCATTAATCGGGAAAGTAACTGCAGGGCAGCCTATTACAGCTATCGAAAATATAGAAGAATACTTCCCTCTGCCTGAGCATATGGCTCCTGCCGATGAAAATGTGTTTATGCTAGAAATTATGGGCGACAGTATGATTGAAGCTGGAATACTTAACGGTGACTATGTAATTGTTCGCCAGCAGCATACAGCAAACAACGGTGAAATTGTCGTAGCCATGACTGAAGATGATGAAGCTACCGTTAAACGTTTCTTTAAAGAAGATACTCATTTCCGTCTGCAGCCTGAAAATTCTATGCTCGAGCCTATCATTCTACAAAATGTCAGCATCCTTGGCAAAGTGATCGGGTTATACAGAAATATTCAATAAGAACGTTGGGACCGGCTTTCAGCCGGTTCTACTTTTGTGTTTAAAATCTATTATCTCTATTTTCTCTATTAAACATATGCATTTAAGATTGGCATATTCCATTTTATAAATAGATTAATACTTTTATTTATCTCGTTGTTTACATAATATTATTATGTGATACAAAAAAGCTTGCAACCATTTTGATTGCAAGCTTGAAGGTCCTATATATCCCATCCTTTGTAATAGTATCTTGATCGTTTACTCTCTTCATAACACGACTGGCAAATAGCAAATGGATAATTCCAGCTTAACGGCTTATTGCATGACCGACACTTTGTTTGATATTTTTTAACCCCTTTTCTTAACTGATTATGTGCATCTGAACTGATTTCTTCTCTTACTCGCTCCCAATAGACCGTTTCACTTCTTCGATCTAATTTATACAAAAACAATAAATGCAATCCTACTGATTTATAAGATAATTCAAGTTCATCCAAGGAATCTTTCTTTATTAAAGGCTCTCTCAATTCTCTTCGATCCACAATGGCTTTCATATTATAGAGCCATTGATTAACGAGGCTCTCCTCATTCGCTGAAAAAGGTAAATGCAGAAAACCGTATAAATCAGTTATCGACATTCGTCCTTCTATTTGTTCATGGCGAATTAAATGATATAAAGCTTTTTCCTGATTAAGCGGTGCTTTTGTTGTTCCGGCAGGATTTTTAAATTCATCCCATAATTCAAAGAATTGATCAAAGCTGGAGTGATAACGTTTAAAGCGTTCAAATACACCCTGTGTAGGAGCTATTGTAAATGTACTGATTGGCCGGTCTTCACCATTCAACAACCTTTTCATTAAACCAATTTGATCAGTAAATGCAACTCTCCCTTCATTATATATACCTTTACGGCCGGCACGTCCTGCTAACTGCTTTACTTCCTGAGAGGTCAATAAACGCCTTCTCGTGCCATCAAATTTATCATTTTCGAGAAAAACGACCCGCCTAATCGGTAGATTGAGCCCCATCCCGATAGCATCTGTAGATACAATCACTCGCGTCTCCCTGTTAATGAACCTCTGAATTTGTTTAGCTCTTGTCTCAGGAGGCATACTTCCATAGATTACACTTACTTTATGGCCGTTTCTCTCCAGCTTTGAAGCGGTTTGAAGCACTTTATTTCGAGAAAATACAATCAAAGCATCCCCTGCCTTGGCATGTTCAATCTTAAAAGGTTTTTTCTCTACAATAAGCGGTATATCCCGTTTGTATTCATGAATTTCTATATCATTTCCCTGAAGCAGATTCAAAATCATCCTTTTAGAGTTGTGACTGCCTATGATGTGAACTTCCCGAGCACGCGCTTTATTAATAGCTCTAAACCAAGAAAACCCACGATCTTTATCTGCGATCATTTGCGCTTCGTCTATAACCATGACATCGAATTCATCTTTCTCGGTAAACATTTCAATTGTGCAGGAATAATGCGTGGCATTTGCAATATCCTTTTCTTCTTCACCTGTCTTTAATGCACAGGCAATCCCGTTGTTTTTAAGCGTTTCATATACTTCAAGTGCCAATAGCCTTAAAGGTGCCAGGTATATACCTGATGCAGCTTCCCTTAATCTATTTAACGCCTGATAGGTTTTACCGGTATTTGTTTCTCCTATATGCAGAATATATTTAGTGTTACTATAAACGGTTGTTTTGTATTCAACTCCAAAAATATCATCCAGTTTCTTTTGTTTTATTTCTTCCTGTTTCCTCAGCTCTTCTAATTTCTGTTCTCTTTTTTCAATTCTCTCTTTGTGCTGAGTATGGTATAACGGCATTTGTATATCAAATTCATCCGGATGGTTTCGAACATCTATAAGGTCCTCAATCAATTCCTGCTCTATTTCACTTTCATATTCCCATTGAAATTCACTAATATTAGCCCCAATCAATTGCCTGATCAGCTTATGATTAATCGACCCTTTAAACAAATGTTCATATTGGTTTATGATCTGATTCGGCAATTCTGATACTATAAATGGGTATATCGTTTCGTAAACAAAGGTATCAATCAGATTTTGATAAATATATTCGTCAAAAACAGAATCATCCTGGTATACATCATATCCCCAATATAAGAGGTCGTTGAGCGTTTCAAATTGGGCTTGATTGAACCCCTTCACATTTGCTATATCCTTTTGTAATTGATTAGCCACTTTATATCTGAGTTTTAAATAAAAATAAAGCTTGTTACTGCTCAAAATACTTAAGGCCTCATCTTTTATAACGGTATTCTCATAATTCCCTTTCAATTTTTTTAGCTTGACTGTTTCAAATAATTCATCCCATCGTTCATCTGTTTCTCCAAAGTAATCTTGGATCCAACTTTTCAGATCAAAGGATTTTAGTCCACTAAGTTCTTGTTCAACCATTTTATTTATTGCTTTCTTGGAGGCTCCTTCTGTTTCTATACCACGCAGCCCCAAAAATTTAATTTTTTCAGCTCTATTCATCCGCTGAAGCGTTCGACTCTTCCATGCTAAATTCCAAATTTGATCGAAATAGCGTTCTCTGCTCTCCAAATAATCATGTATAGCTGGCTTTGTTTCGCTTTCTTCCATATATAAGGAAATATCATTCAGAATATCATTTTTTGCTTTTTCAACTGCTTCTTTATACCCTTTATTCAATATGTCCATTATTCCGTTCTCCTTCAACTGCCATAAAAATTCTCTTATAAGGCTAATATATACGATTACCCGCATATCTATAAATTTAATACATTAGTTTACATAATATTATTATGTTCTACATTAATTTTTTTCTTAATTTTTGTATTAAATCCACTTGATTCATTACTTTATATAAATCATACATATAATATCACCGGATCAATCATAATTGTTCCATTGTGTTTGCTTTGATGGCGCATTTTCTGTATATACAGCAAAAGTAAAGTATTAAACAAAATAAACTCCCCATTCATTGAGGAGTTTTGATTTATAAAGTTCTTGAACTAAAATTTTGGTTTCTTTCCTTCAAATGCCACGTTTACAAAACTAAAGCCTTTTTCATTTCTTTCCTTATGTATAATCAAGAGAGCCCATCAGAGGAAACTCCTAAAAGTAGAGAGTTATCAATATTTCACAATTGTTGTTACACCACGTTCAGTTAATAATGTTCGATGGCTAAGCTCTTCTACCCATTTTTTAGGGTTAAGCCTAAACAATCCATATTGATTTTGGTAGGTGTAACTACCAACGTTGATCATAATTGGCTCTGGAACTTCAAGGACACGCTGTATATATTCTTCATACCACTGTTGAACAGGTATTTCATAAAGCTCGATAACATCACCAATATCCATATATTTCTCCAAATAAACGAAAAAATGATTACCAAGAACTCCGACTTCATATATGTATGGCATTGATAAAACAGGTTTAACAATATCACACCACCATTTATCTGCTTCATACACTGAGAAACACATGTCTAATTCATCTATTCCATTATTATGGTAATTCTCTATTTCTTCAGGCATTATAAATGGCTTAGACGATGCTAAAAATTGAATACGCGACATATACAAGCCCTCCGTTCACTTCCATAAATTTATTTCTTAATTTTAATCAATAAATTTATTTTGAAATGATTTGAATTCCACTCTATAACTTTTTCTACTAAACTGCGAATCATTTCAAAATATATATTACCATAAATTTCAAGAATTCATTTTTTAGTTCAATAATTAAATTCTATGAAAATCAACCTTGATTATAAGTTGTAGTTCCAGAATGATTCCTGTCTGAAACTGATAAAGCCAGATATAACAATGATTCCCCCACCCATAATTTGCTAATAACGACTTAAAAACCTGTACTACAACCAGCAACGTTATATATCCATTGAGCTCTCTTGTCTCAAGATATGTTTGAGAATATATTCTTTTTAATATTTGCTCCCATTCAAACTCATATATTATTATTTTGAAATCTTCTCTTCCATAAATAATTATGAGAATTCTAATCGGATTTATTAAATACATGATAAAATAACAAATAGAACAGATAAAAGATGGGAGAGGAAGAAATATATGACAACTACCGTTCATCCACAAAAAGAAACGCCTATTTTTCCCCACTCAGGCCATTTCATTGAGACAGAGAACAGACGAATTCCTATCTTAGCTCGTCACGGTGAACCACTTGTTGTGGTATTGGGAAACGTGTTAAGCGACGAGGAATGCGATACATTGATAGAGTTAGCGAAGCAAGATATGAAACGTTCAACCGTTGGAGCAACCCGTGAAGTAAACGGTATGCGTACGAGTACAGGTGCTTTCATTGAAGATGCCCAAAATGAAACCGTTTTACGCATTGAAAAACGACTAGCTGAAATCACTGACATTCCGTCTGAACATAGCGAAAATCTCCATATCCTTCGCTATACTCCTGGTCAAGAATACAAAGCACATTTTGATTATTTTGCTTCAACAAGTCAAGCAGCTCAAAACAACCGAATCAGTACAATTGTCTTATACCTAAACGATGTGGAAGAAGGCGGAGAAACGTATTTCCCTCACCTAGATTTATCAGTCGCTCCACAAAAAGGAATGGCGGTTTACTTTGAATATTTCTACCAAGACGAATCTCTGAACGAAAAGACCTTACATGGCGGTGCCCCGGTTACCAAGGGTGAAAAATGGATTGCTACTCAATGGATTCGGAAACAGCGTATTCGTTAACAGGACAGTAAAGCGAGGCAATGATGTATGCCTTGCTTTTTCTTTTGTTCCGATACATTCTATTAAATTATTTTAATCAATTTAAGTTTTTCAAGAATACAACAGCCCAATTATATTAACTATAAAACTAATTAAAAAAGCATGGAGATTATCCATGCCAACGCTTAACTATTAGATAAGCTGTTTACCAGCAAGTGATTCGCACACTTGCTTCCACCAGGTTATCATTTTATTTTTATCTGATTGATTTCATGTACGATCTCCGGATTGACTAAGGAGGATAAATCACCTGCATCTTGGTTAAGGAAGGTAGATTTGATGACTCGGCGCATAATTTTCTGGTTTCTCGTTTTTGGCAGGTCGCTCACGAAGTAAATAGCTGAAGGCTTGAGTGCTTTTCCAAGCTGATTGCCCAAAAGCTTCATGAGCTCTCCTTCTAGCTCTGCATTCCCCTTTACATTCGTTTGTAAAACGGCGAAGCATACACAGGATTCCCCCTTAAGCTCATCCGGAATACCGATAGCAGCCGCTTCAATCACATCTTCATGCTTAATAAGAATGGATTCATATTCAGTCGGACCTACTCTTTTTCCCGCTATATTCAATGTATCATCAGACCGCCCTTTAATCTCCCAAAAAACGCCGTCTGTACTCACCCAATCCCCATGAACCCAGGTATTCTTATAGGTGCTCCAGTATGTATCTAAGTATCTTTCCTTCTCATTCCAGAATCCTTTAGTCATGCCAACCCAAGGAGCGCGAATACATAGCTCACCCACTTCATTCGTAACAGATTCACCGGATGAATTTAAAACCGTAATATCCATGCCTGGCATCGGTGAATTAAATGAAACAGGAGCAATAGGCTTCAATAAAACATTTCCTAAAATGCCGCCGGATATTTCGGTGCCTCCTGAATAATTAATAATCGGGATTTTCTTTTGCCCAACCCTTTCAAAAAGCCAATTCCACGGATCCGGATTCCAAGGCTCACCCGTTGATCCAAACACTTTAAGAGATGAAAGATTATGAGAACCGATCGAGTCATCAGCCCTTGCCATTAGAGAACGAATTAATGTAGGAGAAATTCCCAATTGCGTAACTTTCCACTTTTCAACTAACTTCCATATCTGATTAGCCGTCGGGTAGTCAGGCACACCATCGTAAAGCATGATTGTAGCTCCATTCATTAAACTGGCAAACAACTGAAAGGGTCCCATCATCCAGCCCATATCCGTTATCCAGAGGAGCTTATCACCCTTAACCACGTCCATTGAAATCCTTGCATCAATCGCTGACTTTATCGGGAAACCGGTATGAGTATGGACAGTCCCTTTAGGTTTGCCTGTTGTCCCTGAAGTGTAAATGAGCATTAGTGGGTCATCACTCTTCATTTCAGCAGAGGCGTCCACCGGTTCTGATGCTTCAATATGACTCCAGGATACAAATGGAGCATGTGTCACACTCTCTCCCACTACAACTACCTTCACCAAAGTATCCAAATCATCTAAAACATTTGTAACTGTCTTTAACATATCAACCTTTTTACCACGGCGAGTATAGGACTCTGCCGTTATAATCATTTTGGAACCTGCTGCGTTTACGCGTGTCTTTAGGGCATCCTCTGCAAAACCGGAGAATACAGGCGAGACAACCGCTCCAATTTTTGCGGCAGCCAGAATGGCAACAATTGTCTCCGGGATCATAGGCATATAGATGGTTATTCTATCTCCACGTACAATCCCCTGTTCCAATAACCCTCCTGCCACTCTGCTTACCCACTCATATAATTGCGGAAAGGAGATTTTCTTTGTTTGTCCTAATTCATTTTCATATTCGATTGCATGATGATCAGAATATATCCATTTCTCTATACAAGAATCCACAATATTACAGGTTCCACCGACATACCAATCCGGGAATTCAATCCCTTTTGATAGGTCCATTACTTTTTTATAAGGTGACTTCCAACTGAACCCTAATTCTTTTTCGACTTCGCCCCAATACCATTCGGGCTCTTCAATCGATTTAGCATAAAATTGGGCATAGTCTTTAAGGCTCAATTCTTGTATCCATTTATGAAGACGCAGGTTAGAAATCGTACGATGATCGGGTATCCAGGCTACTTGGCTCATGAAAGAACCCTCCGTTTCCTCAAACCGGATAAACCGGATGTTTTCGGCATGAAAAGACCTGATATTTACTTTCATATAAGCTAAATCTAGTGATTAATTGACTCCTTAAATCATTAGGTTCAACAATATCATCAATGATCATTTCTGAGGCGAGGCGATAAATATTAATATCTTCCTTGTACTCTTCTCTTTTTTCCATAATGAAGCCTTGACGTTCTTCTTCCGGGAGGGCGGCAATTTTATTGGCATACACAGCATTCACTGCCGCTTCTGGACCCATCACTGCAATCGAGGCAGTCGGCAAGGCAATACAGCAATCTGGTTCAAAGGCTGGACCAGCCATCGCATAAAGGCCAGCTCCATATGCTTTCCGAACAATAACAGAGATTTTTGGAACGGTTGCTTCACTCATGGCAGCAATCATTTTTGCACCATGCCTGATAATTCCTGCTTGCTCTACTTTAGTGCCAATCATAAAGCCTGGTATATCGGCTAAAAAGAGTAATGGAATATTGAAGGCATCACATAGATTAATGAATTTGGCTGCTTTATCAGCAGAATCATGAAAAAGGACTCCACCCTTTACACCCGGCTGATTGGCAATAATTCCAACCGGTTTACCACCCATTCGGGCAAGGCCAGTAATTAATTCAGGTGCAAACATTTTCTTGATTTCACAAAAGGAATCCTCGTCTATTAATTGATTAATGAGATCATACATATTAAAAGGTGCATTTTGATTCTGAGGGATAAGATCTGCGATTGTTTTGTCTGATACTTGAGGTAGTTTTTCTTCGGTGCCTTTTGTTTTTTCGGCAAAATTGGCCGGGAAGTAGGATAGATATTTCCGGGCATATTCAATTGCCTCTTGTTCACTGCTTACAAGGACATCTCCGCAACCCGATATGGAACAATGCATTTTCGCTCCACCCATTTGTTCCAATGTGACCTTCTCTCCAATAACCATCTCTGCCATCCTTGGAGAACCGAGATACATGGAAGCATTTCCTTCCACCATTACAACGATATCGCAAAATGCTGGAATGTAGGCACCACCTGCTGCAGAAGGCCCAAATAATAAACAAATTTGCGGGATTTTCCCGGACAGTTTTACCTGATTATAAAAAATTCTGCCAGCCCCTCGGCGTCCAGGGAACATCTCTACCTGATCGGTTATTCTCGCACCGGCTGAGTCCACTAAATAGAGCATAGGGATTTGAAGCTTATCAGCAGTTTCCTGAATACGAATGATTTTTTCAACCGTCCGTGCTCCCCAGGATCCTGCTTTAATGGTTGAATCATTAGCCATAACAGCAACCGTTTGGCCGTTTATTTTTCCTAATCCCGTTACCACCCCGTCAGCCGGTAAACCTTCCGCAGAATGATTCGCAAACAATCCATCCTCAGCTAAAACGCCTTCATCAAACAATAACTCCAAACGCTCTCGGACGAACAATTTGCCTGCTTCTTTATTTTTTTGATGATACTTCTCTTCTCCGCCTCCTTTAATTTTTTCTATTCGTTCTATAAGGTCGTTTTGAATTGTATTCATGGTCATCTACCTTTCTATTGGGAGTTTATTCACCGGTATATACAGGCTTACGTTTTTCCTTGAATGCCATGAGCCCCTCCATACGATCCTTCGTTGGAATGGTAACCTGATAGCTCATTTCTTCAATTTGGAAACCATGTGCTAAGTCTGTTTCCATACCTCTTTCTATCGCTTTTTTAGCTTCCCTTACTGCGATAGGTGCATTGGCTGCAATTTTCTTTGCGATTGACAGACTCATAGTCTCCAGTTCATCCGGCTTGGCGATTTGATTAACCAGGCCAATTTGCAGTGCCTCAATGGCATCTATCCTGCGAGCGGTGAAAATAAGCTCCTTTGCTTTGCTGATTCCAATTAATCTCGGCAGTCTCTGTGTTCCGCCTGCGCCTGGAATAATTCCCAGAGAGGTTTCTGTGAGCCCCATCCTGGCATGATGGCTGGCCACTCTTATATCACAAGCCAATGCAAGCTCAAGCCCTCCGCCAAATGCTGCCCCATTAATGGAAGCAATCGTCGGCTGCGGCATTTGGTCAATCATGGAAATGGTTTCCTTGATTAATCTGACCGCTTCTCCTACCTGTGCTGGAGTCATATTTAACCGTTCTTTTAGATCAGCACCAGCACAAAAGGCTTTGTCACCACTGCCAGTGATAATTATGCAATGAATAGATGAATTTTCTTTATATAGACGCAGTGTTTGTTGCAATTCTTTTAACATCTCAATAGATAAAGCGTTGGATTTATGAGGCTGATCTAATACAATCACCGCTATCCCGTCTTCTCGTATGGATTGCTTGATCATCAGTTGACCCTTCTCCCTTCTTTTTTCTCCTGGATAGCCATTTGTTTGCTCGACAAAGGGATACCCATCTGTTTTTGAATATAATCTGCAGCTTCAGCTAACATTCTTCCATCAATACCCGTACGAATCCCCATCCTCTCAAGCATATAAACTAAGTCATCAGTGGCTACATTTCCTGAGGCTCCGGTTGCATATGGACAGCCGCCTAAACCGCCTAGTGAGGAATCAAAAATTGTATATCCTTTCTTTAAAGCTACTAATATATTTGCCAGCGCCATGCCGCGTGTGTCGTGAAAGTGTAACGCAATACGATCCTTATTAAACCGTTTTGTTACTTCATCCAGTAAAAAATCAACCTGTTTTGGATGGGCAATACCAATTGTATCGCCAAGAGAGATTTCATCTACCCCCATCGCGAACAGCTTATCGCATATATGTAAGACAGCATCAATCTGAACTTCGCCCTCGTACGGACAGCCAAACACTGTCGATACATAAGCTCGTGTTGTTTTTCCTTCCTTTGATGCATCCTCTGCAACCTCCTGAAGAATTGGAAAGGTGTCTGCAATGGATTTATTTATATTTTTTTGATTATGTGCTTCACTCGCTGACATGAAAATAGAGACTTCATCGATATTTGCTAACAGCGCATTTTCCAATCCCTTTCGATTTGGCACTAGAGCCGCATAAGTGACCGTATCCTTGCGCTTGATTTTCCTTGATACCTCCAGCGCATCAGCTAGCTGCGGAATCCATTTAGGAGCAACAAAAGATGTAATTTCAATATAAGAAAGACCCGTTTCGCTCAACAGGTCAATCCATTCTATTTTTTGTTCAGTCGGAGCTATATTCATCTCGTTCTGCAAACCGTCCCGGGGGCCAACTTCTTTTATTTGTACAAATTCAGGTATCTCCAAAAAAGTTCTCTCCCTTCTAGTCAATACGGATTAAAACATCGCCCTCATTTACAAAATCCCCTTCGTTTACGACAACCTCTGTGACGAGTCCGTCTCCTTCAGCGGCTATAGGAATTTCCATTTTCATAGATTCCAAAATGACCATGTCCTGACCGTTTTCAACGGTATCTCCCTCTTTTACTTGTATTTTCCATACATTTCCTGCCATACTTGCTTTGATTTCTTCAGCCATTATTACCTCTCCTATCTGTTTTTCATTTTTTTAAGATTTGCTTCAATAAACCCAGTTGTTGTGTCTCCCGCCTTAAATGCTTCATGCTGGATGACCGTTAAAAGCATGGGTAGATTTGTTTTAATTCCCTGAATTTCATAGCTTTGAAGTGCCTTTGTCATACAGCTTATAGCTTCTTCCCTGCTTGATGCCGACACAATTAGTTTTGCAATCATCGGATCATAAAATGGTGTTACCTTAGAGTTACCACTGATAGCAACCTCATTTCGTACACCTGGACCATTCGGTAATTTCAGATGGGTTATTTGCCCGGGTGATGGTAAGAACGTAACGGGATCCTCCGCATAGACTCTCACTTCAATAGCATGACCCTCTAACCGAATGTCATCTTGGGTAAAACGTAAATTCTCCCCATAGGCAATCCTAATTTGCTCCTCAACCATATCAATTCCCGTAATCTCCTCTGTTACCGGATGTTCAACCTGCAGGCGCGTGTTCATTTCAAGGAAATAGAAATTCTTTTGTTCATCCATTAAAAATTCAAAGGTACCGGCATTATAGTAGCCTAAATCGCGTACGGCCTTTAATGCTGTTTCGCCCATTCTTTTCCGTAAACTCTCATCAACAAATGGAGATGGTGCTTCTTCTACCACTTTTTGATTACGGCGCTGAATGGAACATTCACGTTCCCAAAGGTATACAGCGTTGCCTTGCTTGTCTGCCAGCACTTGAATTTCAATATGTCTCGGGTTCACAATGACTTTCTCAAGGAACATATCCCCATTTCCAAAAAAACTTTGGGCTCGGTTTTGATTGCCTTCATATGCTTTTGTGAGCTCGATTTCATTTGAGACAGACTGCATGCCAATCCCGCCGCCGCCAGCAGAGGCTTTCAGCATAACAGGATATCCGAGTTTTTCAGCTACCCTGACTGCCTCCTCCGCATCAGCAAGCGGGTATGATATTCCAGGCACAACCGGTACACCTGACTTCTCCATGGCCTCCCTTGCCTTTGTCTTTTGTCCCATTAGTTCAATGACATCCGGAGAGGGACCAATGAAAACAATATTTTCTCTTATGCATTCCCTCGCAAACTCACTGTTTTCACTTAAAAATCCGTAACCCGGATGGATAGCTTCCACATCATGCTCTTTCGCAATCTCTAACATTTTCGCGGTATTAACATAGCTTTCATTTACTCTTGGACCACCCAAAAGAAAAGCAAAATCTGCTTCCTTAACAAATGGTGCCTCTTGATCTGCCTCAGAATAAACCGCAACCGTTTCGATATTAAGGCGTTTACAGGTACGGATTATTCTTGAAGCGATTTCCCCTCGATTGGCAATTAATATTTTCTTAAACAATGCTGCTCCTCCTCACGTTCCCAAAATCTGCATGGATTGTTCCCGAAGCTTATATTTTTGAATTTTTCCGGAAGCTGTCATCGGATATTCGTCTATAAATTCGATATAGCGCGGAATTTTATGCCTTGAAATCTTCCCGTGGCAGTAAGTACGGATATCCTCGGCTGTTATGGATGTGCCTTCTTTAGGAATGATCCATGCCATTACTTCTTCACCATATTTGGCATCTGGTACACCAATGACCTGGACATCAAGTACAGAAGGATGCTGGTACAAAAACTCTTCTATTTCTCTTGGATAAATATTTTCGCCACCACGGATAATCATGTCCTTAAGCCTGCCAGTAATAGCGCAATACCCATTTTCATCCATGACAGCCAAATCACCGGTATGAAGCCAGCCATCTTTGGAAATCGCAGCTGCAGTTGCTTCTGGATTTTTGTAATAACCCTCCATGACATGGTAACCGCGTGTGATTAACTCGCCATGCTGCCCCCGAGGCACTTCATTCTCAGTGCCAGGCTCGACGATTTTCACCTCAATATTAGGCATCGATCTGCCAATGGAGCTGACTCGCAATTCAAGCGGATCGTCCGTCCTCGTTTGAGTGATACCAGGTGAAGATTCGGTCTGTCCAAATACAATCGTTATTTCATTGGCCCCCATCTTTTCCACTACACCCTTCATGACTTCAATAGGGCAGGTGGAACCAGCCATTATACCTGTACGCAGAGTGGATAAATCGTATTCTTCAAAGTCCTCCAGGTTCATTTCAGCAATGAACATCGTTGGAACACCGTGAAGAGCGGTACATTTTTCTTCTTCAACAACCTGTAAAACACTGCGCGGATTAAACTCCTGCAATGGAATCATGGCTGCACCAACAGAAACGGCTGTTAATGTTCCTAATACACACCCAAAACAATGGAAAAAAGGAACTGGAATACACATACGATCTTCATTTGTCAGCTTCATTCCCTCAGAAATATTGATCGCGTTATTGACGATATTGCGGTGAGTCAGCATGACTCCCTTTGGAAAACCAGTTGTCCCAGACGTATACTGCATATTGATGACATCGCTGTCGTGTAAGGAATCTAGCCTTTCAGCCAATTCCTGCTCTGATGTGTGGGAGGCCATTTTTATCACATCATCCCAGCTGTACGTACCAGGATATCGATTCTCACCGAGCACGATAACATTTTTTAAATAAGGCAGCTTCTCTGATACCAGCTCTCCAGGAGGTGCATCTCTTAATTCCGGTATGACTTCATAAAGTGTTTCAATATAGGAATGATCCTTCACATTTTCCATTAAAATAAGTGTTTTTGAATCAGACTGCTGCAAAAGGTATTCTAGCTCTTTGGCTCTGTAACTCGTATTTACCGTAACGAGCACCGCTCCCATTTTCCCTGTCGCATATTGGGTAATCAGCCATTCAGGAGTATTAGTCGCCCATATGGCAAGATGATCTCCCTTTTCCATTCCAAGCGACATAAACGCTCGGGCTGCCTCCTTGCAAACTTCATTAAACTGTTTATACGTATACCGAAGACCTCGATCTGCATAAACAACTGCTTCTCGCTCCGCATTCTCTTGAGCTATTTCATCCAAAAGAGCACCCACTGTTTTCTGAACCAAATCCGCCATCTCGTTCCTCCTTATCACTTAAAAAAATATAAGGCTAGCAACCTAGTTGGCGGGATATTACAAGTCGCTGAATTTCTGATGTACCCTCGCCAATCTCCAATAACTTCATATCACGTAAGTAACGCTCCACTTCGTATTCACGCATATATCCATATCCACCATGAATTTGAATCGCCTGATTGCATGTACGGAATCCCATTTCAGAAGCAAATAGCTTGGCATAGGCAGATTCTTTTGTGAAATTCTTTTTTTGATCTTTAAGCCAGGCAGCCTTTAATACCATATTTCTCGCCAGCTCAATTTCCATTGCCATGTCTGCCAGCTTAAATTGAATAGCCTGAAACTTAGAGATGGACTGTCCAAACTGGATTCGTTCCTTACTGTAGGCAAGCGCTTTATCAAATGCTGCCTGAGCAATCCCGACCGCCAAAGCCGCGATTGAAATCCGGCCGCCGTCCAGTGTATATAAAAATTGTTTAAATCCTCCCTCGAGATCTCCAAGGACATTCTCCTTAGGTACCCGAACATGGTCGAGGATTATTTCTGATGTATTCGAAGCTCGAACACCCATTTTGTCGTAATTGCTAGTAATCTTTAGCCCTGGCGTATTAGTTGGTACAAGAAAGGCGGAAATAATATTTTTTCCGGTATTGGTCTTCCCAGATACCGCAGTGACCGTAATCGTTTCTGCAAATCCGGCATTTGTAATCCAGCATTTTTCTCCTGTAATTACGTACTCATTTCCTTCTAGCACGGCCTTTGTTCTCGTCCCTCCGGCATCTGATCCGGCATTAGGCTCTGTTAATCCAAATGATGCTAAGGCCTTACCACTTGCTAATGGAGTTAAGTACTGTTGCTTTTGCTCCTCGGTTCCAAAATAATAAATCGGACTCGATCCAAGTGATACAGCAGCTGCATAGCTCAAGCCGGTACCTCCGCATGCTCTTCCGATTTCCTCTACAGCAAGCGCATAAGAGATCGTATCTCCACCGGAGCCTCCGTATTCTTCTGGAAAGGGAATTCCGAGCAGACCCAATTCACCCATTTTCTTAAATACTTCTTCAGGGAATCTTGATTCCCGGTCTAATTCAATCGCAATTGGTTTAATTTCCTTTTCCGCAAATTCTCTTGCCATATTGCGGACCATCTTTTGCTCCGTGCTCAATTCAAAGTTCATTTTCATCCTCCTACTCTTTTGTGAAAGACCGACTGGTTGGTCTGTTATAGATATGTAAGCGCTTTAATTATGTGGTAAAAAAATGTGCGTATTTCCTTTTTGCCTCTTCCGTTAATAGAGCATGCATAATAAAGTCAGTAAAATACACAGAAATCTGATCCATCGGCAATGGCCCGTTTCGTTGGTACCATTTTGAGGTCCAGTTCACAATTCCCAATATGGCAAGACCACTGATTTCAAAAGGAATCTCTTTTCGAAAATCTCCGGAATCCTGACCTTCTTTAATGACTTCGTATATTAATAGCCTGAACTCATCCCGCTTCAGTTTAATAGTTGAATCCAGTTCCGGTTTTAAATATTTACTTTCCTGATAAAAGACTGATATGTGAGATTGGTAGAGATCAAATACTTTCGTAAACGAGTAAATAATCTGCTGAAGTTTCTCTGGTGGAGTTTGATAATGGTGGATAGCCTCTTTGGCTTTACGTAAGACATAGGAGATAAATGTGTCGTGTATAGAGAAAAGCAATTCATCCTTTGATTGAAAATGGTGATAAAAACCACCCTTTGAAGTATCACTGGCCTGAACAATATCATTTACTGAAACACCATGAAAGCCATGCTTTTCAAACAGCTTAACAGATGTATCCAGAATGCGATCCTTTAATTCCGTTTTCTTCACCCCTCTCCATGTTCATTTATTATGATTTAGATTCTAACTTAAACTTCTTGAAATTGTCAAATTATTTTATTTATTCAAATATTTAGGTTTTGATTGGATAGTTAAAAATGAATGTGAAATCTACTTTGAGTGTAGTTCTTAAATTAATTAATTAAATCGAAATATGTAGCACCATTAAATAGATTCTAAGAAAGTTAAAACTCGCTAATCAGATAGCGAGTCTTTTTTATATTGATTATACTTATTTTTCCTAATCTAATCCTACTAGTTACCTATCATAATAATCTTCAGTTGATATTTTATTAATTGACGAATTTCCCGCCTTTTCCGGCTGCCTCCCAGTAATCATTACGAAGGACTACCTTTTGTATTTTCCCAGAAGCTGTCTTTGGTAGTTCGCTTACAAAGGTTGCTCCTGTTATCGCTTTAAAATGAGCTAACCTCTCTCTTGTAAATGCTATTAATTCCTCTTCAGTCACGTTTCGTCCCTCTCTTTGAACAATAAAGGCATGCGGAGTTTCTCCCCACTTTTCATGAGGAACAGCAATCACCGCTGCTTCTAATACATCGGGGTGGTCATATAACACTCCCTCAACCTCGATGGAAGAAATATTTTCTCCGCCGCTTATGATAACGTCTTTCTTCCTATCGACAATATCAATATGTCCATATTCATCTACAGTAGCCATATCTCCCGTATGAAGCCATCCGTTTTTAATCGCCTCCATCGTTGCCTCTTCATTCTTCCAGTATCCTAACATGACTCCATTACTTCTTGTAATGACTTCCCCAATCTCTTTACCGTTATGCTCGACTTCTTCGCAATGCTCAGTCACAACTTTCACATCACAGCCAACCATCGATATCCCAGCCTTCGATTTAATTCTGTATTGTTCCTCAGTAGGTAACTCCTTTAATTCTGAGCGAACAACTGAAATCAAGCTTAAAGGAGAAGATTCAGTCATTCCATATACTTGTATGAAATCCCAGCCCAGCTCTTTTTCCACTCGTCTAACAAAGGCTGGCGGTGGTGCCGAACCGGCAATGACAACTCGAACTGCTTGTTCAATGTTTGAGCTATTCTGGTCGTAATATTGCAGGAGTGCATTTAACACGGTTGGAGCCATATGCATAACGTTTACTTTATGTTTTTCGAGGGCAGAAAAAATCATCTCAGGTGTCGTTTTTCGAGAGCAGACCTGAGTAGCACCGTTAGCCGTATAATAAAACGGAGAACCCCAACCATTTACATGGAACATCGGTAAGACATGAAGTAACACATCTTCATCCGTTATGCGAAGATGATGCATAGTACTTAAAGCATGAATATAATTATTTCGATGAGTCAGCATGACTCCCTTTGGATTCCCAGTTGTTCCACTTGTATAAAGAAGGCTGGATACATCATCTTCTTCTAACGGAAATCTCTCAAATGCCTCGTTACTTTGCTCCTCCAACCAAACATCATATCCTACCTCTTCTGTCTCTGAATCTTTATAATGAACTATAATTTTTTCAATCGTTTTTAGCTTATCTTTAATTGGCAAAATCAAATGGTAAAGGTCTTGATCAACGAATAAAATTTTCGATTCACTGTGGTTTAAAATAAATTGATAATCATCTGGCTTTAATCGACTATTTAGTGGTACCATCACACCGCCCAATTGGAAAATCCCATAAAAGCCCTCCAGCATTTCTACAGAGTTTGGCGCTAAATAGGCAATACGATCCCCTTTTTGAACCCCCAAATTCTTTAAACCGTGAGATAACCGATTAACTCTTTCATTTAGTTCTTGATATGTAAATACCCTGTCTTCACATATGATTGCCTGCTTGTCCCCATACAAGCTTACGGCCCTGTCTAAAAATTGCGTAAGTATTAAAGGTACGTTCATTACTGTATCCCCCTTTTCCAAAATCTAAATATTCCGAATTAATTAGGCATAACATATTCACTGGACTTGCAGCAGTATATTCTTTCCAAGTGATGGGAGGAATCAATTTTACTTCTGATATTCACACGGAACATCAATCTCTTAAAATCTCTTCCCGCTAAAACACTCAACTATCTCCCAAATAATTAATTCGACAAGCAAGAACTATATTTCCTGCAATAATAATGAAAAAGAAATATAAAAAAGCAATCCGAAGAATGCTTGAATGAATAATCCCTTATTGTTTGCGGTCTATATGGAAAAATAGAAACTATCTTACTTTGATTAAATTTAGAAATTTAGACTAGTAAATTGACAGGGTGGGGGGCGCTGGTTCAAACCCAGTCGGGATCATACATTTTGAGAAGGCTTGAGCCCAATGATATCAAGGGTTTGAGCCTTTTTTCTATTATTCAGTAAAAACCCGATTTTCCCTGTATTTTTATACATTGCACAAATACTGCACAGAAGCTTCACACGACCCTGCACGAGCCCAGTCTTTCCAAGGGGTTCAACTGTCTCCATTATTTCCGTTAAATCCAAAATGTTCACCAAACCGATCCGCTGTCCGCTTCTGCATTTCCTCATTTGTATGGGAATAGATATCGAGCGTAATGCCGACTCTGGCATGTCCAAGCCGCTCACTAACCACTTTCGGATTCTCTCCCATCCTCATAAGAATCGTTGCATGAGTATGCCTGAGATTGTGAAACGGCATATAAGGAACCCCCGCTAGCTTAATTAACCGCCGATATTTTCTCAGCAGATTACGTGGCTCCATATATGATCCAACAGAAGAGGCAATGACAATTCCTAATTCATTCGGTTTCTGCCTTTTCTTAAACTCTACTAAAGCATCTTGGACTCTAGGAGAGAGATATACCTCTCGGACAGAATGAGCTGTTTTTACTTCCTTAACATATAAGCCCTTCTCTTTCGTCCTAACCAATGATTCAACCACATGAATCACACCATTCTCCAAATCGATGTTATTCCATCGAAGTGCCAACAATTCTCCACGTCGTATTCCCGTGAAAATAGCCAGCAAGAAAGGAATCAATTCACCCTCCCGCTCACAGACTTCTAAAAAGGTTTTGGCTTCTTCCACCGTCCATATTTGCTTACGCTGCTTATGAACTGTCGGCGGAGTTGCATCACGGGCAGGATTATTCTTAATCAACTCCCATTTCACTGCTTTCTGTAGAGCCTTGGAGAGCAGATTATGCATCTTCCTCACCGTTGCATTCGCCAATCCTTCCTGAAGCTTGGCAGCATAGAACTGATCGATATCATAGGTTGTAATCTTGGTTAACGGTGTTGATTTAAAATGCGGAACCAAATGATATCGAACTATCGGTTCAGCTTTCTCATACGTCGGTAACTGGACTTCATGCTTGTATGTCTTATGCAGCCAAGACTCGAAGTACTCATTAAAAAGCGTCTTCTCAGGCTCTGTATATTCTCCCGTACTGATCTGTAATTGAAGCTTCGCCATCTCATCCTGCGCTTCACGTTTGGTTTTAAAACCACTGCGATAAATCTGTTTCCTCTTGCCGGTATTTGAGTCTACACCAGCATCAATCCGAAATGACCATACCTTACCAACTTTTTTAACTGACAATAAAAAGACCTCCATTTTTGTGGATGGAGGTAGGGTTGGTAATAGTATGGACATTTAATATCATAGATATTACTAATGCAATTAAATAATATATTTGATAATGATACTACTCTAACTATAAGATTCTTTCATTTATAATATTTAATATACGTTCATTACAAACTTCTCTTTTATAAAAGAATGGTTCATTTTCATCTGGCCCTAATATTTTCGGCTTAATTGTTTCGTCTTTTTCTGTTGCTATTACAAGTGTTGCAGCAAAACATTCATTCTCTACAGCAGTATCATGAAATACTCCTTTTTCAACTACATAGAAGTCTCCTTTGCTATATGAGGTCCTGCTCTTGAGATTACATTTTAATAGCTCTTCTGTTGGATATAGCATTGAGCCACCATCAATATATTCAGCTTCATAGATTTTATATATATCACCTTTTGAACTCCCCAATTCATAAACATGATTTGTAACAGTTCCAGCCAATATTAAACTATTCACATTAAACATGTGATCATGAATTGGCATATAAGGCAACTGAGTTTTTCTCATTCCTTCTAACCAAATATGTAATCTTAAATCTCCCATTCCTGGAATTTCGCCAAGTTTAGAATGGACAAACCCCAAAGGATGCCAGTTGAATACAACCCCACTAATATTTCGATTTAAATATTCTTTAATATCATTTCTGATACTCTCTGGTGATTCTTTCTTTAATATACGATATGAGATATTTACCAAATCAATATCCATATGGATTTTCCCCTTTTTTTATATTTTGAACTATCATATTAAAATCATTATTATCCAGCATACTTATATCAAAATCAAAAGAAAGGAGTAATTCTTTAACCTTTACACCATTAAGCTCACTAAACGGAATACCCTCTATATTTGGATCAAGAATTTTACTTTGACTTAGACTTAACCGTAAATCTTCAAGATATGATTTGAAGAAAAATGTATCCTTCTCACACATAAGTCCAGGTTCGGTTTTATCCTCCTTGGTTATTACAACCATCTCAGTTGATAAATCAATTCTAAACATAGAATAATGATTTATTAGCCCTATTTTTAAATCTAATAAAGGCTGCTCTTTTTTCCAAGAATAGGCTGATAATATTGTAGTAAATATTTCAATCTTCAATTCTTTCATATCCCATTTTTTATTTGTTCCAGTTCTTACTCTATTTCTATAGGCAACATAATTTTTACAGACAGTTTCATTATCTGGGTTAATCAATATCATTACCATCTTCTTAGAAAAATTTGAATATCTAGCATCGGTAGCTAACTTAGGGATAGTTACTGATCTAGTAAATCTTCCAGTACCACCTGAAAACCAGTATTCTTCGGTATTTCTTGCTAGCTCTAGATAATCCTTTATTTCTTTTGGATCAATTATATCCATTTTTGATCTTCTTACTACTTTGGGGGTGAGCCAGAATGCTAGAGTGGCAATAAAAATGGTACTAACCCCCGTAGATATTAACGCATCAATTATCGTATTTATAATGGTAAGATAGTCTACATGTTTTTTTAAAAATGATATTTCAGGTATAATAATTACCCTAATAATTAATAATAATAAGAGTAAAAGTCCAGATATCACAAAAAAAACTTTTCTTGCATGTTTTGATAAAAGGATTTGTTCCATAAATCGCCTCCTACAAATTCTCATATATTACTCTACCACAAAACGGAAAATTTTCAATTTCACAACAATTCTTCGAGTTTTTTCATAGATTCCGTTTGTATTTTCAAGTCTGTATGTGAATATATATCCAATGTAATCCCTACATTCGCATGGCCCAATCTCTCACTTACAATCTTAGGATTAACTCCTTGCTTCATAAGAATCGTCGCATTCGTGTGTCTCAATCCATGTAGCGAAATTCGCTTAATCCCTGCTTTTTTAATTATATTTTCAAATGTTCTGGCTAAGTTCCTCGGATGTAGGGGCTTCCCATCTATTGTACTCACCACTAAATCATAAGAATGATAGGAAGGGCCCATACGTAGCTTCATTTTCTTTTGCTCTGTTTTCAATTCTTTCATTAACTTAATTAAACTGTTTGAGAGAAGAACTTCTCGAAAAGAATTTGAGGTCTTGGGGGTGGAAAAGAAGAGGCCTTCTGATTTTGTATATGCCAGTGATTCTTTTACTTTAATAACTGCATTCTCAAAATCTACGTTTTCCCATTTGAGTCCTAGTATTTCTCCTCTCCTCATCCCAGTATGAAGCGCGAGTGAAAAAGCCACCTTCCATCTTAATTCATCACAGGATTCCAGGAATTTTTTCGCTTCCTCCGCTGTCCAAATCTCTTTTTCTTTCTTTACGATAGAAGGTAATTTTACTTTTTCAATTGGATTCTTCATAATCAGCTCCCAATCTACGGCCGTTTGAAATGCCTTGCTTAACACATTTTTAATTTTCTTAATCGTAGCTGGTGACAGTCCGCTCTTCGTTTTGTCTGAAAAGAACTTTTGGATATCATATGGTTTAATAGAATTCGCTTCTCTCTGGCCAAACACTGGCATAATATGAACCCGTACCACACATTCAGCTTTCTCAAAAGTTGTTGATTTGACCTCATGTTTATATACTGTTTCCAACCACTTTTTCAAGAAAATCTCCATCGTTTCTTTCTTCGACTGAAGATAACCTTCAGTTTTAATTCTTGTCATAAAATCAGCTTGAGCCTGTTCTGCTTCTTTCTTGGTACGAAATCCACTTTGGTATTTTTGTCGACGCTTTCCAGTTTGAGGATCTCTACCTACATCAATTCTGAACGACCAACCGCTTCCTGCCTTTTTAACCGCCAATATAATCTCCCCCTTATAGCGCTATCTTGTTTGTATTATTTTTAAGCCATTCCATAAATTCATGTGCCATTACCCGTTTGTTCCTACCAATTCGAATCGTGGGAAAATCCGTTCTTTCCATTAATTCATATGCGGAAGCACGTGATATTTTTAAGAATGCGGCAATCTCAACAGCTGTTAAAACCTCGAAGTTATTCATGTATATTTCTCCTCTTTTATAATGGTTTAAAATTTCGGTTATCTGTCCAAACTAATAAATATAGTTCGGTTTTTTATCTGTAATGGGATACCACTACGGATAAAGTATCGAAATTCTTATTCTAAAAACCCATGATATAAAGCTTTTTTGATAATTACGTTTTTATCTTGTGAGCATAGAATTTAAAGTTCGATACTTTGTCCATTGATTACAACTGTTTTTCGGTACTCTATCCGTTTTCTTGGTTAAACACATTTTTTAACAAGTCCCAATTAGCAATGAAACGTGGCGCCATTGTTTTAGATACGACCATTTTGTCGATGAAATATAAACACAACAATCTTAATTCATGGTTATGCAAGCTATGGCTAGATACCAGCTCAAATCGCTTGAAAAAGGAACTATTCTGGATATCTCGAATTAGTGAATTAGCCATGATCTCTTTGCTCTCTAACACAGAGCGAGACTTCAATAAATCCTCTAAACGGCTAGATAATCGGTTTAGAAATTCATGATCGTTGTGTTTCTTCGCTTGATTGGATTTCAGTTCTAAAAATGATAACTGTTCATCGATTGCTTCTATTTCCGATTCAATGGATTGCAGTGTATCATTCGTACATGATAGGACTTGAGATTTCAAATCATCAGATGATAAAAGCTGTTGTAACGCGCCTTTTATTTGTTCAATAGCGACTTCATGAACATCCTCTGCCTTCAACTTATAGGAACAGGAAGGACAAATGTAATACCGGTAATGATAAGTTTTCTTGTTTCGATTGGTCGAATTATTTTTCGCTTGTAGATAATGGCCGCATTCCTGGCATTGCATTTTATTTAACATAAGGAACGGTGTATCCAACCGACCAAATTGTTTCTGGAGCTGCTGGTTTAATTGGATTAAATTAATCGTTTCTCTTGGGATAATGGCCGGATGCGAATTAGGGAATAGATGATTTTCTGATTCCTCTCCTTTATGAATGTTCCATTTCAGGTTGCCGGTATAGACTAGATTTTTTAATATCGTCTCAATGGTACTGACTTTCCAGGACCCTCCTAATGGGGCCGGGATGCCAGCGCTGGTCAAGGTATCTGCTATCTTTTTCATAGAAACACCCCAGGTTTGCAAATAATAGATGAATGAGACGATTTCAGCTTTCTCGTTTGGAATTAAATGATGGTTTTTTTGATTATAGCCATAGGGTACTTTAGAACCCGGTCTCTTCCCATCTGAGTTGTTTTTTAGATATACGTCTAATGCACCAATTGCCCGTTCTGATTTGATTTCTGATTCTTGTCTAGATAAAAGGAATTTAATTTTTGACTTTTCATCATCTGGACTCCATACGTTTCCCGATTCGGTTGTGTATACGTTCACCTGACCAAAATGATCTAGTAGAGGTCTATAGAAATCCAAGACAAAGGTATAACCGGTCCGATCCATTCTGGATTCTTCTGTAAAGATAACGTAATTAATACCTGTTTCCTTCATTCGATCCCGAAGAGCCATTAACTTTTTCCGTTTAGCTGCTTGCTTAGAATAAGCACTGGTGGCATCTTCAATAAAAAAGAAATCTTCCGGAACGGATAACTGCATCCTGCTCGCAAATTCCTGGATGCGTGCTTTCTGTATTTCCACACTATTATTATCCTGCTGTTTATAGGAAGAACGCCTAATATATCCGAAAGCTACTTGCATGATGACTCTTCCTCTCTATAAATCAATTGTTTGTCCATATTCTGTAGATAATTGAAGGTATATACTTCTATTCCAATGTGGTCATCAAATAAAGATACTTCTCGAATCCAAAAATCCTTTAATAAATCTATATTTACAGCAGCTTGATTTAAAAGTGCCTGTTTAATTTGAGAGACCATGTTTTTATTTTGAATCAACAAATGTTCCTTCTCTTCTATTTTTCTTTCTAATGAACTTTTTTCTTCTTCTAAAGAAGTAAGATTTTTTACGGATGCAATCTGACTCCAATCTTGGTGATACTCATTAGAAGAAAAGAAGATTTCATCCTCAATCGCTTTTATTTTCACTCGTAGCTTATTGATTTCTTTGCCCACTTCTTCCTTTATATATTTCATCTGTTTTCTCGAATGGCTCATGAGTCGCTCTGTATCTAATTGTTCAATCAATTGATAGACTGTCCATTCAATGGCCTCATTAAGCTCAGTGGACGTATACTCAACTGGATGTTTGGCATGTTTAGTACATTTATAATAAGAATCTGATCGATCACTTCTTAATTTCAGACTCAACAGCTTTTGACAGTGCCCACAATGGGGTTGTACTGGTAAAACTGATTTTTTTATTTGATTTAATCTTTCTGCATATTGCATAAGGTGTTCGTAAATTTGATTTTGTATAGCCATATAATCTCCTTTGGATAGATACGGATCCACATGTGGTAAAACACTATTACCTTGTTCAGTATCTAACCCAGCATAGAACGGATCAATGGCTAATCTGAGGATTTGATCTTCTGTACGTTTGGAGACTTCCTTGAAAGATAAAATATGATTTTTCAATTCGTTGTAGGAATGAACACCCTTGAGTTCACGAAAGAAATTTTCCAATAAGGATTGCTTGCTTTCATCTTTATGATAGGTCTTATCTTCCTTGTTTTTGATATAACCAAATTTCTTTGGCGGATACCGGCGGTGCGCTTCCTTGGTTCTTCTGGCAATGTTTTTTCCTTCAATGTCGCCAAAGATATATAGGATAGATTCTAATAGGTTGTTATTTGTATACGCCATATGACCGTTTTCAGTGGATGTGTAAATAATGTTGATCTTATGTTTCTGACATAAATCATTAAATTGCATGGCATCATACATATTACGAGCGATGCGCGTTCGGTCAAAAGCATACAATGTACTGACTTTATCTGCTTCAATAAGAGAGATTAGTTCGAGCATCTTTGGCCTTTCTGCTATAGAAAGTTTATTAGCGGATACACCGTCTTCATCGATAACATAAATTTCACCTTCTTGAAGAAGGTCACGATAGGGTCGATCTAATTCTATTTGCATGGATAAATCCTGACTGGTGGTACTAACACGTCTAAAAAATACATGTAATTTTTGCTTATTCATCTGTATAATCCTCTCTTTTTTTCATTATCTTCTTTTGAACGGCATGGGTAATCTTGGCTTGTAACAGAATCGGAAAGTCCAATTCATCCATAAGCAAGCGATGTATCAAATAACCGAACCATTGATTTGCGGCATCGTTTTTCTGATTAGCTGCTTTTATCTTGATGACTTTTCTCATCAGTATCACCTCACCTAGCATCATTGACATGAGGTTCGGATGAATATACATCAGTTCTTCTTTCACTGACCTTCTTCATCAAATAAATCGAATTGTATCTGAATGGTTTCTTCCCGGTCATTTTCCTTAAAATAAATGGATAGGACCCCGGTTTCTTGTCCAGGAAACAGAGTATCAAGAGGATTGATTTGATTCATGTTGTTTCCTCTCCTTCTCGTAATCTAGGAAACTATGAACGATGAACGGAGATAGCATTCCCTGTTCTAAAATAGTACCAATCGACTTCATGAATGGACTCTTACGGGTAGTGCTCATGAGAGGATTCCTCTCTTCTTTAAAGACTCTAGTTTTCTATAGATGGTTGTCTTATTCCTATAGTGCTGTGATGTTGTATGACTTAATCTCATGTTGTCACTCTCCTGATAATAGTTTCGGTAGTTCATCTCACTGCCAACCTATCGAAACCATTTGGTCTAGGAAACACAATAGGTATTTTGATTCATTTGTTTTTCTATTGAAACGGATATTATGACATGTTCTTTGATTCGGAAGTTCTTAAAAAATAGGGGGTGTTTGAGAAGACATTTGTCCGCATAAGGCATTAGGTAATGGAGGGTTACTGACTATATACACTTCCCCTATCTCATGAATCATAAAGATTCATGGATAGAGGATTGGTACTTACTTATCAATGGAAATTAACTATAGTAAAAAGTCGGGTAAATGAGATTGCTATTTCACAATTGAGTTTTCTCCTACTCTAATAAAAAAATAAAAGTAAGAAATAAGCCTCATCAACAAAGGATAAATATGGATATTGATGTTATTATATTAGGTATATAATAACTGGTATTTAATAGAAATTAAAAGAGTAGGAGAATTATATGAAGATTATATCGATTGAATTAAAAAATAATCACATTTTAGGAGATGTTTATTTAGATTTTTGTGATACAAACCGTGTACCGTTTGACAATATATTGTTAGCCGGTGAAAATGGTACAGGCAAATCAACATTATTAAATATTATTCAAAAAATTATCAATTTCGAATTACCAAAAGAAATATCCAATGAAATACAAGCTTGTACTATAGAATTAAATGAAGTAGAGTTTAAAAATTTTTGTTCTAACGAAAGTATTAATGAAAGAACAAAAGGATACAACATTATTAATGAACTCACTGTGACTGTAGACCATTCAATGGTAAATAACTGGGAGTCTATAAAACCAAGTATACTTTTAGAAGATGGGTCCTCATTAATTTTTGAAGGTTATTATTTTCATGATACTGGCTTACGAAGCATCTTTAAAAGTATTTTTTCTGATGTGGAGGTAAACTATACTCCAAGCCCAATTATATCCACATCTTCTTTAGATGTAGATGTTACAACACAATTAAATATTAGATCCTCCTCAAATTTAGCAACTGAAATTACACAATTATTAATTGATATTGAAGCACTGGATAGTAGTGAATTCGCTGAGTGGGCTGGAGATAATCCAAATAAAAAAGTCTCAGAAGGTATTAGGGATAAGCGGATGAGTAGGTTTAAAAATGCTTTCCATTACATGTTTCCTAACAAAAGATATAAAAAAACAATAAATACTACGGTAGGTAAGAGCGTTTTATTTGAGGAATTTGGAAAAGAAATATCATTGGCAAATTTAAGTTCTGGTGAAAAGCAAATAGTATTTCGTGGTAGCTTTCTTCTTAAAGATAAATACTCCACTCAAGGGGCAGTCGTTCTCATAGATGAGCCAGAAATAAGCTTACATCCTAATTGGCAATTAAAAATATTAGATTATTATAAAACGCTTTTTTTTAATGATGATGGAGTACAAACTTCACAACTCATTATAGCCACTCACTCTCCCTTTGTAATACATAATGAAAAACAAGAAAAAGACAAAATAATTGTCTTGGGTAAAAACGAAAAGGGAGTTTATGTACAATCTGAACCAAAATATTTTGGTTGGACCCGTGAAGAAGCCGTTATTCAAGCATTTGATATACGGTTGAATTATGATAGAGATAAATTGGTAGTATTAGTTGAAGGTCCTACAGATGAATTATATATTAATAAATCATTAGAGGTTTTTGAAAAAAACATCTACCGGTTATAGTCCAATGGGTAGGGAGAAAAGAAGCTGCAGGTAATAAATTTACAGGTGATTCAGCTCTAAATCATTCAAAAGAATATCTTTTATCGAACAACAATATTTATAGTAACAAATTTTTACTTTTATATGACTCGGACACTAATATTAAAGATACAGATTTTGATTCAGCTAATCTTTATCTCAGAAGGTCACCTAAAAATGATGAAAATGTGCTTTTCAAAATAGGTATCGAAAACCTATTAACACTTCCACCAGATTTTCCAAAAGAAAGATTTTACAAACATGTGGAAAGACCTGATAATTATGGAGGCAGTACTATAACTTATAGTTTAGATAAGATGGATTTATGTAACTTCATCTGTAATGAGTTAGACATATCTCAACAAAGAGTGTATTTAAGTAAAATAGAAACTGAGATAATACCAATAATTGAGAGTATATACGATAAAGAATTAAACTAGCTGAAAAGGTTACTGTTACGTAGAGCACCCTACCCCCTACCCACCAATATTACACTGCACAAAAATTGCACAGAATTTCTAGAAACAATGGAATTAAGAGATTCAGCTTGTATAAATAATCACTGGCATCCTGAATTAATGGACTGTTTGGACGCTATTTATGCATATATCGCGCATAAGATTCAGAATAGTAAATTGACAGGGTGGGGGTCGCTGGTTCGAACCCCTCGTATTCCAATTGTATCGAACTTTTGGTTATAGATTTCTCATATATTTGCAGTTAGATTCATTCGTATACGTTTTAGATACTATGACTCAATATACTCCTTAAAAAGCTTCATCGAGGACCTACCCTACTTTTTTTAATGACAAAAAGACCTCCATTTTGTGGCTGGAGGTAGGATTGATATAGGATAAAAAAGCTACAGCTTCTTGAATACGATCAAATAACTGAATCTAAAAGATTTATTTAAATCTTAAGGTCTGGGTTTTTAAGCCCAGACCTAAGTTCAGTATTTTTTTAAAAATCAACTTTATCAATATCATTAATTTCTATGAACATTATTCTTTAATTGACTGACCACCATCAATAATTAGTTCTTCACCAGTTATAAATCTAGCTTCATCTGAAGCCAAGAATAACGCTGCATAAGCTACATCTTCCGGGTTCCCTAAGTACCTCAAGGGTATACCGGATATAAGCTGATTCTTAACATCTTCATTAGAAGTAAAGTTACCTATCATAGGTGTTTCGATAAATCCTGGATGAATGGAATTCACCCGAATATGACCAGGTCCAAGGTCTCTGGCTGCACCTTTAGTAAGTATTCGAGTAGCGCCTTTGGAAGCACCATAAGCCCCTATACCTCCAATTCCATGAATACCAGCAAGTGATGAAATATTTACGATAGAACCTTTTTTATTTTTCTTCATTTCAGGAACCACGTGTTTTATACCTAAAAAATTTCCCAAAGCATTAACATTCATAACTTTATTCCATTCTTCAACAGTGATCTGATCTAACGGTAGGGATTTACCTGTTATTCCCGCATTATTAATTAGAATATCAATCTTACCGAACTTTTCTATAGTTTGCTTCACAACCTGGATCCAAGCAGCTTCTTCTGCCACATTATGTTTAATTGCTATCGCAACATCACCAAGTTTATTGTTAATATCATCAACTACATTTTGCAGCAAATCTTCTTGCATATCAGTTGCAACAATTTTCGCTCCTTCTTCTGCAAAAAGCCTTGCCTCCGCTGCCCCCTGCCCACTAGCAGCACCTGTAATAATAGCAACTTTTTCGGATAGTCTCCCCATTTAAATTCTCCTTATTATGAAATAAAAATTATAAAATCCTTAATAAAGTAGGGTTTTATCTCGCAGTCCAACCGCCATCAGCTTTAATTACATCTCCATTCACAAAGCTTGATGCATCAGAACCTAAGAATAAAGCTACCTCTGCAATTTGTTTTGGATCAGCCATTGGACCTGAACCAGTTGCAGCAAGTGCTTTAGAACCTAATTCATGTGGAGCGGTAATAGTATTTTGAATATTTGTACTAACTCCGCCTGGTGCGATAGCATTCGCGCGGATTTTCCCAAAGCTACCATGTGTTGCCGCTATATTTTTTGTTAGACCAACTAAGCCATGTTTAGCTGCGATATAAGCTGCGCCGCCTCTCGCACCAAATAAACCACCAACAGAAGCATTATTAATGATAATTCCACCCTTTTCTTGTTTCTCCATGATGTTAATTGCAGCACGCGCAGCTTTAAATGGCCCAGTTAAATTAATAGCAATTACACGATCCCATAAGTCATCAGATACGTCACCAACTGGTGTGAAATTATCCATAATACCTGCATTATTTACTAGGATATCCAATGATCCAAAAGTATTTACTGCTGCATTTACCATAGCATCAACATCTTCCTGTTTGGCAACGTTTGCAACTATTCCAATAGCTTGTCCACCATCAGACTTTATTTCTTCTACCACCGAATTAATAGCTTCTGGATTAATGTCGGCAACAACAACTTTTGCCCCTTCTTTTGCATATAACTGTGCAATAGCTTTCCCCATACCAGATGCAGCACCTGTAACAATAGCAGTTTTTTCTTGTAATCTCATAATAAATTCCTCCCCTTTATCAATGTGAAATGTTAACATATGCTTAAAAAGCAATATCTGTTGGCTAACAAGTCATTTGTCTTCTATATTATATCTCGGTTGTTTTTTCTTCAATTCACAAAAAAATCAATATGTATACGTTTTCGACATTGTGTAGAAGAGTGTTGAAAAATTTATAAAAAACAAGGAGTTTTCACTATGGACAGCAAAAAAGAGGATAGGCGAGTAAGTAGGACTAAAAATGATTTAAAGAATGCTTTTTACTCTTTATTAAAGGAAAAGAAAGATATCAAGAAAGTATCAATTGTTGAGATTACAGAAAAAGCTAATTATAATCGTGCTACTTTTTATGTTCATTATCCTGATAAAGGATCATTGATTGATGAAATTATTAATGAAACGTTAGATGGTTTTCTTGATGCTTTTAGAGAACCCTATAAACAAGTAACCACACTCGATTTAGATAAATTATCGATACAAGCAATTAGAATATTTAAATATATAGAAGATAACTCAGATACTTTTAGATTATTATTTACTAATAAAGCTTTTAGCGGATTTTCGGAAAAGTTTAGTTAGTAATATTTGGAAGAAGTATTTTCGAATGAACTAATCTACTTAGAAGATCAATATTTCGCAGGAATTAATAAGGCGTTATTTGTACGTTCACAGTCTTATTCCATGATAGCTCTTATATCATATTGGATTGAACACGATTTTACATATTCATCCGATTATATGACTGAACAACTATTAAGGATTGCAAGATTTGATTCAACTAAAATCAAAATTGCTAAACCATAAAATCCCCAACCTTTATCTTGTATCTATACAGAAGGACTTAGTCATCACCAAAGGTTTTCAGTTTACTCGTTATTTCATAGAGATAAAAAGGAAAGCATAAATTAGAAGGCTCTACAAACTCTATTTCCATAATTAAAAATAGAGTAAATTATTGAACTAGCTTAAAAAGAAGGGATCTTCAAATCCCTTCTTCAATATCCGTTTCCAAAACCTCATCCAAACATCAAACATTTATCAATATTAAATCCGACTTATCCATTTAACTTAAAATTATCTTCCCATTTAATACAGGAACATCACTAATTATTATGCTGGTGTGTATGATTCATCAATGATTAAAATGGGTTTAATAGTTTTGCCTGATAAAGCTTCTTTATTAGCCTCATTAATTTCTTCAAATTTATAGAATTTTATTAGTTTATCGAAATTAAAAGATCCTGCTTTATAGAAGTCTATCAATTGGCGGATTGTTAGTTGTGGAATCGCTTGACCCATTAAAACACCTTTAATCGTGCGATTTTCCAATGTTAAATCACCCATTGTATTTAATTCAATTGACTGAGCAGCAGCTACCGGTGCTGCAACACCTCCAACAGCTAAAATTTCAATGGATGTACGAATAACTGCTGCTACCCCAGAAGTATCAATTGAATAATTTACACCAAGCCCACCAGTTATTTCTTCAATGGCTTCCTTTACATCCTCATTCTTACTATTAATCACATGTGTTGCTCCAAGATCTTTTGCCAATTCTAAACGATTATCATGGATATCAATACCAATGACTTTAGAGCAACCTGCAATTTTAGCAGCCATCATTGCTGATAACCCAACGGCACCAGTTCCAAAAATAGCAATACTAGTACCTGGTTTTGGCATTAATGCATTAAAGACTGTTCCACTTCCTGTTAAAAAACCACATCCCAATGGTCCAACAATGCGTAAATCTATAGCTGAATTAACTTTTGTGATATTCTCTGGTCTCACAATTGTATGTGTTGTAAATGATGACTGACCTGTAAATTGAGTAACTGGGGTACCATCTTGAAGGTAAAAATAAGCACTCCCATCCGCACGTTTTCCTACGAAGTTTAAAGTTTCAAAATCATTACAAGATGCTGGTACACCAGTTAAACAATTTGGACATTTACCACAGTATGAATAAGATAAAACTACGTGATCTCCTTCTTTAAAATCTTTTACTTTTTCTCCCACTCTTTCAATAATTCCAGAACCTTCATGTCCAAGGATAATAGGCATAGTAAACGGTCGATAACCCTCCCTTACCGCTTCATCTGAATGACACATTCCGGATGCCACCATCTTTACCAAAATCTCATCTTCCCTTATATCACTTACTAATACTTCCTCAATTTTATATTGCTCATTTACTGCTTTTATTAAAGCAGCTTTAGCTGTCAAAAGATTTTTATTTTCTTTTATAATAGAATTTAACTGTGTTTTCATCTTTTACACCCCTCACTTTTAATCCAAATTTATCCAAACATTCTTTGTTTCAGTATACATTTCTATTGCTGCTGCACCATTTTCCCGACCAATACCACTTTGTTTATATCCACCAAACGGGGAAGCCACATCCATAAGACCATAAGTATTAACCCAAACATTACCCGTTTTTAATGCATGAGCTACTTTATGTGCTTTCCTAATATCTGTTGTACAAATTCCCCCACCTAATCCGTAATCTGTATCATTCGCCATTTCAATAACCTCATCCATCGTTTCAAATGGAATAGCTACTACAACTGGTCCAAATATTTCTTCTCGAGCCACTCGCATATCATTATTGCATGCAGCTAAAATAGTAGGTTGCACAAAATAACCTTTATCAAAATCTCCACCGGTTGCCTCTCCGCCTATGACTAGTTCTGCACCTTCTTTTTGTCCAATTTCAATATAGTTTAAAATACTATCCTTTTGTTCTTGCGAAATAATAGGTCCAAGCATAGTACTTGGATCCAATCCATTTCCAAGCTTGTAGTTTTTCGTAAAATCTGCTAAATCACTTACAAATCGATCATAAATATTCTTTTGAATAAACAATCGTGAACCTGCAAAACAGGCCTGGCCTGAATTCATGAATATTCCATTTGCTGCATTTTGAACTGCCTGTTGGTAATCAGCATCTTCAAAAATGATATGGGCAGATTTTCCTCCTAGTTCCAATGTCACTTTTTTTATGGTATTAGCACTATTTTTCATAATATTTCTTCCCACTTCTGTTGAACCAGTAAAAGAAATTTTATCTACGTCAGGATGAGTTGTAAAAACATTCCCAATAACAGAACCAGGACCAGTTACAATATTTACAACTCCTTCAGGGAAACCAACTTCTTCAATTAATTCCATTAATCGTATTGTAGCTAATGGTGTTTCAGATGCCGGTTTAATAATACATGTATTACCCACTGCTAAAGGTGCAGCAAGTTTCATTACTGCCATTGATAACGGGCCGTTCCATGCTGCAATACCAACACAAACTCCTATTGGTTCTCGTCTGGTATAATTGAAAATATCCCCTGGATTAGAAACTGGTATTGTTTCACCAGTTAATTTTGTTGACCAACCAGCAAAATATCTAAACTGTTCAATACATGTGGCAACTACAAACTGACTAAAACTTATTGCACGACCTGTATCTAAAGTCTCTAAGTGAGCAAGCTCATCTGAGTTTTGTTCAATTAAATCAGCTAATCTTAATAGTAACAATGCTCTTTCATTGGGTTTCATTTTAGACCATGGACCTTTATCAAAAGCATTACGTGCTGCCTTAATAGCTAATTCAGCATCAACTTTGTCTCCCTTTGGTACCGTTGTTATTGTTTCTTTTGTTGATGGATTTATGACTTTCATTCTTTCACTAGATATTGAATCAACCCATTGTCCATTGATAAACATCTTTAATGGAGAAGAGACAAATTTCATAGCCTTCTCATTTAATGGAATTAATGTACTATTTGTCATGGTATCTACCCCTTAATTAGATTGTTTGTTAAAAGAAACAAGCTTAAAGCCTTTATATCCAGATTTCGCCACTTCATCACATCTCTGACGAAAATTTTGGAATCCTCCTCTATAAACAAGAATTGCCTTTTCTTTCCCTTCTATATTGGCACCTGTATACCAGCTGTCATAGTCACTATAAAATTCATTCTTTGCAACTTCATTTGTATGCTCCGTCCATCTTGCTTCTGCTTCATTAGTTGGTTCGATAAAATCAATATTATTTTCCTCTAAATATTGAATACAATCAGCAATCCATTCAACATGTTGTTCAATTAACACAGGTACATTTCCTAGTACTGCCGGACTTTGAGGACCAGTAATTGTAAACATATTTGGAAAACCGGTATGGGCGGCACCTAGAAATGTTCTTAAGTTTTTACCGTTATCCCATTTATCTTTTAATGTAATCCCGTTTCGACCTTGAATATTAATACGTAACATTGGACCCGTTATAGCATCGTACCCCGTTGCAAAGATAATCATATCCAATTCAACATGCTCATTTTTTGTTCTAACTCCATTTTCAGTGATCTCTTCAATAGGGTTTTCTTTTAAATTATAAAGGGACACGTTATCTCGATTAAATGTTTCATAATAACCTGTATCAACAACTATACGCTTTGCTCCAATTGGATAATCTGGCATTAATTTTTCTGCAGTAGCTTGATCTTTAACAGTTTCTCTAATTTTTTGTTTAACGAAATCGGATGCAGTTTTATTTGCTTCTGGACTGGTTGCTAAGTCAGTAAAGCTAAATGTTAAAATTGGTCCTCCTTCTTGCCAATATTCCTCATACACTTTTTGGCGTTCTTCTGGTGTTACTTCTAACGCAGATTTCGTTGGAGTTTGGAGAATTGCTCCACCAAATGTTTCATAACGAACTTTCCTCTTGAATTCTGAAAAGTTTTCTTTTATTTCATGGATATATTTAGAAGATAATGATTTATTTCGTGCAGGAATAGTATATTGTGGTGTTCGTTGGAAGACTGTTAAATGTTTTGCACTTTCAGCAATAATTGGTATGATTTGTATTCCACTTGATCCAGTACCAATTACTCCAACTCTTTTATTAGAGAAAATCACTGGTTTGTGCGGCCACTTTCCGGTGTGATACCGTTCCCCTTTAAACCGATCTAAATTTTTTATATTAGGAACATTAGAACTTGATAAAGTTCCTAGACCAGTAACTAGATATTTCGAATTTATTCTTTCGCCATTTGATGTTTCTATCTCCCATATGTTTAACTCCTCATTATAAATGGCAGCTTCAACCTTTGTATTAAATTGAATATTCTTCCGTAAATCCAATGTATCAGCAACATAATTTAAGTATCTTAAAATTTCGGGTTGTTCTGGATAACGTGAACTCCAAGTCCAACCTTTATATAATTCTTCTGAGAATGTATAATTAAAAAAAACACTTTCAGAATCACACCTTAACCCAGGATAACGATTCCAGTACCATACTCCACCTACATCGGAACCAGCTTCAAAAGCGCGTGTACGAAGCCCCATTTCTCTTAATAAATGCAACATATACATTCCAGAGAACCCTGCACCGATAACAACCGCATCAAAGTGAGAAATTTGATTATTTGTAGGGTGTTCTTGAATCATGGCTCGCATCACCTTCTCTTTCAATTTTTCAAACTCAAAAATATTAAATTAGAGAACTTAAAGTGTCATTAATTACTTTAATTAAGTTTTTAGGTATGATATTGTTTAGCTTATTATTTCGTATTTCGGCGTCTTTTCTTGCAAAAAGAGATTTATTTTTGTGACCGTATCCTTTATTTGTTCAGAAAATACCGCCATATTTGTAAAATAACCATGTACTAAACCCTTAGCCATAGTTGATTCAACTAGAACTCCTGATTCTTTTAATTTTTCTGCATAAGCTACACCTTCATCACGAAGAACATCATTTTCTGCAGTTATTACGAATGCAGGTGGTAGATTACTGAAATCGTCAGCTAATAACGGAGCCACATATGGGTTTCTTTCATCTTCCTTATTTCGAATGTAGTGATTTCCAAACCATTTCATTACATCACCATTTAAACCAAAATTCTTACCAAATTCTTTGTAAGAACTAGTGTCATAACTTAAAGAAGTAACAGGATATATTAAAATCTGTGATGAAATTTTAGGTCCTACTCTATCCCTTGCTATTATAGAAACGACAGCAGATAGATTTCCTCCTGCACTATCTCCTCCAACAGCAATGTTGGAAGCGTTTCCATTTAGTGACGAAGCATTCTCGCTTACCCATCTTAAAGCAGCATACGAATCTTCAACAGAGGTAGGAAACTTAAACTCTGGTGCAAGCCTATAATCTACAGATACTACTATTCTTCCTGTTCTATTTGCAATCATTCTACAACTTGCATCAGAGGTTTCAAGGTCACCAATTACCCAACCCCCTCCATGATAATAGACAAAGATAGGAAAAGGTCCATTACCTTCAGGTGTATAGATTCGAATCTTAATTTCTGAATCTTCATCATCAACTGAAATGATTCGATCTTCAATACTCGCCAAACTAGCAAGTTCTACCTCAATGGGTGGAGCCAATGCTAGCATTTCTCGTACTCTTTGAGGCTCCATGTGGTTTATAGCAGGCATTTGATTAAACTCTTCTAAATAAGCTTTTGCGTTTGGATGTAAATAGGCCAAGAACATCTTCCTTTCATTACTAGATTTAAAATTTATATAATACAACTACTACTAATGTATAATATTTTGTATAATTAGAATATTCCCAATTATTAGTGTGTAGCATCCCCCAAATAGGAGGTGATAAAGTGTATTCAAGCTTTAATTTAAATGATCACATACGGAAATTAGAAGGTATTTCAAACCAAAGCGAAAAAATATTAAAGATATTAGAAAAATTTATCGAACTGTTCCCTATTAGGGATGCTTACTTATTCAGGTATTCCTATATAGAGTTCTTAGGAGAAGGAATTTTATTACTTAACCCCAATGGTATGTCCTCCATCAGAGAAATACGTGATGACATTCGTACGTTGCCTGTTGTCTATTCTTCTATCCGGGAAAGGAAAGCAAAATATACTAATGGTATGGAATTCTTCTTGAACAATCCTGGTGGAAAGTATATTCAAAACCATTCAGTTGATGCTGTACTTGTAACTCCTATTATCCTTGAGTCTGTAGTAGTAGGTTATATTTGTAGCACAATATTCGAAAAAGACACCACCTTTGATAATGAAATTTTGGAATCATTAACACTTTATGGTAAATTGGCAGCTAACGTACTCGAAGGGTATACAACGTTAGAAAACAACTACTATTTAAGTAATAGAGAAACAGAAGTGATGAAGCGAATTTCTAGAGGGGATAGTACTAAAGAGATGGCAAATCATATGGGTATTAGCGAATTAACAGTGAATCAATATGTCAAATCGTCCATAAAAAAAATAGGAGCAAAAAATCGTTCTCATGCCGTTTCAGAATTAATAAGAAAAGGAATTATTACGTAGATTTATGAAAGCGCTTAATAAATAAAATGAAGATAAAATTTATAATTATGATTTAATAATCATAAACCTTGATATGGAAGATTACAGGAGAGGATATGGAATTAAATTAATAGCCAATTTAATAAATGGAATTTCTCTTTTTCCTTTACCATACTCATTACTTTATTAGTAAAAATATACGATAAAGATGATCATAAACAAATCAATTTAATTGTCAGATGTAAGATTCATTGACTTAACTAATTAAGTTTACCTATTAGTTAGGTTAAAGTTAATTCTAAATAGAGTAGTTACGCACTATATAGGGAGATGAATATTCATGCCCAAAAAAATACAAAAATCACATAAAGATTTAATGAATGCCCTTTTAAATATTTTATCAGAAAGGGACTTTTCCACTATTACTGTATCTCAAATATGTAATGTTGCTGGTTACAATAGGGGAACTTTTTATCAAAAATATTTAAGTAAAGAGGATCTCCTAAATGAATTAATTGATACTAAACTAGATGAAATGTTTAACATTTTAAAAAATCCCCCTCTTACAATATTTAAGGAAGACAAACAAAACTATGCTTATGAATATTCATTAATGTCCAATCTTTTTAAATTTGTTGAGGAGAATTATATCTTTTTTAAAACAGTAATAGAGGATAGTCAAATAATAGGGTTTCGTTCAAAAATATTTTTGAATTACCGTGATTACCTAGAAGGAATATTAATTAATACGATTGATAACCCTGACAAAGACCCAACTATTGATAGATTTTACTTTGTATATGTTGCTTCAGCGGCAATGGGGATGGTTATTTTTTGGATAAATCAAGGATTAAGACCGTCAAGCGACTGTATTATCAAAGAATTTATATCAATTGTTTATAATAGACCCCATGATTTAATTCTTGGAATGAATTCTTTTAAATATATTAAAATGAAAGAACCAAAAGAAACTGACCAAAGAATTCTTCGTACTAAAAAGTCCCTCTCAAATTCACTTATCCAACTTATGAAATACAATAAGTATAATGAAATAACTGTAAATGAAATCGTGGAATATGCGCAGTATAATCGCTCAACCTTTTATTTTCATTATAAAAGTAAAGATGATTTATTCCATGAAACTGTTACTAACCAAGTGAAGCGCTAATAATCAGGTACCTGGATTTTATAATAGAATCTATACAGGATTGGTTAATCTTTTTACAGAGGAATTGGAGGACCGCTTTGAATACGATATAAACATTTATGCCAGCTACCTTTCATCAGCAATATTAGGTGTCATAAGCTTTTGGGTTAGCGAAGAGTTAAAATACTCACCTAGGTTTATGGCTAAATTATTTACTGATTCACTAAATAACCTCCCAATAAAAAATAAAGAGGATTCAAAGTCAGTAATAAAGGCTAACTCTGTAAAATGAGTTAGCCTCGAAATTTTTGCATCAAACGGTCTATTTTAAAGATCCGGCTTTCATTGTGTCTAAATTCTCCATCGTTTCTTTGTATTGTTCAATTAATATTTTTAAAACTTCTGCCGCTGGTTTCTCTTCCTTTAACATCCCAACATTTTGACCAACAAAGTAGTTAATCAACTCTGTTGCACCCTTTTTACCTTTCAAGGCATCTTGTTCTATTCTAAGTTTTACATCAGATATTAACATACTGTGCAGAGGCATGGGTAATGGATCAGGATTCTTAGCGTCTTCCCAGGCATCTGTCCATGCAGACTTTAACTGTCTAGCATGTTTTCCTGTAGATGATCGTGATCTTAGTGTATCGGCAGAAGTTGCTTTAGCAAATTTCTCTTTCATGACTGGATGAGTTTCTGCCTCTTCTGTCATTAACCAAATCGATCCTGTCCAAACACCCACTGCCCCTAAAGCCATAGCTGCAGCAATCTGACGGCCATCTGCAACGCCTCCAGCCATAAGAACAGGAACAGGAGAAACAGCATCTACAACTTGAGGGACAAGAACAGTATTGGCAATATCTCCGGTATGTCCACCTGCTTCATATCCTTGAGCGATAATAATATCGACTCCGGCTTCTTTTTGTTTCAACGCATGCTTTACCTGCCCTACAAGTGCTCCAATCTTTACTCCTTGTGCTCGCGCTTTATCTCGAAACTCTTCAGGAAATATACCGAGTGCATTCACTAATAGTTTCATAGGGTATTTAAATGCAATATCAGCAAGTGCACGAGCACCGTTTAAACTTACTGATGATCCAGCTTTGGCTGTTAAAGAAGCCGATTTCTCTTTATCCTCTAATTCCCCTACTTCATTTTCATCCATTAAGTTAGTAAGAAAATCTCTATGTCCTTGAGGTATATGTTTGTTCAATTCTTCTAAAGATACTCCCCCACTCTCCATACCGACATATTTATTTGGTAAGATAAGGTCTACACCAAAAGATTTTCCTTTACAGGATTCTGTTATTTTTTGCATAGCTTCATCAAACTCTGCAGGTGTCATACCAGAAGCACCTAAAATCCCCATTCCCCCTGCATTACTGACCGCAATGACCACCTCAGGACTATGAGTGAATGCAAATACCGGTACATCTATATCGAATTCCTGACAAATTGAATTTTTCAACATTTAATCTCCTCCAATTGCTGGTTTAGGTTTCCTTGTTTCTTCTATTAAAAATCTTAAACAGCTTGATAGTATGTTATTTCATTCAGTTTCTGGCTCTTTATTTTTCCTAAAGACTCTAAATATAATAATCTTGTAACAACCGCCATAAATTTTTCAATCTGAAAATTCTGACTTTTATTTTGATAGATATGTTCAAAAATTTGCATAGCTGAGCATGATTCATTCCTTAATATATCTCTAATTTCCCTTAATCTATGGTGATGCCTGGATTGAATCTCAGTAATTCGCTTTTCTAAATCAAAGATTAATTCTCCATGACCCGTCAAGGCGACCTTCACCGGAATCTTCTTGATAGCGTCAAGAGAGCTGAAATAATCTTTTAACGGATTCTCCCCATCTTCTCCTCTAAGTTCAATCATTGGCGAGAGATCAGCTAAAACATGATCACTCACAATCATCATTTGTAGATCTTGGTTATACAAGCAATATTGATCTTGGCAATGGCCGGGCGTCCAAATAGCTTTAAACAAATAGTTACCAAGTTTTATTTTTTCACCATTCTCATATAAATGATTCGGTTTGAAATAATACGGATTATTCTCGATAATTTGATCAATTGGCAAAGCCGGTCCTTCATACTTGTTTAGTATTGAATGAATATCGAAGGTTCTACTCTTTATTCTTTGTAATTCTTCAAAACTCTGGGTAGAAATTGTGATGGGAACTTTATACTTTTCCTGCATCCATCCTGCCAATCCACAATGATCAGGGTGTATATGTGTCAAAATGGCATTTTCGATAACTACGCCAGTTTGGATGATTTTTTTCCATATAGATTTAGAATGATGTGTATCCCCTGTATCAATAACGCTAATACCGTCAGGACCTTCAAATAGATAGGAATTTACAGTTTTTAAGCCATATGGTATGGGAAGGATTAGATGATATATCCCATCAGCAATCTTATTAAGCATATTCTGAAGGCCTGAATAAAGGAAATAGTTGGCCATTTTCCTCTTTAAACATGACTTCAACCTCTTGACCAATAAAAACATCCTGCGGATTATCTATCTCTAGCCGTGTATCCAATAATGGCCCTTCCTCTAATTCCACGATAGCTGCAACATAAGGTACCATATTCTTGAATTTTGGCATCCCATCCATCATAACAATAGAGTAAGTTAGGATTTTCCCCTTTCCAGATGCCTTTACTGGTATCAATTCACCCATATCAATCGGACAATGTGATCTCGGAAAGAATACATATTCTCCGCATCTCTCACATTTTTGAATCAAAAGTTCAGAACGTTCAAGGCCACTGTAAAACTCTTTTGTTTCCTTATTAATGTATTTGATAGACATGTTTATCCCCTCCTCAGAACAAGTGTACATTCATTAGAGAATAATCCACCATTTGTATTGGTAACGCCATATTCGATATCTTTGACCTGACGAACACCAGCTTTCCCCATTAATTGCCGCACTACCTCACCAACATTCACTAAGCCTCCAGCATCCCCAGGTTGTCCTGCCGATAACTGTCCGCCACTTGTATTAACAGGAAAATCACCCTTAAATGTAAAATCATGCTCCTCAATAAAACGGGCGCCCTCTCCCTTTTCACAAAAGCCCATATCCTCAATAGTTAAGAGAACCGCTATGGTATAGCAATCATAGAACCCACAAATATCAATATTATCGGTGGTAATCCCAGCCATTTCAAATGCGATAGATGCTGCTTTTTTAATCGGTGTCACAACGCCATTTTTTAACAATTCTGCATCTGACAATAAGAAGTGTGTACTGTAAAAACCAGCACCATCTATATAAACGGGTGAACTGGTTATGGATTTAGCATCTTCCGAACTACTAACCACAAAAGCAACAGCTCCATCGCAAGGAGAAACAATTTCAAAGAGATGTAATGGTGAACAGATGACTGGTGAAGCAAGAACCCCGTCAATGTTTAATTCTTTATGCTTGAAAATAGCATTTTCATAATGGTTTGCATTATAGCGTTGTTGGACTGCAATTTTTGCCCTTTGCAATTGAGTATCTCCATATAAATGTTCATATAAATTTGTTACCATCGCATAATTGGTGGTAGCACCGCCTCCATAATAAGGAGCCTGAAAGTTACTGTTTAAATCATGTGGTTCTGTAGATATGTTCTTCATAAAATTCAAATCCGCCCCGACCACAAGAACATTTTTTGCAGCTCCACTTGTCACTGCTTCCGCTGCCTGTTTTAAACCATAACCACCAGATGCTCCATACACAGACACTTCATTACTATATGTTGGTTTAATCCCCAAATAGTTTGCTAGTGTATTATTTAAACGAGCAGCTGTTGACAAAGGACTCAATGTAACAATGCCATCAATATCGGAAATAGATAGTTGGGCATCACGAATCGCACTGATAGATGCCTCACTTGCTAACTCGAAAATAGTTTTTCCACTGTCTTTGCTAAATTCGGACTCACCAAAACCAACAATTGCAGATTTTCCACGTATACTCATTTAAATCCCTCCACCCCTATCACATAAACAAGTTAACATTTATATTTATCAAAATTTCAAGAAAATGTTATAGGTATTTATTTTCCAGTCCATTGCGGTTTCCTTTTTTCAGCAAAAGCCAGAACTCCTTCAATACTGTCTTCCCAAGTCATAACTTGTCCTGTTACTTCATCATTAATTACCCAAGCTTTCTGAGGATGATCCAAAGAAACATCAAGTCCTCTGTAAACAACATCTTTACTGGCACTAACAGCCAGTGGAGCGTTTGCTATGATTTTCTCTGCCAAAAGTAAAGCTTCTTTCAAAACTTGTCCGTGCGGAGCAATGCGATTGATTAACCCCCATCTCTCCGCTTCTTCTGCTGTCAACCCATCACCAGTCAAAATACATTCCATAGCCACTTTCAACGGAATCTGTCTTGGCAAACGCAGAAGACCACCTGCCCCCGCGACAATCCCACGTTTAACTTCTGGGAGACCAAAAGTTGATTTCTCGGAAGCAACCACCAAGTCACATGCCAAGGCTATTTCCGTACCTCCGCCAAGCGCAAAACCGTTTACTGCTGCAATAATCGGTTTTTTTATATAGTGCTTCACTACTCCGGCAAATCCCCATTGTTCTCCACCTATCGGTTCAATTCGCTCTCCCTTAGATAAAGCTTTTAAATCTGCACCTGCACAAAACGAACGATCTCCAGCGCCTGTAATAATTGCGCACCAAAGAGACCTATCTTGTGCATAATCCTCCAACGCTTCTCCCATTCTGGTCCAAACTGCAGCGTTGATTGCATTTAATGCTTCAGGTCGGTTAATGGTTATAATTGCCACTTTCCCCAGTTTTTCAAATAGCACAACTTCATTTGTCAAATTTTTTCATCCACCTTTCTCCTATATAAGCAAAAGGACCCTACATACGAGACAACAGGGTCCTCCAAATAATTTTCCTTACTGTATGCTTGCAAAAAGGATAACCATTTAATTCAGCAAGACTTTCTTCTGAATAAAAGTCAGCTTGGAGATTTTAGATGATCCTATCAAAGCTATTATCTATCTCTCATTAAATATTAATAGCTTCTTTTATGTCCCTGTTTTCAAAAGTAATAACGGCATCTAGTGCCATTACTCCTTTTCCTTTTTCAAACACAACCATTGGATTAACTTCTATTTCTGACCAATTATTTGATAGCTGACTAGGGAGTTTTGATAATTCGACTAATACTTTTGCATAACTATCGGCATCGTATACTAAACCTTTGCGGAGTCCCTTAAATATAGGTGATGCTTTTAATTCTTCAATCATTTCAATCGCTTCTAATTCAGTTATAGGTGCTAAACGTTGTGAAATATCTTTCATAACCTCCACATAAATCCCACCGAGTCCACACGTAATTATAGGGCCAAATGACGGATCATTAGTAATACCAACAATAGCTTCCAGGAACTTCTCACTAGACATTTCTTCAATAAGCACACTATCAATTTGAGCATCCGGGACATGTTCAGAAACATTTTTTAAAATAGTATGGTATGCCTTTAATAATTCCTCTAAATTATTGATAGGCAAAATAACCCCACCGACATCACTCTTGTGTATAATATCTGGTGATACTATTTTTGCTACAACAGGATAGTTAATGGATTTAGCTTTTTCTAAAAGCTCACTTAACGATTGAACAGTAAAACCATTAGGAATCGGCACTCCGAGTTTTTGTATTAATCTCTTAGCCGAAGGTTCAGTCATAACAACTTTAGATTCATCTTCACTTAAGATTTCATGACTTTTCACTAGCGGTTCTTCAACTTCTTTTTGGCAAGCCTCCGAAAATTGAACAATATAATTGAGTGCTTCAATCACTCTTGGCAATTCATTGAATGCTGGGACACGATTTTTATTCAACAATTTCCTGATTTCTCCCATTGACTTTTCTGTACCAGTTGTAACTGCTAAAATTGGTTTTGAAGTAGCTTTAGCCACATCGATAATATCTTGTGCAAATTTTAATCCACCCATTTCAACCCCAAGTGGTAAATGAACAATGATACTATCTACTTCTTCAGCTTGTGCCAGCGTTTCAATACAATGTTTATAAATTCCTGGATTTAAAATCAGTGTTGAAGCAATATCTACGGGATTTTCGACTGGTAAATATCCGGGTACCTGTTCCTTGAGCCTTTTCTTTGTTGCATCTGATAAAACAGCGTATCCTTGCCCTATATCAGATAGGTAGTCCGCAATCATAATGCCCAATGCACCAGATATTACAACTGTTGCCACCCCCTTACCTATTGTATATTTACCGCTGTTGAACCCTTTAATAGCGGTTATCATCGATTCTATTGAATCAACATGAGAAACACCATATTTTTTTGAAGCTAACTCAAATGCTACATTGGATCCTGTTAACGAAGCGGTATGAGACAATGCTGCTTTTTGACCTTCGTCTGAACGTCCTGATTTATAAATTACAAGAGGCTTTTTATTCTTAAGCGCTTTAAGTGCAGTTTTTTGAAATAATTTTCCATCAGGAACACCTTCCATATACGCACCAATAATTTTAGTATCCAGATCTTCAATCATTGAATCTATCAAATCGATTGTCGTTAAATCTATCTGATTTCCAACTGTATACATATAAGTAAATCCAATACCTTCTTCAATTGCAGAGTTCATTACTGTTGATCCTGTCGCACCACTTTGAGCTATTAAACCAACTTCACCAGATAACCAATCCACATTTGAGCTACCTGTAAATGACAATAAAACTTTGTCCTTAATGTTAAACGTACCTAACGTATTTGGTCCTATAACCCGAATATTATTTTCTTTACTTATAGCTAGTATGCGATTTTGAAGTTCTTCTCCTTCTTTCCCCATCTCTGCAAAACCAGCTGTGAAAATTAAAGCGAATGGAATTTTTTTCTCCCCACATTCAATAATTGCTTGCTCTACTGCCGCTGCAGGTGTGCTAATAATAGCTACATCAATAGGTTCTTCAATATCCGTCACTTTCGCATAACATGGAAAACCTTCAATTTCTGTGTATTTTGGATTTACACAAAATACCTTTCCTTTAAAATTTAAATCTTTAAAATTGACTACTGTTGTATTTCCAATTGCATTTTTTTTCTTGGATGCTCCTACTATCACTACTGAGTCTGGACGTAAATACTTTTCCATATATACTGCAGACACACAGCCTCACTCCTTCAATTTATATTTATGTGGATTCAAGAACTTTAGTATTTGCACGATTTTTTACTACTTGCTGTAATAGAATACGATGGTAACTTTCTGTACCAAAAGAAAGCTCAGTCACTTTTGCACGGTTTGACCATAAATATAAATTAGATTCAGTAGAGTAACCCATACCACCCCAAAGCTGGTGTGACATTACAGTAATATCCTTATAAGCTTTACTTACGTATGCTTTTGCAATACTTACTTCCCGACTTGCCTCTAGATTTCCTTCTAAGTAAGAAATAGCTTTATAAGCAGCTAATTTGGATCCTTCAGATTGTGTATACATGTTTGATAAATGATGCTGTACTGCTTGGAATGAACCAATTGGAACTCCAAATTGTTTACGGAGAGATACATAATCTACTGTCATTTGCATTACTCTTTGACAGCCTCCTGCCATTTCAACAGTTTGCAAAGCAGTCATTTTTTGGCGAGATTTCAAGATGGCTTCTTTATTAACCAACGAACCACTGATCAAGTCATCATTAGAAACTTTTACTTGATTGAATGTGACAATATATTGGTGATCACCACCTATTGTTGATAGCGCTTTCATTGTTATGCCAGGCGCATCACTATCAACAGCAAAAAGGCCAATACGATTGCTACTTTTAGCTACGACTAATAATTTATTTGATGTTTTTGCATTTTGTACAAATATCTTCTTGCCCGATAAAGTCCAAATATCCTTATTTTTAATAGCTTCAAGATTAAAATAATCAGGATCATTTAATGCAATATGCTCTTCAAATGCAACTGTCGCTAATAGAGAGCCTTCTGCAATACTTGTTAAATACTTTTCTTTTTGAGCTTCTGTTGCTAGATCAAGAAGCGCGAGTGTTGCATAAGTTGTAGTATAAAATGTTGTGGGGAGCAAAACCTTACCAGCCTCTTCAAAAATAATTGCAAGATCCATTATACTTCCCGCTGCACCACCGTATTGTTCAGGGATCATTATAGCTTGCCATCCTGCTTGTACAATTTTATCCCAAAGCTCTTCATTATGTTCAATTCGATTTTCTTGCATATTGCGAACTAACTCAATACTTACATTATTCTCAAAAAATTTTTTAGCTGCCTTATATAACATGGTTTGTTCTTCGTCAAATTGTGTTCTCATCATTCCTACCCCTTTCCCTTTAGATTACTTCCTTGGTAAGGCTAACCCACGCTGTGCTACGATATTTCTTTGAATTTCATTTGTACCGCCACCAAAACGATGGAACGGAGAAAGTCTGTATAAATGTTCCACGGATCCATTGGAAGGTGCCAAATCATCTTTCCAGTTTAATTGACCGTAAGATTCCATAATCTGCAGCCCAAGATCTGACGCTTTTGTATACATTTCCGTCCCATAGATTTTAATCATTGCAGCTCTAGCAGAAACATCTACACCATCATCAAGCAATGCTGCAGTTGAATATCCGAATAATTCACCGATTTCTAAATCTATTTCCAAATCGACTAATTTAGATAATACATCCGGACGTTCAATTAATAGATTGCCGTCCAATGTCGTATTTGCCACAAACTCAAGTGTTGCTTCATAAGCAGCTTTTGGCCCTGCAACTTCCCCCATGATTACACGTTCACGGGCTAATGCATAGTTTAAAATAGTCCAACCACTATTTAATTCACCTATTAAGTTGCTTTTTGGTATACGTACATTATCCAAAAACACTTCGTTTGTCGTATGATTTCCCCATGTTTCTTGTTTTGTCATCGTAAGCCCTGGCGAATCGTTTGGAACAATAAAAAGAGAAATACCTTTGTGTCGGGAATTTTCGTCACCTGTACGAGCAGCTAACCATTGATGAGTTACACGATGACCTAAAGTGTTCCAAGTTTTTTGACCGTTAATCACCCATTCATCGCCATCCAGTACTGCTTTTGTTCTTAAACTAGCTAAATCAGTTCCTGAATCTGGTTCCGAGTAACCTAAGGCAAAAGTCATTTCTCCACTAATTACTTTATTTAAAAATCTTTTTTTGTTGTCTTCTGTTCCAAATTTGTAAATGCTTGGACCAATAATACTATCGCCTATATGTGGTGCATGTGCTTTCATGAATTCTTCATTCAAAATGAATTTTTCAATTTCCGATAACTCTAGTCCACCTAATTCTTTTGGCCAACTTACTTTATCCCAATTCTTCTTTGTGACTTTTTTCTTAAATGCATTTTCAAGTGGTCCGATATGTTTGTCCTCATGTTCACGCATTTCGTTCAATAAATCTTCTGTTACATGTTCTTTTAAAAATGAACGGACTTCATTTTGCCAAGCTAATTGTTCATCTGTTAGTTGAAAGCGCATTTCCAATCCTCCTTTTTCTGAATAATATAATTATAGTTCAAGCACAATCTTGAAAAAATAACCATTTTTATAGAAATAGTTGTTTATTGAACAAACTATACTATTCAGTTTTTAAAAGAGATAGAAATTAAACACAAGCATCAATTGATGTAAATATTAAATAATACATTTGTGTGTCACATTAAAAGGGCAACCCCATAAATCGCTTAAAATGATTTACGAAGTCACCCTTTGGGTTTATATCCCAATTTGATTATCTAAACTTACTAATTTCAAATACATGTCTGCCATATAATTTGGAGAATAACGAATATTATCAGTAAACCATGTTCCTATTAAATTCATTATTGTTATTGTTATATAGTTGCTATATAAACTCTCATCAAAAAAAGTTCTCCCTCTTATTTCCTTCAAAAATAACTGCTGAATTTCAGTAAAAAATTTATTGAAAAATCCAGGAACCGCCATGTCACTATACATTATTTGCAAGAGTGATTGATTTTGAAAAACAAATTGGAATAACCTATGTACTGGGGAACTAGACTGATTCAACTGTTCATAATATTTCATACCTTCCCCACTAAATGCTTGAAACATTCCTAAAACTAAATCTTTCCGGATCGAGTCGTATAAAGCATCCTTATTTTTAAAATGAGCATAGAAAGAAGATTTGTTGTAATCTGCCTCTTCTAAAATATCAACAATTCGAATATCTTTATAGTGTTTTTTTATCATTAATGTGAGCAAAGCTTTCTTTAACGCTTCCTTTGTGCGAGTAATACGTATGTCTGTTTCTTCATTCAAATACTGGGTATCTTTAAACACCCAGTCGTTTGTGAAAATCTGATGATTATTTTCATTAAGTATGCTTATAAATTGTTCTGCCACATAATGAGGACTTTTTAAAGATTCTTCATTAATCCAAAATAAGGTTATACCAAGCCAGGCTGAACAAACATAATCTAATTTAAATTTTTCATACTCTATATTCTCTATCGTATCGGTTAAACCTCTAACTAGTAACGGAGCTAAGTATCTTTTATATAGTTTATATAATTTATAACGAAAGCCTTTTACTTTATTATCCCTCAGCACGGCGTATAAAAAAAATCGATTTTCATAAAAGTATTCAAATAATGTAACAGTTAATTGGAGGTTCTCTTCCGAATCTTTCACTTTATCCATATCTAATTGATTTTTCATTTTTTCTAATACATTTTTTAACTCTTCCAACTTAAGTTCAATCAGATTATCTAACAATTTTTGTGTATCATAATAATGTTTATAGAATGTGCCGCGATTATACCCTGCCCCTTTGCAAATTTCAGTAATTGAAATGCTCTCAAAATCTTTTTCAAGCATAAGTTGAATTAATGTATTCATAAAAGCTCTCTTAGATTTAAGTATAGATTTTTGAATCGGAATCCCCTCCCCTTTATATGCATTCTATATAAAAGCAGAAAAAACCTTCAAAAAAAATCTTAATTCCAGTAAAGCCGGAATTAAGATCATTAATAAGTCATAAATTTAAGCATATTCACTATAACACCAACTAATCATTCAGTGGATTTTGCTTGGGTTTAGGAATTGCTGTTAATTTGAATGCCATCAGCAACATCTTTATCTTTTCTAAAAAGCAATAAACTAATGAGGATTAGCAACACAATAATCCCTATCACTACATATCCCACACTATTTAATGCATTTGTTGTTGCAATTGCAGGATCTGAATCCAGCTGTGCCTGGCGTTGGCTCATAAATCCAAACAATGCTAATCCAAAGGTTGAGCCTAATGGTATCCCTAAATCTCGGAACATTGTAAATGTCCCTGACCCAACTCCTTTAGCATTTGTAGGTACCGATAAAATAACTATTTTCATTAATCCAGGGTTAATAAGTCCAGAAGATAAGCCGACAACTGCCATTGTAAAAATAAGATACATGAACGGAGACTGACTGGAAATAAATGTAAACATTATTGCCCCTGCCAAGGCTATAACTGATGAACTTAGTATTACATACTTTGGGCTGTAACGGTCTATAAGTGAACCGGCTATAGAAGAACCAATAATTGTAAATGAATAATTTAATGTACTAATCAAACCGACTTCAGTCGGTCCCCAACCAGCTCGACTCGCAATATAGAATGCAAGTGCATAGTTCAAGGCAATACCTCCAAATGTAAGAAGTATAGCAGCCATTGCAGGAACATGTATTCCACGAAGCTTCAGAATTTTAATGTCCATTACAGGATTAACAGCATTTCTCTCTACAACGATCAATAAAAGCAACCCAACAATACCCACAGCTATCACTGACAAGGTTATAGGTGAAGACATCCCGAAATTACTTATTAAAATGGGAATCGATACTAGGGAACATATTGTTATTAATAATGCACCAGCTCCTTTATAATCGATTTTTTGCTTACGTCTAACTGTAGTCTTTGGCATCACAACTAAGACAATTAAAAGACCTATGAATGAAAAACTGCCGCTAATCCAGTATATGATTGTCCAATTAAATGATTCTATTAAATAACCTGAAATAACTCCACCCGAAGCAGCGCCAATTGAACCTGCAATCCCTAGAAGGGCAACTGCTTTTCCGCTTTTAGTGTCATCAAACAACTCGGAAATAACGGCAAAGACAGTAGGAAATACGCAAGCATAACCCATACCTTGAATAAAGCGCGCAAATAGAAAAATGACATAGGTAGGACTCATAGCTGCAAGAAACTCAGAAACAGTAAAAATCACCAATCCAATTATCAGCATTTCTTTACGCCCGATTTGGTCACCTATCCTTCCCATAAGCGGTGAAAATATTACAGCAGCTGCATAATAAGCAAGTGTTATAGAACCTGCAAATGTAATAGGTATCCCAAAATGTTGAGTTATAAACGGCATAGCAGGTGCTTGAAATGCTGCCGCTTCCACAAGAACAAATACACTAATTAATAGCATAAAGAAAATAAACCATGGTGATTTTTTTAAACCCATTAATATACCTCCCTAGAATGTGAATATCTACAAAACTTTTGTCCATTTTACTTTCAGTGACAACCTCTCTTGAATTGACTGTTTTCTCAATAAGCTATAAATTAGATACAATAAACTTCTTTAAGGATTAAGCAATCCTGACCTTCCAATAAATTGGTGATTAGTGAATCTCTTCATTTTCAGTATTTTGTCACCTTCATGTTTTTTATGCTAGCTTTGCTATAATTTTTTTAATCGATAAAATGATCCCACTCCTTTCTTTGTGTCCTAATTACCTTTCTTTAAATTTAAAGCGCTTACATAAAAAAAGAAAATATGCATTTCAACTAATAAAGTTGTATAATATACAAAAAATGATTATTTGTATGACTTAATTAATAATAATCATAATATTTTGAAATTTTTATCTATTTATAATTCCTTTGCATACAAAAGTTTTCTATAGTAAAAAATATACTGTACAGAGATTAACATCAAAAAGATTTATTCAATCTTTATTGCGTTCAAAATCTATCATGAAGAATACCTATTTTTCTCATCAGCTAATGGCAGACGAATTCCTGCATCTTGATATTTACACTATCTACTCAAAGCCATCGCAAATACAGACCTATTTCCAATTCTTAATCTTGCTCTGCTTTACAAATATTCGCTGTTGTTTTCCATGTCCCTTATTAAACTAAAGAATACCAAAGAATGATTTTATAAAGATACATTGGCATTCTTTTATTATTAATAAAGAATTTAATTAAACATAACTTCTAACATGTTCGTTGATTCCCTCTGCATATCCAAATCCGCATGTGAATATATATCCAATATTATCCTGATTTAATTTGATGTGTATAAATCCGCCAAAAGAAGTACTTTTGGCGGATTTATAGGTTCAAATGAGATGTGTAAGATAATCTATTCAAGGTTTTCTAAATATTTAATACTTATTGTGCAATATTGTTAGTCCATTTCTATGTAATTCATTTCTTTATATACTACATCAAAAATCTTTAATTCCTTCTCCATCCTAGTTTTGAAAAATGCTTAATCAAACGATTCTGAGAAAGATGAAGTTCCTGATTGTTTTTATACTGTTATTATAAATTCAATTAATAGATTCCTCGATATGAAGAGTTTAAGTTTATTTTTTTACTATGAAAGTTAGGTGATATTTTATATAATCTTCTTACCATTAAAGATTGATACCCATAATACACAATAGAGATAAAATGAAGACCAAAGCTATTTTGTACTATTAATTTTTAAAAAGATAATAAAATATACTACATTTAAGTTTACAACTCGAACACCTACATAAAAGGATTAAGTCCAGCAATTATTGGACTTAATCCTTCTTTGTTGCCTAAGTAAATACAAAATTAAATGCAGATAAAAAATGACCCTACCCTACCCACTAGTATTAATACTTATACAAACTGCACAAAAATTGCACAGAATTTCTAGAAACAATGGAATTAAGAGATTCAGCTTGTATAAATAATCACTGGCAGCCTGAATTACTGGACTGTTTGGACTCTATTTGTGCATATATTGTGTATAAGATTTGGAATAGTAAATTGACAGGGTGGGGGTCCATACTTTTTAAGAAGGGTTAACCACAAGTGTCTCAAGGGGTTAAGCCTTTGCCCCTATTTTATTAGTAAAAACTCATTACACCTACATTTTTTATACATCGGATAAACACTGTACAAGCCCAGTGTTTCCAATGGATTCGGCTGTTTCCATTATCCGTTAAATCCAACATGTTCACCGAACCGATTCACTGTCCGCTTTCTTACCCGATCCGAGTCCTCATCGAATCTGACTTCTACGTGTGAATCACCTTCTGTAATCACCTTTGAATCAGGGGATCCCAATAAAGATAAAAGATTGCAGGTCAACAGCTATCAGAAGTTTGATGGCAAATAAAAAAACCATGTACATCTTGTACATGGTTTTATGACCCCTACGGGATTCGAACCCGTGTTACCGCCGTGAAAGGGCGGTGTCTTAACCGCTTGACCAAGGGGCCAAATGGCTCCGCAGGTAGGATTCGAACCTACGACCGCTCGGTTAACAGCCGAGTGCTCTACCACTGAGCTACTGAGGAATAATAATATCGGCGACTCTAACTATCAACCTGACACTTATCAGAAGTGTGCTCTAACCAGCTGAGCTATAAGCCCTTTATGATATTTTTTGGAGCGGGTGAAGGGAATCGAACCCTCATCATCAGCTTGGAAGGCTGAGGTTTTACCACTAAACTACACCCGCATCTATGGGATGGCTGATGAAAATTGAACCCAGGAATGTCGGAACCACAATCCGATGGGTTAACCGACTTCGCCACAATCGCCATATTAATTGGCAGGGGCAGTAGGAATTGAACCCACACTGGAGGTTTTGGAGACCTCTGTTCTACCTTTAAACTATGCCCCTATAATGAATGGTGGAGGGGGGCAGATTCGAACTGCCGAACCCGAAGGAGCGGATTTACAGTCCGCCGCGTTTAGCCACTTCGCTACCCCTCCGATTATTTTGAGTGCCGGCAAGAGGACTTGAACCCCCAACCTACTGATTACAAGTCAGTTGCTCTACCAATT